>BBSB01000084.1:0-500 GCA_000830455.1 Vibrio sp. JCM 19236
CGCACCGAAGTATAGAAGACAGGTGTTCTACGGAGAAAAGCGAAGGGCAGTGGGCGAGATACTTCGAAAACTATGTGAGTGGAAAGATGTGAATATTATCGAAGCGGAATGCTGTCCAGATCATATTCATATGCTTTTGGAAATACCGCCAAAGATGAGCGTCTCATCGTTTGTAGGGTATTTGAAAGGTAAGAGTAGTTTGATGCTTTATGAGCAGTTCGGCGATTTGAAGTTCAAGTATAGGAATCGGCAGTTTTGGTGTCGTGGCTATTATGTTGATACGGTGGGTAAGAACACCAGCAAAATCAAAGGCTATATAAAGCACCAGCTAGAACGGGATAAAATGGGAGACCAATTGTCGATCCCGTATCCAGGTAGCCCGTTTACGGGCCGCAAGCAATAGTAATATGCAAATGTCAGATCACTAAGCGCCTGCTAGGGCGCTGCTAGTATGAAAGCCTTACAGGCGCATATGAAAAACCTCCGGCTATGCCGGAGGA
>BBSB01000083.1:0-502 GCA_000830455.1 Vibrio sp. JCM 19236
TAATCCTCCGGCATAGCCGGAGGTTTTTCATATGCGCCTGTAAGGCTTTCATACTAGCAACGCCCTAACAGGCGCTTAGTGATCTGACATTTGCATATTACTATTGCTTGCGGCCCGTAAACGGGCTACCTGGATACGGGATCGACAATTGGTCTCCCATCTTATCCTGTTCTAGCTGGTGCTTGATATAACCTTTGATTTTGCTGGTGTTCTTACCCACCGTATCAACATAATAGCCACGACACCAAAACTGCCGATTCCTATACTTGAACTTTAAGTCACCGAACTGCTCATAAAGCATCAAACTACTCTTACCTTTCAGATACCCCACAAACGATGAGACGCTCATCTTTGGCGGTATTTCCAAAAGCATATGAATATGATCTGGACAGCATTCCGCTTCGATAATATTCACATCTTTCCACTCACATAGTTTTCGAAGTATCTCGCCTACTGCCCTTCGCTTTTCTCCGTAGAACACTTGCCTTCTATACTTCGGTGC
>BBSB01000082.1:0-510 GCA_000830455.1 Vibrio sp. JCM 19236
AGTTGAACGTGGATTTGAAGTAGCGGTTGTCGCTGATGCAACGGCGGCGGCTAAAGTACCGGGCCTCGATGGCATGCTATCAGCACTGACCAACTACCGAATGATCGCCAGTGACATCTTTACTGCCAAAGAAATTGTTGAAAAGATGAAGGCGAAATAAGTCTAACTCTTTCTTAAGAGACCTCACTTCGGTGGGGTCTTTTTGTTTTTTGATGACTGAGACCAAGGCTCAAAACTTGAGCTTAAAGCTACCTCATACAAGCTGACCAATTACTTGCCATGATATTCACCCAAACTAGCTCCTCGCCTCAAAACCGTCCTACGTAGCAAAACTCAAAGCGAACCTAAGCTCACTCATTGAGCCTTTCTAATAAACCTAAACAGCGCATCTCCTCTCTGAAGTAATATCCGAGCTACCTGTCTCTGCCCTTCCTTATTTATCCACCAGATGATGCGTCAAATGTTCAACTCTAAGAATCAGTCCCTAAGTGCAGCACTTTGTTGCTAATA
>BBSB01000081.1:0-562 GCA_000830455.1 Vibrio sp. JCM 19236
GTTATCGAGACCATCTTCGGTCTGCCTGGCATTGGTAAGCTGTTCGTTAACGCCGCATTTAACCGTGACTACTCACTGGTTATGGGTATCACCATCTTGATTGGCTTCTTGTTCATCTTGTTCAATGCGTGGTAGATATCTTGCTTGCGGTTATCGATCCTAAGATTCGCTACTAACAAGGAAAGGGACACATGTTGACTAAAAAAGAAAACCTTGATGCGATTGAGAAGTTCTCAGAGAACCTAGAGATCGAAGGTCGCTCACTTTGGCAAGACGCCCGTATCCGTTTTATGCGTAACAAAGCGGCGATGGTGAGTCTGTTTATCCTATTTTTGATTACACTGGCGGTGATCTTCCTGCCAATGTTTGCTCAGTACGCGTATGACGACACTGACTGGTATGCACTGCACGCAGCGCCATCGGCTGAGCACCTGTTTGGTACCGATAGCCTAGGTCGTGACCTGTATGTTCGTACTCTAGTAGGCGGTCGTATCTCCCTTATGGTAGGTGTGATGGGCGCACTGGTAGCGGTTCTGATTGGTACTCTTTACGGCGCAGCTTC
>BBSB01000080.1:0-596 GCA_000830455.1 Vibrio sp. JCM 19236
ATCTGTTGGAACGAACCTACAAGCTACAAGCTACAAGCTACAAGAAGAGATTCTTTGGGTGAGAGCGTTTAAGCAAAGTTACTTACTACCAATTACGAGAGGCCTGTGACTTTATAAAGTCACCTATAAAGGTTGCACCCTATTTCTCAAGGAACTCTGTACTTGATGTTAGTCAGGCTATTGGAGATCAAATTTAAAGCCGAACTAGCAAGCGGTTTGGCAGTTATCAAGACCCCATGCGGCTTTCAAGATTCTAATAACGTAAGAAAACCCGAGCCTTTGGCACTTCCAATTAGACTGATATTCAAACCTCAACAACTTCTATGAGTTAGAGAATAGTTTGCTCTCAATCTACTTATACCCAGAAAGCAAAAAAGGCTCGAGCATTTCTGCCTGGACGCGCAGTCTAGAGCCTTCTGAATTAGATGCAAAAAAGCCTCAGTCTTTCGACTGAGGCTTCTAAGATGCAGGGGTGGAGAGATTCGAACTCCCAACACGCGGATTTGGAATCCGCTGCTCTGCCAATTGGAGCTACACCCCTAAAATTTTCGGTCTTTAAATCTGAAAAAACCTCGCATAAAGCGAGGTATTCAGAA
>BBSB01000079.1:0-609 GCA_000830455.1 Vibrio sp. JCM 19236
GTAAATTACACCTCAAGCCAAACGGGATTGGCAACAAATCAAATGGAGGTATTTAAATTTAACGAGGTAATCAAACATGAAAAAATTAATTCTAGCTTCAACTCTTGCACTAATGTCCGCGTCTTCTTTTGCAGCAGACGATCACTCAGGCTTCCGCGTAGGTGGTGGTTTTGGTACAGATATTGGTAAGTATCAATTGCGTGACAACATTGGTGGCGAGAAACAAGAAGCTGACCCATCTGTAGTTTTGGAAGCAGGTTATGACTTTAACAGCATCTTTGCAGTCAACGTTAAAGGCTCAGCGACTGGCTTCAAGTCTTACGAAAACAAGAAAGACAAAGGCGCGAAACTAGGCACCACTTATGACCTAGCGGTAGAAGCTGAAGCAGGCTACACATTTGTGACTGCGGGTGACGCATCAATCAAACCATATGTAGCTCTAGGCGCAGTTAGTTTCGATAAAGACACTAGCGCTATGATGCTTGGCGAAGATAAAGGTGCAGTACGAGCACGTGGTGCTGCTGGTGTTCGTATGACCCTAGACAACGGTGTTTACTTTGATGGTCGTATTCAAGCAACAGACGTTACGGCTAAAGGCGACAAATTCAA
>BBSB01000078.1:0-626 GCA_000830455.1 Vibrio sp. JCM 19236
TAGAGTAAAAAGCCACCTGCTTAGCAGGTGGCTTTGAATTAGCCCCCTATAAGGGGGCTCACCGACCTACTTCAGTTCTAACATCATTTGGCGCTCTTCTTCTTGCTTCGCGACCTTATCTTGATGCCTTACATACCTTCTAATAATCTCTTCATTGGCTCCTACTGAGTCAACAAAGTAGCCTCGTTGCCAAAAGTGATTGCCCCATAGCTTATTCTTTCTCAAATAAGGGAACTTCGAGAATAACCTAATCGCTGTTCTTCCTTTCACGTAACCCATATAGTCTGAAACGCTCAAACTAGGTGGTAACCTAACAACCAAATGCACATGGTCTACCTGAACATTGAGTTCGACCACTTTGCATTTTTTCATACTCGAAAACACATAGATGCTTCGATAGACTTCTTTGCCAACATTACCCTTCAAAATTTTAAATCTATATTTGGGTGTCCATACTATGTGGTATTGGCATCGGTAAAAGACATGCGAGCTTGATTCGTATCTGCTCATGTTATTTATCTCCTTTTATTGCTGGTAACAATCAAAGAGATTTTTAACATGGGCACACTACGGGCATAGCCCAAAAGAACGATCACCACCTCCATAGGAGGTGGTTTAAGACTGAC
>BBSB01000077.1:0-644 GCA_000830455.1 Vibrio sp. JCM 19236
CTGGGTTAACCGTCAGGTCTGCCGTCGCTTGGATAGTGTCGGTGCCATCGGTGATATCAAAGTGCATATCGATATCGCCGTTGAAGTTTTCATCCGGTGTGATGGTGAATGAGCCGTCCTCATTTTGAGTGACGTTGGCATTACCATCAACAGTCAGATTACTTACAGTAAGGGCATCCCCTTCCACATCACTTGAGCCTGCCAGAAGCTGCTCTTGGCTGATGGTGATAGAGCCATCTTCATTCACTGTGTAAGCGTTTTGACCGGCTACTGGGGCATCGTTGACCGCAATGACTTCAATACCTGCAGTCGTACTAGCTGTAGCGCCATCATCATCGATGACCACCACATCCAACGTCACATCGCCATTGAAGTTCTCGTTTGGCGCAAAGGTCACCGAGCCATCTTCGTTCTGGGTCAAAATACCGTCGGTACCTGTGTAGCTGACGCTGTCCAGCGATACCGTGCCGTCCACATCAGAGCTATTCGCAAGAAGCTGCTCAGGACTGATATCGATAGTGCCGTCTTCATTCATTTGATAGGAAGTGCTGCCGGCTACCGGTGGATCGTTCACATCCAGCACGGTCACATCGATATTGGCATCAACTGTGCCGCCTTGACCATCACTGACAGTGAAGTCCAGA
>BBSB01000076.1:0-671 GCA_000830455.1 Vibrio sp. JCM 19236
AGCGTGAGCTACACAGGTACCGACGGTATCCTGACCCAGAATGAAGACGGCTCGGTGACCTTCGCACCGAACGAGGACTTCAATGGTGATGTGACGCTAGATGTGGTAGTCATCGATGATGATGGCGCTACCGCAACCACCACGGCTGGTATCGATGTCATTGCGGTGAACGATGCCCCAGTAGCCAGTCAAAACGCCTATACGGTGAATGAAGATGGCTCCATCACCATCAGCCAAGAGCAGCTACTGGCAGGCTCTTCTGATGTGGAAGGTGATGCCCTTACTGCAAGTAATCTAACCGTGGATGGTAATGCGGAAGTCACTCAGAACGAGGACGGCTCATTCACCATCACGCCGGATGCGAACTTCAACGGCGATATCGACATGCACTTTGATATCACCGATGGCACCGACACCATCCAGGCGACGGCAGACCTTACCGTTAATCCTGTGAACGACCTGCCAACGGCGGAGGATGTCAGCTACACCATCAATGAGGATGGTACGCTGACCTTCACCGATGAGCAGCTACTGGCAGGCGCCGATGACATCGATGGCGACACGCTATCAGTGAGCGACGTGTCTTACACAGGAGCCGATGGCGTTTTCACCGATAACGGTGATGGCACCTACGAGTTCGCGCCGAATGCCAACTTCAATGGCGAAGTGTC
>BBSB01000075.1:0-686 GCA_000830455.1 Vibrio sp. JCM 19236
GACATTAGACGTTGTTGTCATTGATGACGATGGCGCTACAGCGACTACTACTGCCGGTATTGATGTCATTGCGGTCAATGATGCGCCAGTGGCCGGTCAAAATGCTTATGCGGTCAACGAAGATGGCTCCATCACCATTAGCCAAGAACAGCTACTGGCAGGCTCGACTGATGTGGAAGGTGATGCCCTTACCGCTTCAAATCTAACAGTCGATGGCAATGCCAACGTCACTCAAAACGAGGACGGAAGCTTCACCATCACGCCGGATGCAGACTTCAACGGCGATATCGATATGCACTTTGATATCACCGATGGCACCGACACCATCCAGGCCACCGCTGATTTAACCGTTAACCCAGTCAACGACCTGCCAACGGCCGAGGATGTCAGCTACACCATCAATGAAGATGGCACGCTGACCTTCACCGATGAGCAGCTTCTAGCAGGAGCCGACGACATCGATGGCGATACGCTATCGGTTAGCGACGTTTCTTATACTGGTGCAGACGGTGTGTTCACCGACAACGGTGATGGCACCTATGAGTTTGCTCCGAACGCCAACTTCAATGGTGAGGTGTCTTTAGACTTCACCGTCAGTGACGGTCAAGGCGGCACGGTCGATGCCAATATCGATGTGACCGTGCTGGATGTGAACGATCCACCGGTAGCCGGTTCAACGTCTTATC
>BBSB01000074.1:0-721 GCA_000830455.1 Vibrio sp. JCM 19236
CTGTGCACATTTAGCTCCAAGTTGAACACATCCAATATCACTCAAAAATCATAATATTTATCCCGAGCTTAAATCAAACCAACGAATTAACGATTAAAGCAAAACAATATTGGCAACTCTGTCACCGAATATAAAACTCTATAAGGAATAGAATCATGACTGAACAAAAACTGAACCGCGTGGAAAAATGGCTTCAAGACACTAAAGAACACGGCCTACCCGTGACTGGCTTTGATATCGAACCGGGTCGCACCGCGGTAGTTATTACGGACCCTCAAGTAGACTTCTTGCACCCTGAAGGTGTGGCTTGGGGCGCGGTTGGCGAGAGCGTGGTTGAGAACAACACCGTTGCCAATATGGAACTCCTAATGAACACCGCTGTAGCCGAAGGCTTCCCGCTAGTTATCAGTCCGCACTACTACTTCCCAACTGACCACAAATGGAAATTTGAAGGTACTCTAGAAAAACTGATGCACGCTATTAACATGTTTGACCGCAAAAGTGCGCTAGACGTGGAAGGCTTTGAAGGCAGCGGTGCCGATTGGATGGAACAATTTAAGCCAGCTATCAATGACGAAAACACTGTAATCTGTGGTGCTCACAAGGTCTATGGCCCAGAAAACAATGACTTAATCCTACAACTACAAAAACTGCGCGTCGAAAAGGTTATCCTTGCCGGTATGTCTGCCAACCTTTGTGTTGAGTCTCACCTTCGTGAACT
>BBSB01000073.1:0-797 GCA_000830455.1 Vibrio sp. JCM 19236
TACGTCGCTGTAAAGTCCGAAGAAGCACAAGTTATTGCGGCTATACATCGAGTCAGAAATAGCTATATCAAAGAAAGGACAGCCTGCATGTCTCGGATAGGTGCGATATTGCTGGAATTTGGACTGAGCTTCCCAAAAGGGCATGCGAAGATGAAGCAACTGTTCCAGTGGTTGGCTGAACAAGATACTCAACTCCCGCACAGTCTCATGCTTGAGCTTGTTTCAATACACGAGCATTACCAATACTTAAATCAGAAAGTAGAAGCTCAAGATAAAAAACTGCAAGCCATCGTGGCGAGTAATGACAACGCGGCATTACTTACTTCAGTGCCTGGTATTGGGTATTTGACGGCGACTCAATGTATTGCTGATGTCAGTTCCCCGAGCAACTTTACCAAAGGACGAGAGATGGCCGCTTGGTTAGGACTGGTGCCAAAGCAATATTCTACTGGGGGAAAACCTAAGCTCCTCGGTATGAGTAAGCGAGGTAACAAGCATCTCAGAACCTTGTTTATTCATGGTGCGAGAGCGGTACTTTCTAGACCAGAAAAGACGGGGAAGGTATTTGGGGAGTGGCTCATAAACCTTCGAGCGACTAAGCCATTCAATGTGGCTGTAGTAGCCTTAGCCAACAAGCTAGCGAGAATAGCTTGGGCGGTGCTTTATCACCGCCAAGCATTTAAGACTGTACAGCCATAACCAAGTTTGCAACGCCAATGAACGTGATGACAATAACGGTCAATCCACCAGATTAAGAACCTGTCACAAAAAACAGCACTTAATGCTTTCGGCTTTTT
>BBSB01000072.1:0-826 GCA_000830455.1 Vibrio sp. JCM 19236
ACCATCGGCTCCGGTATAGCTGACATCTGAGATGGAGAGCGTGTCGCCATCAATGTCATCCGCACCCGCTAACAACTGCTCATCGGTGAAGGTCAGCGTGCCATCCTCATTAATGGTGTAGCTGACATCCTCTGCTGTTGGTAGGTCGTTGACTGGGTTGACTGTGAGGTCAGCCGTCGCCTGGATAGTATCTGTGCCATCGGTGATATCAAAGTGCATATCGATATCGCCGTTAAAGTCCGCATCCGGCGTAATGGTGAAGCTACCGTCCTCATTCTGAGTGACTTCGGCATTGCCATCGACCGTTAGGTTACTTGCGGTAAGCACATCACCTTCCACATCACTTGAGCCAGCAAGTAGCTGCTCTTGGCTGATGGTAATGGAGCCATCTTCGTTCACCGTGTAGGCGTTTTGGCCGGCTACTGGTGCATCGTTCACTGCAATGACTTCAATGCCTGCAGTGGTGCTTGCAGTAGCGCCATCATCATCGATAACCACCACATCTAAGGTCACATCACCATTGAAGTTCTCATTCGGCGCAAAGGTCACCGAGCCATCTTCATTCTGGGTCAGGATACCGTCGGTACCTGTATAGCTCACGCTATACAGCGATACCGTACCGTCCACATCTGAGCTGTTCGCAAGCAATTGCTCAGGGCTGATATCAATAGTGCCGTCTTCGTTCATTTGATACGAAGTGCTACCGGCTACCGGTGGATCGTTCACATCCAACACGGTCACATCGATATTGGCATCGACCGTGCCACCTTGACCATCACTGACGGTGAAGTCGAGGGACACTTCTCCATTGAAGTTGGCGTTCGGA
>BBSB01000071.1:0-935 GCA_000830455.1 Vibrio sp. JCM 19236
TTTGTCGCGGTAAAATCCGAAGAAGCACAAGTTATTGCGGCTATACATCGAGTCAGAAATAGCTATATCAAAGAAAGGACAGCCTGCATGTCTCGGATAGGTGCGATATTGCTGGAATTTGGACTGAGTTTCCTCAAAGGGCACGCGAAGATGAAGCAACTATTTCAGTGGTTGGCTGAACAAGACACTCAACTCCCGCACAGCCTCATGCTTGAACTTGTTTCAATACACGAGCATTACCAATACTTAAATCAGAAAGTAGAGGCTCAAGATAAAAAACTGCAAGCCATCGTGGCGACTAATGACAATGCGGCATTACTTACCTCAGTGCCTGGTATTGGGTATTTGACGGCGACTCAATGTATCGCTGATGTCAGTTCTCCGAGCAACTTTACCAAAGGACGAGAGATGGCCGCTTGGTTGGGGCTGGTGCCAAGGCAATATTCTACTGGAGGAAAGCCAAAGCTCCTCGGTATGAGTAAGCGAGGTAACAAGCATCTCAGAACCTTGTTTATTCATGGTGCAAGAGCGGTGCTCTCTAGGCCAGAAAAAACGGGGAAGGTATTTGGGGAGTGGCTCATAAATCTGCGAGCGACTAAACCATTCAATGTGGCTGTAGTAGCCTTAGCCAACAAGTTAGCGAGAATAGCTTGGGCGGTGCTCTATCACCGCCAAGCATTTAAGACTGTACAGCCATAACCAAGTTTGCAACGCCAATGAACGTGATGACAATAACGGGTAACCCACCAGATTAAGAACCTGTCACAAAAAACAGCAATTAATGCTTTCGGCTTTTTAAGGATAATCTGGCGCGGATATCATCGTGGAGCTGGGAAGTTAATATTCCCTATAAGGACTCCGAATACATTAGCGCAACCCAACTCCGTTATTACTAAATTGTAGTTGCAATAACGGGGCGGACCATACATTTTTGT
>BBSB01000070.1:0-973 GCA_000830455.1 Vibrio sp. JCM 19236
CGGTAAAGATGACCTGCTAACTCAGGGTCTAGTGACTGTTGGTTACAAGTTCTAATTCAATTACCCCATGAATATGAACACTCTAATTTAGGCGGTTACCTCGCCTAACCCCGGCCCCCGAAAGGGGGCTTTTTTGTTTCATTTGCGAGTTAGCGCTTCATCGTTAATTGGCTTTGCATTCGGTTAGAAAAATGAAATATAAATTATTGGCACCATTGCTTTTGCTTATTTCCAGTTCTTCAATAGCTGGGATGGATCACTCAGGTTTGCGCGTCGGTGCAGGCTTGGCTTCAGACATGGGCATGTTCAAAATAGAAGATAAAATTACGGGTTATGATTCCGATCCTTCGGTCATTGTTGACCTTGGTTATGATTTTAATGATGTCTTTGCCATAAATGTCACCGGCGCTTCGACGGGCTTTAAGTGGGACCGTGGTAAACAGAAACCTAAGTATATAGATACAGCCTATGAGGTAGCGGTAGCAGGCGAAGTGGGTTATACCAAGGTAACTGAACGCGGGTTTACCATCAAGCCGTACCTTGCGCTCGGTGGTGTTTATTATAATAAGCAGGCGAACCTTCTTTTTACAGGCAGTGATGGCGGCAGTGATGTTCGTGCCCGTGGCACAATTGGACTGAGAGTTGCTATAGATAATACGCTCTACTTGGATAGCCGTATTCAGGCAACCAACGTTGCTTATGATGGTAAGTTGTCAGGTAAAGAAGATCTCTTGACCCAAGGGTTAGTTACTGTAGGTTATAAATTCTAATCCTAATAAATTAGAACGATTAAAAAATATCTAGAATAGCCCCAATGGTTGAATATCAATCATTGGGGCTTTTTTATGATTAAATAAAATTAACACTCCTAATTCTTAATAAGAACACTATTAACCACTAGTTCGATTCTGATAAGTAAACCACCTATCTAATAAGTTAATACTACCTATTTTAACCTATTGTAAATATTTGC
>BBSB01000069.1:0-1034 GCA_000830455.1 Vibrio sp. JCM 19236
TCACCAGTTACGTCAGTTGTACGGAAGTAGAACTGTGGACGGTAGCCTTTGAAGAACGGAGTATGACGGCCGCCTTCGTCTTTAGAAAGTACGTATACTTCTGACTCGAACTTAGTGTGTGGGTTGATTGAGCCAGGAGCTGCAAGAACTTGACCACGCTCAACTTCGTCACGCTTAGTACCACGTAGAAGTGCACCAACGTTCTCACCTGCACGACCTTCGTCAAGAAGCTTACGGAACATCTCAACACCAGTACAAGTAGTAGTTGTAGTTTCTTTGATACCTACGATTTCTACTTCGTCACCTACGCGTAGGATACCGCGCTCGATACGACCAGTTACAACAGTACCACGACCTTGGATCGAGAATACGTCTTCGATTGGTAGTAGGAACGGTTGGTCTACTGCACGCTCTGGCTCTGGGATGTAAGAATCTAGTGCTTCTGCAAGCTCAACGATCTTGTCTTCCCACTCTTTCTCACCGTTAAGTGCACCAAGAGCTGAACCTTGGATTACTGGTAGGTCGTCGCCTGGGAAGTCGTACTCAGAAAGAAGTTCACGAACTTCCATTTCTACTAGCTCTAGAAGCTCTTCATCGTCAACCATGTCACACTTGTTCATGAATACGATGATGTAAGGGATACCAACCTGACGGCCTAGTAGGATGTGCTCACGAGTCTGAGGCATTGGGCCGTCAGTTGCAGCAACAACTAGGATACCACCGTCCATTTGCGCAGCACCAGTGATCATGTTTTTAACATAGTCAGCGTGTCCTGGGCAGTCTACGTGTGCGTAGTGACGAGTTGGAGTGTCGTACTCAACGTGAGAAGTTGCGATTGTGATACCGCGCTCACGCTCTTCTGGAGCGTTATCGATAGATGCGAAGTCTTTCGCTTCACCGCCGTACACTTTAGCAAGAGTTGTACAGATTGCAGCAGTTAGAGTTGTTTTACCGTGGTCAACGTGGCCGATAGTACCAACGTTAACGTGCGGTTTCGTACGTTCAAATTTTTCTTTAGACACGATTGTGTTCCT
>BBSB01000068.1:0-1140 GCA_000830455.1 Vibrio sp. JCM 19236
AGACGTTGTTGTTATTGATGACGATGGCGCTACCGCAACCACTACCGCTGGCATTGATGTCATTGCGGTGAACGATGCACCTGTAGCCGGTCAGAATGCTTACACAGTGAACGAAGATGGCTCTATTACCATCAGCCAAGAGCAGCTTCTAGCAGGCTCAAGTGATGTAGAGGGTGATGCGCTAACGGCTTCGAATCTGACCGTCGATGGTAATGCGGAAGTCTCTCAAAATGAGGATGGCAGCTTCACTATCACGCCGGATGCCAACTTCAACGGCGATATCGATATGCACTTTGATATCACCGATGGCACCGACACTATTCAGGCGACGGCTGACCTTACCGTTAATCCAGTCAACGACCTGCCAACGGCAGAAGATGTGAGCTACACCATCAACGAAGATGGCACGCTGACCTTCACCGATGAGCAGCTTCTGGCGGGGGCGGATGATATTGATGGCGATGCGTTGTCAGTATCTGATGTCAGCTACACAGGTGGCGATGGTGTGTTAACTGATAACGGTGATGGCACTTATGAGTTCGCACCAAATGCGAACTTCAATGGCGAAGTGTCTCTGGACTTCACTGTCAGTGACGGCCAAGGTGGCACGGTCGATGCCAATATCGACGTGACCGTGCTGGATGTGAACGATCCACCGGTAGCGGGCAGCACTTCGTATCAAATGAACGAAGATGGCACTATCGATATCAGCCAGAGCAGCTTTTGGCGAACAGCTCTGACGTAGACGGCACCGTATCCCTTGATAGCGTGAGCTACACAGGTACTGACGGTATCCTGACCCAGAATGAAGACGGCTCGGTGACCTTTGCGCCGAACGAGAACTTCAATGGTGACGTAACCTTAGACGTAGTCGTTATCGATGATGATGGCGCTACGGCAACGACTACCGCTGGCATTGAAGTCATTGCAGTAAACGACGCGCCAGTAGCCGGTCAAAACGCTTATACGGTGAATGAGGATGGCTCCATCACCATTAGTCAAGAGCAGCTTCTAGCGGGCTCTTCTGATGTGGAAGGTGATGCGCTAACCGCTTCGAATCTGACCGTCGATGGTAATGCGGAAGTCACTCAAAATGGGGACGGCAGTTTCACCATCACGCCGGATGCAGATTTCAACGGC
>BBSB01000067.1:0-1405 GCA_000830455.1 Vibrio sp. JCM 19236
GTCATATATGGACCCACCCAGTTTGCAAGTCATTTTACACGCTTGGTTGTTGAGTCATTGTCGTTCATATATCCGGCCTGTTAATTGAGTTATGTCGTACTCACGGCCTTGATGTAATCTGCACCCAGTGCTCTTTATCATACCGACGGCTTCCTA
This sequence comes from Vibrio sp. JCM 19236, assembly GCA_000830455.1. Classification (GTDB taxonomy): domain Bacteria; phylum Pseudomonadota; class Gammaproteobacteria; order Enterobacterales; family Vibrionaceae; genus Vibrio. The sequence continues at coordinate 157 of BBSB01000067.1, forward strand.
TGAGCCAATGACGGTTTCAGAGTTTCACTGGGGCGGGATGACCGCTAACCATCGATGTAAAATGTATCGCAACTGACGATGAGAGTTGTTTAACTTGGTGAACTCCTTGTGCTTTAGAACGTAATCGCTACTAAATTACGCCTCTTTAAGTTCGTACGGTTTGTTGTGTGTTATCACTGCCCATACAATGCGTGCCAGCTTGTTCGCTAATGCAACACAGGCTTTGTTGAAGCTCTTCTCGTGCTTCAACTTAGTCGCCCAGACGCTTACTCTGTCGTTTTTCTTATCTGCATATTGGAGTGCACTTCTTGCACCGTGTACCAGAAGAGCTCTGAGTGCAACATTACCTTTTTGGTAATACCATATAATTGAGACTTTCCTCCAGTTGAGTATTGTCTCGGTACCAGGCCACACCAAGCGGAGAAGTGTCGCCCACTCTTGAACTGTGTTCCACTTCCAATTGCAGCATACAAGGCTAAAGCAGTGATAGGGCCTATACCCACCACGCTTTGCGCTATCTGGCAGACGTGATTCTCTTTAGCAAAAGCCTTCAGCTTGGTCTCGAGTTGTTCAATACGCTCGTTTAATACAATGAACTCTTGGTTGAGTTCATTGAACAACTCTCTCGCTACCCAGGTTAGTTCATTATTGGGGTCTTCTAGGAGCTCAGGAACGGTTCGACGTAAGGCTGAGAAACCTCGATTCACGCAAAGCCCATATTCAAGCAGCAAACCTCGTATCTGGTTCATCAGTTGAGTGCGTTGTTTAATCAAACGCTGTCTGATGCGCAGATACATTTGGGCATCTTGTTGGTCAATTGTCTTTACCGGTACAAACGTCATATTGTCGCGTTGTGCGGCTTCTGCTATGGCTTCTGCGTCGTTGTAGTCGTTTTTATTTTTACGACGATACGAAGTGACATGTTGCGGGGGGACAAGTTTTACATCATGCCCAAGCTTGATGAGTTCTCGAGCCAAGTGATTAGAGGCACCACAAGCTTCAATGGCTATTACTTGAGGAGTCAATTTGGCAAAGAATGGCAGTGTCGCAGCTCGCTTAAGTTGCTTCTTACGAGTGATTTTCCCACGTGATGTGACGAACACTGCATGAAAAACATTCTTGGCAATATCTAATCCGACCGTTACATTTGTCATGTGGACCTACCCTTATTTAGATGCTTGTTTACTCAACTTCATCTTGGCGCATTGCGACGCCGTGTAAAGGGTGGGTCCATTTCATTATACCGGAA
>BBSB01000066.1:0-1423 GCA_000830455.1 Vibrio sp. JCM 19236
GAAGTGACCCCTTAAAGTTGGACATTTCTGTTAAGCGGCTTGCAAGGCCTGATTTCGATACTCTATCGGAGTCAGGCCTTTTAATTTCACTTTAATTCGTTTGGTATTGTAATACTCGATGTATTCGTCAATATGAGCTATCAAGTCATCGGCATCTTCAAAGTGTTGGTTATGGTACATTTCTGTTTTCATCAGGGCAAAGAAGTTCTCCGCAACTGCATTATCTAGGCAGTTTCCTTTCCGCGACATGCTCTGCGTTAAGCCACTTTCAGAGAGCTTTTTCTGATATTTCTTGTGCCTATATTGCCACCCTTGGTCGCTATGAACGATTGGCTTAGCGTCTTCACCTAAAGTCACAACCGCATCCGTCAACATTTCAGTTACCAGAGGTAGACGCACATTTTTTGCGATCTTATAAGCCACAACTTCCTGTGTGAACAGATCAACGATTGGTGATAGATAAACTTTCTGCTGTTTAACTTTAAACTCAGTGACATCCGTTACCCACTTCTCATCTGGCTTCGTCGCCTCAAAGTCTCGGTCAAGAACATTGGGAGCCACAGTCCCCACTTCTCCCTTGTAAGAACTGTATCTCTTGGGTCTGACAGTAGACTTCAAGCCCAGTTGACCCATGAGCCTTTGAACCGTTTTGTGGTTAAGCATAACGCCCCGCCTTCGTAGCTCTAAGTGAATACGACGATACCCATACCTGCCTTTATGCTCATGGTAAATTTGCCCTATTAAATTCTTTTCATCTTGATACTGTTCAGTTTCTTTATTTGGCTTAGCATGATAATAGAAAATACTTCTCGCTAGTTTTAAGGCATGCAAGAGGTGTTTTAGGGGATAACGGCTTTTAAGAGCTAGAGCTACGTTCGCTTTTTCTTTGTTCGGCGATGCTTTTCCTGCTCCAGCTCTTCTAACTTTTTTAGAACAGCATTCTCTGCTCGTAAGTAGGCTAACTCCTCTTTCAGCTCCTCCAGCGTTTTTCATCATCACTTTTTTGCTTGATAAAAGGGTGCTTACTCATTGGTGGCCGTCCTCTGCTACGCTCAAGCCCCTGAATACCAGATTGTTTGTACTGTTTAAGCCAAACAGAGAGTGTTCCAGAGGAGGAGAAATTTAATACCGCACTAGTGTGGTTAATAGACCAGCCATTCGTCCACATTTTTTCTAACGCTTGCAGCTTAGTTTGAGCATTCTTAGCGAAATCATGAGGTTTAAATGAATCAGAACCATGAATCTCAAACACTTTTCCCCAGTAACGTATTATGCGTGGTGCAATGGAGTAAGTTTGAGAAAGTTCGTGAGATGAATACTCACCCAGTAAATATTGCTTGGCGACCGCACACTTAAATGCTCGGCTGTATTTGGACATAAAAAGATCCCCAATAATTGGTGTCCAACTATTGGGGGTCAGTTC
>BBSB01000065.1:0-1810 GCA_000830455.1 Vibrio sp. JCM 19236
TAAACCGTATCAATCTGTGTGGACACTCATCGTGAGTAATCATCGTATAAGGAGGTGATCCAGCCCCAGGTTCCCCTAGGGCTACCTTGTTACGACTTCACCCCAGTCATGAACCACAAAGTGGTGAGCGTCCTCCCGAAGGTTAAACTACCCACTTCTTTTGCAGCCCACTCCCATGGTGTGACGGGCGGTGTGTACAAGGCCCGGAACGTATTCACCGTAGCATTCTGATCTACGATTACTAGCGATTCCGACTTCATGGAGTCGAGTTGCAGACTCCAATCCGGACTACGACGCACTTTTTGGGATTCGCTCACTCTCGCGAGTTGGCCGCCCTCTGTATGCGCCATTGTAGCACGTGTGTAGCCCTACTCGTAAGGGCCATGATGACTTGACGTCGTCCCCACCTTCCTCCGGTTTATCACCGGCAGTCTCCCTGGAGTTCCCGACATTACTCGCTGGCAAACAAGGATAAGGGTTGCGCTCGTTGCGGGACTTAACCCAACATTTCACAACACGAGCTGACGACAGCCATGCAGCACCTGTCTCAGAGTTCCCGAAGGCACCAATCCATCTCTGGAAAGTTCTCTGGATGTCAAGAGTAGGTAAGGTTCTTCGCGTTGCATCGAATTAAACCACATGCTCCACCGCTTGTGCGGGCCCCCGTCAATTCATTTGAGTTTTAATCTTGCGACCGTACTCCCCAGGCGGTCTACTTAACGCGTTAGCTCCGAAAGCCACGGCTCAAGGCCACAACCTCCAAGTAGACATCGTTTACGGCGTGGACTACCAGGGTATCTAATCCTGTTTGCTCCCCACGCTTTCGCATCTGAGTGTCAGTATCTGTCCAGGGGGCCGCCTTCGCCACCGGTATTCCTTCAGATCTCTACGCATTTCACCGCTACACCTGAAATTCTACCCCCTCTACAGTACTCTAGCCTGCCAGTTTCAAATGCGGTTCCGAGGTTGAGCCCCGGGCTTTCACATCTGACTTAACAAACCACCTGCATGCGCTTTACGCCCAGTAATTCCGATTAACGCTCGCACCCTCCGTATTACCGCGGCTGCTGGCACGGAGTTAGCCGGTGCTTCTTCTGCAGCTAACGTCAAATGATGCCGCTATTAACGACACCACCTTCCTCACTGCTGAAAGTGCTTTACAACCCGAGGCCTTCTTCACACACGCGGCATGGCTGCATCAGGCTTGCGCCCATTGTGCAATATTCCCCACTGCTGCCTCCCGTAGGAGTCTGGACCGTGTCTCAGTTCCAGTGTGGCTGATCATCCTCTCAGACCAGCTAGGGATCGTCGCCTTGGTGAGCCATTACCTCACCAACTAGCTAATCCCACCTGGGCTAATCTTGACGCGAGAGGCCCGAAGGTCCCCCTCTTTGCTCCGAAGAGATTATGCGGTATTAGCCATCGTTTCCAATGGTTATCCCCCACATCAAGGCATATTCCCAGGCATTACTCACCCGTCCGCCGCTCGACGCCCGTTATCGTTCCCCGAAGGTTCAGATTAAGTCGTTTCCGCTCGACTTGCATGTGTTAGGCCTGCCGCCAGCGTTCAATCTGAGCCATGATCAAACTCTTCAATTAAAGTTTTGTTGTTCCGAAGAACGGCTCAATGAATACTGACTTCAAAATCACTAAGTAATTTTAAAGCTATTATCGTTCCAACAGAACGATAATGAATTGACTGTGCCAAGTCTTTCGACTCGTTTGGTCACTCAGTTCATTGATAAATCTTTTTGGATTATCATCAACGAGTGCCCACACAGATTGATAGGTTTAAATTGTTAAAGAGCTT
>BBSB01000064.1:0-1852 GCA_000830455.1 Vibrio sp. JCM 19236
CTGGGTCAGAATACCGTCGGTGCCTGTGTAGCTGACGCTATCTAGCGATACCGTCCCATCCACATCAGAGCTGTTGGCAAGAAGCTGCTCAGGACTGATATCGATGGTGCCGTCTTCGTTCATTTGATACGAAGTGCTGCCTGCCACCGGTGGATCGTTCACATCCAGCACGGTCACATCGATATTGGCATCGACGCTGCCGCCTTGGCCGTCACTCACCGTAAAGTCGAGCGACACGTCGCCATTGAAGTTGGCATTCGGAGCGAACTCATAGGTGCCGTCACCATTGTCGGTGAAGACGCCATCGACTCCGGTATAAAACACGTCAGAGACTGACAGCGTATCGCCATCAATGTCATCCGCGCCTGCTAGAAGCTGCTCGTCGGTAAAGGTCAGCGTACCATCCTCATTGATGGTGTAGCTCACATCCTCTGCCGTTGGCAGGTCATTGACTGGGTTAACCGTCAGGTCAGCCGTCGCCTGGATAGTGTCGGTGCCATCGGTGATATCAAAGTGCATGTCGATATCGCCGTTAAAGTCCGCATCCGGCGTGATGGTGAAACTGCCGTCCTCGTTCTGAGTCACTTCCGCATTACCATCGACGGTTAGATTCGAAGCGGTTAGCGCATCACCTTCCACATCACTTGAGCCTGCCAGTAGCTGCTCTTGGCTGATAGTAATGGAGCCATCTTCGTTAACCGTGTAAGCGTTTTGGCCTGCCACTGGCGCATCGTTCACCGCAATGACATCGATACCAGCGGTAGTCGTTGCGGTAGCGCCATCATCATCGATAACGACAACATCTAAGGTCACATCTCCATTGAAGTTCTCGTTCGGCGCAAAGGTCACCGAGCCGTCTTCGTTCTGGGTCAGAATGCCGTCGGTGCCTGTGTAGCTCACGCTATCCAGCGATACCGTGCCATCCACATCCGAGCTGTTGGCAAGCAATTGCTCAGGACTGATATCGATGGTGCCGTCTTCGTTCATTTGATAAGACGTTGAACCGGCTACCGGTGGATCGTTTACATCCAGCACGGTCACATCGATATTGGCATCGACGGTGCCGCCTTGGCCGTCACTCACCGTAAAGTCGAGCGAGATTTCGCCATTGAAGTTGGCGTTTGGCGCAAACTCGTAGGTGCCATCACCATTATCGGTGAAGACACCATCCGCTCCGGTGTAGCGGACATCTGAGATGGAGAGCGTGTCGCCATCAATATCATCGGCACCGGCTAGAAGCTGCTCATCAGTGAAGGTCAGCGTGCCATCTTCATTGATGGTGTAGCTGACATCTTCCGCCGTTGGCAAGTCGTTGACTGGGTTAACCGTCAGGTCAGCGGTCGCTTGAATGGTGTCGGTGCCATCGGTGATATCAAAGTGCATATCGATATCGCCGTTGAAATCTGCATCCGGTGTGATGGTGAAGCTGCCGTCCTCATTTTGAGTGACATTAGCATTGCCATCTACAGTCAGATTACTTGCAGTAAGGGCATCACCTTCCACATCAGTTGAGCCAGCAAGTAGCTGCTCTTGGCTGATGGTGATAGAGCCGTCTTCATTCACTGTGTAAGCGTTTTGACCGGCTACTGGTGCATCATTCACCGCAATAACTTCAATGCCAGCGGTCGTACTCGCTGTCGCGCCATCGTCATCAATGACAACAACTTCTAATGTCACATCGCCATTGAAGTTCTCGTTCGGCGCAAAGGTGACCGAACCATCTTCGTTCTGGGTCAGAATACCATCGGTGCCGGTGTAGCTCACGCTATCCAGCGATACGGTGCCATCCACATCAGAGCTGTTCGCTAAAAGCTGCTCAGGCTGATATCGATGGTGCCGTCTTCATTCATTT
>BBSB01000063.1:0-2258 GCA_000830455.1 Vibrio sp. JCM 19236
GAGCATGAGCCCGGCCAAAGATGGAGTATAACTAGGAACTAGTTATAAGTTTTGCTATTAAAGCGCTTCACCATAGATATCAAAGTTGAAGTACTTAGCTGCAATCTTGTCGTAGGTGCCGTTGGCACGGATTTTCTCGATAGCTTGGTTGAATTTTTCAGCCAGCTCTTTGTCTTGTTTACGCAGTGCTAGGGCAGTGCCTTCACCAATATAAGCTTTATCTGTTACCGCTTCGCCTTTGAATTCGAAACCTTTGCCGATGTCTTTACCAAGGAATGCTAGCTCTAGCTGATCAGCGTTGCCAAAAGTCACATCTAGACGACCGTTTTGCATATCGATATACACCTCGTCCTGACCGTTGTAACGCTTGATGTCAGCTATTTTTCCATACTTGTCAGTCACATAGCGATCGTGGATAGTGCCTTGCTGAACACCGATCACCTTGCCTTTTAGGCCCTCAGCATCCATTGCAAAATCAGTGTTTGCTTGAGCCACAAAGCGAGCTGGCGTTTGATAATATTTGTCAGTAAATAGGATGCGTTGCTTACGCTCTTCAGTGATTCGCATAGACGCCATAATCACATCAGATTTGCGCGCCAATAGGCTTGGGATCAGTGAGTCCCAACCCTGAGAAACCCAAGTACACTTCAGTTCTGCTTCCTTACATAGGGCATCAGCAATCTCGATATCGAAGCCGACAGGTTGACCTTCAGCATTCTTGTAGTTGAATGGAGGGTAAGTGAAGTCAGATGCCAAGCGAACCTCTTTTGCTGCCACAGCGGTTGAACCTAGAGTTGCAGCAAATGCCAGTGCCATAAGTAGTTTTTTCATGTTCAAGTCCTTTTAGAGTGTGGTTTGAGGGTACTGACAGATCAAATCAGCGACTTCTTGCATCGACTCAGAAGAGCCGACACTGATTCTGACGCAGTTTTGTAACGCGGGTTCGTGGGTTTGGTTACGCGTTACAATCCCATGGTTTTTCAAGTAATCAAATAGGTCTACTCCTTGTTCTGTGCGGATAAGCACAAAGTTGGTAGCAGACGGGTAAATGGTCTCAATCCAATCTAGGTGTTGGATTGAGCTTACAAACTTTTCTCGGGTAGCAATGACGGCTTGGGTATTAGTCATTGCGATATCGATGCCTCGTTTCGAAAGGGCTTTTAGCACGATCTCCGCCGAACAGTCCGGCATTGGATACGGTGGGATCAGCTTTTCAACGAATTGCATTACCTCAGGTGCGGCAAGGATAAAGCCACAACGAACCGCAGCCAGACCAAAGGCTTTTGATAAGGTGCGAATGATGATGAGATTTGGATACTGCTCGATAAGCTCAACCAGATTAGTTTCAAGCTCAAACTCGATATAGGCTTCATCAACCACCACTAGTGCTTCGTTTGAGGTGCCCTCAAGTACCTTGATGATGTCAGCACGACTCAGAAGGTTACCTGTTGGATTGTTTGGCGAGCATAGAAAGACAAGATTGGCTTCTGGTGCTATAGCCAGCACTCCCTCAACATCTAGGTCGAAGTTTGGTGTTAATAATGGAACATCCAATGTTTCGATAGCCAGAGCATCAGCGCAGAACTCATACATGGCGTAGGTCGGTGAGGTGATAAGGATCTTATCTTGCCCTGGCTTACAGAAACTGCGAATAAGCAGATCGATTGCCTCGTCCGCACCGCGAACAGCCAGTATAGGCACTTCAGTGCTACAGTATTCTTGATAGGCGGTAGCGATATCTTGAGGTAGAAAATCTGGGTAGCGGTTGTAGTCGACCGATGATGAATCGTAATGAACCCCTTGTTCTAATTCGTTGGCATTCAGCCACAATCGGCCCGAGCCTCCAATGCGACGCGCCGATTGATATGGTATTAGTTTTTTTATGCTTTCAGGCGCTAGTTTTTCAGCCAGTGACGTCATTGGTGTACGTTCCTTGTGAATGCAAAATCAGATTAATGTCTAATTTATGCATATGTATCTCGATTTAGTAATAATCTAATCAATCTGTGATTGTTAAAGAAGCGAAATAATCACATACTAGCCATGATAAAAATGCATGGATAAGCACAGTAAATGAACACACATCTTCCCTCGACCAAGAATTTGCAGGCATTCTTGGCTACCGCAGAGCACCTTAACTTCACGCATGCGGCGCAGTCGCTAAATATGACGCAAGGTGCCATTAGCCGACAAATTCAATCTTTAGAAGAACTTATCGGTGTTTCTCTGTTTTTTAGACAGGCTAGGGGACTGAGTTT
>BBSB01000062.1:0-2565 GCA_000830455.1 Vibrio sp. JCM 19236
TAAAAAGAACGGGCGATGTCTTGTAGTGCGCAGCAGCTCAACCAGCAGGTGTGCCATTTTGTCTGAGTTCGTATGACACAACGAGCCACCGACAGGGCAACCCGCTGCGACATAGCCAAGCTCGCTAGTGTTGGCCACACCACTACGAAAAGTAGGTTCTTCATTGGTAGTTAATGTTTCTGCTTGAATGACGCGAGATAAACGACCTCGTAGTTCGCCTATGCCTTTGTGCTTGCGAGAAATGTAGCAAGCCTTGAACTTGGATTGCAGAGACTTTTCTGAGAACAGCTGATCGAAAGCAAATAGGTAGTCATTGCTCAAAATTACCGACAAGGTAACTTCTTTAGAGGCCACGCTACTTAAAAGCATCCTCGCTTTGCGCCTATGAGCGTCACAGTAGCTCTCTACCAACGCTTTGCGCTTACGAGAGGGCATCCGTTCATCGTAATCACTCAATACGCTATTGCCCGTTACAAGGCCGTGTTTGGCACTCAGAATAAGCACTTCAAAGGTATCTGTCGGCTTGGCTAGCTTCGACTTGAGCAACTGGAACATCGAACCCGTGTAAAGGTCGATGGCCTTGTGACAGCCTTTTAGCTTGCTCGCACTGCATCCGATAATAAGAACGTTCTTCATGTAGTACCCAATGTGATACATATGTATCTCAATGATAACTACATAAAAGAAATTCCAAAGTAAGGGGTTGGCCAGCATTAAGTGCTCATACCGCCTTGAGTTGACAAAATCATTGTGGGCGCTAGTTTTAATGAGTGAGTACATGCACTTAGGTGCCAATATGGTGTGGCAATAAATCGTGACTAGCTCACTCACGGCCACAGAGGGGCATCCTCGTTAAAGATTGCCGTCCTGCCGAATAGGCAGATATTCTTAGCCCACTTCAACGCTTCTTGCTTGAGTGGGCTTTGTACTTCCAGAGTGTCACAACACCTTATTTACCTTTAGCTTATCCCCATGACAGGTTGATTGCTTGCCTCAAGACATCTATCAAAAAGTACAGTTCTCAACAGACAATAAAGAGATTGAAGGGGTTAGCCAGGGACCAAGACCGGCTGGCAGCGAAGGATGAAAAGTGGCTGTTGTGATACTCGGACCACCGAAGTGTACAAACTTTATTATTCCAAGCGCAGCTAGTGTACAAACTTTCCGTTGAGTGTTCAGACTTTATTATTCCTAAATCCCGACACAATTTGGCAACGATCACTTTACTCAGCATTGCTACCACCATGTAATACATATGTATTGCATAGCCTTTTTCTTAGAGGGATTGTGTAACAGTAGTGCGTTTAGGGATACAGCTTTATACCGCACCCTTTAGAATATTTAATTAATATATTCTTCAATGCCTTTGCACTTAGCCTCGCCTCTTGGTTGAGATCGGAATGACATTATCCTTGGGAGGAAGGGGCTTTTCAGGCAAGGCCCGCGTCACCAACTGGCCATCGTCCAAAAGAAACTTTATCGACTCGTTAACCAGGACCGCTGCGCAGTAATGCTGCCGGGTTACGTCAATCCATCGTCTGCGTAAAACATCAGCGGGGTCTAGCGTGTAGGCTGCGATGTCCACGACTTTGACCAGCTGTAGCCCGTGTCGCTTCTCGACCTCTAGGCTTCCTGAAAACCGATAAAACTTCTTATGGCCATCAGCCATCAACACTGGCAGTTCGTTTCGATCAACGCGCTGCCAATGTATGTACCGTCTTGTTCAATCTCGACATTGTGGTAGTTGAATCTATGGCGAACGGCGAAGACGGGCATAGGTCTGTTACCTACCGAGTCGTGGGGTAGTCGATTTAGTCGGAGGGGTAGGTTCAGGAGTGGGTTCAGGGGTCGGCGCGGTTTTCAAATGGGTTTGGTAATACGTATTGTACAACCTTGCAAGAATGTCGCGTTCTTCTTCTTCCTTATTGAAGAACTCTAGCATAGCCTGTTCTTCTTCTTCCTCGGTTAGCTTGGCCTGTTTTTGTTTGGCTCGCTTCTCATTTAACTCTTTGAGGTACACGCCCCAAATGCAATTCAAAGCATCTTCCTTGTTGTAAAACACACCAAGAACAAGATCGCCTTTAAACGCTACAAACACTTCAACCCCATTCGGATCGCGTGTCGTTAAAAAGCCAAGGTCAGTGTTGCCGAACTGAGTAAACACAGGAGTTACCATTTCATTTCCTTATTTTTTGGGTTAGAAACACCATTATATACTGGTTATCCATCCAGTAAACGAAACCCGACTCAGAAAAGCAAATCAGTTCTAATTGTTTGTATTATCAATAACTTACAACACATCGCAGTGTTTTTGGTAAATTGGAGCACTTTTACCCAAGAAAACAAACCTATAAAAATCAACAACTTATAAATTAGCTTGTCTCAAAATGAATAAAATCCGTTTTAAAAACCAATGAAATCCGCCAAAACGCCGGTTAAGTGGTTCACTCACGTTCAACACTGACGGTAGAGGGTAAAATTTGTTCGATGCGAACAAGCGAACAGTGTTCGTTCGCGTTTGTTGTTCGGGGCAGACAATGGTAGAATATAGGTTCAGCAGCCAGG
>BBSB01000061.1:0-2667 GCA_000830455.1 Vibrio sp. JCM 19236
TCCTTTTCATCCCCGCAAGATCTTTTTTGAAGTTTTTTTCTAAGTGTTCAAATATCAAACAAGACGCCTGTTTTTCACCTTATAAAGTAAACGAGAACATAAAATTGGAAAAATTAATGGTGCGTGCATAATATCTATGTGTCTGTTTTGTTAATAAATTTCACAAACACATCGTCAAATTAGTGAGTCCCGACTTATGAACTCAAATAAATCTCTAATTATTCTTCTTATCCTGCTTATCGCCGGCTTCGCTTTGTTCTCTGCTATCGCTATACCAGGCAACCTCGCCTTCTGTATTGGTGTCGTTGTTGCAGCTGTAATTCTTTGGCAGCGCCCCTCTTCGTATTCTGAAGATGAAGACGAGCATGGTGAGCTAGCCGAGGGTACTACCCTATATGTAGGTAACCTTTCTTATAAAGCTAATGAGTCAGACGTGAAGGATCTGTTCGAACAGCATGGTCATGTAAACAGTGTGCGACTAATGAAGGATAAGCGCACAGGCAAGAGGCGTGGTTTTGGTTTCGTTGAAGTATCTGAAGATGATGCCGATTCCATGATCAGCGCACTCAATGAGTCAGAGTATATGCAACGAACCATAAAGGTACGTGTAGCAAATGAGCCTAAGCACCCTTCAGTGGCTGAATCTTAAGGGAACCGAAACCCATTTCAGTTAGCGAGACTTGCAAGGCCTCTTTATATTCGATCTCAGCACTGCAGTAGACCCGATAAAGCGGATGTTGATCATCCGCTTTTATTTTGTCTTGTAGAAGGAAGTCTACTCTACGTGCAATTGCTTCCCCTGAATCGACTAACACAACATCCGCCCCCATCACCTGTTGGATTTCTTCTTTCAATAAAGGGAAATGAGTACAACCTAGAACAGCTACATCGATATAACCATTCAAGGGTTCAAGTACCTTGGCAAGTTGCTCTAGATCCACAGGTGACTTTCTCAGCTTTTTCTCCGCCATATCCACCAGCGTTGTACTGCCTAGTAGCTTTACATCTTTGTCAGCGGCAAAGTCTTTAATTAGGTCGTGGGTGTACTCTCGAGTGATAGTTGCTGGGGTTGCAATCAGACCCACCCCAATGTTCGCCCTCTGAGAAGCTGGCTTTATAGCCGGCACAACACCTACTACAGGAATAGAGAGCAGCTGTCGAAGTTTAGGTAAGACAACCGTACTTGCGGTATTACAGGCTATTACCACTAGGTCTATGTTGTGAGATTCGACAAATTGAGAAACGTATTGGCAGGTGCGCGAGATAAGCTCTTCTTGCGGGAGCTCACCATAAGGGTAGGCTTGGTTATCGAAGATATAGGTACAGCTGAGGTTAGGCATCTTGGCTTTGATATCCTGAAATACAGAAAGACCGCCAACGCCTGAGTCAAACATTAAGATGGTTGTTTTTGACATACGAACTGTTACCTACCTTACTCGCAGTGCGCGCTACTTTAGCAAAATTCAAAAGTTAATCATCTACTATTATGAGTATGAACACGTGCACCCTTCAAAATTTGGGTATAGAATCTGCGCCTATTTCAATCAATTAGGAAAAATGCATGTCCATTCCTCAAACCAGCTCTGACTCTTATCAAGTTCAGCTCGACGAAAAGACCGAGCGTCTGCAAGCGATGTTCTCTGATTATGAGATGCCTTCTCTAGAGGTATTCCCATCTCAGGAGCAACACTATCGTATGCGTGCTGAGTTTAGAGTTTGGCACGAAGGGGATGACCTGTATTACATCATGTTCAACCAGGAGACTCGCGAAAAGTATCGTGTAGACCAGTTCCCGGTTGCTAGCCGTATTATCAACGATCTGATGCCTCTATTGATTGAAGCAGTAAAAGATAAACCTGTACTGCGCCATAAGCTGTTCCAAGTAGACTTCCTTTCTACCCTTAGTGGTGAAGTGCTTATCTCTCTTCTTTATCACAAGAAGTTGGATGACGAGTGGATTGCGCTTGCTAAAGAGCTGAAGCAGACCCTAAATGACGAAGGCTTTAATCTGAACCTGATTGGCCGAGCTCGTAAGATGAAGATCGTGCTAGACCAGGAGTACGTGATAGAAAAGCTAAACGTATTCGACCGTACTTATACTTACCAGCAGATCGAAAACAGCTTTACCCAACCAAATGGTAAGGTTGCAGAGAAGATGCTTGAGTGGGCGGTCGATTGTACTCGAGAGTCTAAGGGTGACCTTCTTGAGCTCTACTGTGGTAACGGTAACTTCTCTCTTGCGCTAGCACAGAACTTCAACCGCGTACTGGCTACTGAGCTTGCGAAACCATCAGTGGATTCGGCGCAGTTCAATATCAAGGCGAATGAGATCGACAATGTTCAGATCATCCGTATGTCGGCAGAAGAGTTTACTCAGGCAATGGAGGGTGTGCGTACCTTCCGTCTCTAACCCAAGCGGGTGTAGACCTTAAGACCTATGACTGTAATACCATCTTCGTCGATCCGCCGCGCGCAGGTATGGATGAAGGTACTTGTAAGATGGTTCAGGCTTATGAGCGTATCCTTTATATTTCATGTAATCCGGATACTCTAAAAGACAACCTAGAGATCCTAGGCAAGACGCACAACATTACTCGCTTCGCGCTATTCGATCAGTTCCCATATACCCATCATATGGAAATGGGCATCATGCTAGAGCGAAAGGCA
>BBSB01000060.1:0-3029 GCA_000830455.1 Vibrio sp. JCM 19236
ATCACACCGGATGAAAACTTCAACGGCGATATCGATATGCACTTTGATATCACCGATGGCACCGACACTATCCAAGCGACGGCAGACCTGACGGTTAACCCAGTCAACGACCTGCCAACGGCCGAAGATGTGAGCTACACCATCAGTGAAGATGGCACGCTGACCTTTACCGATGAGCAGCTTCTAGCGGGTGCGGATGACATCGATGGCGATGCATTGTCAGTATCAGATGTCAGCTACACAGGTGCAGACGGTGTGTTCACCGACAACGGTGATGGCACCTATGAGTTTGCGCCAAACGCCAACTTCAATGGCGAGGTGTCGCTCGACTTTACGGTCAGTGACGGCCAAGGCGGCACAGTTGATGCCAATATCGATGTGACCGTGCTGGATGTAAACGATCCACCGGTAGCCGGCAGCACTTCGTATCAGATGAACGAAGACGGCACCATCGATATCAGCCCTGAGCAGCTTCTTGCGAACAGCTCAGATGTGGATGGCACGGTATCGCTTGATAGCGTCAGCTACACCGGCACCGATGGTATTCTGACTCAGAATGAAGACGGTTCAGTCACCTTTGCGCCGAACGAGAACTTCAACGGCGATGTAACACTCGATGTGGTGGTTATCGATGATGATGGCGCCACAGCGAGTACGACAGCTGGCATTGATGTCATCGCGGTCAACGATGCCCCAGTAGCCGGTCAAAACGCTTACACAGTTAACGAAGACAGCTCCATCACCATCAGCCAAGAGCAGCTATTGGCAGGCTCTACCGATGTGGAAGGGGACGCACTTACTGCAAGTAACCTAACGGTCGATGGTAACGCCAACGTCACTCAGAATGAGGACGGCTCATTCACCATCACGCCTGATGCGGACTTCAACGGCGATATCGATATGCACTTTGATATCACCGATGGCACTGACACTATCCAGGCGACCGCTGACCTCACTGTCAACCCTGTGAACGACCTGCCAACGGCAGAAGATGTTAGCTACACCATCAACGAAGATGGTACGTTGACCTTCACCGACGAGCAGCTACTTGCAGGCGCGGATGATATTGATGGCGACACACTTTCCATCTCAGATGTCAGCTACACCGGAGCCGATGGTGTGTTCACCGACAACGGTGACGGCACCTATGAGTTTGCACCGAATGCCAACTTCAATGGCGACGTCTCGCTCGACTTTACGGTCAGTGACGGCCAAGGCGGCACGGTCGATGCCAATATCGATGTGACCGTGCTGGATGTGAACGATCCACCGGTGGCAGGCAGCACGTCTTATCAGATGAACGAAGACGGCACTATCGATATTAGCCCTGAGCAATTACTAGCCAACAGCTCAGATGTGGATGGTACAGTATCTCTAGATAGCGTCAGCTACACCGGCACCGACGGTATCCTGACCCAGAACGAAGACGGCTCGGTGACCTTTGCGCCGAACGAGAACTTCAACGGTGATGTAACGCTGGATGTGGTGGTTATCGATGATGATGGCGCTACAGCGAGTACGACTGCAGGCATTGACGTTATTGCAGTGAACGATGCGCCAGTCGCGGGTCAAAACGCTTACACAGTCAACGAAGATGGCGCCATAACCATCAGCCAAGAGCAGCTTCTAGCAGGCTCTACCGATGTGGAAGGTGATGCGCTTACTGCAAGTAATCTGACGGTCGATGGCAATGCCCAAGTCACTCAAAATGAGGACGGCAGTTTCACCATCACGCCGGATGCGGACTTCAACGGCGATATCGACATGCACTTTGATATCACCGATGGCACCGACACCATCCAGGCGACGGCTGATTTAACCGTTAATCCAGTAAACGACTTGCCGACAGCAGAAGATGTCAGCTACACCATCAACGAAGATGGCACGTTGACCTTCACTGATGAGCAGCTTCTGGCAGGCGCGGATGACATTGATGGTGATGTACTGTCAGTGTCTGATGTCAGCTACACAGGTGCCGATGGTGTGTTCACCGACAATGGTGACGGCACCTATGAGTTTGCGCCAAACGCCAACTTCAATGGCGAAGTGTCCCTTGACTTTACGGTCAGTGACGGCCAAGGCGGCACAGTGGATGCCAACATCGATGTCGCTGTGCTGGATGTGAATGATCCACCGGTAGCCGGCTCTACGTCGTATCAAATGAATGAAGACGGCACCATCGATATCAGCCCTGAACAGCTTCTAGCTAACAGCTCAGATGTGGATGGCACGGTATCGCTGGATAGCGTTACCTATAAAGGCACCGACGGTATCTTGACTCAGAACGAAGACGGCTCAGTGACCTTTGCGCCGAACGAGAACTTCAATGGTGATGTGACACTGGATGTGGTGGTCATCGATGATGACGGCGCTACGGCAACCACCACGGCAGGTATTGAAGTCATTGCAGTCAACGATGCGCCAGTGGCGGGTCAAAATGCCTATACCGTGAACGAAGACGGCTCTATCACCATTAGCCAAGAGCAGCTACTGGCTGGCTCAAGTGATGTGGAAGGTGATGCGCTAACGGCTTCGAATCTGACAGTGGATGGTAATGCCAACGTTACTCAAAACGAAGACGGCAGCTTCACCATCACACCGGATGCGGACTTCAACGGCGATATCGATATGCACTTTGATATCACCGATGGCACAGACACCATCCAGGCGACGGCTGACCTCACAGTCAACCCAGTGAATGACCTGCCTACGGCGGAGGATGTCAGCTACACCATTAATGAAGATGGCACGCTGACCTTTACCGACGAGCAGCTTCTAGCGGGTGCCGATGACATCGACGGTGATGTACTGTCAGTGTCTGATGTCAGCTACACAGGTGCCGATGGTGTGTTCACCGACAATGGTGACGGCACCTATGAGTTTGCGCCAAACTCCAACTTCAATGGCGAAGTGTCCCTTGACTTTACGGTCAGTGACGGCCAAGGCGGCACAGTGGATGCCAACATCGATGTCGCTGTGCTGGATGTGAATGATCCACCGGTAGCCGGCTCTACGTCGTATCAAATGAA
>BBSB01000059.1:0-3073 GCA_000830455.1 Vibrio sp. JCM 19236
GCTCGCTAGGTACGAAAAAGCCCTCGATTTCTCGAGGGCTTTGAATCATTCAGTTTTGGGAATTAACCGCCTACTGCGATGCGCTTCATGTCAGTCATGTAGCCACGTAGTTCCTCACCGATGTACTCAACTGGGTGGTTACGGATAACTTGGTTGATCTCGATTAGAGTCGCATTGTCTACTTGGTTTGATTCCTCTTGTAGACCCTTACCAATCACGTCAGTAGATACTGAAGGCATGAACTTCTCACGTAGCAGCGGAGTCGCAACGTTAGCGAATAGGTAGTTACCGTACTCAGCTGTATCAGAGATAACTACGTTCATTTCGTATAGACGCTTACGTGCGATAGTGTTCGCGATAAGCGGTAGCTCGTGTAGAGACTCGTAGTAAGCAGACTCATCGATGATGCCAGATGCAGTCATAGCTTCGAACGCTAGCTCAACACCCGCACGAACCATAGCAACCATTAGGATACCGTTGTCGAAGTACTCTTGCTCTGAGATCTCAACATTGCTCTCTGGGTAGTTTTCGAAAGCTGTTTCGCCAGTCTCTGCACGCCAGCCTAGTAGGTTCACATCATCGTTCGCCCAGTCAGCCATCATAGTGCTTGAGAAGTGACCTGTGATGATGTCATCCATGTGCTTGTTGTAAAGCGGACGCATTAGGTCTTTTAGCTCTTCAGAAAGCTCAAACGCTTTAACCTTAGCTGGGTTAGATAGACGATCCATCATGTGTGTGATGCCACCGAACTTCAGTGCTTCAGTGATAGTTTCCCAACCGTACTGAAGAAGCTTACCTGCGTAACCTGGTTCAATACCGTCAGCGATCATCTTCTCATAACATACGATAGAACCAGCTTGTAGCATGCCGCATAGGATAGTTTGCTCACCCATTAGGTCAGACTTAACCTCTGCAACGAAAGAAGACTCAAGACAGCCTGCGCGATCGCCACCAGTTGCCGCAGCCCATGCTTTAGCGATATCCCAGCCTTCACCTTTAGGGTCATTCTCTGGGTGAACCGCGATTAGTGTAGGAACACCGAAACCACGCTTGTATTCTTCACGAACCTCAGTACCTGGCACTTAGGTGCAACCATAACTACTGTTAGGTCCTTA
This sequence comes from Vibrio sp. JCM 19236, assembly GCA_000830455.1. Taxonomy (GTDB): domain Bacteria; phylum Pseudomonadota; class Gammaproteobacteria; order Enterobacterales; family Vibrionaceae; genus Vibrio. The sequence goes on from BBSB01000059.1 coordinate 1,116, forward strand.
CGAACTTGCATACCTTCTTCAACGATGTTGAAGCCGTGTGAGTAACCTAGTGCAGCACCTTCTTTCATTAGAGGCATTACAGTCTCAACAACGTTTGAGTGTTGCTTGTCTGGAGTAAGGTTCACTACTAGGTCCGCTTGTGGGATAAGAGTCTCGTAGCTGCCTACTTCAAAACCGTTCTCTTTAGCGTTCTTGAACGACTGACGTTGTTCATCGATAGCTGCCTGACGTAGTGCGTAAGCAACGTCTAGACCAGAGTCACGCATGTTCAAGCCTTGGTTTAGGCCTTGAGCACCACAACCTACGATTACAACTTTCTTGCCTTTCAGGAAGTCTGCGCCTGTTGCAAACTCGCCACGATCCATGAAGCGACAACGACCTAGTTGATCCAACTGCTCACGCAGGTTAAGTGTATTGAAATAGTTAGCCATGCTGGGCTCTCCTTAAAAAATTCTTTCCGTAGTTCGACATTTCTTGTCGATTGGTTTCATACTAATTCAGACTAAAGGTTGCTTAAAGTGATATATTCACAAGTAATCATTGCAAAACATGCAACATACAAGTGATTCACATGAACATAAAAAGCCTACAGATTTTTCTGCACCTTTGCGAGAGTAAAAGCTTCACAAAAACCGCTTCTGCGATGCACATCAGCCCCTCGGCTTTAAGTAGACAAATCAAACGTTTAGAGGAAGAAGCACAGCAAGTACTCTTTATCCGAGATAACCGCAGCGTAGAGCTAACTACAGCAGGTAGAGAGTTGCTGCCTGTAGCGCATAACATCACTAGCCAATGGCAAACCTTTACCAGTAATTTCTCTGACCAGCAGGATGTGTTGAAAGGTGAGATACGCCTATTTTGTTCAGTGACTGCAAGCTATAGTCACTTGCCTCAGTTATTATCCGAATTCCGATTATTGCACCCTTTTATTGAATACAAGCTCAGCACCGGAGACCCGGCACAGGCGATAGAAAAGGTGCTGAATGATGAAGCGGATATCGCAATATCAGCTGAAGCAGATAACCTACCCTCGAGAGTAGAATTCGAGAATATTAGTGATATCTCTCTATCGGTCATTGCACCAAGAGGTGTCGCCAACCTAGAGAGTCTGTTGGCCGATCCTATCGACTGGAATACTATCCCCTTCATTGTGCCTGAGGAAGGTACCGCAAGGGATAGGTGTAATACCTGGTTCAAACAAAACCGAATCAAACCAAATATCTACGCCCAAGTAGCAGGCCATGAGGCGATTGTGAGTATGGTGGCCCTTGGTTGTGGTGTGGGTATTGCACCTGATGTGGTTATTAATAATAGTCCGGTTAAAGACCATATCCAGAAGTTGGACGTTGCGCCTGTGAAGCCTTTTAAACTAGGTGTCTGCTGTAAGCGATCTCAGCTCAATAACCCACTGATCAAGGCACTTTGGAGTGTGGCTGAGGCTAACTATATCTCTAGCTAGAAGTTTTCATATATTCAGAAACAAGAAAACCCGCGTAAAAGCGGGTCTTTGAATACGAAAAAGCCTCGTCAAAGACGAGGCTCTAGAATACTAACCTAGCGATGTCTTACTCTCAGATGGGTGGTGCGACAACTCGCAAGCCCCTCGATAACCTAAACCCCAGATACGAAAAAGCCTCGTCAAAGACGAGGCTTTAGAATGCTAACCTGGCGATGTCCTACTCTCACATGGGGAAGCCCCACACTACCATCGGCGCTATTGCGTTTCACTTCTGAGTTCGGCATGGAATCAGGTGGGTCCACAATGCTATGGTCGCCAAGAAAATCTTGTTTTGCTTCAGAATCTTCATCATCTGACAGCAAGAATAGTGGTGCTAGTACCAGATTTGAACTGGGGACCTCACCCTTACCAAGGGTGCGCTCTACCAACTGAGCTATACCAGCAAAGTTTTAGTCTCGAGAGACACAAAACCCGCTTCTAGCGGGTTCTCGTTAAATTT
>BBSB01000058.1:0-3158 GCA_000830455.1 Vibrio sp. JCM 19236
CCCCACACTACCATCGGCGCTATTGCGTTTCACTTCTGAGTTCGGCATGGAATCAGGTGGGTCCACAACGCTATGGTCGCCAAGCAAATTCTTAAAATTCGGAAAGCTATCTTAAAAGTTCATCACACAATCAACGTTCTATCTTTGAGTCCAACTCAAAACCTCTTAGGTGTTGTATGGTTAAGCCTCACGGGCAATTAGTACAGGTTAGCTCAACGCCTCACAACGCTTACACACCCTGCCTATCAACGTTCTAGTCTCGAACAACCCTTCAGGACACTTAAAGTGCCAGGGAAGACTCATCTCAGGGCTCGCTTCCCGCTTAGATGCTTTCAGCGGTTATCGATTCCGAACTTAGCTACCGGGCAATGCCATTGGCATGACAACCCGAACACCAGAGGTTCGTCCACTCCGGTCCTCTCGTACTAGGAGCAGCCCCCTTCAATCTTCCAACGCCCACGGCAGATAGGGACCGAACTGTCTCACGACGTTCTAAACCCAGCTCGCGTACCACTTTAAATGGCGAACAGCCATACCCTTGGGACCGACTTCAGCCCCAGGATGTGATGAGCCGACATCGAGGTGCCAAACACCGCCGTCGATATGAACTCTTGGGCGGTATCAGCCTGTTATCCCCGGAGTACCTTTTATCCGTTGAGCGATGGCCCTTCCATTCAGAACCACCGGATCACTATGACCTGCTTTCGCACCTGCTCGAATTGTCATTCTCGCAGTCAAGCGGCTTATGCCATTGCACTAACCTCACGATGTCCAACCGTGATTAGCCCACCTTCGTGCTCCTCCGTTACTCTTTGGGAGGAGACCGCCCCAGTCAAACTACCCACCAGGCACTGTCCTCACCCCAGATAATGGGGCTAAGTTAGAACATCAAACATACAAGGGTGGTATTTCAAGGATGGCTCCACCAATACTGGCGTACTGGTTTCAAAGCCTCCCACCTATCCTACACATGTAGGCTCAATGTTCAGTGCCAAGCTGTAGTAAAGGTTCACGGGGTCTTTCCGTCTAGCCGCGGGTACACTGCATCTTCACAGCGATTTCAATTTCACTGAGTCTCGGGTGGAGACAGCGTGGCCATCATTACGCCATTCGTGCAGGTCGGAACTTACCCGACAAGGAATTTCGCTACCTTAGGACCGTTATAGTTACGGCCGCCGTTTACCGGGGCTTCGATCAAGAGCTTCGACTTACGTCTAACCCCATCAATTAACCTTCCGGCACCGGGCAGGCGTCACACCGTATACGTCATCTTACGATTTTGCACAGTGCTGTGTTTTTAATAAACAGTTGCAGCCACCTGGTATCTGCGACTCCCAATAGCTCCATCCGCAAGGGACTTCACCGTCGAGAGCGTACCTTCTCCCGAAGTTACGGTACCATTTTGCCTAGTTCCTTCACCCGAGTTCTCTCAAGCGCCTTGGTATTCTCTACCCGACCACCTGTGTCGGTTTGGGGTACGATTCCTTATAATCTGAAGCTTAGAGGCTTTTCCTGGAAGCATGGCATCAATGACTTCACCGCACGTAGCGGCTCGACATCGTATCTCAGCGTTAAGAGCGTCCGGATTTACCTAAACACTCCGCCTACATACTTGAACCTGGACGACCGTCGCCAGGCCCACCTAGCCTTCTCCGTCCCCCCATCGCAATTATAAGAAGTACGGGAATATTAACCCGTTTCCCATCGACTACGCCTTTCGGCCTCGCCTTAGGGGTCGACTTACCCTGCCCCGATTAACGTTGGACAGGAACCCTTGGTCTTCCGGCGAGGAGGTTTTTCACCCCCTTTATCGTTACTCATGTCAGCATTCGCACTTCTGATACCTCCAGCAGCCCTTACAGACCACCTTCAACGGCTTACAGAACGCTCCCCTACCCCGCAACTTACGTTGCAGCCGCAGCTTCGGTGTATAGCTTAGCCCCGTTACATCTTCCGCGCAGGCCGACTCGACCAGTGAGCTATTACGCTTTCTTTAAATGATGGCTGCTTCTAAGCCAACATCCTGGCTGTCTAAGCCTTCCCACATCGTTTCCCACTTAGCTATACTTTGGGACCTTAGCTGGCGGTCTGGGTTGTTTCCCTCTCCACGACGGACGTTAGCACCCGCCGTGTGTCTCCCGGATAGTACTCAATGGTATTCGGAGTTTGCAAAGGGTTGGTAAGTCGGGATGACCCCCTAGCCTTAACAGTGCTCTACCCCCATTGGTATTCATCCGAGGCTCTACCTAAATAGATTTCGGGGAGAACCAGCTATCTCCAGGTTTGATTGGCCTTTCACCCCTAGCCACAAGTCATCCGCTAATTTTTCAACATTAGTCGGTTCGGTCCTCCAGTTGATGTTACTCAACCTTCAACCTGCCCATGGCTAGATCACCTGGTTTCGGGTCTATATCCAGAGACTGAACGCCCAGTTAAGACTCGGTTTCCCTACGGCTCCCCTAGATGGTTAACCTTGCCACTGAATATAAGTCGCTGACCCATTATACAAAAGGTACGCAGTCACACCACGAAGGTGCTCCTACTGCTTGTACGTACACGGTTTCAGGTTCTATTTCACTCCCCTCACAGGGGTTCTTTTCGCCTTTCCCTCACGGTACTGGTTCACTATCGGTCAGTCAGTAGTATTTAGCCTTGGAGGATGGTCCCCCCATATTCAGACAGGATATCACGTGTCCCGCCCTACTCGATTTCACTGATGATGCGTCGACAACTACGGGACTATCACCCTGTATCGTTGAACTTTCCAGAACATTCGTCTAACGCATTAAAAGCTTAAGGGCTAATCCAATTTCGCTCGCCGCTACTTTCGGAATCTCGGTTGATTTCTTTTCCTCGGGGTACTTAGATGTTTCAGTTCCCCCGGTTCGCCTCTTACACCTATGTATTCAGTGCAAGATAATTGCTTATGCAATTGGGTTTCCCCATTCAGAAATCCCAGACTCAAATGGTTTTTACTACCTAATCTGGCTTATCGCAAGTTAATACGTCTTTCATCGCCTCTGACTGCCAAGCATCCACCGTGTACGCTTAGTCACTTAACCATACAACCCAAAGAAGTTTCTTAAGGTTGATGAATCAAATCACCAAAGTTGTCTGCAATTATTTAAACATGATGCAGACTCGATTTTGCCGGACTC
>BBSB01000057.1:0-5026 GCA_000830455.1 Vibrio sp. JCM 19236
TTTCCCCATGTGAGAGTAGGACATCGCCAGGCTTTAAATTACATCTAGATAAAGCAAAATGAGTAAGACTTTAGATAGATAACAATTTGTGGAGAGATGGCTGAGTGGTCGAAAGCACCGGTCTTGAAAACCGGCAACCGTTAATAGCGGTTCTAGGGTTCAAATCCCTATCTCTCCGCCACTATTCGAAAAGCCCAACCGAAAGGTTGGGCTTTTTGCTATTTGTCGATCCTGAAATATATCCATTCTTCTTTTTTCTTCTATCTCTCATTTCGATTTCATTTTCTGCAATCTAAACTTTTGCAGGAAGTCAGATGCATATGTTTGCTATCATATTGATCAAGGTCACAATTTTGCTTTAAAAGTGACTCCTGTAACTTTTTAAAAACTTTCTATTGGAGTGAACGATGGGGCAGTTTGCAACACTTGGTTTTATTGCAATCGGGGGCGCACTAGGTGCTTGTTCTCGTTATTTAATCTCAGAGCTATGCGTGGTATTGCTAGGTAGGGGGTTCCCATACGGTACCCTCACTGTAAACGTGGTGGGTTCTTTCATCATGGGTATGTTGGTTGCCCTGTTTGAGAATGAAGTGATAGTGACTGACCCTTGGCGTCAGATTATAGGTCTTGGTTTTCTTGGTGCTTTGACTACCTTCTCTACTTTCTCTATGGATAACGTGCTGATGTTCCAGCAGGGCGCCTATTGGAAGGCTGGTCTGAATATTGCGTTGAATGTGACTCTGAGTATTTCTGCTTGTTTGATTGCCTTTCAAATGTTTCTTAAAAACTAAATAAAGCGTTCAGTCATTAACCTATATCTTGTATAATTTTACGGCTTGTCGGAGTGCTGAGGTATCAAAGATACCGACGCTGAGACCGCGTTGCGGAATCCGTAGAACCTGCTCCAGGATAATACCTGCGAAGGAAACAAGTTGATGATCACTTCATACTACCTAGCACCAATACGCTAGGGTCATCAATCTATCCGACAAGCCAGTTTTGTTAACAGGATAGAGCGATGGAACCACTATTCATTTCAGTACCTAAAGCGTACACGGGCTTAGAGTCCGAACTAGCATCAGTCTCTGATGCTGCCCAAAAAGCCGGTTTTGCCGCACTAAATATTAATCTTGAACTGACTGATGAAGCCGCCATTGTGTTTCGTTGTGGTCAGATTAATTACTCAATTTCCTCAGTATCTGAATCAGAACATAAACTCACTAAATTAGGTTCTGGTGAAGTATGGACACTAGTATTTACTTCCCATGTAGATACTCTGACAACTCCTGAAGGCGCTAGAATCAGCGCTGATTGGGCAGGTGAGGGATTCAGCTCTAGTACTAGCGAAACTTTGCTAGGACGCATCATAGGGGCACTAGCGTTGGAGTATCTGGTTGAGGATGCTTTTTTGCTTGCTAGAGCACTAGGAAGTGTTTCATGTGAAACCTGGCCAAACCATATCGATCATTTTCCTAAGCTAGCTACAACGATTAAATCCCCTGTGGTAACTAGAAAAGCTTCTAAATGTAGCAGGCTTTACCCTGTGGTTGACTCAATAGAGCTGATCGAAGAGTTGGTGAAACTAGACCTTGATATCGTTCAGCTTCGAATCAAAGACAAGCAACCTGTAGAGGTAGAAGCTGATATTCAAAGAGCGGTTGAACTGGGTAAAGCGCATAACGTTGATGTCGTGATCAACGACTACTGGCAGACAGCACTAGATTCAGACGCTGCTTGTATTCACCTTGGACAAGAAGATCTGCAAAGCTTGTCCAGTTCGGCATTGCTTGAGAGCAATATAGCTTGGGTATCTCGACCCATGGCTATTACGAGATCCTGAATGCCCTACAGTACAAGCCATCCTACCTTGCACTAGGACATATTTTCCCGACGCTACTAAAGATATGCCTTCATCGCCTCAGGGGCTGACCAAGTTAGGTTTCTATCAGAGTGTGATTGACTCAATAGAGCGGCTCATGGCATCTCACTTCCGACAGTTGCCATCGGTGGTATTGACGATCAGCGTGCGCCTAAAGTTATCGAAACGGATGTAGACAGTGTTGCTGTAGTGCGGGCGGTTACTCAAGCCGATGATAGAAATAAAGCCGTTCGCCAGTTCCAGACTATGTTTAAATCTGAGGTTGCTGCATGTTAACTGATCAAGAATTCATGCGTTATCAGCGTCAGATAATGCTTCCTGAGTTTGGTGAAGTAGGGCAATCGGCTTTAAGAAACGCCAGAGTATTAGTGATTGGTTGTGGCGGGTTGGGTCATGCGGTTGCTACTCAATTAGCCGCGAGTGGTGTGGGAAGCTTAGTCCTGTTTGATTTCGATAAAATAGAGCTGAGTAATCTACACCGCCAAACCTCATATCGAGAATCCGACGTGGGCCAGTTCAAATCGGAAGCCCTAAAAAGGTTGATTGAGGAACGTAATAGCGGCACACGAATACGTTGTGTTAATCGTAAGGCAGACCTTAATCTATTACGGCTTGAGCTTCCTCAGGCTGATCTCGTAGTAGATTGCACGGATAACTTCAGTATTCGACATCAAGTCAATCAGGCTTGTGTAGAACATAACTGCCCGTTAGTCAGTGGTGCTGCTATAGGGTGGGATGGCCAACTGGTCTATTTTAGCAACCAACACAACAGTGCCTGCTACTCATGCTTATATCCATCTACTCAAGATGTCGAAGCGCGTAACTGTAGTGAAGCAGGTGTGCTAGGCGCGAATGTGAATGCGATAGCCCAACTGCAAGCTATGTTGCCATTCGAGCCATCACAGAATCACACACATTAGAGTCTGGTGTCTTGACCTTGTTTGACGGTCGAGCATTCAGGTTTTCTACCTTTCAAATAGATAAAGACACCGGCTGCAGCATCTGCTCAAACAAGGAGAAAGCTTATGTCTGATACAGAGATTAGATTTAACGACAAGCCACTGGTACTGGAGAAACCTACCAGTGTCGAGCAACTGGTTAAAGAACAAGAACTACCTGAAACCGGATTTGCCATAGCACTTAATAATAAGGTGCTGCCACGCTCGCAGTGGGCAAATAAGCAACTAGAGCATGGCGACTCTGTAAACCTATTTAGAGCAATAGCAGGGGGTTAATCAAGATGCTGACAATTGCTAACAAGACTTTTTCTTCAAGACTTTTTACTGGTACAGGTAAGTACGCTAACAGCCAAATCATGGCAGAGTCGATTAAAGCATCTGACTCAGAGTTGGTTACCATGGCTCTGAAGCGTGTAGATGTTCAGGATAACCAAGACGATATTCTTAAGCCTCTAATTGATATGGGTGTAAATCTTCTCCCTAATACCTCGGGTGCTAAGAATGCTGAGGATGCAGTCTTTGCAGCTCATCTAGCTAGAGAAGCACTTGGTACTGAGTGGGTAAAACTAGAAATTCACCCAGACCCTAAATATTTAATGCCAGACCCAATAGAGACATTAAAGGCCGCTGAGCAGTTGGTTAAAGATGGCTTTGTTGTCTTGCCTTATTGTCATGCTGACCCAGTTTTATGTAAGCGATTAGAGGAAGTGGGTTGTGCAGCAGTAATGCCATTGGGCGCTCCGATCGGTACAAATAAAGGACTAGTTTCTGATGAGTTCTTGAAGATCATCATAGAGCAAGCACGTGTTCCGGTAATCGTTGATGCAGGTATCGGAGCTCCTTCTCATGCAGCAAAAGCGATGGAGATGGGTGCTGATGCAGTATTGGTTAACACAGCTATGGCAACAGCGGCAGACCCGATTGCGATAGGCCGAGCGTTTAAGCTTGCGGTTGAAGCTGGTCGTATGGCATTTGAATCAGGACTGGCTAGTCAGCAGAGTAGTGCATCCGCATCTAGCCCCATGACTGCATTTCTTGATACCAACTACGAGGCTAAGTTATGAGTTTCACTCAGGTATTTGAACAGCTAGATTGGAGCTCCATTTCATTAGATATCATGTCTAAGACTGAGGTGGATGTTCGTCGCGCGCTTACTAAAACTAAGCTCGATCTAGAAGATTTCAAAGCCTTGATCTCACCTGCTGCAGAGCCTTACCTGGAACAGATGGCACAACTTTCCCATCAGAGAACTCGCCAGCGCTTTGGTTCAAATATCGGTATGTATGTTCCGCTATACCTTTCGAACCTATGTGCGAATGAATGCACCTACTGTGGCTTCTCTATGCAGAATCGCATTAAGCGCAAGACGTTAAGTGCGGCTGAGATAGATCTAGAGATAGATGCTTTAAAAAGGATGGAGTTTGATAGTGTTCTTCTGGTAACTGGTGAGCATCAGAATAAGGTGGGAATGGACTACTTCAGGCAGGCTGTTCCTCAGATTAAAGAGCACTTTAATTACTTGGCTTTAGAAGTACAGCCTTTAGACGAAGATGAGTATGCTGAGCTGAAGACACTGGGTATGGATGCGGTGATGGTCTATCAAGAGACCTATAATCCAATTACTTATGCTGAGCACCATCTACGTGGTTCAAAGAAAGACTTTTTTTACCGCTTAGAGACTCCAGACCGTTTGGCAAAAGCTGGCGTAGATAAAATCGGCATTGGCGCACTGATTGGTTTAGATAACTGGCGTGTGGATAGCTTCTTTGTAGCGGCGCACCTAGATTATCTAGAACGCACTTACTGGCGAACTCGCTATAGCATTTCTCTTCCAAGGCTTCGACCTTGTGAGGGTGGAGTGCAGCCTAAATCAGTATTGAACGACAAACAAATGGTTCAGCTGATCTGTGCTTATCGTATCTTTAATCAGCATGTAGATTTGTCTTTGTCTACGCGTGAGTCGGCAACCTTCAGGGATAACATCATGCCACTGGGCGTGACTACAGTGTCGGCGGCTTCAAAAACCCAACCGGGTGGATATGCAGTAGACCAAGAGCAGCTAGAGCAGTTTGAGATCTCTGATGAGCGAAGTGCTTCAGATGTGGCAAATGCGATTAAGCAGAGAGGACTTGAGCCGGTTTGGAGAGATTGGACAGCAATCTATTCTGGATAGCGTTTCACGTGAAAC
>BBSB01000056.1:0-5467 GCA_000830455.1 Vibrio sp. JCM 19236
TGGCTTCATCGGTGGTCGTACGGACCGTGTGATGATGCGTATCCTAGAGATCCTTTATGCTGTACCTTTCATGTTCCTAGTGATCGTTCTAGTAACCTTCTTCGGTCGTAACATCGTGCTTATCTTCGTGCTATCGGTGCTATCGCATGGCTGGACATGGCGCGTATTGTACGTGGCCAGACGCTGAGCCTACGTAGCAAGGAGTTCATCGAAGCGGCGCACGTGTGTGGTGTGAGCAAGTGGAAGATCATCACTCGCCATATCGTACCGAACGTACTGGGTATCGTAGCGGTTTACTCGACGCTGCTTGTACCGAGCATGATCCTAACTGAATCCTTCCTCTCATTCCTTGGTCTGGGTGTTCAAGAGCCTATGACGTCTTGGGGTGCACTGCTGCAAGAGGGCTCGCAAACCATGGAAGTTGCCATCTGGCAATTGGTTTTCCCTGCTCTGTTCATGGTAGTAACCCTGTTCTGCTTCAACTATGTGGGCGATGGTCTGCGTGACGCACTTGATCCAAAAGACAGATAAGAATTACAAGGAATTCAGTGATGACTAAATTACTCGACGTAAAAGACCTGAGGGTAGAATTCACTACTCAAGACGGCATAGTAACTGCGGTTAACGACCTTAACTTCTCCCTTAAGCCAGGTGAAACCCTAGGCATCGTAGGTGAGTCAGGCTCAGGTAAATCGCAAACCGTATTCGCCATCATGGGCCTATTGGCTAAGAACGGCATCATCAAGGGCAGCGCTAAGTTTGAGGGTCGTGAGATCCTAAACCTGCCTGAGAAAGAGCTGAACAAGGTTCGTGCTGAGCAGATCGCGATGATCTTCCAAGACCCAATGACCTCCCTTAACCCTTATATGAAGGTGAGTGACCAGCTGATGGAAGTGTTGATGCTTCACAAAGGCATGGGCAAAGCGGAAGCATTTGAAGAGTCTGTTCGCATGCTAGAAGCGGTGAAAATCCCAGAAGCGCGCAAGCGTATCACCATGTATCCACACGAGTTCTCTGGCGGTATGCGCCAGCGTGTGATGATTGCGATGGCGCTTCTTTGTCGTCCTAAGCTGTTGATTGCCGATGAGCCAACCACAGCATTGGACGTAACGGTTCAGGCACAGATCATGGATCTTCTGAACGAGCTGAAAGATGAATTTAACACCTCTATCATCATGATCACCCACGACCTAGGTGTGGTTGCGGGTTCGTGTGACAAGGTGCTAGTGATGTATGCAGGTCGTACCATGGAGTACGGCACAGTAGATGAAATCTTCTACTCCCCAAGCCACCCTTATGCAGAAGGTTTGCTGAAAGCGATCCCTCGCTTAGACACAGAAGGTGAGATCTTGCCAACTATTCCAGGCAATCCACCAAACCTACTTCGCCTGCCACAAGGCTGTCCTTATCAGGACCGTTGTCACCGTGTGAGCGAGCGCTGTAAGAGTGAATCGCCGATCCTGACCCCATTTGGTAATGGCCGTCAGCGTGCATGTTTTTCTGACCATGAGGCTTGGGCACTATGAACGCACCACTAATTAACGATAAAAAATTAATGCTGGACGTGAAAGACCTGAGGGTTCACTTCCAGATTGCACAAAAATCCGCATGGCCTTGGACTAAGCCAATCCCGCTAAAAGCAGTAGACGGCGTTAACGTTCGTCTATATGAGGGTGAAACCCTAGGCGTAGTAGGTGAGTCAGGCTGTGGTAAGTCTACTTTTGCTCGCGCGGTGATCGGTTTGGTTGAAGCGACCGAAGGCCAGGTAGTCTGGCTAGGCCAAGACCTAACTAAGATGCAAGAAGCGCAGCGTCGTGAGACTCGTAAAGATATCCAGATGATCTTCCAAGACCCTCTGGCATCACTGAACCCGCGTATGACTGTGGGCGATATCATCGCAGAACCACTAGAGACCTTCTATCCGAAGCTTTCGAAGGAAGAGGTGAAAGAGCAGGTTAAGGCGATGATGGCAAAAGTGGGTCTACTACCAAACGTGATTAACCGCTATCCACATGAGTTCTCGGGTGGTCAGTGCCAGCGTATCGGTATCGCGCGCGCGCTTATCCTTAAGCCTAAGATGATCATCTGTGATGAGCCAGTATCGGCACTAGATGTATCTATCCAGGCTCAGGTAGTAAACCTTCTGAAAGAACTGCAAAAAGAGTTAGGTCTTTCTCTGGTATTCATCGCGCACGACCTGTCGGTGGTAAAACACATCTCAGACCGAGTACTGGTAATGTACCTAGGCAATGCGGTTGAGCTTGGTGAGTCTGAGGCTCTTTTCGAAGACCCGAAACACCCTTATACACGTGCTTTGATGTCTGCGGTTCCTATTCCAGATCCAAAGATTGAGCGCAGTAAAACCATTGAGATGCTTGAGGGTGACCTACCGTCTCCAATGAACCCGCCATCAGGCTGTGTATTCCGTACACGCTGCCCAATGGCAACCGAGGCATGTGCTAAACACAAGCCGGTTCTAGAAGGTAATGATGTGCACGCGGTGTCGTGCCTACATGCTGACTAAAACAAAAAGATAATTCCGCCTGTGACAGGCTTGAGCGTGTTGTTTTGCAGCACGCTCTTTTTGTTTGTGGGTTTTAAGTATGGGTTGCGAAAGATACCGGATAGTTTCTCCGAAACTTCCGGTATGACGGGATTTTTTGAAACACGGGATTGTTTTAGGAGCCGTCATCCCGGAATCTGCAGTGCAGATATCCGGGATCTCCCTACCTATTAGATCTGCACAACCTCACAAATTCAACAAAAACTCCAAATCAGCTGTCTCACCGATTAGCTCAAAATCTTATTCCTATCACCGCAGTTTCTACCTAGCATCATAGCTAAATCGCAAGCCCTAACTCCGCAAAAAAACCATATAAAACCAACAACATAGTAAACCCGAAAACTAACTTTCCTTTTATTGAGCTCTGAGCATGCATCACGTAATTAAAACTCGCCCATGAATGGGCCACGGATGTAAAAATATTAAATTGGAGTTTAATACATGCACAACAACAAAATTACTAAAGCTCTATTTCTAGGAGCTAGCCTCTTGGCTGCAACCACTTCATTCTCCACTCTCGCCGCTATCGTGCCAGCGGGTACCAAGCTTGCTAAGGTGCAAGAGCTGGTAAAGGGTAATGGTACTGAGGTTGCATCTATCGACCTCAAAAAACAGAGGGCGTGCCAGAATCAAACATTATTAGAGACATTCTCGAAGGCCTAGTAAACCAAGATGCCGATGGCAATACCGTTCCTGGCGTAGCGAAAGCTGGGAAACCAAAGACAACAAAAACTATACCTTCCATCTGCGTAAGGACGCGAAGTGGTCCAACGGCGACCCAGTGACGGCACAAGACTTTGTGTACAGCTGGCAACGCGCGGTCGATCCAAACACGGCATCACCTTATTCATGGTTCGTTGAAATGACCACCATGCACAATGCCGCTGATATTATTGCAGGTAAGAAAGACAAGTCTGAATTGGGTGTTAAAGCGTTGGATGATCACACCCTGCAAGTTCAGCTAGATTCTCCTCTGCCATACTTTGTTCAGATGACAGGCCACACTACCTTGATGCCAGTGCATAAGGCGACTGTTGAGAAGTACGGTGAAAAATGGACTCGCCCAGAGCACTTTGTGGGTAATGGTGCCTTTGTACCTCAGTTATGGGTTGTGAACGAGCGTCTTGAGCTTAAACGCAATGACCAGTATTGGGATAACTCACATACTGTATTGAACAAGGTGACTTATCTACCAATCGAAAACCAAGTGGCCGAGATGAATCGCTTCTTAGCTGGCGAGGTTGATGTTACTTATGAGCTGCCACTAGAGCACTTCCGCCGACTTAAGAAAGAGCACCCGGAGTCACTTCAAGTAACCGGCAACCTCTGCTCTTATTACTATGGTTTCAACAACAGCAAGAAGCCTTTTAATGATGTGCGCGTGCGTAAGGCGCTATCATTCGCTATCGACCGTGACATCATCACCAAAGCAATCTTGGGCCAAGGCCAAAAACCAGCTTATTTCTTAACTCCAGAGATCACCGCAGGCTTAAACCTTGAAATGCCGGCCTATGGCAAGATGACGCAACAAGAGCGTATTGCTGAGGCGAAGAAGCTATTAAAAGAAGCAGGCTACGATAAAGAGCATCCACTCGAGTTCCGCGTGCTTTACAACACTTCAGATAATCACAAAAAGATCGCTACGGCTATACAGTCTATGTGGAAGAAAGAGTTGGGCGTTAAGGTTAAGCTCGAAAACCAAGAGTGGAAAACCTTCCTAGATACACGCCGTGCCGGTGATTACGACGTAACTCGTGCAACTTGGTGTGCTGACTATAATGAGCCATCCAGCTTCCTATCCTTATACCAGTCAAATAACAGCTCGAATGACGCAAGATACTATAGCGATGCCTATGATGCGCTGATGAACAATGCGATGAATGCAACCGACGATAAGGTGAGAGCTCAATACTATGCGGATGCCGAGAAACAACTGGCGAAAGACATGCCTATTGCTCCTATCTATCAGCTAGTGCGCTCGCGTCTAGTGTCACCTAAGGTAGGTGGCTTCCCGCGTCACAATGCGGAAGACAAGTTGTATTCGAAAGATATGTACATCATCGAGTAAGCCAACCACAAATATAAAAATAAAATCGAGTCACTGTGTGCCAATTGGTATGCAGTGGCTAACTGCATCTATTGTCACAGACTGGAAGATTCATGTTTAAGTTTATTGCTAAACGAGTGTTCGAGGCAATCCCAACCATGTTGGTTTTGATAACACTGTCGTTTTTCTTAATGCGCTTTGCGCCGGGCAACCCATTCTCTTCTGAAAGACCATTACCCCCTGAGGTAATGGCCAATATCAATGCTAAATACGGCTTGGATAAGCCGGTTGTAGAGCAATACACCACCTACCTAACCAATACCCTAAAAGGGGACCTTGGGCCTTCCTTTAAATACAAAGATTATTCGGTAAACGAGTTGATTGCTGGATCTCTACCTGTATCTGCAAAGGTGGGTATGCTTGCGTTTGTATTTACCCTGATACTCGGGGTTGCGGTTGGAACGCTCGCCGCCCTTAAACAGAATACTTGGTTTGACTATGCGGTAATGTCCACCGCTATGCTGGGTGTAGTAATGCCCTCATTCGTGCTGGCTCCAGCACTTATCTATCTATTCTCGTTGCACCTAGGCTGGCTTCCTGCTGGTGGTTGGCACGGTGGAGGTTGGCAGTATCTAGTGCTACCGGTTATCGGTATGTCACTTCTTTACGTGGCAACCTTTGCTCGTATCACTCGTGGTTCAATGATTGAAACCCTAAACAGTAACTTCATCCGTACCGCTCGTGCGAAGGGATTGAGCTACCGTTACATCATCCTAAAACATGCCCTTAAGCCGGCACTACTTCCTGTTGTTTCTTATATGGGCCCTGCATTCGTGGGCATCATCACAGGTTCAGTA
>BBSB01000055.1:0-6019 GCA_000830455.1 Vibrio sp. JCM 19236
CAACAGATAACCTCGTTTTTACGAGGTTTTTCTGAATCTGAAGCTCAGAAAATATTCGACTTCAGTCACAATTTAGGGGTGTAGCTCCAATTGGCAGAGCAGCGGATTCCAAATCCGCGTGTTGGGAGTTCGAATCTCTCCACCCCTGCCATCTTAGAAGCCTCAGTCGAAAGACTGGGGCTTTTTTTGCATCTAATCCAGAAGGCTCTAGACTGCGCGTCCCGGCAGAAATGCTAGAGCCTTTTTGCTTTCTGGAGTTCGGAGGTTCAGATCAGGTGATCTTCTGAATTCATTAGCTTGAGGGAGCTAGATTCTTAATACTTAGTACTCTTAGTTACCCTTGGTCAGATAAAGAGTGTAGTAGAGCATGTGGGTTAGTTAGCAGACCACATGAGTAGCGTAGTGTCGGTCGCGAGTTGCTAGTATAGATACAAAGAAAAAGCCTGAGAGGATATCTCAGGGCTTTGCTGTTTTTAGAGTAGTTGCTTGAGGACTCTGTCAGCTTTAACGCGTGTAACCTTGCGTAGTAACTTCTGGACTGCATCTGGGTAGTTTTCTACTTTCTCTATGTGTTTGTAGCTACCGATGCGCTGAGTGTGTTGGAAGATGTTTTCGAACTCTTGCTCAAACTGCTCTTGAACCAATCCATTCTTATCTTGGATGAGAAGCGCATTTTCAAGGTCTAGCTTCCAAGCGCGTGGGTTGAGGTTGTTGCCTGTAATAAGCATACGAGTCTTATCTACCCACATCCCTTTAAGGTGATAACTGTTCTCTTCGTGTTTCCAAAGCAGCATATCTAGCTTACGACTAGCGATATTGGCTTCGTTCGCTTTTAGGAAACGGCGTAGGTTCATCTCATACAGATATGGAAGGCCACCTACGGTTTTAAACTCTTCTTCTGGAGAGATAAAGAAATCGTTCGCAGTCTTGTCGCCAACAACGATAGTAACCTTCACGCCACGTCTCAGTGCCTTGCGCAGTTCCTTCTCAACACTTTTTGGGAAGTTGAAATATGGGGTACAGATAACTACTTCTTCTCGTGCATCTCTCAGCAGTTGAATGATGCTGGTATTAAGTAGGTTACGACGTTTACCGACACCTAGCAGAGGGGTGATAGCTAGTTGTTCGCTTTCCGTTACAGCAGAGTGATTAAATCTGTAGTTGGTTGAGACCAGTTTAGAGCGCAATTGGCGGATAGCCGATTTTAGTGACTTAGTACTAGGGCGCTCTTTTTTAGTCAGTAGATTTACAGCAGGATCAGCGATCAGTGATTGAGCCATAAAGGCCACCATAGAGTCGGCAATCTCAGCTGGTGATCTGATGGTATCTGTCAAAGCGATACTTGTCTTGGTTGTGTAGATAGATGTTGTTTAGACTAGCACCACTGTAAAGAACGGTATCATCAAAGATGAAGCCTTTTAGGTGAAGAACGCCGAATACTTCTCTACCACGTACAGGTACGCCGTAAACTGGAACAGGATGGTCATGAGAGTTTGCCATACGTGTATATAGTGCAGCATTACCATCAGACTCTTCAGCACCGATCAAACCACGTTGAGCTCTATGCCAATCGACACAGATCTGAACGTCTAGTTCTGGATTGTTCTGCTTGGCTTGATAGATTTCATCAAAGATCTCACGTCCAGCTTCATCATCCTCAAGATAGAGCGCAGCGATATAGATTCGCTTGGTTGCTGCTCTAATGAGCTCAACGATTTGCGCTTTAAACTCCTTTGCGGAGTAAAGAGTTTTGAAGTTAATAGGATCAACGGGAACCGCTTTAAGCTCTTCGATGATATTTCTCGCTAAAACCATGTAAGTCTATAGTCCTAAAAAAGGGCTGAATTGGTTGAATATTTTACCAAAATCGCCCGCAAACTTCCTAGATGATTTGATAAAACAATCAACCAGAATATGGGTTATCTCTGATATTGCATGCAATTCAGTGCTTTTGTCTGCGAATATTTACTGAACAAGCCTTTAAGGGAGCCAGGTAACTCGTTTTCAGGTATGGACACAAAGCCGTGCTTGGCATACATGTCCACTAGATGAGAATAGGCGAAACAGTAAACCTTGGAATCGAGATAGTTTGTTTGTAGCTGCTCTAGCATTTCAGCTGCAATGCCCTTTTCTCTCTCTTCGGTAACCACCATCATGCCCGTAAGCAGTTGCCAATCTTCTATCTGTCTAAAACGGGTCACCCCAACTATCTTTCCTTCAAGTTCAGCAACGTATATCACTTCTCCAGCTTTTATCTTGGTGGAAGGATAATGGAGCTTATACAGCTTTTTTAGTAAGGGGAGCTTGATCGGATCCAGTTGTGCTATTAACAGATTCTTCATTAATTTGACTGCGACTTAACTTAAGTTTCAGTATTATAAGTGAAGTTTCGCAATTCATAGACACTCTAGATGCAGCAAATAACCTTAAATGCCAATCTCGCACCGTTTCACACATTCGGTATTGATAGCCAAGCTCGAGTCTTAGTAACCGCTACTAGTGTAGAGGAGCTTATCTCCGTTTATCAAAGTAGCGAGTGGAAAGACTTGCCTAAACTTCCGCTCGGTCGAGGCAGTAACATGCTCTTTACTGAGGACTTCGACGGTGTTGCTGTACTTAACCGTATTCAAGGTATCGAGGTAACGGAAGATGACGAGTACTGGTATCTAGATTGCGCTTCTGGTGAAGATTGGCCATCCCTAGTTGAGTGGAGTGTATCTAAGGGGGTTCCCGGTCTTGAGAACCTTGCTTTGATTCCTGGTTGTGTGGGTACCGCGCCGATCCAGAACATAGGTGCCTATGGGATTGAGCTGAAAGATGTCTGTGATTATGTAGAGTATCTCGACTTAGTCGATCTTGAGGTTAAGCGTATATCGGCAGACCAGTGCCAGTTTGGTTATCGTGACTCTATCTTTAAACAACAACTGTTTGGTAAAGCGCTTATTACCAAGGTTGGTCTCAAGTTGTCTAAGGCATGGCAGCCGAAGACTCAATATGGGGCTCTGCAGAGTCTTATTGAAGGTGAGCCGACTGCAATTAAGATCTTTGAAGCGGTGAAACAGACTCGTCAATCTAAATTGCCTGATCCAAGGGTAGAGGGTAATGCTGGTAGCTTCTTTAAGAACCCAGTCATCAGTGCTGAGTTATACCAAGAACTAAAGAGCGAGTATTCGAACCTAGTAGCGTTTGAAGTGGCTGATGGCTTTAAGGTAGCTGCAGGATGGCTTATTGATAATGCTGGCCTGAAGGGATTTCAGATAGGTGGTGCTCGAGTACATGACAAACAAGCCCTAGTAATTGTGAACAAGGGCGGGGCAACGGCTTTGGACGTTGTTCAGGTTGCGCAGCATGTTAAGCAAACGGTTCAGGATAAATATCGTATCGAGCTGGAGCATGAGGTTCGCTTTATGGGCGCTTCTTCGGAAACTAATCTAGCCCAGGTTATACAAGGACAGTAAATGAAAGACTTCACCCTTAAGACAAAACTTATTCAACAGCTTTGTGATGGTAAGTTTTACTCCGGAGAACAGCTTGGCGAGGTATTCGGTGTATCGAGGGCGGCAATTGCGCGACATATTCGCGGAATCCAAGAGTTAGGTATCGATATCTACAGTGTTAAGGGTAAGGGTTATAAGTTAGAGCAACCGCTAGAGCTACTTAATCCTGATTATCTTCAGCAATGCCTTTCAGTGCCTATCGAGGTCATTCCGGTCATAGACTCCACTAATCAATATCTTCTGAATCAAAAGGATGTTGAGTCAGGTAGTGTATGTGTTGCGGAGTATCAGACCCAAGGTCGAGGTCGTCGTGGCCGCGCATGGGTTTCCCCTTATGGTTCAAACATCTACTACTCTATGTACTGGCGTCTAGAAGCTGGTCTCCAGGCTGCTATGGGTATCAGTTTGGTTATCGGTATTGCTTTGGTAGAAGCACTGGAAGAGTTAGGTGTTCAGGGTTGTAAGCTGAAATGGCCGAATGATGTTTATCATAATCAGAAGAAGCTAGCGGGTATCCTTGTAGAGCTCTCTGGACAAGCCGGCGATGCCGCTAATCTCATCATAGGAGTGGGTGTGAATGTAGCCATGCCTGAGAATGTTGAGGGTATCGACCAGCCATGGACCTCTCTGAATGAAATTGCCAACGGCCAAACTAACCTGCGCAATGAGTTAGTCAAAACCCTTACAAAGAAGCTGTGTTCATCGATAGAGCTTTATGAGACTCAAGCCTGAAACCATTCCTCGATACTTGGCACAAGTATGACAACTTCATTGGTCAAAATATCAAATTGATCATGGGTAACCGAGAAGTCCATGGTGTATGCCGTGGTATAGATTCAAGTGGTGCTCTGCTGTTGGAGACAGATACCGGCATTGAGCAGTATGTTGGTGGTGAGATATCAGTTAGGGCAGCGGACTAACTGCGCAAGGATATCTGATCTACCGAATGGTCCCCACTCTTATGCAGAATAAGCTTGGCTCTATTCTTGGTAGGTAAGATATTTCTATCTAGGTTGAGGCCATTTATTTCTCTCCAGATAGAGCGAGCCTTATCGTTGGCCTCTTGCTCAGTGAGCTTTGTGTAGTGACCAAAGTAGGAGTTAGGCTTGGTAAACGCACCTGAGCGGAACTTCAAGAAGCGGTCGACATACCATTGCTCAATCACATCGCTATCTGCATCTACATAGATAGAGAAATCGAGAAAATCGGAAACGAACACTCGATGTGGTTCATGGGGATAGTCCATACCACTTTGCAGTACGTTCAATCCTTCAATGATAAGAATGTCTGGTCTATCGACTACCTTAACCTCATCAGTGATGTCATAGGTGATATGAGAATAGACGGGAACCTCTAGTTCTGGTTTACCCGCTTTCACATCAGCAACAAACTGCACCAAGCGCTTTATATCGTAAGACTCTGGGAAGCCCTTGCGATGCATAATGCCTCGATCCTCAAGTACCTTTTTCGGATACAGAAAGCCATCTGTGGTTACTAGATCGACCTTAGGATGATTTTCCCAACGAGATAGCAGTGCTTTTAGTAGACGTGCGGTAGTGCTTTTGCCTACCGCGACACTGCCTGCAATGCCGATAATAAATGGTGTGTTTGCTCTTGGGCGATTAAGGAAGGTATCCAGAACCTCTGTTCTGCGCTGTTGAGAGCCAACGTGCAGGTTAAGAAGACGGGATAGGGGAAGGTAGATCTCTTCCACTTCAGTCGTATCAAGATTCTCATTGATGCCACGCAGTTCTTCAATGTCTGAATCGTTCAATACCATAGGTACTGAAGCTCTCAATTCTGACCACCGTGATCGATTGAAGTTTATGTGTGAATCCATCAAATCTGTCCCTATCTGAAACTGGGCTTCAAACATACAGGACGCAGTAGAATTTGCAATTAGATGAAAGAATACTTGAGCGTTTTATTAGGTCATTGTGCTTAGATTTTCATCGATCGGCGTCAAATGTGCAAAATCTGTTGTTTTTTGATGTTTGCTATTGCAAGGGTTTCTTTCATCCCATAGAATGCGCCCCACTTATGTGCCGACTTAGCTCAGTAGGTAGAGCAACTGACTTGTAATCAGTAGGTCACCAGTTCGATTCCGGTAGTCGGCACCACTTTCTCCTAAATGAGTGAAAGTGAGTAAAATTTGGAGGGGTTCCCGAGTGGCCAAAGGGATCAGACTGTAAATCTGACGGCACTGCCTTCGATGGTTCGAATCCGTCCCCCTCCACCATATTCTTAAGGAAATAGCTCACAGAGTTACGTGTTGCGGGCATCGTATAATGCTATTACCTCAGCCTTCCAAGCTGATGATGCGGGTTCGATTCCCGCTGCCCGCTCCACTCTTTAAAGATGCTGATATAGCTCAGTCGGTAGAGCGCATCCTTGGTAAGGATGAGGTCCCCAGTTCAAATCTGGGTATCAGCACCAGCTCTTAAGCAAATATTTCCTTTTGATATATACTTTACTACCCATTGGTTGCGTGGTCTCAAAGCCACTCGTATAACCGTACCTAG
>BBSB01000054.1:0-6280 GCA_000830455.1 Vibrio sp. JCM 19236
CACCCGCTCATCGAGCGGGTGTTTTTGTATCTGCCTCTGTGACAACTCTCTAGAAATTCATCTACTTCAATGGCTTAACTAAGCTATGTGTACTATTCCAACTACATCACTAGTTTGAATAGAGCCTCTGATGATCATATCTTCCCCACCGATTTTCGACTAGCCGCCAAGCGAAAACTGCCTCCGTTTCTATTTCACTACATAGATGGTGGCGCTTACAAAGAAGATACGCTGGCAAACAATTGTGATCATCTTTCCACCATTGCGTTAAAACAGCGAGTGCTGAAGGATATGTCCGAGCTGTCTCTCTCAACAGAACTATTTGGAGAAAAACTGGCAATGCCAATCGCACTTGGCCCAGTTGGACTCTCAGGAATGTATGCCCGTCGTGGCGAGGTCCAAGCAGCAAGAGCGCCGATGACAAAGGTATCCCCTATACCCTATCAACCGTATCAGTCTGTCCAATCGAGGAAGTCACCAAAGCAATAAGCCGCCCGATGTGGTTCCAGCTCTACGTGCTAAAAGACCGTGGTTTTATGCAGAACGTTTTAGACAGAGCCAAACAGGCAGGCGTTTCCACCCTAGTATTTACTGTAGATATGCCAGTGCCTGGCGCACGCTATCGAGATATGCATTCGGGAATGAGTGGCGATTACGCTTCTATTAGGCGTATCTTTCAATCGGTGCGACATCCACAGTGGGCATGGGATGTTGGCATTAACGGCAAGCCTCACGACCTTGGCAATATCTCAGCCTACCGAGGCACGCCTACCCATCTAGAAGATTATATCGGCTGGCTTGGGGCTAACTTCGATCCGTCCATAAGTTGGAAAGACTTAGAATGGATTCGGGAAGCATGGGACGGACCTATGGTGATCAAAGGGATTCTGGATGTAGAGGACGCTAAGCAAGCGGTTAACTTTGGTGCGGATGGAATAGTTGTCTCTAACCACGGCGGTCGACAGCTAGATGGTGTAATGGCAACCGCTCGAGCTTTGCCCAAGATAGCCGATGCAGTCAAAGGGGATATCAAAATCTTGGTGGATTCGGGTATACGCAACGGACTCGATGTGGTGCGCATGCTCTCGCTCGGCGCAGACTGTACCCTACTCGGCCGCTCATACGCATACGCCCTAGCAGCCAATGGCCACCAGGGCGTACAACAACTTTTAGATCTTTATCGCAAAGAGATTGAAGTCACCATGACCTTAACTGGGGTCAACAACATCAATGACTTTGACAAGAGCGCTCTAGTCTTAGACTAGATCTCGACCATGGGCTGAATCGAGATCAAGCTCTGGTCCCTTCGGCACAACCTGAGTTGGGTTGATCCCAGTATGGCTGTAATAGTAGTGACGCTTGATGTGGTACATATCTGTAGTTTCCGCCACACCATCAAACTGATACAGCTCTTTTAGGTAACCCTGAATGTGTGGGTAGTCAACGATGCGCTTCTTATTACACTTGAAATGACCTACATACACAGCATCGAAACGCACCAAGGTGGTAAAGAGTCGCCAGTCCGCTTCGGTTAATGTGCTTCCTGCTAGATAACGGTTGTCTCCTAGGTGGTCGTTCACCTTATCAAGGGCTGCAAACAGATTCTCAAACGCCTCTTCGTAAGCCTCTTGCGTGGTGGCAAAACCGCTACGATACACACCATTGTTGATGTTTGGATAAACGTAGTCGTTCCATTCATCTATCTGAGAGCGGAGTGCTTCCGGGTAGTAATCGTCATGATTGCCAGTGAGCTCATTAAACTCGCTATTGAACATGCGAATGATCTCTGAGGATTCATTGCTGACAATAGTGTTGGTTTTCTTGTCCCAAAGAACAGGAACGGTAACGCGTCCGGTGTAATCGGATTTTGCCTTGGTGTATACCTGATGCATATGGGTAAAACCGAACAGTGGCTCTGGAGAGTCGAACTCCCACCCCTGCCCCAACATATCTGGGCTAACCACACTTACAGAGATGTGTTCTTCGAGACCTTTGATACGGCGGAAGATAAGGGTACGGTGCGCCCAAGGACAAGCGAGGGAAACATAAAGGTGATAGCGCCCAGATTCAGGCTGAAACTCGGCGTCCGCTTTGTTCTCTACCCAGCTACGAAAGCCCGCATCCTCACGTACAAACTTACCGCCACTAGACTTAGTGTCATACCATACGTCATGCCACACACCTTCAACTAATTTACCCATTGTTCGTTCCCCATCTTCAATTTGTTTTCAGTATAAGTAGCAACCGAAAAATGAACATAAATCCGAGTTGAAGGTCTTGGTCGAAAATCTTGAAGGTGACACTCAACTAGCCTGCCCGGACTGATGAAAGTCAGCGTCTCACCTATTAGCCAAACCGATAGTTACTAATTGGTTGCCATCAGTTCTCTTGGCTATATTTCGCGCTCCCAGAACCATTGAGACCGAGAAATGCGTAACCTATCAATACCAACAAGCCGTATCTGGAAATGGCCACTGAGCGCCCTGTGCGCACTGCCACTGCTGTCACACGCCGGAGCCATGGATCAGTTCAAAGACCCCGAGGATGGCAGACTAGATGCGAGTCAGTATATTCTTGATAACACAACAGGATTTCTTCCAATCCCTGTCATCGTTAACGATCCTGCTATCGGAGCTGGCGGTGGCGCAGCATTGCTTTTCTTCCATGAGTCTGCCGACCGCAAACAAAAGCGATTATCTGGTGAGAAGGTAGCGGATATTCCAACCAGCGTTTCT
This sequence comes from Vibrio sp. JCM 19236, assembly GCA_000830455.1. Lineage (GTDB taxonomy): Bacteria > Pseudomonadota > Gammaproteobacteria > Enterobacterales > Vibrionaceae > Vibrio. The sequence continues at coordinate 2,736 of BBSB01000054.1, forward strand.
GGTGTGGTTGGACTCGGAACCAGCAATGGAACCAAGGTATTAGGTGGCTTTCACTCAGGCAATTGGAATAAGGATAAAATACGTTATCTCGGTGGTTTGTTTGGCGCAGAGATCAACATGAAATTCTATGACCAAAATGATGCTATCAAGTTTAAATCTAACGCCATTCACTTCTTTCAAGATATTGATTTTCGTATTGGCAATTCCAATTTCTTTGTTGGTGCTAATTACACTTACACCGACTCTGACACCTCTTTTGATTTGTCGGAACTGATCCCTGAGATCGGGCCTACGAACCCTGCTGAACTTAGAGATGGTGCGCTTGGGGTTAAACTCACCTTTGATAATAGGAACAATCAGTTCGCCCCAACTAAGGGGACTAAGGCTGGGATTGAATTCAACAGCCACAACAAAGCCTTTGGTGCACAATTTGATTACCAGCTATGGCACGCCTATGCCATGCACTATGCCGTTTATCGAAAAAGTGGGGATTGGGACTACGTGCGGATGCCAAAACTATCACCGGTGATGAACCATATCCATTTTACGCACCACCTTCCATAGACATGCGTGGTATCGCTATGATGCGCTATCAAGCGACAGCACCGGACTTGCAGAAGCTGAACTCAGTTACGATATTGATGATCGTTGGACGGTGTTGGGATTCGTTGGCACAGGTGCTGCAGTTAACGAGGGACAAAAACTATCTGATGTAACTTTACGTAATGTGCAGGGGGCAGGCTTTCGTTACCTAATAGCGCGTCAACTTGGATTGACTGCCGGCCTTGACGTGGCTGTTGGGCCTGAAGAGACAACTACCTATATTCAGTTTGGTGGGGCTTGGTAGACAGAGTCTGTCGTGTAGGTCTTGTTGGTGGGGAGATCCCGGATATCTGCGGTGCAGATTCCGGGATGACAAGCTTAAGAGACTGTATGGGAAGTGAGCATCGTCATACCGGAATGCCGGCCCAGCGGAAACTTCGTTAGAAGTTATCCGGTATCTTCGTAGGCACATCGCCAGCAATTGAAAATTAAAGCTCCTACGCCTTCAAACAAGCCACAGCATGCACATCGTCGCCTTCCAGCACTGGCTTGTGCTTCGCACATTCCTCAGTCGCAATAGGACAACGGGTACGGAATACGCAGCCTGATGGCGGGTTCATTGGAGATGGTAGGTCACCCTCAAGCATCTCAATGGTTTTATTGCGCTCAATCTTAGGATCTGGGATCGGCACTGCCGACATCAATGCGCGCGTGTACGGATGTTTCGGGTCGCTAAATAGTGCATCGGCTTCGCCCAGCTCTACCGCATTACCTAGATACATCACCAATACTCGGTCTGATATGTGTTTTACTACGGACAGGTCGTGCGCGATGAATACCAGAGATAGGCCCAGCTCTTTTTGCAGCTCTTTCAGAAGGTTTACTACCTGAGCCTGGATAGATACGTCTAACGCCGATACCGGCTCATCACAGATGATCATCTTAGGTTTAAGGATTAACGCGCGAGCATACCGATACGCTGACACTGACCACCCGAGAACTCGTGCGGATAACGGTTAATGACGTTTGGCAGTAGACCTACCTTGGTCATCATTGCCTTAACCTGCTCTTTCACCTCTTGCTTAGACAACTTGGGATAAAAGGTCTCTAGTGGTTCTGCGATGATATCCCCTACTGTCATACGTGGGTTCAGAGATGCCAGAGGGTCTTGGAAAATCATCTGGATATCTTTGCGGGTCTCACGACGCTGCGCTTCTTTCATCTTGGTTAGGTCTTGGCCTAGCCAGACTACCTGACCTTCGGTGGCTTCAACTAAACCAATCACCGCGCGAGCAAAGGTAGACTTACCGCAACCTGACTCACCTACCACGCCTAAGGTTTCACCCTCAAACAAGCGAACGTTAACTCCATCCACAGCCTTTAATGGAATCGGTTTAGTCCAAGGCCAGGCAGACTTAGGTGCAATCTGAAAATGAACCTTTAGGTCTTTTACGTCTAACATCAGTTTCTTATCAATCATTTTGCCCAAGCCTCATGGTCAGAAAAACATGCACGCTGACGGCCATTACCAAATGGGGTCAGGATTGGCGATTCACTCTTACAGCGCTCGCTCACACGGTGACAACGGTCCTGATAAGGACAACCTTGTGGCAGACGAAGTAGGTTTGGCGGATTACCCGGTATTGTAGGCAAGATCTCACCTTCTGTGTCTAAGCGAGGGATCGCTTTTAGCAGACCTTCTGCGTAAGGGTGGCTTGGGGAGTAGAAAATCTCATCTACTGTGCCGTACTCCATGGTACGACCCGCATACATCACTAGCACCTTGTCACACGAACCCGCAACTACACCTAGGTCGTGGGTGATCATGATGATAGAGGTGTTAAATTCGTCTTTCAGTTCGTTCAGAAGATCCATGATCTGCGCCTGAACGGTTACGTCTAGGGCTGTGGTTGGCTCATCGGCAATCAACAGTTTAGGGCGACACAGAAGTGCCATCGCAATCATCACACGCTGACGCATACCGCCAGAGAATTCGTGTGGGTACATGGTGATACGCTTGCGTGCTTCTGGGATTTTCACCGCTTCTAGCATGCGCACAGACTCTTCAAATGCTTCCGCTTTGCCCATGCCTTTGTGAAGCATCAACACTTCCATCAGCTGGTCACTCACCTTCATATAAGGGTTAAGGGAGGTCATTGGGTCTTGGAAGATCATAGCGATCTGCTCAGCACGCACCTTGTTCAGCTCTTTTTCAGGCAGGTTTAGGATCTCATGGCCCTCAAACTTAGCACTGCCCTTGATGATGCCGTTCTTAGCCAATAGGCCCATGATGGCGAATACGGTTTGCGATTTGCCTGAGCCTGACTCACCTACAATACCTAGGGTTTCACCTGGCTCAAGGGAGAAGTTAAGGTCGTTAACCGCAGTTACTATGCCGTCTTGAGTAGTAAACTCTACCCTCAGGTCTTTTACGTCGAGTAATTTAGTCATCACTGAATTCCTTGTAATTCTTATCTGTCTTTTGGATCAAGTGCGTCACGCAGACCATCGCCCACATAGTTGAAGCAGAACAGGGTTACTACCATGAATAGAGCTGGGAAAACCAATTGCCAGATAGCAACTTCCATGGTTTGTGAGCCCTCTTGAAGCAGTGCACCCCAAGACGTCATAGGCTCTTGAACACCCAGACCAAGGAATGATAGGAAGGATTCAGTTAGGATCATGCTCGGTACGAGTAGCGTGGAGTAAACTGCTACGATACCCAGTACGTTCGGTACGATGTGACGCGTGATGATGCGCCATTTGCTCACACCACACACGTGCGCCGCTTCGATAAACTCCTTGCTACGTAGGCTCAGCGTCTGGCCACGTACGATACGCGCCATGTCTAGCCATGCGATAGCACCGATAGCACGAAGATAAGCACGATGTTACGACCGAAGAAGGTTACTAGAACGATTACTAGGAACATGAAAGGTACAGCGTAAAGGATCTCTAGGATACGCATCATCACGCGGTCAGTACGACCACCGATGAAGCCG
>BBSB01000053.1:0-6990 GCA_000830455.1 Vibrio sp. JCM 19236
CGAGATGTTAACACCTATTTGCTCTCCAGAATTGTGGAATAAGGTGATGGAAGACAATTGGCAGGATACAGACTTGGCTAAGTTTACCTGGTTGCATGCCGATATAGAGCAAAGAGATTGGAAGCTGTGGCTTAACAAGGGGGGATAAATTCGGTTCGAGCTAGACGCAACCAGACTTTTTCTACCCTAGATCAGGCCATGAATGCCGCCCAGCAAGGGTTCGGTATCGCGATTGGTGATGTCACTCTCGCCGAGCAGGATCTAAAGCTAAATAGATTGATTAGACCATACAGTAAGTCTGTCGCGTCGGGGCAAAGTTATTACTTGTTGAGGCCGGAGCAGGCACAAAGCGGTGCGATAGATATCTTTCTGGCTTGGTTGATAGATCAAAGCGCCGATGCGGTATCGTAGGGGTAAGATTACTGCCTATATTTCGGGAAAAGTTATAGATTATCCACACTATGGATGGCATTTAACATGATCATAAGGTTTTGATTTTATTAGAATTTGGTCATGTTTGTAAGAAGCTCTCCTTAAATTTATCACTTGTCGCGAAACATCTCGCAGTGACGCTTTTTTCATGCACTTAATTATAGGCTGAAATTAAGGGAGCCAAAATAGACCTATATATTGATATTATCAATATGTGCCATTCATATTTGTTATTTTTTTGCAGGTTAGCACAGTTTGTACGGCTCAGATTGTATTATTTGAAAGCCTACCTATATCCTTTTTTTGTCTTTTAAAATAAGTCAGGCAGGGAGAAGAGGTAACGTGAATAAATTTAAACTAGGTTTCATCGGTGTATCTTTAGCTGCTCTATTTAGTCATGCAGTAACAGCTGCACCTACCGCTGTACCAGCAGTTGATGTCTATGGTTCAAGTAGTTTGAAATTTTCTAAGATTCAACTCGAAATGGAATCTACCAGTGGTTATAACCAGATGGTCAGTTATCAAGATCAAGTGGATATCAATATTCTGTTCAATCAATGGAGTGGCGAAACTGGAGATACGTACAAGATCTATTTCGATGGAATAGAGGTTGCAAACGGCCCAATTACTGGATCTCAAACGACAGCCAACTTTACCTATAGTAAAGGCGGTCGCTATCAGATGAGTATAGCCGCCTGTGACTCAACAGGATGTGTCGAAAGTCCAACAAATGAGCTCATTATCGCTGATACTGACGGCTCTCATCTTGAACCACTTGTTTTGAACGTAGATCCGAATAATAAAACCTATAACACGTCGCAAGATACTGTTGTAGGTACTTACTTCGTTGAATGGGGCATCTACGGTCGTGATTTTACTGTGGACGAAATCCCCGCCGATAACCTTACTCATATCTTGTATGGTTTCATTCCAATTTGTGGCGCAAATCAGTCTCTAAAAGATGCCGACAGTGGTTCACATAGAGCCCTGCAAACCGCTTGTAGTGGTGTACCAGACTATGAGGTTGTGGTACATGACCCTTGGGCCGCCTTCCAAAAATCGTTTAGTCAAGCTGGCCATGAATATAGCGATCCTGTTAAAGGAAATTACGCGATGTTTATGGCACTTAAGCAACGTAACCCTGATCTTAAAATCATTCCTTCAATCGGTGGCTGGACCCTTTCCGATCCCTTCTACGGTTTTACAGATAAGGCCAATCGAGACGTCTTCGTAGCTTCAGTTAAGCGATTTTTAAATACTTGGAAATTCTATGATGGTGTCGATATTGACTGGGAGTACCCTGGCGGTGGAGGTGCGAACGCAGCACTAGGTAACCCACAACAAGACGGTCAAGCCTATGTGGATTTAATGCGAGAGCTTAGAGCCATGCTAGATGAGCTTGAAATAGAGAACGGTCGTACCTATGAGCTTACCTCTGCAATTGGCGTGGGCTATGACAAGATAGAAGACGTTGACTATGGGCAAGCTGTGCAGTACATGGATTACATCTTTATGATGTCTTATGACTTTTACGGCGGTTGGAGTAATACCCCAGGTCATCATACCGCACTATATTGTGGTGCACACCTGAGTGCAGACGAGTGTAATGGTACTGGCAATGATAGCGATGGCAATCCTCGCTTAGGGCCTGCATATACTACGGCTAAGGGTGTTGATTTGCTACTTAGTCAAGGCGTACCTGCGAGTAAACTCGTTGTTGGGGCGGCAAAATATGGTCGTGGCTGGAGCGGCGTAACACCTGATACTCTAACCATTGCAAACAATCCTATGAGCGGGACCGCATCTGGAAAACTTACTGGTACGACAGCACAAGGCATCTGGGAAGCGGGTGTTATCGACTACAAGGGCATCAAGGTAAATATGCTCGGTGCAAGTGGTCTTGGTATCAATGGTTTTGAGTACGGCTATGATGATCAAGCAGAAGCGCCTTGGGTTTGGAACAAAACGACAGGTGAGCTAATCACTTACGACGATGCTCGCTCTATTCAGGCTAAAGGAGCTTATGTTCAAAGTCTGGGGCTTGCCGGTTTGTTTTCGTGGGTTATCGACGCGGATAATGGCGATATCTTAAATGCCATGCATGAGAGTCTTGCCTCTGGGAATGAACCTGTGAATCGTGCTCCAATTGCGGATGCAGGCTTAAGCCAATCTGTAGAGGCAACTCAAATCGTTACGCTGAGTGGTGAGAGCTCAACAGACAGCGATGGGAGTATTGTCAGCTACAGTTGGATTCAAACATCAGGCTCAAGTGTAACCCTAAGTAATCCTACAAATGTCACGACACAGTTTACTGCACCTGATGTGACTCAGTCAGAAGTTCTTGGGTTTACCCTTACTGTCACTGACGATCAAGGCGAGAGTAATTCAGATAGCGTGTCGATTACGGTAAATCCAATTGACGTAGCTCCTGAAAATACCGCTCCAATTGCCAATATCAGGCTCCAACCACCGTTGGCGCGGGCGACACAGTTGTAGTTGACGCTTCCGCATCCACTGATGCTGATGGTGATGTCTTGACTTTCATCTGGTCAGTACCCGCATCCGTAACCGCCACTAATAACGGTTCGAGTGTGTCCTTTGTTGCGCCTGAATTTACGCAAGATACTACGCTTGATTTCTCAGTTACTGTGAGCGACGGAGTCGATAGCTCTTCTGCCAATATCAGTATTGTGGTCACTGCGACACCTGACGCAGGTGAAGGGGGCAATGGTGAGGTAAGTTGTGTAGCGACTTGGGATGATAGCATTCCTTATCCATCAACAGGTACAAAGGTTTCTTGGCTAGGTAAGGTTTGGGAAAACCGTTGGTATGCCAACATTGGTGAAGTACCAAGTGAGGTATTGGAATGGGGACCTTGGATTGAAAGCAGTGCAGGCTGCCAGTAATTACGTAAATAATCTAATGTAAGGAAAGCTGATGAGAAATTTAAATAGGATTACAGCAGCGTTAGCAGGGGCCCTGTTATGCGGCCAATTGTTTGCGGCTGAGATTTACGACTCCAGTAAGTCATACGCTAGTGGGTCACAAGTAAGTGTTGATGGAAATATATATGAGGCCAAGTGGTGGGCCAATGCTGGCCAAAGTCCAACGGACAACTATGCCAATGAATGGGACTCACCTTGGAAGTTGATAAGCGGCAATGGAGACCCGGATCCGACTCCAGACCCAGATCCAGACCCGACTCCCGATCCTGATCCGGCTCCAGACCCCGACCCCAGACCCGACCCCAGATCCAGAACCGGCTCCAGACCCAGGTGATATACCGACATTTATCCCCGGAGAAACCGTGGTCAACAACGGCGATATGGTGTTCTACGATGGTGCTTGCTTTGTTGCGAAAAATAACCCTGGCGTGTGGGAAACACCTTCTGCATCTTCATGGTTTTGGGAGTCTGTAGACTGCTCTACTAGCCCAGTAGACCCAGTAGACCCAGTAGACCCAGTAGACCCAGTAGACCCGGTGGATCCAGTTGATCCAGTAACACCGAGTTCACTGTCACTTCCAAACCCGTTAGATCCAGTGCGACTTGAGGTTCAAGGCTGGCCAAACGAATTTGTAGTAGCAAGTCCATCTAGTATCGGCACACCTGATACCACTACGATTGCCACTAGCTCAGTGTCTCAGATTACTGACTACGCGCAGCTAGTTAGTGGTTTCGTGAATCTAATTGAAGCATCAGAACAAGCAGACTCAACTTCAGTTATTCTGCAAGGGGATGTTTTAGATCGTATTGCTAGCGACAAAGGTGCTTCTCTTGGTGTGATACAAGTTAAACAGGCACTTACAGAGGCCATTACTAATACAGGTACTGGTGGTATCGATAGTAGCGCGATTGATGCATTAACTGATGACGCGAAGGGTTGGACCCAAGCAGTGAATCTGATTGTGTCTTCACTAGCACCTAATGCTACCTTTGGTTGGTCATTGACTATAGGTGATTTTGCCTTTGATACTCACTCTGGTCGTCGCGCTGTTTGGAATGCGGCTTCCGCAGAAACTGCTGATCTTCTTTTTGACCTTGAACTTTATAAAGCTAATTCTGCAACCAAAGCTGATTTCGTTGTGTTCAATAAGCCAGCGACTACAGTAGTATTGACGGATGAACAATGGCATAACGCTTTGGAGTACGTTAAGCAAGTTACGGATTATGTTCAGGCACCTGCTATGTTAGCGCCGTTGTCTACCACTCAAAATGCGAGCTACTTTATGGGAGACAGAATAGGTGAAAACCATATTCGAAAAGCAGCCCATAGTAATGTATTTGCAATACTGTTTGATGAAGATTCGGCTGATTTAACGGCACAGATAGATCGCTATAAATTCTCAACAGTACCTCTATATTATGCTGGTGAGAAAGTTAGCAATGGACCGCTAACCACGATACTACGTTAAATCAGCAGCTTACGGGTGCAGAATCGGTTATGGATAACGAGGCATTTTTGTACGAAACACCTCAGTCACAGTGGGTACCATCGACCGTTTATAAGTGGGCAGACTTCTTGGATGGTTTGAATGCGATGCACAACGTTGGCGTTGCAGGAAATACCTTCTGGTTAATTGATGAAAATGCTGATGAAGAAACCAACCTTAAGTATGCAAAAGTGGCGATAGCAGCATTCCTTGCACAGAGTATGCAAGAAACCATTCGCTACAATGCGTGCGATGAGAATAACTGGTCTGAAACCCGTTGGGGAGCGGTGACAGATTATCCTATGTCTGCAAGTTGTGGTCAGTTGGGGCAAAAATATGCTGACTATGGTGTCAATCCAGTTTCTGGCCTAGATCACCCTTACTCGTGCCCAAGGGACGATAAGATGGAAGTTAGTGCCCTAACTCACGCTAAATGGTATGGCGCACCTGCTCCCGTTTTGCCGCACCTGATTCTGTGCTGGAAGAAGCAGGTTTGTTGGTAAACGGTCATGTTGGGCGTTGGAGTAACCAAGGACATTGCATGGACGTACCTACGAGTGTGGATTCCTCTAAGCAAGTATGGGAAAGGGGCGACTGTGAAGTTTATGAAGGCCAAAAAGCAGGTGCGTTTGTCTGGGATGGAAGTAGCCAGCAAAGTGTTCAAGGCTGCGGCTGGTGGGGTCGTGGTGTTATTCAAACTACGGGTCGCCAGAATTTTGGTACGCTGAATCACTTCATGGGACGTTCTCATGTAGACCCGGATACCATAGGCACTACTGTAGATGGTGTAGTGGTGGAAGCGGCTCCGCAGAATCCACTTTATGCAGATATGGATTTCTGCTCAAATCCAGGTCTTATCTGTAGCTCTGAAGAAAACAGAGAAATTAAATGGATTGCCGGGCTTTTCTTCTGGGTAACGTCAGTACAGGGTTATGAAAATAGCGGTCAATATGCGGGCTGGAATTATTACGATGAGCTAAAAGGCTATGTAGATAATGGCATGGTTGGAACTCAGTTTATCGATGATGTTTCAGGCATTGTTAACCGTGGCTGTCCTGATTTGCACTGTAGCACAGGTGAGGTTCACAATGTTGCAGAGCGACGAGCGAACTTTAAGCTTGTATTGGAAAAGCTAGGGCTTAACCCTCAGTAGTTTCTATAAGTCTTAAAAACACTAGTCAACAATCCAAGGCATTACGCTTTGGTGATGTTAATACTAAGGGGCTCTTATGAGCTCCTTTTTCATGCGCCTAGACTTAAAGTTTGTACTTTTTATTTGCAAACAGGGAGGTTGGTAAACTTATTTGTGTCCCGAAATACTTAGTTCTTACTTAGTTAAAGGACAGGCACCAAATAAGAAATTGGCACCAAATAAGAAATTTACATCTAGGTCGAAGTTTGGTGTTAATAATGGAACATCCAATGTTTCGATAGCCAGAGCATCAGCGCAGAACTCATACATGGCGTAGGTCGGTGAGGTGATAAGGATCTTATCTTGCCCTGGCTTACAGAAACTGCGAATAAGCAGATCGATTGCCTCGTCCGCACCGCGAACAGCCAGTGTAGGCACTTCAGTGCTACAGTATTCTTGATAGGCGGTAGCGATATCTTGAGGTAGAAAATCTGGGTAGCGGTTGTAGTCCACCGATGATGAATCGTAATGAACCCCTTGGTCTAATTCGTTGGCATTCAGCCACAATCTGCCCGAGCCTCCAATGCGGCGCGCCGATTGATATGGTATTAGTTTTTTTATGCTTTCAGGCGCTAGTTTTTCAGCCAGTGACGTCATTAGTGTACGTTCCTTGTGAATGCAGAGTCAGATTAATGTCTAATTTATGCATATGTATCTCGATTTAGTAATAATCTAATCAATCAGAGATTGTTAAAGAAGCGAAATAATCACATACTAGCCATGATAAAAATGCATGGATAAGCACAGTAAATGAACACACACCTTCCTTCGACCAAGATTTGCAGGCATTCTTGGCTACCGCAGAGCACCTTAACTTCACGCATGCGGCGCAGTCGCTAAATATGACGCAAGGTGCCATTAGCCGACAAATTCAATCTTTAGAAGAACTTATCGGTGTTTCTTTGTTTTTTAGACAGGCTAGGGGACTAAGCTT
>BBSB01000052.1:0-7299 GCA_000830455.1 Vibrio sp. JCM 19236
TGAGTAAGACTTTGGGAAGATAACAAATTGGTGCGGAGTGGTAGTTCAGTTGGTTAGAATACCGGCCTGTCACGCCGGGGGTCGCGGGTTCGAGTCCCGTCCACTCCGCCACTAATAGAGAAGCCCTAGTCGCAAGATAGGGCTTTTTTACGTTTGTAGCTTTTATAATTCTGCTGATAGCTGATAGCCCCAGATCTTCAATCTCACTTCTTTGTCCTTAGCATTTCGATAATCAGTGGTATCTTTATTTAAAGTCTCCAATTGCTGTGATGATGAAAAAGCTACTGATTTTATTCCTCTGTATTCTGTCTCTATCCTTATTCACACTGTTTGGTAGTGTGTTTGGGCTCTTGGCATATAAAGACAGTGGTTACGACTGGGAGTGGCTGACTTTGCCATTTGTAGATAGTGGTGTGCAGATCACCAGGACTCGGGATACCCATCAGCTTCTTCTTCGTAAGCTTTATCCAATGCAGTCAATAGAGGTGTCTGTCTATACAACCATGGATAACAAGCTAGTCCTTCAATTGACCAACTTTAGTAGCTGTAGGGGTGATGCTAGCGGGCACCTAAAGATCAATAAGTCTGATAGTCAGACAGTGACCTTTAGTTGTGATAAACAGGAGCAGCTAAGGTATAGCAGAATTTTGAGGCACTTGAGCCGCGCCGAACTTGAAATAAACGGCAAGACACTGGTTATCGACTTTTCTGATTGGAACATTGCCGATCTGCAAAAAGACCAGTTTAAACAACTACATCCAGAATACTTTAAACGGCTAGGTGAGAACCCAGAATATCAATGGGCTCGGGATTGAAGGTTAGATTTCAATATCGCACTCGACATCATGATTCTATTGCAGTAGTCTGACAGGATATACGTATGGACGTCTAGATGCTTAAAGGAGAAAAGTTGTGCCGATTCGAGTCCCTGATCAATTACCTGCGACGGATGTATTGCGCGGAGAGAACATCTTTGTGATGTCCGAGTCTCGTGCGTCTTCGCAAGAGATTCGTCCGCTTAGAGTCCTACTACTAAACTTAATGCCGAAGAAGATTGAGACTGAAACCCAGTTCCTTCGTCTTCTTTCTAATAGTCCTCTTCAAGTAGATGTAGAGCTACTACGCATTGATAACCGCCCAAGTAAGAACACTCCAACAGAGCACCTAGATACCTTTTATCGCCAATTTGAGTCAGTAAAACAGCGTAATTTCGATGGCTTGATTATCACAGGTGCACCATTAGGTTTGGTTCAGTTTGAGGATGTGATCTATTGGGAGCATTTGCAGTCCATTATGAACTGGGCAAAAGAGCACGTAACTTCAACACTTTATGTTTGCTGGGCTGCTCAGGCGGGTCTGAAGCTACTCTATGACTTGCCTAAACGCACTCGCAAGGAAAAGCTGTCGGGTGTCTATCAGCATCTGATTCACGATCAGCATCATCCTATATTGCGTGGATTTGATGATACCTTCCTAGCGCCTCATTCTCGTTATGCGGACTTCTCACCAGAATACTTAGCTGAGCATACGGATCTTGATATCCTAGCCACCTCTGATGTTGCTGGAGTATATCTAGCTTCGACCAAAGACAAGCGTAACGTGTTCGTTACTGGTCACCCTGAATACGAGTCACATACTACATACGGAGTATGTGCGTGACCTTGGAGAAGGTATGGATCCCGCTGTTCCTGTGAACTACTATCCTGAAGATAATCCGGATAAAGCGCCTCGCGCTACATGGCGTAGTCATGGGCACCTGCTGTTTAGTAATTGGCTCAACTACTGCGTTTACCAACAAACACCATACGACTTGGATAAGTTCTCTGAAGCGAACTTTACCACCGACGAATAAAAAAGGCGTGCCATGTGCACGCTTTTTTATTTCTCTTCTTCCGCTGGTTCGAGCGTTTTTGCTTTTTCTATCATAGGGGTGATAGTCATCCCTTGTATCAAAATAGAGAACATCACCACCGAATAGGTCATCACCATGATAAGCTCTTTTACGTCTATGTTCTTCTCTGGGATAACCATAATACCGGTTGGAATAGATAGTGCCATTGCCAGCGCGAGTCCCCCACGCAGGCCGCCCCAAGTAAGGATCTTCACTGACATTGGGTTGTACTTTCTAAAGCGATTAAAGCCTATATAGGTGCCTCTTACACTCAAGAAACGAGCTGTCAGCACCAATGGCACAGCTAATACCATCAACACCCAGTCTTCCTTATGGAATTCAAATAACAGCATAGACATACCGATGAGCAGGAACAGCACACCGTTTAGGAACTCATCAATCAGCTCCCAAAAGTGGTCGAGGTTTTGATGACTCTCTTTTGAGAACCCTTTTTGTCTGGTCCAGTTACCTATCATGATGCCAGATACCACCATGGCTAGTGGTCCTGATACTTCAAGCACTTCGGCAAATACGTAACCTGCGGTCGGTATGGTTAGAGTTAGTAATAGCTCCATCGAATGATCATCAGTGGAGCTGATCAAGAAATGGAACAACAAGCCTAGAACGAAGCCATACAGAATACCGCCCACTGCCTCGTGTAGGAATAGTGAAGTAACACTGCCTACGGTAGGTGCCTCGCTGCCAAAGGCTACGGTGAATATGGTGACAAAGATAACCAGACCGAAACCATCGTTAAACAGTGACTCCCCCTCGATTTGAGTTGAGATACGTTTCGGAGCATTGAGTTTCTTAACGATCGCCAATACTGCAATGGGGTCGGTAGGGGATATCAAGGCACCAAATAGAAGACAGTAGATAAGATCAAGATTGATGCCTATGAGTGAACATAGGAAGTAGAGGACAAAGCCAATAAAGAAGGTTGAGAAGATGGTTGCACCCAGTGCCAGTCCCGTGATCTCCCATTTTTGGTCTTTGAGGTGGTCTATGTGTATGCCGAGGCCACCTGCAAATAGAAGGAAACCCAAAATACCTTTAAGTAGGAAGTTCTCAAAGTCTATTGAGGCTATGGTTTCTGTAGCTACATGAGATAGCTTAAACCAACCCATTTGACCTGCGATGATGATGCCGAGAGATAAGAGCATTGCACCTGCGGTAATGGCTATGGTGGTTTGCATCTTACCAATCTTACTGTTGATAAAGGCGATTAATACCGCTCCGGCTGCCAGAAAGCAGAGCGTATTGTAGGCTTCCATTGAATTCTCCATTTAATATGCGCATCAAGACTTTGAGACATATTTCAGAGTAATTCAAATAAACTATGTTTTCGTTAACGATAAAATAACAACACCTAGTGTTTTAGACGTCTAGAAATCTAATAGGACTGTGATAGGATGGAGGGCAATTTCGGAATAATTTGAGCTGAGCAGGAAGCAGTATGAGAGACCAATTAGAGGCCCAGTTACAACAACGTATTTTATTGATCGATGGTGGTATGGGCACCATGATCCAAAACGAGAAACTAGAAGAGCCGGATTATCGTGGAGGACGTTTTGCTGACTGGCACTGCGACCTAAAAGGCAACAACGACTTACTCGTTCTAACTCAGCCTCAACTGATCAAACAGATCCACTCGCAATACCTAGAAGCGGGTGCGGATATCTTAGAAACCAATACCTTTAACGCCACCACGATTGCGATGGCGGATTATGAGATGGAAGACCTCAGCGAAGAGATCAACTTCGCGGCGGCGAAACTGGCTCGTGAGGTGGCAGATGAATGGACCTCAAAGACACCGGAAAAACCTCGCTATGTTGCAGGTGTACTTGGCCCAACAAACCGCACGTGTTCTATCTCTCCAGACGTAAATGACCCAGGTTTTCGTAACGTTACCTTTGACCAATTAGTTGAAGCCTATAAAGAATCTACTCATGCCCTGATTAAGGGTGGCAGTGACCTTATTCTTATTGAGACTATTTTCGATACCTTGAATGCAAAGGCGTGTGCTTTTGCGGTTGAGACTGTGTTTGATGAGTTGGGCTACTCGTTGCCTGTGATGATCTCTGGCACGATTACCGATGCTTCAGGTCGAACCCTTTCAGGTCAAACAACCGAAGCCTTCTACAACTCCCTTCGTCACGTTCAGCCGATCTCTTTTGGTCTTAACTGTGCTCTTGGTCCAGATGAGCTACGTCCTTATGTAGAAGAGATGTCGCGTATCTCAGAGACCTTTGTCTCTGTGCATCCAAATGCGGGGCTACCGAACGCCTTTGGTGAATATGACCTTTCTCCTTCAGATATGGCTGAGCACATCAAAGAGTGGGCAGAGTCTGGCTTCTTGAACCTGGTGGGTGGCTGTTGTGGTACTACGCCAGAGCATATCCGCGCCATGGCAGAAGCTGTTGAAGGTGTTACACCTCGCTCTCTTCCTGAGTTAGTTACAGCTTGCCGACTGTCTGGTCTTGAGCCGCTAACCATTGAAAAAGAGACTTTATTTGTAAACGTGGGTGAGCGTACTAACGTAACTGGTTCAGCTCGTTTCAAGCGCCTGATTAAAGAAGAGCTTTATGAAGAAGCTCTCGAGGTTGCACGTCAGCAGGTAGAGAATGGTGCTCAGATCATCGATATCAATATGGATGAGGGCATGCTGGATGCGGAAGCCTGTATGGTTCGCTTCCTAAATCTGTGTGCTTCAGAGCCAGAGATCTCCAAGGTGCCGATCATGGTCGACTCCTCTAAGTGGGAGGTTATCGAGGCTGGTCTTAAGTGTATACAAGGCAAGGCATAGTTAACTCTATATCTCTAAAAGAGGGTAAAGAGAAGTTTGTTGAACAGGCTAAGCTGATTCGTCGCTATGGTGCCGCAGTTATCGTAATGGCCTTTGATGAAGTGGGTCAGGCGGATACTCGTGAGCGCAAGATAGAGATCTGTACTAATGCCTACAACATCTTAGTGAACGAAGTTGGCTTCCCACCTGAGGACGTTATCTTTGACCCGAACATCTTCGCGGTAGCGACGGGTATCGATGAGCACAACAACTACGCAGTAGATTTCATTGAAGCGGTTGCAGACATTAAACGCGACCTGCCACACGCTATGGTTTCAGGTGGCGTATCCAACGTATCTTTCTCCTTCCGCGGTAATAACTATGTGCGTGAAGCGATCCATGCGGTATTCCTATACCACTGCTTCAAGAACGGTATGGACATGGGTATCGTTAATGCCGGTCAGTTAGAGGTGTATGACAACGTACCAGAGAAGCTGCGTATCGCGGTAGAGGATGTGGTGCTTAACCGTCATCCAGATGCCACAGAGAATCTGCTTGAACTCGCTGAAGAATACCGTGAAAACAGCGTTGGTTCACAAGACGATGGAGCCGCTCAAGAGTGGCGTTCATGGCCAGTACAAAAACGCCTTGAGCATGCGCTAGTTAAGGGTATTACCGAGTTTATCGTCGAGGATACAGAAGAGGCTCGAGCTAATGCTAGCAAGCCACTCGAGGTTATCGAAGGTCCACTAATGGACGGTATGAACGTGGTTGGTGACCTGTTCGGTGAAGGCAAGATGTTCCTCCCTCAGGTAGTAAAATCAGCGCGTGTAATGAAGCAAGCGGTTGCGTATCTAGAGCCTTACATCAACGCCGAAAAACAGGCGGGGCAGTCTAACGGTAAGATCCTCCTAGCAACGGTTAAGGGGGATGTTCACGACATCGGTAAGAATATCGTTGGTGTGGTACTTCAGTGTAATAACTACGAGATTATCGACCTTGGAGTAATGGTTCCTTGCGAGAAGATCCTAAAGGTCGCTAAGGAAGAAAACGTAGACATCATTGGTCTATCCGGCTTATCACCCCTTCTCTAGATGAGATGGTGCATGTGGCAAAAGAGATGGAACGTCTCGGGTTTGATCTGCCATTGATGATCGGTGGTGCCACTACCTCTAAGGCACACACTGCGGTTAAGATTGAACAAAACTATTCCGAGCCTGTGGTGTATGTAAATAACGCGTCTCGCGCGGTAGGTGTATGCACCTCTCTGTTATCGAATGAATTGAAGCCAGCCTTCGTTGAAAAACTAGTTCTAGACTACGAGCGGGTGCGTGAACAACATGCACGTAAGCGTCCGAAGAGCAAACCTGTGACTCTTCAAAAAGCTCGTGCTAATCGTGTTGATATCGATTGGAAAGGTTACACTCCGCCTCAGCCTACGACATTAGAGCCTGTGGTTATCAAGGATATGGATGTTTCGGTATTACGTAAGTATATCGATTGGACTCCATTCTTCATGACTTGGAGCTTGATGGGCAAATTCCCTGCTATTCTCGAGCATGAAGAAGTGGGAGAAGAAGCCAAGCGTCTGTATCAGGATGCAAACGAGTTCCTAGATAAGATAGAAGCAGACGGCATCATCAAGGCAAGTGGTATGTGCCAACTGTTCCCTGCGAACAGCAATGGTGACGATATCGAGGTGTATGCAGATGAGTCTCGCACTGAGGTCATCAAGACTCTGCAGCATCTTCGCCAACAGACAGAGAAACCGAAAGGCTTTAACTACTGTTTGAGTGATTACGTTGCACCTAAGAGTTCAGGTAAAGCTGACTGGATCGGTGCCTTTGCAGTAACCGGTGGTATTGGTGAGCGTGAGCTTGCGGATAAATATAAAGCTGAGGGCGATGATTACAACGCCATCATGATACAGGCGGTTGCAGATCGCTTGGCAGAAGCCTTTGCTGAATATCTGCACCAAGAGGTGCGCACTAAGCATTGGGGTTACGCACCTGATGAGCAATTGGATAACGATGATCTAATCCGTGAGAAGTACCAAGGTATTCGTCCAGCGCCGGGCTATCCTGCTTGTCCTGAGCACACCGAAAAAGGACCGCTTTGGGAGCTTATGAATGTGGAGGAGACTATTGGTATGTCTCTGACCTCTAGCTATGCAATGTGGCCAGGTGCTTCTGTCTCGGGTTGGTATTTCTCTCACCCAGATAGTCGCTACTTTGCCGTGGCACAGATCCAAGAAGATCAGTTGAATGATTATGCCGCTCGTAAGGGCTGGGATAGCTTGAAGCTGAGAAATGGTTAGGCCCAAACATTAACGGCTAGCTGTGACCCGTCC
Source organism: Vibrio sp. JCM 19236 (assembly GCA_000830455.1). Classification (GTDB taxonomy): domain Bacteria; phylum Pseudomonadota; class Gammaproteobacteria; order Enterobacterales; family Vibrionaceae; genus Vibrio. Next base: position 7,027 of record BBSB01000052.1, read on the forward strand.
TAATATGGGTTGACACTTTTATTTAAAACGCTCGATGTACTTCATCGGGCGTCTTGTATTTTAGAGCCGTATGTGGCCTCTGCTCATTATAGAGTTTCATTGACTCAGCGACCATTTTCCGAGCTTCATCTAAGTCTTTCGGTTTAGTAAGAAGGTACTCCATTTTCAGTATTCCATTCACTCTTTCAGCTAGAGCATTTTGATAACAGTCATACCCGTCGGTCATAGAGCATGTCACGTGGTGCTTTCTGTGTAAGGTCTGATATTCCTCAG
>BBSB01000051.1:0-7536 GCA_000830455.1 Vibrio sp. JCM 19236
GCCATCCGCGCCGGTATAAGACACGTCGCTCACTGATAGCGTGTCACCATCAATGTCATCCGCACCGGCTAGAAGCTGCTCGTCAGTGAAGGTCAGCGTGCCATCTTCATTGATGGTGTAGCTCACATCCTCGGCCGTTGGCAGGTCATTGACTGGATTAACGGTAAGGTCAGCCGTCGCTGGATGGTGTCGGTACCATCGGTGATATCAAAGTGCATGTCGATATCGCCGTTGAAGTCCGCATCCGGCGTGATGGTGAAGCTGCCGTCCTCGTTTTGAGTAACGTTCGCGTTACCATCGACCGTTAGGTTGCTCGCGGTTAGCGCATCTCCTTCCACATCAGTCGAGCCGGCTAGAAGCTGCTCTTGGCTGATGGTGATGGAGCCGTCTTCGTTGACCATATAGGCGTTTTGACCCGCTACTGGCGCATCATTAACTGCGATAACGTCAATGCCAGCAGTAGTGGTTGCTGTAGCACCATCGTCATCTGTCACGACTACGTCTAGCGTCACATCGCCATTGAAGTTCTCGTTCGGCGCAAAAGTCACCGAGCCGTCTTCGTTCTGGGTCAAGATACCGTCGGTACCGGTGTAGCTCACGCTATCAAGGGATACGGTGCCGTCTACGTCAGAGCTGTTTGCCAGCAATTGCTCAGGGCTGATATCGATGGTGCCGTCTTCGTTCATCTGATAAGACGTGCCACCGGCTACCGGTGGATCGTTCACATCCAACACAGTGACATCGATGTTGGCATCGACGCTGCCGCCTTGGCCGTCACTGACAGTAAAGTCGAGCGAGACTTCGCCATTGAAGTTGGCATTTGGTGCAAACTCATAGGTGCCATCACCGTTATCAGTGAACACACCGTCCGCACCTGTGTAGCTGACATCAGATACTGACAGCGTATCGCCATCAATATCATCCGCACCGGCTAGAAGCTGCTCATCGGTGAAGGTCAGCGTGCCATCTTCATTGATGGTGTAGCTGACATCCTCGGCTGTTGGGTCATCGTTAACAGGATTAACCGTTAGGTTAAGGTTGGTGGATACAAGCTGGTCACCATCCGAAACATCAAACGTAAACTCAATCTCACCATTGAAGTCGGCATCCGGAGTTAACGTAAAGGTACCGTCTCCATTATCCGTGACTGTGATATTGTCATCTTCAGTGGCTAGGTTAGAAGCCGTTAGTGCATCACCATCTAGATCGCTGGCATTCGCTAGCAACTGCTCTTGTGTGATGATGATAGAGCCATCTTCATCCACAGTGGCGGCAACTGCTTCGGCCTCTGGAGCGTGCTCAATATCAATAGTAATGGTCTGACTGACTGTCTCAGAGTCATCATTGGATAGTTCGGTCGCTGTTGCTGACACCTCAATATCAAATGAGTCAACCAGCCCTGGTGGGATCTCTAGTTCTAGGGTCTGTGAGATAGCGGTAGTAGGTAGCACCACAGATCCACTCTCACCAACAGTGATTTCGCCACTATAGATTTGACTGTTTACTTCGCCTACATCAATGGTGAAGTTGAAGTCATTGAAATCGCGGTCACCACCTCCATAGAGGTCTTCGAAACCATAAACTAGCTCACCATCCTCGTTCATTGTGGTGCGAGTATGCTCAATACCGTCTTGGTTCAAGCTTTCCGTGGTACCACCATGGAATACCGCATCACCGAAAGCACCTCGAATAACAGTTTCTGTGCCATCTTCATCGACAAAGACAAGTTGAGGGTCCTCGGTGTGTATTGTCGCCGGCTCACCATTTGAATCACGGAACTCGAAGTTTCCGTTCTCCATTGAGCCAAAGTCATTGTATGGGAAACCATTTGGTACCAAGAACAGGTTGAAGCTCTCACCCTCCTCTATTGGGAAGCTAAATGAGCTTTCACCAGGCAATAGATCACCACCGCTACCAACTTGTGATGCATTTTCATACACAATATCGACACCGGTAATATTGCCGTCTTCATCTACCTTGTAATAACCCGCTGAATTTCTAAATCCAGCAGACTCACCCTCGAAAGTAACGGTAATCTCAGTATCGTTGTAACTAGTGATACCGGAGTCCTGATTTCCAAGCACTTCCTCATTGTCATAACGAATCACAGTGCCTTCAGGAATGCCGTTCACCTCTACGGTCAAAGTCTCTGACAAGTCCTGATCCACAAGGCTCGCACCTATGTTCAGCTCAACAGTGCCGCCCGGCTCGGTAACGATAGTACTATCACCAACATCGGTACCTTCACCATCGGTAATATTAAGGTTCGGCGCATCCGCTACCGCCTCAACATTTACATCGATTACTTGAGAAACCGATGCCTCACCATCTGACACAGTGAAGTTCAACTGCAGGTCACCACTAAAGTGCTCACTCGGAGTGAATGAGTAGGTGCCATTGCCGTTATCAACCAGACTGCCCTGGTCACCAGAGTAACTCACATCAGAAACAGATAGCTCATCACCATCGATGTCTGACGCATTGGCTAGAACCTGCTCATCTGTGATCAGAAGTGTGCCATCTTCGAGCATATCGAAAGATACCACATCAGCTTCTGGTGCATCATTCACTGGTGTAACATCTAGGTTCAATTGCGTGGTCGTACTTAGCTCACCATCACTCACTTCGTAGTCAAACTGGATCTGACCATTAAAGTCTGCCGATGGAGTTACGGTAAAGGTGCCGTCTCCGTTATCCACAACAGTTGCGTTTGGATCATTAGTGGATAGATTTGAAGCGAATAACGCATCACCATCCACATCAGAGGCATTCTCAAGCAACATGGCCTGAGTGACCAAGATAGAACCGTCTTCCGCCACTTCTGCAGAGATCGCCTCTGCTTCTGGAGCATCGTTCACAAATTCAATCTGAAGGTCGATATTCGCAGTAACGATATCCGTGCCATCACTAACATCGAATGTCAGGTCAGCACTGCCAAAGTAGCCTTGGTCAGTATTAATGGTGAAGGTACCATCGCCATTATCAACCACAGATACGTTGTCATTCTGGCTAGTCACATTCAGCGCTGTCAGGTCATCCCCTTCAATGTCTGTCGCTTGAGCAAGCAGTTGCTCTTGGGTAACTACAAGAGACTCACCATCATAGGTGTTGAAGGTTAGATCCGGCACATCTGGCAGGTCGTTGACTGGATTGACCGTTAGATTCAGTCCCGTTGAAACGGTTTCGATAGCATCGGTCACGTCATAGGTAAACTCTACCTCACCGAAGAAGTTCTCACTCGGTGTGATGGTAAAGCTGCCATCTGGATTCTCTACTATGCTCGCGTTTGGATCATTGGTTTGCAGATTCACCGCTTGCAAGGTATCGCCATCCACATCCGATGCGTTGGCCAACAAGTCTTCTTGAGTGATGGTGATGGTGCCATCCTCATCCACCACAGCCTCAACTGGAGCAGACACCTCTGGACCTTCGTTGACCATCTCGACATCAATACGAGCGGTACTTGGCGCGCTGGCCATGCCATCACTGATATCAAAGGTTAGGTTTACTTCGCCGTAGAAATCCTCTGCAGGCTCAAAGGTAAAGGTGTTGTCACCGTTATCGGTCAAGGTGCCTTGGGTTTGATCCGCTAGCAGTAGATTTTCGATGTGAAGAATATCGCCATCCACATCGCTTGCACCACTCAATAGATCCTTGGCCTCAATGATCATGGTGCCATTTTCTAACATCTGGGTATGCAGAGGCGCACCCGGAACCGGCACATCGTTCACTGGGATAACAGTAAGGTCGATATGAGTATCCACCTCATCGGTACCATCAAACACCTTATAATCAATGTCCACTTCACCATTGAAGTTTTCATTAGGCATGAAGGTAAAGGTGCCATCTTCATTATCGATCAGCTCGCCATTTTCACCTGAGTAACTGATTTCTGAGATAGAAAGGGCATCACCCTCGATATCACTCGCATTGGCTAATAGATCCTCTGCGGTGAACGAAATACCCACGTCTTCATCGGTAGATAGGACAATTGGTCCAGATACAATCGGAGCATCATTCACCGACTCGAAGTTAATATTGATGATGTTGTCATCGGTCAACTCGCCGTCTGTGACTTGATAGCCAAGCTCAATCTCACCATAGAAGTTCGCTTCTGGGGTAACCGTCCAGGTGCCATCTCCATTATCCGTCAGAGTAGCATGTTCGGAATTTTCACCCACAAGCTCTAGGTTTTGAATATCTAGGTTATCGCTATCGATATCCGATGCTTGAGCTAATAACTGCTCTTCTGTGATTACAATAGAGGCGAACTGAGCCGGACCATCGGTATCCACTTCAACATTTGGCAACTCGGCGGTCAGATCAATCTCTGTTTCATCCGCGTGGATGTTGAGAGTAACCGATTCGGTAATCTTAGTACCATCGACACCTAAGCTGGTAAATATCGCTTCATCTGGACAGGTTTGCGACACCGTCATGTTTTGCACAACGTAGGTGCCATTACCCTGAATCGTTCCAAGCTCGAAGTAAGAAACAGGCTCACTTACGGTTAGGGTGTAATCGGTCTCGTAACTGTTACGGTCTTCTTTGTGGTATGTAAGTGAATCAATCACCTCACCATCGGCGTTAAACGCCTTGATCTCAACCTCGGTAAAGTGTCGAGACTCTTCCATAAACCAGCCACCCACGCCATCTAAGTGGAAGCTGATTTCATTGATGTCTTGACCTTCAACGGTAACCGTTAGTTTCTCATCACCGCTCAGGCCTTGACGGTCTGTATCTCCAATTCCGTGGCCGATATGAGTATTGCCGTTCCACGCACCTAGTGGGTCATCATTACTTTGAACCGTTACCGTTAGGTCGCCATCGGTGAACTCTCGAGTATATGGGTCAACCTCTGTACCCCAGTCGTCGACGCTAGCGTTGTCATCAAAGGTACCGATTTGCGTGGTATGAGTGCTGTCTGAAACATCGTCATTCGGAACGAAGCGAACCTCGGTATCAGCTGGGATCTCAACCCCAACCTCTAGCTCGACCCACTCATCGTTGAGGTTGGCCTCGATGATGCCGTGCTCAGGTGCTTGATCGAGACGGATCGCTGGTTCTTCGCGCAAGGTCACACCAACGGTCTGATCTTCCTCAGCCTGAATGAATAGCTCATCGCCAGTGTCAGGCGCATCATTCACCGGATTAACCGTTAGGTCTGCACTGCCCTGAACCACATTGTTACCATCACTGACATCAAAGCTGATATCAATATCACCATTCCAATCTGCATCTGGCGTGATAGTAAATGAACCATCATCATTGGCCGTTACCGTCGCATTACCATCTACAGATAGGTTTTGTGCGACTAAGACATCGCCATCAATATCACTAGCGTGAGTAAGAAGCTGCTCTTGGCTAAGAGTGATCTGGCCATCTTCATCTATGGTGTATGCAAGACTGCCATCAACAGTCGGCGCATCGTCAACCGGCGTTACCTGAATATCGATATTGGCAGAAACAGATTCAGTGCCATCGTTGACCTGGAATACCAGGTCTACATTGCCGTTAAAGTTTTCATTTGGCGCGAACACATAAGTGCCATCACCGGCATCAGTAAGTATGCCATCGGTACCCTGATAGCTAACGCTATCGATAGTCAGGTTGTCGCCATCGATATCCGCAGCGCCTTGAAGAAGGTCTGCATCCGTAAAGATCAGAGTGCCATCTTCTTGGATAGTAAATTGCTTATCATCAGCCGTTGGCAGATCGTTGACTGGATTTACAGTCAGATCAGCCGTTGCTTGGATAGTGTCTGTACCATCAGTGATATCGAAGTGCATATCAATATCACCGTTCCAGTCTGCATCTGGCGTGATGGTGAAACTACCATCCTCATTGGCGGTGACTTCAGCATTGCCATCAACCACAAGATTAGAAGCAGTTAGACCATCACCCTCAACATCACTAGAACCAGCCAGAAGTTGCTCTTGGTTGATAGTAATGGACCATCTTCGTTGACCGTGTAGGCATTAGAACCGGCAACAGGTGCATCATTGATTGGCAATACATCGATATTGGCATTGGCTTGCGTAGTTGCCCCACCCTCATCGACAACCACCACATCAAGGGATACCTCACCATTGAAGTTCTGGTTTGGCGCGAAGCTATAGGTGCCATCGCCATTGTCGGTAAGGATACCGTCTGTACCTGTATAACCGACACTGTCTACCGCGACTTCACCTTCAATGTCTGACGCTTGCGCTAGAAGTTGCTCCGCAGTGAAGACTAGAACCTCATCTTCATTGACGGTATAAGCGGTGTCTCCGGCGACCGGTGGATCATTCACCTCAATTACGTCAATGTTCGCGGAGGTTTGTACGGTCGCATCATCTTCATCTACGACAGTAACGTCTAGGTTTACGTTGCCACTGAAGTTTTCATTTGGCGAGAAGGTGTAAGTCCCGTTTCCATTATCAACCAACACACCGTCAGTACCTGAGTACGAAACGTCATCTATCGCTACTTCGCCCTCGATATCGGAGGCATTAGCAAGTAGTTGCTCGTTGCTGATAGTAATAGAATGATCTTCTTGAACCGTATACGACGTTGAGCCTGCCACCGGCGGATCATTCACTTCGGTTACCACAATGTTGATTTGTGATTCAGAGATGAATTCACCATCATCAACGGCATAGTTAATGCTCAGGTTGCCGCTAAAGTTCTCGTTTGGTGAGAAAGTGAAGGTGCCGTCACCGTTGTGAGTGAACACGCCATCATCGCCATAATAGTTATCCACCATTAATGACAAATCATCGCCATCAGGATCGCTAGCATGTGCGAGCAAGTCTGCTTCGGTAAAGGTTAGGCTGCCATCCTCTTCCATTGTGTAATTTACAACGTCAGCTTCTGGCGCCTCGTTTTCATCAATTGGTGGATGCGCACCAAGCACTTCAATATCTGCTGTGGTCTGTGCGGTTGCACCGTCTTCATCCACAACGGTTACATTCAGCGACAGGTTGCCAGAAAAATCCTGAGAAGCTCGAAGGTGAAAGTGCCATCGCCATTATCGGTCAGGTCACCGAAGCTACCATTGTAAGAAACCGAGTCTACAAACACGTCGCCTTCAATATCCGAGCTATTTGCTAGTAACTGATCTGAGCTGATAGTGATGGTGCCATCTTGCGCCATCATATAAGAGGTTGAGCCTGCAATCGGCGGATCATTGATCGGCAGTACATCAATACTCGCAGTAGCTGTATCAGTCGCTCCTTCAGCATCAACAACCACGACATCCAGCGCAACCTCACCATTGAAGTTTTCGTTCGGAGCGAAGCTAAATGTGCCGTCTCCATTGTCGGTCAAGATGCCATCGGTACCTGAATAGCTGACACTATCCAGTAATACCCAACCCTCAGCGTCGCTAGATTGAGAAACCAGCTGTTGCATACTAAAGGTCAGCACTTCATCTTCATTGATGGTGTATGCAGTATCCCCCGCAACAGGTGGATCATTCACCGCAATAACATCAATACCCGCAGTGTAGTAGCGGTAGCACCATCATCATCGATGACCACTACATCTAACGTT
>BBSB01000050.1:0-8820 GCA_000830455.1 Vibrio sp. JCM 19236
AAGCTAGGCTTGGGCTTTCATTCTATTCAGTGCAGTTTATTCCTGCTTGTCACCTAGCTTCTTTTCAAGCTCAGCGATCTTCTGTTCCATCTCGTTTAGCTTTTGACGAGTGCGAAGCAGAACCTGAGTTTGTACTTCAAACTCTTCACGGCTGATAACGTCTAGCTTATTTAGTTGGCCTTGGATAACCTGACGAACCTTCTGGTCTACATCCGCACCTAGGTCTTTAACTGGTTGAGGCATAGATTCGTGGATCTGCTTAGCAACCTGTTCAAGCTTTTTAGGGTCAAACATTGATAATACTCCTTAATCTTTTCACCTATTCTAAGCAATCATGGGCAAGTTGTCGCAGGTAAAATTGACCGCTTGCTTCACAAAAAAGGGCTCGATAACGAGCCCTTGTTGATTACGCTTGCTTTTCTTCAAACTCAGGCAGAGGTTTATGCTCTGAGGCGATAAAGCTATAGATAACCGGCAGTACGAATAGGGTAAACAGAGTACCAATCGCAAGACCTGCAACGATAACAATACCGATACTGAATCTTTGCTGAGCACCTGCACCAGATGCGTACATCAGTGGATAAGACCTGCAATCATAGCCGCTGTGGTCATCAGGATAGGACGCAGACGAACCTTAGCTGCTTCCATTACCGCATCGATACGGCTCTTCTGATGATGTAACTGCTCTTCTTTCGCTACCTCACAGATCAAGATACCGTGCTTGGTGATTAGACCGACCAAGGTGATCAAACCAACCTGAGAGTAGATATTCATGGAGGAGAGACCCCATGCCAGCGCTACAAGTGCACCACTAATCGCAAGAGGTACAGATACCATGATTACTAGCGGGTCACGCACTGATTCGAACTGGATTGCCAGTACCAAGAAGATGATCGCAATCGCCAGTAGGAAGGTGGTGTACAGCGCGCTACCTTCGGTTACGAACTGACGAGCCTCACCCATATAGTCATGGTTGTAGCCTGCTGGCAGGTTATCTTGAGCGGTTTGCTCAAACCAGTTGATCGCATCACCCATTGCAACACCCGGAGCTGGTACTACACCAATAGTGGCAGAGTTCAGCTGGTTAAAGTGTGGCAGAGAGCGAGGCTCAGGCACTACATCGATAGTGATCAAGCTACCCAGTGGCACAGCATGGCCATCAGATGAACGCACATAATAGTTGTTCATCGACTCTGGGTTTAGACGGAACTTACGTTCTACCTGAGGGATTACCTCATAAGAACGACCATATAGGTCGATACGGTTTACATAACCATCCGCCATCATGGTACTTAGGGTTGTACCTATGTCTTGCATAGTCACGCCGTAGGCACCAGCCTTGTCCTTGTCGATCTGAATCTTCATCGTTGCCGAGTCGTAGTTCAGGTCGAGATCCGAGTAGACAAACATTGGCGAGCTGTTTACTGCCGTCAATGCGTTAGTCGCAATCTGGAATAGGCTCTCAAAGCTGTTTGGTGTAGTGATAACAAACTGGATCGGCAGGCCTGAACCAGCACCCGGTAGTTCTGGCATCTGGAATGCAGTGATTGCCATTCCTGGGATGCTAGATACAAGACCAGATACGCGGTTGGTTACCTCTGCTTGGCTCGCTTCACGCTGACTCCAAGGTTTTAGAGAAGCGATACCAAATGCTTGGTTTGAATTTGGAACACCGGTAAACACCTGAGCGAATTGCACCTCTGGCTGGTCACTCAAGATCTTGTTTACATCGTTCATGGTGTTTTGCAGATAGTCTAGGTTCGCATTCGACGGACCTGTACCCATCAACATAACCACACCTTTATCCTCTGAAGGCGCAAGCTCACTCGGGATGAACTTGAACAGTAGTGGCAAACTACCGAACACGATCACGGCAAAGGCAATTACCACACTACGGTGCTTCATTACTGAACCTAGAGCACGCGAGTAGGACTCACTCAATGCATCTAGTTTGGTATGAACAAACTTCTCGAAGCGGTTGGGTTCTTCGTTTTCACGCAAGATGGTAGAGCACATCATTGGGCTCAGGGTCAGTGCGATGATCCCGGATACGAATACCGCACCGGCGAGGGTGAGGGCAAACTCTTTAAATAAGGAGCCTGTGATACCACCCATTAGCGCGATCGGCGCATATACCGCACCTAGTGTTAGAGTCATTGCGATTACAGGAACAGCGATCTCACGCGTACCTATGATGGCAGCCCTAAACGGGGTCTCCCCAAGCTTGATATGCCGATCTACGTTCTCCAATACAACGATCGCATCATCTACCACCAGACCGATGGCGAGAACCATAGCCAGTAGCGTCATCAGGTTCCAAGAGAAACCTAACGCCTGCATAAACATAGCCACACCAATCAAAGAGAGTGGGATGGTTACGATAGGGATAAGTACCGCACGGTATGAACCTAGGAACAGGGTAATAACCACCAGTACGATCAGTGCCGCTTCGATGATGGTCTTAGCTACTTCGTAGATGGACTCGTTGATAGCAACTGTAGAGTCATACATTACCTGCATCTTGATGTTGCTTGGCAGGTTCTTCTCTAGCTGTGGCAGTAGCTCAAGGATGTCAGCCGCAACGTTGATCGGGTTTGCACTTGGTGCACCGTTTACCGCTGCAACAACCGCTTCTTGACCATTGGCGCTCGCACGATAGATATCGTGACTCTTCGCACGGGTTACCTTAGCAATATCGCTTAGACGGATTACCTCACCCTTGTCCTGACGAACTACTAGGTTCTCTAGTTCATGTACGCTAGCCACTTGCGTGTTAGCGCTGCCGTTATACAGAACGAACAGACCCGTTGCTTGACCAGTCGCTGATTGGAAGTTGTTCGCACTTAGCACACCCATTACATCGGTAGAGGTAAGCTGCAGAGCCGCCATCTTTTGTGGGTCTAGCCAGATACGCAGTGCGTACTTCATACCACCGTATAGATCGACCTTAGATACACCGTTAACCGTGAATAGCTGAGGGTTTACAACACGCTCAAGGTAGTCGGTGATCTGGCTCGACTCTAGCTCATCACTGGTAAAACCTATGTACATGATCGCAGTTGTAGAACCTGTCGACATGGTTACCGTTGGGTCTTCCGCTTCTTTAGGAAGTTGTGAACGAACCGAGTTGGTTTTTGCCAGTATGTCAGCCAGTGCGCCGTTTGGATCGGTATTTAGCTTCATGTTTACCGTGATGGTAGAGCTACCAAGCACAGATTGAGAAGTCATATAGTCGATGTTATCGGCCTGAGCGATAGCCTGCTCCAATGGCTGAGTAATGAAGCCCTGGATAAGGTCCGCACTTGCACCATAATAGCTTGTCGTTACGGTTACTACCGTATTGGTCATCTCTGGGTATTCGCGCACTTGCATCTTGAATACCGCTTGCAGACCAAGCAGAGCGATCAAAAAGCTAATGGAAATAGCTAAGACCGGTCGCTTTATAAATATGTCTGTAAATCGCATCGTCGTGTCCTTACAGCATTGGGATTTCAGCTGGCGGAGTAGTTGCGTCGCTGGTTACGATCTTAACCTTAGCTTCGTTACTCAGACGAACTTGACCAGAAGTTACGATTGTTTCACCTGCTTTAATGCCATCTAGGATAAGCACTTTATCTAGCTTGCGTTCGCCCACTTTAACTACGCGCTGATCAACACGGTTTGTTTCTGAGTTCAGAACATAAACGCTGTCACCGTATAGGGTGTAAGTGATTGCGGTTTGTGGAAGCACTACCTGGTCATGAAGCTTCGGCAGAACGACCTGAGCGCGTGCAAACATACCACTACGTAGCTTGCCTTGTGCGTTAGGGATGTCTGCTTGAACCTGAATCAGACCACTCTGATAGTTAACCGCAGGCTCGATAGCAGAGATAGTGCCCTCGAATACTTCACCCGGGAATGAATCCACTTGGATATGCACATCTTGGTCAACGTGGATGCGAGAGATATCGGTTTGAGAAACTGTGAAACGAAGACGCATTACGCTGATGTCTTCAAGACGAGCGATGCGGCTGCCACCTTGTAGGTATTCACCAAGGTTTACGCCACGGATACCGATAACGCCTGCAAAAGGTGCGCGAATCTCACGACGATCAATAGTCGCCTTTAGGCTCTCGATGTCTGCTTGTAGAGAGAAGTAAGCGGCAGTTGCTTCGTCAAAGTCTGCTTGAGATACAGCACCTTTCTTGAATAGACCGTTGTAACGCTTATATTTTGCTTCAGCCGCTGGGTAGCGAGCTTGTGCACTCTTTAAGTTCGCGCGCTCAACGTCAGAATCCAAAGCTACAAGCAGTTGGTCTTCAGTAACGGTAGCGCCAGACTTAAAACCAATACGTTGAATAACACCGCTGGTCTCAGAGGTTAGGGTTACGCCTTGAAGGGGTTCGATGAAACCGATGGCCTCAATGTTTGGCGTCCAATCCTCAGCGTTCGCTGTCATAACGGTAACCGGATACTCAGGTTCCGGTCGGTTCGCCATGTATTCAGCTATTTTCTGCTGCTTGAATAGATTAAAGCCGATCACACTGCCAAATAGGGCGATTGCGATCAGCAACATAATTACAGTCCACTTTTTCATGGAACCTTACTCCAAATTATCTATTTTGAATCGCTTTCCAACTAGCTTGGATGGCAAGTTCGAAAGTGTTGGCGTCTATTTCTTCAATCTGTTGAAAGTGTTTACGTGTCAGCGCTACACATGATTCCAGACTTAGAGAAAATAAAACGGTAGTTGGTAAATCTAAAAATTCACCGCTGCTTCGGCCTTTCTTAAACATCTCATCTACTTTGTAGAAATAGCTTCTTTCTGTATTCGTGATCTCTTTATCCAACGGAGTAGGTAGAGATTCATATTGAATACGAGTTTTAAGTAAACCTAGACCCGAGCCGCCAATACTCCAAATATTGTGGCACATGGTTTCGTACTGCTTCTTTAAAGGCTGTGAGTCATCGACATCTTTCTGAATAGCATCAGCAATCTGCTTTGCTAGCCAAAGCCTTACTTCTGCAATCACGCTATCTTTATCTTTGAAATAGAGATAAACCGTGCCCGCAGCCATCTTGGCTTCTTTGGCTAACTTCTGGATCGATAGGCCGTTAAAGCCGTCTCTAGCCAGGATTGCTGTCGCGGCATCTAGGATGTCTTGACGCTTATTATTAGTAGCCATACATATCAACCTTAGTGAAATGAATGAACGTTCATTCATTTTATAGTTATAATCGCTATAAATGCAACAACTTGTAACTATAAGTAAGCAAATTGATTCATATAAATTCAAGTGGCGTTCAAAACGGGTGACAAGTATGATTATCGCCCACTCGAGATTAAGGTGATCCAATGCGACTCAATCCCCAACAAGACCAAGCCGTTAAATATGTATCAGGCCCATGCCTAGTGCTGGCAGGGGCGGGTTCGGGTAAGACTCGTGTTATCACCAATAAGATTGCTTATTTGGTTCAACAGTGTGGTTATAAGGCGCGCAACATCGCGGCAGTAACCTTTACCAATAAAGCCGCGCGCGAGATGAAAGAGCGTGTGGGTCAAACCTTGGGTAAGCAAGAGTCCAAGGGCTTGATGGTGTCTACCTTCCATACATTGGGCCTGAATATTATTCGTCGTGAATATAAGGCGCTGGGTCTGAAGGCAGGCTTCTCTCTATTCGATGACCAAGATCAGCTCGCTATGCTCAAGGAGCTCACTGAAGAGTTGCTTGAAGGGGACAAAGACCTATTACGTCAGCTCCTCAGCACTATCTCCAATTGGAAGAACGATATGCTGAGCCCAGCACAAGCAGCAGCAACGGCGCAAGGAGAGCAGTACAAGCTGTTTGCTCATTGCTTCGAGCTCTATCAACGCCAGATGACGGCCTACAATGCCCTCGACTTTGATGACCTGATTTTGATGCCGGTGCAGCTACTAAAGAGCAACCAAGAAGTTCGTGAACGCTGGCAATCTCGAATCCGCTATCTATTGGTGGATGAGTATCAAGATACCAACACCAGTCAGTATGAACTGGTGAAATTGCTGGTGGGTGAGCGTGGACGTCTAACCGTGGTAGGGGATGACGACCAATCTATCTATTCTTGGCGCGGTGCCAAACCACAAAACCTTGTTTTACTCGGTGAAGATTATCCGAGCCTGAAGCTTATTAAGCTTGAACAGAACTATCGCTCAACCAGCCGTATTCTGCGCAGTGCCAATATACTGATTGCGAATAATCCGCACGTGTATGAGAAAAAACTCTTCTCTGAATTGCCTGATGGGGAAAAGCTAAAGGTATTGTTAGCCAAGAATGAAGAGCATGAAGCCGAGCGCATTACCGGTGAAATCATTGCGCACAAATTCTTGAATCGTAGCAACTATAAAGATTATTCCATCTTGTATCGTGGTAACCATCAGTCTCGCCTTATAGAGAAAGCTCTGATGCAAAACCGCATTCCTTACAAGATCTCAGGTGGCACTTCTTTCTTTGCTCGTACCGAGATCAAGGATGTGATGGCGTACCTGAGAGTCTTGGTAAACCCAGATGATGACAATGCGTTTCTGCGTATTGTAAATACTCCGCGTCGAGAGATAGGTCCAGTTACCCTAGAGAAGCTAGGTAGCTACGCCAATATGCGCGGTAAGAGCTTGTTTGAGTGTCTTTCGAGTTGGGGCTTGAGCAGACTCTAAGTGGCAGGGGCTTAGAAAATCTTCGTCGCTTTTCAGATTGGATAGTACGTGTATCTGATAACGCGGAACGTGGCAATACGGTTGAAGCCGTGCGAAGCTTGGTGCGAGACATCAATTACGAAGATTGGCTGTATGAGACTTCTTCCAGCCCAAAAGCGGCTGAGATGCGTATGAAAAACGTCTCCGATCTCTACTCTTGGATCGTAGCCGACCTAGAAGGTGACAACTATGACAATGAAGAGAAGACGCTAAAAGAGGTAGTTCAGCGCTTAACCCTACGCGACATGATGGAGCGTGGTGAAGACGATGAAGATGCAGATCAGGTTCAGCTGATGACACTGCACGCATCCAAAGGTCTGGAGTTTCCTTATGTTTACCTGATGGGCACGGAAGAGGGTATCTTGCCGCACCAAACCAGCATAGATGAAGAGAACGTAGAGGAAGAGCGCCGTCTTATGTATGTGGGTATAACCCGTGCGCAAAAAGAGCTTACCTTTACTATGTGTAAAGAACGCCGACAGTTTGGTGAGCTTATTAAGCCAACGCAGAGTCGCTTTCTAGAGGAACTGCCATTTGATGATGTTGAGTGGGAGAGTCAGAAAAAAGAGCAGACCAAAGAAGAGCGAATGCAAAAAGGGCAGGCACATATCGCCAACCTTCGGGCTATGTTCAAGAAATAAAAAAGGATGGCTTCGGCCATCCTTTCTTTTAACGCGCAGTGGCTGTTATAAACCTGCAATCATATGGTCGATCGCAGCGACGATCTCATCATCTGAACAGTCCATACATGCACCTTTTGCTGGCATAGCGTTGAAGCCGTTGATTGCGTGGTCGACCATAACGTCTTTACCTTGCGCGATACGAGCTTCCCAATCGCCAGCATCACCTAGTTTAGGTGCACCACCTACGCCAGAGCCGTGACAAGCGATACAGAAAGTACCATAAACAGTTGCGCCATCGCGTGGGCCAGCCGCTGCAGTTTGCTCTGGCTCTGCACCTGCTAGGTAAACATCGCCTACAGGCTTGATACGTTCCGCAATTGCGTCGTATTCATCTTGCTAGTAGCAGCAAGGCTTGCGCCGGAAAATACTAGCGCAGCTGTAACGAGTGTGATTAGTTTACGAGGCATATCCATTAACTCTCTTTTAATTCCTGGGAAAGCGCCTAACAATTTGTACGAAACGTACGCCGATCAGATGAAAATAATTGAAATCGACTGTTAAGGTGTTGTAAATGTTGGGTGATTATATATCTTATGTTTGTTGCATTAAACCACCTCTTGTCAGGGGCGCGGGTTAAATCACATCTGCAAACTGACGATTATTTACTGGTTTCGTTGAAAAAAAGTGCAATCATAAAAAAACTGCAAAAAGTACTAGACGCGAAAAGTGTGATATCCGTATTATTCCACTCCGCCGATAGGGCATGCGCCCGTAGCTCAGCTGGATAGAGCGTTGGCCTCCGGAGCCAAAGGTCGAAGGTTCAAATCCTTTCGGGCGTGCCATTTCGGAGGCGAATTCGGTAAAAAATTATAGTGGTGGCTATAGCTCAGTTGGTAGAGCCTGGATTGTGATTCCAGTTGTCGCGGGTTCAAATCCCGTTAGCCACCCCATTCTTTGGTAGCTTTGCTTCCAGTTTCGATTTAATCGGGACGAAACATAAGTCGGTGAATAGCGCAGCTTGGTAGCGCATCTGGTTTGGGACCAGAGGGTCGGGGGTTCGAATCCCTCTTCACCGACCACTATTTAGAATCACGCAGAAGCTTGATTCAACTACATGGCTAACATCAGCGATGTACAACAATTTGATGGTGGCTATAGCTCAGTTGGTAGAGCCTGGATTGTGATTCCAGTTGTCGCGGGTTCAAATCCCGTTAGCCACCCCATTATTTCGGTGAATAGCGCAGCTTGGTAGCGCATCTGGTTTGGGACCAGAGGGTCGGGGGTTCGAATCCCTCTTCACCGACCACTATTAGAAAAGCTCATCAGCAATGATGAGCTTTTTCTTTATCTGAACAAAACAACTGTCGGGTGCGGAAGCCCGCCGCGCTGGAACGCCAGTCCGATGAATCTCTCTTCTCCGATCACTACACAGAAGCCCTGCTCTTTGAGCAGGGCTTTTTTTTCTGAAAAATACTGCTCTACACAGAC
>BBSB01000049.1:0-9228 GCA_000830455.1 Vibrio sp. JCM 19236
TTTATACGTTCTGCCCGGCTACGAAGCCTGAACTCCAGCACCAACAGAAGTTGTAGCCACCAAGCCAACCGGTAACATCCATCACCTCACCGATGAAATACAGGTCTGAGATAGTCTTGCACTCCATGGTCTTAGAAGAGAGGTGATCGGTATCTACACCACCCAAAGTGACCTCAGCAGTTCTATACCCTTCTGTACCATTTGGCACGATCTGCCAGCCCTCTAACAAGTCTACGATTTGATCATACTCTTTATGATTCAACTGCTTAAGTGGCTTGTCAGTCAGCTGTTTACGCTCAATCAGCACCTCAACCAAGCGCTTGGGTAGTACTTTACTTAGGGTGTTCTTAATGGTCTGGTTTGGGTGTTTTTCGCGACTCTGGACTAGCAATTCTTTGACATCTGCTTCTGGCACTAGGTTGATAGTCACCTTCTGTCCCGCTTGCCAATACGATGAGATCTGCAATACCGATGGCCCAGACAAGCCTCTGTGAGTGAACAGCAAAGCTTCTTTGAACATGGTGCCATCCTCAGCGTAGATCTCGGCTGGAATCGCGATACCCGATAGCTCGCTAAAGTCGATTTTGTCTTGCTTGTGCAAAGTGAAAGGCACTAAGCCAGCCGTGGTTGGTACCACACTTAAACCAAACTGCTCAGCCAATTGATAACCAAACGGAGTCGCTCCCAGCTTAGGCATAGACAGACCACCAGTGGCAACCACCAGCGATTCACACTCAATACGATGACCATTAGCAAGCAAGGTAAAACCAGAGTCGGTCTTTTCGATATCGGTAACAGCTATCTGATAGCGGAACTGAACGAAATTACTGTCGCACTCATCTAGAAGCATCTGCACGATTTGCTTGGCGGAGTCGACACAGAATAGCTGCCCATGGTCACGCTCTTCAAACTCGATTCCATGCTTGCTCACCATAGAGATGAAGTCCCAGTTGGTGTACTGAGAAAGAGCTGATTTTACGAAGTGCGGGTTGCTACAGATGAAGTTTGCCGCAGACACATCGTAGTTGCTGAAATTACAGCGACCACCGCCAGAGATTAGAATTTTTCGACCCGGTTTTTTGCATGATCCAGCACCAAAACCTTACGTCCACGCTTCCCTGCTTCGGCGGCACACATCATTCCCGACGCGCCAGCACCAATTACCACAACATCAAAGCGTTCACTCATCTCTCTACTCTCTGCGACCAAAAAACAAAAAAGGACATGCGCAATACGCATGCCTTTGCGGGTGTATTGTACTCACTTGCTTGTGACTTGCAATCTAGACGCTAAATGCCGCAATCAAGGTAACAAACAGTAATGCACAACTCAGGATGAAGAGCTCTCGAACCTTATCGCATTTCTCAACGAACACAGGGTCATGATGTTCTTTGTATTCGCGACCGCGAAGATAATGGAAGAGTCGGAACTGTTTGACGACGTTCCCTTGAGTAGTAAAGAAACCTCGACCGTCTACCTGTTGATATAGTAAAGGGTGAGCTTCTCGCATTACGAATATGAGCGTTCGTAACGTGCTTATATAACGGACAAAATTGACTGTAGTGACAGTCAAAAGCGCAAAAATAATCAAATCCCACTGATCATCTCTCTTCCTCCCTAAGCCTCAAGGAGTAGCCAGACGATCAGTGCAAGATCGTTAGAGTCGAGTAGCTGAAGCCTACTCTGCGGCTACATCCATTATTGAGGTTGAACCTTCTTTCGCCATGGTCGCTAGGTCTTTGTCGATGAAGAACAGAGCTTGGCCGTTCTCACCTACTAGTTCTAGCTTGTCTAAAATCCCTTTAAACAATTTCTCTTCTTCGTGTTGTTCTGCCACATACCACTGCAAGAAATTGAACGTTGAGTAATCTTGACTAGCAAAGGCTGCGTGCGCGAGTTTGTTGATCTTTTCCGTAATCATACACTCGTGCTCGTAGGTCTCGCGGAACACCTCACCTAAGGTTGCAAACTCAGAGCGTGGAGCCTCAATTGAGCCTAGAATAGGCATTGAACCTGTCTCGCTAACATAGGTGAAAAGTCGTTGCATGTGCTCCATTTCTTCGGTGGCGTGTTTGCGCATAAATTCCGCTGCGCCTTCGAAGCCTTTGTCTTCGCACCAAGCACTCATTTGTAAGTATAGATTGGATGAGAAAAATTCTAGGTTAATTTGCTCATTTAGTTTATCTACCATTTCTTGTGCCAGCATAAGACGTTCCCCTTGTTCTCTAAATACCGCTGATTAGCAATAAATATAACACGCTCACCGTTGCCGATTGCTAATAAAAATTGCTCCAAATCAAAAATCCCGTCCATTAAGTAGTGAAATCTTGCAACTTTGGATCACTCTAGCAGAATCAATTTTACGGACTGCTAAACTGAAAATAGAGAATAAAAACAACAAGGAGACCGTCATGAGCTATCAACACATAGTAGTCGCTGTAGACCTAGGCGATCACAGTGAATATCTAGTAAAGAGAGCAGCTAACCTAGCCAAAGCGGTGGGTGCTGAGCTTTCTCTGATCCATATCGATGTAAATTACAACAACATCTACGCTGGGCTTATCGATGTAAACCTTGTAGATAATCAGGCTGCAGTAACCAAGCACTCGACCGATAAACTACAGACCTTGGCTGAGCATGTAGATTATCCAATCGCCAACGTCATGGTTGGACGAGGAGACTTAGCTGAAGAGTTGTCAGATGCTATTAAGAAACAGGGCTTTGACCTAGTTGTTTGTGGTCACCACCACGACTTCTGGGGTAAGTTGCTGTCGAATACTAGGCATTTGGTACACGATATGCCAATCGACCTTTTGGTTGTACCGCTCGATTAACGCAGAAAGTAAAAAGGCCCTCACCGAGGGCCTTTTTTAATGTAGATGTTTGCTGCTGGTTTGCACATTTGAGGCTTCGAAGACCTCGTTTAGATGAGCATCCAATTTTGCTCGCTTCTGAGTCAGTTTCTGCTCTTTTTTCAGAAGCTTCTTAAGTTTCTTGTACAGCTTTTTCTGTTGTTTTAACGCTTTACGCTGTTTCTTCAGCGCTTTCTCGTTGATACGAGGCTCAAGCTCTACTACCTCGGCAGTTTCCGTTCGCTTCATTTTTGCCTTAGCAACCGCTCGCTCTGCTCGCTTGATCTGTGGCTTGCTTGGCTTAACCTCAACAACGGTTTTTTCTGGCTTCTTAACCTCAGAAATCGTCTGAGTCTGTTTAGCTTCTGCTACCAGTGCGCACTCTTCTACTATCTCGAGAGATGGATTCGCACTGCGACATGCTTCGGAGGTATCGGAGTCGGCTTGCACAAATTGGCACTTTTATCCGCAGAGCGGGCACAAGAGCGACACACAAACTTAGGTTCAGCCACGATGGAATAGACTGCCCCCATACTCGCTGCAATAGTGCGTCGGTTTAATTTGCACATTTTCTTAGCCATAACACCTCACTAGCCAAAGAAGAAATAAGAATGATTATTACTTAGATATAGTGGCGAGGTAAAGGCAATTCAAGTTTTAATTTTGGCTATCCATGGCCGACTTCACATACACGTCAAAGCGGTTCTTTTTAGTCTCTATAGCCATGCTAGGTTTTTTCTCATCGAGCCAGTTCGCATAATCGGGACGCTTAACCACAACCCGCTTGGTTGCAAGCTCAAGGCTGGTCTTAGCAAACCATCAGCATCGAGATCAGCGCCGACTAAGTGCTGGAATACGCGCATCTCTTTCTTTACCAGGGCACTTTTCTTTTTGTTCTCTGGGTGAGGATACATAGGGTCGAGATAGACCACATCAGGCTTCACGAACCCTAAATCTTCTGCCAGTTTAGATAGCGCATCTAGGCTTGAGGCATGCAGAAGGCTCATTCGTTCGCTCACCCAAGTACCAATCTCAGGATCTGACTTGGCGCGCTTAAGACCATCATCAAGAAGAGCGGCAACCACAGGGTGGCGCTCCACCATCTGCACCTTGCATCCAAGAGAAGCGAGAACAAAAGCATCACGGCCAAGGCCTGCGGTGCCGTCTAGCACATTCGGAGTCACACCCTTGTTAAGGCCAGCAGCCTTGGCAATAGCCTGGCCTTTACCGCCACCGAATTTACGACGGTGAGCCACAGCGCCACCAGCGAAATCAACAAAGATAGAACCCAGCTTAGGTTCATCCAGCTTCTTCAGCTCAAGCTTATCTTCTAAAACCAAGGCAAAAACGCTCTCTGGGTCGTGCTTCAATCCCCAGCGCTCAGCCAATTCATTCAGCTCAGATTGACGCTCTTGGGATGCCAACAGTTGAATCTGCAAGCTCTTCTCTCTTCAGTAATTTTTCAAACAGGATATAGTTTATCTTATTCCACTATAAGTTTCGGGGAAATCTAATGAATCCAACACCTCTGCTCGATCAGCTGGACAAAGACATTCTAAAAACCTTGATGATTGATGCTCGCACTCCCTATGCAGAGATGGCGAAGCAGTTTAATGTCAGCCCAGCGACTGTGCATGTGCGCATTGAGAAGATGAAAGGGGCTGGAGTCATTGAAGGCACAGAGGTGGTCGTGAATACCAAGATGCTTGGCTACGACGTATGTTGCTTTATCGGCATCAACCTCAATGCAGCTAAAGACTATCACTCGGCTCTAGGGAAGCTTAATGCCCTAGACGAAGTGGTTGAGGCTTATTACACCACAGGCGCATACAGCATATTCGTTAAGCTGATGTGCCGCAGTATTGAAGAGCTGCAACACGTGCTAATCAACAAGCTTCAGGCTATCGATGAGGTGCAATCTACCGAAACCCTTATCTCGCTACAGAACCCAATCAACAGAAACGTGAACCCATAAAAACGCCAGCTGCTGCTGGCGTTTTTAGTTCTGTTAGGCGCTGATGCCTGAGTGTCGCAACAGAGCATCAATCTCTGGCTCACGACCACGGAAGCGTTTGAATAGCTCCATAGGCTCCTCACTGCCACCCATCTCAAGGATGTTATTGAGGAAGCTCTTACCTGTAGTTTCGTTAAAGATGCCCTCTTCCTCGAAGCGAGAGAACGCATCTGAAGAAAGTACCTCAGCCCATAGATAGCTGTAGTAACCAGCGCTGTAGCCACCAGCAAAGATATGGCTAAATGCATGCGAGAAACGGTTCCACTCAAGACTAGGAAGAACGGCGACCTTCTCTTTCACCTCAGCTAGGGTTTCAAGAACACGAGCACCTATCTCTGGATCGAATTCGGTATGCAGAGTGAAGTCGAACAAACCGAACTCTAGCTGACGCAGGATAAACATCGCCGACTGGAAGTTCTTCGCTGCCAACATCTTTTCCAACATCTCTTTCGGAAGCGGCTCACCAGTTTCAAAGTGACCAGAGATAAAGGCCAGAGCCTCTTCTTCCCAACACCAGTTCTCTAAGAACTGACTTGGCAATTCAACCGCATCCCAAGGCACACCATTGATACCAGACACTGAAGACACATCGATCTGGGTCAACATGTGGTGGATACCATGACCAAACTCGTGGAACAGAGTAGTGACTTCGTTGTGGGTAAACAGAGCAGCTTATCGCCCACTGGCTTGTTGAAGTTACAAGTTAGATACGCCACTGGCGTTTCTAGCTTGCCATCGATGTTGGTGCGACGCACTCGGCACTCATCCATCCACGCACCGCCACGTTTGTGTTCACGTGCGTACAGGTCTAGATAGAAACTGCCACGAACCTCGCCCTGAGGGTTGTAGATATCAAAGAAGCGCACTGACTCGTGCCATACATCCACACCCTTGCGCTCTTTCACTGTCATACCAAAGACGCGCTTAAGCACCTCGAATAGACCAGAAATCACTTTATCTTCAGGGAAGTATGGGCGCAGGTCTTCGTCAGAGATGCTGAACAGACTCTGCTTCTGCTTTTCACTGTAGTAAGCAATGTCCCATAGGTTTAATTCATGAACGTCATACTCCGCATGGGCAAACAGTGCTAGCTCTTCAACCTCGCGCTCACCTTGTGCTTTGGCCTTGGTTGCTAGGTCATTTAGGAAACCGAGAACCTGCTCGGTAGACTCTGCCATCTTGGTGGCAATAGAGCGCTCACTATAATTAGAGAAGCCAAGCATGCGCGCAATCTCATGGCGAAGCTTAAGCTGTTCAGCCATGATCTCTGAGTTATCCCACTTGCCTGCATTTGGACCACGATCAGACGCACGGGTGTTATACGCTTCATACATCTCGCGACGTAGTTCTTGGTTATCACAGTAAGTAAGTACCGGAATATAAGAAGGCATCTCTAGCGTTAGTAGATAACCATCAAGCTCTTTCGCCTCAGCTGCCGCTTTAGCTGCCTCTAGTGCAGACTCTGGCATACCCGAGAGCTCAGCTACATCTGTGATGTGCTTTGACCAACCCATGGTGGCATCTAGAACATTGTTGGAGAACTTAGACGCTAGTTCGGATAGACGCTTACTGATCTCACCATATCTATGCTGCTCATCAGCAGGAAGGCCAATGCCAGATAGCTCAAAGTCACGCAGTGCATCGGTGATAGATTTTTGCTTAGCCTGTGACAGACGCTCAAACTCGCCAGAGCTCTTAATGGTCTTATAGGTTCATACAGCCCTTTATGTTGACCAACCCAAGTGCTGAATTCAGATAACAGTGCAGACAGCTTTCGTACGCTTCACGAAGCTCTTCACTATTAGCAACCGAGTTCAAGTGGCTCACGGGAGACCAAAGGCGAGACAGAACCGAATCGGTTTCATCGATAGGCAAGCAGATGTTGTCCCAAGTCGGGTTTTCATTCCCTTCTAGAACCTGGTCAATCTTATGACGCAGTCTGCGATTGCCTTTTCCACGGCAGGCTTAACATGCTCAGGCTTAATGTCCGAAAACGGAGGTAAATCAGTAAAATCAAGCAACGGGTTAGGCATTGGAAGTTCCCTTTTGTTTTATCTTATAGATACTTAGATTGCGACAGCTTAGGCGTTTTTCAAGTATACTGGCGTGAGACTCTATATCGATCATTCCTAGGAGATACTGTGCTCAGTTATCGCCACAGCTTTCATGCTGGCAACCATGCAGACGTTGTTAAACACATAGTTCAAAGTCTAATCCTAGATGCGCTAAAGCAAAAGGATAAGCCCTTTGTATATCACGATACCCATTCGGGTGTAGGTCGCTATGACCTGACCATGAATGGTCTGAAAAAACCGGTGAATACAAGCAAGGCATCGCTAAGATCTGGCAACAAGACATGCCAGAAGAGCTAACCAGCTATCTAGACTCGATTCGCACCCTAAACCAAGGCGAAGACCTAAGATACTATCCTGGCTCTCCACGCGTTGCCCGTGCACAACTGCGCAAGCAAGACCGCATGGTACTGACTGAGCTGCACCCAAGTGACTTCCCACTTCTTGAGCAAGAGTTCCACCGCGACCGTCAGGTGCGCATTTACAAAGAAGATGGCTTTAAGCGTCTAAAGGCGAGCCTTCCACCTCAAGAGCGTCGAGGCCTGGTACTTATCGACCCACCGTATGAGCTAGCCAAAGAATACCGCGATGTTGTAAATGCCATTGCACAAAGTTACAAACGCTGGGCTACGGGCATCTATGCGATTTGGTATCCTGTGGTGAATCGCTACGATATCGATGACATGCTTGAGGGCCTCGAAGGCTTGGCATTAAGAAGATTTTGCAGATTGAACTAGGGGTGTCCCCAGACACAAACGAACGCGGCATGACGGCATCTGGCATGATCGTCATCAACCCGCCATGGAAGCTAGAAAGCCAAATGAAAGAGATTCTGCCATTGCTTAAGCAAGCAATCGCACCTTCAACTGGTCACTTCAAGGTTGAATGGGTTGTACCTGAGTAAAAGGCACCCCATATAAAAAATACACAAGGAATTTGGAGAAAATAATGGCAACTCATTTTGATTACATCTGTATTGGTGGCGGCAGTGGCGGCATCGCTTCTGCAAACCGTGCGGCTATGTATGGTGCTAAGGTAGCTTTGATCGAAGCAAAAGACCTTGGCGGTACCTGTGTGAACGTTGGCTGTGTGCCTAAAAAAGTAATGTGGCACGGTGCTCAGGTAGCTGAAGCGATGAACCTATACGCTGAAGACTACGGCTTTGATGTGGATGTAAAAGGCTTCAACTGGTCTACCCTAGTGGAAAGTCGTCAAGCTTATATCGGCCGTATCCACCAGTCTTATGACCGTGTACTAGGCAACAACAAGGTTGAGGTAATCAAGGGCTTTGCTAAATTCGTTGACGCGAAAACGGTTGAAGTAAATGGCGAGCACTACACCGCTGACCATATCCTTATTGCCGTTGGCGGCCGCCCAACTATCCCAAATATCCCTGGTGCTGAACACGGTATCGATTCGAACGGTTTCTTCGATCTAGCCGAGCAACCTAAGCGTGTTGCCGTTATCGGTGCGGGCTATATCGCGGTTGAGATCGCTGGCGTACTGAGTGCACTTGGTACTCAAACCGACCTATTCGTACGTAAAGAGTCTCCACTTCGTAGCTTTGACCCTATGATCATCGAGACCCTTACTGAAGTAATGGCTGCTGAAGGCCCAACCCTTCACACTCACTCCGTACCAAAAGAGGTAGTTAAAGAGGAAGATGGCAGCCTAACTCTGCACCTTGAGAACGGCAACAGCCACAACGTTGATACCCTAATCTGGGCTATCGGTCGTCACCCAACCACAGACGCGATCAACCTAAATGCGACAGGTGTAGAAACCACGGACCGTGGCTACATCAAGGTAGACGAGTACCAACAAACTAACGTTGACGGTATCTACTGCGTAGGTGACATCATGGAAGGCGGCATCGAGCTAACGCCAGTTGCAGTTAAAGCGGGTCGTCAGGTCTCTGAGCGTCTATTCAACAACAAACCAGACGCTAAGATGGACTACAAGCTAGTCCCGACTGTGGTATTCAGCCACCCACCAATCGGCACTATCGGTCTAACCGAGCAAGAAGCAGTTGCAGAGTTTGGCGAAGAAAACGTTAAGGTGTACACCTCTAGCTTCACTGCCATGTACACTGCAGTAACTAAGCACCGTCAACCTTGTAAGATGAAGCTAGTATGTGCAGGCGACGATGAGAAAGTTGTTGGCCTACACGGCATCGGTTACACAGTTGATGAGATGATCCAAGGCTTTGGTGTTGCGATGAAGATGGGCGCAACCAAGGCTGACTTCGACTCTGTTGTGGCTATCCACCCGACAGGCTCAGAAGAGTTTG
>BBSB01000048.1:0-9476 GCA_000830455.1 Vibrio sp. JCM 19236
GCTTTTTAGAGGCTTACCTCTCAAAGCGGACGGCCTATTCTAATGAGTTAATTTTCAGTGTCAACCACTTTTTTATCAATCAATTCATCTTTTTAGAACCGCTTGTTGTCTGCGATGTTTGTCGTGACAACGGAGGCGCATTATAAGGATCGGGCGCCCCCTGACAACCCCTAAAAAACACTTTTTTTGAAGAAAAACACCGTTTGATTATTTAATGAACACAGCAAACGTTTCCGTGGTATTTCTTCGTGTTTTAAAGGGGTCAATTAGGTGAATTAATTCTGTTTTGCCACGATCTCTTCACCCTCAACCACTAGCTTTATTTCGGCACCGGGTACAAATTTCCCTGCCAATAGAGACTTCGCTAGTGGATTCTCTATATATTGCTGTATTGCGCGCTTAAGTGGTCTTGCACCATAGACAGGGTCAAAACCGATTTGTGCAATCTTATCCAGGGCTTCATCACTAACAGATAGTAGATACTCTTTCGACTCTAGGCGCTTGCTTAATGCCTCGAGCTGAATAGCAGCGATATTCTGAATATGCTTTTGGCCCAATGGGTGGAAAACAACACTCTCATCTACACGGTTTAAGAACTCAGGACGGAAATGATTCTTCACCACTTCCATTACTCGCTCTTTCATCTCTGTATAGGTAGCTTCACCAAATCCTTGATGAATTTCTGTAGAGCCTAAGTTAGAGGTCATAATCAAAACCGTATTGCGGAAATCTACCGTACGACCCTGACCGTCGGTTAGACGACCGTCGTCCAACACCTGCAACAGGATATTGAATACGTCTAGATGCGCCTTCTCTACCTCATCCAGCAAAATCACAGAATAAGGGCGACGACGAACAGCTTCTGTTAGATAACCACCTTCTTCATAGCCAACATAACCAGGAGGGGCACCAACAAGGCGAGCTACAGAGTGTTTCTCCATAAACTCAGACATATCGATACGCACCATGCGTCCTGACTGTCGAATAAGAAGTTCGCTAGGCTCTTACACAGCTCAGTCTTACCTACACCGGTTGGCCCCAAGAATAAGAAGGAACCAATTGGCTTGTTAGGATCAGATAAGCCTGCTCGACTGCGGCGAATTGCATCAGCTACCGCATCCACAGCTTCATTCTGTCCGATGACTCTTTCATGAAGCTCATCTTCCATTCGCAGAAGCTTGCTCTTTTCCGCCTCTAGCATCTTGGCTACTGGAATACCGGTTTGCTTCGATAGAACCTCGGCAATCTCCGCATCGGTGACCTTGTTCTTGAGAAGCGTCATTTCTTGCTGTTCAGCATCTGCAGCAAGCTGAAGTTGTTTCTCAAGCTCTGGGATACGGCCATATTGAAGCTCAGACATTCGATTCAGGTCACCCGCCCTGCGAGCAAACTCAATATCAAGGCGTGCTTGTTCCAGTTCAGCCTTAATATTCTGTGTTCCAGATAAAGACGCTTTTTCAGCGGTCCATACCTCATCAAGCTCAGCATATTGACGTTCTTTTTCTGCCAACTCTTCATTAATGATAGCCACGCGCTTACGGCTAGCGTCATCATCCTCTTTATTAAGGGCTTGTTGTTCCATCTTGAGTTGGATGATCTTACGGTCGAGCTTATCCATCGACTCTGGCTTAGAGTCAATCTGCATACGTATAGAAGAAGCGGCTTCATCGATAAGGTCAATGGCTTTATCTGGAAGCTGTCTGTCTGATACATAGCGATGAGATAGAGTTGCTGCTGCAACGATCGCCGGGTCAGTAATATCTACATGGTGGTGAAGCTCATACTTCTCTTTTAGGCCACGCAAGATGGCGATTGTATCCTCCACCGTTGGCTCATCCACCAGCACCTTCTGGAATCGACGCTCTAGGCTGGGTCTTTCTCTATATATTGTCTGTGCTCATCGAGAGTGGTGGCGCCTACGCAGTGCAGTTCACCGCGAGCCAATGCAGGCTTAAGCATGTTACCGGCATCCATAGCGCCTTCACCTTTACCGGCGCCGACCATAGTATGCATCTCATCGATAAAGAGAATGACGTTACCTTCTTCTTGGGCAAGTTCATTTAGAACCGCTTTCAAGCGCTCCTCAAACTCCCCTCTATACTTAGCACCCGCAACCAGTGCCCCCATATCGAGAGCGAGTACGCGACGACCTTTAAGACCTTCCGGCACCTCATCATTGATGATGCGCTGAGCAAGGCCTTCAACGATAGCGGTTTTACCTACACCAGGTTCACCGATAAGCACTGGGTTATTCTTAGTACGGCGTTGCAATACCTGAACGGTACGGCGAATTTCATCGTCTCGGCCAATCACAGGATCAAGCTTGCCCTGCTCGGCACGAGCAGTAAGGTCTATGGTGTACTTTTCTAGTGCTTGACGCTGCTCTTCCGCATTTGGGTCATCGACCTTTTGACCACCAGTGATCTTTTCGATGGCCTCAACGATTTTTTGCTCTGTCAGACCTTGCGCTTTAAGCATGGGACCAAGCTGGCTGCTGTCGTGAATAGCCGCCTGCAGGAATAGTTCTGACGAGATATAGCTGTCATTACGCTTCTGTGCGAACTTGTCACATAGATTAAGTAGCTTAGTTAGTGGCTGAGACACCTGAACATCAGCAGACATGCCAGTAACTTTTGGGAATTTATCCAGCTGTTCAGACAGCTGAGCACGCAACTTCACCAAGTCCACTTGAAGCAAGGTCAGCAATGGACGAATACTGCCACCTTCTTGGTTAAGCAGTGAGAATAATAGATGAGTGGGTTCTATATATTGATGGTCTCGGCCTACAGCAAGAGACTGTGCATCCGAGATGGCTGATTGGAATTTACCAGTCAAACGGTCAAAACGCATTTCGAACTCCTATTTGAATACAAACTCATTGTTTACTTTCTATTCAAATGGATGCACAAAATGCATTTTTCAAGGCAAATATATGACTTTATCTAAATTAAGACTCGATCCAGATAAAGCTGGCCTGACGGCCGGTGTTAGATTGTCTTCTGTACGAAAAGAAGTTTTCGGCGTCTTTATAGGTGCATAATTCAGACAAAGAAACGTCTGAGCATCCCATGCGAACAAGTCTGTTTTTGGCAAGTAACGGAAGGTCAGCCATAAACTTACCCGGTTTATGCTGATGAAAAGCTACTGCATCTCCGGCATCTGCATCAACAAACTGTTGACGTACCTCTTCTCCTACCTCAAAGGCATTGACGCTTATTGCAGGGCCAATCCAAACACTCACCTCATCCGAGAAGTGCTCTAGAGTATTTTCAAGTATTCCACCCGCTAAACCACGCCAACCTGCATGAGCAGATGCCACCTGAGTGCCATCTCTACTAGCAAACAAAACAGGTAGGCAGTCTGCGGTCATTACACTCAATACCACACCTGGCGTTGAGCTAACCAAGGCATCGGACTCTGTAGCAACTGCGGTTGATTCAGATACCGAAGCGACAACTGTAGAGTGAGTCTGATTCATCCATACAGGAGCAGATGGCATTCCACTCACAGCTTGCAAATGGTCTCGATTCTTCTGCACAACACCTGCATCATCAGAGACATGCATTCCCAAGTTGAGGCTGGCAAAGTCACCTTGTGAAAAACCACCCGCTCGAGTCGAGCTGATGGCTTTTACATTCTTAGGCAGAGACCATTTAGGCAGAATGAAGCTCATTAATACTCTTCTTCGTGGTTCAGTTGAGCATCTTCGCGCAGGGCTTCAGCCATAGCTACCATGTCATCTGGCACTGGTGCATGGAACTGCATCTCTTCACCGGTACTTGGGTGTTCAAACTTCAGCATTACCGCGTGCAGTGCCTGACGGTCAAAGCTACGAATCATCTGAGTAAGCTCTTCCGATGCGCCACGAGGAATGCGCGCACGGCCGCCATAAGCCACATCACCAAGAAGCGGGTGTTGTAGATATGACATGTGTACACGGATCTGGTGGGTACGGCCTGTCTCTAGACGAAGACGAATACGGGTGTGCTCACGGAAGTGCTCTGCAACTCGGTAGTGAGTAATTGCAGGCTTACCTAACTCATTCACCGCCATCAAGGTACGCTTGGTAGAGTGACGGCCGATAGGCTTTTCAACCATGCCACCAGCTGTCATCTTACCAATAGCAATCGCTTCATACTCACGGGTAATACGGCGCTTTTGCAGGGCACGAACAAGGCGAGTCTGGGTAGGAACGTTCTTAGCTACCACCATCAAACCCGTGGTGTCCTTATCCAGACGATGCACGATACCCGCACGAGGAACTTCGGCAATCTGAGGATAATGGAACAGCAAAGCGTTCAGCACAGTGCCGTCTGGGGTACCCGCGCCTGGGTGAACAACGAAGTCACGTGGCTTGTTGATAACAAGAAGGTCGTCATCTTCGTATACCACGTTTAGAGGGATATCTTGCGCTTCCCAACGTTCTTCATCTTCAATCTCGGCAGCAACGACGATCTCTTCACCGCCCATCACCTTAAAGCGAGGCTTAGTAATAACCTGGCCATCAACAGAGATCTTGCCTGCCAATAACCACTCTTTAATGCGTGAACGGGAGAATTCATCAAACAATTCTGCAACCGCTTGGTCTAATCGTTGACCTAATTGGCTTGGGTTAACGGTACTTTTTAATTCTATCTGCTGGGCCATATCGAACTTTTTAAAAAACTGTGGGACTAATGCTTGCGACTATGAAAAATAGACGTTTTCGTTATTGTATCCGCTAACCGGCCGATTGTAACGGCAACCCAACAAATAAAATTCTCGAGCATGGCTTCTAGTTTTAAAATGAAACATTTCTCTTTAATCGGTCTGCTATCCGTCTTCCTACTGGTAGGTTGTAGTAGTAGCGATGAAATCGTACCGGACGTTCCACCGGCAGATCTGTATGCGGATGCACAATCATCACTGCGTACTGGTGCATGGCCATCTGCTATCGAAAAGCTTGAAGCCCTAGATTCTCGTTATCCGTTTGGCCCTTATTCTGAGCAGGTACAGCTAGACCTTATCTACGCTTACTACAAAAACGATGAACTGCCATTGGCACTTGCGACCATCGAACGTTTTACTCGTTTGAATCCAACGCATCAACGTTCTGACTGGGTTCTATATATGCGCGGTCTTTCGCATATGGCACAGGATAGAAACTTCCTACACGATGTCTTTAATATCGACCGCTCTGACCGTGACCCTGAGCCTGTAAAACTGGCTTTCGCTGACTTCAAACGTCTACTGCAACGCTATCCAAACAGTGCGTATGCGGAAGATGCACAAAAACGCATGGTGGCATTGAAGCACCGTTTGGCGGAATACGACCTAGCAACGGCCGACTTTTATATCCGCCGTGAGGCTGGATTGCTGCGATTAACCGAGCTCAAGAGATCCAGAAAACCTACCCTGATACAGAGGCTGCACGTAAGTCTTTAGAGCTACAACTTATTGCTTATAAAGAACTTAACCTGCAAGACGCCGTTGAGCGTACTGAAAAACTGATTGAGCTAAATCCTCTATAAGTGTTAAATTTAAGAGATCGGATGTTAACAACTTAACATCCGGTTGCGGACATGGAGTCTGCTTTTTCATCAACCAACAGGGATTGTGGTATGAAAATCTTATGAAGTGGCTTATCGCCCTCCCCTTAATTTCCTTTTCTGCACTAGGGCTAGAGCTCTCTCCCCTTGAGCGCAACACCTACAAAGGTGACTTCGAACAACTCAAAGAGCGCGGTGTCATTCGTGCTTTAGTCTCTGCAGACCTTGGCTTTTACTATGTGGAAGGGGGTCGTCCTAAAGGCATTATTGCCGAACAATTGCATCACTTCGAAACCAAGATCAAACAAAAAGCCCCACTGATGCGGGTGAAGATCATTCCCGTCGGACGTGACGACTTATTCAAAGCACTGAATGAAGGCTATGGTGATGTGGCCGTTGCCAACCTAACCATTACTGAGCGTCGCGCTAAATTAGTCGACTTTAGCGACCCTATTCTAAAGAACGTTGAAGAGCTGCTGGTTACTCACAAAGATATAGAACCAATCGAAGAGCTCGCTGATGCGGAAGGCCTGGAGGTATGGATTCGCGCTAGCTCTAGCTACTTCGAAAGCGTTCAAGAGATCAACCGCCAACTATCCGATGAGGGCCTGATCCTATGCGGGTTAACTTTATCCAAGAAGACCTGCAAGATATCGAGCTACTAGAAATGGTGGATCAAGGCTTTGTTCCAGCAACCATTATCGACTCACACAAGACCAAACTGTGGGCAAAGGTAATGGAAAATATAGTAGTTCATCACGATTTCCCACTGCGAGAAAATGGCGAGATAGCCTGGGCTATACGCAAAGACAGCCCTAACCTCAAAAAGGAAATCAACGCCTACCTGAAGAAAGCTAAAGGTGGCACCCTGCTAGGGAATGTTATCTACGGCAAGTACATAGATAATACCCGCTGGCTAAACCGCGCCCTGAATCCTGCCAAGATGGCCAAGCTTGAAAATGTGTCTAAGATTTTTGAGCTCTATGGTGATCAATACGATATCGACTGGGTGATGCTTTCAGCACAGGCATTCCAAGAATCAGGCTTGGATAACAGCAAGGTCTCTCACCGAGGCGCTGTGGGCATAATGCAGGTACTGCCAGCTACCGCTAAAGACCCCTACATCAATATCCCAAATATCAAACCGGTTGAGAACAACATCCACGCGGGAACCAAATATCTAAGGTTTATTCACGACCGCTATTTCGATGATCCTGATATCGACAAAAACGATAAGGTCTATTTCAGTCTCGCTTCCTACAACGCGGGACCTGCAAAGATCAGACGTATGCGTACATTGGCTAGAAAGCAGGGATACGACCCAAATATTTGGTTTAATAATGTAGAGATAGTGGCTCGTAGGAATATCGGTAGAGAGCCGGTGCAGTATGTGGCTAACATCAATCGCTACTACGTGATTTACAAACAGCTCGGGATTATTCAGAGTCAGCGCGATGGAATCGATATTCCAACCGAGGCCGAGATAGACCCAGTACAACTCATCTTTGAAAGCAATAGAGAGTGATCCAGCTCTAATTCAGCGGCGGTCATTAAGATGCAAAGAGGCGCCAAAAACTCATCATTTTCAGTGCCTCTCTTCATTCAAAAGTGCCACCAAAAACCTAGCCTTGCAAGCCATTTTTTATAAACCTTGGCAGACAATCACAAACCCATATTCAAATACCAACACTACCGACCAAACGTGATCTGCATCACATCATTTAAAGCCAGAAGTCGTATTCTGAATTTAACCCATAAGGGTTTTTACAGAGGAAAAAGCGTATGAAAATGAATATCACCGGTAAAAATATTGAAATCACCTCTGCTATCCGTGCACATATAGAAGCTAAATTTAAGAAGCTAGAAAAGTGGCAAGTAGACATCATTGGTTGCCAAGCAAGCTTCCAAGAAGAGCCAAACAAAAATAAAAAGTTTGAAGCTGTAATCACAGTACCTAAGGGGAAACTAGTAGCATCTGCAGTGCATGAAGATCTGTATGCGGCCGTTAACGAGGTCGAACAAAAACTGGAGCGCCAACTTAATAAGCTAAGACACAAGCCTGAAGCTCGTCGCGCGACCCATTCAGAAGTACCCGTTGCAGAAGAAGAAACACCGGTATAGTTCATCATTCATAAACTCAGTCCAAAGCAGCGCCTCAAGGCGCTGTTTTTGCTTGACCCTCATTCTTGCCTTGCTTATTGTGAGATCACATAAAAGAAGTCTCACTAAAGGAAAAAGTAGTAATGGCAGATACCCCCATCTCTCTGGATGAAATACGCATCAAACTCAATGAACTGGACGATCAACTTCTGAGTCTGTTGTCAGAGCGACGAGCTTTAAGCCTAGAGGTAGCCAAGAGCAAAGTAGAGACTTCTAAACCTGTGCGTGACGCCCAACGCGAACAACAGCTTCTGGTTAAGCTTATCGATAACGGTAAGCAAAAATACCAACTAGATGCTCAATACATCACTAAGGTATTCCACACTATTATCGAAGACTCTGTGCTTCTGCAGCAGTCTTATCTACAGAACCTTGTTAACCCAGCGCAGCAACGCAAACCGCTAGCTCGAGTAGCCTTCCTTGGTTCAAAAGGTTCATACTCACACCTTGCTAGCCGTGACTACTTTAGTCGACGCAATACAGACCTTATCGAATTGAATTGTGAAGGCTTCAAAGAGGTGGTGAAGACTGTTGAGTCTGGTCATGCTGATTACGGTGTACTTCCAATCGAGAACACCAGCTCAGGCTCCATCAACGAGGTTTATGACCTTCTACAACACACCACGCTCTACATCGTAGGTGAGTTAGCACAGCCAATTGAGCACTGCCTACTCGCAACTTCAGATGTGCGCCTTGAAGAGATCACAACCCTCTACTCTCACCCGCAGCCTCATCAGCAGTGCAGTGACTTCCTAAGCCGCCTTGACGGTGTGAAGCTTGAAACCTGTGTTAGCACTGCTGATGCAATGCAAAAAGTGAAAGAGCTGAATCGCCCAGACGTGGCAGCTATCGGCAATGCCATCAGTGGCAAACTGTATGGCTTACAGAGCATTAAACAGAACATAGCTAACCAAACTGAAAACCACACTCGCTTTATCGTAGTCGCGAGAAAGCCGGTAAGCGTATCAACCCAGATCCCAGCGAAAACCACACTGATTATGTCTACCTCGCAAGAGGCGGGTTCGCTAGTAGAAAGCCTACTGGTGCTGCAACGCTATGGCATCAACATCACTAAGCTAGAGTCACGTCCTATCATTGGCAACCCTTGGGAAGAGATGTTCTATGTAGACCTTGAAGCGCATCTGGATTCAGAGAACGCACAGCAAGCAATCAATGAACTGCAGAGCATCACCCGCTACTTGAAAGTTCTGGGTTGTTACCCAAGCGAAAACATCAAGCCAACTCAGGTACAGATGCCGTAATGACGATTCAAAAGGTTATTGTAGCCTCACTGAACCCCGCTAAGATCAATGCGGTTAAAAGTGCCTTTACTGAGGTATTTCCCGAACAGGAATTCAGCTTCGATGGAGTGAGCGTTGCCAGCGAAGTACCGGATCAGCCAATGTCTAATGATGAGACAAAGCAAGGTGCCATAAACCGAGTACGTAATGCTAAATCTGAGGTCACAGACGCCGATTACTATGTGGGGTTAGAAGCCGGCATCGAGGGCAATGCAACCTTTGCCTGGATGGTGATTGAATCACAAAGCCTGCGCGGTGAATCACGCTCATCAAGTCTAATGCTTCCCCCTAAGGTACTAGCTCGAATCGAGCAGGGTGAGGAGCTTGGTGATGCTATGGATGCCGTCTATGGCACCACTAACATCAAACAGAAAGGCGGTGCTATCGGTATCCTAACCAACAACCGTTTGAGCCGCAGTAGCGTCTATCATCAGGCGCTCATTCTGGCCCTGATTCCGTTTGTGAATAGCGACAGTTTCTAGATCTC
>BBSB01000047.1:0-13360 GCA_000830455.1 Vibrio sp. JCM 19236
AAAGATAATCTGGCGCGGATATCATCGTGGAGCTGGGAAGTTAATGTTCCCTAACAAGACTCCGAATACATTAGCGCAGACCAACTCCGTTACTACTAAATTGTAGTTGCAATAACGGGGCGGACCATACATTTTTTGTTCGCAAACTAGGCGAGTTTTGCTTGCTTGGTATCCAAGTTCGACTGTTGCCATTATGTTGCACAAAGTTATGCATGATGTTTAACTGAGATCTAGATCACCTAAATGCACTCATAAAGCTCTCATAAACCATCAAAAGTGTGAATGAGTCCATAGTTAAAGCTTAATTGTATTATTATAATCC
The DNA here is from genome assembly GCA_000830455.1 of Vibrio sp. JCM 19236. GTDB lineage: Bacteria > Pseudomonadota > Gammaproteobacteria > Enterobacterales > Vibrionaceae > Vibrio. Next base: position 323 of record BBSB01000047.1, read on the forward strand.
TTTTCCGTTTTATAGCCTTGGGTGGAGAAGAGTTTGTCTTGGTCCGTATTTTCTGATGTGTTGAGTGTGCTTTTGTTGGTGGTGCTAGCCGTAGCTATGCTGCGTTCCATGCAATCACTGAAAGAAGTGATTGCACACGCGCAAAGAAATGATGGTGACGATGAGCTTATTCGCAAAAACCTAGCGCGCCTTAGCATGAACCGATTTGTGGTGGTGCTGACCATAGGCACAATCGCGGTAAAGACCGCGTTGATACTGGGAGCAATCCTAGATTTTGACTCTATCGACAAACGGGGTCTGTTGGATGACTCGGTTGTGCAGTATATCGATGTTCAGTAAGTTAAAAAGCCACCTCTTCTAAGGTGGCTTCGTTGTTTTTAATGGTTAGTTGTTCATTAGGGTGTAGTTGTTGAAACTCGCTGATTGAGTCTCCATTTCAACACCACGCCAGAAGAAGTTACCTCGATTTAGAACGTCAAAGTAATCGGTTCTGACAGTCATGTTTGAGGTTGCTTGGTACAGCTCCTCGAGTGTGTCAAAGCTCTGGTCCTCATTTGTCGCTTTGCAAGATGCTGTATCTAGCGCCGGTGACAGGTTGAAAGTCCCGTTAGCCATGATGGTAACGCAGCGATTCTTCTCACCTTCGCTCAGGTAGATGTTGATATAGCTACCTGGGTTTTGGCTCACATTCGCTACCAGATTCTCGATGCCTAATGTTTCGATTGATTGACCTTGGGAGAAATCTTTCAGCCAAACTTTAGGCTCAGCACTAGTCCAATTTACATCTGTCTTGACGCCATCAAATGCAAAGCTATCGAAACCTTGGCTGTTTTGTTGGTGTACTGTTGAAGTGCCGCCTTGGTAATCAGCTTTTACACCTGTGGTAAACTCACGAAGTTCTACGCTTACCTCTGCCTTATTGGTAGAGTCGTTTGAGCGCCATACGAAGTTGCCCACATGCATGTAGTCATCACCTGACTCTTTGAGCTCTTCGATAAGTTCCGCATTGTCACCCATAAACTGATCAATTAGGCAGTTGATGAAGTTAGCTGAATCGCGGCACTCAGGCAGAGATGGCATTTCAACGTTTCCAAGCAGAGCTTCTAGGTCAATGTCATGTGAAAAATAAGCACTGTTTACTAGGCTATCGCTGTGGTCAGTCACGAATGCACCCCAGTTTGGATAACTAACGCCAGCTTGGTTAGCAATCTGATCCACCTCTCCTTGGGTATTAAAATAGATGGTGAATACGTCAGGATGATCGGATTTGGTGCCACTGTTTAGATACAGTTTCATGAAGCCGTCAGACTCTACACCGTTTACCAGTACGTCTGCATCGACCTTAGGCTCTAGATACGCCTTTAGTGGATAGCCTGATGCTTGGACAGTTCCGATTAGGGTAATCATATTGTAGGGAGAGGAAAGATATTTATCCTCATTCATTGAGTTCGGTTCATCGCCAAACGCTGTTATTCGTACGCTGTTATCAAGGAGTTCGACTTCGTCTGCGCCCTTGATTTTTGTCTCTGTAGCGCCATCAACATCATCAAGTGCAACCTCTTGATGTTCATAATTCCAACTAGAGCTATCAACAAATTCAGGTGGGTTGGTTTGCCCATCGATAACAAAGGTGAAATGGTTATGTGTGCCCACGCTAAACAGACCTGACTCAGACAGGGCAAACTCTTTGGATGCGCCATTTTCAAAGTCAACGGTAATATTGTTGCCTAGTTGTTCAGTATCTTTTTGATAGAAGGTTACCGCATCCGCAGAGCACTGTTGCTCGGTCATGCCGTCTAGTTTTGCCGCAGTTACAAACTGACAACTAACGGAAACCGCATGCCAATCTTTGTTGTACATGGCAATTTCTAATGGTGAGTTGTCTGACGCTGATAGTTGGTCTGCACTCAATACATAGTCAAGACGGGCACTGTCGATGTTGTCAGAGTGTGATACAGCGATATTAGCACTGCCGATAAATGAGATATTGATGGTCTCATTAAGAGATACATCCTCGTAAACCGCCTCTATCCCAGAATCGTCAGTCAATGAAACAATATAGCCATCTTGTTTTACTTGGTGAACGATATTAGATGCCTCTGAGTTGTTTACAACTTCTTCTGAGGTCAATTTTAGAGTGGTTGAGATGCTAGTAGAATCTTGACTGTCGTCAGAATCGGAGCAACCTACAATTGTAGCGATTAACGTTGTTAGTAATAGTTTTTTCATAGTATTGGTTATGTCGTTTAAATTAAAACGGGTGAATACTAGAGGAAAAAACACCATATACTTACCATTATGCGCCACCGCAAGCCATTTGATGACACTGGATACAAAAACAAAGGGTAGCCCATTGGCTACCCTTTGTTTTATCGGCTGATGTTAGGCTTGAAGTTGTCCGGTAAACAATAGGTAAACCGAGACTAGCGCAAGAAGAACCAAGACCAGTTCAATCCACTTATCTGACTTAGAGTAGATCATCTCGCCTGCCTTAATACGTGATGCGTGGGTATAGCGGAAAAACGGAATACCGATTGCGTATAGGATGGTTGCTAACAGTTGGTACTCAAGACCCGCAGCGGTGATCAGCCATAGGCAGAATAGGGCGGCGATACCCGACAAAATCACATAGCCATTGTTGCGCGCCTTTAGACCAAGCTCCTTATAGTTGATTGAGATCTTAAGTAGATACAAACAGCTTAATAGATAGCAAGGCAACACTATGACCGACGCAATGTTGATGGCCGCAAGGTAAACGTTCTCGAACATTACTACCATTAGCACGCACACCTGCATGAATGAGGTAGACACGTTCAGTGCCATCACTGGGGCTTCATTCTTGTTGGTGCGAGCGAAGAATTTCGGAAATTCGCCAACTTTGCCCGCTTCATAAGGCACTTCTGCTACCAACATGGTCCAAGCGACCAATGCGCCAAATACAGAGATAAGCACACAGATGTTCACGAGTAGGCGACCATGAGGCCAATTGCGGCTTCAAGTAGTGAGGCCGCTGACGGGTTAGACAGCTGTGCCAGTTCCGATTGAGGCAAGATGCCGAAGGAGAGAACTGAGATCAGCGTGTACATGGTTATAGCCACTAAGAAGCCAATTAGGGTCGCTTTACCCACATCGGACTTCTTACGAGCACGACCAGATAGAACAACTGCACCTTCGATACCCACAAAACACCAAAGAGTAACCATCATGGTGCTCTGGATTTGACCCACAACTGGACCTAGGTCATTCTCTACACCCCAGACATCCACTGATAGCATGTCGCTATCAAAGCTGTATAGAACGATACCGATAATGATTACCAAACCTGCTAGTTTCATTATGGTTGAGATGATGTTGATGAAAGACGAGCTGCCGGTACCGCGAAGGGCAATCGCATTCATACCCCAAAGAAGAGCAGAGCACAGAATAACGGTTTCGATACCGTGGTTTAAAAGGGCAGGGAAGAAGAGACCCAGTGAATCATTGATCATTACCGCAAGGGCAACGTTGCCCATACAGGTCATCAACCAGTAGCCCCATGCTGAATGGAAACCTATGTACTCGCCAAAACCTGCTTTTGCGTAAGAGAAGATGCCAGAGTTAAGGTGGGGTTTATGCTCAGCAAGGAGCTTAAAGGTTTGCACTAGCAGTAGCATGCCGATACCTGTGATAAGCCAAGCTAGGCCCACCGCACCGATGGAGGCTTGCTCAGCCATGTTCTGTGGAATGCTGAATATGCCACTGCCTATCATAGAGCTGAATACGATAGCGATAAGGCCGATTAGACCTACTGTGTTTTTATTGCTCATTGGATCTATTTAACCGTCAGCGAAGCAAGGTTCTGATTTGCTTCGAAATTTACTCGGCCAAGTCCTTCTAGCCATAAAACGTGCATATTTATCTGCAAAGATTTTCCTGCATGCACAATAGGGCGAGCGATTATATAGATTTGCGAAATGCTTGAATATTAAGTTGTGCAACAAACTATTATTGCATGTTTGATCTACCTCATAAGAACGGTTTTTTAGCCAAAGAAAAATGCCTTTTCGACGAAGATAAACGACTTTAGCTAATTCTTAGATATGGATAGAAGGGCACAATTATTCAGATTATTTGCTTAGCCTTTAACTCTTTTAGTAAAGCATCAGTGTTGGTTTGAAGCATGTCGCGAATAAGCCGAGCTGCGGGTGTAATTGACTGGCGGCTAGGGAAAATAAGCCATAGTTCTGTTTGCTCAGCTTGGTATTCTTTGAGTAGCCCTTGTACTTTTCCGCTCAGCAGATCGTTGGACATGTCTAGGCAGGACTTAAGCGCTATACCCTTACCAGCCACACACCATCGCCTGACTAGATCGCCATCGTTGCTGGCGCGCTTTCCACTGATCTTTACTTTGAATTGTTGTTTGCCTTTAGTGAATTGCCAGGTGCTGTGGAGAATGTCGTAAAGCTGATATAAGAGCCCCTGATGATTTACCAAATCGTTTGGATGCTTGGGAGAGCCTGCTTGCTCAAGATAGTCGGGAGAGGCGCATAGAACTCTCGGCACATCGCAGATCTTAAAACCATACACATTGGCATCATTAGGTGAGCCGTAGCGCAGGGCAATATCGATGGAGTCGCGATAGAAGTCCACATTGCTGTCGGTGATGTTAACCCTCAGCTTGAGATTGGGGTGCTTGTCCATGATCTCATCAAGCCAAGGCGTGACTACGTTTCGTCCCAAGTCCGACGAAAGGGCAATGCGAATATCTCCATCTATGATATCCAGATCATCCTTCATGCTTTGTCTGGCTTTGTCCAGCATGGCCATAGCCTGCTCGCATTGAGGTAGATACTTCTCTCCAGATGTTGAGAGCCGCAACTGCCTAGTGGTGCGGGTAAACAACTCAAAACCAAGGGATTTTTCCACTCGCTTGACCGCAGCGCTGGCGGTAGCGGTTCTCATATCAAGTTCAATCGCTGCGGCAGTAATACTGCGACACTCAGCCACCTTAATGACTACCTTCAAGTCTTCTAATAACACGTTAATTCTCAATAAATTTTTGATAATTATTGGTAGATATAGCGCAGAGCTAAAGTGATTAACAGACTGAAAAGTAAGTTTTATGCATCGGCTTGCAAAAGGTGATAAAGTGGTCAAACCACTACAAATGAAGACTGAATAGGAGAACTTGAAAACCATGAAGTGGATGTTATCGCTGTCGCTTTGTTTACTCCTTGTTGGGTGTACCAAATCTGATCCCAATGCTTATTCTTCATTTGACCCCCAAAACCACAATCAACAAGTGATCATTGTCCATGGTCTGGCGCGCAGTGCGTCTTCGATGGAAGATATGTCGGACATGGTTAAACAGCGCGGTTATCGTGTCTGTGTTGTGGATTATCCGACCCTAGTGAGCAACGTGGATAAAACTCTAGAGCAGAGCTCTGCGCAGATAGACGAGTGCGTGACCAAGTTTGAGCACAAACTTAATGAAGAGCATGAGACCGGAACTATCCACTTTGTAGGTCACTCTCTGGGCGGGCTAGTTATTCGCTCTTATCTGGCTGACCATCAAGATCTGGTTAAGTCAGATACCATGGGCAAGGTGGTGTTTGTGGGTACGCCAAATCATGGTAGCGATGTGGCAGACTTCTTCTCTAGTATCTGGCTGTTGCCGTTAGCGGGTGATACAGCCAAGTCTTTGACTACCGACCAAAACAGCTTGCCAAATACTCTGCCAGAGCCTGATTACGATTTTGGTGTAATCGCAGGCACAGACAGTTACCCAATCCTTAAGTACATGTTTGATAATGATAACGACGGCTTGGTGTCAGTAAATTCGACGCGATTGCCTGGAATGCAGGATTTTATAGAGGTGGATATCAAGCACGATAGACTACGCAGTGATCCTTATGTGACACAGCTTATCGTGAATTATCTCTCTCAAGGGAAGTTTGCCAATGTGGACGTGGACGAGAATAATCCTGAGTTAAATAGACAATAAAAAAGAGGCCTATTGGCCTCTTTCGAAACATACTGCGAGATTATTTCGACGCATCAGTTTCAATGGGGACGACGGCACTGGCGTGGTAGCCTTTAGGCCCTTGTTCTACTTCATAGGTTACGGTTTGCCCCGCCTTCAACGTGCGGTAGCCATCCATCTGGATGGTGGAATAGTGTGCGAACACATCTCCGTCTTCGCCTTCAGGCAGATAAATCCAAACCCTTTGGCGTTGTTAAACCATTTAACTGTACCTGTTGCCATGCTTTACATCCTTTTGCATTAATTACTTGCTATGCGTTTTTGACCCTTGTGGTCTGATGTCTGAATAGAAAACCACTGCTTCCGCTTTTCTACGCAGACAATAATCAAATTTAGACAAAGAACGACTTTCGTCAATAAATTTGCAATTATTATTTAACCAAATCATAACCACAGCAATGGACTTGTACAATCAATCACCAGTGATAAGAACGGTGTTCAGTAAGAAGGGTGATGTATGCCTGATTTTAGGCATTTGAGTCAGTAAATTTCACCGATTATATCGATAGCAATCTTTTATTTGCAGGGATACAATTGGTCTATTAGTCTCTTAAGTAGTGGGAAAAATTTCTGCTGCTAAAGTAATTGTTTTTTCTACATAAGTCGTATAAATGAGTAAATTTTTTGAATGGGTGACTCCAGACTCTGACTTGCTGGAGAAGGAAAAAACTGAGGTAAAACCGCCACCTATGTATCACGTTATGCTAAATAACGATGATTACACCCCGATGGATTTCGTTGTAGAGATTCTCGAGCGTTTCTTTGGCATGGACGAAGACAAAGCGACGCAAACCATGCTACAGGTGCACTATCAAGGGAAAGCACGCTGCGGAACTTTCACTGCTGAGGTCGCTGAGACCAAAGTGGCGCAAGTAACAGCTACTCAAAGGAATGCGAGCACCCATTGCTTTGCACTATGGAAAGAGCATAGTCATAGCCAACTGGTCACAAAGGATTGGCATGGCTGTTTTAGATGTTTATGGGAGGCCTGTATGCTAAACAAAGAACTTGAATCCAGTTTGAACAATGCGTTCGCGCAAGCGCGCGACAAACGCCATGAGTTTATGACAGTCGAGCATTTACTCTTGGCCCTGCTCGACAATCAGTCGGCTCAGGACGCATTAAAGGCTTGTGGCGCTAACCTTGATGTTATCCGTCAAGAGCTAGATGTCTTTATCGAACAAACCACTCCCTTGATCGCAGTGGACGACACCACTCGCGAGACTCAACCAACACTCAGTTTCCAGCGCGTTCTGCAACGTGCGGTATTCCACGTACAATCTTCTGGTCGCAATGAGGTCTCAGGCGCAAATGTGCTGGTGGCAATCTTTAGCGAGCAGGAATCTCATGCGGCATATCTTCTTAAGAAGAACGATGTAAGTCGCCTAGATATCGTTAACTACATCTCTCACGGCATCACCAAGACGCCGAAAGATGAACCTTCTGAGCTATTCGGTAATACCGAAACCGCGGAAGAAGTGAGCCAAGAAGACAAACTAGAAAACTTTGCAACTAACCTGAATGCGGTTGCTCGCGCGGGCAAGATTGACCCGTTGATTGGTCGCGACCAAGAGCTTGAGCGCACCATTCAGGTGCTTTGCCGTCGTCGCAAGAACAACCCATTGCTGGTGGGTGAAGCAGGCGTTGGTAAAACCGCAATTGCTGAGGGTCTGGCATGGCGCATCGTTGAGGGTGACGTGCCTGAGGTTATTGCAAATAGCGTTATCTACTCATTGGACATCGGCTCTCTACTAGCCGGTACCAAATACCGTGGTGATTTCGAAAAGCGCTTTAAGAACATCTTGAAGCAACTAGAGAAAGAAGATGATGCTGTACTGTTCATCGATGAAATCCACACCATTATTGGTGCGGGTGCAGCCTCTGGTGGCCAAGTTGATGCGGCAAACCTTATCAAACCACTGCTAAGTAGCGGTAAGCTGCGTTGTATCGGTTCAACGACCTATCAAGAGTACAGCACCATCTTTGAAAAAGAGCGTGCACTGTCTCGTCGCTTCCAGAAGATTGATGTGGTAGAACCATCATTAGATGACACCACTAAGATTTTGATGGGTCTGAAATCCAAATATGAACAGCACCACGAGGTGCGTTACACCAACAAAGCGCTGCGCGCCGCGGTAGAGCTTTCTGCCAAATACATCAATGAGCGTCATCTGCCAGACAAAGCGATTGACGTTATTGATGAAGCAGGTGCGAAGAGCCGACTAGTGCCGACCAGTCGCCGTAAGAAGACTGTTGGCGTAGGTGACATCGAGGCCATGGTAGCTAAGATGGCGCGTATCCCAGAAAAATCAGTTTCTTCTTCTGACAAAGATATCCTGCAAAAATTGGATAGCAAGATGAAGATGTTGGTGTTCGGTCAAGATCAAGCTATCGATGTGTTGAGTGAGTCTATTAAGCTGTCTCGTGCTGGCTAGGTGCTGAGAATAAGCCAGTAGGTTCATTCCTGTTCGCAGGCCCTACAGGTGTGGGTAAAACAGAAGTAACGGTTCAGCTATCTAAACTAATGGGTATTGAACTTCTGCGATTTGATATGTCTGAATATGGCGAACGCCACTCAATTTCACGTTTGATTGGTGCGCTCCAGGTTATGTAGGATATGACCAAGGCGGTCTGTTGACCGATGCGGTAATCAAGCATCCTCATTCGGTTGTACTGTTGGATGAGATCGAGAAAGCTCACCCAGATATCTTTAACCTGCTACTTCAGGTAATGGATAACGGCACCCTAACGGACAACAACGGCCGTAAAGCGGATTTCCGTAATGTTATCCTAGTGATGACCACTAACGCCGGTGTGGTTGAGACTGAGAAGCAATCTATCGGTCTTATTCAGCAAGATCATGCGCCAGATGCGATGGCAGCAATTAAAAAGGTATTTACCCCAGAGTTTAGAAACCGTCTAGACAACATCATCTGGTTTAATAGTCTAGATGAACATGTAATCCATCAGGTAGTGGATAAGTTCATTGTTGAGCTTCAGGCGCAGCTGGATTCACGTGGTGTGTCTCTAGAGGTAAGCGAGGATGCTCGTCACTGGTTGGCCGTTAAAGGCTATGACAAGGCGATGGGCGCGCGTCCAATGTCTCGCGTCATCCAAGAGAACCTTAAGAAACCATTGGCAAATGAATTACTGTTTGGCTCGCTAGTCAACGGTGGTTCGGTTGTGGTGAATCTTGAGGGTGAAGAGCTGAAATTCCAGTATCTTGGCACTGAAGAAGAAGCACTTAATCACTAAGAAACAGAGCGGGGCAAGAGCCTCGCTTTTTTGTCTTTAAATTCTCGAAGGCAGAAACGCAAAAACGGAGCATTAAGCTCCGTTTTTGTGCTCATCGCAAATCCAAGCAAGCCTGGATTTTAAGAATATTAACGAGCGCGGAAGACGATGCGGCCTTTGCTTAGGTCGTATGGAGTCATCTCTACAGTCACTTTGTCACCCGTTAGGATACGGATGTAGTTTTTGCGCATCTTACCAGAGATGTGCGCAGTCACAACGTGACCGTTTTCTAGTTCAACGCGGAACATAGTGTTTGGTAGAGTGTCTAGGACAGTGCCTTGCATCTCAATTACGTCTTCTTTAGCCATTTAATCCTCTTTGAAATTGGACAATTCATTAGGTGCTGATTTCACTATTGAGCGAGTTGGAATCTCACGACGACAGCAACCTTTTAAACATTGGGCGATATTCTACCCTTGCCACCGGTGATTTACTAGCCTTTGATGCGAATCAAAGCGGACTTTGTAGTTCATTGCCGGACATTCATCGATCTGATAGCCCAAATAGAGCCACTTTTTGCCTGAAGGGAGTAAATTCTATCTGATACAGAACCGATAGAGTGCCATAGAGAAGGGTAGTTCAGGATCGAAGAAGGTGTAGAAGGCGCTATTTGCATTTTCTACCTGATCGGTCACCGCCACAGAAATCAAACGCCTTTGCTCATACACATGCAGGTAAGAGGTCGGGACCTGGGTGGATTGGATAAACTTGGCGAAGTATCGTGATTGGGCGGATACATGCTGCCGTTTTGATGCCTTTCGGTAATATAGCGAGAGTAAATATCAAACCAGTCTTGGTCGATTTCTCGTTTTACTTCCCAAACCAGATCCTTGCCCTTATTTAATAAGCGCTTTTGACTCTTGGAGGGTTTAAATCGCTCAACATCCACGCGGATGGCGACACACTTGTTACAGCTTTCACAGTGCGGTCGATAGATGGTGTCTCCACTGCGACGAAACCCGTTGGCCATTAAAAGTTCGTACCCACGAGCATTTTGCAATTCGGGGTCTAGTGCTATGGCGACACGCTCTTGTTGGTCTTTCAGATAACTGCATGGGTGATTCTGAGTAAAACCGACGCGAATTTGTTGGATCTCTGGATGCATATTAGATTTTCAAAAACTGTGGTTGATAACACTCTCTGGACAAGGTTTGCTTTTTTCCTTTGGCTAACTCTTCGCGAAACTCGGTTCGTTCTATCTCCATAGCACCAAGCGATGCAAGATGCGGATTCATGATCTGGCAATCGATAAGGGTGCCATGATGTCTTATAAAGTGTAGGCAAAAACCACAGCGCTATCTTAGATGCGTTGGTTTTTAATGACACCATAGACTCGCCACAGAACACTGACCCCACTTCAACCCCATAGAGGCCACCAATGAGCTCATCTTCTTGCCACACTTCTACGGAGTGACAACGGCCTTGGTTTGCCAGTGCCACGTAGGCATCTTGCATCTCTTGGGTAATCCAGGTTTCAGACTCGGGTCTTGAACTGGCGCATAGACGAATAATTCTCTCTGTGGCCTGATTGATTGAGACCTTATATCTATGTTTTCGCTGGAATTTCACCAAACTTTTTGCCGGTTTAAAGGTCTTAGGATCAAACACAGCGCGCGGGGCAGGACTCCACCATAGGATAGGCTCTCCTGCGCTAAACCAAGGGAAGATGCCATTTTGGTAGGCATTTACCAAGCGAATTACCGACAAGTCTCCGCCAAAGGCGAGAAGACCGTTGGGTTCTTCCAATGCTAAACTTGGATCAGGGAATGTGAGGTCGTCAGCGTCTAGCTGATGCAAATAGAAGGTCATCGGGGTGCAATAATGAGAAAAGTATTAATGCTGTTGCTAATGATCCCATTATTAGCACAAGCCGCGTATCAAAGAAACACGGCAAGGCCAGTTAACCAAGTGGTCTACGGCCAAGTAGACACGGTTCGCTACATTACTCAGCAAGAAATTAAGGAGTCTGAGGCTAAGGGTTGGCACACACTGCTCGGTGCGGTAGTTGGTGGTGTGATTGGTAATCAGTTTGGTGATGGTACGGGGCGAGAGGTGGCGACCGCGGTCGGTGCTGTGGCCGGTGCAGGTCTAACCAGACACTATGGACATCAAACCTATACGGTAGAGCACAGCTGGTAGAGATCCTGATCAAAACCGACGATGGCCGTTTGATAGATGTCATCCAAGATGTTGATCCTAATATGCTTTTCAGCCGCGGGGATGAGGTACGTATCCTCTATTTTGACCGAGGTGTTCGGGTAGATATCGCCCTTTAATTCACAGGCTGAGATAAATATACCTCCCTTGGATTTCGTCGAATCTGAGTTTTCGCGCAATTTATTCTAAATACGACTTCTTTTCTTGGGGCATTTTAGATAGTCTGACTTTATGTTTGATTATCCGGCCTAAGTGCCAATTTGCTTTCAAGGAAATGAAGTCAGTGGAAAGCTTAACTCTGCAACCTATTGCCAAGGTCAATGGCGTAGTAAACCTTCCTGGTTCAAAAAGTGTTTCTAACCGTGCGCTACTACTAGCGGCACTTGCCTCGGGCACAACACGTCTTACTAACCTTCTAGACAGTGACGACATTCGTCACATGCTGAACGCATTGAAATTGATGGGCGTGGAATACACCCTTTCAGCTGATAAAACCGTGTGTGAAGTACAAGGTCTAGGTGGTGTTTTCAATGTTGATTCTGCTCTTGAGCTATTTCTAGGTAACGCTGGCACCGCAATGCGTCCGCTTGCTGCTGCACTGTGTGCTAGCCGTGGTGAGTTTGTGTTGACTGGTGAGCCTCGTATGAAAGAGCGTCCAATCGGTCACCTAGTGACTGCCCTTCGTGAAGCGGGCGCAGATGTGACTTATATGGAAAACGATGGTTTCCCACCGCTGCTGATCAAGGGCACAGGCCTTAAATCGGGTGAGGTGTCTATCGATGGCTCTATCTCAAGCCAGTTCCTAACCGCGTTTTTGATGAGTGCACCTCTTGCTGAGGGCGATATCGTTATCAATATCGAGGGTGACCTAGTATCTAAGCCTTATATCGATATTACTTTGCATATCATGAAGCAGTTCGGTGTTGAGGTTGAAAACCAAGACTATCAGCGCTTTGTTGTGAAGGGTGGCCAAACCTATACAGCGCCTGGCGATTTCCTTGTTGAAGGTGACGCATCATCGCATCTTATTTCCTAGCAGCTGCGGCTATTGGCGGCGGCGAGATCAAGGTAACGGGTATCGGTAAAGACTCTATCCAGGGTGATATCCAGTTTGCAGATGCACTTGCGAAGATGGGTGCTGAGATCGAGTGGGGCAATGACTACATCATTTCTCGCAAGGGTGAGCTGAAGGCCGTTGATATGGACTTTAACCACATTCCAGATGCAGCGATGACTATCGCAACTGCAGCTCTGTTTGCAGAGGGCACTACAGCGATCCGTAACGTATATAACTGGCGCGTCAAAGAGACGGACCGTCTTGCCGCTATGGCGACCGAGCTTCGCAAAGTGGGTGCGACCGTTGAAGAGGGTGAGGATTACATCATAGTGACTCCACCTGCACAGCTAACCCATGCCGCTATCGATACCTACGATGACCACCGTATGGCGATGTGTTTCTCGCTAGTAGCGCTGAGCGACACTCCGGTTACCATTAACGACCCTAAGTGTACCTCGAAGACCTTCCCAGATTACTTCGATAAACTGCAAGGTTTGGTAAGCGAATA
>BBSB01000046.1:0-15084 GCA_000830455.1 Vibrio sp. JCM 19236
TGTTTAGGAACAATAAAGTTTGTACATTGACGCTAAAGTTTGTACATAGCCAATTTTTGGAATAATAAAGTTTGTACACTAAGCTATACTGTACGGTACTGAATTAGGTTGAGTACATGTTGTGGCTGGGCGAAGAAAACTTGAGAAGCTTGCAGACTTCAAGCGAGCTTTGAAACAAAATTATGGTTTAGGTGAAGGAGCTAGCTATAAACCTTGGATAAGAGTTCAAGATGTTAAATCTCATGGCCATAGTGGCAAGATTGAAGGGATAAAATCAGGTCGAATTCATCATACCTTATCCGAACAAGAGTCATGTTTTTTCTATTTGGCTGAGTTCTCTAGCTCAGTCATAGATATTCGAGAGCAGTTTCCTTTGCTTCCTCTCACCCTTTCCTTAAAAATCGCTCAATCCCTTGATATTGAGCATCCGAAACACCCCCGCACAAAAGAGCCTATCATCATGACTACAGACTTCCTTTTGACCTGTAGTGATGGCCAAAGGGTTTGGTATGAAGCTGTATGTGTTAAACCAAGCGAAAAGCTCTCAGATAAAAGAACAGCCGAGAAATTAGACATTGAAAGAGTGTGGTGGGAGTTGCTTGGAGTTCCTTTCCATATATTTTGTCTATCTGAGCTCAATCAGATTAAGTCAAAGAACATTCAATGGATTACTGACCCTAAACGGAAGAGTTATCCATCACCACCGAATCAAATAAGAGTTGTAGCCAAGAGTTTATTGGTGAAGGGAACTGTGCAGTTGAGTGAAATCTGTGAAACTTTTTCACAAAAGATTGGTATATCGCATGATGATGCTTTGATGTTGCTAAAGTCTCTGCTAGCCGATAAAGAAGTCATAGTTGACCTGTCTAGACCAATCGTCCTATCAGGGATGATCGAAATTATGGAAATCAAGATAGATGGAAATATACAGCAACATGCAGCGAGTTGAGCTAAATAGTGTTTGGAAAATTGAGAGCTTGGATGGTTTCAGTGACGGTCTATACCGAGTATTGCAACAGGTAGCTGAGAGTCGTTTTGTAATCTTGTTTCCTCTGGTTGAGTCGAAGGCGTTACTAAGGCCAATCAAATTAGCTTTTGATTTATTTAGTGAGGCAATTAAAGCTGGTAAAGCCAAGCCAGATATTTACGAGCTGCCATATTACCAACTGCAACATGAAGATGGTATTTCAGAGAGGCATCTCTCGAAAAGAGATGAAAAATACACACTGATCGAAGGCCTAATATCTTCTCCCGACTTTTTACCAAGCTTAGTCGAACAGCCACGCAGTGTTTTGGTGTCTCAGCACGCCAAAGCTCACAATACCTACATACAGAATATTTATAGAGCACTCAATCTCTACTGGAAGTATGGCCAGGAAAGAAATGCCCTTTTACCGAGCTACAAGAACTCAGGTGGAAGAGGGAAATCGAGGGTGGCAGGTAAAGTAAAACGTGGTGCACCGATACAGTTTTCAAGTCCTAGTATAGAAGCCCCAGTTGGAGTGAACACTACTGAAACTGATAAAGCTCTGTTTATAAAGGCAATGAAGCAGTTTGGCCTCAAGGGCGAAAAAGTCCGACTCAGCCGAGTCTATGACAAGATGCTCAAAGAATACTATTCAGATGAATTGATAGCTTCGGAGGTTGAGTGTAGAGATGCAAAAATTCCAACTTATAGAACCTTCATTTATTGGGTCAAGAAGTTAATTCCAACACAAACATTGATTCGCAAGCAGACCAATCAAGGGGACTTTGAACGAAATAAGCGTGGCTTAAAGGGGGCTGCTACTGATCATACAGAAGTTCCTGGTAGTTGTTTTGAACTGGATGCAACCGTTTTAGATGTACATGTTGTCTCTGATTTTCAGAGAAATCATGTCTTAGGAAGGCCAACAGTTTACTGCGTTGTTGATAAAGAAAGTCGAATGATTGTCGGGCTGCATGTTTCCATGGAGTATGCTTCTTGGAGGGCTGGTCGACAGGCTCTAATCAATAGTTTTACCTCAAAGAAAGAGTACTGTGCCGAGTTTGGTATTGAAATAGAAGAATTTGATTGGCCTTGTCATCACATCCCTCAGAGGTTGCTTTGTGACCGAGGAGAGTTCATTTGCAAAGACGCTGAGAATCTTGCGGTACCCTTGATTGGTCATTTAAGTATTGCTCCACCATACAGGGCGGAACTAAAAGGGATAGTCGAGCATCGCTTCAATATTTTGAACGAAAAATTAGTGCATGAATTGGTAGGTACAACCAAAGGAAAGTTCTATGTTAGGGGTGAAAAAGACCCAAGACTTGATGCAACTTTTACGCTTAGAGAAATCACCAAGTTACTGATTGATGAGGTGTTAGAGCATAACAGTTCGATTTTCAAAGATTTAGCGAAGCAGAGCACCTTGCTCATTGAATCTGGACTTTCTCCTACTCCATTAAATTATTGGAATCTACATGTTAAAGCTCAGAAGCATAGCTTGAGTCGAGCAGATGAAGCGCATGTTCGTGCTCGGCTTTTACCTGCTACCAAAGTAACCATGACAGGTAAAGGTATTCGACTCAACGATCAAATGTACTATCAATCAGATCACCCTGCTTTTGAGAGCTGGAAAGTCATTGCAAGGAATCAAGGTTCATGGCCTCTCGATGCACTGATTGATCATGATAACTCTAGTTTTATATATGTCAGGCTTGAAGAGGAAAGTAGCTTTACACGGTGTAAGTTGATGACAGAGTCAGCTAATTTCTCCCATCGACACCTAGCCGATATTTTGTATTTTGAAGACTGGCTCAAACTAGAAGAGAAAAAATCCAGACCAACAGCAAAATCAGTAGAGCGTCACCAGAGAAAAAACCAGACTACTAAAAATGCGAAAGAAGAAGCTGCATTAGCTCCGCCGTTACACTCAAAGTCGGAGAAAACAAAGGGCATAACAGCGAGAAGAAGGGAGGCTATTCTCGCACAAAGGCTTGAGGGTTCAGAATTTCAGCCTGGCTTGAAGGAACAAAAACTGGGTTCGGACTTAGCAGATAAAAGCATTAACAATAAAAAGAAAAAAGTAATTTCGATGCTCAAGCGTAAAAAGGCCAACGATAATGAGATGTGAAAATGCTAATTACCATGATGCTATTTTACCTGAGCATCGCGGTAATCCTCTGATCGAAGCTCTACCTCCTAAGTTGGAAGATGCTGACTTAGTGGTTAAATTGAGTAATTACCCTGAAAGGAACTCAAAGAAACCAAGTTAAAAGAGATTGAAAGGTTGGAATATCTGACTCGATTGAAGGAGTTGAGACAACCGCTACCTCTCTATCTAGATGTCTTTAGAGCCATTGAAATGGCTCTAAAGGAAGGATATTCAGCAAAAAACCCCTTGTCACCAACGACGATGAACTATCTTCATTATTCTGTCGATAGTCGCCCTGATATAGAACCGAGAACAGGTTTTTTAAACCGAAAGGCTCTGGCATAACAATTATCGGAGAGAGCGGTGTAGGAAAGACATGTATGCTTGACCAGATACTAAATTGCTTTCCTGATGTTATCGAGCACCAATATTACCAACAAAAATTACTACCAGTTTCGCAAATAGTTTGGATAAAAGTTGACTGTCCAGATGACTCAAGTGTGAAAGGGTTCTGTCATCGAATCTTGGAGCAAATAGATAAAAAGCTCAGGCTTCCTCCAACAAAGCCAGCAGGAACGATTGCACTGCTCTTGCAGCAAATCGAAGCCAAGATGAAATCCAGCTTTCTTGGAATTCTTGTTATTGATGAGATGCAAAACCTAAATCTTGCCAAAGCCGGTGGTGCTGATCGACTTCTAGGGTTCCTCCATAACTTAGTAAACAATCTAGGAATACCGCTAATTTTCTGTGCTAACCCTCCCTTTGATGAGTTGTTAAGTAAGAGCTTTAAATCAGCACGAAGGGCGGAAAGTAGTGGTTATTTCAATGTAGAGCTAATGAGAAATGATGATGAATGGGATCTGTTCATAGATGAACTTTGGTGTCTACAATGGACAAATGTACAGACACCATTGACACCTAGTCTGAGCAACAGGCTTCACTTATTATCTGCTGGTAATATGGATCTAGCTGTCCGTATTTACTATGCTGCTCAAAAAGCAATTATCGGTACTTCAGATGAGCGAGTTACTGAAGAGGTATTGGAGTTAGGGGCAAATCTAGCTATTCGTGCCACTAAACCCTACACCGAAGAAATGAGGCGCAAGCAAAAGCTCTCAATTCTAAAAAGAAACCGAAAAGAGTCACTGCAAAATGAAGATCGTCCTTCTTCTAGTGTCTCCGCCAATAAAACACTGATGGCCACTAATTCCGCACTTGTTACTGTTCCTGGCGACTTATCGAGGCTCAGCACCCTGAATTTTTTGATAGGCTAACGGAGTTACAACTTTCAAAGATCCTCGGTGAGCAGGTGTTCGACGCTGATTTAATTCAACGGGCGGCAAAGGGAAACCCTTTAGATGAATTGAAGACGGCAGGGGTACTCTGTGATGACCCTTTGAGTACCTTCAATTGATTTGTCATGCTTTTCCCTCGAGCTTTCGAAGATGAGCTACTTTTTGGACGAATAGTTCGCTATTTGACTATGTCTGGAGAGTGTCCAAGTCACTTTGTTGAGAAAGTTCTGGCATCTTCTCGTCATTCACTCCACCCAACTTTAACCGTTGGTATCACAAACTTATCAAAGTTGACAGGAGATGATGCTAAGTCGCTTTTATTCGAGCAAACTTTAGCACCTTTGTTCATCTTTTTCCTTCCTCGACATTCAACAAAACTGAAGTCGCTCTTCTTAGGTAATAATGGGAATAAGGCATTATGGGAGAGTCAGTTTGCATCATTCGGACAAGGAAGTTCCTGTTGCTTAAAATGGTGTCCTCAATGTGCAAGAGAGGATGTGTTCAATGTTGGGATCGCATACTGGCATAGAAAGCATCAAATCTCAGGCGTATCGGCTTGCTACAAACATTCGATAGCGCTTCATGTAATAGAGTTGCCCTCAAGACAAAGGTTAGTGAGTGGATTATTTCCTCCTATTGACGATACCTGTGGGTCTTCTGTCACTGATATCGAGTCTAATGTTGCGATATATAGTGGCGACTTGCTCAATACACTCAGCTCTGGAATAGAACAGTTTGACTGGGCTCAAGCCTACCGCAATAAGCTTGATGAACGTGGTTACATAACAAGAGGCAATAGAGTAAGAAGGAAGGTTCTATTTGATGATTTTTTTGCCTTTATCGACTTGTACCCTAACTATGGTGATAGCCCATTACCAAAGCACGCCCTAGACTACCCTTATTTGTCCGAACTATTGGTACCCCAAAGCAGCCATCACCCTTTTCGCCATCTACTTCTTGGAACATGGTTATTTGAAAGAGCAGAGGAACTACTTGAGTATGGGGTAAAGAAAAGCCCCGTTAGTGCTACAGGTACCCGTTGCAAGGATGATGGTATCGAGAGTAGGTGTTTGAGCTTACTTAAGTCTGGTTACTCGATGTCGGAAACTTCTCGGCTTTCCGGTAAAAGCCGGTGTTATTTGAAGCGATTAGCACTTTTGCATGGTGTACCACTCAACCTTAAGCCGAGAAAACTTACGGATACTATTAAGAGAAAAGTGCTTCGATTAGCTCAATTGTGTATGCATAGACAAAAAATAGCCGAACGCTGTTCTATTGGTTTGGGCTCGGTTGAACAGATCATCTCAAGTCAACCTGGTCTAGTTGCGTGGCGAAAACAATGCCACTTCGAATCAAAGCGTCGACAGTGCAGAGTCATATTAAAACGATTTAAGCAAAGTAACCCTAAAGCGATACGTCAAGAAATCAAGCAAAGTTGCAACAAGTCGTTTTTTGGCTGTACCTTAACGACAGAGCTTGGTTAGAAAGTTTGTTGCCTTCTCCGGTCAAGCGTTTGGGATATGGTAAGTACAAAATTAGTGACTGAAATACCCCTATGATTATCTTCATCAACAATACGCCTATTTGCATCATTTAAAGTGATGCAAATAAATCATTGACACAAGGCCATTTATCCAATAAATTATCTGCATCACCCCTAATGATGCAGATTTTTATGATCAAGTTAGAGCAAGTTGCAGAAATTCGAGCAGGGCACCCTTTTAGAGGCTCAATAAACGAGGACCTCAGTGGGAATGGGTGTGTCATTCAGATTCGAGATCAGAGTATCGATGGAAATATTGCTTGGGAAAGTCTGACTAAAACAGAGATAAAAGGTCGTAAAGAGCCGGAATGGTTGAAAGAGGATGATGTTGTCTTTTCTGCTCGCGGAAATCGCAATCTGGCCTCTGTTGTTCCTTTACTTGAAACCCCTACAGTTTGTTCTCCGCATTATTTTCAAATACGCACTTTCAAAGAAGCGCCCATACTGCCAGAGTTTTTGGCGTGGCAACTTAACCAAGCTACCGTCCAAAGGTACTTTGAACAATCTGCGGAAGGTTCTGTTCAATCGAGTATTCGAAGAGCAGTTCTTGAAAAAACCCCACTGTCTGTTCCATCTATCAAAAAGCAGAAACAGATTTTAAACATGATCAAAGCTGCGGACAGGGAAAAAGAGATCTATCAAAAGCTAATTGACCTGAGACGGTCTGAAGTTAATACCGTAGCAAAACATATTCTTACACAGTCAAAAAATAAGAGACCAGATAATGCCACACACTAAAATCAACCAAGATGAAATCAACAAAGCCGTATGGGCTGCCTGTGATACGTTTCGTGGCACAGTAAGTGCTAATGATTACAAAGATTTCATCCTAACCATGCTGTTTCTGAAATACATCTCTGATGTTCACCAAGACAAGTATGACGAACTGAAAGCCGAATACGGTGATGTACCAGAGCTAATTACAGAAATGATGGGCACCCAATCATTTCAGATCCCAACAGGTTCTACTTTCTGGGATCTGTACGAAGCTCGCCATGAAGCAGGTAACGGCTCACGTATTGACCAAGCGTTGCATGCGATTGAAGAAGCTAACGGTACCAAGCTAAAGAACGTGTTCCAAGACATCAGCTTTAACACTGACAAGTTAGGTGACGAAAAGCAAAAAACGATATTCTACGTCACTTGCTAGAAGATTTTGGTAAAGAAACGCTAAACCTTCGTCCAACCCGTGTTGGCTCGCTAGATGTGATTGGTAACGCCTACGAGTACCTCATCAAACACTTCGCTGCTGGCAGCGGTAAGTCGGCAGGTGAGTTCTATACCCCGCCAGAGGTGTCTGATCTACTCTCAATTCTCCTAGAGCCACAGCAAGGTGATAGCATTTGTGACCCAGCATGTGGTTCAGGCTCACTGTTGATGAAGTGTGGTAAGCAAGTACAGAACAACTATGCTGGCTCGAAACAGTACGCTCTGTTTGGTCAAGAAGCGATTGGTTCTACTTGGTCGCTAGCCAAGATGAACATGTTCCTACACGGTGAAGACAACCACCGCATTGAGTGGGGCGACACCATTCGTAACCCGAAGCTGCAGGACAAAGAAGGTGGCTTAATGCACTTTGATGTGGTAACTGCCAACCCTCCGTTCTCGCTGGATAAATGGGGCTTTGAAGATGCAAGTAACGATCACTTTGGTCGCTTCCGTCGTGGTATCCCGCCAAAGACCAAAGGTGACTATGCGTTTATCTCGCACATGATTGAGACGCTTAAGCCGCAGACTGGCCGTATGGGAGTGGTTGTACCTCATGGTGTACTATTCCGCGCATCTAGTGAAGGTAAAATCCGTAAACAACTTATCGATGAAAACCTGCTTGACACCGTAATCGGTCTACCTGAAAAGCTGTTTTTGGTACAGGTATCCCTGCGGCGATCCTTATCTTCAAAAAACACAAAGATGATAACAAGGTACTGTTTATTGATGCGTCTCGTGAGTTCAAATCTGGCAAGAATCAAAACCAGCTTACGCCTGAGAACATCCAAAAGGTTGTTGATACCTACAAGGCTCGTGAAACCACCGACAAATACTCATACTTAGCTTCGCTAGAAGAGATTGCCGAGAACGACTACAACCTCAATATTCCTCGTTATGTCGATACCTTTGAGGAAGAGGAAGAAATTAATTTAGTTGCGGTGCGTGGTGAGCGTTTGGCACTACAGAATGAACTGGCTGACCTTGAAGCTGAAATGGCAGGTTACCTAGAGGAGTTGGGTTATGAGTAACCTAAAAGAGAAACTTCCGCTTCCTTATCAATCGATTCCTGAAGAATGGAATGTGCATTATATTTCTGACTTAGCAGTAATAGCTACTGGCGACTCGGATACACAAGACAAAGTAGAAAATGGTCTTTACCCGTTTTATGTTCGCTCACAAACAATTGAGCGTGCCAACAAGTTCACATTTGACGGAGAAGCTATTTTAACTGCGGGAGATGGTGTAGGTGTGGGTAAAGTTTTTCACTTGGTGAATGGTAAATTTGCCATACACCAACGTGTTTATAGGATATCGGATTTCACGAGCAACATAACACCTGAATACTTATACTCATATTTCAGTACAAACTTTATTAGGCAAGTGTATAGATTTACGGCTAAGACATCTGTTGACTCCGTAAGAATGGATATGATTGCTAAAATGACAATACCTGTCCCCCCACTCCCAGAACAACGTAAAATCGCCAAAATCCTCTCAACATGGGACAAAGCGATTGCCACCACCGAAAAGTTGATTGAAACAAGTAAACAGCAGAAAAAAGCCCTGATGCAGCAGCTTTTGACGGGTAAGAAGCGTTTGGTGAATCCTGATACGGGTAAGGCGTTTGAGGGGGAGTGGGAGCGTTACTCTATGTCCGATCTGGTTTCTATCGATAGAAAGTCTCTTGGCAAAAAAACAGCAGATGATTTTAAATTTCAATACATCTCATTGTCTGACGTCGATGTGGGTTCTATTTCAGATGAGCTGGAAGTACACCTGTTTGCATCTGCCCCTTCTCGTGCACGGCGAGTCATACAAGAAGGTGATATCTTACTATCGACTGTTCGCCCTAACTTAAAAGGTTTTGCCAAGGTATCTGGAAAGCATGCCGATTGCATTGCTTCAACTGGTTTTTCTGTGCTGACCCCTAAGAAGCGTGTAAGTGGAGATTACATTTATCAATATATTTTTAGCTCTCATGTAACTGGTCAGATAGATAGCTTGGTTGTGGGTTCTAACTACCCTGCGATCAACTCATCTGATGTTGCTGGTTTAAAAGTGTATTGCCCGACTTACGAAGAACAACACAAAATTGCCTCAGTCCTAACCGCTGCCGATAAGGAAATTGAAGTGCTTGAAGCTAAGCTTACTGACTTTAAACAAGAGAAAAAGGCATTGATACAGCAATTGTTAACGGGCAAGCGGCGTGTGCAAGTTGATGAAATGGAAGTCGCATAATGAATAAGAGACCTCGCACCATCCAGATCTTTCTACCTAGCGGTGACCCAGCAGGCATTCGCATAGCCGAACAAACTACCTCGATCATTCGTTTGATAGAGGTGCCGCGTAGTGAAATGGCCGAGTTTGTGAATATGCCAGAATCAAAGCAAGTGGGTCTGTACTTCCTTGTTTCTGGTGACAACAAAGAGGAATGCTATATCGGCCAATCTGGTGAGGTGGGGTCTCGGTTGATGCAACACCATAAAAGCGAAAACTAAAGACTGGGAGCGAGCCTTAGTCTTAGTTTCCCTAACTAACAACCTTACCCAACTCATGTGTTGTATTTAGAGTCACTTTCAATTGAAAAAGCGAAAGCATGCCAACGCTACGATTTGCTTAATGCAAATGGTGGACAAAAGCCCCACACACCTATCCCTCTCAAAGCTGATTGCGACGAAATCCATGATATTGGAAGTCTGCTTTTAGCAACCTTGGGTTATCCGATTTTTGAACCGCTGACTGAGCCAACAACGGGAAAGGCGGAACAGAACTTTATCTGTAATCGCGCTGGCGTTGATGCAAAAGGCATCTATACCAGTGAAGGTATGGTTATTTTGAAAGGCTCGTCTGCACCTATGACAACAAAAAGAAAAACCGATCAACGCTTCTACGATAAGCGTGATGAGTTGATTGCCAAAGGTGTAGTTACTGCTGATGGTCAACGTTTTGTCTTCCAACGCGACTACCTATTTAGAACACCTAGTGGTGCATCTATGTGCCTGTTGCTTGCCACTTCCAATGGCTGGGTTGACTGGAAAACCGATAAAGGTGTCACCTTACAGGACCACCAAGGAAGAACGCTAGAGTCAGCAAATGAGCTAGCCAATAGTACTAATTAACTTAAGGAAGAATGATGTCTCAAGCATTACCCAATTTCCGTGAAGAGCAAAGCGCTAAAATTCCCGCTCTCACCTTGCTGACAAATCTTGGCTATCAGTTCGTTTCACCGAGCGAATGTGTCGTTAAGCGTGGCAACCTCTCTACCGTTATTTTGCCTGACGTACTGCGTGATGTGCTCAAATACCAAACCTATTCGTTCATGGGGAAAGAGCATCACCTATCGGAAGCGGCCATCGATAAAATTGTCCATGAGCTTGCCAATCCTGCCATGAACGAAGGGCTAAAAGCCGCCAACGAAAAGCTTTATAACTCACTCACCTATGGCATAGGCGTGACTGAGTTTGTTGATGGCAAGAAAGCGAACCCAACTATCAATTTAATTGATTGGGAAAATCCTGAGAACAACCAGTTCCATTTTACTGAAGAGCTAGAAGTGGAAAATGCTCATGGTACAGGTAAACGCATTCCCGATATTGTCTGCTTTGTCAACGGCTTGCCTTGGGTGGTGATTGAGCTAAGCGCCCAGATTCCTCTTATGATGCAAGCCGACGGTTGCTGAAGGTATTTCGCAAAACATCCGCAACCAAAAAGTCGATGAGATCCCACGACTATTTGCCTATAGCCAATTGTTAATGTCGGTGAACGGACACGAAGGCTTGTACGGTACGTGCGGTACACCAAGTAAGTTCTGGGCGAAGTGGAAAGAAGAAGAGATCACCGATGCCACCTTTGCACGCCTTAAAAACACGGCGCTTTCTCCAGCGCAGCTTGATAAGCTATTTGCCCACCGTCCAGCCAAGATACGTGAAGAATACCTATCATTAGTTGCAGGTGGTGATTTAGTAGTGACAGACCAAGACCGCTTGTTGGTGTCGCTACTTCGACATGACCGTCTTTTGGAAATGACCCAGCTGTTTACCCTGTTTGATAAAAAAGCAGGCAAAATTGTTGCTCGTTATCAACAAGTCTTTGGTATTAAAGCCTTGATTGAGCGGGTTACTTCATTCGATGAGAAAGGCGCACGTAATGGTGGTGTTATTTGGCATACAACAGGTTCGGGCAAGTCGTTCACCATGGTGTTTTTGTCCAAGGCACTTATTTGGATTAAAGAACTTGCCAAGTGCCGTGTTGTTGTCGTTACTGACCGTGTTGATTTGGAAGATCAGTTGGCCCGAACGTTCGCTTCTGGCGGTGCTCTATCCGAAAAAGATCGTAAAACTGCCATGGCTACAACGGGTAAACGCCTTGCTGAGCAAATTGGTAAAGGTAATGAGCGTATTATCTTCTCTATCATTAACAAGTTTGGCACCGCAATAGATCTACCTGAGTGCTATAACAACAGTCCTGACATGATTGTGCTGGTGGATGAAGGACACCGTAGCCAAAACGGTGAAAACAATATTCGCATGAAGCAAGCCCTGCCAAAAGCCGCTTATATCGGCTTTACGGGTACACCGCTGCTGCAAGATGACAAGACTGAGAACAAGTTCGGTAAAATCATCCACTCATACACCATGCAACAAGCGGTGGAAGACAAAACCGTTACCCCATTGCTGTATGAAGAGCGTGTGCCTGAGCTAAGTACCAATGACAAAGCACTCGATGCTTGGTTTGATCGCATCACCGAGAAGCTTACTGAAAAACAGCGTACAGACTTAAAGAAGAAGTTTGCTCAGAAAGGTCAAATCTATCAAACCGAGGGACGTATTGAGCTAATTGCTCATGATATTTCTGACCATTTTCAAAACTTTAAGCGACAAGGTTTAAAAGGTCAGCTCGCCTGTGACTCAAAAGCCTCTGCAATCCAATATAAGAAGCTTCTGGACCAAATTGGCAAGGTGACTTCAGTTGTTGCCATGTCACCGCCAGATACCCGTGAAGGACACGATACGGTCGATGGTGAAAGCAAGGACGTGGTGCAGAATTGGTGGAAAGAGAACGTACAGGACTCTGACTTTGGCCAAGATGAGAAAGCATATACAAAGCATATTATCGAAGAGTTCGGCAAGGATGATGGCCTGATTTGATGATCGTGGTTGATAAATTATTAACGGGTTTTGATGAACCCAAGAATACTGTTCTCTACATCGATAAACCGCTTAAGCAACACAACCTGATTCAAGCTATTGCTCGTGTTAACCGCCTACATCAGAAGAAAGAGTTTGGTTACCTTGTCGACTACCGAGCATTTTGAAGGAACTAGATGCCACTATTGCTGATTACCAAGACTTGGCAGAGCGTACACAAGGTGGCTTTGATATCGACGACCTTAAAGCTTATACAGCCGAATGGATACCGAATATAAAAAGCTACCAGGATTATATAGCGATCTCTGGGCGGTTTTTACTGAAGTACAGAATAAACAAGATGGCGCTGCTCTACGTCAGGTGCTTGCCCCTAAAATTGACACTATTGATGGGCAACTCACTGATACGAATCAGAAAAAGCGAGAAGATTTCTACTCAACCTTAACTGCTTTCTCTAATTGTTTAAAAGTAGCACTCCAATCGGCGACATACTTTGAAGACAAGAGTTTTGACGATAAACGCGACCTTTACAAGAAAACACTGAAGTCTATGGCTGAACTGCGTAAGCAAGTTCGTGAAGATGCCGAAGAGACTGTCGACTACGATGAATATGCTGAAAACATCCGAACGATGTTAGACAAGCATATAGGAGGTGTAGAGATCCAAGAGTCTGAAGGTGCTTATTTGGTTGGTAACATGGGGAAAGATATCAAACCAGAACAACTTAGTGATGATGAAGCTCGTAACAAGAAAGATAAAATTACTGGTCGTGTTACGAAGATGATTGAGCAAGACCTTGTCGATGACCCTTACGCTCAAGAGTATTTCTCGAACCTGCTAAAGCAGGCGATTGAGCAAGCCAAAGAGATGTTCGATGCGCCTGTAAAACAGTATCTACTGTTTGCTGATTTTGAAGAGCAAGTGAAAGAGCGCAAAGTCGATGGCATACCAACGGATCGCTTCTCTGAACTAGACCCTAAGATTAAGCGTCATGTCCAAGCATACTTTGGTTTGTTCCTAAAGCACTTGGGTGCTGACAGTAGCTTGAATGAAGACGAACGTTTTAACTATGCGATGCAAATAGATGATGTTGTGACGGCTTCTGTTGCCGAGTTCTCAATTAATCCACAAGAAATTGAAAATCAAATCCGTCGCAAGTTGTTGCCTGTTCTGTTTAAAGCCATTGGTATGGATACGGCTAAGGTCATTATTGCCGATGTTATTCAGATTACTCGCCTTGGCGTTGCAGGTCATCATTAATGACTTCAGTTTCATCTACTGAGCGTAACAAAGAGGAATACAGCTTCATCTATGGCGATGAAGCTATTTCTTATGAAGTAACTCGTAAGCCTCATCCAGAAGGTAAAAAACGTAAGTTAACTATCAAGGTTCATCCCAATTGTGAAGTACTAGTTACATCTCCAGAGGACGCGAAGCGTGACGATATCCATGAAGCCGTAATGAAGCGTGCCAAGTGGATCTATGGTGCGCTTAAAGAGTTTCGTGGCCATCTCCAATATGTTCAGCCAAAACGTTACGTCAGCGGTGAGATGCAGTTCTATCTTGGTCGTCGATATGTATTGAAGATAGTGGAAGATTCCGAAGCTTTGCCAACGGTAAAAATGACTCGTGGTAAGCTGTTAGTTACCTTGACTTGCTTTAATGATGACAAAACAGCAATGGCTAAAGCTTTAGTGCGTAACTGGTATAAGGTGCGTGCGGAACGCATTTTCCATGAGCGCCTGTCTGAGCTATTACCTCAAGCAACATGGGTTGATGGTATCCCAAGTTTTCGTGTTCTGCCGATGACTAAGCAGTGGGGAAGCTGCTCTGCCAAAGGAAGTCTGATGCTAAACCCCCACCTAATCAAAGCACCTAAAGAGTGTATTGATTATGTGATTCTGCACGAACTTTGTCATATTGCTGAGCACAACCACAGTGAGAAATTCTGGCGTTTGCTGACTAGCGTGATGCCTAACTGGAAGGAAGTTAAAGCTCGCTTAGATGGGATGGCTGAGTTGTATTTGAATGAATGATCTATGTTAGTTCGCTTTGAGGATGAGTCCCTGCATAGTTATCTTCTGAGGCGTTTGTTTTGTGTTGGAGAGTTTACAACTAAATCAATTAAGGGGATCGTTTCTGTCCGTGGTTTTGCTCCTGCCTACCCAAGGATATTAATTGAGCACATAGATTATTTTAGGTATGACAGTCCTAATAGTCAGTGTAACTACCGAAATACTATCCTTCCGTTCTTAAGTGATAACCTAGTTGAAGATGGCTCTTATGTCAGAATCAATCGTGCATTGTTTCATGACTTTGGTGAAGACTCGTATTTCTACGGATCAACGCAAATGAGGTTCTGTGGTAAATGCTTGAGCAATCGAATAAAAAATGACGGGTTTGCATGGTTGAGCGATGAATGGCTGTTTACTGAAAGTTGCCCTAGACATAACGAGTTAATGCAAGAGGTTAGAAGTTACAATTGCGATTGCAAAACACTCTCTATTTTACAAAGACTCCGCTCAGTTTTTCTCGGAAGGTGTATAGGATGTAACAGCGATATCCATAGTAAAGCGCCTATTAAAAAAGAGACTTACAGGGACTACCAATATCCTAGCAATTACCGCTTTCATGACATTGTAGATAAGTTTGGTGATGATTGGTTTGATTTGGATGGTAAGAAAATTAAGGTTCGGTTGTCGGATGGTGTTGTGTACAAACTTTATTAGTCCACTTTAGATTAGTGTACAAACTTTATTGTACCTGAACAA
>BBSB01000045.1:0-15182 GCA_000830455.1 Vibrio sp. JCM 19236
ACCAACACAGGTGATTTCAGCAATAAATCTGGAAACGGTTGTGAGATAAGGCTTACTAGCCTTTTCCAGAAAAACAGTAATTCTTAGCTATTTTTCCTAAATTTCGAATTTTGATGATATCAGTTTCCAGAAAATTAGTCAGCCGTGATTCGGAGTGTGCTAAGGATACTTTTTTGTTTTGGTTCTGTTAGTTATGAAGCCGACATCTTTTTATTGTCACTTTCAGACAACGAGTCACTTCGAACAACCATTTACCGTTTTAACTGAGAGTCGGTTTGTATTTAAATCATGTTTCGCTTCTGTCTGCGTTTATTTAATAGACAGAAGCGAAGAGATTTAGGCTTAGCTCCCAATAGAGTTCTGCATACTCTGAGTCCATGAAGCCTTAAACGCAGGATCATTGGCAAAAAGCTTATAGAGCTCTAGTTCGTCTTTACGTCGAGAGAGCATTACCTCTTTAAGCATCTTTTCAAATGCCAGTTCCGATTGTGTGGGTCGGGGTTGTCCTTATATTTAACCTCAAAGTCTGGGTGCTTTTTGATGCTCTCGACAATATTGATGAACTTAACTTTCTGCTCCTCTGGTGTTGCACTCCAACCTTGGAACCAACGCTCATTAAAGTTCTTAATAATTTCATCAAGAGGGTCAGTCTCTTCACCTTCGCCATGACCTCCGCGTGGGTTGGGGTTTTGAGGGTCAACTTCGGTTTCAGCATCATCTAACCCAATACCATAATTGAGTTTGACTCGCTCAAGGCCGTAAGAGCTCAGGTCCACAGAGCTGAGCAAAGCATCTAGGCGTCTGAGTCGGGGTCTTTCACCACTAGCTTTGGAACCAAGAACTTCAAAAACCAGAAGAGCTTTTCCCATGCTACAACTTCAAATGGCATGATAGACGCCATTTGTCCGTAGATTTTCACAAACTGTTTGGCTTTGACTTTAAAATCAATTTTGTCGTTGTCATCGAGCTCAAGTTCTATATTAAAGCGATTAGCTGCAACGTCAATAATTGGGCTGAGTGTCTGAGCATCTTCATCGTTGAAATAACGAGATACAAACTCTTCAACTTCATGCCATTCATAGACTGCCATATCATCCATTTCATCTTTCAGTTCATGTAGAACATTCACATCAGTCGCTTCAGATAGAGAGGTAGAGGTGTAGAACGGGTCAAACGATGCCTTGATGTCACCAACGCTATTGAAGAAATCAAGTACAAATAAGTCCTCGGTTTTCTTACCTAATTTGGGTGATGAACGGTTGAGGCGAGATAGCGTTTGCACGCATAGCACCCCAGTAAGCTTTTTATCTACATACATAGCACTAAGCTTAGGTTGGTCAAAACCGGTCAAGTATTTATTTGCAACGATGAGCAGGCGATATTCGTCAGTATCAAATTTGTCCTTGGTTTCCGTGTCAGAAAACCCATTCATTTGCGCTTCTGTGTATTCAATACCGTCAACCTCTTTGGAACCAGAAAAGGCAATGATTGCTTTGAACGGATTACCTTGCACATCAAGCAAATTAGTAATGGCTTTGTAATATCGAATTGCGGTCTCGATATTTTGTGTAACCACCATGCCTTTGGCTTTTCCCTTGAGTTTCTTGGTGTTAACTATGTGAGGAATAAAATGCTCAAGCATGATTTCAGCTTTTGTATCAATTGTTTGCTGGCTGGTTTCTACGTAGGCTCTTAGGCGTTTTTGTGCTTTTTTGCTATCAAACTCAGGATTTTCTTGGATAGACTTTTCGATCTCGTAATAGCTTTTGTAGGTTGTGTAGTTGGCAATAACGTCAAGGATGAACCTTCCTCAATGGCTTGCTTCATTGAATACAGATGGAAAGGTTTAAATGAACCATCGGCTTGCTTTTGCCCGAACTTCTCCAAAGTAGTGTTTTTGGGAGTTGCCGTGAACGCAAAATAGGAGCATTGCCACGCATTTTACGAGAGCGCATTGCTGCCAGTATTTTATCCTGAGCGTCCTCTACTTCATCTACCTCAGAAGCACCCATTGCACGGTTCATGTTGTCATGGGCTGAACCTGACTGTGAACTATGGGCTTCATCAATAATGACTGCGAATCTCTTGTCACTTAAATCGGCAATGCATCAATGATGAATGGGAACTTTTGGATGGTGGTAATTATGATTTTTTACCATTCTCGAGTGCAGATTTAAGCTCTGAAGACTTGAAGGCTGGAGCTACAATGTTCTTAACCTCAGAGAATTCTTTAATATTGTCTCTTAACTGTTTATCAAGAAGTCTTCGATCAGTAACAACAATTACTGAGTCAAACAATGGCTGATCAGTTCCTTTGCTGCCTGGGATATTACCCGATAAAGGATAGGCCTCAATTAGTTGATAGGCAGCCCAAGTAATAGAGTTGGACTTACCTGAGCCGGCTGAATGCTGAATCAAGTAGGTTTGCCCTACACCATTGGTTGAGGCATGAGCAATCAACTTGCGCACCACATCCATTTGGTGATAGCGAGGGAAAAACAGTGTTCGTTTTTTCAAGTCGTCTTTGCTTGAGCCGTCTAAACGAACAAAGTGCTGGATGATATTTGCTAAGCTTTCTTTACTAAATACTTCTCGCCAAAGGTAACTGGTTTTATGGCCGCCAGTTCCATCAAAGAGCGTATTGGGTGGGTTGCCTTGGCCGTGATTATTTCCCTTGTTGAATGGCAAGAAGAATGTGCCTTTACCCGCTAGCTTGGTTGTCATGTACACTTCTTCGGTATCGACGGCCATGTGCACTAAACAACGACCAAATTGCAGTAACGGTTGGCTAATATCTCTATCTTCTCGGTATTGTTTTTGGCCATGATAGCGAGCCGTTTGCCCAGTCCAATGGTTTTTAAGCTCCAGAGTGATCAGAGGAATACCATTAATAAATAGCACCATGTCAATCTCTTGGAGTGGATTGGCTTTTGAGTAACGTAATTGGCGGGTTACACTGAAAATGTTGGCTGCAAAGTTCTCTTTAACTTTAGCACCGCTACTCGCGAGAGGGGCAGGGTACATTAGGTTAAAAGAAGCATCATCAACGTTTAATCCCTTTTTGAGCAAGTGCAACACACCGTGTTTTTGATCAGTCTATCAAAGCGCTCAAGCACTTTTCGCTGCCAGTCAATTGGGTTGCTTCGCTTGAGTTTCTCTAGCTCTTTCTCTTGGGTGTTTCCTAAGAATTGCCAAAAGAGTTTGCTATCAAGTGCGTAATGCATATCGAAATCAGTTGGTTGTCCGATTTGATACAGCTTGTCACCATAATCTACCTTAGTAAAAGCAACCCCTGCTTTGAGTTCTTCTGTACACGTGCCAGAGAGAGCTTTTTCAATGGCGGCTTCTAGTGCTTGTTCGTTTGTTTGACTGACCATATATTCTCCCTGTTAAACCACGTTCGGTACTTTGATTTTTCCAGTAACAGCACTGTTAATCAATGTTGTTTTGTATTCCTTGAGTTTTTCTATTTGCTGCGCTTGTATATTGATTGATCGTTCGTTTGCGTCAATTTGCTTTGCGACGAAGTTTGCTATTTCCTTCTGTTCTTCAATTGGGACAACAGGTAAATCAATCATTCTAAAGTTTTCAAATCTCAAAGCTTGCCCGTCTCTAACTAGATTCGATGTACTTTGTAGTGCCTCAATATATCTTGGAGACTTCAATAAATATTTAAAGTATGGCGCGTGTACTTTCTCTGTTGGGATCAAGGGCACATAGGCAGAACTTACACAACCAACGTGAGGACAATACTCAATACCGCCTTGAAAACTTCTCATGCTGATTACAAAGTCACCGGACTCCACGTGCTTTAATATCTCGGCATTGAATTCAACTTGTGTAACCCTGCGCCCTTCTATTTCCATAAACTTCTTTTGTGAGATGACACCATATTTCTGAGATGCTGTTAATTGCTCATCGTCTGATTTAGCTTTTTCTCTTCTCTGACTAAATACCCACTGACTACGTTCTGTTGTCCAATGAGAGGGGATTTTGTCTAACCATTTAAGCCCCGAATCTTTCATCGGTGCATCAGGATTCAAACCACAAGTCACTGCCTGTTGAATAATGATTTTTTGCGCTCTCTAAGTCGTTCAATTTGCTTTTCTTTAATAGCAATAGCTTCATCAATTTGCGCTGTTTTTTTATCGAGAAACCGAGTTATGGATATTTGCTCGTTTAGTGGTGGAACAAACGTTTTAAAACTGAAAAATGATTCTTTCGGGATCGTATTTCTTAACCCTCGATATAAAGGCTTCAGCCGCTTTTTAGCATCTAAATTTAAGTAGAAGTAATAGAGAAAATTTCGGTCAAAGCCTTGTTTGGGTTCAAATACCGTGTACGCACCTGTGATCATCCCATTGAACTGAGAAAGTCCCACCGTCCTGGGAGTTTCTTCAACATCAAAGAGACAAAAAACGAAGTCACCCACTTGTACTTCTTGATAAGTATCAAACTCAGCCGGAAACTTACCCTCTGGGTTTTCCATATCTCGTTTTATGATCCCTTTCAATGTCAGAGAAAGAAGGTCGTATTCATTTGAGCGCTTACCTACTAGGTTCTTTTTGAGCCTAAATATATGTTTGTTGGCAAGTAAGTTCCAATGACTCGGTGCATCCCCTAACCACTCAACACCAGAGTCTTGGTATGACTCATACGTTTCAATTAAAGTCTCGCTTGCCATCTCTAGCTTCCTTTTAATTCAACTAGGTTAATACCCAAAATATCAGCAATCAGACCTTCAGCTTTTTGCTCTAGGGAAATGATATCCGTTGCTACCTCATTTATTGAGCGCAGTTGTTTGTGTTGATAGAAGTACCTGTTAAAGCTGATTTCATAGCCAATTTTGGTGCTATCAAGGTTGACCCATGCTTCATCAACAAACGGTTTCACTTCGTCGAGGAAGTATTGATGGACCTCGCTGTTATCCGTATCTTTATCTTGGATATAGGTCAAAGGTACTGATTCCGCATCACGCAAATCGGTGTTGGCTTCGTAGGTGGTAAATTCAAGCTTTTTCCCGTTAATAGCGTAATAACCGAAGTCAGCCAGATCAGACTCTTCACAACCAAGGTGATGGAGTAGCTCGTCAAACTTCTCTTGTTTGAACTTAACGACTTTCTTAATCACTTTTTCTGCGGTTTCATCGTACCAACTCACTGCATTCACCACCGCAGTGAAAAAGGCTTTGCGTTTGCCTTTTGGATACGCGTCCAGTAATACTGGAGCGAGCTTCTTAAACTCTACCTCTACATCAGCCTTAAATTGGTTGAAGTCGTTATACTCAGCCGCGATTGTTTCCGATAGCTGGTTTGCCAGCTCAACGAGCAGGTGACCAACGTCCCATGTCCCTTGATTAAACAGCTTGGTTTTTGCCTTGGCATTGAGACTAATGTCGTTTTCTTCGCACCAGTCTAAGATTGATTTTTCATTGGCTTTTAAATAGCCGGCTTGATAAACAGCGTCGCCATGTTCTTCGTAGATATGTTCCATTATCTCGCGCAGCGACTTTTCAAAACGCATGGGCTCAATAAGCTCCGGTTTCAATTGAGCTGAGCGGCGATCAGGGCGTTCAATGTTGACCTTGTAGTAGCCAAAGTCAGCATTGTCGAATACCTTTGCAGCAAGCCCTACTGGGTCATTGTTGTCATCTAGTTGGCGCTCTACACCAGTTGCATCTAGGTATGTTTGAGTAATTTCTTGGATGTGCTCTGGAGCAAACTCGCAGTTCTTATTACCCAGGTTTTTTCGTAGTTTCTTGAACAACAGACTGGCATCAATGAGCTGTACTTTGCCTTTACGGTCTTTTGATTTGTTGTTGCTTAGCAACCACACGTAGGTGGTGATACCGGTGTTGTAGAACAAGTTATTGGGAAGTTGCACGATAGCATCAAGCATATCGTTCTCGATGATATAGCGGCGAATATTGCTTTCACCCGATCCCGCGTCTCCAGTAAATAGGCTAGAACCGTTGTGAATTGACGCAATACGAGAACCAAGTGGACTGTCAGCAGTAGGTTTCATTTTGCTGATCATTTCCATTAAGAACAGCAGTTGACCATCACTTGAGCGGGGCGTTGCATCAACCGATGAACTTGTTCCCCAGTAATCCTCTAGCTCAACAATGAAGCGTGGGTCGATAACGTCAGAACCATCTTTGATGTACTTTTGATCGGTAGACCAACTCTTGCCATATGGCGGGTTGGATAAACAGAAATCAAAGCGTTTATCTGCAAATTCATCGACTTCTAAAGTTGATCCGACTTTGATGTTTTCAGGGTTCTTTCCTTTAATCATCATGTCTGATTTGCAGATGGCGTATGTTTCGTCATTCACCTCTTTACCAAATAGGTGAATGTCGCGGCTAACCCCTTCAGTTGGGTATTTTTCTAAAATGAAGTTCTCTGCTTCCGTCAACATACCACCGCTACCACATGCTGGGTCATACGCTGTGATGGTTAGTGGTAAGTCTGATTGAATAGGGTCGAACACAAGGTGTGTCATTAGCTCTATCACTTCGCGAGGTGTAAAGTGCTCTCCAGCTTCCTCATTGTTCTCTTCGTTGAACTTGCGAATCAGCTCTTCAAAGACATAGCCCATACCTAAGTTCGATAGGCTGGTAGCTTGTTGCCTTCAGGGTCTATTCGATCTTGTGGTGTTAGATTGATGTATGGTGATACCAGTTTTTCCAGTACATCCAACAGCACATCTTTGTTCGCCATGTGCTGAATTTTATTCTTTAGCTCAAAGCGATCGATGATCTCTTTTACATTTTCGCTAAAACCATTGAGGTATTCTTCAAAGTTAGCCAGTAGAATTTGGCGATTGTTTGTCGCGGTATCTTTAAGGCTAGTCAGCGTCCATTTTGATACGTTGTAGAATGGGTAGCCTGTTTCTTGTGTAATAGGTCCATCATCAAGCTCGGTGGCTTCCATCTCTTCTTTTTGGAATTTAACTTCTGCCAACACTGCTTTTTTTGTTGGCTCTAGTAAGGTATCTAAACGACGAAGAACCACCATAGGTAAAATAACGTCACGATATTTACCACGAACATAAACGTCACGTAGGCAGTCGTCTGCAATCGACCAGATAAAGGATACTTTTTTATTGTGTACACTGTGATCCATAAAGGATGCTCCTGATTCTTTCAATTTGGCAAGCTTCACTTTCTGGCTCGCCTCTGCAATTTAGTTAGTTACTTGAACCAACGGCTTCGATTTAGCTGTTTGATGTTTTGTTCAATTTTATACAACTGATTATGCAGCTGTTTGACTTGTGCTCTGATTTGAGAGGCTTCTTGCGCCTGTTCTTTTGAAAACAATGGTATGCGCATATTTTTCAAGTCTTTAGTGCCAATCATAGTGACTGTTGCACCGCTAGCCATAGATTGAAGCTGCAATTGACCAAGCGGTGATAGTAGGTACTGGAATAGTGCGACAGGTTTAATGTCAGTGATGCGCTTATCCAATCGAACAATAGTAAAGGCTTGGCTTGGCATTGCATTGTCTGATGGTACTTGCTCTACAAATGCTACCTTGCCAACAGAGCCTTTGTTTACAATCACAATGTCGTCTTCTTGTAGCAACTGGTTTTGCGCTCGGCTGGCTTGTGAGTTGGTTGATACCTTTTTTCCTTTGCCAGTGAAGATGCCGATATCATTGAGGTTGTTTAAACCGAATTCGTAAAACTTGTTTTCACCATCAGCCTCGACTTTAATTGCTTGAGGGCCAATCAACTCAGCGATTTCGCTCAAAGTAATGGTTTGTTGGGTTGCTAAAAAGTGGTTTAGATCTTTTTGTTCAGCGGATAGCACGTAGCGCGACGGCAACAAGTTAAAGTCATTATTGATGATATCATCTGGCGTCACTTTTACCGCCAGAGCGCTGTTGCTATCAGGGTTTTCATGAAGCGCTAGAATCTCTTCAACATGGTTCAACTGTGTTCGTTTGCCTGCTTTTTGGGCGAAATTCTCACCAGACGCGTCGATAAACAACACATGCTCGGCTTGCTTGCGTTTATCGAACACTAATGCGTTTACTTGAACCATTGTGTTGTTAAATAGCTTCTCTGGTAATGCAATAACTGAATGTAACAAACCTTGCTTGATCATATCTTGCTTAAACTGCTTTTCACCGGCAGCCGTTCTCGAAAGAAAACCATTCACAACGAATGTGACTACTTGCTCTTGAGTTTGTGCCAACATATGACGCAGCTGTAGCACCTCACCCATTAGTGACTTTTCAGGGAAGCGACCAAACATATCAGAGCTAGTTACGTCTTTTGGATATTTAAGCCCAAACGGTGGTAATGCTACAGTATGGCTGAACTGTTTTAAGCCGTTGCTTTCAATATAAGCAGGATCTGTTACTGGGTTTGAATCAGCCCATTCCTGATGGTATTTGGCATCTCTAAGGTCTGCACTCAGTTTAGGTATTGCTAATTCACTTGTGTTAGATGGCTCGAAATACACTTCATTTCCGTTCTTAGCTAAAGTCTCTGCAAATCGATAAGAGGCCGTAAAAGGGCAATAAATATCTTTGATATTCCCTGACATCAAACCACAGCCAAGCGTCACTAATTCGTTTGGAATCTGTGTTTCGAAATTACTATCACTCAACGATATATCGAATGCTACTTCTGCAACATCAGAGTAGCTAATAAGGTTTTTTTCCAAAGCGCCTTTGATTTTCTCAATAAGAGTGTTTAAAGATTCATCATCAAATTTTGGCTGTTGTTTCAGGGTGTACTTGTAGCCATTGCAGAACAAATGAATAAACATTTCGAAACGGTCAGAGATCTCTTTAGGCCCTTGATAGACCTCTTTTTCTTCCAACTTACCCTCAATGCTTAGCTTAAGCCAAAGGAATAATGCCTGAGATACGATTAGAGAGTCTCGATTTTTAAGTCGAGAGTTCTTACTAAAAAATCTAATACGGAGTGAAAGATCTGTTTTTCACGGTATATCCTTGCTGTAATTAGTGAGTGCGTGACTTTGAGCGGTTGTAGCTATCGAGATCGTAAGTCGTAATCTCATAACCATCTTCTTCTACCAAAACAAGACCACCTCTGTTTTCCATCTTTTGCATTAGTTTTTCGACCTTCTTGCACTCAGCTATCGCTATTCGTAGCGCTTTCTGATTAAGGATGGTCTTGTCACCGCTGTCGATGCCGAATTGCTTAACTAAGTCCAACATTGCCTGCTGGATGCCTCGCTGATTCATTCGTTGATGTATGTGTCTTGTTTTGGCTATGTCTGCGTCTCCATGCTGTGATGTGCTAATATTAGATCTAATATTTTTAAAATTCAATAGTAATTTAAATAATTTTTATCTGATTATTTATGGATGGATGCTGTGATTGCATGGATTTTTGATTCGGCTAGAGGAGATGAAACCGCCGATTTAGATGGATATCACTAGACGGTAGAGAGATAAAGGCTGAATAGTATGAGCCAATAACCCACTGAAGATAGGGTTCAGTGGGCTAGGTAGGGGTTATTTGATTGGTACTATTTTGTTTCTTTTAAGTTGGGCTAGTTGCTCTCGAAGTTCTGTATTCTCATATTCAAGTTCTTCGATTCGAGCCAGGGCCTTCACCAGTTGATCATTCAAGTGGTGCTGAGAAGCTGCAATTAGCGATAACTTTTCTCTCGCGTTTTCATACTTTTGTTTGAAGTTGCTCTTGATTCGTCTTTGTTCGTTGAGCTTGTCACGAACGGCATCCACTTCAGGCTTTACATATTCACCGTTGCCTTTGGCTACTTCTGCCTTTTATTTGTTTTACCTTTTGAACAAAGTCAGGGTAGTAATAGCCACTGCCATTACCGAGTTTCGCTTCTTCCTCAACCGCTCTTACGCTTAACTTCCTAGTTGTTGGAATATTTTTAGGCTTACCTCGAACAATACGCTGTAGAGCTGCCTCTAAGGTAAGTAACGTATTCTCGCTTTTGCTCATTGTCTTATCGAACCTCGACAATATTCAGCTCAGCCTCGAAAGGCACAAAATCCATATTAAAATCACGCATAACGATTTCAGCTGCTCTCACCTGAGTGACGTAATGACTTCGTTCACTCGCTGTTATATCGCCACTTTCCTCACTCATGTAGGTCGTTAAGTTGGTGTGCTTTCGCTGCCACCACTTAGCTTGCTGCTCATCAATGATGCTACTGCCAGAACTGCAATCTACGCAAAATTGAGGGGTAACCACGCCATCCATATCGCAATCGTATCCTGATTTACAATAGCTATGTAAAGAGCCATGCAGAGTGAGCTTCCCATCTTTCACCGCCTGGTAGATCACATCCCAAGAGCTGTAAATCGCTGGTACGTCACCACGCATTTTTACAATCGCTTTACCGTGAGAGCCTGATAATTTTTCATCAGAGTGCCACTGCTTATAGATTTTATTGGCCGTGGTTTCTGCATTTATGTTTTCAAGCATGGCTCCTATTTTCTCATCAACGATAAGACTGCGGTAACTCGCCAACTTGCCACCATTGGTGTACCACTCTGTCATTGCAAGATACAGATGCTTGAATTGCTGTTTTAAAGCAACCATTGTACCAAGACGGTTTTTGATACAATAAAATGCCAAGGTGCGCCGAAATTGGTGTGTGCTCATGTGCCAAGGCTTGCCGACTATGACCTGCTTTTCAATCTTCTCATGGGACTTAGGGTTTGAATCAAGGCATTCTTGGTAGTCTTCCTCTGTCACAATAAAATTAAATTGCTTGCAGAAGCTTTTGAGGCGTCCATTCCAGCTCGTGATTAATACAGGTGCTTTTGAACGGGCAGTTTGATTAACCCAAAGGCTATTGGCGTACTTTTCGTTTGGATAATCCACTTCTTGCCGCCACTTTTCGGTTAGTGTGGTCATCAGTTCGATAGCAATCTTGGATGAACTGGCTGTCACCCACGTTTCTCGCTTTTCACCCAGTTTAAAGGTGTGTGATTGCAGCATGTGATACTCTCGGTCTTCAAACGTATCGCTGTAATAACTATTGGGAGTGAGCTTGTCTAGCTCTGAATCACGCATACCACTAAAACCACCACACACGATGTAGCTTGCTGTAATCAATTGCCCCAGATACCTCTGAAATTCATTAGCGTTGCTAAGAGGTATGTTCGGCAACTTTTGTGCCAGAGGGGTAATAATGTCACTTGGACTTTTGGGTTGGTTATCCGTTATAGCGAGGGCGCGCTTAGAATTATCTATCTTCCATTCGGCTGGATAAACGCAAATGTAGCACCATTGGCAACCTTCTCATCGACGATTCGTTTTCCTTCTAGGTAGTTCTCTTGAAGGTTATTCTCAACTTTGGCAATTAACTCTCTGTAAGGATGTGCTTCTTCAACAAGCTCAATGGCTTTACCATAAATGGCATCGCATAATCGCTCAGGAATGGTCAGGGTTTGTTGCCCATCAGTAGCGTTGAGCTTTTTAGCTATTTTCTTGGATTCGATTGGTTTTAAATTATGCTCAACCCTATGCCATGCAGTATCTTTGATAATGCCATTAACAGCAATAAGTGACTTTTCGATTGTACCTTGAACGTATTCTTCTTCGACAAAATAGGATTCAAGCTCTGACCATTTTGATGAGGCAGAAAGGTTGCTGATAGAGCTGTAATTGCACTCTGCAAGGTGGCGATAAACCGTGCTTATATTACTAACCTTCGAAGACAACCCCGAAAATTTCAGCGCTTTGCGACCTTGTGGATTTTTATTAAAAAGCCAGCCGTAGGCAAAGAGCTTTAACTCTCGTTGCAACTTTGGATGGTCATCAAGATAGTTAAACCTAAGGTAATTACTAGCATTTTCCTTATTTCTAGCAAAGGGCAAGCAGTACCAATCACTATCACCGAAAGTCGCTGTCACGTTGCCTGATTCGCCCTTGCAGATCACGACTTTATCAAGTTCTTCAAAGCGTTTTTCATGATAGAGCGCGACAACATCGACTTCTTCTACTTTATGTTTCTCAGGGAAACCATCTAAATATAAGTGTTGAACTGGCATTACACGGCTCCTGATGACGGTTAGGGATTAAGAAAAGAATCGACTCAGGCTCATCCCATGCAGGGTGAAGTCCATCGTCCTTGAGTTTTTCTTCGGCTTGTTTCAAGATTTTGGCGTTGATATTGGGAAGGATTTTAGAGTCAATGAATACCATAACCTGCTCAAAATTCTTACGGTAATGGTGAGCATCCAAATGACGATACAGCGATTCTTCAATACACGCTCTAAATGACAGTAAGCACCATATATCGGCAACGGATTGAACCACGACCTGACTAGGGCAACCAAAACACCCCAACAAATCGGCACAAGCAAGTCGCTCTCCCTCCTTGGCTAACCCTTGCTTTTGTGCTTTCTTCGTGTATTTCTCTGATTTGCGACCAAAGGGGTCACGACAACTGCCACCATTGGATGTGCGACTAAGGTTGGTATATCAATCGCATTTTCTTTTTCAATCACAAGCACATCAATACCAAGACTTTCCCTTGCTTCTTCTGCGCCTACACCGCCCTTTATTTGCTCTTCTCGAATTGCCAAAGTATCTTGAAGCATGCCATTATTACTTTGCTTATTCCCCTCGCTGTAATGCTTTTTTCGTACATTTGGCGTATTACCAAGCATGATATTATTTGCTATCTCGCCTGATGGTAAGCGGTTAACTGTGCGCCTGTTTCACGAAATCGACTCACTACAGGACGCAGTCGTCGTCCCATTTGGTCTGTGAAAGTAAAGTGCTTTTCTACCCACCATTTTAGGAAGCTTTGCAGGGTTGTACTTTTAATTGACTGCACCTTTTTTGATGCGATAGTTTGAAGTAACAATGCCTCATCATCACTAGACACTAATCGTGAAGCCTCAAGTAACTTATCGAAAAAATCCATCGAGTATTTTGGGATTTCCAGTTCATGCTCACTCATCTCAACACGAATGGTTTTAAAGGCTCTGCGTTTAAATGCTGGCATCGTATACCACACCTCACCAACCGTTGTGGAAGCGTTCTCGGGCTGCTTTAGCTTGAATAAATCGCTTGTGTTTGTGTAGGTGTAATACGCCATTAAAAACGTAGCTGCCGACATCATTTTGCTGATAGCACCACATAATTGATACTCGCTCCCTTTCCACTGAAAGGTCATGGTCGGTGTACGTTTGTGCGCTTTAATATGCTTTTCAGGGCTATCGATAAACTGTTTGTGCGTTTGCCTGAACAGTGCCCGCAAGAAAGGGAGCATTTGCTTTAAATCGCTCCGTGTGTAAGCCTCAAACGACTCGTTATCCTCGACGCTACGCACCACAACGCTGTCAAAGTAGGAGTGAGGTAAATCGAGATATTGAGTAAAAACAACCAGTAATTTTGAATGAACCTGCCTATAAGTGTTATTTTTGAGTTGCCCCAACATGACACGTTCATTTTGATGATTCATGTAGCCTTCAACTGAAGATTGGGTAAACGCTTCAATCTCTGCCTTATCACACCATCGTAGGTATTGAGATACCCTGAAAAAGAAGATGCAAAGACTTGGGTGACTTTCTCCTCTCTCAATAGCCTCAACAAATCGAGCTTTCAATTGAAGGATGAAACCCTCTCTATCGGCATGTTCAAAGTCTTTCCCTTGCTGCATCGATTCGGTTGATGGAAAGTATTTCACTAAAAAGCGATTAAAATCCGCTCGGTGATTGTCCGCAGTCTCTAACTGAATGCACAGGTCGGGATTCCAGCCATGAAGGTACGTGACATTACTCATTATCACCCTCCAAAACTTCGTGCATGATGCTGTCTAATATGCCGAATTTTACCTTGAAGGCTTCTTTTCGCTTGAGGTAGCGTAAATATTTCCAAGTAGTCGATTCATTCTTATGCCCCATCCAGCCCATGAGCAGTTCCATGCACTCCACAACAGGTAATCCAGCTTCGAGAAGGTCATTTAGGCGATATGTGCCATACGTTGAACGAAAATCATGAAAGCGATGCTCAAAAGGAGGGTACGCTTGTTTAATTACCTTTCTTAATTCTGACCATCTAGCCTCAATGGACTTAGGCGATACAGGATTGCCTTGCTCACTCACAAATAAGGGTTCATGGCTCAAGAAAAACTCTAATGCCTCAACCGTTTCGTAGCTTAATACTTTTGCCGATTCTTCTAAGTTATCAAGCTTGGCATTTAGCTTAATGACTCTCTTCAAGCGTCTCTCAGAAGTACGATAAATATCTAGCTTATCAAGCAAGGTCTTTGATATTTCAATTGTTCTTTCTTTGCCATATTTCGTTTGAACACCGTTTCGATGAGGTGAAACCGTTATCTCATAGCGATGCTCTGATTCAGCAAGTGGTTTAGCAATATCAAGGGCATCAAGCGTTAATGTGGCGACCTCTTGAATTCGAAGTCCAGTATCAATGGAAATTAAAATTTGAAGCCCTAGCTCTTCGGAGGCTACAGGTAGATAAGTAGTCAGTTTCGATAAATCATCCTGACCTAATGGGGTTAATGGCCGAATGTTTTTACTGTCACTGTCCCTTGGCACTTTGATTCTTAAATCACTGGTTTCAACAGTGAAGCTTGGAGCAGTATGCGCTAACATGTCAGTTCGCTTGACGGATACGAACTCCATTCTAAAGGGTGCTTCTTTCTCATTCTTAATCTTTAGATAACCGTCATGCATCAACCACTTATAGTAATTAACGACTTGGTTCATGCGTACACTTGCTGTGGAATGAGCAAGCTCTCCTTTTTTGATTAACTTCAATAAATGAGAGCGGAATAAGTAAGTTGGCTTTAAGCGCTGAACAGGAGGGAACACGTCCCATTGAAGGTTCTTATCTTCAAGAAATTGGTAGTAATCTTTTAAGGCTTGAGCACAGGGCTGTAAGTCTATCGCTTGCTTGACTGCTTTTTGGTAGAAGAAGTAGCTGTTTGCTTGGTGATTAAATTCACCGTTTTCGGAATAGAGGGTCGGCAGAGAGCCGATATTGTCAGTAGAGGGTGCAACAGAGCATTGTCCATCACTTATAGAGAGTTGAGATTCTTTAGAAACATCGTCGGAACTGATTAGAAATGCCATAAATCCTCGTGGAAAAACACTGACCATACACACAGCATAGTCAGTGGTGGTGTTTTTCCAGATTTATTTATGTGTGTAAGATGCTTTTCCTACACTAACCTGTCATGGTA
>BBSB01000044.1:0-15613 GCA_000830455.1 Vibrio sp. JCM 19236
GATAAATCGAGGCTAAT
Organism: Vibrio sp. JCM 19236; assembly: GCA_000830455.1. Taxonomy (GTDB): domain Bacteria; phylum Pseudomonadota; class Gammaproteobacteria; order Enterobacterales; family Vibrionaceae; genus Vibrio. The sequence goes on from BBSB01000044.1 coordinate 18, forward strand.
TTCTTTTACATCATGTACTTACGGCGAATGTCTAACAGGGCGAAGATACCGAAGATGAGTATTGACCATTTCTCCCAACTGGTGACTTTAATCTTGTCACCAAATGCACCGATAAAGATGGCAGCTTGAATGCCGTGCATGATCAGCAAGAATGCGGTCATGATATACAGAGCGATGGCGGCTTTGCCTGGAAACGGTTGGAAGATGTTGAAGATAAGTACAAACCAGACAAAAGCGATGGCCGCCTTAGCCAAGATCAGTAGGTATTTCATGGTGTTTGCCTCGTAAACAGTTGAAAACGCACCTGACCTGCGACTTTCTCGCGATGAAGATGCCAGTGCGATGGTAATTCTGGTAACTCGAGTTCTTTCTCTGCCTCTATATACACTAGCGCATCATCGGCTAACCAGTGATTGCTCTCCAGCAGATTCACAACATCGTCTAGTAAACCTTTACGGAAGGGAGGATCGATGAAGACGAGGTCGTAAGGTTCGCCGCTATTCTTCAAAAATTCCAGGCTGTCCTTGTTTAGAACCTCAATATTGTCTGCTTTTAGCGTCGAGACATTCTTCGCCAGTTGTGCGTGAGCCTCTTTATTAAGCTCCAACATGGTGACTTTTTCTGCTTGTCTCGACGCTGCCTCAAAACCAAGGGCGCCAGAACCGGCAAAAAGATCTAAACACTTAGCTCGTGGTACATCCATGGCAATCCAATTGAATAGAGTTTCTTTTACCCTGTCAGTTGTGGGTCTCAACCTTCGGCGTCGTGAACCGGCAGTTTTCTTCCTCTCCATAAGCCACTGATAATTCGAATAGAGCCTGAAGCCGCTCGAGTTTTACCTGTGTTTTTGCCACTTGAGGAGCGTTGTTGTTTTCTCATGCTATTTTTGATGCTGTTTTAGCTTGAATATTTTAGAATTGTACTCTTAAACGCAATTTCTATCATGGTGAATTGGCACGAAGCGTTCGCTATGTCTCGCCAGAAGTAAAAAACAGGATTTATTCCGATGACGGATAAGAAGAAACGCGGGTTGCTGTCGTGGCTTGGATTCGGTGACGAAGAACAAGCTCCAGCGGAACAGAAACAAACTCAAGAAGAGCAAGCCTCACAAGAGGAAGTGCTTGAACAACAAGCCTCTGAGGTTGAGCAAGAAACCGAAACTGCTGAGCCGGTAGCTGAAACTGAACAAGTTACTGAAGATCTTGCAGCCGAAGAAGAACCTGAAGAGTTACAAGCACCAGTTGTACAACCAGAGGTTCAAGAAAAGCCTACCGAGAGTTTCTTTGCTCGTCTTAAGCGCAGCCTGGCGCGCACTAAAGCCAACATAGGTGCCGGTTTCTTTGGCCTGTTTAAAGGCAAGAAGATCGATGATGACCTATTCGAAGAGCTAGAAGAACAGCTATTGATTGCCGATGTGGGCATGGAAACCACCATGAAGATCATCGACAACCTAACCGAAAAAGCCTCTCGCCAAGACCTAAAAGACGGTGAAGCTCTGTATGACCTGCTTAAGCAGGAGATGGCAGAGATCTTGACTCAGGTTGAGAAGCCGTTAGAGGTTGATGAGAAAAAGACCCCTTATGTCATCTTAATGGTTGGCGTAAACGGTGTTGGTAAGACAACTACTATCGGTAAGCTTGCCAAGCAATTCCAATCTCAAGGTAAGAAGGTGATGCTAGCCGCAGGTGATACCTTCCGTGCAGCCGCGGTTGAGCAGCTTCAGGTTTGGGGTCAGCGCAACGAAGTTCCGGTTATCGCTCAACACACAGGTGCTGACAGTGCTTCGGTTATCTTCGATGCTATCGAAGCAGCTAAAGCGCGTGGCTACGATGTGGTGATCGCAGATACAGCAGGTCGATTGCAGAATAAGAGCAATCTGATGGAAGAGCTTCGCAAGATTGTTCGTGTAATGAAGAAGATTGATGACAGCGCTCCCCATGAAATCATGCTTACCTTAGATGCAGGTACTGGCCAGAATGCTATCAGCCAAGCAAAACTGTTTAGCGATGTTGCTCCGGTTACTGGTATTACACTGACTAAACTCGACGGCACCGCTAAAGGTGGCGTTATCTTTGCGCTAGCAGATAAGTTCAATATCCCAATCCGCTTTATCGGTGTGGGTGAGGGTATCGATGATCTGCGTCCATTTGAGACCCAAGATTTCATCGAAGCTCTGTTTAGTCGAGACGAATAAGTCTAAAGCGCAAGGATAGTTAAGTGATTAATTTTCAACAGGTAAGTAAGGCTTATCGCGGTGGTCATCAGGCCCTACAAAAGGTGGACTTTCACCTGCGAAAGGGTGAGATGGCATTTCTTGGTGGGCACTCAGGTGCAGGTAAGAGTACCTTACTCAAATTAATCTGCGCCATGGAAAGGCCAACAGACGGAAAGATCTTATTTAACGAGCACGATATCACCCGTATCTGCGATAAAGACATCCCGTTTTTGCGTCGTAATATCGGTATCGTGTTCCAAGACCACAGATTGTTGATGGATCGAAGTGTTTACGACAATGTGGCTTTACCGATGCGTATCGAGTCCTACGCTGAAAATGAAATCAAGCGTCGCGTAAACGCCGCTCTGGATAAAACAGGTCTTTTGGATAAAGCGCGTTGCCTGCCTTCTCAGCTCTCTGGTGGTGAGCAACAGCGTGTGGGTATCGCAAGAGCGGTGGTTAACAGACCCACTCTGCTTTTGGCCGATGAGCCTACGGGTAACCTAGACCCTGAGCTATCGAATCGCATCTTTAGACTGTTTGAAGAGTTCAACCGAGCAGGCGTTTCCATCCTTATTGCGACCCACGATGTGGGCATGATGGAACAGCGTCGTCAGTATCGTCGCTTTGAACTTAACCAAGGATTTTTGAGTGAGGCTGCTGGCTATGGGCAATAAGGGACAGGTTGCGAAAGTCGGCTACTTCCGTTCGCATTTATTAGTAGCTAAGGGCGCATTGAGGGATCTTGTTCAAAGACCTCTCGGCAGTATGTTCACCCTTGCGGTTATTGCGATTATCTTGGCACTTCCAGCAAGCTTGTATGTAGTCGCAAAGAACGTAGTAATCGCTTCTGAACAGGTGAATCAGCCTGCAGCTATCAGTGCCTATCTAAAAGAGGGCACCCCTGAAGCTCGCATTATGCTGCTAAAGGATGAGATAGAGAGTGATAGTGCGGTTGAAATGGTGGAGTACATCTCTTCCCAACAGGGCTTGGCCGATCTGAGTCAGGTATCTGGCTTTGAGAGTACTATGAGCCTTTTGGAGGAGGATGCACTTCCTGCGCTATTGGTAATCCACCCTGCACAGGCTACCGAGTCAGCTCAGCGACACATTCTTCAGCTTGCTGAGCAACACAAGAGCGACTTTACCGATATTCGTCTAGACAAGGATTGGCTACAGCGATTCGATGCGGTGAAGACGTTGAGCAGTGCTTTAGCGGTCTCACTTGCAGTGATGATGCTCATTGCTGTGGTGCTTATCATTGGCAATACCATGCGCTTTAGTGTGCTTGCTCACAAGCAAGAGATTCAGGTCATGAAGTTCTTGGGTGCTACCAATAGCTATATTTTAAGACCATATCTTTATTCGGGTATGTGGTTAGGATTGCTAGGTGCCGTGCTGGCGTGGTTGGTGACCTTGGTTCTTTCTCTTGTGTTGGGCAGCTCAGTTGAGCTGGTGGCCAGTCTTTATGACAGTAGCTTTGGTTTTACTCGTCTAGATATTGATGAAACCTTAATTCTGTTTCTACTTGGCGGTTTCCTTGGTCTATTTGCTGCTCAAGCTTCGGCACGTCGTCATCTTTCTGAAATTGAACCTACCTAAAATTTCTATGTCTTACCCTAGGGCAAGCTTTCAACTCTATGCATTGACTCACAGACTTGAACTTGCTCTAGACGAATTTCTGTGCATAATATCCAGTCCACCTTTTTTAGCACTCGCTAAATTAACAGTGGATTAAGTAGTACGATTCAGTGAAAGAGGAATTGAATGACTAATAAAACGTTTGCAATGGCAGTGGTATCTCAAGATAGCCTAGACAGCTACATCAGCTCAGCCAACAGCTACCCAATGCTGACCGCTGAGAAAGAGAGAGAACTGGCCGAGCGTTTACATTACAAAGGTGAGATTGAGGCTGCGAAAGAGCTGATCCTATCTCATTTGCGTTTTGTTGTTCATGTCGCTCGAGGTTATTCTGGCTACGGTCTGCCACTGGCTGACTTAGTTCAAGAAGGTAACATCGGTCTAATGAAGGCAGTTAAGCGCTTCAACTGAAGTAGGGGTTCGCTTGGTATCTTTTGCCGTTCATTGGATTAAAGCCGAGATTCACGAGTACGTGTTGCGTAACTGGCGTATCGTTAAGGTTGCCACGACTAAGGCTCAGCGTAAATTGTTCTTCAACCTAAGAAAGAACAAGAAGCGTCTTGGTTGGTTTAACCAAGGTGAAGTTGAGACAGTAGCGAGTGAGCTAGGTGTGTCTCCTTCAGAGGTTCGCGAAATGGAATCTCGCCTTGCAGCTCAAGATGCGACCTTCGAGTTTACTGCTGATGATGATGACAATGCCTCTGCACCAACAGTTGCTCCAGCGCTGTATCTGGAAGATAAACATTCAGACGTTGCTGAAAGCTATGAAGCAGACAACTGGGAAAATCACACTAACGCGCGTCTAGCGAATGCACTGGCGACTCTGGATGAGCGAAGCCAACACATCGTGCGTTCTCGTTGGTTGGATGATCAGAAGTCGACCCTTCAAGAGCTTGCAGAAACCTACGGCGTATCTGCTGAGCGTATCCGTCAGTTAGAGAAAAACGCAATGAAAAAGCTGAAAGGCGCCGTTGGCGATCTTTAATTAGCTCAGTATTTCGAAAAAGGCCAAGATTTATGATCTTGGCCTTTTTTATTGGATCTAAAATAGAGTTGCACTTCTGTGGATAACTCTGTGGGATAAATTTATATAGCATGTCTTTAACTGCCGTATATCAAGGGTTATCATGCTATTTAGGTTTGGGGATTAATAAAAACGATCCAACACTTTATCCAAGATCAATACTACATATTGTGGATCAATTTATTCGAAACCACTTTATCAACGTAATCCACAGATTTACCCACAAGTGGTGGCAATTTGATCATTCTTGTATCAAAGCCCGGTATATTAAATTATGCTCGCCTTGGATAGGATTTTTGAAAGAGAACAAAACAGATGGAAGAAGTACTACATATCAACGTGCAATCAGCACTAGAAAAACAGCAACAAGGTAAAGCCCGTTTGGTAGATATTAGAGACCCACAGTCTTTCGCTTTGGCGCATCCAACCAATGCCTTCCATTTGACCGACCACACCCTAACGCAATTCATACAAGAGTCCGATTACGAAGAGCCAGTGATGGTGATGTGCTATCACGGTATCAGTAGTGTCGGTGCGGCTCAGTATCTATTGAATCAAGGCTTCGAAGAGGTTTATACCGTTGATGGTGGTTTCGAGGCATGGAAGCGAGAGCAACTGCCGGTTGAGAGCGTTGAATGATACGTCTCACTCAATTCAACAATCCTAGACTGGCTCAGTCTTTCATCGATTACATGGCATCTCAGGGTGTAACCCTGTCTCAGATGCCGGAAGGTGATGGGATGTTTGCCCTATGGCTCCACGATGAGGAGCAGATCGATAGGGTACAGCAGGAACTGAAAACCTTTTCCTCCAATCCACACCACAATCGCTATCAAGCCGCTTCTTGGGAGGTAGCCGACAGCAGAAAACAGGTCTTTCGTTATTCTTCGCCAAACATGATGCAGATGTTAAAGGCTAAAGCGGGCGTAGTTACTTTGGGGATAATGGCGATCTGTATTTTGTTGTACATTCCAAGGCTGATTGGATGGCAACAACAGATATTCGAATGGTTCCACTTTCCCGCTTTCGCTAGTCAGCAGTTCCAAGTGTGGCGATATTTCTCCCACGCTGTATTGCATTTCTCTATCCTGCATATCACTTTTAATCTTTTGTGGTGGTGGCAACTGGGTGGAGATATAGAACAAAGGCTAGGAAAAGGAAGGCTACTTAAGATCTTCTTGGTCTCTGCTCTGTTGTCGGGCTGTGCCCAATACTGGATAGAAGGGGCGAATTTTGGTGGTTTAAGTGGCGTCGTATATGCGCTAGTTGGCTATTTCTGGGTAATGACGGCTCGAGCTCCTCAATTAGGGCTGATTATCCAAAAGCTATCCTTGTTTTCATGTTGATCTGGCTTGTGCTCGGTTTTGTTCAGCCATATATGGCTATAGCTAATGCCGCTCACCTAGCAGGATTACTTGCTGGTCTAATGTTAGGCTGGTTTGATAGTTCAAAGCCTCAGCTCACTTAAATTGAAAATCTAAGTTAACCGCACATCTAGAGATTGCTACAATGCCCACGTAGTAATCTTTAGGGTGTTTAGCTCCAATAAATTTATGACCAGTCTAATTCGAGCCTTTGAACTCGCCCTCCAATCTGCTAATTGGCAAGAACCAGAGGTTTTCCACTTTCCTGATTCAAACATACGCTGTTGGCTTTTAGAGAAAGACTCTTTGTCTCATCGTTTAGCTGAGCAATGTGAAGAACTCAGTGTTGAGGTGTTTACTAACAGCAAGGTTCCAGCTGATTCTCTAACGACTCAAGAACAAGGCTTTCTATCCAATGAAGCCTGTCTACTACGTGAGGTGATTCTGCGTGGTGACAGGCATGACTGGGTGTATGGCCGAACCCTGATCCCTCAAACCTCATTGGCGGCACAGCCACATGACCTTGAAAATCAAGGCTCTCTTCCTCTTGGTGTGACAGTTTTCAACTCTGAGGGTGCATATCGGGATGGCTTGCAGGTGGCACAAGTAGAGATTGCTGGAGAAGTGCTTTTTGCACGTCGCTCACGTTTATGGATGAATGAAAGGCCTATGCTGGTGGCAGAGATATTCCTACCAGATGCGCCGATATATAGTGAAAGGAAAACAGATGACGGTTGCTAAGCTTCGAGCTTACTATTTCTTGATGCGAATGGACCGCCCTATTGGCAGTCTATTGCTTCTTTGGCCGACCCTTTGGGCGTTGTTGATGGCCGCAAAAGGTCAACCGCAATGGACAGTACTTATCGTATTTTGCATCGGGGTTTTACTGATGCGCTCAGCGGGGTGTGTGATTAATGATTACGCCGACCGAAACTTCGATGGACATGTAGAGCGTACTAAGCAGCGTCCTATCCCAAGTGGATTGGTTACCGCAAAAGAGGCTTTAGGCCTGTTTGGTGTATTGAGTTTATTGGCATTCGCGTTGGTTTTAACCATGAATACCTTAACGATACAGCTTTCTTTTGTGGGTATTGCGTTGGCAGCGCTATATCCATTTATGAAACGTTTTACGCATCTTCCTCAACTGGTGCTGGGCATGGCATTTAGTTGGGCTATTCCTATGGCTTGGGCGGCTGAGTCTGGGACTGTTGAGCCAATGGCTTGGCTCTTGTTTGTGATTAACCTGCTGTGGACCATCGCCTACGATACCCAATACGCCATGGTAGATAGAGAGGATGACCTCAAGGTAGGTATCAAGTCGACCGCTATCTTGTTTGGTCGCTACGACAAGCTAATCATTGGCGTTTTGCAGGCGGTATCTATTGCGCTACTACTGCTAGTTGGCATGATCGAGTCATTGACTGCTGCATACTATTGGGGTGTATTGGTCGCTGGTGGCTTGTTTGTGTATCAGCAGTGGTTGATTAAGACCAGAGAGCGGGCGCCATGTTTCCAAGCCTTCTTAAATAACAACTATGTAGGGATGGCGGTGACTGCCGGTCTCTTTATCAGTTATCTATAAAAGCCTGACGGGGCTTTTTTTATATGGCTTGAGCAATACCTTCGCGGATCGTGAGCTTCACCTCTGGAGCAAGTATCCGTAGTAGGATATCTGCCAACTCTTGGGTTCGTGCTAGGTCGCAATTACCATCACTGTCTAGATATCCTTGAGATTTAAGGGTAAAGATAAGTGCGGTAAACACCCCTTTATCGAAGAACTCAGGAGCATTGATACCATGTAGTCGTCCTAGGCGCTGCGCAATATCTTGGCTTAGTTTCTCAAGGTCACCTTTGGCCAGTTCAGGCTGAGCAACCAGCAGATTTACCGCAATGCTGTAGCGTTGCAGCGTCTCAGAGATGGTTCGAGATAGAAGTTGAAGGGTATGAATGTTTGCTTGATTCAGCAGGATCTCTTCACCATTAACCTCAATCAGTCCTTGGCGGCCTAGCTCGGCGATAACCTGTTCAATCTTCTGTTCCAGTTCAGTTTCGTCGTAAGAGAGGAACAGTTCTTTGCGTAGGAATGGATACAAGATCGCAATTGTTTTCTTTAGTTCACTCAAGGTGCAGTTCGGCAACTGAATAATCAGTTGAGCTACCATGGATGGTAGGGCAAACATATGGATGATGTTGTTGCGATAGTAGGTCATCAACACCGACTGGTGACGGTCTAGAGAGATGATGTCTCCCATAGTGTCCGAATCCACCACAAACTTATCGAGAGAGATAGCATGCTCAACTAGCTCTTCTGCTGTGCTATCTGGCACAGTAGCGTGGTCTGTATAAGGCACATGCTTTAGAAGCTCAAGATAGCAATTAATCTGAGAGATCAGGCTCTCTTTGGTAAGTGCTCGTTGTCTTGAAGCTAGTAGCGCTGTTGCCGCTAGGGTTAGTGCATTTGCTGCCGCAGCGTCGTTGATATGAGTCATCATCTTTTCAGCGATAGCATTAACCGTTGGGGTCATCCAGCTAGGCTTTTGACCATCAGGTGCACCTATGTCTTGAGTCCACTCTGGCACTTGCTCATTCAGATATTGATTTAGCGGGATAGGCTCACCGAAGTTCACATAGCCTTGACCAAAGTTACGCAGCTTGCGAATAGTGCGTAGAACCTGACCTGCGTTTTCTTTCTCTTTACGCTTACCACGAAGCTCTTTGGCGTAGGTCGAAACCTCCATCACGTGCTCATAGCCGATATAAACCGGTACTAGAGTAACAGGGCGGTTCAAACCGCGAAGCATAGCTTGCACTGTCATTGCCAGCATACCCGTTTTAGCCTGCAGCAAACGACCAGTACGAGAGCGACCGCCTTCACTGAAGTATTCTACCGAGTAACCCTTAACAAACAGCTCGGCTAGGTATTCGCGGAAGATGGTTGAGTAAAGCTTATTGCCCTTGAAACTGCGGCGAATAAAGAAAGCGCCACCGCGTCTGAAGATAGGGCCTGCTGGGAAGAAGTTAAGGTTTACCCCGGCTGCGATATGCGGAGGCACCATACCTTCATGATAAAGAACATAAGAGAGTAGTAGGTAGTCCATATGGCTTCGGTGACACGGAACGTACACTATCTCGTGTCCATCCTGCGCGAGTCTACGTACTGTAGCGGCGTTGCTAACATTGATGCCTTGGTACAATCGGTTCCAAAGCCAAGTTAGGACGAAGTTACCTTGTTTGATAAGGGAATAAGAGAACTTAGCCGCTATCTCATCCATGATCTTCAAGGCTTCTTGCTCTGCTTTTTCAATGCTGATGTTCTTGGATTTCGCTTCGTCAGCAATCGCTTGATTAATAGCTTCTGATTTTATTAAACGCTTAAACAACAAATCACGCTAGGCAGACTAGGGCCTGATGCCGCCAACTTTTGTCTTGAGAAGTGGATACGAGCCACACGCGCCAGTTTTTGAGCGATAGATTCGTCAGTACCATGAGACTCCGCCATGTAGCGCAGGGATACCAAAGGGCTGAAGCGAATCATACAGTCTCGACCAGAAGTCAGAACCGCAATGAATTTTTTCCAAGAAGAGAGATTTTCTAGATAAGGCTTGTCTGCCCCCTCTTTACCCGGCTTTCTACCCCACATAACTGTGATTGGTAGCAGCTGTACATCTAACTCTTGATCCTCGCGATGAAGCTTCAATAGTTGGGTGAACAGCGCTTGGGAACCAAGAGAGTCCGAAGTGTTCTTGTCTCTGTCTGCACGATTGGTTGAGATAAAGACATAACGTCTAAAGCTTTGGTCGCCAATCTTTAGTGGCTCTAGCGGATCAGGAAGACCAAATTTCAATGCTTGTTTTCTAAGAGAAAGAAGGTCGACGTTTGACTCGAATGGCAGTGCATAAACGATAGGTTTTTCGACATCTATATTGAGATCACTAATGGGAGCGGTAGGTACAGGATTTCCCTTCACCATCACATTAAGTGGCAGTTGCAATAGAGATTGCGTCAGTGTTTGACCTGAAGACATATGGTTTTGATATCCAATTGATTTACGCGTCTATGACACTTCAAGAGTAGGTTGTGAATAAAGCGTCGCAAGAATAGCAGAACTGGTCGAACCTTTTAACTGGAATTGTAGTAATGTTAGGTTATCCCAACAAAAAGTGTATACCCTAGCTACTTTTAAAATTGGGCAAGGGAAGCTCTAAGCAATAGAGAGGTGAATAATGAAAGGCAATACTGGTTTCAATCGCATCATCAAGGCAACTGGGTATTCCATTCAAGACTTAGAGCTGCTTTCAAACACGAAGCCGCATTCCGCCAAGAGGTATTTCTCGCAGTCGTTCTTATCCCAATCGCATTTATCCTAGATGTCTCTCAGACAGAGCGCATGTTGATGATCCTATCTGTGTTTATCGTGCTGATCGCTGAGCTGATGAACTCGGCGGTAGAGGCCGTGGTGGATAGAATTGGTCCAGAGGTGCATGAGTTAGCAGGTCGTGCTAAGGATATCGGTTCAGCAGCAGTATTTGTTGCTCTAGCACTGGTTGCCTATATCTGGGCAGAGGCTCTGTTTTTCTAACCTAGCCCTGATTTATAGAAAAACTTCTTTAATATCCGCATCATAGTCCAGTAATGGTTGATAATTCATCCATACTGGATATACTCACAGTTAACTGTACAAAATAACAGGTGACTTATGAGACCGCTTACGCCACGACAGCAACAGGTATTCGACCTGATCAAGACTAAGATCGAAGACACAGGTATGCCGCCAACACGAGCAGAGATTGCACGTGAACTCGGCTTTCGTTCAGCCAACGCGGCCGAAGAGCACCTAAAAGCGCTCGCCAAGAAACAGGCGATCGAGATTATTCCGGGAGCGTCGCGGGGTATTCGTATCTTGTTGCAAGATAGTGCAAACGATGATGACGGCTTGCCGTTGATCGGTAATGTTGCAGCAGGTGAACCTATCCTAGCTCAAGAGCACATCGAGTCTCACTATCAGGTCGATCCTCAAATGTTTAAGCCTCAAGCTGATTTCTTGCTTCGTGTTCACGGCGAAAGTATGAAAAATATCGGTATCATGGATGGTGACCTTCTTGCAGTGCATAAGACTCAAGATGTGCGGGATGGCCAAGTAGTTGTTGCTCGTGTTGATGATGATGTAACGGTGAAGCGTCTGGAGAGAAAGGGATCAACCGTGCTTCTTCATCCAGAAAACGAAGAGCTATCGCCAATCAAGGTTGACCTTACTCAGCAACATCTCGCAATAGAGGGTATTGCGGTAGGCATCATTCGCAATAGTGATTGGATGTAAATCTAATCCTTGACTGTTTTGACTCAGCGCTCCAATTTAGGGGCGCTGATTTTTATATACGAGATAAAAATGTTCCACCGACTCACGCCTGTACTTTCTGATTGGACGCTGCACCAACGCATCCTCGCTCTAGCTATTCCTATGGTGTTGTCCAATATTACTGTGCCGCTATTGGGGCTGGTGGATGCAGCTGTAGTGGGGCACCTTGAACATTCTTATTATCTAGGTGGTGTGGCGCTGGGTAGCACTATGATCAGCATGATCTTCTGGCTATTTGGTTTCTTGCGTATGTCTACAACTGGCTTATCTGCGCAGGCTAAAGGTGCAGAAGACAGCTCTAAGCTTGCGGGCGTGCTTATCCAAGGCATCAGCATGGCATTGTTCTTTGCCCTAGCGTTCCTGATTTTGCATCGTTTTATCTTCGATATCGCAATGGGCTTCAGTGATGCCAGCACTCAGGTGAAGACCTACGCGCAGGAGTATTTCTTTGTGCGTGCTTGGAGTGCGCCAGCGGCGATGATAAATTTCGTGATGCTAGGATGGCTTTTGGGAAATCAAGATGCCAAAGCTCCGATGTGGTTAGTGATAGTCACTAACTTAGTCAATATTATTCTCGATATCCTATTTGTGGTGGTGCTTAACTATGGCGTAGCAGGGGCTGCCGCTGCATCGGTCATCGCAGATTACTGTGGTCTGCTGGTGGGTTTGTTTTTCTGCTTTAAGCTTTGGGGACGCTCAGTAAAACTCTCACTTTCTAGCCTAAAAGATAAGGGTTTGGATTTATTCCTGGGGATGAATCGCTTTCTACGCCTAAATCGAGATATCTTCCTGCGCTCTTTGTGTCTACAAGCTGTATTAGCCTTTATGACCTTCCAAGGGGCTAACTTTGGTGATGACATAGTGGCAGCTAATGCGGTTCTGATGAGCTTTGTACTCATTGTTTCTTATGCGATGGACGGTTTTGCTTTCGCCATTGAGGCTATGGTAGGTAAAGCAATAGGGGCTAAGAATCGTGAGCAGCTTAGTTTATCTATTGCAGGTACCTTTGTATGGGGAGTGGTGATCTGCTTAGGCTTCAGTGCAGTGTTCTTAATATTAGGTGATCATGTAGTCGCTCTGATCAGTGATATAGAGTCGGTACGATCTACCGCTTCTATCTATCTACCATGGCTAGCGCTAATGCCTATGGTTGCGCTATGGAGTTATCTGTTTGATGGCATCTTTATCGGAGCTACTCGCGGCAAAGATATGCGTAATACCATGTTCTTGTCTGCATTAAGCTTCTTTGCTGTATATGCGCTCTCATCCAGTTTGGAAAACCACGCTCTATGGCTAGCTATGTTGACCTTTATGGGAATTCGCGGTCTGAGCCTTGCGGTTATTTTTATCAACTCATGGAAAAAAGGGCAGTTCTTACAAACTGCCCTCTAACTGATCAGAAGAGTCGGTTTATGCCATTTAGTGCCGCAACACGGTAGCCTCGGCCATAGTAGGGTAGTTAAAGGTGGTATTTACAAAGTAGTCTAGGGTATTTGCTTCCCCAGGCTGCTCCATGATGGCTTGACCGATATGAATTATCTCTGCGGCACGCTCACCAAAGCAGTGGATACCTAAAATCTGTCTCGTTTCCCTATGGAAGAGTATCTTAAGGCTGCCAATATCTTTACCTGAGATCTGTGCGCGAGCCAGATGCTTAAAGGATGCACGTCCTACCTCATAAGGCACCTTGGCTTCGGTAAGTTCTTGCTCTGTCTTACCAACAGAGCTGATCTCTGGGATGGTGTAGATACCGGTCGGGATATCTTCGATAAGGTGCTGTTTAACCTGACCTTCGGCAATAGCCTGAGCGACGAAACGCCCTTGGTCATAGGCAGCACTAGCAAGACTCGGGTAGCCAATCACATCACCTACCGCATAGATGTGAGGTACTTCGGTCTGGTAATCGCTGTTAACGCTTAGCTGTCCGCGTGAATCTGGTGTTAGACCGGTAACGCTAAGGTTTAGTGAGTCTGTGTTACCAGTACGTCCATTCGCATACAGCAAGCAATCTGCTTTCATCTTCTTGCCAGACTCTAGGTGCAGTATCACGCCATCATCAGTACCTTCTACTCTGTCGTAGATCTCATCATTGCGAATAACTACACCGTTGTTGCCAAAGTGGTAGGAGAGGGCATCGGAGATCTCGTTGTCTAGGAATGACAATAGGCGCTTACGAGTATTAATCAGATCAGTCTTCACCCCAAGGCCACGGAATATCGAGGCATACTCACAGCCGATAACTCCGGCACCATAGATGATGATGTGCCTTGGCTGGTGGTGCAATCTCAAGATAGAGTCGCTGTCATAAACCCTAGGATGGTCAAAGTCGATATTGGATGGACGGTATGGACGAGAGCCAGTGGCAATAACAAAGCGATCAGCAGTATATTCTTCGATACGGCCGTCGGGTGTCTTTACCTGAATGGTATTGGCTTCGCTAAAGTTGGCCTCACCAAAGATAAGGGTGCAGTGGTTTCTATCGTAGAAGCCTTGTCTTAGGTTGGTCTGCTTATCTACAACCGTTTTAGCGTGAGACAATATGTCATCGAAGCTAGCATTTAGGCTTTGGTTGTTCTTGCAAAAGAGGGGATTGCTATTGAACTCAATAAAGCGACTAACTGCATGACGCAGTGCTTTGGAAGGAATGGTACCCCAGTGTGTACATCCGCCCCCAACACTCTTCTCTCGCTCGACAATGGCAACCTTAAAGCCAGCCTTGGTTAGTCCCATAGCTGCCCCTTCACCACCAGGACCACTACCTATCACGATTACATCAAAATGAGCACGACGAGTCACACAGACCTCCTTGTTTTGTTACGGGCATTTTAAATAAATGTGGGATTAGGTAAACACACACGGACTCACTAAGTGGACAGCTTCACAATAAAGATCACTTTGTAAAGATTGAGCGTTTGCAATGCCTGCTCTAATTAGGCTTAATTGACACGAAATAACTTTCTAGTAGTAAAAGCATGGGCGTCAGAGCTGAACAGAAACAGAAAACACGAAGAGCGATAATCGATGCAGCGTTCAATCAGCTCTCTTGCGGTCGCAGTCTCTCAAGCATGAGTTTGAGAGAGGTAGCTAGAGAAGCGGGAATAGCTCCAACCTCTTTTTATCGTCACTTCGCTGACATGAATCAGCTTGGTTTGGTGATGGTAGATGAAGCCGGCTTGCTTCTTCGTCAGTTGATGCGTCAGGCACGTGAGAGAATCCAACCGGACCGCAGTGTTATTCAGACCTCCATAGAGACGCTACTAGAGTTCATTGAAAACAATCCAGATATCTTCCGCCTGCTATTGCGTGAGCGTTCGGGTACTTCAGAAGAGTTCCGTTCTGCGGTAGCACGCGAGATTCAGTTCTTTATTACTGAGCTTTCTGACTACTTAACCACTCAAGACCTATCACGTAAGCTTGCTACTTTGCAGGCCGAAGCTGTGGTTACCTTGGTATTTAGTTCGGGAGCGGAACTTTTAGACCTTGAACCAGAACTAAGACAAGAGCGCGGCAGACGCTTGATAACACAGGTTCGAATGCTTTCATTGGGGCTCATGCAATGAGTAACTACCAAAGCAATGACGATTAGAACAAAAGAGGAAACAATGTCGAACACCCTTAACTCAGATAAAAAGTCACTTCTATTGGCCTTGATTAGCGGTATGAGTATTAGTGCTCTGCTTTCGGCTTTTTCAGTGCCAGGTTTTTCTTTCTCTATTTTTCCGCTGATCTGTTTAGTGCTTTCAGTTCAGGCGATGTATCAACAATATCTAAAATCTCCAGTGGCTGAAGACTTCCCAATGTTGGGGCTAGGTAGTTTCTTTATCGGCTTCTTTGGTCATACGGCTTCATCAAAGCACAGTACCCAGATGCGGGTACTAACTTCTTCTCTATCATAGTGACCATGGTGCTCTTGGTCTGGGTAGGAAGAAAGCTGGGCTACTTCGGTCAACAAAGCTAAAAAAGAAAGGCGAGGTTATTAACCTCGCCTTTTTTATT
>BBSB01000043.1:0-18079 GCA_000830455.1 Vibrio sp. JCM 19236
TTTTTTATTTTTTATCCGTCTTGTTTTTTTAGAAACTCATCTAGCATCTGCATACTTTGCTCAAAGTAGGGGTTGAAGCTGGTTCGTGCACGAACCGTGTTTTCATCGCCATCGCCCCAAGCGGCAAACCATACCTGATTGGCATCGACCTCAGAGCAATCTTCGGGTGTTCCCTCAGGCTGATCTCTAAAGCAGAGGCGAACCTCACCATCGCGTTTATAAACCGGGTTGTCCGGTGAATACATGACAGAGATGTGTGACGCACTCACAATCTGCTCTTCAGGTAAGTCCATTTTGAACTTGGTGATGCGGGTGTCGGCAAGGGCATTGTCGCCATACCAGATCATCACATTGTCTTGATTGGTAAATTGCTCGCTTAGCTGACTGGCGGCATATTGCGAATCAATGGTTTCGTCTTTCTCGCTTAACATCACAAAGGTTGGTTTTTCAAACTTAGCATCTTCGATGTAATCGCGAGCTACCTGAGAGCTACGATAATAGACCGCTGCGCCATTCATATGTAGAGAGTTATAGCGGGTGTAGTTGTCCTCTTCGTCTTTTCCTGCCCAATCCACAAACCAGTTCGCATAAGGCTCAGCTTAGCCATAGAGTCCCTTGGCATAAAAGCAGGTGAGAATAGTAATAGGCCTTCCACTTCTGAAGTTTGATAGGCGAGTTCAGTAACTAGGTTCGCACCGGTCGAGAATCCGCCAAGCCAAACAGAATCGACTTTTTTAGAAAGCAGCTCATAGTGATGCTTCACCACACCTTGCCAATCTTTCAGCTCTGGTAGTCCAAGATCAGCGGCTCGAGTACCATGACCAGGAAGCAAGATAACGCGAACTAGGTAGCCTTGTTTGGCGAGGTTAGGAGCGATGTCTGTGTAGGAGTAGGGCGAATCTCCAAGACCGTGTACGAGAAGGATGCCTTTGCCGTTTGGATTCTCGGGTTTTATCTCAAACGGTAATACTGCATCGAGTTCTTTTTGAAGATTATCTCCGATAAACACACGATGTTTTTCAACCCAAGCCTGAGTTTCAGCAAGATAGGTATCGTAGTTGGCCTGCATATATGGCTGAAGGGACTCAGACTCCACAAATTGCGGATTTTCTGGGTCTGAAGCACAGGCAGAGAGAAGGAGTGCGATTGTAGTTATTACGACTGATTTTTTGTGTCTATGCATTAATTCTATCCGGAACAAATGGCAGAAACCTGAATTTATATTTCAGAGGTGAGTTTAAATTTGCATTTTTATTCTGTCGCTTGGATTCTCTTCCATATAACCCTGGTGAATAAAAAATGAACATTGTTACAGCTTGAATACAGCGAGCTAAGTAGTTTGTTTTTAATTAGAAAAAACGACTTGCGCCACACTTTCTAAATTATAGCGATAAACGTCATCCAAGTTTCACCAATTTTCCATAATTTGAATCCATGATAGCGGTGTTTGAAATCAGCACGTTCTGTGATTATATTCACCGATCTGCACACAAATTGCTCGCATATGTGACACAAATCCCAAAATGTAGAACAAAAATTTGGTCTATCAGAAAAGTGTGATTTGAAACCGATTAATTTCGAGCAATTAATTTAATATGCGTTTATCGGTAACAAAAAAGAGCTAAAAAGCCACATTGCCGAAATTCTTATACCAATACTTAAACAATGTTAGAGGCCCCCAAAATGACGGAACATAATAATAATTACTCGCATCTACCGAGTAATAATCTAGTGCGTAGCACTGTTGCACTAGTATTAGCAGGCGGGAAAGGTACTCGCCTGAAGGGATTAACCAAAGAGATTGCAAAGCCTGCAGTATCTTTTGGTGGTAAATATAAAATTATCGATTTTACACTTTCAAACTGTGTGAATTCAGGTATTCGTCGAGTTGGTGTCCTTACACAATTCATGGCTCATGATCTTATCGACCACCTACAAAAGGGTTGGAATTTCATGACAAACTCAGCGCTAAACGAAGGTGTTAGCATCATCCAGCTCAGCAGCGTACAGGTGAAGCTTGGTATCGTGGTACTGCGGATGCGGTATACCAGAACCTTGATATCATCCGTAAGCAAAAAGCTCAGCAGGTGCTTATCCTAGGTGGCGACCACATCTATAAGATGGACTACTCTCGCATGCTGAACTTCCATGCTGAGAACGGTGCAGACGTAACAGTAGCTTGTATCAAAAAGCCACTAGAGCAAGCGTCTTCATTTGGTGTTATGTCTCTAAACGAGAACGGTCAAATCGTTCAGTTTGATGAGAAGCCTGAGAACCCACGTCCACATCCAAAAGATCCAAGCCAAGCGCTAGTTTCTATGGGTATTTACATCTTTAACACAGATGTACTGGACAAAGAGCTGTGTGACGCACTGAACGATCCAAACTACAACCATGACTTCGGCCACAACATCATTCCTAACCTTCTAGAGCGTTACAATGTAAGTGGTTATGTGTTTACTGAGAAAGGTCACCCTGGTCACAACGCTTACTGGCGTGATGTAGGTAACCTAGATGAGTACTACGCAGCGAACATGGATCTTCTTGCGCCAACGCCTGAACTAGATCTTTACGATCACTCTTGGCCGACTATCACTCAGCAGCAGCAACGTCCTGGTGCTAAGTTCATCTTCAACGACGAAGGTCGTCGCGGTAGCGCAGTAGACTCAGTACTTTCTGCAGGTACTATCATCTCAGGCGCGGAAGTAGAGCACTCTCTAGTGTCTTACAACTGCCGCATCGAAGAAGGCTCTAAGGTTCAAGACAGCATCCTTCTACCAGACGTACTAGTTGGTAAAGACTGCCGTCTGACTAAGGTTATCGTTGGTGAAGGCACTATCATTCCTGATGGCACTATCATCGGTGAAGACCCAGTTAAAGATGCAGAAATGTATGAAGTAACTGAGGGTGGTGTGGTTCTAATAACAGAAGAAAACTTCCGTTAATTGCCTCAAAACTGAATATGAAAATGGAGCGCTAAGCGCTCCATTTTTGTTGCAGTTTGTTTATGGTGTTTTGATAGGCAACCCAAGCAAAGATACCTGCTAGCGTATTGCCGATGGCGGCGCCATAGAAAAGTCCTTGTATCCCACCAAAATGCGCACCTGCATAAAGACAAGGCAAGAAGAACAAAAACAGCCTTAAACTTGAGACAAGAAGAGCCCGCATCGGCTTGCCTAAAGCATTCGAAACCGACACCAGTAAGATACATACGCCAAGTGGGGCAAGACTAAACGGCACTATGATGAGGTGCATATTTAGGATCTTCTCAACATTATCTTCGGCAGTCATCAATGAAGATAGCCCGCCCGAAACGGCTAGTGTAATAAGCGCAATAACCAGCTGAGAGATAATGATAAAGGCGGTAGCGACCTTAACCAGTTTGATAATATTGTCCGCCTGCTTAGCCCCCACATAGCGGCCTATCATAGGTGGCATAGACATGGTTAGTGCTAGCACTGCAACTATGGCGAAGAATTCGTAACGACTGCCTAGGGCCCAGGCTGCAACTGCTGCTGTGCCAAAACTTGCAAGTAGCTTGGTGGAAAGCATAGCGGCCAGTGGTGGCATTAACTGGCTGGTCATGGCTGGCATCATGATATTAAACAGCGACTTGATACTCTTTATAAGATCAAGGTCCTTCCAATCAAAGCTGTAGTAGTTCTTCGGCGCGATACGATAGACAACGTAAAGTGCACCAAGGCCAAAGGCTAAGATGGTAGCCACAGCCGCGCCATGAATACCCATATCAAAATAGAAAATGAACAGTGGATCAAACGCTAGGTTCAAGATACTGGTCACCACCATCATGATACCCGGAAGCATGGTATTTCCGTTGGCTCTGCATACGCTATAAAGGAAATAAAGTACCGCGCCCACCCAAGAACTGATAAGCCATACGATCCAATAGGTATCGATGATCGGCATTACATCGGCAGTCGCGCCAAGCATCTCTAGGAGTGGGTGGCGAATAAGGTAAAGCAGTAAACAGATAACGGCTGTGCCCACACCACCAAGGGCAAGCACTAGACCACCCAGCTGTTTGGAGTATTTCTCTTGGTTTGCACCCAGTGCGATAGAAATGACAGAGGTGGTTGCGATCCCAAGTCCTACCTGAACGCCAATGATTAATTGGCCGATAGGTAGGGTGAAGCCTTGCGCTGCCAAGGGTAAGACGCCAAGCTGTGCGATAAAGGCACTGTCTATAAGCTGAAAGCTCATAAGTGAGAGAACACCGAACACCATGGGCCAAGTCATGGTGAACAGCTCTCTACCAAGGGATATGTTTTGTGTCCTTGTCATACTTCTCTTTGAATATCGTCAGCATTAGCGCAAGACTAGTTGGCAATTCAACTAGTTGCGAGTAGTGAAAAGTAAAATTACTCGTACGCAGGAAGCAGATGGTTATTACTTAGCTTGTGCTCGTCATCAATCTTCTTAGCGAACTGTGCGATGTCATTGAACTGCTTCTTGGTCCAAACACGGCGTTCTTTCAGATAACCAGGTAGGGCGCTGAAGCTCTTTTCGTGCTTGGTCGCAACCAGTGTTAGGTAACCATAGTCTTCCAGTTGTTCGTACTGTGCTAGTGACAATGTCACGCGATCGTCACTATCACCCCAATGAGGATGGATAGTCAGGCGCGGGGTGTAGTCACGCGTCTTTACTACCCATTTGTTAGGCAGACGTTTACCGCTGTCCCACCATTTCTTGTCTAGGTCATTCATGATTTGCTCGGTGCGTTTACCGTCTTGAGCGCCAAGCTCCTCTAACTTACGCAAGAAGATCTGACTAAAGGCTTGTTGGTATTCTTCCTTAGTTGGGGTTGGATTATTCTCAAGGATCTCAACGGCAATCAGAGCACCTAGCATATTTGAATAGAGATCTTCAGGAGAAAAAGCCGATGGATACTCTTTAAAGCCTGCAACTGAGGTAAAGCCAAACCACTGTGCAATCTCATGCCACTGAGCTAATCGAAACGCCAGTAGGGCACTTAGCTTAAGTTCCGCTTGCGCTTTTTCTTCGTCGCTCATTTCAAGTTCAACAGATTTAAGCTTAACTACGCGTGAGCGAAGCTCTTCTTCTAGAACGATCTCTTTCTCATTCCCCAGTTCACCACGAATCTTACTGTATAGGTACAGGGTGTAATCGGCAGTATCGCGCACGTGCGCTGTGTCTAGAATCCCACCTCGAGCGGTATAGATAAGACCGTTAGCTTCATCACCTGTGCCCATGAGGCTACTGGCAACGCCTTGGCTACCATCGTTATATAGGTGTGTTTCCAGATCTGACATCTCAACCACGTTTTTTACGCGGAAGAAGGGAACCGGCACTACGCCCAGTTCAGATTTCATGTTTACACCGAAGGCACAACATGGACGCACGCCGCTTGGTGCATCGACGGCGAAGCTTGAGGCAGAAAAACTGGTAGCTAATACAAAAAGTAGAGATCGTAGTTTCATCATTTACCTGTATAAGCGTTATCTAGAACGCTTCATGGATATTAAAGTAGACAGTGGTTTCATCACCAAAACCTAGATCTACCTAACGTTAACCCTCGGCTTAAATGCGAAGCGGTAACCTAAACCATAGGTAGGGAGCCAGCTGTCTTCAAACAGTTCGTTAAAGTGAGGGGCGATGTTACCTGCGCCACCCCAAACAACCATTCCATGTCGTTGTGTAAATCTATGACGATATTCCAGCTGTGCAGTCATCTGGTAACGGTCTCTGTATTGACCGTAATAGTAACCGCGCATACGCGCATCACCACCTAGCTTGCTCATGGCAAACCAAGGCAGTTCTTCCTCGTCACTCAATCCTTGTACAAAAAATCAAACGCCAGTACGTTCTCATCAAAGAGTTTTTGATACTCGCGGTAGTTAAAGGTGTATTCCTGATAGTCATAATCTGAACCAAAGGCATCGATATACCATCTGTGTTCAAGGCTGACCAAGCGACCGCTATATGGGTTGGTCTCATAATCTCGGGTGTCGTATTCCACGCCTAAAATAATGCCGAGATTGGTTTTGTCGTCTAGCTCGTTCTCCCCAAGCGCTATGCCATCGGCGCTTTGGTTAAACAGAAATGTGCTATCTATACCTGTTTTTATGAAGTAACCGGGAGCAAACTGATAAGAAACCGTAGGTTGAATGCGCAAATAGAGGGCTTCGTGTTCGGTTTCATTTGCCTCCATTTCAGCAGCGTCTTTGCCTATACCCCAATAATTACTCGGAGTTTGCGAAAGGCGAGCCATCAGGCCAAGCTTCCAAGTGTTCTGATTAAGAAAGGTAGTATTGTCTACACCAATACCATAGGTGCCTTCGCTCGAGCATAGCCGCTAATGGTTAGGGTAGAGAGTTGGTTTCCAGAGTCTGTGCCTTGAGGGGCATACAAACCAACTGCCGCAACACCGATACCGAAGCCTTGTTCTGGATTGGAAAACGGACCGGGCAATACTCCCCAGTCCATACCTTCAGAGACATCCACTTCATCGCTAGAGCCAAAAAATTCCAACAAGGAGTCCACCCAGCCTTTTTCCTCACCTGTGATGGTGCTGACTTCGGCATAGGTAAAACTTGAGAAAATGAGTAGGGAGGTGGCCTTAAATAATTTCTTCACTTAAGTGCCACTCGCTTGTAACTCATGTTGCTTAATCTAGAGCGGTGTCCAAAGAAGGTAATGTACATCTTAGAAGCGGGTATCCAAGGAGATAAAGGCGCTCTGACGGTCTCCAAAACCGAACTCGCCAATGATGTTGAATGTTGGGTTGATGACGTAGTTGAAGCCAACAACTGTGTTCCATTCTGATGCAAGCTCTTGTTCAACGACGAAACGCGCATCCTTACCATCTTCTGAGATGGCGGCGGCTACGGCAGCCCCAAACAGATCACTTACGTTACCTTTCAGGGTTTGTTGGATATTCTGGTATTGACCACCTACCATAGGCGCACAGGATGGCCGTGGTTGGTAAAGTCGTAGCCTACACGTGGTGTCACAACGATAGAATCGATACCACCATCAATAACAGTAAGGTTGGTTTTGGTATAGCTCGCATCTACTATGGTAAACCACTCTTTATAACCGCCGGCCAATACCATACCACCACCATACATGTTGCCATCAAGGTCCAGACGGAAAGGAAGTTGCGGTGTAGTAAGAGTGCGGTCATTACCGAAATTGACGTTCACTTTGATGTCAGTTTCAGAATAGCCTTTGATCTTACCCGCAATAGCGTAGAAGTTGAGGAATGGGAACAGCCACATATCTGCACGCACTGTCCAAACATCACTCTCTTGATAACCACCTATGGTATCAACGTCAATGGAGTTGATTGGGATATCCGCGGGAATACCCGGGATAGGTGGGATCAGACAATCACCGGTGATCGGATTACAACCGAAGCCTGGAAAGCCAGGTGTTCCCGGGTTTCCTAGGTTGGTTTTCAAGCCTTGCAAATCAATCGAATTAACATTGATACCCTGCTCAACATGCATGTATCCAACGCTAATACCAAACGCTTTGGGAAGTATATAGCCTCGCTCTTCTGCCTCTGATTTCCAGATAGGCAGTTCAAATGAAGTCGCGTAGCTAGGTGCTGAGATGGATGCGCCGATAAGGGCAGCAGTGGTGGTAAAGCGTTTGAGTTCCATTCAGAAATCCAAAGGTTTGAGAAAACGGGTAAGCATACCGTTGATTATAAACCGTTTGAACAAAAATGTGATTAAAAACACATATTTAACTGATTAATCGATTGCGATGTTTCTAAATATGAGGGTTTGTTTCTATTTGTGTGGTGAATGGTTCGCCTTGTTGTCTTAACAAGCAAGGCGAATATATGAACAGTTAGTTCAGTTCTTCAACAGGCATCCAATCTACTTCGACGCCGGCTTGCTCAAACATATCTTGGCTAACCTGAATTTTTTCTCCCCAGCGAGACAAGAAATCTTCATCCTGTGCGGGGCAGTGAACGGCCTTGATGCCGGTTTGAATGATCTTGGCTGCGCAGTTTGGGCAAGGGAAGTGAGTAACCCAGATCTCACACTCATCAAGATCGCGCTTGGCGAATAAGATAGCGTTCTCTTCCGCATGCAGGGTTTTCAGGTATTTCATATCGCGCTCGTCGGTATCAGCACTGTCGGAAATACCGTGAGGGTAGCCGTTGAAGCCTACTGAAACGATGCGATTCTTTTTGGTGATGACGGCGCCTACTTGTGTTGACGGGTCTTTACTCCAAGACCCACAAGTTCAGCCATTTGATAAAAGCGTTTGGCCCATTTGTTGACCATGCAGTTGTCCTCTTATTCCATAGACTCGACAAGTCTGTATCCATTGATATCTCTAGTCTATTGAGTTTTAAACTCAAAATACAGATCTAAACTTAGCCTCAAAGTGTAAGCTGTTTTTAAGTCAGAATTTTGAATACACTAGCCAACCCCAATAAAGCGCTCATATCTATGTCCAAGCAACGTCCTCAATTTATTGAATTCGCAGAAAAGCAGACCAAGCCATACTTGCTATTGATCAGGGGTTTGCCTGGAAGTGGCAAATCCACTTTAGCGCGGGAGTTGGCTAAGCGATTTTCTCTACAGCACCTAGAAGCCGACATGTTCTTTGAAAACGAGCAGGGTGAATACCAGTTTGAACCAGGTAAAATCAAAGATGCTCATGCTTGGTGCCAGAACAAGGCTAGGGAGTCTCTAAAGAATAACCAGTCGGTTGTGGTGTCTAATACCTCGGTAAAGCTATGGGAAATCAAACCCTATAGACAGATGGCGAAGAGGTTAGGATTGAAGGTGTTTTACCTTGAGTGTGATGGAGCGTTTGATTCCGTGCATGGTGTACCTCGGGTAACCATCGAAAAAATGCGAAATAAATGGCAAACCATCCCAGATTCTTGGCATCAAGACAATTGCTAACCTTTATATTCACTCGAGCACTATGACTAGCTAAACCAATCTGTTTCTCTTTTTACCGTTTTGATTAAGCTAACTTGTGAAAATTTATGTATCTTTACAATGAGATAACAAAATATACGCAGGCTTTATAGTGACCTTAAAAGAGAAACTCCTTGAATGGTGGGATAGGTATCTCTCTAAATACACCCTAATATTGGCCAGAACCAACGCCTTACTGTTGATTCTCTGCTACTCCGCTTTCGTTTATTTTGGCTATCGATTGACTGGCGAACATGCACTTACCGATAAACTGATCGATTTTATCTATTTTCTAGCGGTTACCGGTTCGACCGTTGGCTATGGTGATATGTCACCAAGCACCGCCAGCGGTCGCATGTTTACCGCATTCTTCGTAATTCCATTATCCCTTGGCCTATTTGGTGTCATCATAGGTAAGGTGATCAGTGGGTTCTCTACACTCTGGTTTCGCCAATTCAAAGGAAAACACAACGTGAATCATAGCAATCACATCGTCATCATCGGGTACAACCGCGATCGAACCCCACACCTAGTGCAGATGCTAAAGCGAGAAGAGAAGCAGCGTGAGATCGTTT
Source organism: Vibrio sp. JCM 19236 (assembly GCA_000830455.1). Taxonomy (GTDB): domain Bacteria; phylum Pseudomonadota; class Gammaproteobacteria; order Enterobacterales; family Vibrionaceae; genus Vibrio. The sequence goes on from BBSB01000043.1 coordinate 9,506, forward strand.
TGGTGAGTGTGACAGAAAAACAGAACCCCCTTGGTGATGATGTAGAGTTCATCAATGCTCATGGCTTTACTGAAGAAGAAGATTTGAGCCGAGCCGGTATTGAAAAAGCTTCTTGCCTAGTCGTGGATACCGATACCGATGAAATGACTCTAACCATCTCTTTATTCATATCTAGACTGAACCGGATGCGCATTTGGTGGCTCACTTTGTCGACGATGTGAAGTGTAAAATCCTCTCAGATCACTGTCCGAACGCTGAATGCATCTCAAACCTATCAACTGAACTGCTCGCTAAGTCCGTTATCGACTTTGGCAGTAGCTTTGTCCACAGTGAGCTGGTCTCAGCGCACAAGGGTCAAACCCAATACAGTATTACTGTGCCTGAGGGGACCCCGAGTTTTACGCTGGAAAAGGTGTTTCTAGATTTCAAGCAGAACTATGAGGCAACCATTATTGGCAGCCGAAACCGCAGTGGAGAAGTGAACATCAATCAAAAGCTCTCTACACAGATAGAGAGCGGTGAGACACTGTTTTACATAGCCGATGAAAGGGTAGAGTTTGATAATTGGCCCAGCTAAATGTTCTTAATCTTGCAAGCCAAAAACAGAGGGCATTAACTATATAGCCGTAATGCTGAGCATAGATTTTCTTTTAGCGTTTTTCTGATCCTTTCTGGCTTGATGATTTGCACTATATTGGCATTTTTCATCAGCCACCATTCGAAGCCTAGGCTCTCTCGTACCCTTGCTTTTACTAGAGTGTGAGTATCATTTTTAGCGATGATCTCTTGCTCTTCTGACAGCATGGTTTCTTCGATTAGATGCATTCCGTTGTGGTTGTGGATTTTTAGTTCTACCTCAATCCAGTCGCCTCCAGAAAAATGGGGTGTATTTGCCTCAATATGACTCTTGGTGTTGAACTCTTTTACTGGCTTGGTAGAGGTAAAGCTAGGCTTAAGTGCTTTAATACGATGAATCGCAAAGGTACGATAATTGTCATCGCCTTTAGATGCCACCAAGTAGAAGCTGTTGCCATGTAGCATTAAACCGAGCGGGTCCACAACGTACTCCTGTGGCTCGACATTGCCTCGTTTCTGGTAGGTCATGTTGAGGGTGCGTTTCTCGAGTATGGCGTTCTCGATAACCTCGATATAAGCCTCTTCGAACTCAGGGGTGGTTAACTGAAGCTCGATAGGCGCGTAATAAAAGCGCTCTTTCCAAAGCGAAACTCGCTTGTCTTGTTCTGAATTGGCAGTGCTGATGAGGTTTGAAACCGTCTTACGCATGTTTGGTGGCAGCATCTTGAGCACTTCATGCTCGATAATCTGAAGAGACAAAACGCTACTCATAGCGGCAGGGTTTATCGGATGCTGGTGGCCAAAGGCGATGCGTATCTGGTGCGGGCGTTTGGAGGTATCCAGTTCAACAGAGTGATAGTCAGATACGACCTTGCTGATCACCCGCTGCACTGTTTTGAGCTGGCTTTTTTCATCCAGTTCTGGATTCAATAGATCTTTGTTTAACAGGATTTCGCGCAGTTCACTGCTGGTAATATGGTCAGGTGCGCAAGGAATGTTCTGTAGTACCAGCTGAAATCGCTCAAAATTCTTCGACATCTCTAAAAACTCCAAACAAGGGACACTTTTGTCTCTAACTTAGGCATAATATAGAGGTTAGTTGGGTAAAAGGAAAAGTGATGAATACCATTTATGTGGCATTTGGCTTAGCAATCGCATTTTGTTCTGGTCTTAGTTATTGGTTAGCGTATCGCAAGACGGTGCGCTGCGAGCTAGAGCTTGAGCGTCTGCAAACGGAGAAAGAGAATTTAGCGTCCGCGTTGGAGCAAGCAGAAATAGCGCTAGATGAAGAGCAAAAGCAACATATCGCGCTGCAGATGCGTTTTGCACAAAATCAGACTGAGCTTAATGAAGCGAGAAAGTCAGGAACTGAGCATAAAGAAAAATCTAACACGTTAGAGCTTCGCCTTAATCAACTTCAAGAGTTTCTGCTTCAAGCCAAAAGTCGTGAGAGCGCGGCCAATGCTAGCTTGATGTCGAAAAGCGAAGAGTTGTCTGCTGAACTAGAGCGCGTCGAGGGTTTAGCGCTGGAGCTTAAAAATTGCAATGAGAACCTAGCTCGCTCCCAGCACTCTGTAGGTAAACTGCAGACCGAACTTGCTACTAAACAGCAGCACTTCGATGAACAAATTTCGCTTCTAAAAGAGAGTAAGCAAGAGCTGAGCAAAGAGTTTGAACGTCTGGCTAGCGAGATTTTAGAGCGTAAAGGCCAGGCTTTTAAGCAGATGAATAGTGAGAGCATGCAGAGCATCCTGAATCCGATTCATCAGGAGCTTAAGGGCTTTAAAACCAAGGTCGAAGATATTCATAGTAAGGAGTCCGAGCAGAGGGTTCAGCTTCGTACTGAGCTTCAACATCTGCAAAAGCTAAACCAAGAGATCACCGACCAAGCCTCGAAACTGACAACCGCACTAAAAGGCGAGAAAAAAGTGCAGGGCAACTGGTGAATTAATGCTTGAGAATGTGCTGGATAACTCTGGTTTACGTCTGGGCATGGACTACAAACGTGAGGTAAGCATCAACACCGAAGATGGGCGTTTGCGTCCCGATGCTATTGTTTATCTTCCGCAAAACAAACATCTGGTTATCGATGCCAAGACTTCTCTTAACGCTTACACCCGCTATGTGAACTCGGAAGACCCAACCGAGCGTGATTATGCTTTGAAGCAACACGCGGATGCGGTGCGCGACCGTATCAACGAGCTTGCAAGCAAGGAGTACAGCCGACTGCCAGGTATCAACTCACCTGAAGTAGTCATCATGTTTATTCCTGTGGAATCTGCCTATGTTGAAGCGCTGAAATACGATAGTAATTTGTTCCAGTCAGCTCTTGAGAAAAACATCTTGGTTGCCACGCCGACTACTTTGCTTACTAGCCTTAATATCGTCAGACAGCTGTGGCGCTTTGAAGAGCAGAATAAACATACTCAAGAGCTGGCAAATCGCGCCGAGAAGTTTTATAGCAAACTTAATACCTTCCTTGGCAGTATGGAAGGCGTGGGCAAGCAGCTTGATAAAGCTAAAGAGACCTATGACAGAGCATTGGGTCAGCTTTATACAGGCAAAGGAAACCTTATTAAGCAAGCCTCTGAGTTTAAAGAATTGGGCGTTGCGGTAAATCGCGAACTGCCACAAGAGATGGTAGAGAAAGCCAACCTTGAGCTTGAGGTAATTTCTAATCCGGAGATCGAGTCCACACAGCAATCGATCCCACAGGTATAAACTTATAATTTAGGGAATAGAGGGTAGGATTATGGCATCACGAGGCGTAAACAAAGTTATTTTGCTCGGTAATCTAGGTAACGATCCTGAGCTTCGCCACTTCGCAAATGGCAATGCGGTGGCAAACTTCACCGTGGCAACGTCTGAGACCTGGCAAGATAAAGCCAGCGGTCAGCAAATAGAGAAAACCGAGTGGCACCGAGTGTCAGTGATGGGGCGTCTAGCAGAGGTTGCTGGCAACTATCTAAAGAAAGGCTCTCAGGTCTATATTGAAGGTCAATTGCAAACCCGCAAGTGGCAAGACAAAAGTGGCCAAGAGCGCTTTACCACAGAGATCGTAGTGCAAGGCTTTAACGGCACTATGCAACTTCTTGGTGGCCGTGGTGACGGTGCTCAGCCGGGTAGTGGCTCATATCAAGCGGTGGCCAGCAACAGTCAGGCGGAAATCAATTTGGTGGTAATCAAAACCAGCAAGGTGGAAGTCAGCCTTATCAACCAAGCCCAGATGATTACGACGATATTCCGTTCTAATCACTACCTTAGATAGGGTTTGTAAAGTTTACAGTGAGTGGTGGTGTAACTTCTGTAAACTTTTACCCTCAAGTTATGACCTTGAGGTTTAAGTGGCTCGGTCGTGTAGTCCACAATTTAGCGCGGCCTTGAGCTAATACAGGGAATTAGCAAATGGAATTGAAGTGCCACTGTGGCAACATTCGCTTAGAAATAAGTTCTCTCCCAGAAGAAGTCGGTGAGTGTAACTGTTCGATTTGTCGACGTTATGCAGCGGCTTGGGCATATTTTTCTCCCGAGCAAGTTCAAATTAGCATAAAGGAGAAAACGACATTCTATTGCTGGGGTGACAAAGAAGTAGAGTTTCATCGTTGTAACTCATGTGGTTGTCTAACCCATTACATAACAACGCAGAAATGCCCTGAAAATATCTTGGCTATAAATATGAGAATGGCGGAAAGTGAAGTGCTTTGTGGTATTCCAGTTCGTAAGATCAATGGTGCAGCGTACTAATTTATATGACAAACGACTATGCAAGCCGTTTGCCCTCCAAATCCAATACATGAGATCACAACCTTTGATTCAGTAGCTATAATTTTGTCTGTTCCGGCTATTTTCATGGGATTTTAATGTTTGTTTTAAAAATGGCACCTTTATTTCTTGTCTTCTTTATTACCGCCTGCACTTCCTTAAAACGAAACCCAGCTCCTGTTGATCAAATCCAAAACGCACATATTGTTGGCTTTCCGAAGCACATTAGAGCTTTAGGTTTGGATAAGAGTGAAGCGCTACAACAAGATTTTTCCAAAGCTATGGTTGATGGTGGTGCGCAACAGGCTTGTGACACAGACAAAGATAAAATAGTTTTCTGTGTCCTAGTAATCTCAGGTGGTGGAGGATACGGTGCTTATGGTGCCGGGTTCTTGAAAGGATGGACATTAACAGGTAACAGACCAGAGTTTAAAATTGTTACGGGTGTCAGCACCGGAGGCTGATTGCTCCTTTCGCGTTTTTGGGCTCTGACTGGGATGATGAGCTGGAAAGTGCTTACACAACGATTGAAAACCAGTCTTACATCGTTGAACAAAGAAATTTGCTTGGGCTGTTTTGGAGTGACTCTATCACTACTGTCTCTCCGCTAAAAAAACTGCTAGATACTCATATCACTGAGGCTTTGATTGATGCTATAGCGGTTGAATACCAGTCGGGTAGACGTCTATACATTGGTACCAGTAATCTTGATAGTCAGACATTTACAGTTTGGAATATGGGGGCAATTGCTTCTGAAGGAAGTGATAAAGCTCTAGAACTGTTTAAGCAAGTACTGTTGGCTTCCGCTTCAATTCCAATCCTCATGCCTCCAACTCTATTTGAAGTTGACATTGATGGTAAAAGTTATGATGAAATGCACGCTGATGGCGGCGTGAATACACAATTCTTTATTCCTTTGAGAGTTATCAACTTAAATGAGGCAATTGAAAACGCTCAAGATAATGGCTTCCAGTTTACCCCAAGACCTAGAATGTACATCATCCGCAATGCACGCTTTGTACCTCACCCAAAAGTGGTTGATCGCAATTTAGCATCAATTACTGAAGGAACTATTACTTCGATGGTACAAGCTATGGGTAGAGCCGATCTTTATCAGATCTTTTCTATCGCGAGAGCGAGAGGAAATGACTTTAGGTATACCGAGGTGCCGGAGGATTTTGAATGGCAATCAGAGGATGAATTTAACGGCCCTGAAATGCGAAGACTGTTTAGTATAGGGGTTGAACAGGGATTACATAAGGACCCTTGGAAGAGAACACCGCCTGGGCTCTATCATTTGAATAGTGGCGATTGATACTACTAGCAATAGCTTTGAGTAGGACCAAAGATGCTCAGGAGGTCATACATTGCTTGGTGCTGTGCTCTCTCAACAGTCACCTTGGTTAACATTTTTTCGGAAGTCATTAAGATCAGATTCTGTCCATTTTTTAACAGACATAAAAGCCATCTAAAGACGGGACGGTAAAATTACCTTCTCAAAGAGTAAACATTCTTTCTATTGGCAACCTCTGAGGTCTAGTTCATCTGCCAGTTCTTCAAAGTCTTTAAATACTACGTAACCGTTGTTGTGGTTATAGACTAGGTTCACTACATCCTTGATAGTCTTTGCAACAATTCCTTGGGCTCTGGTCATAACCTTAAATGTGCCTTGTTCGCCTGTATCTGTATCTGTGATCGTAAAGGTGTTTTTGTAGGTAGTGATATCTAGTTTCATATGGTTACACTCCGCAAGTGGTCAAATGTACGTATAACTCTTCCATGTTGGCAAAGGTTCTAGAGCCGTTGTTGTGGTTGTCTACCGCATCTTCAATCTTTAGCAGTGCTCTAGTGCTATTGAACTCAAATATTTCTACTTCGTTTGTGTCTTTATTGGTTACTGTTGCTAGTTGGGTACACGGTGCAATATTTAGATATAGTTTCATATTAAAAAGCCCTTATAGACGTTAGATAGATTTTGTTGGTGTTGTACTCTTCCCTGAGGTATTCCATAAGTTCAAATTGTGCCTTGTTGGGGTTGTCGCTCTCTTAAGTAAATACCCCGTTGATGTCTCCGTTATGTCCTGGGCAATCATCAATATAAGTTGAGTAAAAAATTCATATTTAGCACCTTTAAAAGAATTTTAGTGAGTACCCATACTTGGGGCGGTGGTTCTTCCTTTAGAGTCGATATACAAAAACTTCTGCGTCTTGCTTTAATAATCATTCTTTGTACCTCTTTTTTCTGATGTGTGCATAGTACTGCTTATATGCACATCCCTAAGCCCTGGTTTTGCCTTGTTCTCCACGGCTTGTAATATCAAACGGTATACCGATTCGCATTCCTTGGCTTGTTTCTGGTTGGTTGAAGCAGATACCGCACTTACTATTATCTACACTAGCTGAGGCGGTCATAGATAGATCGCTTGATGCTGCGCTTTCTCAACTAAACACTCTGGCTAACATAGTCCATGAAGAAGTTGCTCGCAAAAATCGTTAATAGATAGCTTACTCTCTTGAGCATCGTTTAACTTATCCGACTTTCGTTCGGTATCAACCAAGTATCGATTATTACTTTTAATCATGGAGAGATTGCGGTCCATATTTGTATTTAGGTTTTTCATCTGGAAACTCGAGAGTTGCAAATCAATATTAAAATTCTAAATAAACGATGAGTTGATTGATGTGTTCAAAAAGTATCTAATGTGTGTTTAGGATATTGAACGATAAACACCTATCGGCAAATAGCTAAGCCTATGGTTTGTGGATTCTTATCACCATAACGGCTAGATTTTGCGTACGCATAAAAAACCTCCCAGAGGGAGGTCTTTATCGAGAGGGTGGCGCTTATTTCGCTTCATCTTTTCAACAACTTCTTTGGCGGTAAAGATGTCACTGGCGATCATTCGGTAGTTGGTCAGTGCTGATAGCATGCCATCTAGACCCGGTACTTTAGCCGCCGCCGTTGCATCAGCGACAACCGCCACCTCAAATCCGCGCTCAACCAGTTCACGAAGGTGAGATTCAACACAAAGGTTGGCAGACATACCGGCAAGGATAACCTTTTCGACGCGTAGTTTTTGTAGTTGTAGGATTAAGTCATTGTTTTCTGGGCCATAGACCTTGTGAGCACCACAGATTACAGTGTTTTCGTCATTGATAGCTGGCTTAAATTGTTCCATCCAATCGGCACCGCTGCCTTCAAAGCCTTCCACGTCTAATGCGCTTTTACGGTCAAACATATTAATAGCGTGCATCAGTTTTTCTAGAGTACCTTCAAATTTCCATTTGTGGTCAGTTGGGAAGTAGTAGTGCGGGCTGATAACTAGTGGGAAGCCTTCCGCTACAGCGGTGTTCATTAGGAGTTCCATATTGGCAACGGTGTTGTTCTCAACCACGCTCTCGCCAACCGCGCCCCAAGCTACGCCTTCAGGGTGCAAGAAGTCTACTTGAGGGTCCGTAATAACTACGGCGGTGCGACCCGGTTCGATATCAAAGCCAGTCACGGGTAGACCGTGTTCTTTAGTGTCTTGAAGCCATTTTTCCACGCGGTTCAGTTTTTGTTCAGTCATGGTTCTATTCCTTATAGAGTTTTATATGCGGTGACAGGGTTGCCAATATTGTTTTGCTTTAATCGTTAATTCGTTGGTTTGATTTAAGCTCGGGATAAATATTATGATTTTTGAGTAATATTGGATGTGTGTAACTTGGAGCTAAATGTGCACAGTATTAGGAACAAAGTGCTGCACTTAGGGACTGATTCTTAGAATCGGACATTTGACGCATCAACCGCTGGAGCGACAGGGAAGGGCAGAGCCAGGTAGCTCGGATATTACTTAAGAGAGGAGATGCGCTGTTTAGGCTTATTAAGAAGGCTTAAGGAGTGAGCTTGGGTTTACTTTGAGTTTTGCTGCATTGGACGGTTTTGAGGTAAGGGAGTTAGCTCATGTGAATATCATGGTAAGTAATTGGTCAGCTTGGATGAGGTAGCTTTAAGCTCAAGATTTGAGCCTTTGTCTCAGTCAACAAAAAACAAAAAAGACCCCACAGAAGTGAGGTCTCTTAAAAAAGAGTTAGACTTATTTCGCCTTCATCTTTTCAACGATTTCTTTAGCGGTAAAGATGTCACTGGCGATCATTCGGTAGTTGGTCAGTGCTGATAGCATACCATCAAGGCCCGGTACTTTAGCCGCCGCCGTTGCATCAGCGACAACCGCTACTTCAAATCCACGTTCAACC
>BBSB01000042.1:0-21630 GCA_000830455.1 Vibrio sp. JCM 19236
AAAATGAGGTCGGGATTTTTTATCTTGAAGCGCGACGCCACTGCAAATTGATGCCTGTTTTTGCCTTCTTACGACCTAAAAAGTAGCACACCAGCATACCTGCAAACCCAAGCAGTGCGATGGGCCTGCGGCAAATAACCAGATAAAGGAAACGCCAGTGATGGTGTGAACCGCGTTTAGTTTGTTGTCTACAAACAAGCCAAAGATGTAGGCGAGAATAAAGAAGGTAATAAAGTAAATAAGCATCATGTTGAGAGCACCGCGACTGAATGAAGTGTGATCATAATCAACAATTGTGCACTTTAGTTACCAATATGTGCCAACTAAAAATTTTTATCGTTTCCATTTGACCTGGGTGCAGGTCATAAGCCCTAGCATGGGTATCAAAGCTTAAATCTCAGGGAGAAGAAACATGAGTTGTTGTAATAAGCCACCCAATGGCGGAACCGAGAACCCGAAGTTGTTGTTGCAGGTGACATTGGGGATATTCGCAGCGATTTTTCTGATCGCCTATTTCTTTGGTTAATTGTTTAGGGAGACGAGGATGAAAAAAGTAATTCTATTGGTGTTGTTCGCAAGTGGTGTGGCATCTGCCTCTGTGTTTGCGGCTGAAATAGCTAAGCACCACGGTATGATGGACGGAGCTAGCATGGAGCAGATGATAAAAGATCATCCTATGATGGCTAAGATGCATGACATGATGACCGGCAAATCTTGTGATGAGATGATGTCAGGCGACGAAGGAAATATAGCCCAAGATTCATGAAGCCCTAAACTCATAAAGGTATGCCAGTGTGATTAGCACTGGCATTATTGTTGTTAGTTGATTGCCAACTGAGAACTCGGTTTCTTAATCACGATAGATAGCACAATCGAAATCAAGATAAGCGCCAGCATCACATGGAAGGTGGCTAGGAATCCGCCAAACAAAGAGGCAATGAGCGAGCCAGCGAAACTACCAATACCAAAGCCCAGGTAGATAATGCCGTAGTTTTTGGCCACGTTTTCTAGGCCAAAGAAATCGCTCACTAATGATGGGTAAACGGTAATGGTGCCACCAAAGCTAAACGCGATACAGGCTAGAGATAGGTAAAAGGTGTGTAGCGTAGGCGGAATAAACAGCAAGGTGCTTACACCTGCTAGGCAGATCACTAGGGCAATAGTGATTACATACACTCGGGTGATCTTGTCAGACAGCACCCCAAGCACGATACGACCACCAAGATTCGCTATTGCGATAACGGATACTGCAGTAGCGGCAATTTCAGCGGATAGGTTAACGTAGTTTTGACCAATATCTTTTGCGATGCCGATAGCATACAGACCAGACATACACACTGTAGTAAACATCAGCGCCAGCATATAGAACTGAGGTTTGCTCATCGCTTGCTTTAGGGTGAAGTTTTGCTGTGTTTGCGCACCCTCAGTAGCTTGAGTTTCTTGTTTTGGTGCTTCTTTAACTAGCATTGCACCGATAAGCACAAGTACCATAGCCACTGCGCCCCACAGCTCAAATGCGTCTGACAAACCGAGATGGGTTAATGAATACATATTGATGTATTTGAAGCCTAGGCTACCCAAACCGTAAGCACCAATGGCGCAAGCGATGCAATCCCCTTATTTTTTGGGAAGAACTTGATGCAGTTAGTCAGTGCTAGAAGATAACCAGTACCGTCAGCAAAACCGACTAGGAATCCTGCGAAGATATACAGTGCAGTAAGGCTTGATGCGGTTGAGGTAAGATATAGCTCGCCCCCAGAAGCAAACCAGAAAAGGTAATCACTTTCTTTACACCAAACTTCTCTTGAAGCTTGCCTGAAAGGGAAGAGGCGACGGCAAGAGCCAAACTCAATAGGCCAAAAGAGAAAGCCACCTGTTTACTGGCTCGTCTAGCTTGTCTGCTAGGTGGGCATTGAAGAGGCTCCATGTATAAACTGAGCCTAGGGCAAATTCGATTAAAACTGTGCCAATAAGGGTGGACCATTTGTCCCAAGGGCGGATGTTTGCGCTCATTGTGAGTACCTTAAAAGTTAACGTCTGAGGCTAACTTAAGTAACTCCAATGGCTCATTCAATGGTGTTTGAGCGATAGAAAATCAACTGTTTTGATGCAGGAATGAAATGCAAATATAGGGAATGAATTACAAACCTAGGCACTCACGAAACGCTTTAATATTGGAACGACTTACTGGTATTTGCTTGTTACTTCCTTTTAGTTTGATGCGATAGGTACCACTGTGCCATGGGGTGATTTCATCAATCTTATTCAGGTTGATCCAGTAAGAACGATGGGCTTTAAAAAAGCCAGAGCACTGATGCTTTTCTACAAACTCACTTAACATTAATGGCGTGGTGAACTCACCATATTCGGTACTCACTTCGGTTATTTTACCGCTCGCCTCAGCAAAGATGATGTCCTTCACATCAACCACTCGAATACGACTGCTTGGTATAGATTAACGCTCGATGATGTGGTCACAGTTGGAGTAGGAACAAGTTTCTCGCTAAGCTTTTGCAGGGTTTTCTGTACGCGCTCTTCGGTATAGGGCTTTAGCAGATAATCAAAGGCTTCTATTTCAAAGGCTTCTGCTGCATGTTCCTTGTAGGCGGTAGTGAATATAATTTTGGGCTGAGACTTTGAGTTGTAGAGGCTTTTTGCCAGTAGCATGCCGTTGATAGACGGCACATTGATGTCCAAAAAGGCGACATCTATATTAGCCGTTTGTAGGTATTCAAGTGCTTTGAGGCCATCATCAAATTCAGCCACCAATTCTAAGTCACTGTACTTTTGGATAAGGTACTTAAGCTCTTCTGCGGCTAGGTATTCATCTTCGACAAGGATTGCGGTCTTCATAGTGATTGTCCCATTGGAATGGTAAAGGTGAACTCGGTTCCTGGCTCTAATCGAGAAATGGACAGCCCTTTGCCATATAGAAGCTTGATGCGCTGGTGGACATTATTAAGCCCTACACGCTTGGACTCTATGGTGCCTTCTTGCACTCTCTGAATGACAGATTCTGGGATGCCTACGCCATCGTCACTCACTGTGATTTGCACATGGTCTTGCAGTTGCTTAACCGCGATAGAAACCTTGCCACCACTTCCTTTAGGAATAATTCCGTGTCCAATGGCGTTCTCTACTAAGGCTGGATGATCAAAGGCGGCACTGATACTGATACCTGGTCGATATCAAACTCTACCTCGAGTTTGTTTCCAAAACGTGCCTTCTCGATAGCGACATAGTCTTTGACCTGCTTGAGTTCTGTCTCGAGTGGGATCATCTCATCAACATTCTCAAGGTTGAAACGCATAAAGGCGGCAAGCTTACCAACCAGATCACGCGCTTTATCCGGCTGGATACGGATAAGGGTTGAGATAGCATTTAGGGTATTAAACAAAAAATGCGGATTGATCTTGTTTTGCAGGGCGCCAAACTCTGCTTCATTGGCCATAGTTTTGAGCTGCTCTACCTTGGCCACTTCAAGCTGAGTAGAGATAAGTTGAGACAGGCCAATTGCCATCTCATGCAGAGCAAGAGTGATTCGGTGTGGCTTGTTGAAGAAGATCTTTAATGTCCCGGTGACCTTAGCGTTTTCAGACAAAGGGATGATCATTAAGGAACGAAAGGCGTGCTCGCGAATATCATTGCTTTCGATGATCCTGTTGTCTCGAATCGCTTTTTGCGTCATCAGGCTTATCTGGGTGTGAACCTTGCAAAACTGTTCTTCACCATGTCCACATAGACCTGAACGTCTTGGGTGTCGGTAATGGCTACCGCATCAGCTTGGGTTTCGTTACGAATGATCTTGCACACGTGTTTTAAGGCATCCGGCGAGTTTTGACGAATAAAGGGTAGGGTTTGGTTGGCAACCTTAAGTGCTTGTTTGGCTTGATAGGCTGCGACTTTATCTTTCTCACTCTCCATATCCTGTAGCCATTTGATAATGAGGATGACGCACAAGGAGCCAAGAATCATTGGAAGGGCAATGGCGTGCACTATGGAATAGGCCAGCGCTTTATCTTGGTTCAATGCGATGATGAGAGCCATTGTGAGTAGCTCGCAGGAGGCGGCAACCAAGAAACCGTACTTTGCATAGCTTGAGTAGTTGGCCTTGATATGAACCCAAGAGGCGAGCAGTCCGGCTAGCACGCTTGTAATTAAACATGGGATAGAGGAGGGACCATTGAGATCGATTAAGTAGCGATGAATGCCTGAGATAAGACCGACCGGAATGCCAACCCAAGGCCCAAATAAAATTCCGCCAGAGACGATAGAGATGATTCGTACATTGACTAGAGAGCCTTCGACATGCACGCCAGTGTAGGTACTGAAGATGGCAAACAGGGTAAAGAAAAGGGTCAGTACGGTGAGCTCTACACTGCTACGACTCTGCTTAGCGATGATGGTTTGAAACATCCTCATATGGGTGAGGAAATAAAGCGCCATTAGCAAAAGAGCAGCACGTTCTACCATGGCTAGAAACATCATCAACTGGTCGGTATACATGTAAAAACAGGGCTAGAAAGTTGGACGGTGATCTTATCTCCGTCTGCTACTGAGTTCCTTATGCAATTGCTGGAACTAAAATCCCGATTTTTGAAAACCGTGAACAATATGAACAAAACTCCCAATATGCACCTAATTCACAATATTCGTTCTTTAAAGACGCCTTGTTAACAATCGTTTAACTTTTTCATCGACCTATAAAAACAGCCGCACTTGCGGTACATAAGGAACGTGAATCATGTTAAACAAGTTCAAACCTTCGATTGCATCGGCTCTACTGACCGCCGTTTTCTCTTTTTCAGCAACAGCTGCAGATATTGATAAGATCCACTTCTTGATCCCTGGTGGCGCCGGTGGCGGCTGGGATATGACTGCACGTGGCACAGGCGATGTATTGGTAAAAGAAGACCTAGTGGAGAAGGTATCTTTCCAAAACCTATCTGGCGGTGGCGGTGGTAAAGCTATTGCACACCTGATTGAGACTGCAAAGCGTCAAGAAGACACCTTGATGGTGAACTCAACCCCAATCGTAGTGCGCTCTTTAAGTGGTGTTTTCCCGCAGTCTTTCCGTGACCTTACTCCAGTGGCTGCAACCGTTTCTGACTACGGTGCTATCGTGACTTCAGTGGATTCAAAGTATAAGACTTGGGAAGACGTGGTTGCGGACTTTGAGAAGAACCCTCGCAGTGTGAAGATTGCTGGCGGCTCTGCTCGTGGCAGCATGGATCACCTAGTTGTAGCAGCAGCGTTTAAGGGCGAAGGCTTTGATGCGCGTCAGGTGCGTTATATCGCTTATGATGCGGGTGGTAAGGCGATGGCGGCACTTCTTTCTGGTGAGACACCGCTTCTGTCTACCGGTCTAGGAGAAGTGCTAGAGATGTCTAAGTCTGGTCAGGTTCGCGTGCTCGCGGTTACCGCGCCTAAGCGTCTAGAAGCGGCGCCTGATATTCCGACTTTAACTGAGTATGGCAACGACACAGTATTTGCTAACTGGCGTGGTTTCTTTGCAGCTCCTGGTACTGAGCAAGCGAAGATCGATGAGTGGAACAAGGTGCTTACTAAAATGTATAACACCGATGAGTGGCAGGTAGTGCGTGACCGCAACGGTTGGATCGATAACTACAAGGCTGACAAAGATTTCTACACCTTCCTTGAAGATCAAGAGAAGCAGATGGGTTCACTAATGAAAGAGCTTGGCTTCCTTAAATAATCAAACATAGGCCAGTTTAGGCTGGCCTCTTTTCCAATTTTCTCTGTATATGGGTTTTACCGACTGATTAGGTCTGCCTTTTCATTCTCCTTACCTGTTGGCTAATGCCAACCTTGTTCACCCCTTTGCTGAACCGCCCATATACAGTTTCTATTTAGGAGAGAGAGATGTCTCATCTATCTTCCCCCTTAAAAGGCCAGCTGCTGTCACGAGACCGCGTCGGTGCCTTGCTGTTTTTGTTGTTCTGTTTGGGCTATGGATATCAAACCAGCCTGATCCCTCTCTTTCCGGGTGATGAGTACGAACCTTCACTGCTCGCACATTGCCAACCATCTTGACCTGGGTTGGTGTTGGTCTGGCGCTAATGCTTCTGGTAACGGGCAAGAGCGATCAAGAGAGCGGCGCAATCATGGACTTCAACTGGAAGCTGTTGATCAGCTTTTTAGTCTTGATGGCCCTGTATGGCGTTGGTCTAACGCATTTAGGTTTCGTACTGGCGACCAGTTTCTTCTTACTTGCAGGTTTCTACCTGTTAGGTGAGCGAAGAAAACCTGTGCTGTTTGGCGCTTCTTTCCCGTTTGTGATCGGGTTTTATCTACTGCTGACTCAAGGGCTAGATATCTACCTTGAGCCGGGCACCTTGATTCTTTGGTTTATGTAGGGAGACATAAAAATGTTAGATGGAATCTTCCAAGGGCTCTCTACCGCCATCATGCCATGGAATATCTTAATGGTAGTGGTGGGTTGCTTTGTGGGCACCTTTATCGGTATGTTGCCAGGGCTTGGCCCAATCTCAGCAATAGCGCTGATGATACCTATCACCTATGGCCTTGAGCCTTCCTCGGGTCTTATCTTGATGGCGGGTGTGTATTATGGCGCGGTATTTGGCGGCTCGACCTCTTCAATCTTGATCAATGCGCCAGGCTGTTCATCTACTGTGGTAACTGCCTTTGATGGTTATCCTATGGCGCAGAAAGGACAAGCTGGCAAAGCACTCGCGCTGGCGGCTTACTCTTCGTTCACTGGTGGTACTCTATCCGCGCTGATGCTACTTGTGGCAGCTCCAGCCTTGCTACTGTGTCACTGAGCTTCCAGTCATCAGATTACTTTGCGCTGATGCTTTTGGGTTTATCGGCGGTAGCCGCATTCGCCGGTCCCGGTCAGGTTATCAAGGCTTGGATGATGACGGTGCTTGGTTTGATGCTTTCTACCGTGGGCATCGATAAAGGTGTAGGGGTTGAGCGATTTACCTTTGGCCTTACTGACCTTATGGATGGCTTTAGCTTCTTGCTACTAGCAATGGCGACCTTTGCTCTTGGTGAAACTTTGATGGGGATATTGAAGCCCTCTCAAGATACTAGTGCTCAAGAGAATGAGCAGATGAGCAATATCGGTAGCATGAAGGTGACCAAAGAAGAGTTTAAGGATGTCGCGCCTACCTCTATTCGTTCTTCTATTCTGGGTTTCTTTACCGGGGTTCTGCCGGGTGCGGGTGCAACAATTGCAGCTTTCCTAAGCTACGGCATGGAGCGTAACCTAGCACCTAAAGATAAACAGAAAGAGTTTGGTAAGGGCAGTATCCGCGGCTTAGTTGCTCCTGAGTCTGCTAACAATGCAGCCTCTAGTGGCTCATTTGTACCTCTGCTTACTTTAGGTATTCCGGGCTCAGGCACAACAGCTATTATGTTAGGCGCATTGATTGCCTATGGTATTCAGCCTGGTCCACGTCTGTTCGTTGAACATCCAGATGTATTCTGGTCTGTAATTATCTCAATGTACTTTGGCAACATAGTACTGGTTATTCTGAACCTGCCTTTGATTCCGTACATCTCTAAGCTTTTAGCTGTGCCAAGAACCGTTTTGCTACCTATGATTCTGTTCTTCTCAATCACTGGGGTATATCTGGTTTCGTTCAATACCATGGATGTGTTTGTGATGCTGTTGGTGGCCATGGGCGCAATCGCGTTAAGGTTGGCGAACTTCCCATTAGCACCATTGCTACTTGGATTCATTCTAGGCGGGATGATGGAAGAGAACCTGCGTCGCGCTTTGATGATAAGCGATGGTGAGCTTTCTTTCTTATGGGAGCGCCCAATTACTATGGTCTTTACCATCCTCTCGGTACTGGTATTAACGGCGCCAATCTGGCGAATGGCCTTTAAGAAATTAAAGCCACAGCCTCAAACTAACTAGGTTCAATACACCTAATACAAAGCGCAGGCCAAAGGTCTGCGCTTTTTGCTATTGGCGAACGTAGGTTCGCTCCGGCCGCCCTACCGTGCCATACAGCACATCAGTCTTTACCTCTTGGGTGCTGACCAAGAACTCTAGATATCGTCTAGCGGTGCTTCGGCTAGCGCCTATCTCTTTCCCTGCCTCATCGGCTTTCCAAGCGTTCTGCGCCTTGAACAGCTCTCGTATCTTGTTAAGGGTCACCGCATCAATGCCCTTTGGCAGTCTATCTGGTTCGCTCTCTTGCTCTTTGCGCTCCGCACTTAATAGGGAGTCGACAAAATCCTGATCAAAGGTATCGGTAGACTCGATGAGCTTTTGCTTAGAAAGGTAATTGTTAATCGCTGTATCTAAGCGGGGCAGCATGACGGGTTTTAGCAGATACTCTACAACGCCTAATCGCATGGCACTTTGCAAGGTCTCAGGCTCGCGCGCGGCGGTGATAAGAATGATATCTGTCTGCTTGCCTTGCTGTCTGAGTCCTTGAATAAGCTCCAAGCCAGTACCATCCGGCAGGTAAACATCCAGTATCAACAGGTCAGGATTGAGCAGTTCTATCTGCATCTCGGCCTGTTTTTTATTGAGTGCGATGCCCACAATCTCAAGATTTGGGTTCGCTTGTAGGTACTGAAGGTGAAGCTGAGCAATCGCTTCATCATCTTCAATGATCAGGGTTCGGATCTTGTTGTTCATTTATATCCCTTCCTTAGGAATGAATACCGCAAATTGAGCACCATTCTGAGTGCCGTTTTCTGCTTCAATTGAGCCTTGATAACGCTCTACTACCTCTTTCACCAGATGAAGGCCTATGCCGTGTCCTTTCTCGGTTTTAGAGGAGACACCAAGAGAGAAGAGCTGCTCAACATCTATCTGGGTTGGCAGGCCTCGTCCAGCGTCACTTACCTCTAGGATAAGGTCGTTACCTAGATCTGAGACAGATACCTCTATGGGTTCCGGTTTTTGTTCGAGATTACTTGAGGCATCAAAGGCGTTATCGATAAGGTTACCGAGCACAGTGACTATGTCCTCGGCTTGAATATGGTTAGGTAGGGGAGAAAGCTGACTCCCTTCCTCTATCTTAAGTTCTAGGCCAAGCTCCCGAGCACGCTCAATCTTTCCTAGTAGCAGGCCGGCAACCAGAGGCTCTTGGATGTTCTGATGAAGCTGAGATATCAGCTGCTGATAATGGTCGGACTCTTGACCAATCAGCTCTTGCACCTTGTCGATGCGTTCTAGATGCAACAGGCCACTGATGGTGTTGAGCTTGTTGCGATACTCATGGGTTTGCGAGCGTAGCAGTTCAGCGTACTGCTTAGTTTGTGATAGCTGTTTAGTGAGCTCGTTTATCTCGTTTTTCGGCCTGAAACTGGATACTGCACCTATAGTGTTGCCATCGACAACAATCGGCTGACGGTTTGCCACTATATGTACGCCATTGAGCAGAAGGTCGATGTCGTTCTCAGCGCTGTGGGTACTGAGCAGTTGATTGAGCTCGCTACTTGGCAGTACCTCGGACAGTGGCTTGTTGAGTACCTTTTCTGGTTTGACGCCAAGGATCTGCGCTGCGCGGGTATTGAAGATACGCACTCGGCTGTGACTGTCTATGCTAACAACCCCTTCTTTGATGGTACTCAGGGTCGCATCTAGCTCACTGAACAGTCGAGACATCTCTTCGGGTTCAAAACCCAGCAAGGTGGTCTTAAATCTCTTGTAGGCGTAGTTGGAAAGTAGGCCGTTAAGCAGTGCAACCCCGAGGGCAATACAGAGTAAGAAGATAAGGTAGGGTTCGATGCGTTGCTGCAGCTATCTAGCAGGTATCCTACAGAGACTACGCCTATGATTTCACCTTTGTCGTTAAACACCGCCGTCTTGCCTCGAACAGAATGCAAGAGAGCCTTGAGCAAAGGAAACATAAGACTCGCCATGGGTGAGAGCACGGATGTTGTCGCCACCGCGCATTGGCAGGCCAAGGCGCTCTGCTCTTGGGTGGATAAGGCGTATCCCCTTGTCATCACCAATCACGATAAAGGTCGCCCCTAGGGCTTGGGTAAGGGAGGCCATCTTTGCATCCAGATCACCCACCTCTCGGGTCTCGATCATCTTGATAATCGATGGACTGTTTGCCAGAAAGTTGGCCACGCCTAGTGCTTTCTCACCGGTCTCTTGCTCTTGGGAGCTTTTGATGTAATAGAAACCTGCAATGGAAAGGATTACCAGTTCAATGAAGCCAGATAGCACCATCACCAATAGTAGGCGTTTGCGTAGGCTTAATGCACTCCATGTCACCGTGACTTTTCCTCGTTGCTAGTAATCTAAATGTTACTGAAAAGTAACATTTAACAATGGGAATGCTTAGCCTAGGTGTGAATTAGTGAGAGATGGCTCGGAGTAGAACAGAAATTCTGTGTAACAGCTCTCAATGGTGGAGGGCAGTGCTTGAGCTGTCGGTTTTGGAACGGGCATAAAAAATGCCACTCGGGAGTGGCATTTTGAAATCTTGTCTGTACTTAAAATTAAAGTACTACAACGTTCGCTGCTTGAGGGCCTTTTTGACCTTGCTCTACTTCGAACTCAACCTTTTGGCCTTCAGTTAGAGTTTTGAAGCCGTCGCCAGTGATAGCACGGAAGTGTACGAATACATCTTGACCGCCGTCTTGAGCGATAAAACCAAAGCCTTTAGTTTCGTTGAACCATTTAACAACGCCAGTTGTTTTATTAGACATGATAGTGTCCCTTACAAAAGAATTAACAGTTACATATAAACATGCTGATTAGTTGAATAGAAAATTATAACCAATGAAAAACAACAAGTAGCGTCGAACAATGAAGGGATACTATAAATCTTGCGTTGCTCGGTATTTCACTTTCAACTTTATATATCAGACGCAATCGATACTAAGGCAACTAATTACTTTGTCAATCAAAGTCGTAAAAATATCATGTAACTTTCATCTTATTCGTTAACTGTATCCAACTTTTCTTGATGATAATCGTGCTTTTTTATTCATCGCACTAACAAGGTGCAATTCTCCGGTGGCTTTTATTAACCTTAAAAAGCATTGTCGATGAGTATGCTAACCCCTTGTTTTTCCACATTTGAAACCTGATTTCTCGTTTCTCTGATAGGTACAGAGTGCATAGGCTTTGCTAGAGTCGTATTTAATTTTGCGTAAGGACTTGTAACATGCTCGCGCGTTTCATCAAAGCCGGTGCTCTTATTGCTCTCTCTACTGGGGCGAGTATGGCTGCTCCTCTACATTCATCTGATTCGGCAAATTGGTATCGAGATGCAGCAGTCTCGCCAGATGGCTCTCAGATAGTATTTCGTTACTCAGGCCAGTTGTGGTTAGTACCAAGTAAAGGTGGCGATGCCATTCCACTTACCAGTGAGTCGGTGTTTAGCAGTCACCCTATATGGTCGCCGGATGGGAAGTCCATCGCCTTTAGCTCCAATCGATATGGGGCAGGGGATGTGTTTTCTATGGATGTGCAAAGTGGCGAGTTAACACGCCTTACCTATCATCCAAGCCAAGATGTGCCCTATGCATTTAGTTCAGATGGACAGCGTATCTATTTTGAATCCATGCGTATCGGTCGAAGCGATAAGAACGTCAACGATGGTTTCTTCGGTGAAGCCTTTTATCTCTATTCGGTAGGCTCACAAGGTGGTCGTGAAAAGCTAGAGTTGGCTAATGGGATCAGCAGTTTTGCCAGTGCGCACAACAAGCAGGGCTATCTTTATACCAACCGACCTTCGTTTGTCGAGCAGGCGTATCGCAAACATCACACCTCATCGGCGGCGCGAGATATCTGGCTTTATCAGGGTGGCAAGCACCTTCAACTGACGCAGTTCAAAGGGGAAGACAGAGATGCTCATTGGTCTTCAGATGATTCGGCTATGTATTACCTTTCCGAACGATCGGGTTCATTTAACGTTTGGCGTAAAGGTCTAGATTCTTCAAATTCAGAACCCACTCAACAAACCTTTTTTAAAGACTTTCCAGTGCGCGCTTTGTCAGTGAGCAACAAAGATGATCTTGTATTTAGCTATGACGGCGATATTTGGTTAAAAGCTAAAGATGACGAGAAGAGTCATAAGGTGGACATTCATATCCGCAAACTGGGAATGAAAGATGGCAGTCGTAACGTAAACCTTAAATACGAGATCTCGGAATTTGCTATTTCTCCCACAGCGCCAGAAGCGGCAATTGTCGCGCGTGGTGATATCTTTGTGGTTTCTATGCGCTCGGGCAACATAGTTCGTGTTACCCATACTCCAGAAAAAGAGGCGTCGGTATCTTTCTCTGCTGATGGTAAGAGTCTCTATTACACCTCTGAGCGAAACGGTAACTGGGATATCTACAAGAGCGAGATAGCGCCAACGGATGAGAGCTTTATCACTGCCTCTAGCATTAATGAGCAGGCGGTTACCCAGACCGATGTCGATGAGACACAGCCTCTGCTCTCTCCTGATAACGGCAAACTGGCTTATCGAGTAAACAGTAATAGTCTAGTGGTGGAAAACCTCAAAGATAACAGCACGAAAACCCTTATCTCAGCGAAAGAGTTTTACTCATACGAGGCTAGCGATTGGCACTACTCTTGGTCGCCAGATAGCCGTTATATGGTTTCTCGTCTGGGTACCGTGCTTGGCAAAAACCAGATAGCGCTGTTTGATACCTCAGGGAAGCAAGACAAAGTGGTGCTCAATAACAGCGGCTTTATTAAGTACTCGCCTAAGTTCTCCCAAGACGGGCAAATCGTATATTGGTTTACTCCACGAGACGGAAATACTGAACTGGATGGCTCACCGGTGGCAGGTGATATTTATGCGCTTGCCCTAAACCCAGTGGCTGATTACAACTGGTTTAGGCCGGATGATGGCACAGATATTAAGTCTGGTAAGAAAGAGGATGATAAATCGACGCAGTTTGAGGCGAATGGTCTAGATAATAGATTGCATCGTTTAACGCCATTCTCACTAGATATCAAAGATATGTTCTTGTCCCCAGACAATAAAGACTTGTTGGTGATCTATTCCCAGAAAGACAACTACGTGTTTGCGGACATCAATACCAAAACTGGCGAATTTAATCAGATGTTCACCCGTCCTAAAAATGCGGTAAAAGATGTGCAGATGAGTCCGAGCAATGACGCCTTGGTGATTCTTGGAAATGGCATGATCGACAAGGTAACGCTAGCAAACCATAAATCGGATGCGAAGTATTTCGATGTGCAGGCCGAGTTCAACTTTGGTAAAGAGCGTGACTACATCTTTAATCATGTCTGGCGTATGACTAAGAACCGCTTCTACGATAAAGATCTTCACGGTGTGGATTGGAATGCATTGGGTCAAAGTTACTCGCGCTACTTACCTTCGATCCATACTTATCCAGAATTTGCCGAGATGCTGAGTGAGATGGTCGGTGAACTGAATGCTTCGCATACCGGAGCAAACTATTTTGGAGCTGGTCGTAATCGGGAGAAAGTGGCTAGTCTAGGCGTTTTCTATGACGACACCTACCAAGGTGAGGTATAAAGATAGATAAGGTACTGCCAAATGGTCCTGCCGATCTGCCAAACTCTCCTATCTCTGATGGCTCGATTATTACTGCTGTTAACGGCAAGACGATTGCTAAAGATAAAGACATCTATCCGTATTTAAGAAATCTAGAGGGCAAACTAACTACCTTAACGGTTAAAGCCCCTGATTCGGATAAAACCGACACGGTTCAGGTGTTCCCAATCGACCAATATAAAGAGAGCAAGCTTTCTTACAGCTATTGGAACAACACGCGTAAATCTCTGACTAATAAACTGTCAGAGGGTCGTATTGGCTATATCCATGTGCAGCAGATGGAGTCGGAAGATTATAAGACGCTGGTGGATAAACTATTTGGTGAAAACCAAGACAAGGATGCGGTTGTTATAGATATTCGATACAACACGGGCGGTAATATTCATGATCAATTCATCGATCTGCTATCTGGCGTGGATTACGGTGAAGCGGTCAGCCGAGATGGATATAAGGCGGCAAACTTCCCACTGCGTCGTTGGACAAAACCAACCATATTGTTGGCTAATCCATCTAGCTACTCAGACGCTTCTGTAGTGGCGAAGCTGTATCAAGATAATAAGCTAGGTAAGCTGGTGGGTGATGCAGTTCCAGGTACGGGTACCTTTGTGAACTGGCAGACACAGCAAGAGCCTCTATTGGAATACGGTGTTCCTCAACTCGGTATCAAAGACAGTAAAGGCAAGTGGCTTGAGAACCAGGATATCACCCTGATGTACTGGTTCACAACTACCCAGAGAGCGTTGCTCGAAATCGAGATGTGCAGCTAGAGACAGCGGTGAAGCAGCTTCTGTCGCAGCTCAATAATCAGAAATAAGCTAATCAACCCGCCCATGTGGCGGGTTTTTTATAGTCTGTAACTCAGGGTACAGGATTGAAAATTTGCGGTGAAAGACTAAGGTTGAATTACCATGAAAATTCCATTCAGCACCTTATGTGACTGGATCAAAGGAGGAGACTCATGGACAATTTGAACGACCCAATCTGGACTTATCGAGCGCCGTTTCTCGAGCAAAAACTGATGCAAAGCCAAGTCTTTAGAAATGCTAAAGACTTTAACACTGCTTTCGATGAATTTAAGAAGTATTGCCTGCTAAATAAGTTGGGTTATCAAAATCTAGGTATGCACAGTGAAAAGGTGGATGCTTTGTGGCATCAATTCATCTTGTTCACTCGCGAATACCATGACTTCTGCATCGAGCATTTGGGCAGTTTTCTGCATCACGAACCAGCCTTGAACAACTGCCAGAGACTCAAAGTGACTTTTATCAGCCTATCAAACAGAGTTTGGTCAGCTAAATAGCCTGTGGTTGGATGGTGCTAATTGCACAGCACGCTCTGCCAACTGCACCGCTAAACAAAACTGTACAGCTAAGCTAAATTGCACTGCAAAGCTCAACTGTACCGCTCAGTTGGCATCTCGTAACTGTACCGCGCAGGTTGCTAGCTAACCCTTTTCAGGGGCTAGCGACTTCTTGTAAAGCTTAGGCGTCAGGCCAGTAATACGTTTAAATGCGCGTGAGAAGTGGGAGATGTCCTGATACCCCAACTGCTTTGCAATAAAGGTGAGTGTCTTGCCTTGTTCCATCAACTCGCATGCCAGCGAAAGCAGGATACTGTCCTTTATCTTTCGAAAAGAGGTGTTCTCCTCTTTTAATCGTCGTTGGAATGAACGCACAGAATATTCGAGAATCTCAGCGGCATCCTCAACCGTAAGGTTTTGTTCTAGACAATAGGGTCTTAGCGTTTCAAACACACTGTCCGTGAAGCTTGCATGCCATTCGATAGGCTGTTTAGTGCTTTGTTTAATTGAAACCTTGTAATCCAGAAACTCTTCAGGGATACAAACGCCGGTCTTATCTTGCATAACGAAGATCTGACAGCGGCTATCTAGCACGGATTTGACGATATCGTACTCGGCGCCTTGCAGGCGCACTTTCTCTGCTCGCCAAGGTTTACCAATTAGCATGCTAATAAACTGTTCGATGTAGAGAATAGGGAATATCTCTTTCCACTGAAACTCGCTTTGATATTCGGTCTTGGTATGGCGATTAAACCAATGCTGCCCATGTTCTACTGAATAGGAGACCGATGAGCCGGGGGAGTCGAAGGTGAAGATACTGTCGATATCTTCTAGTACGTCTCTCAAGGTGTCATAGCCGGAAATGCCATCAAGTAGCTTAGGAATGATGTTACGTTTAAAGGAAAGTGAAAGGATATCGGCAAGATTGGTCACCCCTAATTGCGCAGATACCAAGTAGAGTAGGCGCTTTACACTTTCAGATGGCACATAGTCGCTATTGCTATCCATCAGATCAGAGGGAAGATCCGCATCCCTTAACAGTTGGTGGACATCAAAGCCGTTTTCAGCAAACAGCTCGACGAAAATCTTGGCATATTGAGTTTGAATAACAGGGACTTGCTTTCTCTTTTTCGGCATCTGCACGAACTTCCTTTTCGTTGAACAGGTTAATTTTAACAAAACTTTATCAAGTTCAATGAATTAGAAGTAAAAAATGCGATAAAAAAGGGCCGCGATTGCGACCCTTGATATAAATAGTAGGCTAATTAGTTAAAGGTATAGGTGTATACGCTGTAACCATCGTTGTCGCCAACGTTGCCAGTATCAGCAGTAAAGGTAACGCCTTCTACTTCTTGTGAGAACTCTTCACCGTTTGGAGACGATAGGAATTTCACTGAAGTCTGAGATGGGCCAACTAGTGAGAAGTTATATGCGTTCTCGAAAGTGTGCTCTGGTACCGATACTGTTTCGCTACCTGCAGTTTCAGCAAGGTGCTTCAGGTATTGGTCTACTAGCTCACGGTTAGTGTAAGCCGCATCTTCAAGAGCCAGTTCAGAGTTCATAACGCCTGGCATCTTAGTGTTTGATGCGCGGTAGTTGTTAGTCACAACATACATAACTTGGCTGTCATCCAACACCACACCGTCGTATGAGAAGTTTAGGATACGACGATGAATACCATTTTCGTTTAGTATTGCGTAACCCTCTTCATCAGTAACTAGCTCACCGTTTTCATCTACTTGGTAACGTGGGGCTTGAGAAACGTCGATATCGTAGTGAAGACCAATCGCTTGGCCATCTGCATCCCAACCGCCGTAGAACACGTCAAAGTTATAGCTACGGAACATTTGGTTCAGTAGGTAATCACCCTCGTTGGTTACTGTTTGATACTGCTGTGAAGCGATAGACTCTAGCCACTCTTTGATATCTGCAACCGTTAGCTTAAGCACTGCAGGTGTGTTGTTATCAAACACGTAAAGGTCTGCAACGCTTGCATTAGTTAGCTCATCACCGTTGATATTGGTGTAATCGTCAGCACCGCCACGGCCACCTTTGAATGGTGCAGATACTGAAAGCAGGATTTCACCATTGTCAAAGCTCAGCTCTTCAAGTTGGTTTGCCCAGTGGAACTGAGCTTCGTTAACGATCTGTACCGATAGATCAGGAACGATTGCCGAGAAGAAGCTGTTGATCTTTTGAGTGATACCCAAAATTGGGGTAGCCATGTACTCTTGGGTATCCACGTGCTCTGTAGCCACAGATGCAGCAATAACTGGAGAGATCTCTAGTTTGTCTTTAGGCAGAGCACGAAGCTCAGCAGTACTCTCTTCGTAGTTCACAGTCCAGGTTTCACCTTGGTCATTACTTTGAACTACTAGGTCGATAACACCCAAGTGGTTACCCCAGAATCCAGCATAACAGCTGGTTTGCCGTAGATCTTACCTTCTGGTGCATTTACACCTTCCATACCGTCATAGAAGCCAGTCGTTGAAGGGAAGTTGTTGTGGTCGTGACCAAACATGATGCATCGATACCGTCAACTTGAGCGATCTGCCAGGTAGCGTTCTCTTGGAATGGCAGGTCTGCATCACTGCCAGTCAGGCCAGAGTGAGGCACAGCAACGATGATGTCCGCACCTGCTTCTTTCATTAGAGGCACATAGTATTCGGCAGTTGCCTTGATGTCCGATACTACTACTTCACATTCAAGGTAGCTCTTATCCCAGCTCATGATGTTTGGTGGAGTAAAGCCAATCACACCCACGTTAATGGTGTAGTCCTGACCATCACGAGCCACAAAGGTACGCTCTAGAATGATGTAAGGGTTAAACGCCGTAGTAGCGCTCGCTAGGAACTCATCATCGATACGAGTTTCACAGCTGTTAGACGCGAAGTGAGATGCTGTTAAAAGGTTTTCGTTGTATTCAAACACGTTCGAAACAACATAAGGGAAGTTAGCACCTTCGATTGCCGCATGTAGGAAATCAAGACCGTAGTTGAACTCGTGGTTACCGATGTTTGCTGCATCGTAATCCAATAGGTTCATTGCCTTATAAACAGGGTGAGTGTTGCTTTCAAGGTGAGCCACACCCAGGTTCGCTAGGTAGTCTGCCATTGGGCTACCTTGGATAAGGTCACCATTATCAAACAGCATGCTGTTTTCAACTTCAGAGCGAGCTTCACCGATAACTACTGCGGTACGCGCAAGGCCATAGCTTGAGTCGTATTGGTTAGCGAAGTAGTCGTACGGCATCATGTTGCCGTGAAGGTCGGTGGTTTCCATCAAACGTAGATCCATAGTGATTCTATTGTCGTCTGTGTAGTTGCTTGAGCTGTTGCAGCCCACTAGTGCCAGTGTTAATGCACTGCACAAAGCAATGTTCTTGGTATAAGACATTGTTTCCTCGGGGTAGGTTGGAATAAAAATCCAGTGCATATTGGATTTCTAATGTGACAGATTCAAGGCGTGAAAAAGTCCGGATGTTTCTGGTTGTGTCCACAGAAACACTTGTTACAGCGCAATCGGTTGCATTATTAATTTGATACAGATCACGTAAACGATTACAGAACTTACAGTGAATTTCATAAATACTTAATGAGCATCATGCTGTTTCATTTGCGTTAAAGGCTTTAAATTGAGGTTAAAACGCCTATTAGTATGGCAAGTGAAACATTTTGAAATAGTTTTGCTCAGGCCTTTGCGAATGGTGCGATCAGTTGCTTAACTTGTTGTGATTATTGATTCGGCTATAGATTCCCTAGCTTCAGACATCTGATGTAGGTCACGAAATTGGCACAAATGTGATCGATTCTTCTCGCCAACTCAATTAATTGTA
Organism: Vibrio sp. JCM 19236; assembly: GCA_000830455.1. Classification (GTDB taxonomy): domain Bacteria; phylum Pseudomonadota; class Gammaproteobacteria; order Enterobacterales; family Vibrionaceae; genus Vibrio. The sequence goes on from BBSB01000042.1 coordinate 18,662, forward strand.
TTACAATAAGCCTAATTGAATTTTTCATTCCCCCTAACATCAAGTTTTTGATAAGAGAGTTGACATGAGCAGCGATAAAGCGCTTGACGCGATTAGGAAGATGAAGCTGGAGAACGACACTTCAGCTGGTAACCTAGTAGACCTACTTCCTATCGAAGTTCAGAAACGTGACTTCGACCTATCATTCCTAGACAACCTAAGTGAAGAGCGCCCACGCCTTCTAGTTCAAGGTAAAGATCTAGCTGATTTCCGTGCGAAGGTGCAGGCAGACGAGTCTTACTGCATGTTCGACGACTTCTTTAATAACTCTACTAAGAAGTTCCTAGACACAGCACCATACGAAGAGCCACAAGCATACCCAGAAGAAACTGTAGGTAAGGCTTCTCTATGGCGTCCTTACTGGCGTCAAATGTACGTTGATTGCCAAATGGCTCTTAACGCTACGCGTAACCTATCTATCGCTGGTATCGTTAAAGAAGACGAAGAGCTAATTGCTAAAGCAAAAGCTTGGACTCTAAAACTGTCTACTTACGATCCAGAAGGCGTAACTTCTCGTGGCTATAACGACGAAGCGGCTTTCCGTGTAATCGCAGCTATGGCTTGGGGTTACGACTGGCTACACGCTCACTTCACTGATGAAGAGCGTCAGCAAGTTCAAGATGCACTGATCGAGCGCCTTGACGAAATCATGCACCACCTACGCGTAACGGTTGACCTACTGAACAACCCTCTAAACAGCCACGGTGTTCGTTCTATCTCTTCTGCTATCATCCCAACGTGTATCGCGCTTTACCACGATCACCCGAAAGCAGGCGAGTACATCGCATACGCACTAGAATACTACGCAGTACACTACCCACCATGGGTGGTGAAGACGGCGGTTGGGCTGAAGGTCCTGACTACTGGAACACCCAGACTGCATTCCTAGGTGAAGCATTCGACCTATTGAAAGCATACTGTGGCGTAGACATGTTCAACAAGACATTCTACGAAAACACTGGTGACTTCCCACTATACTGCATGCCTGTTCACTCTAAGCGCGCGAGCTTCTGTGACCAGTCTTCAATCGGTGACTTCCCTGGCCTAAAACTGGCTTACAACATCAAGCACTACGCGGGTGTTAACCAGAAACCTGAGTACGTTTGGTACTACAACCAACTTAAAGGTCGTGATACTGAAGCGCATACTAAATTCTACAACTTCGGTTGGTGGGACTTTGGCTACGACGATCTTCGCTTCAACGTTCTTTGGGACGCTCCAGAAGAGAAAGCTCCGTCAAACGACCCTCTACTGAAAGTATTCCCGATCACAGGTTGGGCTGCGTTCCACAACCGTATGACTGAGCGTGAAGAGCACATCCACATGGTTTACAAATGTTCTCCATTTGGTTCTATCTCTCACTCACATGGTGACCAAAACGCATTCACCCTACACGCGTTCGGTGAGACTCTAGCGTCAATCACTGGTTACTACGGTGGCTTCGGTGTAGACATGCACACTAAGTGGCGTCGTCACACCTTCTCTAAGAACCTGCCTCTATTTGGTGGCAAGGTCAGTACGGTGAGAACAAGAACACTGGTTTCGAAGGTCACCAAGACCGTTACTGTATCGAAGCAGGTGGTAACATCACTGATTACGATACTGAGTCAGACGTTAAATTCGTTGAAGGCGACGCGACTGCTTCTTACAAGTTCTTCACTCCAGAGATCGAGTCTTACAAGCGTAAGATCTGGTTCGTACAGGGTAAAGTATTCGTAATGCAGGACAAGGCGAGCTTTACTGAAGAGAAAGACCTAACTTGGCTAATGCACACTACGTTTGCAACTGAGCCAGGCGAGAAGTCTTTCACTATCCGTGGTGAGAACGCACACCTAGACGTTAACTTCATTAACCAAGCGGACCGCATACAGTCTGTGAAGAATGTTGAAGGCTTCGGTGAGGTTGACCCATATGAGTTCCAAGACCTAGAAATCCACCGTCACGTTGAGACTGAGTTTGCTGCTTCTAAAGAGCACAACGTTGTAACTCTTCTTGTTCCAAACAAGAACGAAGGCCAGCAAGTTGAAGTGTCTCACAAGCTAGAAGGTAACACTCTAGAGCTGACTGTAGACGGCGAAACAGTAACTATCGAACTTAACTAATAACAGATAGTTGGCTAGTAAGAAGGAAGCCTGAGCGAAAGCTCGGGGCTTTTTTTTGATTCATTACAGATTAGCGGGAACAACAACTACTTTAGGTTCGTATGATCACTCTGCCAGTGATGCATGGCAAGCCGCAGTAAATACCTCCCTGTAGGCTTGGTTTCGGCATCCTTGCCTCAAACACTTGCCCAGCACCACAGCCTGCCGCTCCCAAATCCGGGACCTTACTAAGCTTGGGAACCCACTGTTGTTGCCACTGGAGAGTGATTGATGGAGCAAGGTGTCGCTCGCAGGGAGGCGAGCGTCAAGCGCCCACGGATGGGTTTACCGCGGCCTTGTGAATCAATCGCTCGGAGGGAGTGACTGGCTCAGAAGGAATAGTTACGCTCCTCTCTAATCCGTGAAGAACCTTTTTTGTCTTCCGCTATTTTCTAAAAGATAACAATCCCATTTATGGGATTGAGCCTCTCAAAAAGTAATATATACGGGAAGTGTAGCTAGTCGTAATATTGTTTGTGTCGACAGGGAATGCGATTTAGCAATCAATACTAATAACTGAATAGGTGAAAACATGAAAACTCTATCTACTCTGCTACTGACTTCTCTGTTCGTGACTCCAGCGGTATTTGCATCAAACGTTAATACTGACCCAATCACTGATACTCAAAGCGGTTATACGTGGCAAGATCCAAGTAACAAATCCGGTGGTGGCTACACCTGGGAAGACCCAAGTGAAAAGTCGGGCGGTAACTTTGCATACCAGTGGCAAGATCCAAGTAACAAATCTGGTGGCGGTTACACCTGGGAAGACCCAAAGTGAAAAGTCGG
>BBSB01000041.1:0-24828 GCA_000830455.1 Vibrio sp. JCM 19236
ATTTGAGAGTCGGGATTTTTCTTTTTAACACTTAGAAAGTGTAACGCATACCGAGCATGATTTCGTCTTGATCGTTATCACCGATACCACCCTGACCTTCGTCAAGCAGGTTGATCTTATAGCTTCCAAAGAACGCCATGTCACCGATGTAGCGAGCATACTCAAGACCAATAAAGTTGATGTCTAGCTCTTTGATGTCATCTGCGGAGAAGTAGCTGTAGGTCAGGTTTACGTTGTTATCACCAAACGCGTAGCCAAGGTAAGCATCTGCTGCGTTGTAGTCAGAACCCTTCACGCCTTCCTTAGAGATACTACCGCCTTGATAAAGTGCCGCTAACCAAAGACCGTTGTCATTGGTGTATTTTGCTGCCGCCATATAAGCATCAGAGCGGTCAGTTTTGTTGCCAGCACCATAGGTTTCATCGCTCGATGCGTAACCAATACCCACTTCAACACCCATAGGTAGAGCATAAGCCACTACTGCGCCGTAGCCATCGCTCTGAGCACTCTCGCTGTCTGAGTTGAAGTTGCCGTCAACGTGCACGCTTAGACCATTATTAAACGTCATCTCATACTTGAGCACGTTTTTCGCACGGTCAGCGGTCGCTACTGTGTATTCATTGATGTAACCACTGTAGGTTTCCGCCATATCCGTCCAATCGGTAAGATAGGTAACCGCATTGTTTGATGACCGTAGTAGAAGTTACCGTAGGTAGATTGAACACCGGCAAATAGGTGACGAGTATTAACTGCAACATCGTCTTTTGCACCGTCTTCGTTTTCGGTCAATTCAAACTCATATTTACCGAAGAAAGACACGTCTTCAGACATCTTCTGAGTACCATCAACGCTCAAACGTACGCGAGATGCATCTGAATAGCTGCTACCGTTTTCGTTTGTCTTGTTTGCGTCAGAAAAGTTACCACGAACCTCAGCACGGCCGCCGATGTTTAGGGTAGTTTTATCATCTTGAAAAACCGTGGCTGCAGTTGCAAAAGGGGCTGCAAAGGTACTCGCCACTGCAATAGTCACTAGCTTTAATTTCATAGTAGAAACCGATCCTTATTTTTATAATGAGGTGCCATTTCATTTCGGGGTCAATGGCATTCAGAGAATGAAAAATCGATAAGAATCAGCAGGCTAATGAGTGCCTGCTTGTTATCGATGGCAAGGATTATTCGGCAGCTGACGAGACTTGTACAACCGCATATGTAGGATCAAACCCTCGTTAGAAAGGGACACATTTGCTTAAAATTGATCGTTAGATGAGGAAGCTAACGTCAGATAATATTTCCCCTCTAAGGCGCAGTTGAGGATTGGGAAATGACGTATTCGATGGAGGTTCTGGTTTTAAAGCAGAAGCTAGATATTTCGATGGAATTGGCTGAAACCCTATTTAGTATGGGCTCAGTGAAGACAATAGAAAAAGGCCATTTAGTTGCCCTAGAAGGCGCAGAACCCGTTAATCTAATATTTCCTATATCTGGTATGTTCGGCGCACAACCTACCTTGGAAGAAGGTCAAGAACACGCCTTTAAAGTGTATGGTCCTGGCATGATCATCAACGATGCCTATGCCTTACAACCTAGCCAAAGACATTGCGATATTCGTTGTATGCAAGAATCTAGAGCCCTTTATATTTCTCTTTCTAAAGTGCGACGATTACTCGAGGTCTCTATCGAACTAAACCATCTGTTACTGGCATCGGTATCAAAAAACTCAATGCGTCTTCGCTACTTCTGTTTATCCGTAAAGAGAAGAACCCTACCCTAAAAGTTAGCCGCGCTCTTAATTTCCTCGCTACTGTGGATGAAAACAAAACCGTGCACCTTAACTATTCAGAACTAGGCGCACTGATAAACACCTCAAGGAATACCATAGCCGAGGTCATCGACGAACTGTTGGCCAAAAAGAAAGTCACCAAGGTAAACGGCACCATCAAGCTCTCAGGTTGCCTTCTTAGCGAAAACTAAAAAGCGCCCCGATTGGAGCGCTCTGCATAACTAGATTTGGTAGTTGAACTCAATACGATGCTCACCATCTTTAAAGTTGCCATACTCGTTCCAGTTGGCAAAATAACGCACATTAAAGCGTGATGTGAACTGATAAGAAGCGGCAACCTCATGCGCAAGGATAGACGACTCACCGGCAAAGCCAGCATCCTTATACACGTCTGATCCCGATAAAGTAGTCATCCACATAGGGTTGTAGTTAAGCCAGATCTTATCCGTGATTTCAATCTTGGTATAAGTACCCACAACAGCAAATGTGCCCGGCACCGAATAACCGCTGATCACCTCACCATCATCACCTATAGCATTATTAGCAAAGGATACACCTAGCCCAGCCAACGGATAGAACTGCACAGGGCCCAGTTTTGGTAAGGCTTGAATAAAGCTATAAGAGGCACTGCCCGCCTCATTATTAAAGTCATAGCTCATGTCAATCTGCATACCACGGCCATTGGTCAGGTCTGCCTCGAAACGACGAAAACGAACGCTATCGATACTGTCATTCGCATAGTCTCTAAAGCCTAAACTCTCACCTAACGCTCCCTTAAATTCGAGTACGTTCATGCCCATAGTGGCATCGTTGCCCGTATCAAAGGTTTGCCCTAGCTTAAAGTTGATACCTCGGTCGGTATAACCCGCGCCTAGCTGTGTATAAACTGCCAAAGGATCGGACATGTCTTGAACCTCAGTTTCAGCAACAGCCAAAGGTGAAACGGAGGCCAGTAAAAGAGAAGGAATTAGGGTTTTATTCATCGTCTTATTTCTATCTAATATTGAAATAAGGCGATGCTAGCAATCCTAGAATTTTGCTTTTGCACTAAGAGTGCGATTAAATCCAGGCTACTGAATCTTGAACTTCACTATCAGTTCGCAATTATCCGTAGATTGCATCTGAGCGACATGACCTGCCAAGGTTGGATTGGGGTGGCGTTTTAGAAACTCAATCAACGCCGACTTACAACAACCGATAGATGAGATAAAACTATCGCAGTGGGTGCGTGGACACTGTGGCAAGATCGCCATCACTTCTTCAGAGGCCAGTTGGAGATACTTAAGCTCATATTCCGTGTCGCCTTGCGAACGCCAAAAATTCGCGAGATTGTGACAAGACATAACCTTTATTGTCAGTATGTCTTCTAGGGCTTCAGCGCCCTCATCAGCGAAGCTAAACTGACGCGATTCTGATAGCGCACTTTGATAGTGCATAATTGCAGTCATGTCTCGGCCTTCTGTCTCAGCCTGACTAGCCAGTAAAGTATGTTGCTGCCACTTTTCGGTATTCATTACTCCCTCCAGAACCCTTGGAATAAAAGCAAATGATAATCACTTGCAATTAAAACAACAACCACAGGTTTTTAGGTCTACTTCTAATAAAAAAGCGCATCTTAGATGCGCCCTCATTAGTTGAACCCTTAGAAAATTTATAGACGTGCCGTCCCTTTGGCTTTCATCTTCAGTGGTCCTAGTTTTGCTAGGTAAGGCGATTCTTCTTGATATTGAGGATACTCGACCTTGTTGTCGCGATAACTCTTCAACGTTTGCCCTAAACCCATGGTTCCGTGCTCTCGGGCTCGCCTTACTCGATTTAAATCTATCTCGAAGGTAATAATCTGTTCAGTCTCGCCTGCTTGATAAATAACATCACCTTCTGGTCCCACTACAATGGACTTTCCATTTCCAAGGTCACCAGCACCATTGATATCAACGAAATAACACTGGTTAGTGACCGCGTGAGTTCGTGCAATGCAGGTCTCTAACTCTCTATCTATAGTGCCAGTCATAGTAGGGTGAATAATCACCTCGCTCCTTGATGGACAAGGGCTCGTACAGTCTCAGGCACCCACATGTCATAGCATATTGAAACCCCAAAGCGACCAATATTTGGCACTTCGAAAGTTACAAATTGGTCCCCATCAGCCACACCCTTTTCATACGGCAAAAATGGAATATTTTCCTATATCGAGAAACCACTTCACCATCTGGCTAATAATTGGAACGCTATTATAGACAAGTCCCTGATAACTTTCGTAATACGAACCTGGTACTAGCCAAATCCCCAAGTCTCTCGCTAAAGCCTGAAGTCTCACCTCTGTATCCCCTGGCATAGTTTCAGCGTTAACAGGGCTAGCTCCTTTAATAGCAAGTTCGCTAAACACCACCATATCAACCCAAGGAAAACGGCTACAAACCAATTTGGTCTGTTTCTCTAAGGTCTCAAGGTTGTCTTGCATAGGCAGTTCCAATTGCAAGCCCGCTATAGAAAAATAGCTCATACTAACTCCTTTAATTCTGAACTATGTGTACTTGGAAAATGACAGGCGACTTTGTGCATCTCCGTTGCACAATCTTGCTGTAGTTCTGGTATAGCGGTACGACATTCCTCTCTCGCGTGGCTACATCGTCCATGAAAGGTGCAACCAGACGGTCGGTTGAGTGGACTGGGTATCTCGCCTTGCAATGCTTTTAATTGATGACGTTTTCTTGGGTCTATTGAAGGAATAGATGCAAGCAGCGCTTGGGTATAATGGTGCCTAGGAGTTTGGAATACATCTTTCACCGCTCCTGATTCGACAATCTGACCCAAATACATCACTAATACTTGATCAGCGATACGCTCCACGAGCCAAGATCATGGGTGATAAAGAGATAGCTCAATCCTCGACTTCGACGAAGCTCATTAAGCAGGTTTACCACCGTCGCCTGGACCGAGACGTCCAGTGCTGCTGTAGGCTCATCTAACACTAGTAGTTTAGGTTCCAACACCAAGGCTCGAGCAATCCCTATACGCTGCCTTTGACCGCCGGACAGCTCATGAGGCATTCGGCGTAGCATATTAGCATTCATACCTACCGCTACCAGAGCTTGTTCAACCTTTTGCTGACGCTGTTTTTTATTTAACTCAGGGAAATGAGTTAAAAGGGCTCTTCCACTAGTCTTAACACATTCAATCTAGGGTTGAGGCTAGAGTATGGGTTTTGGAACACAATCCCATAGGACTTGCGCAACGCTTGCAACTCTTTATGTTCCAACTGACACAGGTCGGTTCCTTCAAACTCAATTACGCCACTGTCTGGAGAGACCAGCTTAAGAATACTCATCGCAATTGAACTTTTACCACAACCTGACTCACCTACTAGTGCTAAGCATTGGCCTCTTTTTATCTCAAAACTGATGTCAAAAAAGGCTTGCAACCACTTGTCACCCACTGGGTAACGCTTAGCCAGATTACTTACCTTCAACAATGGCTCGGTTCGATCACTAGATACCATTTTAAGCGCAGCCATAGGTCAACTCCTTTTGTTGTACTTGAAAACAGCTGACATGGTGACCTTGAATATCCTGCACCGAAGGGCGTTTATCGAAACATTCCGGCTTAGCTTGTTCACAACGCTCAGCAAATGCACACCCCTTTGGCAGTTTCCTCATATCGGGTACCGCTCCTTTAATAGCAAAGAAATCATTGCCCCCCTCTCCAACAGTAGGTACAGAATTGAGAAGCCCCTGAGTATAAGGGTGCAGTGGTGTATCAAATAGAGACTCAATATCGGCAAGTTCTACCACTTTACCGGCATACATTACCGCCACTCGGTCACACATTGACGCAACCACCGAAAGATCATGAGTGATAAAAATAACGCTCAACCCTTCTTTCTCTGCAAGCTCTCGCAGTAAGAGAATAATTTGCGCTTGTATGGTTACATCCAGTGCTGTAGTAGGCTCATCCGCGATCAACACCTTAGGTTGGCAACTCAGCGCCATTGCAATCATTATTCGTTGAAGCTGGCCCCCAGAAAACTGATGAGGATATTTTCTCAGTGCCTGCTGGGCATCCGGCAAGTGCACTTTCTCCAACGTTTCTTTGGCTAACTGCAGTGCGGCGACTTTGGATAAGGTTTGATGACAACGAATCACATCGATCATCTGTTGACCAACAGTAAAGAATGGATTCAATGCTGTCATTGGGTTTTGGAATACCATAGCGATATCCGTACCTCGGATCGCAGACATAGACGAGTTGTCTAATCCAAGTAACTCTTGGCCACGATATGTAACACTACCTGACACCAAGGCGTTTTCCGGTAATAGCCCTAGGCAGGCGATAGAGGTCAGCGATTTTCCACAGCCCGACTCACCAACCAACCCCAGTAATTCCCCCTGTTTTAAATCAAAGCTACACCCATTTAAGGCATGAACTTCCGAAGCAAAACCAGGAAAGCGTACTCTAAGATTGGATACCGTTAATATAGATTCATTAGACATCTACTCTCTCCCACTAAACTTAGGATCTAGCGCATCACGCAAACCATCACCCAACAAGTTAGCCGCCAACACGGTAATAAAAATTGCCAAACCAGGGAAAATAGCAGTCCACCAGTATTCTAGAAATAGTGACTGTGAGTCACCTATCATTAGGCCCCACTCAATGGTCGGCGGAACAGCCCCAACCCCAAGAAACTTAAAGCTGCCGCCCATAAAATGACGTAACCAAAGTCCATGGAAACCTGCACAAGTAATGGAGTTAAAGAGTTCGCCAATAGATGCTTAAACATGATCTTGATATGGCTAACGCCTACGGCTTGAGCCGCGTGTACATACAGTTCGTTACGGACACTAATTACGCTTGCGCGTAGAATTCGCGCATACCAAGGAAACCATGAGATGGCGATGGCTAACATAACGTTAAACAGACCTGGTCCTAGAATGGCGATCATACAAATCGGCAAAAGCATAGGCGGAAAAGCCAGAAAAACATCTGAGATTCGCATCAAAATATTATCGATACGCCCCCACAGTATCCAGCAATCAAACCAACAGGTAGGCCGATAAGCAAGGCAAAAATAACCGTTACTACACCGATGACGAGAGACGTCTGCGCTCCATAAAGCACGCGCGAAAATATATCGCGCCCAAGGTTATCGGTACCAAACCAAAACTCACTATTGGGGGATTGCAACTTGTGGGCAAAATTCATCTTTGCCGGATCATTTGGCGCAATCCAAGGCGCAAACAAAGCCGCTAAAACCATAGTAATGAGTAACAACAATCCAATGTAAAGCAGTGGGTTATTCTTGAAACGGTATCCCCACAATGAAAGCGTTTGTGATAAAGGCGAACGCTCAGAGTTTGAAGTGTTTTGAATAATATCCATATCTACACCTCTGGACTTAATCTTGGATCGACCACGAAATAGATTAGGTCGACAATAAAGTTCACCAAAAGATAAGTACTAGAAAGCACCAGGGTTACTCCCATTACCGCAGGAAAGTCATTGGTGACAACAGATGAGACCACATACTTTCCTATACCTGGCCAGTCGAAAACGGACTCAACAATAACGCTATTGCCTAGCATGAACCCGTAGGTCAATCCTACAACGGTCAGCAAGGGGACTAAGGTTGCCTTTAGGGCATAAAAGAAGTGAATTCGATTTGGGCTCAGCCAAATGCCTTTCCGGTGCGCACGTAGTCTTGGCTGAGAACCTCCACCATGAGATTGCGAGTTGTGCGCACGAAGATTGCGAACGTTGCCAAGCTAAGTGTCATAACGGGTAGCACCATGTGATGTAATGCACTCTTAAAGGCGACCCAATCACCTGCCAGCAAGGTATCGACTAATAGAAAACCAGTGACAGGTGCGTAACTCGAATTAAGCAACACTTCCGCTCCGATACGACCTTGAAGCGGAAACCAGCCTAGACCTCCGTAAAAGATCATCTGCAAGATGATGGCTAGGAAGAAAGATGGAATTGCGATCCCAGCTACCGACACGCCCCTCGCACCTTGATCGACTGCACTGTTTTTCTTTACTGCTGCCCAGATACCAACGGGTACACCTATCAATACAGAGATGGTTATTGAGATGGTGACCAACTCTACCGTTGCCATCATTCGAGAAATGATGTCCGACGTGACCTCTTGTCCTGTACGTAGGCTAGTCCCAAGGTCACCCGTTATGGCACTAGCAAGGTAAGAGATAAACTGTTGCCAAACAGGAAGGTCAAGGCCAAGCTCTATCTTAGCTAGCGCAATTTGCTCGGCTGTTGGTTTGGCCCCCAGCATCATCTCTACCGGCGATGAGGGTAATACTCGAGTCAAGAAGAAGGTGATGCTAAGCACACCAAACAAAATCCCAACCAGCATTACACTTCGCTTTATTAGATACGCTTTCATAACCCGATATATCCTTATTCTGATACTTACATGGGCGCTGCGTCCCACATCAGACTGATCAGGTAGGTACTCTGACGACCTACCCCAATATCCCTAAGCTACGATTAGCCTTTAGTTACCGAGTAGAAGAAGGTAGCGGTATAGGCCGGGTTGGCAGTTACACCATGAATGTTCTTATGAAAGATATTGCGTCCTTTAAGATCCGCGTAGAAGATTGCGACCGCATCGTCCATCAACATCTGTTGTGCTTGCTGATAATATTGAGTCGCTTTGTCTTTATCGACGGCTTCAAAAGAAACCCCTTTGTCGACCAATTCATCATACTGTTTGTTGGAATAATGAGAAAGGTTAAACGAGGTTGTTTCTTCTGTCTTAAACAGTCCAACCAGCCAATCTGAAGGGGTCGCATAGGTTGGCCACCAAGTCATAGATTGAAGGTGTGGTGCAGTGCGCAGATTCTTCGCATCATTCCAGATTTTGCCCCATGGTCCTGGTTTCAGCTCAAGCGTCACCCCGATTTGACGAAGGTTCTCTTGATACATCAAGGCCGCATTTTTGTAAGCCTCAGAAGAGTTAATATACGAGATCGATAACTTCCAGTCTTTTTTAGGCACACCTGATGCTTCCAATAGTTCTTTAGCCTTAGCTAGATCAAAACTAGGAGTTTCAAGGTTAGGGTTCGCGCCCCACATGGTCGATGGAATAATACCTTTAGAAACAGACGCCCCGCCCTCGTAGATATAATCGACTACCGAGTTGTAGTCCCAAGCGTGGGTCAAAGCTTGACGGAACTGTCGGTTGTCCGTCGGATACTTCTGGGTGTTAATAAGAAACTGAGAGTTCTTCCACGAAGCCGTATCTTGGACAACAACGTTCTTATCTTTGGCCAGTGAAGGAATCAAATCTGCTGACGGTAATGTGATAAAGTCAGCGTCCCCAGCTTTGAGCATCTGTACTTGAGTCGCTGGATTTGAAACAAGCTTTAGAATCACTCTATCTAGTTGCTTCTCTTTCCAACCTCCCCAGTAGCCTTGGTTTTTATCTAAAATTACGTGCTGGCCTTTTTCCCATTGAGTTACCTCATATGGGCCTGTGCCCGCAGCATTTCCCTGATTAAACCAATCAGTTCCCTTTTGCGCGGCCGCCGTTGAATATATGTAAGCACCGTATTGAGAGGAGGCAATCAAATCTATGGCTGCAGGAGTCTTGGTTTTAATCACTAGCTGATGCTCAGACACCGCTGTTATTTCCATTTCAGGCCAGATGTAATACGCCCCTTTCTTCATCGCTATAGTACGTTCAAGTGAGGCTTTAGCAGCTTCAGCGTTAAACGCTGTTTGATCATGGAACTTAACGTTTTCTCTTAGGTTAAACGTCCAAGTTAAGCCGTCATCGCTCACTGACCAATCGGTAGCAAGTGCAGGAGTAAACTTTGATTCATCATTTTCTGGTTTGTACCAAAGTAGAGGTTCATAGACATTACTTAGCATGACCACTTCCATCGAGAATGCGATAGCTGGGTCCCAATCTTTAATATCTGCGTACATGGCATAGGTAGCAGTATTGGTCGCTTGCGCAGCAACGGTGCTGGTTCCTATAAGTGATGACAATCCAATAACTGCGGCGATTGCTGTGCTTTTTAGTAATGTCCCCGATTTCGATGACAACATAGTTCACTCCCTTGTTTCTCTATCCAAGCCGACTCTATTCAGCCTTGCAACTGTGAATAACATTAAGTGCGTATAAACCACTCAACGCTTTACATAAAATTAACATTACCCACTTAATGGAAGTGTCGATAGTGCCAGTTGCTATAACAACACTGGTCCAGTTGATTTCAATAGTCACACAACTGGGCCCAAGACCTTATAAAATAAGGCCTTAGTCAACTCATTCAGATCATAAATACTTACTGTTTTCGGGGTTGAATGTCCTTATTTGTGAGGTGAAAACCTCACTGGATAATAGATATTCGCCATAGCTTCAGGCTCGAGATACGACTGGTGTAAAAAACCCTGCTTCTGATGACAAAAGCAGGGCCTGATATTTCATATCCTAATACGCTTAGGAAGGGCAAAAGTTAGCAATTTTATGTAGCTCCTTGACGGTTTCTGCAAAGCCGTGCTCGTGATTATCACTAACGAAATAATACAACATGTTATTGGGCAACAAGACCACTCCAATCCCTCCATATCCGGACATATAAGGGACGTAGAGATCACCATCACAACCTAATTGCTCGTCGCCCTTCCAAATCCAGAATCCATTATCATATCGACTATCGCTACTATTTGTGGATAGTCCGTGATATGTCGTATTTTGTAAAGTTTCTGCGACCATGTTGCTATCAAGTAACTGCTCGCCATCGATCTGCCTTGATGGTTATTAAGCAGTTCTCCTAGCTTAATAAGGTCATTTCTTTGATAAGTAGCACCAAAACCACCAACCGCTTGTTTTTCGTTATCCAAGGTACGGACTATCGTTTGAGCCGTCGGGCTCAAGCCCAAGGGTTGGTAAAGATTGCTAGATAGCCAGGAGTAACTGTCTTGATTAAGAATGCTATCCATCGCTTTAACCAACAAATAGGTATCCGTTGTGTGATACACCCATAAACTGCCAGGGCTGCTCTTTCTTGCATACGAGCAGCTAAAGTTGGTTTTTCCTACATCCGTATTATCCAAGAAAAACCCATTCAACATGGCATCGGACGCTTCATCCACCTCATAACCAGAGCTATCGTAATTCCCTGTTGCCATATCTAACGCATCTTCCAAGGTAACATCCCCCAATTGGCAACGTCACATTCATTAACCTGCTCAGCTATGTAACGACCTTTACTCCCTGGCTCATTTGCTCTAATAACATTAAGCCATAAGCGCCATGAGTAGACTTAGCAACCGAATACGAAGGTAAACTCATCACATCACAGTAGGGATAAGTACCTGAACGAGTCTCACACCCACCCGCATAATGAACCCCGTTATAAGACACGCCAAAACTTGTTAAATGTGTTGACGTTTGTTGGGATGCAATCTTGGCAACATCAATACCACTATTAGGGAAATCTACCGCTAGCTCTTGTATAGGCTTAACTGGAATTCGATTCGAAAGCTCACTGACAAAGTTGTTCTGAATTCCCTCACTTTGAGGGATCGAGCTTGGTATATAAGTGGCGCTTAACAAACCGTACATATTGAACTGGTTGTAGGCACAAGTTTCAGATGAAATTTGGTAGGCTACCGAAGATATCGAACCATCTGAACGATATAAGAAGGAGAGCACTCCATTGTGAGTACAGTTCGCTCCCGCCTCTTGCAACGCGAAGGGAATCGCCGCACGACTGAACCCTTGGTCTGTGCTTTCATCCCATACCTTCCCAGGCTCGAGTATTAACTGCCAGAGATTGTGATTGGTCTCAATTAACCCCCTTGTCACTGGGATGAGATGCTCCCCACTTTGAACAAATTGATAATTAAAATCTGGAAGTTTTTTCGCACCAAGAATATTGCCGTATAGGTGCGGGTCGTATATCGCTTCAAAACCACGTTGGACTGAGCTAAAACTCAAGGTCCCCTCAAAATGTTGCGTTGGTGGCATGCTATTTTCAGGCATAGAGAATGCGGACAGATCAACGAGGCTACCATTTCCTTGTGTCTGCATTGTTTGGTAGGTCAGTTCATTGCGGACAGGTTCACCCTCTGAGATGGGATTACCTTCTACAAGAACATCATCAAAATAACAATAATTTGAATTTGAGGATCCTTGTGATTTAAGCCTGATCTGAACATTAATATTGTCATCAATATTATTCGGCGACATGCTGGATGTATGCATGGTCACACCATCGTCTTGTCCACGTGTTACGGTATTGGTTGATTGCCAATTCATACCACCATCGGTCGACACTTCAGTAATACACTGCGCATTTCGCACCAAGTTTGCTGCTGCTATGCTGGTCGTTACTGAAACACCACTATAACCCTTAGTTGATATCTGCTGTGTCGCGGCCTTTTGATTCCTCAAACGCAGTGAATAGTTACCGGCATAAAGGTTGGCATAGGCAGTTGCACCGCTGCCTGAAATAGTCCATTGAGAAAATTGACCTGATTGAAAGTCATCACTAAAGATAGTATCAGCTTGTACTGCAAAGCTTGATAAGATCAAAAGTGGCAGTAATTCCTTTTTCATTTTTTAGCCCCACTTTGGCATTAACGTTTTGTTAACATTTTTAAGTTAGGGGCTTATCTCTGGTCAAAATAGAGCCAGTTCAAGATAATCTTAGGGGCCAGTTTGAATAATATGCGAGATATCTCTAACTCTCTGGGTTCAATATACCCTGATTAACGCACCATCCTGCCTCATCAAACCATTTAAAAATCTTGCCGTGCACCATTACCGAGAAACTCCTTTCTTCAGCAAACTGCCATCTTTTCCACTGACGGCACCAACGGCCATTTTCGATCCACCAGTAGCCTTCGTCCTCATCCCCTGGGTGGGTAGATAATCCCAGCATCTTTCCATCTTTTTGAAAGATGACATCGAACGGGACCTGATAACAGTCTCCGGCCCTTAGGGTGCTACCCGTCAACAACTCACGCAACCTATCTCCCTGAACCAATACACCTGAGGCCGTGTTGATATGCTCTGGGGGCAACAATTGTTGAGTTAATCTTGCAAGGTTGGCGATCCCTTCGCGTATGTTTTGAATGGGGATTGCCGCAAAACCCAGTCGAAAGCAGTGCTTTACCTTTCCTGAGGAATAAAAAGACTCACCGGCTTCTATTAGTATTCCCTGATCTTTTGCCACCTCAGCTAGCTTATTGGAATCAAGGTCTTCTGGCCCCTCTATCCAAAATGCAGTCCCGGAGAAAGCAGGACGAGCTCCGCCTGTTTGCGGAAAATAATAATTAAGACTGTCTTCCAACTCTTGCCATTTACTCTTGTAAACACTCATCAACCTCTGCATTAATACATCGTAATGCCCAATGGAGAGAAAAAGTGCCAAGGTATTTAAATTGTTGGCAGGAGGCTGGCGAATCATGAGGTTGCTCAAGGCTTTAGCCTTCTCAATTAAAGCGGGAGAAGCCACCATAAAGCCAATGCGTAATCCTGGAGTTAATACCTGAGACAGGCTAGAAATATAGATTACCCGTTCGGTCTGGGGCATAGACTTTAGCGCCGGAGTCGGATTATTAAGGTAATGGGTCTCATGCTCATAGTCGTATTCGATGATCAAAGAATCACTGTCATTCGCTTTAGTTAATAGATCGTGTCGACGAGACTCACAAAGGCTCACCGTTGTCGGATATTGATGATTCGGTGTAGTAAAGATCAGGTCAATGTCTTGCTCTATGTGCTGCGTAAGCATGCCTTCACCATCTACAGGAATCGACGATATCTGAGGTGTCTGCATACTAAAAATATTGCGAGCTTCTGGGTACCTGGGTC
This sequence comes from Vibrio sp. JCM 19236, assembly GCA_000830455.1. Lineage (GTDB taxonomy): Bacteria > Pseudomonadota > Gammaproteobacteria > Enterobacterales > Vibrionaceae > Vibrio. The sequence goes on from BBSB01000041.1 coordinate 13,631, forward strand.
TTCGATCGCGACCTTAGTTTGCTCATCGACTAACAACTGGGCAAGAAGGTAAAGGGCTTGTTGGCTACCTATGGTAAGCATTATTTCGGATGTTCCGGCAGAGATGCCTCTCCTTGGAAGGACACGGCAGCGGATCTGCTCGATCAACTCCTTATCATTGGCACTGTCCGACGTCCATTGATACTGTTTCTTTTATTCAAAATCCGCAGACTGCACTTACGCCAGTCCTCGATAGGAAAAGTATCAGGGTCGACCTTTCCATATACAAAAGGATATCGGTAACTACGCCAATCATCGTGATTGGTAGATATAGAAGCGAGTTGGGGTCCTTTAAAATAGCTCGTCCAGTTTAGATTCTGCGTTTGTTCTGAATGTTCAATTGCCTCAGGTAAAACAAAGTCTGGGTTTACATAAAAGCCACTTCGAGCGCGAGTAACCAATAGCCCTTCATCCACCAACTGCTCATAAGCGAGCACCACAGTATTTCGAGCCACATTTAAGGACTGACTCAGTTTTCTCGAAGAGGGTAGACTCTTATCTGATGGATAATAGCCTTTGAGAATAGCCTGCGTTAAACCCGCACGTATTTGCTCTTGCAGGGAAAGATTGGAATTGAGGTCAAGCTTAAAGATTTGATTGAGCATAAAAGGCTTATTGTTTTTAATTAATCAAAAACTAACAAGCCCTAAACAAGCGCACAACTTATTAGCCAGCGAACCTTGAACAGACTCACTGGCTAATTATATTAATCGAGAACTAGATCTTTTAATGTGCTCTCTAAAATATCCAAGCCTTCATTGATGGTTTCGATATCAACGGTCAAAGCAGGTAGAAATCGGATGACATTTCCTTTTACTCCACAAGAGAGCAATATCAGGCCGGCCTGATGTGCTTTTGTCACTAACTCTTTGGTAAGTTGAGGCAAAGGAACTTGTGTCGCTGGGTCGTTCAACTCAATAGCGATCATAGCACCAAGGTTTCGCACATCACCTATTTGGGGGATTTCCTTCTGTATCTGACTCAAGCGAGCATTCATAACCTCACCTATGGCATTGGCCTTTTCGCATAGATGTTCTTGTTCAATGATATTCAGAACCTCTAGTGCTGCCACACAGGCTAAAGGCGAGCCAGCGTAAGTGCCACCTAAACCTCCTGGCTCAGGCGTATCCATAACCTCTGATTTTCCGACAACGGCAGAAATTGGGAAACCACCAGCGATACCTTTTGCCATAGTCATTAAATCAGGCTCAATCTCAAGATACTCAGTTGCAAACAGTTTACCTGTACGAGCAAAGCCAGTTTGAATCTCATCGCATATCAGAAGGATGCAATGTTGATCGCAGATATCACGCAGCGCTTGTGCCCAAGCGGCCGGTGCTTGATAAAAACCACCCTCCCCTTGTACAGGTTCAAATATAATGGCAGCCACTCGGTTTGGCTCTATATCACAAGCAAACAGGTCTTGTAGCGCAGTTAGGCTCTGCTCTTCTGAGATTCCATGATATTGGTTTGGATAAGGCAGGTGATAGATTTCGTTAGGGAACGGGCCAAACCCAGCTTTGTACGGCGCCACCTTCCCAGTCAGTCCCATAGTAAGGTTGGTTCTACCATGGAAGCCACCTTTAAATGCGATAACTCCACTGCGACCGGTCTTTGCCCTAGCAATCTTCACCGCGTTCTCCACGGCTTCAGCACCAGTGGTCAAGAAAATGGCCTTTTTATCACTACTGCCTGGGCTTTTCTCTACCAATTTCTCAGCCAGTTCAACGAAGCTTGTATAAGGAGATACCATGGCACATGTATGGCTAAATTTGTCCAATTGTGACTTAACCGCTTCAATAATTCTTGGATGAGAATGGCCTGTATTGGTTACAGCAATACCAGAAGCAAAGTCGATATAACGTCGGCCTTCAATGTCCCATACGTGTGCATTTTCCGCTTTTTCCACATACAGAGGGCTGAGATTACCCATACCTCTAGCAATAACTTCTTGCTTACGTGCTTGCCACTGTTGATTTGTCATTTTCTATTCCCTTATTAATTGACTGAAAGGCCACCAAAACAGATATATTTTGTATTTAGATATTCATCGATGCCCTGCTTCGCTCCTTCACGACCAATGCCTGATTGCTTGATTCCTCCGAAAGGGGCAACTTCTGTAGATATAATTCCTTCGTTTACACCCACCATTCCATACTCGAGAGCTTCAGCAATATGGAAGATGCGATTAATATCTTTACTGTAGAAATAACTCGCCAAGCCATAAATGGAGTCATTAGCCATAGCTATCAGTTCATCATCGGACTCAAACTTAATCACAGGGGCGATTGGGCCAAAAATTTCCGTTTGTACGATATCCATCTGTTGAGTCACTTCTGTAAGCAATGTTGGCTCAACAAATAGGCCGTCAAGATCTGCACCGCCGGCAACAACCTTTGCGCCTTGCTTAATCGCACCATTAAGATGATTAAGCACAGTCAACTTGGCTTTTTGATCAATCAAAGGCCCGATCTGAACGCCAGTATCTAATCCATCACCTACTTTAAGCTCAGAAATTTTTTGTGCGAATTTAGCCACAAATTCATCATGTACTTTGGAGTGAACATAAAAGCGGTTTGCACACACGCATGTCTGGCCAGCATTTCTAAATTTCGAATCCATTGCCCCCTGCACTGCAGCATCAATATCAGCATCATCGAAAACAACAAAGGGCGCATTTCCGCCTAACTCCATTGAAGTGCGCTTTACTTGTGCAGCAGATAACTTCATCAATTCACGCCCAACCTCGGTTGAACCAGTAAAAGAAATTTTATTCACTAATGGATGAGAGCAGAACGTCTTACCAACCATGACCGAAGAGTGACTATTCACTATCTGCAGCAAATGTTTTGGCAATCCCGCTCGCTCAGCCAGCACTGCAATAGCATATGCCGATAGTGGTGTCTGATTGGCAGGCTTGCCGATAAAACTACACCCTGCAGCAAGCGCAGGTGCCGCTTTCCGAGTAATCATTGCGATAGGAAAATTCCAAGGTGTAATTGCTGCTGCAACACCAACTGGTTGCTTAATAGTGCTGATCCGACGATCGGAGAGAGGAGAGGGAATATTTTCACCATAAGTACGCTTTCCTTCTTCGGCAAACCATTGCACAAAAGAAGCTCCGTACACCACCTCACCTTTGGATTCGACTAGAGGCTTTCCTTGTTCAAGTGTCATGATTCGAGCGAGATCATTCTGGTTATCCAAAATAAGCTGATACCAAGTGTTTAAAACTCTAGCTCTGTGCTTTGCGGTAGTCCCTGCCCATAATTTTTGTGCCGCCGCTGACTTTTCAATTACGTCATGCAGTTGCTCAGATGACAAAGCGGTATATAGCCAATACTGAGTCATCAACTGGGTTTAGTACTGCTATCGCATCATCTCTTTTGTCACACAGTACTGACAACAAGCTCTGATCTTTAATATTCTTCATGGCATCATCCTATCCGCATCACCGACTTTCATTTGACGTTTAGTGTAGGGTTAGGTTGAGGAAGAAGATTAGAGCCAGAAATAACATCTTATTGGTCCAGGTAAATTAGATATTCAAAAATAGGCAAACTCTAAATGCCAAAAGAGCCGCTATTGCGACTCCTAACTCTTATTTATTAAGCCCAAAACTCCACCTACATACACGATACGTCCATCAGGTTTCAACCAACGCTCTTTTACCCCCAAGACCTTGTGATACCACTTACGGCGGATTCGTTTTTCTATCTTTTTGCTCATTATTTACCAAATTTCGATTGAACGTTATTTAGGCCCTTTCAATGGTTGCTAGTCTATCCAAACTACTCCTTTTGTATTTACCATCTCGTGCCATCTAGGTAATTAAGGGCATAAAAAAAGCGGCTCATCTTGAGCCGCCAATTGATAGCAAGTTAATTAGATTAAAGGGTGTTTTTATACACCTGACCGTCTTTCATGATGACTTTCTTGGTCTCATCTTGCATTACCACGTCAACACCTTCCAACGGGTTACCGTCGATGATTAGAAGGTCAGCGTAAGCACCTTCACAGATTTGACCTAGTTTACCCTCTTGATATGGGTGCTGGTATGTAGACATTTCGAATAGACGACCACAGTTAGATGTAGCCATACGTAGAGCAGTGATAGTGTCGAAAGTGCTCTCGATAGCACCTAGCTCCTGCATTTGAGTTTTGTGTACGTCTGCAGTACCCACACAGTCAGTACCGAATGCAATAGTATCAATATTGTACTTTTTAATCAGGTCAGCCGATTTGAACATCGCTTTACCAACTCGCTCTGTCTTACGGTAAGTTTCTTCGTTTGGAAGTGGGATCTTACGCTCAGCAATAAGAGAAGACGTGAAGTATGAAGGCACAACCCAGATGCCTTTCTCTTTGATTGTTTGAGCAATCTCATCGTCCATAATAGTCGCGTGCTCAAAACACATTACACCTGCTTCTGCCGCACGTTTCATTGCTGGTGCAGTATGAATGTGCGCCGCTACGTATGTGCCATAGTCAGATGCTGCTTCTACCGCTGCTTTCATTTCATCTAGCGTGTACTGAAGTGTATCCAGTGGGTCAAACGTTGATGACGCGCCGCCACCTGCCATAATTTTGATTTGAGATGCACCCATGAACAGTTGCTCACGTACTGCTTTTAGTACTTCACTACGACCATCTGCAACTTTAAAGGTGCCCGTCTTCATTAGCGGTGAGTCTTCATGACCACAAGCTAGACGCTGCTGAGCTTGGTTTTGACGGTAATCAGAGTGACCTGAAGTTTGAGAAATCGCGGCTTGAGAAGGCAAGATACGAGGACCCCTTGCATAACCAGTATCGATAGCGTTCTTAAGGCCTAGCGTGTTACCACCAACATCACGACAAGTAGTGAAACCGCGCATTAACATCTCTTGAGATATTTTTGCAGAGCGGATAGCCAACTCATTAGTTGTCATTCCATCCAGCGTATTGAAACCACCAGAAAGCGTAATATGAACGTGTGCGTCAATTAGACCTGGCATTACTGTGCCGCCGTTCGCATCGATGATTTCATCTGCGATAGAAGCATCAATCTCACCAATTTTCGTGATTAGGTTATCTTCAATAAGAACAGAAACATTCTCGATAAGTTTGTCGTCTACACCGTTAAATACGTTAGCGTTGATAATTAGCTTTTTCATTCTAGATTCCTCTGTGGTCTCGTATTGAGCTGATGGAAGAATAATAGGCTTGATGAGTGGTAAATGATTGCCATTTGATGACATTCAATACAATAAAATCTTCGATTATTTTCTATTGAGTGAAAACAAGAAAAGCCAACCAAAAGGCTGACTTTTTATATTAAATTCAGAGCGTTATCTATTGATTTAGATCGGCTTCACGCAGTGGGATTAGGAAACCTAGCAAGATCATGGCACCGCCACCAATGAGGGTAAACCAAAGTCGCGGCATAAATACCGCTTCAACGATTTCTCGGTTAAATGGACCAACAGATACAGCCAGTATCAATAGCATGATAAAGGCAGTAGCTACCGTGTAATTGTGCTCGAGATAAACCAAAATCATATACAGCGACACTATCACCAAACTCCATGTAATCACGCTAACCAGCATTGGAGAGTCCATATAGCCCAAGATCAAACCAAGTGGAACATAGACGAGCGCACCCAGAACGGTACCGCTTAATCGCTCCCACGCTTTTAGTGCTAGATTCTTAGTCAGCGGACTGTGAATCATCATGAATAGATAAGCCCAAGCGCAGCACCACTGCCTCCGATTAGCCCCAAAGAGAGAATAAGACCAACACCCAGCGCCTTGCGCACAGAATACTTCACGTCTACCTTATTCAGTTTATGTGCTTGCTTAGCTTGCTCGTTCTCACTTTCAGGATTAGGCCAAACAATGGTTGCCGCAACTATCGCGACCACGATACCCAGAACCACAGACACAGCACGCTGAGTCATAAGCGCAATTGGGTCAACGTTTGATGGCACCATCATCATAGACAGCAACAAGAAAGTCAGTGGCAGTATGTACTTAGGCACGCCTTGATGGTGTGAATCACGCTCAAACAGCACCAATACAAAGGTAAAGATTGCTGTGGTTAATGGCGCCCAAGGCATAGCCACAAGGGATAATGGAACCGCAATTAACGTAGTAAGCAAAGGTATCAAGCTACCCTTCACTGCCGAGTCAGATGAAGAGAACTTTAGACAGAAAAGGTAATGAATGATCCCCACCTCAACCGCGACAAAGGCTTCACCTACGTCATAGATGTATGCACTGATGACTAGCAGAACAATAGACAAGATAAACATTCTATTGCCTAGAACTAGATAAGGCTTGGGTGGAATTGCTTTTTGCAATAACGAAGTAATCATTTTCACTAACCTCAATTTTATTTGCGAAAGAGGACATTAAGTCGATGCGCGTAGAATACGTGAGCTATGAAAATAAGATTGCCACTTGATGACATAGAAAAAAGAAAAAGCACCGCTGAAGCAGTGCTTAGAGTCTGTTGACCTTGAGATCAAACTAGGCTTTTCTTCTCACGGCCTTCTAGGAAATAGGCCATAAACACCATATACACCATCACCAAAACCAGCTGCCAGATCCGCAAAAAGAACTTATCGTCCAGCGCACCACTGCTCATGGACGAGCCAAGTAGCACGATAAAGCCGGTAAATGCGGTGGCATACAATGGCGCCTTCGCTGGCTCCGAATATATCTTGGTTCCAAAGAAAGCGATGACTAAGAGTACAACCAACATATAAAAGAACATGTTGGGTACTAGCGAAATCATTACAAATGCAAGAAATGCCACTATCCCGCCGAAGACGTTACTTATCACAAAGAATGCCGTAGTCTTGGTCGCCTTGTCACTGGATAAAAGCAATGACAACAGCGAAACAAAGGCTACCGTTAATAGCACCTGTGACATCTGGTAATAGAAAAAGAACGCTACTAAAGGGAACGAAACACATAAGGCTCTCAATGATGCCGACCAGCGGATCTCATGAGGCAGCGGTGATGGAGGAAAGCTGTCCTCTTGCGGCACATTATCTTCTGGAAGATAAACATGCCCCAAGAAACAAAGCCCTACCGCTACCACACCAGAGAATGCCAAACCAAATGCCACATCTAACGCTGCTTTTTGGTCCACTATGGTCAGCGTCGGCGTGAGGATGAGGTTAACCATCCAGAAGGTCGCGAACATCTGCCACTTTGGGTCGGTAAACAGATAGTAGCCCCACAACATCCCTGCAGCATAAACCGCAAGGAAGGCAATCTTGTACTCAGGAAACCCAGTAGAAACCACAAATGCCAATGCGAATGTAGAGATCAGCGCAAACAGTAGTTGCTTGATATGTAGCGCGGTAAAATGCGGTTTATCTACCATAAATTTTGCGGTAAACAAGGGTACACAGAATGCGATAGTCCAGTCATACCAAAGCGCAATAAAGGCAGCCAAACCCACACAGATTAGGTAGCGAAAAATGCGCCTCTCTACAGCTTGGTCTAGGTTATCGAACATAAGAGAACCAGCTAACCAGATGGATCCACGCCTTCCCTAGAGCATCAAAAACAAAGTTGTCATCGGTATAAACAATCACATCACCCTGACCACCTATACGCATATATTCCATCGCCTTTGGATCGTCTAAGGTAATCGAAACCGGCATACGTTGGGTATCGCGTAGCCAACCATTCTGACTCTGCACACTCGCCAGTTTACCCGCTTGCTTTTGCTCACCCCAAGACACGCCAAGGTCTACAGATTTCACTGTGCCCTTAAACACCTCTCCTGGCGCAAAATCAAACGCGATATCTACCTCATTGCCCGCTTCAATATTGCCAAGCTGTTCTCTCTAAAATTCGCTTCGAGCCAAAGATTGTCTGAGCCCACAAAGGTCATCAGAGGTGCACCTGCTTGGGCATAGGTGCCTGAAGTCAAATGGAAGTTGGTCACCGCACCATTGGCAGGAGCTCGCAGAACCGTACGTTCTAGGTCAAGTTGTGCCTGTTGGAGCTTAAGTAGGGCCACCTGCATCTGAGCGTTATCCTCACCATCAGCACCAACCTGATTCTGAGCTCGCTCAAGATTCGCCTTCGCCGACAGCACTGCCGCATCAGATTGAGCTATGGTAGCTCGAGTCTTATCTGCATCTGCCTTAGATACTATGCCCTTCTCTGCCATAGTCAACATACGCTCCCCCTGACGCCTAGCATTATCACGTTCCACCATGGCTCTTGTCAGTTGAGCTTGAGCCGAGAGTACATCAGCCATCTGAGCACCTAGCTCTTGACCAGCAATCTTCACTTCGGTTTCAGCTTTCTTAACCGCAATCTGATATTCCGTAGGATTAACCTGAACTAAAACATCCCCTTCTGAAACCTGACTGTTGGCCTTAACCAGTACTTTCGCTACCTGGCCAGAAACCTGAGGGGTCACTGAGGTGACATTGCCGTTGACTCGAACATTGTCCGACGAAGGAATGATTCTATCCGCCACAACGCAGGTAACCAGCGTCAGCAGGATTAAGCCTAAAATAGCGTTAGTAGTTTTTTTAACTGAGTTCCCTTTGCTTTTTTCAGTCTCCGACTTTTGTGTCTCTTTGTCGCTCATGGTATTGCCTTGGATTCATTTAAATAACACCGACAAGGGTTTATCGGACCGGCGATAAGTCCTGTCTTTGACTCAAGCTTACAAAAACGCATTTGCGGTTAATTGCCATCTAGTGACATGGGGGAATTTAGCTTCGGGCAAGATAAGAAAGTGTGACAAAGGCGACAATAGAAAAGGTGAGTTTCAAGACTCACCCAAGGATTTTACTGCCTTACGATACGCACCTGGAGTCTGGTTCATCATGCGTTTAAAGGCTCGGTTGAAGTGCGCCGCATCAGAGTAGCCCATCTGGTTTGCTATCTTGGTAATAGCTTCAGTGGTATTGGTCAGCATATGCAATGCCTGCTCTAGTACAAGCTGTTCAACCACTTCACTATAGGTAACACCATAAGCATCGAGTCTGCGCTGTATCTTACGAACGTGCATATCCAAGATCTCAGCAGCAAGCTTTATCGGCAGTTTCCCCATGGAGAGGTAAGGCTTTATTATCAGTTTAAACAGGTCGAGGAAATTTTCTGGTACAGGCGGTTGCTTGTCACTTTTAGTTTTCACTCTAACGCTTGCAGCCTTGCGAATGAACAACTCTTCAGGCATACCCACGGCAGTTACCGACCTATGAGTAAAAAACTGCACCTCAGAAAAATCAGGGATACCGGAATACTCATCAACATTGTGAGTTTGCACTCCTATTTTGGTTGGCTTCCAAGGCGCTCCAAGCAACATAGAGACTAGCTCTATGATAAATATGATGGAAAACAGCTCCGCGTATTTGCACCCAACATTTTCGATATAAACACGCTCCCTCACCAGCCATCGTTCACCATTTTCAATCTGCAGACTGACCTTAGAGTTTGATAAGCTTTAGGTAACTCTCCACACACATATTCTATGGCGTGTCGAACACTCAATCCTGCCGGTAATTCAGCAAGAAATTGAGGAACATAATGAGCCCTGCAAGCAGCTTTCATCTGCTCGGCAAATTCTTGTAAAGACAGCTTTTGACCAAGCATGGAAACCATATTTTGGTAGGCCGTTGCTGGAAGATAGTGGTAATTGGATTTTGGGTCGATAAGATCGTTCGGGACCTTGGCCTCGCGAAGCAACGCATAGATATCGCTGTCACTATCTTTTAGAAATTCAGCAAAAAACGCCACATCCTTTTTTCTTACCAATGCTAATTCAGTCATCAATTTACCTCTGTTCAAAAAAGCCACCATCTATTGAGGTGGCTAGTTTTAGTTAGCTTTGGCTTATTTATCACCAAGTTTGAAGTAGATTTTCGATACCAATACTTCTGCTATCAAGATGGTAAACACGATGGCAAAGAAGGCTACGATGCCGTGCCATGGACCGCTAAAGACAACCTTCTCTCCAAAGGCAACGTTTATGGCCTCTAGCATTACAAACTTCGAGCCCACTAGAATCACATAAGTAGAAAGACCACGAAGGATCTTGGGCCCTACACCACTCTTGCTTTTGAAGTAGTTAGCAACTTTGTGCTCTGCAGAAATCGAAAGCTTGAGTAGTAGCTGAAGCAGAATAGCGGCCGCCAGAGACACTGAGAACGAACTAATGGTGACATAACCCCAGAATTCGTTGTAAAGGTTCAGCACGGTCAGGTCGACCAATACCGCCAGTGTGTAACCCACGAATAGGCGTTGTGGCGTATTAAAGCCATAAATTTTTTCTGATGTGCTCATCTTTTTCCCCATTCAAATCTGATTCAAAATCGAGACCCTATGTCTCTTTGATGGGGTAATTCTATGGTGGTAACTTGACGTAAAGTAGCCATTACACGACACCTAAATTAATTAATGGCTCGAGCTCTCAGATACAAACTTAAATATTTCAATGTCACCAACTGGCTATCATTAAGCTGTGAATTATCTAGAATCTCGCCCTCTTCTCCTGCAGCAAGTAAGGATACTGACGCTAATGGTGAGGTGTTTGCTATTTAAAGTCATTTGGCTAGATACCGGCTCGTGGGGGAGCAATATCTTAGTCTCGGCCCACTCTCTGTTATTAGTGCAGATTTGAGTGGGCTTTTTTTGCCACTAGATCAGTACTTTAATACGAGGCGTAAAATGACAAGTAACTATTCAAAGAAATCATACACTGTGCCAATAATTCAACCTGAGTAATCCTTATGTACACTTCAGAAAACTGGAAGTTCGGGACAAGAACAACGATAAGGCAGGGAAAGCTATTGCTTCTTCAGCAACTAAAGACTGAGGAACAGATTGCACTATTTATAAAGGTGCAACTTGATAAGATGGCATCAACCATCGAAGGTGATATAGAAAATCCAGAGCTAGAGTCTCTAAAGCTGCTGTTAGAAACTGAGCAGGTAAATGCCATTGAGTATCAAGCTGTTGCAAAAGGCCGAGCAATCCTATAAATCCCTAACGGATCATCTGCAACGATTCCTAAGTTGCATCGCCTACGGAGTAACGCCAGCAGTTATGGCTCTGATTTGTGATATTACCCATGAGCTTATTGAAGACACCTCAGTTGAGGTAATTGAGCGTTATTCGTTTAACTAAAAACGTATGCATAAAAA
>BBSB01000040.1:0-25148 GCA_000830455.1 Vibrio sp. JCM 19236
GGCATTATAGAGACTTCCGTCACACTGGCAAGCGTTTTTTTGAAGTTTTTCGCATTTTATTTTTGCTCGCTCAGAAAACAAACAACCCGCACAAATGGCGGGCTGTTTTCGTCTGTTTTTGCTTCTATTTAGATAAAAGCAAAGGCATCTGAATAGATCTGCTCAACACGAGCCTTCTTATTATAGATAAACTGCTCTCTTGCGCTGCCCGCCATCTCAAAGCGGCCTGCAATATAGACGTCATAATTAGAAAGGTCTTCGAAGTCACCCATTACTGCTTGGATAACATTACCAGTCTTGCCAGTCCAAACGCCTTCATCATCTTCTACTACTGGAACAAAATGGATGTTGCTGTGCTCAGCTTGGAGTTGCTCTAATTCAGCAAATGCATAAAGCTGCCCTTTATTACGTGCACCCCAATATAGATAGATGTCGTTATTCAGATTTTGGCTGATGCAGTGATCCAGAATAGAGCGCACATAGCTAAAGCCAGTGCCACCAGCAATCAGTAGAATTGAGCGCTCGCCTTCTTTAAGAAAAGCGTCACCATGTGGTGCATCAATATCAATAGTGCCATCTTCAGCTAACGCCTTTTGCATACGCTGAACTACCTCAAGGGCATAAAGGTTTTCTTCGGCAGCGCCAATGTGCAGTTCAAGCTCACCTTGATGACGGCATGGACTACTAGCAATAGAGAACGGACGGCGGTCCTTCTCACCCATTACGACCATTAGGTATTGACCCGCTTTAAAGTCTACTGGTGTTTCTGGGTGCAGTAGCACTCGAAAGGTGTTACTTGCTAGGGGTTCAATAGATTTTACTGTACATGAAATGGTCATTGTTTCCTCTACATCTTACTCATCAAAGGTAAGGACTAAATCAGTAGTTGCGCATGCTTGGCATGCAAAGACCCAACCTTCTGCTTGCTCTTTCTCTGTGAGCATAGGCTCAAGTTGATATGAGACTTCGCCTTTTACTAATCGGCAGAGACACATACCACAGGCACCCACTTGGCAACGGTTAGGGAATAGGATGTCTTGCTCTATGGCTGCATCCAATATTGTTTGTTGTTCAGCAACGGTGAATTGTACACCACTGGGTAAAAGTTCAACCCGGTACGTCATAGAATATTGAGCTCATCCCAAATTTGGTCAATTTTAGCGACGAGCTGCGGGTCTTTCTTGATTGGATGACCCCACTCTCTTTGGGTTTCCCCTTCAAGTTTGTTGGTGGCATCCATCAGGATAAACTGAGGTGTTTGCTGTTCAGTTTGAATAAAGTGCGTATCGCGAGATGGGTCCATACGGGTTGTGATAGCCAGATAACATCGTTCCAGTCACTCGCTACTACATCATCATCACAAGTGATCACCATCTTAAGATGCAACTTACCAATAAAGGTCTGTTTGATTGTCTCAAGCAACTCGCCTACCTGACCCACTCGCGCCTTATCTATAGAGACAATTATTGTACCCGACTGGGCTTTAGGAACATGGAGATCCAAAACCTCTGGATGCATCTGTTTAAAAGCCAGAATAGTTTGCTCGAGATCTGAATCTGTTATTTCAGGTTTTGTATATCCGTTTAGCTCTTTATCTGTAGCCAGTTCCGCATCCCACTTTTTAGTGACATCCAAGCCCATCTTAGAACCTAAGCCCACCACTGGAGAGGCAAAATCCAGAGAGTCGATAGGAGTGTTTTCTATCATCACTAGATCGCGCTGTGGTTCGAAATGTTCACCCATAGCGGCAACCACTTCTCCCCAGTCACGACCATCTACAGATTCGTCACACACCAATACAAACTTGGTGTACATAAACTGACGTAGGAAGGACCAAACTCCCATCATCACCCGCTTAGCGTGACCCGGATACTGCTTCTTAATAGTTACCACCGCAAAGCGATACGAACAGCCTTCAGGTGGCAAATAAAAATCCGTTATCTCTGGAAATTGCTTTTGCAGGATAGGAACGAATACTTCGTTCAAAGCCACACCAAGTACGGCAGGTTCATCAGGCGGACGACCAGTATAGGTACTGTGATAGATAGGGTTGTTGCGCATGGTCACATGAGTAACCGTGAACACATTGTGACTCTCTACCTCATTGTAATAACCAGTATGGTCGCCATAAGGCCCCTCGTCTGCAAACTCATTCGGGTCGATATAACCCTCAAGTACGATTTCGGCTCCAGCTGGAACATCGAGGTCATTACTAACAGAGCGTACAACTTCAGTTTTCTTGCCTCGAAGCAAGCCTGCAAACGCATATTCAGATAGGGTATCAGGCACTGGTGTTACAGCACCTAAGATGGTTGCTGGGTCTGCACCGAATGCAACAGATACTGGAAATGGTTTTCCTGGGTTCTTCTCCGTCCAATCGCGCAGGTCTAGAGCGCCACCACGGTGAGCGAGCCAACGCATGATGACCTTGTTCTTACCTAGCTTTTGTTGACGATAGATGCCTAGGTTTTGGCGCTTCTGGTTTGGTCCCTTGGTGATGGTCAAGCCCCATGTCAGTAGAGGCGCGACATCCTCAGGCCAGCAACTCATTACAGGAACCTTGTCCAAGTCTACCTCTCACCCTGCCATACGATCTCTTGGCAAGGTGCCTTACGTAGCCTTTTCACTGGCATATTAAGTACCTGGCGGAACACCGGAAGTTTATCCAGTGCATCCTTGAAGCCTTTCGGTGGCTCAGGCTCCTTCAGATAAGCTAACAACTTACCCACTTCACGGAGCTCTTTTACCTGAGTTCTTCCCATACCGAGAGCCACGCGCTCCGCAGTCCCAAATAGGTTAGTGAGAACGGGCATATGATAGCCAACGGGATTTTCGAATAGCAGAGCAGGACCACCAGCGTAAGGTGCGGTCGCTAATCTCTGTCATCTCATAATCAGGATCGATCGGATGGGAAATTCTTTTTAGAAGCCCTTTATCTTCAAGTTGCGAGATAAAGTCGCGCAGGTCTCTACAGCTCATACATTTCCATTGTGCTTTGGTTTAGCGCAGTATAACAAAGGCCAATATGCACTGATACACGTGCTGCAACAAGTTGGTAACTTTAAGGAAGTGTAATGCTTGGGTTATCCTGCATCAGCTGTTGCAGCCAATTGTTGTGACCGTAGAACCTGAGGCTATCACTGATCAGCTTTGCCTGTTGCTGATTGCGCATCTTTCCCACCAAGAACTCTTCCACCTTTGGTGAGGTCGTCGCGTAGCGCGACAGTAGATGTAAGCTACGTTGTGAAAGTGAGGGATTATCGCTAGCAACCATCAGCTGCTGATGAGCGAACTCACTGTCTTGATGACCTAACCTATCTAATTCACTGTTGATATTGCCATCGGCTTTCATCTTCCACAAAAGCGCGTACAACTCTTGGTCTTTAGACACGGAAGCTAATGCAACCATAACATTAGTGCTCGGGAGCCATGACGTGATTTTTGGAGCTGTGATTTGATTGATGAGAAATTGCAAACCATCGCTTGAAAGTGAGTGAACACTTTCAATAAGAAGACGCTCTCTCTGAGCCACAACTGCAGCATCACCAGATAACCAGCTTCGTAGTTCTAGCTCTTCAGTTTCAACACCAACATAAAAATGCATCACCTTCTCATTCAGATGCCACTCATCCAACATACGTTGAGCAATGATCTGATAGCTATAAGCGGGCGCGGAAAACTGAAAACCCTCGCCCTTTTCTACATAGGTCAGGGTCGGAGCAATCTTCTTTTGCTGGTCCAAGAACACAGCTAAGTCAGAGGTATAAACTGGCTCTAGAGCCGCAATATTTTTAAGTGTTAGAAAGCGTACCGCTTCTTGCTGTGGGAACTTGATGCGTTGTAATTGGAATTGGGCCTTATCTGATTGACCAGACAAAACCAACGATGAAATGTTCTCAGCAGCGCTCTTTACATGAGCGTCATCGAGCAATTTTTGGCGCTCCTGCGCACTGACTTCTACCGCATGAGCGGTTAGCGGTCCGCATAATAATGCCGACAGCACTGCAACTAATAATCCATGTCGCACAGCTAAACTCCTTTTAGCATTGGCTTCCCAGCACCTTACCCGAACGCATAAAAAACGCCACCTTAATGGTGGCGCATTCTACATGGGTCGCAGATTTTAACAACGTTTGCTTATTGGCGACGCATCGCGTCAAAGAACTCGTTGTTAGTCTTAGTCATTGCAAGCTTGTCGATAAGGAACTCCATCGCATCGATTTCACTCATAGGGTGAACGATCTTGCGTAGAATCCACATTTTCTGAAGCTCATCTGCTTTGGTAAGTAGCTCTTCGCGACGAGTACCAGAACGGTTGAAGTCGATAGCCGGGAATACACGCTTCTCCGCAATCTTGCGGTTTAGGTGGATTTCCATGTTACCTGTACCCTTGAACTCTTCGTAGATTACTTCATCCATCTTAGAACCAGTGTCTACAAGTGCTGTTGCTAGGATGGTCAGGCTACCGCCTTCCTCAACGTTACGTGCTGCACCGAAGAAGCGCTTCGGACGATGCAATGCGTTCGCATCCACACCACCAGTAAGAACTTTACCTGAAGATGGGATTACTGTGTTGTAGGCACGCGCCAGACGAGTAATCGAATCAAGCAGGATAATCACGTCTTTCTTGTGTTCAACAAGACGCTTCGCCTTTTCGATAACCATCTCAGCAACCTGAACGTGACGAGATGCTGGTTCGTCAAAGGTCGACGCTACAACTTCACCATTTACTAGGCGCTGCATCTCAGTAACCTCTTCCGGACGTTCATCAATAAGTAGAACCATCAATTCACATTCAGGGTGGTTTTTAGTGATGCTTTGAGCAATGTTCTGCAGAAGCATTGTCTTACCCGCTTTTGGCGGAGCAACGATCAGACCACGCTGACCTTTACCAATTGGCGATGCTAGGTCTAGCACACGTGCTGTAATGTCTTCAGTAGAACCATTACCTACTTCCATAACCATACGCTCGTTAGCGTGCAGCGGAGTCAGATTTTCAAATAGGATCTTGTTACGTGCGTTATCAGGCTTGTCAGCGTTAACCGTGTTTACCTTCAATAGCGCAAAGTAGCGCTCACCATCTTTAGGTGGGCGGATCTTGCCAGCAATACTGTCACCCGTACGCAGGTTAAAGCGACGGATTTGGCTTGGAGATACATAAATATCATCTGGGCCAGCAAGATAAGAACTGTCTGCAGAGCGAAGGAATCCGAAACCATCTTGTAGGATTTCAAGAACACCATCACCAAAGATATCTTCACCACTTTTAGCGTGTGCTTTAAGCGTTGCGAAGATGATGTCTTGCTTTCTTAGACGAGCAAGGTTTTCAAGGCCAAGGCTCTCACCCAGCTTAACCAACTCAGATACTGGCTTATTTTTAAGCTCAGTTAGATTCATTGTTGTTGATTTAGTACCACTTGCTCTACGAGCACGAGGAGCCGCTAGCGGTTTATCAGCTGCTGGCTTTTCCGCTGGCTCATCTGCCGCGGCTTTGTCAGTCGCCGGTTTAACTGCTGCAGGTTTAGCTGCTGCTGAAGATGCCGATGCTCTGGTTCGAGTTGACGCACGAGGTGTTCTGGTTGTGGTCTTGCGAGTAGTAGAGGTTGGCTTTTCAGATGCAGGAGTCGTCTCTGCGGTCGACTTATCGATCGCCGAGTCCGTCGTAGTCGATGTATTAGATTTAGTAGTCAAAATAAGATCTATTTGTGTTGGTTAGAAGAGGGTTTAGTCTCAGGATTGACCAAGAAAAGAAACTGTATGAATTACGTGCAATAAACTAGCACTAAAAACAAGCCTAGTCTAGCTTGAACAAAAAACAAAACCGTGTATTAAAAAATACACGGTTGTTATAAGAACGCTATTAAAGATTTGCGTCTAGAAACTCTTTTAGTTGAGTCTTGGAAAGAGCACCAACTTTCGTTGCCGCAACTTCACCATTTTTGAACAACAGCAAAGTCGGGATACCACGGATACCAAATTTTGGTGGTGTCGCTGGGTTGTGGTCGATATTCAACTTACCGATGGTCAACTTGCCTTCATACTCGCCGGCAATCTCATCTAGGATTGGCGCAATCATCTTACAAGGACCACACCATTCTGCCCAAAAGTCCACAAGAACCGGGCCCGTAGCTTTGATTACATCACTTTCAAAACCATCGTCAGAAAGTTGCAAAATCGTATCGCTCATCATTAGCTCCAATTAATTTTCTGTCGCTGATTCGATGATAATCAGCAATAAGATTGCTTATTGGACTTGATTTACTTTCTTAATGCAAGCCTAAGCTGATATTCTATGCTCATGAAAAAGACACACATCACAGAGCAAAAGTTCGCCGACTTTGACCTGCACCCTCAGGTGATTGCAGGATTAGATGCAAAAGGATTTGAGTATTGTACTCCGATTCAAGCGTTGGCGTTGCCAGTTGTGCTCACTGGCCAAGATATCGCAGGACAAGCCCAAACGGGCACAGGCAAGACACTAGCCTTCCTGACTGCGACCTTCGACTACCTCATGAAAAACCCTGCTGATGAAGCCGTAAGCCTAACCAGCCGCGTGCCATTATCATGGCACCAACTCGTGAGCTAGCTATCCAAATTCATCGCGATGCAGAATCATTAATTGCTTCTACCGGCCTAAAAGCAGCCCTTGCTTATGGTGGTGAGAGCTATGACAAGCAGCTTGCTGAGATCCAAAACGGTGTGGACGTACTGATCGGTACCACAGGCCGTATCATAGATTTCTATAAGCAACGCGTATTTAACCTTCACTACATCCAAGCAGTCGTTTTGGATGAAGCCGACCGCATGTTCGACCTTGGCTTTATCAAAGACATCCGCTTCTTGTTCCGTCGTATGCCAGAGCCAAGTGATCGTCTGAACATGCTGTTCTCTGCAACTCTTTCTTATCGAGTTCAAGAACTAGCGTTCGAGCATATGAGCACTCCTGAGCACGTGGTAGTAGAGCCGGAACAAAAAACCGGTCAGCGTATCCAAGAAGAGCTATTCCACCCTTCTAATGAAGACAAGATGGCTCTTCTATTGACCCTTATTGAAGAAGAGTGGCCAGACAAAGCATCATCTTTGCTAACACCAAATACAAATGTGAGTCTGTTTGGGGTCACCTAGCTGCAGACGGTCACCGTGTTGGTCTGCTTACTGGTGATATTCCTCAGAAGAAGCGTGAGCGTATCTTGGAGCAATTCACTAAGGGTGACCTTGATATCTTGGTTGCTACCGACGTTGCCGCTCGTGGTCTACACATCCCGCAGGTAACTCACGTATTCAACTACGACCTTCCTGACGACAGAGAAGACTATGTACACCGCATTGGTCGCACCGGTCGTGCTGGTGCAAGCGGTCATTCGATCAGCTTTGCTTGTGAAGACTATGCGATCAACCTGCCTTCGATTGAAGAGTACATTGGTCACGCTATTCCGACTTCAGAGTACGACACAGAGGCCCTACTTGAGCTTCCTAAACCATTGCGCCTGAAGAGCAGCACACGCCGCCCTTCTTCTGGGCCGCAAGGTGGTCGCAACAATTCAGGACCAAATAAGCGTCGTCGCACCAATCGACCTCGTCATCAACAAGGAAATAGCTAGTTCTAGTATGAGTGATTCATCTCCTTTGTATGCGGCGATCGACTTAGGCTCTAATAGCTTTCATATGTTGGTCGTTAAGCATGTGCATGGAAGCATCCGAACTATGGCTAAGATTAAGCGTAAGGTACGCTTAGCCGCCGGTTTGGATAACAACAACGCATTAAGCACGGAAGCGATGCAAAGGGGATGGGATTGTCTCGCCTTGTTTGCCGAACGCTTACAAGATATTCCCGCTGAAAATATTCGTATCGTTGGTACTGCGACCTTGAGAGTTGCTACCAACATCGATGTATTTTTGGCACAGGCGAACCAGATACTGGGCAAAAACATCCAGGTCATCTCTGGTGAAGAAGAAGCCGCTACTATCTACCGTGGTGTCGCACACACCTCGGGTGGTAAAGGTAAGCGCCTTGTAGTGGATATCGGTGGCGCCAGTACCGAACTCATCATAGGCCAAGCTTCGATGCCAAGGTGCTTAATAGCCTATCTATGGGTTGTGTTACCTGGCTAGAGCGACACTTTGCCGACCGCCAGTTAACACCAGAAAACTTCGAGCAAGCGATCGAAGCGGCTAAGCAAGTATTATCTCCTGTATTACAACAGTACCAAGACCTCGGCTGGGACATGTGTGTCGGTGCCAGCGGAACGGTTCAGGCTCTACAAGAGATAATGCTAGCGCAAGGTATGGACGAAGTAATTACTCACTCCAAACTTAAGCGCCTGCAGAAGCAAGCCATGCGTGCTCATGTTCTAGAAGAGCTAGAGATTGAAGGTTTAACCCTAGAGCGTGCCCTAGTCTTCCCTAGTGGCTTATCTATCCTTCTCGCTATCTTTGAGCTTCTAGAAATTGATGAGATGACGCTTGCCGGTGGTGCTTTGCGTGAAGGCATGGCCTATCAAATGATCAGTGAACTGCACCAAGAAGATATTCGTGCGCGCACTGTCGATAGCCTGCAGCAGAGATTTCAGCTCGATAAGAACTATGCGGATCAGGTCTCAGAGACAGCGACCTCTCTTGCAAAGCAGTGTGGTGACGATTTTATCTCAGAACCAACCGCAATTATCCTGCTTCAAACAGCCGCAGAACTTCACGAGCTCGGTTTGACCATAGACTACAAGAAAGCAGGCACTCACAACGCCTATTTGATTCGCAGTCTGGACTTGCCTGGGTTTACACGAGCACAAAAGAACCTGCTCGCAGAGGTAACCCTACGCTATAAAGAAGCCCTAACTCCTCTACCTGAGCAGTATGCGGTAAGCCGTCAAAGTGCGGAGAATATCTTAAGGCTCTTGAGACTCGCAGTGCTTATTACCCATCGTCGTGATAGCAGTCTACAACCAAATATCTCGGTAGAGTGTGAGGGTAAAGCCTTGTGCTGACCTAGACAAGGCATGGGGAGAACAGAATCCCCTCACCACTGCCGAGCTTGAGATAGAGCGAACCGCCAAAGTGATGTGGGCTGGCCACTGTCCATCCAATATAAATAATTGATACTAAACCCAGTCTGCACTGGTTTTTTAGTCTACAAGGACGTTAACTATGAGCATTATATTAGAATGTATTCGCTGCGTAGGCCGTGGCGAGCGAGGCCGAAAGCCTCTCGACTATGACCAAGCCTTTACCGTTATGGATCAGTTCCTTGAAGGCGAGATCGATGACGATCAGATGGCAATGCTACTGATGTTAATTCGTGTGAATAACGAAACCCCTGCCGAGATTGCAGGCTTCACAACAGCTCTGCGCAACAAAATTCCGACCCTAAAAGCAGATATTGACTGGCCGGTCTATGCGGGTAAAAAGAGCAAGCTAAACGGTAAAGACCAAGAGCAAAACCTGCCTTGGTCACTGCTAGCGGCTTGGATTTTGGCAAAGCAAGGACACAGGTTCTTATCCATGGTCATCTAGATATCGGCTCACCACGAATCCATACTCGAAATTATCTGAATCACCTTGGTATCCAAACGGCAGAAAGTGCTGAACAAGCGAATGAGATTCTGGATCAAGACGGCATTGCTACCTGCCCCTATCTAACTTTGCCCCTATGGCGGAAAAGATGTTGGATTGGAAGAAGCGCTATGGTCTTCGCACTCCAATTAATACCGTGGTACGCGGATTAAACCCAGGACGCGCACCCTTTGGCGTTCGAGGTAGCTTTCACCCAGGATTCCAAGAGCTTCATGCTCACATAGAAGAGAAGATAGGCACCGACAAGTGCTCTGTGGTTTCCTTTAAGGGAGTATCAGGTGAGTCTGAATACAACCCTAAGGTAAGCCAGACAGTATGGACACGATGAGCATGGCCTTCGCTCTCACTACTGGGTTGAGAGTTTTAACCCTAGCATTGTCACACCAAAGAAGTGCCCTCTCGAGACTCCAGAGGATGATATGGTGCTGATGGCAAACCATGTGGTGGCTTCCCTATCTGCGGTACTGTTCAGCAAGCTCAAGGACAAGCACACAGCCGATCAAGAAGCGTATCGCTTATGGACCGAGTACTGCTCTTAGCGGTAGTCAGATATAGAAAAGGCCAACATTAGGTTGGCCTTTTTCATTTCTACGCCTTAGCGGCTAGCTCATCTGAATTATCACTGATTGAAGTCAGTTTAGAGATGAGATAGTTCAGCAGTACCCCATACATAGGGACAAACAAGCCAAGACTGATCACTAGCTTAAAGCCATAATCCACCAGCGCAATCTCTTGCCAATGTTGTGCCATGAAAGCATCTGGACTGTTATAAAACGCAATAGAGAAGAACGCCAACGTATCCAGAGCATTACCAAACAGTGTCGAACAAGTTGGTGCTACCCACCATTTCTTGGTCTTACGCAAGCGGTTAAATACATGCACATCCAAGATCTGGCCAAGCAGGTAAGCCATAAAAGAAGCGATAGCAATGCGAGCCACGAACAGATTGAACTCTGTAAGTGGAGCAAACCCTTGGAAGCTACCTTGATAGAAGACTACCGAAAGTAGATAAGAGACCAACAGCGATGGCAACATAACCAAAAAGATAATGCGCCTTGCCAGTTGAGCGCCGAAGATACGCACCGTTAAGTCTGTCGCTAGGAAGATAAACGGAAAGGTAAACGCACCCCAAGTGGTATGGAATCCAAACACGGTAAATGGCAGTTGAACCAGATAGTTACTGGATGCAATCACCAATAGATGGAATGAAGCAAGGATAAAAAGGGCTTTGCGCAGCTGCGCGGAGGTAAATTGAGTCATCTTGTACCTTTTTAGTAGATGGGGGCGAGGGAACCCATTCGGCAATACATTGCCTTAAACAAAAATAAAGCCCGCTAACAGAGCGGGCTCGGAATTATACATAAGCAATTATAGAGTGCAATAGTTCATTGTTTGTACAAAGCTCTTCCAAGGTTTCATGTGAAACCCTACTTACTGAGCAAACTAGCGATAAATTCCAGCTCTTCGCGACCTTCCTCTACACTCAGTGATTCTAACCAAACGCTCTCACTGTAGTGCTCGCCTCGGAGCATCAAGCGGCAACCTTCGAAATCGATCAACCAAGTGTGCAAGTCAGCATCTTGTTGCTTCTCCACAACCTTAGCAGACAGAAGCGCGACGAACTCTTCAGCCAGTTGTGGGTACGAGTCATGATCAAACGATGGAAAGGTAACGATGAGCTTTACCTCATCAGCAATGTAATGATTGGCTAAGAATTTAGGCATGGCCGGTAATGTGCTCCTGAATCAAGTCTAAGAAGACATCTGCGTACTTATCTAGCTTGCGTTGACCAACACCGTTTACCGCCAACATCTCACCGTATGAAGTAGGTAAAATATCCGCCATGTCGATAAGGGTCGCATCACTGAACACCACGTAAGGTGGCAGTCCTGCTTCATCCGCCAATTTCTTCCGCAGGTTGCGCAGTTTCGCAAACAACTTCTTGTCGTAGTTTTTGGTAAACACCTTATCAGGCTTAGCAACAACCGCATCTAGGCGTGGCACCGCCAACTCCAACTCAACCTCACCACGTAAGATGGGCCTTGCCTCAGGAGTTAGCTGCAATGTGCTATTGCGAGTGATATTTTGGGTGAGCAAGCCTTTGTGCACCAACTGGCGCATAATACTGACCCAGTAGTCATGGCTATGCTCGCGACCAATACCATAGGTGGACAGCTTATCGTGTCCATTCTCTCGAATACGAATATTCTGCATACCGCGCAGAACCTCGGTCACATAACCAATACCGAAGCTTTGATTCACGCGATAGACGCACGACAGTGCCTTTTGCGCCGCTTCAGTACCATTGAAACTCTTGGGTGGGTCGATACACACATCGCAGTTACCACACTCTTTCTCACGATACTCACCGAAATAATGCAGTAATACCTGACGTCGACAGGTTTGTGCCTGAGCAAAATTACTCATAGCGTTGAGCTTGTGCATCTCAACCTGTCGCTGATGCTCGTCCTCTTTCTCATCCAACATACGGCGCAGCCAGTTGATGTCCGATGGGTCGTACAGCGTCATCGCTTCAGCAGGAAGACCATCGCGCCCCGCTCTACCCGTCTCCTGATAATAAGACTCTATATTGCGCGGGATATCAAAGTGAACCACGAAGCGTACGTTAGGCTTGTTGATACCCATACCGAAAGCAACGGTGGCCACCACAACCTGAATATCGTCTTTCTGGAATGCCTCTTGAACAAAGGCACGCTCGTCGGTTTCCATGCCCGCGTGATAACCCATGGCACGGTAACCAGCGCCACACAGCTTCTCGGTAACCATCTCCACCTTCTTGCGACTGCCACAATAGATGATGCCGCACTGGCCGTTCTGGGTGGTTAGGTATCGGATGATCTGAGAAACCGGCTTGGCTTTTTCTACCAAGGTATAACGGATATTGGGACGGTCGAAACTCCCTACGAACTCAAGTGGCTCAGACAGTTGTAAACGACCGACTATATCTTGACGAGTGGTGTCGTCAGCAGTAGCGGTTAACGCCATAAAGGGTACGTTGATAAATGCCTGCTTTAGCCTACCCAGTGCTGAGTATTCAGGCCTAAAGTCATGTCCCCACTGTGAGATACAGTGCGCTTCATCGATAGCAATCAAACTGATATCTAAGTGCTGCAAGCGTTCGATAAAATCATTCATCAAAACACGCTCGGGAGAAACATAGATAATCTTAATATCACCACTGTGTAAGCGGTTATAGACAGAAATCAGTTCTTCTCGACTCATGCTTGAGTTAACGCACTCAGCGGCAACACCATTCGCTTTAAGCTGGTCCACCTGATCCTTCATTAGAGAGATCAAGGGTGAAATCACAACTCCAACACCGGGAGCTGTCAGCATAGGTACTTGATAACAAAGGGACTTACCACCACCCGTTGGCATGATAACTAAGCTATCTTGCCCAGCAAGGGAGGCTTCAATAACCTCACTCTGCCCATCTCTGAACGACTCATAGCCAAATACATCCTCGAGTATCGACTGAGGAGTAAGGGCATTGGCGAGTTCTAGGGCTTGAGATGTCATCGAGGTACCTAAAGGACGAATCAGCCGAACATTGTAAAGGGCTTACTCAGTGTTGAAAACTCATTTTACTAGCTCAAATGCAACGCCCTCTTTATACTCGCTTTTTTGTCTCTAGAAATGCACCAGAATGGATAATCAAACCCAAAATCGCGCCAAGCAAGGGGTTATCTTTGCCCTTGCCGCCTACACCATGTGGGGTATCGCGCCAATCTATTTTAAATCTCTAGCCGAGGTTCCTCCGGTAGAGATTCTTATCCATCGCATTGTCTGGTCCTTTTTTCTATTGGCGGGTCTGATTCATTTCGGGCAAGGTTGGCATAGCTTTAGAGAAGTCATGAAGAATAAGACCAAGATGCTGTACCTGCTGGCTTCTTCAGTACTCATCGGTGGCAACTGGCTACTCTTCATCTGGGCGGTTAATGCTAACCATATGCTAGAGGCGAGCTTGGGTTATTACATCAACCCGATCATTAACGTGATACTCGGCATGGCGTTTCTAAGCGAGCGTCTACGCCCGATACAGTGGGTAGCCGTTGCTCTCGCGTTTATAGGCGTAGCTATCGAGCTAATTGCCTTTGGCTCCATTCCATATATCTCTTTCGCTCTGGCTTGTAGCTTCGGCGGGTACGGTCTATTGCGTAAAAAGGTTAACCTTGACGCTCAAACCGGCCTATTTGTTGAAACCCTAGTGCTACTGCCTGTTGCCCTTATCTACTGGGCTTTCTGGGCGCAGAGTGACACCTCGAATCTGTTCAATAACAGCTGGGATCTAAACACTCTGTTGATGTTGGCCGGTGTAGTAACTACCGCTCCTTTGCTTTGCTTTACCGGTGCTGCAACACGACTCAAGCTGTCGACCCTAGCTTCTTCCAATATATAGGCCCTAGCCTGATGTTTATCTTGGCTATCACCTTATATGGTGAGCACCTAAGCATGAACAAAGCCAGTACATTCCTATTTATCTGGGCAGCCCTAGTCGTATTTAGCTTCGACGGTATTAAATATTCAAAGAGCAATAAGAAATGAATGAGGTAACGGTTCTACTTACATTGGCCACGGTACACTTTATTGCGCTTATGAGCCCGGGCCCAGACTTTGCGCTAGTAGTGCAAAACTCTACTCGTTATGGCAGACAGACAGGGCTTGCGATAGCGCTAGGCCTATCGGTGGGCATACTGATCCACTCGGTTTTGAGCTTGACCGGTATTAGTTACTTAGTGCATTCCAGCCCTACTTTATTCTTTGTGCTGCAAATACTCGGCGGTAGCTACCTAACCTATATAGGCATCTCTGGGATTAAGGGGATCTACTCTAGTTTTAAGAATCCAAGCGATGCAAAATCACCAACCAAGGATCTGACTCTAAGTAGCAAAAAGCAGGCCTTTACCCGAGGCATGACAACCAACCTCTTGAATCCAAAGGCTTTGGTCTTCTTTGTTAGTCTAATGTCTAGCCTAGTACCTGCCACTATGTCAGTCAGCGGTAAACTGGCAGCCCTGTTTATCCTTTGGAGCCTGTCCCTGTTTTGGTTTTCGCTTCTTGCTTGGGCGCTTTCCACTAAGCGAGTGCAGCAAAAGATCATCAATGCCAGTATCTATATCGATTCACTATGCTGTGCACTGCTGACCTTAGTCGGTGGTGCCATCCTATGGCAAGCCATCGCAGAGCTCTCAGCAATCGCCTAAGGTATTTGATTTTTCTACATAAAGTGCCACGCTTCTTTCATCCTATGAAACTCGTGTGGCACTTCAATGTTCAGGCAATTTCTCACTCTCTCCAGCTCTCTTCTACTCTCCGTTTCCGTTAATGCCAATCAGGCTAGCGATGTATTAGCCCCCGAGTCAGCGACCGGTTGGAATACAAAGCCTCAGGTCAGTAGCTCCAAGTGGATGGTTACTGCGGCCAACCCTATTGCGACCCAATATGCTGCCGACGTTCTCGCTCAAGGTGGCAACGCCGCTGATGCATTAGTAGTTACTCAGTTGGTACTCAGTTTGGTAGAGCCCCAATCCTCTGGGATAGGTGGTGGTGGTTTCATGCTGTATTGGGACAATAAAACCAAGAAGCTGACCAGCTTCGATGCGAGAGAAACCGCGCCTTTAGCCATCAAGCCAGAGCACTTTATCGACAAAAATGGGGAGCCTCTACCCTTCTTTGACGCCGTGGTCAGCGGTATGTCGGTAGGCACGCCAGGCGCCGTTAAATTGCTTTGGGACTTCCAACAACAACACGGAAAGCTGAAATGGCCACGTTTGATTGAGCCTGTCATCGAGCTAGCGGAATCCGGCTTTGAAATCAGCCCAAGATTGGCGATGCTAATAGAGCGCGATAAAGCCCGCCTCGCGACCTATCCAGCTACCAAAGCCTACTTTCTCAATCCCGATGGCTCAGCTAAACAGCAGGGAGAAACCTTAGTAAATACCGAATATGCAGAGACTCTTAGGCTTTTGGCTACCTATGGTGCAAATGCTTTTTATCAGGGTGACATCGCCAATGACATAGTAAAAGCCGTGACCAATCACCCGATCAAACCGGGAAACTTATCTACTCAAGATCTCGCTCGCTATCGTGTGATAGAGCGCAATCCAGTATGCGTGGACTATCTGGATTATGACGTATGTGGCATGGCACCACCCAGCTCGGAGGAATCGCTGTTGCTCAGATACTCAAACTGACAGAACCTCATTCTCTCGATAAAACAGGGCCTTACAGTGCCACCAGCTATCAAATTATTGCTGATGCTACTCGCCTAACCTTTTCTGACCGGGGCAAATACGTGGCCGATGCAGATTTTGTTGCAGTGCCTACCGCTGGCCTTTTAAGTGATCGGTATTTAAATGAGAGATCTAAATTGATCACTCCAGATCAAAGACTTAAGCAGGCCACAGCGGGCGATCCGCCTTGGGCAAGCCCAATAGCCTATGCGAAAGACCAATCATTGGAATTGCCTTCCACGACTCACTTCAACATAGTCGACAGTGATGGCAACGTCATCAGTATGACCAGTAGCGTCGAGAACGTATTTGGCTCACGAATCATGGTTCGCGGCTTTCTCCTAAACAATCAGTTAACCGACTTTTCGTTTAAGCACCATCAAAACGGCAATCTTGTCGCAAACTCGATTGCTCCAGGTAAGCGTCCGCGCTCCTCCATGGCACCAACAATCGTCTTAAAAGATGATAAACCTTACCTAGCCATCGGCTCTCCAGGCGGTAGTTACATTATCGGCTATGTGGCTCAAGCCTTGATTGCGCACCTCAGCTGGGGAATGGAGCTGGATCAGGCTTTGCAATTACCCAACATCTCAAATCGATTTGGCTCTTTCGATTTAGAGGAGAACACCTCAGCAACCAAGTTTGCTGAGCAATTCAATAAATGGGGCTATGAGACCAAAAGTAAGGCTCTAAACTCTGGCATACACGCGATTAAGATAGAACAAAGGCTAACGGGAGCAGCCGATCCTCGTCGTGAAGGCGCGGCAATAGGTGACGAGCAATATCAGGCGAAATAGCCAATTTCACGGGGGCTTGTGAGAGATCTCTTACACGCGTGTAGCTAACAGAGCCAAAATCACACTTAGCATAAGAAACCATAACATAAGCCACTGATTTATAACACATTTAAATAATACGGCGCACTATATTATATTTTTATACTTTATCACTCAATTGTTTCTTAGCCTGAAAGTCGTATTATTAATCCTGTCAGAAGGGAACTGACAAGGAAAAGGAATCTACCAAGGATTTGGTAATCTTCAGGATGAAGAATCGGTTGTTTAGGATGAACGATCGGCATGGAAAGCGAATAGGACATTGAACGGAATCGATAGTAACTAGGATGGTTACTAACAAGGAAGACAATGGACACCTCAGGACGAGGCAGGGACTGAACATCAGGAAGATGTAAAGGACACCGCTCAAGGAACAAGTGAAGCGCGCTAACGAGGATTGTTGGCAGACCAGGATAGGGTCAAGGACACCGCTAGGAAGGCGAGCAAAGGAATAAGCTGAAGGATTACAGCACACTATCAAGGATTTGATGCAGGGAGCACTTATTAGTAGCCGGATTGCTGCGAGTAAGACTATAACCCCGATGAGCTCACGCTCTCGGGGTTTTTCTTTTTTAGAAACAATCTGTATCTTCTTGTCTACGTTACTGATTCAGCAGGTATACTTGACCTTGTGAGCCATGTTTACAGGAGGTCAGTTTGCTCGGAATAGTCATCACTCAATTTGTCGTATTATGGGCCGTTATTGATCCAATCGGCACTGTCCCTGTCTACCTTTCTCAAACCAATCACCTAGACAAGGCTCAACGCCGCTTAGTTGCGCTCAAAGCGATCGCTATTTCCACCGGTGTTTTGCTATTCTTTTTGGTTGCGGGACAAATACTACTAGAAGCAATGCAGATTCCCCTCCCGGCCTTCCAAGCTGCCGGTGGTTTAGTACTGCTGCTGTTCGCATTGACCATGATCTTCGGTGAGAGCAAACCTGAATCCGAAAGTAAGATCTCTGGGGACTCTAGTCACAGCCAACTAGCAGACCTTGCCGTCTACCCACTTGCTATCCCGTCAATCGCCTCTCCAGGCGCTATGATGGCTATCGTGATGCTTACCGATAATAACCGTCATTCGATTATGGATCAGGCTATTACCGCCGGTACCATGATGGCTGTGCTGCTGATAACCCTATTACTCTTGTTGGGAGCAACCAAGATTCAGAAAGTGATTGGGAATGTAGGAGCGGCAATCATAAGTCGAGTAATGGGACTGATTCTTGCCGCTGTAGCAGTAAACAATCTGCTTTTGGGGATTAGAGACTTCTATATCTCTTAAAGGGTCTCTAACTTCGCGTATTGAGTGATTAACCACTTAATACCTTCACCGTTAAAGGCAACCTGAACTCGACTCTGCGCGCCACTGCCCTCAAAGTTGATAATGGTGCCTTCACCAAACTTAGGATGTTTTACGCGTTGCCCTAGGTATAACCAGTCTCGTTAAAGTTCTCTTTCTTCACCGCCTGACTAAAGCGACCGCTACTCATAGAGCGACTTACTTGAGCCTTCATGCGCACCTCTTGCACGCAGTCCGTTGGTAATTCCTTTATAAAGCGCGAAGGCTTGTGATACTTGTCTTGGCCATATAGACGACGCATCTCTGCATAGGTCATATAGAGCTTTTGCATTGCACGGGTCATACCTACGTAACAGAGGCGACGCTCTTCCTCTAAGCGGCCTGCATCCTCAACCGACATCTGGCTTGGGAACATCCCCTCTTCAACACCGACCATGAATACCAGTGGGAACTCTAGACCTTTTGCACTGTGCAAGGTCATAAGCTGCACTGCGTCGTCAAACTCATCCGCTTGCCCTTCACCAGATTCAAGAGCAGCATGGGTTAAGAAGGCAACCAGGTCACTCATTTCATCCGCATCTTCTGGCTTTTCGAACTGGCGAGTCGCGGTCACCAGTTCCTCCAAGTTTTCTATACGCGCCTGAGCCTTTTCACCCTTTTCTTGCTGATACATAGCAAACAAACCTGATGCCTTGATTACATGGTCAGTTTGCTTGTGTAGTTCCATTGAGTCAGTATCGTCCTCAAGAGCATCTATTAGCTCAACAAAACGGCCTAATGCTCCGGCAGCACGACCCGCAAACACCTTTTCTTCAAGTAATTGAATACTGGTTTGCCACAGAGTTGCACCACGATCTCGCGCCGCAAAACGTATGGTTTCTAAGGTCTTTTCACCCAAACCACGTGTTGGAGTATTCACGATACGTTCAAAGGCGGCGTCATCGTTACGGTTAGACATCAAGCGCAGGTAACCCAATGCATCTTTAACTTCTTGGCGATCGAAGAATCGCATACCACCATAGATTCGATAAGGAAGACCAGCCTGAAGTAAGGCTTCTTCTACTACACGAGATTGGGCGTTGTTTCGATACAAGATGGCAGAATCTGTTAGCGCACCGCCACCTTCCTGCCACTCTTTGATCTTATTTACTGTAAATCGCGCTTCATCCAGCTCGTTATAGGCTGAATAGACTGAGATATGATCACCCTCTTTTCCATCCGTCCACAGCTCTTTACCCATACGCTCAAGGTTATTTGAGATAAGGTGATTAGCAGCCGTTAGGATGTTCTTGGTAGAGCGATAGTTTTGCTCAAGACGAATGGTTGAAGCACCAGCAAACTCATTCAAGAAGCGCTGGATATTCTCTATCTTGCGCCACGCCAGCCATAGATAGACTGATCATCATCGCCCACTATCATCACGCGACATTCACTGCCTGTCATCATACGAAGCCATGCGTATTGGATGTTGTTGGTATCTTGGAACTCGTCCACCAAGATGTGCTTAAAGCGCGCTTGATAGTGTTCGCGGATATGGTGCTTGTCTCGAAGTAACTCATGGCAACGAAGCAAGATCTCCGCAAAGTCTACCAGACCTGCTCTATCACACGCCTCTTGATATACCGAGTAGATGCGAAGCCAAGTTTGAGTCACTGGATCATGGTAACTATCGATATGCGATGGACGAAGGCCTTCGTCCTTCTTGCCATTAATCCACCATGCACCTGCTTCGCCGGCCACTGCTTCTCATCTAGATTCTGTGCCTTGATAAGGCGTCTAAGTAGGCGAATCTGATCATCAGAATCTATGATCTGAAAGTCTTCAGGAAGGTTCGCATCTAGGTGGTGAGCGCGAAGAATACGATGGCAAATACCGTGAAAGGTACCATTCCACATACCAGAAGCAGAGCCTTGCATTAAGTCTTCAATACGACCACGCATCTCAGCAGCAGCCTTGTTGGTAAAGGTCACTGACATGATAGAGAACGGAGAGGCTTGTTCAACTGCAAGTAACCAAGCAATACGATGAACCAAGACTCGAGTTTTACCACTGCCAGCACCAGCAAGCACCAAGAGGTTACTCAAAGGAGCGGCAACTGCCTCCCTCTGCTTGTCATTTAAACCATCTACTAACAGTGATGCGTCCATCTTTTCTATCCAACTCGCTACTGATCATTTATACATTAATTGGAAGTATACCTGTTTCAAACCAGTATCACTAATGCTTCACCGATTAAATTGTTCAAAATTTAATCTCATATTAATCATATAGTTATCGCGATATGGATTATTTCTAGGCTTTTTTTGAAAGATTTCTCGCTCAATTCATCTCCTATTCAATAAGCAATCGCAACAAGTTATTAACATTCCCTGGTGATTGCGAAATTGAACAAGGATTAAAACAGAGGATCGAACCATGAAAAAGTCTAACCTTGCAGTTACAGCAGCAGTTACTGGTCTTTTAGCTCTAGGTGGCACCATGCTTACCGCAGCACCAGCAGTCGCCGCTGACAAAGAGAAATGCTATGGCGTATCAAAAGCTGGTAAGAATGACTGCGCTACTAAAACCAGTTCATGTGCGGGTACATCAAAAGAAGATAATCAGAAAGACGCCTTTGTTGTGGTACCAAAAGGACTTTGCGGCAAGCTAACTGGCGGTAGTACCACTTCCGCTTAATACCCTAGCTTACCAAGTTGCGGGAGACTAAAGTCTCCCTTTTTTCAACCCAATGATATTGGAATCACCATGAAGCTATCGAATCACGCGGTCGGTATTGGGTTAAGACACCCTCATTTAGATCACTTTGAAGCCAATCCAACTGCGGTGCCTTGGTTTGAGGTACATAGTGAGAACTTCTTCGAACCAAACTCGCATGCAAACAAACAGCTTCATGCCATCCGCGCGAATACCGAAGTATCCTGTCACGGTATCGGACTGTCTTTAGGTTCGGTATCTAGAGTTAGCCAGAAACACCTAACACAACTACAAAGCCTTATAGCTAACATCGAACCCATCCTGGTTTCGGACCACTTGAGTTGGAGTGAAAATGGTGGGGTCCATTTTAACGACCTACTACCACTACCATATACCGAGGAAGCACTAGAGGTGTTTTGTCGCAATGTACTTGAGGTACAAGATGCCATCAAGCGCCCTCTCCTCATAGAAAACCCGAGTAGCTACCTCAAGTTTAATCACTCAACTATCGATGAGTGGGAGTTCCTCAACCAAGTACAACAAAAGACCGACTGCAAGCTTCTGTTCGATCTTAACAACATCTATGTCTCATCGCTAAATCATGCTATGAGCCTAAACACTATATCAACAGCATTCGCCATCAACACGTTGAAGAACTTCATTTAGCTGGCTTTATTAGCAAAGATTTACCACAAGGGAAGATTTGGATAGACACACACAGCCGTCCGGTCAGTGACGAAGTATGGCAACTTTATCGATACTGGTGTGAGCATTATGGCCCTAAACCTACCCTGATCGAATGGGACAGCGATATTCCTGAGCCGGATATTCTTCTACATGAGGCGAACAAGGCCACACAAATAGTGAGTCAGTTGCAGCCTCAAAGGAGTGTGTCATGAGACTCGCTCAACTTCAGCAAAACTTTGCCAATGCCCTTCGTTATAAAGGTCACGCACTCAACTGTGATATTGCAGAGGATCACTTCGATGCTGACGCTCGCATTCAAGTGTATCGAAACAACTTCATTTTAAGCCTTACCGATGTGCTCAAGGTGACCTTTAAAAACACCTTGCTACTGGTTGGCGAGGAATGCTTCGACCAATTAGCAAGACAACACATCATTGATTGCCCACCGACAAGCGGTGACGTCAATGAATATGGGTATCGCTTTTGGCTTGCCTTTGACAACTTTCCTGAGGTTATAAAAGCGGCTCCATACCTGAATGACGTGGCTAAATTTGAATGGCTCGTTGAGAGGCTGACCTCTGCTTCTATAGCTCAAGCTGATGACGTCGTCCCGCTTAATCAACTGCACAATATTGCCGAAGACCAGCAGCAATACATACAACTAATTGCGCACCAAAACCTTCATAGCTTCTTATCAAACTTCGCGGTCTTCGACCTTATTCAAGCTATTGAGGATAACGACTTTGACAGTCTCGATATAAACCAGCCACAACAAGGAATTGTCTCGGCTTCACCAACAGGGGGTTACAGCATGCAACAGTTGAGTCTTGCAGCTACAAAACTATTGAAAGATATCGAACAGCAGAAACCTCTAGGTGAAATAGAACACCAGCTATTGGGTGCGTTACCTGCATTAGCCCAAGCCAATGTAATAACTGGTTTTAGGATTAACAGATAAAAACGGAGGCCATATGAACATTCAAACACAATACCAAGTCTATGACTCTTTGGTGGTACGACTGCAATACATAGCCGTGCCGGCACTACTATTGTTTTGTCGTCTATGGGTAGCCTGGGTATTTTTCAATTCGGGTATGACCAAGATAGCCTCATGGGATAGCACACTGTTCCTATTTGAATACGAGTACCAAGTGCCAATTCTACCTTGGGAGTTAGCCGCTTATTTAGGTACAGCCGCCGAACTGGTTATCCCTGTATTTATTGCTTTGGGATTATTCACACGACCTTTTGCAGCGATACTATTCGTGTTCAATATCATCGCCGTTGTCTCCTACCATTGCTTTGGGAAAAAGGCTTCTACGATCACCAGTTGTGGGGACTAATGATATTGATAAATATCGTGTGGGGTGCAGGGGTTATCTCTGTCGATAAACTGCTAGTGAGCAAAATGAAAGAATAAATAAACCCCTTCTGGGGTTTATTTATTTAAGAAAGCTTTAAGGTCTTCAGCAGAGATTCCGCTATCACTGAGTTCTTTAGCTAGCAGATCAACTTGCTCATCTTTACGAGACTCAATCACTTGCTGAAATTGGTAAACAATGTCTCTGAGTATATGCAGTGGCAACTGCTTAGCCGCACTTCTGATTCTTTCTTCACTTTGATTGCCAAGTTCGCTTAGCAATTTTCCGTACATTACTTTTTCTGGTGAATCTTCTAATTGCTCCAGAGTGCGAGCTAATTCGTAAGTCGTTAACGCCATATTACTTCACTTATATCGGATATAAATATTTGAGGTGGGAGTGGTTAGAGGACCAGTAGTGGACGGATTATAAACTGTCCACTAAATATACTCTATACCCTATCCCTTATATTTCCTAGGTTTTTCAACTCAATGCACTCACTAGACCAAAGATGAAAAATCTCTTTGCTAACACCCCTATCTCAATTCCCTATTGATGAATTGCGTACCAAGAATAAAAAGAGTAGTTTTATCAAAAAACGCATAACTTAAGGAGAAATCATGCTCGAGCAAATCGAAAGCAGGGTTGCCGCTTTACGCACTTGGATGCAACAAAGCAACCTGGACGCATTTATTATTCCACATGAGGACGAGTTCCTCGGCGAATACATTCCAGAGCATAACGAGCGTTTACACTGGATCTCAAATTTCACAGGTTCTGCTGGCGCCGTAATTGTTACCCGCGACAAAGCCGCTATCTTTGTTGATGGCCGCTATACAGTTCAGGTTACTAAACAAACCCCAGACTCTATCTTTGAATACCAGCACCTTATTGAAAACCCACCTTTAACTTGGGCACTATCTAAGCTGGAAAAAGGTAGCAAGTTGGGCGTTGATCCTAAGATGCACTCAGGTGCTTGGTTAGCTAATGCAGAAGAGAAGGTTGCTGACTTTCTTGAGTTAGTATGCGTTGGTCAAAATCCTATTGATTCACTGTGGGAAGACCGCCCGACACCCTCACCTGAGAAGATTCGCTTGATGGGTAATGAATGGGTTGGCCAAAGCAGCCTAGATAAGCGTGGGCTTATTGGGAAAAGCATTGCTGAATCCGGTGCAGATTGCGCTGTCATCACAGCTTTAGACTCTATCTGCTGGCTACTCAACATTCGTGGTAGCGACGTATCACGCCTACCTGTAGTGCTAAGCCACGCAATCATTCATGCAAACGGCAGCACTGAGCTGTTCGTTGATTCAGCTAGAATCCCTGACGGCTTTGATCAGCATGTGGCTGAGGGCGTTACTGTTATTTCTCCAGAATCACTTTCAGATCGCCTTATTGCTCTAAATGGCAAAAAGGTAATTCTTGATGCGACTAACAGCAATGCTTGGTTTGGCATCACATTGGAAAAAGCTGGTGCAGAAGTCATAGATAGTGATGACCCTTGTCTAATGCCAAAAGCGGCTAAGAATTCCGTTGAAGCTGAAGGTATGCGTCAAAGCCATATCCGTGATGGTGTAGCATGGTGAAATTTCTATCTTGGTTCGACAAGCAGAATGACCAAGGCAATCTACTTGATGAAGGCACCCTATCTGACAAGCTGGAAGAGTTCCGTCGCTTGGATGATAGCCTAGTAGACTTGAGTTTCGATACCATTTCAGCAGCAGCGCATAATGCCGCCATGTGTCACTACAATCATATCAATGAACCAGAGCCAGGTGTACTCAACAACAACACCATGTATCTGGTGGATTCTGGTGGTCAATATCCTGATGGCACAACTGATATCACTCGTACCATCGCAGTAGGCACTCCAACTCACGAGATGAAGCGCCTGTTTACCTTAGTGCTCAAAGGTCATATTGCTCTGGCTACCGCTCGCTTCCCTGTGGGTACTTGTGGTCACCAACTAGATGCCTTGGCTCGTCAGCACCTGTGGCAACATGGTTTCGATTACGACCACGGCACCGGCCACGGCGTTGGTCACTTCCTAAGTGTGCACGAAGGCCCTCAACGTATTTCTAAGGTTTACAACAAAGTTGCTCTACAACCTGGGATGGTTCTTTCAAACGAACCTGGCTATTACCGCGAGAATCAATTCGGTATCCGCATTGAGAATCTAGAGATCGTTGTTGAGGTAGAGACCAAAGGTGACATGAAGGTTCTTGGTTTTGAATCTCTAACACGCTGCCCTATCGATACTCGCAATATCGACCTTACCCTTCTAAACGCTAACGAAGTAGAGTGGCTAAACGACTATCACGCAAAAGTTGTTGCAGACCTTGAACCGCTATTAGGTGAAGAAGAAAAAGCATGGCTTCGCAACGCTACTACTCCAGTAGAGTTTGCCTAACTATTTCTCTGCAAATAAAAAAGCCACCCAATTGGGT
>BBSB01000039.1:0-26502 GCA_000830455.1 Vibrio sp. JCM 19236
GTCTTGTTGAAGAGGATTCCTCTTCGGTACGGGGAGGCATTTTACGGATTCACGGGGTTGAGTCAACACTATTTTTAAATTTTGGATTCGTTTGCTCGCTTTGCAAACAAACTTAAAATAAGTGATTAGATATCTAGCAATATGTGTCTATATTTCGTCTATTTAGTTGTTTATTTATCCAAGTCACATTTTGCTAAATATCTGTAATACCGAGACTATTAGTATAAAAAACTGTATCTCTAGGGAATAAATAGCAAAAACCAGCCGAAGCTGGTTTTTTATTAATCTGATTCGAGTAAATCGTCTTTGGCCGCCATTAAATACTGCATCATAGAGTAGATTGTCAGTATGGTTGCTACATACAAAGAAGCGTAACCAATCCACACCATCCAATCATCGTAACGCCAAATCAATACCCAAAGCGCGAACATCTGTGAAAAGGTCTTAACCTTACCTGTCCATGACACTGCAACGCTAGAGCGTTTACCGATTTCCGCCATCCACTCTCTTAGGCTGAAATGATGATCTCACGAGAAATCATAATAATGGCTGGGATGGTAATCCAAAGTGTGGCGTAGTGCTCAGAGATAAGCAGTAGCGCCGTTGCCACCATCACCTTATCGGCAACCGGGTCAAGAAAAGCTCCGAAGCGAGACATCTGGCCCAGCTTTCTTGCGATATAGCCATCCAACCAATCGGTAAAGCCTGCGACCCAGAAAACCATAGCGGCCACAAATGGCGCCCACGAATAAGGAAGATAGAAAACAATCACGAAGATTGGGATCAGGATAAGGCGAAGCAGGGTTAGAATGTTTGGTATTGTTAAACGCATTGTAACGACTCTAAGAGCACGACCACATCGTGCTTTGATGGCTTATCATTTAAGGTCAATGTTGCGGGATTTTACCTAGTGTTGCAACGCCTGAAATATCTTTTCTGCTAAAGAATGACTAATACCGGGCACTTTGGCGATTTCTTCGGCACTCGCGCGCTTCAACTCCTGCAGCCCACCCATATATTTAAGAAGTGCCTGGCGACGTTTTGGACCGATCCCCTCGATTCCCTCTAAAGCACTGGTGCGGCGAGCTTTACCGCGCTTGGCTCTATGACCTGAGATCGCGTGGTTATGACTCTCGTCTCGAATGTGTTGCATCAAATGCAGCGCAGGCGCATCACTGGCGAGGTTAAACTCCTCACCATCTGGAGTAATCATGGTCTCAAGGCCAGGCTTACGTGTCACACCCTTAGCGATACCGATAAGACGCGGCTTCTTCGGCCACTCATCCCAATACTGACTGATGATCTCCACCGCACGATTGAGCTGGCCTTTACCACCATCGATAAACACGATGTCAGGGATCTTGTCCACATCCAGTTGCTTAGAGTAGCGACGCTCAAGCACCTGCCCCATAGCCGCGTAATCATCACCACCGGTAATGCCAGTGATGTTGTAGCGGCGATACTCTTGCTTCAGCGGCCCTTCATGATTGAACACCACACACGAGGCAATAGTGTTCTCTCCCATGGTGTGACTGATATCGAAACACTCCATGCGCCTAATAGATTCCATACCTAGCACCTCTTGAAGCTCTTTGAAGCGCTGCGAGATGGTCATCTTATGGTTAATCTTGGTGGTGATCGCATTCAAGGCATTGGTGTTAGCGAGTTTTAGATAGCGTCCACGTGTGCCACTAGGACTGACATGGAAGGTGACCTTACGCCCTGCCATATCGGTTAGAACCTGTTGGAAGGCTTCTTGCTCGCTTAGCAAGCCAGAGGCGAAAATAAGGCGTGAGGGCAATCCCCTACCCTCAGACTGATTGAGATAATACTGGCTGATAAAGCTGTAGAAGATCTCATCTTGCTGACTGTTGTTTGGGATCTTTGGAAAAAAGCTACGACTACCCAAAATCTTACCCTGACGTATCATCAAGATATGCACGCAGGCCACACCGGTCTCTTGGGCATAGCCGAGCACGTCTATGTCATCGAAACTGTCTTCTGACACATACTGCTGCTCTTGGATTCGGCGAATAGCTTGGATCTGATCGCGATACTTAGCTGCTTCTTCAAACTTAAGCGTCTTGCTCGCCTCATCCATCTTCTCAATCAGTTGAGTCACCACCTGTTTGTCTTTACCTTGCAGGAAAAGACGCACCCATTCAACCAACTCAGCGTACTCCTCATCAGAAATCACCGAACTGACACAAGGAGCCACACAACGACCAATCTGATACATCAGGCATGGACGAGTACGGTTAGCATAGATGGTGTCTTCGCATTGGCGCATGGGGAGCACCTTTTGCAAAGATGTAGGGTTTGTCTCACCGCACCAGAGTCTGGATAAGGACCAAAATACTCCCCTTTGCGCTTCTTAGAGCCGCGATGCAATGAGAGCCTTGGGTGCTTGTGACCGCTGATAAAGATATATGGGTAGGACTTATCATCACGAAGCAGAACGTTATATTTAGGCAGATACTGCTTGATATAGTTGTGTTCGAGGATAAGTGCTTCAGTCTCGGTGTGGGTAACCGTGACATCAATATGCTGGATGTGACTGACCAGCGCTTTGGTCTTTTCGTTGTCTAATGTCTTACGAAAATAACTACTTAGGCGCTTTTTGAGGTCTTTTGCTTTACCGACATAAATAACAACCTGCTCGGCATTATACATTCTGTATACGCCGGGCTGGTTAGTTACTGTTTTTAGAAAGGCAGTAGAGTCGAAACTCACTAAAGTGTCTCTGTATCGAGCATCCCGTGACGAATCGCTAAGTGCGTCAATTCCACGTCACCGCTGATATCGAGCTTATTAAACAAACGGTAACGATAACTGTTTACCGTTTTCGGGCTCAAGCTCAGCTGCTCGGAAATGTCTGTTACCTTTTGACCTTTAGTGATCATCAGCATGATCTGAAGCTCTCGCTCCGAAAGGTCTTTAAATGGGTTATCAGAAGAGTGCGACACCTGGCTAAGGGCCATCTGTTGTGCAATCTCTGGTGAAATATATCTTTGACCACTGTTCACCATACGGATGGCATTCACCATCTCATCTGGACCAGCGCCCTTAGTAAGATATCCTGCCGCGCCTGCCTGCATCACTTTGGTAGGAAACGGGTTTTCTGTATGTACGGTTAGTACGATGATTTTAACGTCAGGATTAAAACGGAGAATTTTCTTAGTGGCTTCCAAGCCACCAATACCGGGCATATTCATGTCCATTAAAATGACATCAGCATGATTGCTACGACACCATTTTACCGATTCTTCACCGCTTTCAGCCTCTCCTGCTACGTTCATGCCACGGACGTCTTCAATAATACGTCGTATCCCTGTGCGAACTAGCTCGTGATCATCTACAAGAAAAACATTAATCAAGCTTGTATCTCCACACTAATTTTTTTGTTCGCAAAGCCAGTCAATTGAGCCACAACTAACGAATTCAATTTTTATACTTAATAGAGTTTGAAACCTTAGCAATATGCTGTTCCAGACTCCGTTTGGCAATCTTTGAATGCGGTAATTATGAGCCATACCAAGTAATTTTGGTAATTTCGACCAATTTTTATTCTTATGATACGTGTTTCATGCATAAGTGACAGAAATATAAGTCATTTCTGTCACATAGTGAAACTGCGCGCATCAGGATATTACGATTAGCTACCCTAATTCAACATATCATTAGGTTTGCCCACTGTTTTGTCTAAGATCTAATTTTACAAAACGGCGACAAATCCTAACCTCAACCACCACGACTTTTGTTATGATCAGGTAAGAAGTTCCTTCAAAGGCAAACACATTGCGCAGCGGTTTTATCCTCACTCGTCAAGCTAGAGATATTGGCTCCACCACACAAATCGACCTGTGGCTTTCTACTGATTCTGGTCCTGCTTTGGTTCAAATACCAAACCAAGAATCGGTTTTTTTGTGCGCTCCGCTGACCATGCTGAAGTAGAGTCGCTAGCCAAGGCACATCAAATTCAATGTCGCTATCGTGCGCTCGAGCTTCAAACCTTTAAGCATGACAAGGTCACCGCTTACTATTTCAAAACCCAAAGAGAGGCTCGCAACTTCGAGACGGTGCTGAATGAGCACGGATTAAAGGTCTTTGAGTCGGACATTCGCCTCGCTGACCGCTATCTAATGGAACGCTTCATCCAAGGGCAAATTGAGGTTGAAGGTACAGAGTACGCCAAGCAGGGTTACCTACAAATAAGCCAAGCCCAAGCCCGTAAAGCCGAGCACTACACCCCGAATCTTTGTATGGTTTCTCTCGACCTAGAGTGCTCAGCTAAGGGAGTACTCTACTCCGTTGGCCTTGATTGTCCTCGTGACCAAAGGGTAATCATGGTAGGAGAACCGCAAATAAGTGAAGGTGTTGCCATACAGTGGGTCGCGGACGAAAAGTCTCTGCTACAGGCACTAGTACAATGGTTTTATCAGTTTGACCCTGACATCATTATTGGCTGGAACGTCATTGGCTTTGATATGAGACTGCTGCTGCAGCGAGCGCAGGCGCACAATATTAAATTGCCCCTAGGTCGTGGTCGCCAAGAGTGTCTCTACCGGCAAACGGCGCAAAACCAAAACGGTTTCATCAATGTTCCGGGGCGTGTGGTGATAGATGGTATCGACGGTTTGAAAGCCGCCACTTACTCCTTTGATTCCTGGTCTTTGGAGAATGTCTCGCGCGAACTTTTGCATGAAGGTAAGGCCATCAGCAATCCCAACGATCGAATGGACGAGATCAACCATATGTTCCATCACGATAAGTTGGCGCTGGCAAAATATAACTTCCAAGATTGCGCTCTGGTGACGCGTATCTTTGAGTACACCCATTTATTGGATTACCTCATTGAGCGAAGCAAGCTCACTGGCCTTGCATTAGATAGGATTGGCGGTAGCGTTGCAGCCTTCTCTAACCTTTATCTGCCACGTCTGCATAGAGGTGGATATATAGCGCCTAATCTAGAGCCGGAGAACTGGATAGCCAGCCCTGGCGGCTTTGTAATGGACTCAAGACCGGGGCTATATGACTCAGTATTAGTGCTGGATTTCAAAAGCCTTTACCCCGCCATCATCCGAAGTTTCTTGATTGACCTATGGGCTAGTAGAAGGTTTAAAAGCTGAAATTGGTAAGGGTGATGACCAAGCCGTTCCCGGTTTTAGGAAGGCACAGTTTCATCGTCAGAAACACTATCTGCCTCAGCTTATCGAAAACCTATGGAAGGCTCGTGACAAGGCTAAGCAGCAAAAAGAGGTCGCCTTCTCTACTGCAATTAAGATCATTATGAACTCCTTCTATGGAGTGCTGGGCTCTGGCGGTTGCCGATTCTTCGATACGCGTCTTGCTTCATCGATTACCCTTCGAGGGCACGAAATCATGAAGACCACTCGCAAGCTAATTGAAGAGCGAGGTTATGAGGTCATCTATGGTGATACCGACTCCACCTTCGTCTCTTTGAAGAACAGTTGCAGTAAAGAAGAAGCAGACAAGATAGGTAATACCCTCACTCAAGAGATCAACACTTGGTGGACCGAACACCTTCTCGAGGAATATAACCTCACGTCCTATCTGGAGCTGGAGTACGAGACCCACTTTAACCGATTCTTTATGCCGACTATTCGTGGCTCAGAAACCGGTTCGAAAAAACGCTACGCAGGCTTATCACACAAGGGGAAAGCTCACGCATTGTCTTCAAAGGGTTAGAAAGCGCACGCAGTGACTGGACATCTCTTGCGCAAGAGTTTCAGCAACACCTGTACGAGCTCATCTTCGATAATCAAGACCCTACCGACTATGTGTTAGAAATCGTAGAAAAGATTGAATCTGGGCAACTGGATGACAAACTGGTGTATCGCAAACGCCTTCGACGCCGCTTGCATGAATATCAAAAGAATGTGCCACCCAGGTACGCGCTGCTCGCCTTGCCGATGAAATAAACGAGAAGCTAGGCAGGCCTCTGCAGTATCAAAACCGTGGGCGCATCTCCTACGTAATGACTCTACAAGGGCCTGAACCACTGGATTATGTCAAAGCGCCGATGGATTATCAGCACTATATTGATAAACAGATAAAGCCAGTGGCTGATGCCATATTGCCCTTTGTTGGCTCAAGTTTGATGAAATCAATGCCCCTCAGCTTGGACTGTTTTAATTGACACAATTAACACGTACAATCGCCGAAAATATTAAGAGGATTAGAGATGACTGAACTTCTCTCATACGACGACGCCATCGACACGGCTTACGATATCTTCCTAGAAATGGCACCTGACAACCTTGAAGCGGCAGACGTAGCTCTATTCACCCTTCAATTTGAAGAGCGTGGTGCGGCTGAGCTGGTTGAAACTGGCGATGACTGGGTACAACACGT
The DNA here is from genome assembly GCA_000830455.1 of Vibrio sp. JCM 19236. GTDB lineage: Bacteria > Pseudomonadota > Gammaproteobacteria > Enterobacterales > Vibrionaceae > Vibrio. The sequence continues at coordinate 6,376 of BBSB01000039.1, forward strand.
GGGCTTTGAGGTAGACAAAGAGACCTATGCTGAGGTTCGTGTTGGCTTGGTAAACGAAGAGAACGACACACTGGATGACGTATTCGCTCGCCTTCTGGTTTCACGCGACCCAGACCATAAGTTCTGTCACATCTTGTGGAAGCGCGACTAAGTTCGACTCTTCACCAGGTCGACAAAGGCCTGACTTGCTTTAGATAGATAGCGTTCGCGACTCCACATCAAGCAAGACGCCATCGGAGCTCATCGCTCAACTCTCGAAAACAGTAATCCTTGGGATTGAGATTTCGACAGATGGGCTCCGGTATAAAACTCACCCCAAGACCACTTTTCACCATAGCGGCAAGAAAATCCCACTGACTGCTCTTAATACCTACCCTGGGAACAAAGCCCTTATCTTTACACAACCTTTCGATTATCTGGGTAATGGTAAATTCAGAGGTATATAGGTAAAAAGGAATATCCTTTAGCTCAGTGAGTTCTAGTTTTGACTCACCCAGCCATTTATCATCTTTTGGCAACACAGCATAGATGGGATAGTCGCCCACAGATTCATATTCAAACCTGTCCTCTCGCGTCGGCAACATAGACAGTGCAACATCGATATCTCCCGAGAGAAGATCTTGCTCGATTTTTCTTCCACCACCTTCAACTACCGTCACCTCAATGGATGGATAGCTGCGAGAAAATTCTTGCAAGAGCTCGGTATAGAGGTGCCCCACCATAGGCGGAATACCGATAGTAATATGGCCCGACTTTAGCTCGCGCATATCATCCAAGCGCTGCTGCATCTCGCTGATATTGCTTAGAATGGTGATGGCATGCTCGTACACCACCTTACCTGCCTCTGTGAGCTCAATATCCCTGCCCTTACGATGAACTAAGGGCTGTCCAGAGCTATCTTCTAAAGATTTTAATGCCTTGCTAATGGTTGGCTGAGTGACAAACAGTTTTTCAGATGCACGAGTGAAGTTCTGGGTCTCAACCAAGGTAACGAAATAGGCAAGCTCTTTAGCTGTCATACGATCATTCCAAAAAAGAATACTTTTATCTCATATTATTCATTGGAGTATGATTTATCAATTATTCATAATTGAACTCAAATCTCATCAGTTCAATTCGTTATGACAGTCGCAAAGCTCAAACACTTTACCCTCACCCTTTCTCAGGTAGTTGCCCTATGTCTGGTATGGATGTGCGCTGATATAGCGGTTGGGCAACTTCATATTCCATTGCCGTCGAATGTGTTTGGTATGTTTCTGCTGTTGGCACTGCTTACTTTTAAATTGGTCAAGGTTGATTGGCTTAAAGCTGGCTCCACTTGGTTAATTGCTGAGATGCTTCTTTTCTTTATCCCAGCGGTTATCGCCATCGTTAATTATCAAGATTTGTTCGCCGAGCAAGGCGGCAGAATACTGGCAGTGATTGGACTTAGCACCATACTCGTGCTGTCGGTTACCGCGCTAGTGGTAGACAAGATCTACCACTATGAATTAAAGAAATCAGGAGCAGAGCAATGAGCCATAACACTATCGCCTTTATCTGTTTTCTTTTGACTATCGGTTGTTACTACCTAAGCAAACATCTGCATCGTCGCTTTAAAAAGGTGTGGCTGATCCCTTTAGTTTCTGTGCCTTTGGTGTTGGTCGCTATCGTGGTTTCTTTAAACATTAGCTACACCGACTATATCAACGAATCCCACTGGCTTATCTGGATGCTCGGCCCTGCCACTGTCGCCTTTGCAGTTCCAGTGCACGAGAACAGAAACATCATCAAACGCCACTGGATGTCTATCTCAGCTGGGATTGTGGTAGCAATAATCACAGCTATCAGCAGTACAGTTTATCTAAGCAAGCTATTTCATCTATCTGAGATATTGCAACGCAGCCTATCGGTACGCTCTATTACCACGCCTTTTGCGGTAGAGGCATCTAAATCCATCGGTGGCCAAGCTGACCTTACCGCCATTTTTGTGGTACTAACCGGCGTGTTTGGGATTATTTGTGCTGAGGTGCTCCTTGGAGTGATTAAGATCCGTTCGCCACATGGCAAGGGTGCCGGCTTGGGTGCCAGTGCGCATGGTTCAGGTACGGCGATTGCTTATGGGATTCATAATGAAGCGGGAACAGTGGCGAGTTTGGTGATGCTGTTTTCTGGGGTGGTGACTGTGTTAATTGCACCGTTGCTTACTTGGATATTTTAGAGCTATCAGCTATCAGCTATCAGCTATCAGAACATTTTTATATGCCAATGAGATGATGACCACTGACAGCTTAAAGCTTGCCGCTCACAGCTAAAAATAGCGACCAATCGGTCGCTATTTTTATTTACTGCTGACGGCGCGTCTTCTTAGGCTTACGCTGCTGACCACCGCTGCTTACACGCTCTTCGTGGCGACGTACTGCACGACGGATCTTCTGAGAGCGTGAACGCTCACGCGAGCGAGAAGTGTTTTGCTTACGCTCTTCAAGAAGCGTGCTCTTCTCTGCTGGTAGCTCAACGAGTTCACGTAGGTAGTTCACCTGCTTAAGGCTAAGCTCCATCCATCCCCCACGAGGAAGTTTCTTCTCTAGGAAGATGTCACCGTAGCGAACACGCTTAAGACGGCTAACTGTCGTCTCTTGAGACTCCCAAAGACGACGAACTTCACGGTTACGACCTTCGTTAATCACAACGTAGAAGGTGTGGTTCATACCCTCACCACCCGCGTGAACAACGTCTTCGAAACGCGCCATGCCATCTTCTAGCTCTACGCCGCGAACCAGGTTACGAACTTTTTGCTCGTTCACTTCACCGAATACACGCACTAGGTATTCACGTTCAACCTGACGGCTTGGGTGCATTAGACGGTTTGCTAGCTCACCATCGGTAGTGAATAGAAGTAGACCAGAGGTGTTTGCATCCAGACGACCTACAGAGATCCAGCGTGCGCCACGGATCTTAGGTAGACGGTCAAATACAGTGCGGCGACCTTCAGGGTCGTGACGGGTACACAGTTCGCCTTCAGGCTTGTAATAAGCCAGTACGCGACACACCACTTCCTGCTCGGCTTTAATGTTCACAGTGTGACCATCGATACGAACAACCGCGTCTTCGTCTTCCAGACGCTCGCCCAGAGAGGCTACCTGTCCGTTCACGCTTACGCGACCTGATTTAATTAAAGCTTCAAGCTCACGACGCGAACCATGTCCCGCTCGTGCCAAAATCTTCTGTAATTTTTCGCTCATTAATTTGCCTATATGTCGTCTTCACAGACGTCGAAAGTGGTTATGGTGTCGCCATCATTTGGCGGCCGCGTAGTATCGCAAAAAATCGGGGGAAATTCACCTCAATTTTATTCAAAAGGTGTCGAATCTCCCGCACCTTGACGCAACACCACAGGATCCTCATCGCTAAAGTCGATAACCGTGGTTGGTTGCTCACCTAAGTAACCACCGTTAATGATGAGATCTACTGCATGCTCAAGCTTATCGCGGATCTCTTCTGGGTCAGATTCCGCAACCTCATTGCCCGGTAGAATCAATGAAGTAGACATCATCGGCTCACCCAAAGCTTCTAAAAGATCCAAGGCAATACGGTTATCTGGAACACGAATACCAATGGTCTTGCGTTTAGCATTCATCAAACGGCGCGGCACCTCTTTAGTCCCTTTAAAGATAAAGGTGTAAGGGCCTGGAGTGTTGTTCTTTAGCAATCGGAACGCTGAGTTATCAACGCGTGCAAACAGAGAAGCTCTGATAGATCTCGACATAGCAAGGTGAAGTTATGCTTATCATCCAGCTTACGAATGCGACACACCTTTTCTAGTGCGTTCTTGTTCTCCAACTGGCAACCAAGGGCGTAGCTGAATCTGTTGGAAATACCACAACCCCACCATTTCGAATGATAGCCACCGCTTGTGTGATAAGGCGCGCTTGAGGGTTCTCTGGATGAACGTAAAAATATTGACTCATTACAATTCCTCTGTATCCGATGCAAATTGCGGCATGCTTTCCCAAACTGGCGTCACGCCCGATGGGAGCCACAAATTTCTTCCCAGTTCCATCCACGGAGTCGGATAGTGAAAATCTGATCCCTGGGAAGCTAATAGGTTGTATTGTATAGCATAATCCGCCAGATTGCGTCTCTCCTGCTGACTTTGTTGTGGCTGTGCCACCTCCATGGCGTCACCACCTGCTTCAACAAATGCATTTATTAATCGCTTCTGCCATTTCGCCGTAAGATCGTATCGCCCTGGATGAGCCAAAACTGCAACCCCGCCAGCGGCATGGATAGCATCTACCGCGTCTTTCATTGAACACCATTGTGGTGGCACGTAACCCGGTTTATCGCGAGTCAGAAACTTCTTGAACACCAGTTGCATGGTCTTGGCATGACCATTATCCACCAGCCACTTTGCAAAGTGTGCTCGAGTCACAGGTGCATCACCGGCAATGGCTTTGACCTCTGGTAATGGGTCAACTTTAAGATGCTTTGATAAACGATGAGCAATCAACTCAGCACGCCCTACGCGGTGCGCCTTTTGTTTTTCAATGAGCGCATGCAATGCCTCACACTCCACATCGATATTAAGCCCGACGATATGGATGTCCTTGTTTGACCACAAGGTCGAGAACTCGATGCCATTTAAAAGCTCTATCGGCAACTGATTTTGCGCGATGTAGTTTCTAGCTTCAGGTATGCCCTCTAGGGTGTCATGGTCAGTAATCGCGAGCACACTGACTCTGTGTTCTATGGCCCTATCCACTAAATCTTGTGGAGATAGACGGCCATCTGAGGCGGTAGTGTGAGAATGAAGATCAAAAATCATATTTATGCTTGACTTTCCCTGCCCGTACTAGTTAACTAGTACGAAGTTAATTTACGAAAAGAAATCCTTTATGTTCACTCAGATGATACAGCAAGTAGCGATGAACGAAACCCAAACTATTTTGGGTCGTGGTGCTGTTGTATCTAAAGCATGGCGTTGGTGGCTTGAAACTTAAGCGAGCTATGCATAAGAGTGCGTTAAACATACACTCAGGCTCGCATTAGTATGCGGGCCTTTTTTATGCACAAAACTTATTGTTTTAACCCTTTAGACACCAAAAAGTGATTCCAACATCACACCCTGTTTTAAGTGAGCAAAGTTTGAGCCAATTTCGGCCTAACAACTTTGGGTAGAGCGAAAGAATATGCGACTATGTCAGCCAACAAACGTAGCGAATTACAAGGAGGTCTTGTGACACAGACCATCAACAATAATCAACTCGGCCAACTCGAGTTGCATCAAAGAGACGTACTGTACTCTCAAGACCCAACTGAACTGTTTCACCATCTATGCAAGGGCAAAGATGACACCCTACTTTTAGAGTCTTCTGAGATTGAATCAAAAGAGGACCTAAAAAGCTTGCTTCTGGTTGACGCTGCCATGCGTATCGAGTGTCGCGGTCACAAGGTAATGCTGCGTGCTAACAGTGAAAACGGTGAAGCGCTTCTTTCTCGCCTAAAACAGAACCTAAACCCAGAGTTCATTACCGCGCAATCAAACACTGAGCTAGAGGTTGAGTTTGCTGAGCAAGACGTAAACCTAGATGAAGATAGCCGTATTCGTCAGCCTTCTTCGTTCGATATGCTACGTATTGTGAAAAAGAGCTTCGACTGCGATAAACACGACCCAATGGCACTGTTCATCGGTGGTCTATTCGCTTACGACCTAGTGGCAAACTTTGAGCCTTTGGGTGATGCTGCAGAGAACAGCCAGTGCCCAGACTACGTTTTCTACGTAGCGGAAACTCTGATTGTTATCGACCATCAAACCCAGCACGCTCACCTTTACGGCAGCTTGTTTGATGCCAATGCGTCGAGCAAAGCAAAAATTGAAGCGCGCTTGATGAAATCCAATCTGAGATGAACTCAGTGGTTGCCGCACCAAAAGCCGTGCAACTGGATACATGTGAAGCGACCCCTAGCGTAAGCGATGAAGACTTCTGTGACATCGTTCGTGACATGAAAGAGTTCGTGGTGAAAGGCGACATCTTCCAGGTTGTACCTTCGCGATACTTCTCGCTGCCTTGCCCTTCTCCACTAGCCGCGTATAAGCAACTGAAGAAGAGCAACCCAAGCCCTTACATGTTCTACATGCAAGATGAGCTATTTACTCTATTCGGTGCCTCTCCAGAGAGCGCTCTGAAATACGAGACCGAGACCAACCAGATTGAGATCTACCCAATCGCAGGTACTCGCCGTCGCGGTAAGAACCTAGATGGGTCAATTAACAAAGACCTAGATAGCCGTATCGAGCTCGAACTTCGCACCGATATGAAAGAAAACGCAGAGCACATGATGCTGGTAGACCTAGCGCGTAATGACGTAGCTCGCATCTCTGCACACGGTACTCGTCATGTCGCCGACCTTCTTAAGGTAGACCGCTACAGCACGTGATGCACTTGGTATCGCGCGTTGTCGGTCAGCTTCGAGATGACCTAGACGCGCTACACGCTTATCAAGCTTGCATGAACATGGGCACTTTAACTGGCGCTCCTAAATCCGCGCAATGCAACTGATCCGTGACGTAGAAAAGCAGCGCCGTGGTAGCTATGGTGGCGCAGTGGGTTATATGACAGGTCGTGGAGACCTAGATACCTGTATCGTTATCCGCTCTGCCTATGTAGAAGATGGCGTGGCTAAGGTACAGGCCGGTGCCGGTGTGGTATTCGACTCAGACCCTCAAGCTGAAGCCGACGAGACTCGCGGCAAAGCACAAGCAGTAATCAGCGCTATCCAAGCGGCTCATACCGAGGTATCCAATGGCTAATATCCTGTTTATCGATAACTTCGATTCATTTACCTACAACCTAGTGGATCAGTTCCGCACCCTAGGTCACAAGGTTACCGTATACCGAAACCAGATCTCGGTAGAGGTCATTGAAAAAGCGGTGCAGTCTGTTGAAGATCCTGTACTGCTACTCTCTCCAGGCCCAGGCGCTCCAAGTGAAGCAGGCAATATGCCAGCGATTATTCAACGTTTTAAGGGTGAAGTGCCAATTATCGGTATCTGCCTTGGCCACCAGGCTATCGTTGAGGCGTATGGCGGCACCGTAGCGGGTGCAGGCGAGATAGTGCACGGTAAGGTATCTATGATGGAGCACGCTGGGCACGCTACATATGCAAGTCTGCCGTCGCCATTTGCCATCGCGCGCTACCACTCTCTAGTAGCGACCAAGGTGACGGATGACCTAACCATTACAGCTCAAGTGGATGACCTAGTGATGTCTGTTGTGCATGAGCAAGATAAAGTGTGTGGATTTCAGTTCCATCCTGAGTCTATTATGACCACCTACGGTGCGACCCTGCTTGAGAACTCTATCGAGTGGGCCCTAAACAAACACGACGCAGCGAAATAAGAACAAGGAAGAATAATGCAACAGATCCTAGAGAAACTTTACGATCAGCAAAGCCTGAGCATTGAAGAGAGTCAACAGCTGTTTGACCAGATCATCAAAGGCGAAGTAGACCCTATCGTTTTGAGTGCTGCGCTAACTGCACTAAAGATCAAAGGCGAGACACCACAGGAAATCGCAGGTGCGGCGAAAGCACTGCTGGCTAACGCTCAGCCTTTCCCTCGTCCAGATTATGATTTTGCCGATATCGTAGGTACTGGTGGCGATGGTTCAAACACCTTCAACATCTCAACAACTTCGGCGTTTGTAGCCGCAGCTGTTGGCCTTAAAGTCGCTAAGCACGGTAACCGTGGCGTGTCTAGCAAGTCTGGTTCATCTGATCTTCTAGACTCATTCGGCATCAACCTTGCGATGAGCGCTGAAGATACAGCTAAAGCAGTTGAGGACATCGGTGTAGCCTTCCTATTTGCACCTCAATATCACCAAGGTGTGAGACACGCGATGCCAGTGCGTCAAACCCTAAAACGCGCACCATCTTTAATATCATGGGCCCGCTTATTAACCCTGCTCGTCCGAACATAGAGCTGATGGCGTATACGATGAGAGCTAGTTGCGCCAATCGCGGAAACTATGCTGCAAATGAACATGAAGCGCGCTGCGGTTGTTCACGGCAGTGGTCTAGATGAAGTGGCTATCCACGGCTCAACCACAGTTGCAGAAATCAAAGACGGCAAAATTGAACACTATAGTTTAACTGCAGAAGATTTTGGCCTTGAGACCTATCCTCTTGAGGCACTAAAAGGTGGCACACCGGATGAAAACCGCGCTATCGTGACCAACCTACTCAGTGGCAAAGGCACGCCTGCGCAAGAAGCCGCTGTTGCGGCAAACGTTGCCCTACTGATGCGCCTATTTGGCCACGAAGACCTAAAAGCCAACGCTCAGCAAGCAATCGATGCAATGCGCAGTGGCAAGGCGATGACACTTGTAGAACAACTGGCAGCTAGAGGTTAATCATGTCAGAGCACATTACCCAACAAAACCGCGACATGGCACAGGTACTGGCTAAGATTGTCGACGATAAAGCGATTTGGGTTGCAGAGCGCAAACAAACTCAGCCCCTAGAGACCTTCAAAGATTCTCTAGAGCAATCAGACCGCAACTTCTATGAAGCATTAAGCGGTGATAAAACCAAATTTATCCTTGAGTGTAAAAAGGCATCCCCATCGAAGGGCCTTATTCGTGACGATTTCGACCTAGATTACATCGCGTCTATCTATGCCAACCATGCGGATGCTATCTCGGTTCTGACCGATGAGAAGTACTTTCAAGGTAATTTCGACTTCCTGCCACAGGTTAAGAGACTGACAACTCAGCCTGTATTGTGTAAGGATTTCATGATTGATACCTATCAGGTATATCTGGCGCGTCACTATCAAGCGAATGCCATCTTGCTGATGCTGTCTGTACTTACTAATGAAGAGTATAAAGAGTTAGCAGAAGTGGCTCACTCGCTTGGTATGGGCGTACTAACAGAGGTCAGCAACGATGAAGAGCTAGAGCGCGCTATCAAGCTCAAAGCTAAGGTTGTGGGCATCAACAACCGTAACCTTCGCGACCTGACTATCGACCTGAACCGTACTAAAGAATTGGCACCCAAGCTTCCTGAAGGCACCACGGTTATCTCAGAATCGGGTATCTATAACCACCAGCAAGTGCGTGATCTATCCAAGTTTGCGAACGGCTTCTTGATTGGTAGCTCACTAATGGCCGAGCAAAACCTTGAGCTTGCCGTGCGTAAGGTACTGATTGGCGAGAACAAGGTATGTGGTCTTACCCACGCTGACGATGCAGCTAAGGCGTATCAAGCCGGTGCGGTTTTCGGTGGTCTTATCTTGCTGAAAAATCCAAGCGTAAAGTAGATGAAGAAGCGGCTCGTCTAACCATGGCTGGTGCACCGCTGAAATACGTGGGCGTATTCCAAAACCATAGTGTTGAGGAAGTAGCAAACCTAGCCAACGCACTTGAGCTTAGCGCAGTTCAGCTTCACGGCGATGAAGACCAAACCTTCGTTGATGACCTTAAGCAAAACCTAGATGACGACGTAGAGGTATGGAAGGCATACGGCGTGATGAATGACATGCCATCTTTCATCAACAACGTTGACCGTCACCTACTGGACTCTAAGGTAGGCAATCAAAGTGGTGGCACAGGTGTGGCGTTTGATTGGACTAAAATCAACGACAAGAATGTAATGTTGGCAGGCGGTCTCAACCCTGACAACGTAGCCGAGGCAGCAGAGCTTGGAGTGAAAGGCCTAGACCTTAACTCTGGCGTTGAATCTGAGCCAGGCAAGAAGAGCAAACAGAAGCTAGACCAAGCTTTCAAAGCGATTCGAAACTACTGATTTAAGCGTAAAGACGCACAATTTTAAGGAAACACATCATGGCGAAATTAGATGCCTACTTTGGCGAATTTGGTGGTCAATACGTGCCACAAATTCTAGTGCCAGCGCTTGATCAACTAGAACAAGCCTTTATCGATGCTCAGCAAGATCCAGAGTTTCGCAGTGAGTTTATGGGCCTACTCCAAGAGTACGCAGGTCGCCCAACCGCACTTACCCTAGCTCGCAACCTAACTAAGGGCACTAAAACCAAGCTTTATCTCAAGCGTGAAGACCTGCTTCACGGCGGCGCGCACAAAACCAACCAAGTTCTAGGCCAAGCGCTTCTTGCTAAGCGTATGGGTAAGACAGAGATCATCGCAGAGACTGGCGCAGGTCAACACGGCGTAGCATCTGCACTTGCTTGTGCCTACTTGGCCTTAAGTGTCGCGTTTACATGGGTGCAAAAGACGTTGAGCGTCAAAGCCCGAACGTATTCCGCATGCGTCTAATGGGCGCTGAGGTGATCCCAGTACACTCTGGCTCTGCAACACTAAAAGATGCGTGTAACGAAGCGCTTCGTGACTGGTCTGCAAGCTATGAAGACTCTCACTACCTACTAGGTACAGCAGCGGTCCTCACCCATTCCCAACCATCGTGCGTGAATTCCAACACATGATTGGTGAAGAGACTAAGAACCAGATCCTAGCGCGTGAAGGTCGTCTACCAGATGCGGTTATCGCATGTGTGGGTGGTGGTTCAAACGCTATCGGTATGTTCTCTGACTTCATCGACGAAGAGAGCGTGAAGCTCATCGGTGTTGAGCCAGCAGGTAAAGGTATCGATACCGACATGCACGGCGCACCACTGAAGCATGGTAAGCTAGGCATCTTCTTCGGTATGAAAGCACCGCTGATGCAAGATACACACGGTCAGATTGAAGAGTCTTACTCAGTATCTGCGGGCCTAGACTTCCCATCTGTTGGTCCACAGCACGCGCACCTAAACGCAACCGGCCGTGCTCAATATGAGTCAATCAGTGATGACGAAGCGCTAGAGACCTTCCAATCTATTGCTCGCAACGAAGGCATCATCGCAGCACTAGAATCTTCACACGCTGTGGCCTATGCCTTAAGATGGCACATGAAAACCCAGAAAAAGAACAGCTATTGGTAGTGAACCTATCAGGCCGTGGTGACAAAGATATCTTCACCGTACACGACATTCTAAAAGAGAAAGGAGAACTGTAATGGACCGTTACGCTGCGCTGTTTGAGCGTCTAGATGGAAAAAACCAAGGTGCTTTCGTTCCTTTCGTAACTATCGGTGATCCAAACCCAGAGCAATCTCTGGCTATCATGAAAACCCTAGCAGATTCAGGTGCCGACGCACTTGAGCTGGGTATTCCTTTCTCTGATCCATTGGCAGATGGTCCAACAATCCAAGGCGCTAACATCCGTGCTTTGGACTCAAAGACCACGCCAACTATCTGCTTCGACCTAATCAAGCAGATCCGCACCGAGTACCCAGACCTGCCAATCGGTCTTTTGGTATACGCAAACCTAGTATTTGCTAACGGTATCGACACCTTCTATGCGGCATGCGCAGAAGCGGGCGTTGATTCAGTGCTGATTGCAGACGTACCAACAGGTGAGAGTGCTGAGTTCAACGAAGCGGCTAAAAAAGCTGGCGTACACGCTATCTTTATCGCGCCGCCTACGGCGACCGACGAAACCCTAAAAGAGGTTTCTACTCTTGGTGGTGGTTACACCTACCTACTTTCTCGCGCCGGTGTAACGGGTGCAGAAACTAAGGCAAACATGCCAGTTCAGCACATGCTAGATCGCCTAAACCAGTTCGACGCTCCACCAGCACTGCTTGGTTTTGGTATCTCAGAGCCATCGCAGGTGAAAACCGCTATTGAAGCTGGCGCTGCGGGTGCTATCTCAGGTTCAGCTGTGGTTAAGATCATCGAAGCAAATGTGGGTGATTCAAGCGCTATGCTAGAAAAGCTTGGTGAATTTGTTCGCAACATGAAGGCGGCTACTCAGAAGTAATTCTGACAAGGTGCAATTGGAAAAGGTGAGCCCAGTGCTCGCCTTTTTTTGTTTTCAAATACCTAACTAATTGAAAACTTAAGTTTAGGGTTCGAACCACTGCCATTTATCTGTCATTCTGGTGTGACAAACGGACACAAGTTATACGGATTCATGAACCCAGTTAAACAGCGCAATACCGCTATCTTGATGTATCTGCTTATTTCCCTTGGTGGATAGTGGTAGACATCATAGTACCCTCCCTTCCCTCAATTCAAAGAGCTCTTCTATCCAACGAGACCGCAACCCAGTGGGCATTTACCATGGCTATGTTGGGATTTGGTTTTGGACAGATAGTAGCTGGGTTCGTAGTTGATGCGTTTGGGCGAAAACTGCCTATGCTACTGGGCGCTCTGTGCCTGAGCTTCTCTCTACTATTATCAGCCGTGGTACCTGATATAGAGGCGCTGATTGCATTAAGGCTTGTTCAAGGGCTAGCAGTATCACTGGTTGCCGTAGGTGGCCGTGCGGTAATTAAAGATCTGTATCATGGCGAGGAATATCTAAAGGCAGTCAACTGGATAACTATCTCGTTTGCCCTAGGTATTACCCTATCTCCCTTTGTTGGCGGTTATATCGAAGAAAACTTTGGCTGGCAGATGGTGTTTACTGGATTAACCGCCTGGGTCAGCCTCGGCGCAGTTCTGCTTGCGTTTTTCTTCACCGAAACACATACCAATCATCAGCCTCTAAACAAAGATACCATTAAGGGGAACCTTTCTGAGATAGTGTTAAACCGAGGATTTCAGCGCACCGCGATAATCTGCGGCGTTTTCTACGCGATTCTTCCCGCGTTTAATACGGTTTCCCCTTTCATAATTCAAGAGACTCTAGGTTATGGCCCCGTATTTTATGGTCATATCGCACTGGTTCTCGGGGGGCATGGCTTGCAGGCAATATGGCAAACCGCGCTACATTTTCGATACCGGCAAAATCTAAAACTACTTTATGTTTGCTAGTCTCATTGCTAGCGCTAGCTACAGGCATTGGTTATCAGATTATCCAAGGTTTAAGCCTGTATGCCTTCATTACTCCCGTAGCCGTCATTATCTTCTCTTTGGGTATGTTGTTTCCGCTTTATTTGGGTAAAGCGTTAGCGCCGTTTCACCATATAGCCGGTATTGCCAACGCCATCGTATTCTCAGGGTGCTGGCTATGTACCGCCCTGATTTCATTCCTAGCATCGAGTTTGCCTCTCAACTCTGCACTTCCATTAATGATTTTATATTCAGCTCTACTACTATTAGTCGTACTACTAACCAGAAAAATGAATGACTTATGAGTGGAATGACGGACTTAGATGAGATTCTTTCTTCTCTTTCTCCAGAACTAAAACCGGGACGTTTTGTATTTTGCACCGTCCCTTCTTCTTTTGAGGCCTTCGCCTCACTCTCTCCTGTTGCCATGTTTATGGAACAAGAAGGCCTGACCGTGGTGCTTCGCCGAGAATACGCCAACAGTGCTGGCCTAGATTTTCATGGCGAGTTCTCTCAAATAACCCTAGCTGTGCACTCAAGCCTGGAATCAGTGGGTCTAACCGCAGCAGTCTCGAGCGCACTGGCCGCTGAAGAGATAAGCGCAAATGTTATCGCAGCTTACTACCATGACCATGTGTTTGTGCCGGTAGATAAAACTAAAGAAGCATTAGAAGTGCTTCAAGGTTTAACCGGTAAATAGAGCTCTATTATCAATATTTTGTTGAAACTGTTTACCCTATAGCCTCGTTTATCAATATACGAGGCTAGTGTTATTCTCTGTGCTCAAACGACACACCGTCAAATAAAACAAAGGGTTAATTCACATGCAAAAGACTATTCTGCTTACTGGTGCAACAGATGGTATCGGCCTAGAAACCGCTAAGATGCTTCTTGAGCAAGGTCATCGCGTGCTTATGCACGGCAGAAACCCAAATAAACTCAAAGATGTTGTCGACTCACTTTCACAGCAATATCCAGATCAGATGGAGAGCTTCATTGCGGACCTATCAAGCATGGCAGATGTTAAGCGCCTTGCTTCTGAGGTATTAGCCAAGCATCCTAAGCTAGATGTACTGATCAACAACGCCGGTGTGTTTGGCGGCATCAGTAACACTACCTCCGTTGATGGTCTGGATGTGCGCTTTGCGGTAAACACCTATGCACCTTATCTGCTAACTCAGCTGCTACTTCCTGCGCTTGGGACAGGTCGCGTGGTTAACCTTTCTTCGGCAGCGCAAGCACCAGTTAACCTTAATGACCTAGCCAAGAAGACAGATATCTCTGATAACAGTGCCTACGCTCAAAGCAAACTGGCTATCACTATCTGGACTCAGGACCTAGCGGAAAAGCTTGGCGATCAAGGCCCTATGGTGGTTGCAGTAAACCCAGCTTCCCTGCTTGGCAGTAAGATGGTTAAAGATGCCTATGGTATCGCCGGCGGCGATCTTTCTATTGGCGCGGATATTTTAGTGCGTGCTGCGCTTTCTGAAGAGTTCGCGGATGCATCGGGTAAGTATTTTGATAACGATTCAGGTCGCTTCGCAGCCCCTCACCCAGAGGCGGCTAACAAGGCTAAAGTGCAGCAGGTGGTTCAAACCATCGAAGATGTGCTAGCGACACTGTAAAACCAATAACCAATCTCAGCCCAGCCATCGTGCTGGGCTTTTTTATGCCTCAAACTCAATTATATAGTTTTTGAATAAACTGATTCTTCTAAGGCACTTATTATCAACAAAGGCTATCAGGCGTATATTTCTTCCTCGGCAAGCAAGCCTTGCTCTTTATTACTCGCTTTCCATGTAAGAGGAAACCAAGCCGGAGAAACCATTATGCAGTATGAAGGTAAAGTTTATCGCCCTTGGCCTGAGGCAAACAGCATCCTGATCCAAACCACAATTGGTTGCAGCATCAATACCTGCACCTTCTGTAGCATGTTTGACGATAAGCGCTTTCGTATCCGTGACATCGACGATATCTTTGCGGACATAGATGAGCTGCGCCGCATCTTTCCACACGTTGAATCCATCTTCCTTATCGATGGTAACGTGATGACTGCGCGAACCGACTTTCTACTTAAGGTACTGGACCGCGTTAAACAGGTGTTTCCTGAAAGCAAGAAGATCTCTATGTACTCCGGGCTTAACGATTTTCGTCGTAAGACGGTTTCTGAACTAAAAGAGATCAAGGATGCCGGCCTAGATCTCGCCTACTGCGGTTTAGAGTCTGGCGACCCAGTTGTACTTGAGCGCATCAAAAAGCGCATGACTCGTGAGCACGCCATTGAGGGTATGGCGATGGCAAAAGAAGCAGGCATTGAGACCCTACTCTCTTTCATCTTCGGTCTAGGTGGTAAAGAGCGCTCTCGTGAGCATATCGAAGGAACAGTTAGCCTGCTGAACATCCTGCAGCCAGAGCAAATTGCACCTATGGCGCTAGCAGTTCAGCCAGGTACAGAGCTTGAGCGTGAAGTGCACAGTGGTGAGTTTATCCTGCCTACCCGATGCAGGTATTGGAAGAAGAGAAGTATCTTCTAGAGAACTTAAACTTCCCAACCTATTACTGGGGCGATCATGGGAACAACATAGCTACCATGAAGGGTCAACTGCCACAATGTCAGCCAGATTTCTTGGAGCACATTAATCTGCACATTGCCAAGAACCCAGTGGCAAAAGAGAACGTCATCAAGACCTTCTCTTGGTAACAATACAAACCCGAGCCTGTGCTCGGGTTTTGTTTTATTTGGCTAGCTTGGCTTCACACTGCGCGTCCCAATACGCCGGCGAGCCAAAATACTCAGTAAAATAATCGATAAAGGCGCGCACCTTAGGTGCAAGCAATCTTGAGCTCGGGTACACGGCCCACAATGCGGACTCTGATGCCAGTGGCGTCTGTTGCAAAATCGGCACCAGAGTGCCCTTTTGCATCTCTTTATACACGCACCACTGGGAACACATAGCGATCCCAAGGCCATCCACACAGGCATCTCGCACCGCTTCACCATTATCCGCTCGAAGTTGGCTCATGGGTTTTACAGTGACCTGCCCCTCATCGGTATTAAATGCCCATGACTCTAGACCAGAGAGTTGCACACAAGCATGCTGCTTCAAATCTTCTGGGGATTGAGGGGTGCCATTTATCTCAAGATATTCAGGGGATGCACAGATAATCCGTTTATCTGCCGCCAGTTTTCTAGCGATAAGGCTGGAGTCTTTAAGCTGTGCATTTCGAATCGCAATATCAAAGCCGCCCTCGACCATATCAATAATGGAATCAGACAGTCTGAGGTCTAAATTAAGGCTCGGATAGGCTTTCATAAAACCTTTAAGCCCTGGGATCAGATGCATTCGTCCAAAAGAAGCTGGTGCGGTAATACGCAGAGTACCCGAAGGCAATGCATCACCACTTCCCACCGATGCCCTTGCAGCTTCAACGCTTGCCAATACCTCTTCAGCATGAGGCAAAAACGCCTCCCCCTCTTCGGTTAAAGAGACCTTTCGTGTGGTTCTGTGTACCAACCTAGTCTCCAATGCGGTTTCTAGCTTATTGATATATGTGCTGGCAACCGCAGGTGAAATCCCAAGCTCCTTACCTGCTTGGCTGATATTATGAGTCGCGGATAACCTTACAAATAGTTTTAAATGCTCAAGATTCACAGGTATTCTCAATAAAAGGTAAATAATCCTTTCTAGTGTACACCCATTGAAAAAAGAGGTTGTTGCAAGTTTAACCACTAGTATTGCTACTTCCGTGAGAAGGAAGCTAGGCGCATCAATGTATTGTGACGGCGTCACCAAAACAGAGGTGATATATAGTAAAAGACCTCGCATTTGCGAGGTCTTCAAATTCTAGCCTTTAGCTGCGACTAAGCGTTTGTAGAGGGAGTCTTTCATCTCCGCCCTATCATGCTTTAGTTTATGCATCGCCTCATCTTCAATCGGGGCACCATTCAGTTCTAGTACACGGATTTCTTTATCCATTGCGGTGTACTCTTTATTATCTTTTGCAAAGTCTGGATCACTTTCCAGCAAGCTTGCAATCACATCAGTAAACTCAGGAAAGTCATTAACAAGAGAATGGTTTTCGCCCAACATAGGTAACCTCAAATGTAGTGATGAAAAGATCAAACAGTGAACAATAAATGTAGCACCTGCTTCGCAACTTGCTGAATTTGATTATGTAATTACTGTGTTGTTCAGTAATCCTTTGATCTGAGCGACGGTTTTTTCTGCATCTGCGTATTCAATTGGCAGTTCAGTAATGGTTGTTCCTACTTGCAAGAACAGAGATGGAAAGCTATTTCCGCCAATAGTGCGTGCCATCTCTATCTCGCCACGCAGCCTCAAACGAGTCTCCTCGGCATGCAGTTTTCCGGCAAACGCCTCCACATCCAGACCGATTAAGCCCGCAGCTTCAATCAAAACCTCCGTATCACTCGGATTCTTGGCATCACGATAGTAAGCATGCTGAATCGACTGAATCATCTCCAGCTCTTTGCCTTCGTCTCGGGCAAGCAGGCATGCGCGACAAGCCGGATAGGTAGAGCGTCTTGGGGTATTGTTACGCCAGAAATCATGGTTGAATTCTGTACCTAGTAAACCAGAAATACGCTCCCAATAAGACTCAATGGCGGCGCGCATCTCCATCGGCATGGCCTCATCAGAATCTGGCGCAAGCCCCCCAAGTAAACACTGCACTTCAACCTCAGCTGGCAAGGTGGCTTTCACCTTCTCCCACGTTGGTTTGTACCCCCAACACCAGGCACACATAGGGTCATACACATAAAAGAGTTTTGGCTGGCTCATTGAACCTCCTGTTCTAAGCACGGTCGAAAGACGTAATTATTCGATAGAGTATCAGTCCACAAGCGAGAAAACTCAGATTGCAGTAGCATTTTGATACCCCCAAAGCCTTGTCAGCACTGTATTTCGCTGTTGGCATTAGGTAGACTGACGCAAACGTTATTCCCCAATAGAACTATGAAACAGCTATTAGATTTCATCCCACTGGTAATCTTCTTTGTGTTGTACAAGATGTACGACATCTACGCGGCAACAGGCGCCCTAATTGTTGCAACAGGCATTCAAATCATAGTGACCTATTTCATCTATAAAAAAGTCGAAAAAATGCAACTGGCGACCTTTATTCTGGTGGCAGTTTTTGGTGGCATGACCATCTTCTTGCACGACGACAATTTTATTAAATGGAAAGTAACCATAGTCTATGCGGTCTTTGCCCTTGGCCTCACCATCACTCAATTTATGGGAAAGCCGGTAATCAAAGGCATGCTGGGGAAAGAAATTACCTTGCCAGAAAGTGCATGGAATAAGATTAATTGGGCGTGGACAGGCTTCTTTTCTGCCTGCGCCATCTCAAATATCTATATCGCATTTAATATGCCGCTAGATTTTGGGTTAACTTCAAGGTATTCGGCCTACTCGCCGCGACCTTAATCTTCACGCTACTGACTGGCGTTTATATTTACAAGCAGATGCCAAAGGAGAGCGAATAGTGTCTGAATTGAAAGAACCAAAAGGCGAACTTCTGCTTCGCACCCTAGCCATGCCGGCGGACACTAACGCAAACGGGGATATTTTTGGCGGTTGGCTGATGTCTCAGCTGGACCTTGCGGGCGGTATTTTGGCCAAAGAGGTCTCAGAAGGTCGAATAGCTACCGTTTCTGTATCAAGTATCACATTCAAACACCCAGTTTCTGTCGGTGATGTGGTATGTTGTCATGGTTATTGTTCTCGAATTGGCAACACTTCTATGTCAATCGATCTTCAAGTATGGAATAAAAAAGTAATGGGTGACCGCACAGGTGAGCGTGAGCTGGTTTGTGAAGCCACATTCAACTATGTCGCTATCGACGAAAATGGACGCCCTCGCCCAGTACCAAAGCATAAAAAGGATTAATCATGTGGTATGTCATTTTCTCTCAAGACGTTGAAAATTCTCTAGAAAAGCGCCTTTCTGTGCGTGAAAAACATCTTGCACGTCTACAAGAGCTTCAAGACCAAGGCCGACTACTTACCGCAGGCCTATGCCTGCTATCGACAGCAACAACCCAGGTGAAGCTGGCTTTACCGGCTCTACTGTTATCGCTAAATTTGATTCACTGGAAGATGCCAAAGCATGGGCCGATGTCGACCCATATATCGAAGCTGGCGTCTATCAAAACGTTATCGTCAAACCTTTCAAAAAGGTATTCTAATTCTATGGTTATCAATTTTAAGAAAGTTCTACTAGCTCTAGTTGCTGGCGCAGTCTTAGCTGGTTGTGCATCGAAAGATGAAAAACAGAAAGAACTTGAGCTCAAAGCTGACCGTCGCGCGGGCATCCTAGCCTCTAGCTTGCCGATCACCTACGGTCCGCTGACTATTGCCAAAGCACAAGCGAAAGGCACTACGGTTATTATCGAGATGCTGTACAACCAATCTGGCAACAAGTCAGCTCAACAATTGGTTGAGAGCGCAAAGAACTACTACTGCTCTTCTGACGATGTTCGCGCATCATTAAACGAAGGTATTAACTACCAGATCAAAGTGCGCAACAACCGTGGCCAAATGGTGGTTGAAGATATGATCACAGCGCAAACCTGCTCACAGCCATCTAAAGCAGAAGACCCGGCTAAAGAAGCAGAAGCTAAATCTGAGTAATTATCTCTGATTTCACGCCAAGAAAAGAAGCCCTCGTATTGCGAGGGCTTTTGTTTTTTAGTCACCGACATAGTCACTTTGATATTCCTCACTCGGCTCAAAAGACTGCACTATATCTATATGGATTCCGTTCGGGTCTTCGATACAAAAATGCCGCTGCCCCCACTCTTCGGATTTCAGCTCAAATACAATATTGAGTCCTCGAGCTTTCGCTACGCCATAAGCCTTATCAGCATCACTTACCTCCAAACTAAATATGACGCCATCACCGCTGTAGGCTTTTTGAAAGATCTCGGGCTGAGTTGGCTGGTTCGGTAATAAAAAGCCAACCTGAATACCTGATGCTGAAACCATATGAAGATACCAGTCTCCGGAAAAGACTGCATTGAAGCCCAACTCCTCAGAATAGAATTTGTTGGCGGCTCCCAAATCCTTAACGGTAAATACAGTGAACGCACTTTTTGGTTCTATCATCTATCACGCCTCGATAATCTCAGGTAGTTAGAATTGAGAATAAGTCATTTGGCGAGAGTGTGCCTAAGCGTGTTTAAATGCAAGCCCTGACATCCGGATATTGGTTGTATAAAAAGTCAGATTGAAACTGCCTCTACTGGTAGTAGTTTGACTTTGAACAAGC
>BBSB01000038.1:0-30604 GCA_000830455.1 Vibrio sp. JCM 19236
ACGTAACGGGTGAACAATCACCTACACTCACTGGCTATGGTCGCGTTCCAAAAGAAACCCAACAAGCTATCCCTTCAATTGATCCAGCGAAAAAAGTAACTGGGGTACAAACGCAGGTTGTTGGCCAACAATTACCGCCACAACGCCACCTACCGACATTTGAAGCTGATAAATGGTATGTCGCACACACCGCTGATGGTCAAGAAATTGAGTTCAAAGGTTCTGAATATGCTTCTCGTATGAATGCACCTGAGTTCAAAGACGCGATCATCACCACTCGTGATGCCAATGATGATTCTAGCAACCAAAGTACTAAATCTTATGCCACGGCTCCGGCTCCAACTGCGGTTGCAACTGCATCAGTAGCTCCTACCACGCAAGTGTCCGCAAGTAACACTACACATATTGCTAACAACTCAGCTCGTATCGATGCAAACGAAAAAGCTATCGCTCAAAACAGTCAAGATATTAAAGATCTTCGCAAAGCATTCGAGCATCAAGCAGAAGTAATGGACGGCGCTATGGCGCAAGGTATTGCAACTAGCTCGCTAGTTATGCCGTACAACGTTGGTAAGATCTCTACGACTGTGGCTCTTGGTCACTCTGGTAGTGCTGATGCTATCGCGGGTGGTCTTGGTATGCGCTTCACTGAAAACTTCACGGCTCGTGCCAACGTTGCCTATGACACAGGTTCAGAAAACGTATCTGTAGGTGCTGGTGTAGGATATGAATGGTAGGCCGAATTCTCGGTTCAACTATGGCGTTCGCAAGTATGATACT
Organism: Vibrio sp. JCM 19236; assembly: GCA_000830455.1. Taxonomy (GTDB): domain Bacteria; phylum Pseudomonadota; class Gammaproteobacteria; order Enterobacterales; family Vibrionaceae; genus Vibrio. Next base: position 781 of record BBSB01000038.1, read on the forward strand.
TGCGTTCGTCCAAGCCTTTGAATTTCATTATGAATACACCGTGAGTGGAGATCGCGAGCTTCTGAGTTTCTGTGCTGGTTACTGCTTGCTCGGACTCTCATGCATCATGATATGCGTCCTCATTAATCTAGATTAACTAGAAACCATATTCTTAGTTTCAAGATTAGAGAACGCCCACTCTAAAGTTCAAAAGTTTTGACGCCTTTGTCATCCGCCAAGAGTTCCCTTACTGACTTAGGCGTCAATCTCCACTTTCCTTCTACCACTATCAGGCCGAGTACAACCTGTGCTTGGTAGCTTTCCGAATTGAAGAAAACAATCCATGAACAAACTCATCCTTTGTGCTCTAGTGCTGACCAGCCTAAGCGCTTTTGCCAGCGACACAGGCAACTATCGTGATGCTCAAAATGACGCCTATCCAGTGTTTCACTTTAAGAATCACAAGCAAGACACGCCAACTAGTGTAGAGCCATCAGTAAGCAGAGGTTCAAAGTAGTGCGGGCGATAGTAGTTATTTCGCTGATTGCCTTACTTAGTGCTTGTTCTACACATCCAGCAACCTCACATGCTGTCGCAGCCCATCCAGCCAGCATACTGGGTGGCTAGAAATATTTATCGCATAAAAAATCTCAACACCTGAGCTCGAGGGGGTTTCTAATGGTAATACCCATCTCCCAAAACTTATTCTTACCCATACACTGGCTTAAAATAAATCTATCCAGTTCTGCTCATATCTTCTTAATTTTGTCCTATGCGAACCTTGCTCACCTGATGGGCGAGTTAAACGTTTTCTACCCTGTCCCATGTGAAATAAACACAGACACGTGCCATGCTAATTAATCAGAGGTTGGAGTTTATCTCTCGTAAACAAATATCACTTTAAACACATGGCAGTGCATACATGGAAAACAATAACTGGACTAAACCCAAGAAATTCGACCGAAACATGATTGTTATTGGTGCTGGTGCCGGAGGTCTTGTGACCAGTTATATCGCGGCAGCGGTTAAAGCAAAAGTAACCTTAATTGAAGCAGGCGAGATGGGCGGTGATTGTCTGAACTATGGCTGTGTACCCAGCAAAGCGATAATTAAAAGCGCCAATATGGCAAATTCAATAAAGAATGCCCATCACTATGGTTTAGAAGACTCCACTCCACAGTTCTCTTTCAAAAAAGTGATGCAGAGAGTACATGATGTTGTTGCTGAGGTTGCACCTCATGACAGTGTTGAGCGCTACACAAACCTAGGGGTCGAAGTGCTTAAAGGATATGGCAAATTGCTTGACCCGTGGACTGTCGAGGTTGCATATGAAGATGGCACAACAAGCAAACTTACCACTCGCAGTATCGTCATTGCCACCGGAGCACGCCCATTTGTACCGCCATTGCCAGGTATCGAAGAGTCAGGTTACGTGACCAGTGATACGCTCTGGTCTGAGTTTGCAAAACTTGATGAAGCACCAAAAAATTTGGTGGTTCTAGGTGGTGGGCCAATAGGCTGTGAGTTGGCTCAGTCTTTTTCCCGATTAGGCTCTAACGTTACCCAGATTGAAATGGCCGAAAGGATCATGATACGTGAAGACGTTGAAGTTTCAGAATTTGCTACAGAGGCATTAAAAAATAGTGGGGTCAATATTTTAACTTCTCATCAAGCACTTCGATGCGAACTAAGAGAAAATAAGAAATTCATCATTGTGAAGCATGATGAACAAGAGATTGAGATAGAGTACGACCAATTATTGTGTGCTGTGGGGCGCAGTGCTCGCCTTGAAGGATACGGACTAGAGGAGCTGGGTATTGAAACCAACCGCACTATCATTACTAACGAATACTTAGAAACGATTCATCCGAATATCTATGCGGCTGGCGATATAGTTGGCCCTTACCAGTTTACGCACGTTGCAGCTCATCAAGCTGGTATGCCGCGGTGAACGCTCTATTCGGTAATTTTAAGAGGTTCAAGGTGGATTACAGAGTAATCCCATGGACAACGTTCATTGACCCTGAGGTAGCGCGAGTCGGTATCAACGAGCGCGAAGCACAAGAAAAAGGTCTCGATTACGAAGTAACTCGATTTGAGTTTAAGGAACTTGATAGAGCGATAACAGATAGCTCTACTGAAGGGTTCATTAAAGTCATTACTCCCAAAGGTAAAGATAAAATCTTGGGTGTCACTATAGTGTCCCAACAGGCAGGCGACCTAATAGCTGAATTCGTGCTTGCTATGAAACATAATCTAGGTTTGAACAAGATACTGGGAACGATACACAGTTACCCTACATGGGCTGAGGGTAACAAGTACGCAGCTGGAGAGTGGAAGCGGAACCATGCACCGCAGACCATACTGAAACTCTTAGAAAAATATCACACATGGAAGCGCGGTTAACCATTACAACCAGACAACCTAATATAGATTTTCAGCTACAACAGTTTCTTTCACCCTAGAAGAGACCAGAGAGTCTCGCTCGTAGCAGAGCCAAGGTACGTGTTTACTCAAAAGATACGAACTCCACATGAGGATTATCTACAGTCACATTTAACGTAGAGATATCATCCAGAACCACTAACATTTCACCGCTATCGGTCATTAGTTTCAAAGACTCATCACCTCGCTGATTTCTTGCTGTATCGAGCGCGCTCCCAGTGACGATAGAACCGGACTTGAGTTCTAGTTTAATGGGATAACGATACAAACAAATAAGCTCAATGTAATCGTATTGGCTGCAACTGATCATGGTAACGTCCGGTCCCTACCTAATTGATAAAACAATTTTAGCTTCTTTTGGGCTCAGCACCCCGTGCTTCGGCGAACCTAGGTAGCTAGTTCTTTGTAGCACCCATAGTGTTCCAGATAGGCACAACAGCAATAAATAAGAACACATACCCCTGCCCCACTATCAACAATAATGAGCCTCGTAAACAAAACACACCAAACATCTAAAACTGAGGAACACATTATGAAAATCAAATCACTAACTCTAGCTCTAGTTACTCTTGCTTCTAGTGCAAGTCTTGCACAGGCAGCTGCTCCAGCAATCAACTCTGTAACAGCATCAATTAATAGCAATCTATCTCAATACACTTGGGAAGACCCTTCAAATAAAAGCGGTGGCGGTTATTGGGCAGACCCATCGAACAAAACCGGTGGCGGTTACTGGACAGACCCATCAAATAAAACTGGCGGTGGCTATTGGTTAGAAGACCTAGCAAAAACAATCAATCAAAAAATCGTCATCGTTAATCTAGGCTGCCGATTATAATTGGGCATGGAATTATAATCGGCAACTTAATACAGAGCCATATAAAAAATTAAATATTTTTAGGAGCACAACATTATGAACAAGGATTTTTTTAGCTTTGCGTTTTCTACGTTCTATCACACCTTTAATATGTACATAAAACATGGACAAAGAAACACTTCAGAGAGTTTCACCTCTACTAAATTGCGATGGGAAGACCCATTTAAAAAATACACAGATAGCTATTTATTCCAAGCTCTCGCTTAAAAGTAATTTCTAAAGACCCTATACTGATATAGGGTCTTTTTTTATGATATTAACCTAATCTCACCCTGTAAAAACCAACCTAATAGTTATCTATCTCAAATAAGCCTATCTGCATTCCAAAAACACTGTGCAGCCCATACTTCCACTAACAAAATTGATTAGTCGAACAGATATAGGCCAGGCTATCTATCAGTGACATCTTGTTCTATATCGATTCTCGCTCTCTACACCGACGTTGTGCGACATTTCCCCAGAGAACGAGCCTCATACACATCCGTCAAAATTTATCTAACTCATCTCAAGTATGAATAGCAATCCATGCACCCAAAGCTAATTGATATAGTCACATCCTCTCTAAATAAGAGCACATACTCAAACCTTAAATTCGACAATAATAGAACCCGTAAACAGAAAAACACAACAAACATCTATTTAAGGACAGCATCATGAAATTCAATACACTAAACCTAATTCTACTTACAATCGCCTCTACCGCTGGTGTTGCATATGCAGAAAGCAAATCTGGTAACTCAACTGATAGTCTTTCACAATATACTTGGCAAGACCCATCTAATAAGAGTGGCGGTGGAATTTTTGAAGACCCATCAAACAAAACAGGAGGTGGATACTCGCTACAACCATCAGAAGATAAAAATCGCCATCGCTAATACTTGCAATAAGGAGAAGCATACCATCAACAACAATATCGCACCCAAAAGCCCTATATGAAAATATGGGGCTTTCTTTTTATATGGTGTCATATATAGTTATTTAAAACATAGGTAGAACGCTAAATTACATAACAAAATAACTGTTAAGAAGAGATCAATACAGCACCAATAAAAACCCCACCTTCAACCTATAACAACACTCTATCGCGAAGATAATCCAATACCTACCACACCGACTTCTTCTACCGAGCTACTATCTAGGCCTTCGACTAAGCTACTCGTGGCCTCTCCTAGTGTTAATCAATAGTATCGTATAGACACCTATAAGAGCCGGCTTTCCTCCGTATATGAAAAGTAAGTGAACCAAAAAGTCGTCCCCTTAATCCCTCGGTGTTCTACTATTTCTTCAAAGTAATCTATAGCCTGTTAGCAACCAAGCTGTGTATTCCAACGAGCAGTGATGGGGAGTCTATTTAGTTCAGTGGCGTAAGTAGAGAATCCTTTAACAGTTCCGATATAGCCAAAAGATAGCTCTATGGTTCGAGGGGATGATACAGGCTGAAAAACAATCACCATCACCTTTGCATTGATATCGGTTGAAATAAAAAACGCTCGATGTTAATCGAGCGCCTTGAGGTCGGTTTGCCAGTCAAAATCAGACTGCAAAACTAGTTTGAGCTATGCTTCAAAGTCCCTAGTGTCCGTGGTCGTCCTTCATTGTTGGCGGATTGGCTTTGTAGGCTGCTCTAACAACTTCCACAGCATCTTTAGTCCACCACAAATCATTAGCAACCATTCGGTAATTAATAAGTGCTGCTAAATAACCGTCACCCTCTGGTATTTGAGCAGCCGCAGTCGCATCACGCACAACTGCTACTTCATAGCCTAACTCTAGCATTTCATACAAATGAGCCTGTACGCACAAGTTTGCTGACATCCCACACAAAATCACTTTATCTATACCTATTTTTCTCATTTGTAGGTTTAAGTCATTTTGTTGCAATGAATAAACTTTGTGTGGGCTACACACAATTGTCTTTCCGTCATTTATATACTTCTTAAACTCAGGCATCCAGTCAGCACCAGAGCCGTCAAAGCCATCCAAACTTAATGGGTCCTTGCGGACAAACATCGGTAAGTTGTGCATGACTTTTTCAAGCGGTCCGCCAAAGTGATGTTCATTATCCCAAGGATAATAGTAGTGAGGTGAGATAAACACGGGCATGCCCACTTCTTTGGCCACTTTGAACATGCTCTCAATATTAGGAACGGTTTGGTTTTCTTCGACACTTTTGCCAACGACCGGCCATGCTGTTCCTTTTGGAGACAAAAAATCGATCTGCGGATCTACGACCACCAAAGCTGTTCGATTGGTATCAATCTTCATTTTTGTTGGTGGTAATACGCCTTTCTCGGGGTCAGCATACTTTTTTTCAGCTTCAGGAGTTGCGGCATTTGCCACACCCGAGATGCCTGCAGCAGTAGCCACCGTTGCTACTGCTGCACTGGCTTTGAGCAAAGAGCGACGAGAATCATCTACTGCTTCCGGTTGAACTTCGGTTTCGGAATCAACTTTTCCCAATGTTTTATTTTCTCGCTTCATGATTATAACGTCCTAGTGTCGGTTAGAGGTGAGCTCAGTTGCTAAACAGTTAATACGCTACTCGACTAACGTAAGCAGCCTGTGCACGTTGTGGTGGCCAAAGGTTGTTGAATCCGAACTAGATTAAGGTTAGCTTAAACGTTTCATTTCGCAAGATAGGTGAATTATTCAGGTTGTCTATTCTCATATTAAGAACATACTTCAATAATCAATACTGAATAAATCACAATATTAGAATTTATTTAATATACAAGAGCATAGAATAAAAATTAACATTAGAGTATTCTTCACCTAATCATTAATACAAGTTGTTGCCCATGGAACCAGCTTTAATCTTTCAAAAGGGATTGGCATTCCAGTTAATTCACTTATTCCGTATGTTCCCTTTTTTAATTTAGCTATCGCCCGCTCAACTAAGCGCAGCTTTTCTTTATTATTATTTAATAAAATAAGAGACTTGTAGCTTTGCTCTGATTGACTTGCTGCATCTGCAAAGTCAGTTAAAGAGCAATCATACTTTTTCATTGCATTGGCTAAATGGACTGAATTTTGGGCGTCAATTTCTTCTCTCAAACTCATTAAAGAATTTGAAATGGTTTCAACTTCAGTGGACATCAACTCTGCGTCTGGGTGTGCTCTCATAGTCATAATTTACCTACCTTTTCACTATCTATTGCTTTAACTGAGGTATTCTTGTCAGCTATGAGATTAATTATGAATTGGACTGCCCATTATTTATGTGTGAGAAATTTAGCGAATTGTGTGCAAAGTGATTCTCAACTGAACTCACATTATTTCTAACCCTACCTAGCCATGATTTATTTAATTTTTCAACCCCATTAAAATACAAAAAGAAAGACTCATCGCAGTTACAACGAGCCTTTCTTTTAAAATAAACTAGGATGTCACTTTTTAAATTGAAAATATTGCTAGTTATTTAAAAGGTTTTAAGTCATCCATAATCCAGGGCATTAGCTCGCCAACTGTAGGATGAGGGAAAACAGTCCTTCGCAGTACTCTGTATGATAATTTTGTCTGCATAAAGGCCGCAAAGATTCCAATTACTTCGTCTCCCCCAGTACCAAATACTGTTGCACCAACAATTTGCTCGCTGTCTTTATCAACAAAGATTTTAACGATCCCGTAAGTTTCTTGTTTCTCGCGAGCGCGCGCAATGCGCTCCATGGGTAGCGTTGCCATGAGTATATTTCGTTTCGATTTTCTCGCTTCAGTCTCACTCATTCCAACTCTAGCAAGTGGCGGATCAATAAACATGGAATAGATAGTAGTTCGCATGGATAAGGTTCTATCGAGCTCCTGAGGCTCAGGGTTCATATCCATCAAGCGACTGTAATGATCCCAAAAAATCTCACCATCATTTACAGAAGTATGAGTAAAGGCTCCTTCTCCATTTACATCACCAACGGCATAAATGTGACTCTGGCTTGTTTGAACGGTTTGGTTGACCTCAATAAACCCCCTTCTATCAACCTCTACACCTGCCTTACCTAACCCTAACTTATCGCTATTTGGCTCTCGTCCAACGGCAAATAATATGTGTGATGCCTTCAAGGTCTTTTTTATCCCTGACTCAGAATACGCTACCAGTACAGAGTCTCCAGAATCTTTAGGCTCAACCTGCTCCACAGCGCTGTTATAGACAATATCGATGCCTTCTGAGGACAAGACATCTTTTACAATTTCGGCTACATCAGGGTCTTCCCGAAAGACCAACTGCTCACCTCGCTCAAAGACAGTTACTTTACTGCCTAATCGGCGAAAGATTTGAGCAAATTCGAGTCCAATATAGCTTCCGCCAACAATCGCAAGGTGCTCTGGTAAGGTATTCAGATCCAATAAGCTTTTATTGGTTAGACAATTGACTGTTTCTGCCCCTGGAGTCGCTACTTGCCTTGGTCTTGAACCGACATTGATGACAATATTTTTACCATAAAGCTCCTCGGAACCAACCTTTACAGTGTGACTGCCAGTAAACTCCCCCGAGCCTTTAAAAACCGTACAGTTTTTTGCGTTTTGAAGCCATGACTCGATACCTTGAGTAGACTTAGAGCGAGTCTTTTTCTGCGGCTCCATTACTTTCTCAAAATCAACTTTGAGCTCGCCTATGTCAAAACCGAAATCAGAACCACGCTTGGCTTGATGTATTGCCTTGGCGGCTGCAACCAAAGCCTTTGTTGGTGTACAGCCACTGTTGACACAGGTTCCTCCAAATTTATCTTCTTCAATAATCGCTACCGTTTTTCCCGCCTTAAGAATGCGAGGTAAAATACTCATCGTTGCTTGACCAGTTCCTATCCAAATTAGATCAAATTGCTTGTTCATTATTAAACTCTCTACACATTAAGGCGTTATCGTTACAGTTATTTACTCTTACAACAGAAGTTATTTCAGGCTTCTCAGATATTCCACAATATCCATTGATTCAGGCATCCAGGTTTCACTTCCCTGTTCATTGGTAATCTTGAGCACAGGAACAGTACCTCTCTTTCTTGCCTCTAGGAGTTCTTCACGATATTTTGGTTCTGTCATAGTATTTCTCAACTCCACATCGAGTCCGAGCTGATCGATTGCTCTTCTAACTACTGTGCAAAAAGGACATCCATCGAAGTAGTATAATGCTAGGTTCAAGTTCTTTAGGTTGCTCATAATTGTTTCCTCAAGTTGCTTACGTCTTTAATTAATAAATATTTTCTTGGATTTTGTTTAACTAAAAATCAGTCTTAGTCTTTGTTAATTTTCGAGTACGATACGCCTAAGGCTAGACCAAACACTAGGTGAAGAATTAATGTCATAACAGGTACTTTAATTCCTAGGGTTAGCCCAAATAGTCCTAGGTTTGCCAGAGGCATCAATACGACCATCATTGCAAGCCATGCCGCTGTCGAAAGCACCAAGCTTTAGTTAATTGCTTACTTCCAGGAAGAATATTATTTAAAATTACTAGCGCCCCACCCCATATAGCGCTACCTAGTAAAAAGTGTATCGCCCAACCAACCCCGATGCTCATGCTCAAACCAATTTGTTCAGTAGCTAGGTTGGCAAGAATATGAATTGGATTAAACTCGGGCATAACCCCTAGAGCACTTTTGATCATCATTACTGAGGTAAGTGCAAGTGTTGCAATAAAACCTGCATAGAAACCACGAATTAGACTATTAATGTTAAACATGTCGGCCACTCCATTATTATCCGGTGTCTTGATTTGGTTTACAGTCTATCCGGGAGTGACTCATTTGGATGTGTCTAAGAAGCTTGAAAAAGTGTACTAGGTTGGTGAGTGTTAAACATGCGAGTGAGTGACGGGGTGCCGTTACGAAAACAAGGAAGGGAAGAAACCATTGAGCGATTCTTCCCTATAAAGCACTCATACTACTCATGATGCTGATAGAGCTTATCAAGTGCAATGGACAAACCATTCTCAGTGACAACCCTAACGTGATCCATTTTAATGTCTCTTGCGTTGGTCACTCCGCACGAGTGCGCAATAAGCCCGACGCCGTAATGGATATACTTGTTGTAGTTTGCTACACGTTGCTTTTTGTCTTCGACATTCAATCCTTTTTGCAGCGATTTATTCTGTGTCGTAATGCCAGTCGGACAAGTATCTTTATTGCACTTAAGTGCTTGAATACAACCCAGTGCAAACATATGGCCACGGGCTGATACAACAAAGTCAGCCCCTAAAGCGAGCGCCCAAGCAACTTTACTCGGAGTGATCAATTTGCCAGATGCAATCAACTTAGTTCGGGGCATAAGGCCTCTTTCCCGCAACAATTTTGCCATCAAAGGTAGGCTGTCTTTCAAAGGTAAACCCATATAATCCATCAAGGGTTGTGGAGCAGCCCCTGTCCCCCCGTCGGCACTGTCTAGCGTAATAAAGTCCGGGGCAGACTCAATACCACGCGATTCTATTTCGTCGAATAACTCTTCTAACCAAGCTGAATTACCCATTACGAACTTGAACCCAACCGGCTTACCTGTCACCTCTCGAACGTGAGCTATCATATCGAGCAGATCCGCAGCAGACTTAATCTCTGGGTGTCCATTGGGGCTGATAGAATCTTTACCCGCCTCGATGCCACGAATCTGTGCTATCTCGCAGTCACTTTACGACCCGGCAGTATCCCTCCTTTACCAGGTTTAGCTCCTTGACTCATCTTGATTTCAAACATTCGTACTTGTTCGTGAGCTGCTACCTCTTTTAGCTTCTCATCACTCAACTTACCGTTTCATCTCGAACTCCATACTTGGCTGTACCTATCTGAAAAACCAAATCGCCTCCACCCTCAAGATGATATGAGCTCAGGCCCCCTTCTCCGGTATTCATCCAACACCCCGCAATTTTCGCACCACTAGAAAGTGCTCGCACAGCAGGTGCAGACAAAGCGCCAAAGCTCATTCCCGATATGTTGAAAACAGATTTAGTTGTATAGGGTATTCGGCTGTACTCACCAATGGTGACAGCTGCAGGTTCAACGGCGTCCTCAGTCATCACCGGAAAAGCATGATTCAAAAATAAGATCGTACCGGATGGGTCTAAACTACGTGTCGAGCCAAACGCAATGGTGCGGTCTTCGTTTTTGCGGCCTTATACACCCATGAACGCTCTGCTCTGTTAAATGGCATCTCTTCTCTATCTAGAGCGAAAAAGTATTGGCGAAAGAATTCACCCTGTTTTTCAAATAGGTATCGGAAACGCCCTATAAAAGGATAGTTCCTACGAATCGCGTGCTCGTACTGATTCTTATCCACAATATACATGTATATGACGGCCAGAATTACAATACCTATTACGACTATCAGCATACTCGCTAAAAAAGAGGTGGCAGAAAACATGAAATCACCCATTTTAACTCCTTATGAAATCACTAAAAAACGGTCAGTTTTGTTACATCAATTGGTAATTAGCCATGTTTAAACACCGCCATTTTGTCTTGGGTCATGTCATGCATTGTGTAGCCAATACCACCAGTTCCATATCCCGAGGTATGTCGGCCAGCAAATGGCATCCAGTCAACACGAAACGCTGTATGGTCGTTTACCATAACTGCGGTAGCATCCAGGTGCTTTATACAGTGCTGTGCAATGGCCTGGTTTTCGGTAAAGACAGAAGCTTGAAACGCCACATCCAAAGAGTTTGCTAACTCAATAGCCTGATCAATGTCATCGTAGGTGTACACACACACCACCGGCCCAAAAATCTCTTTTTGGGAAACTTTGCTTTGCTGCGAAGGCTCAAACAGTATGGTGGGTGCATAGGTGGTATCTGATAGAGCTTTCCCTCCAGAGAGTACTTCAGCTCCCTCTTGAACCGCCTCATCGACCCACTGCGCAACTCTGGTCACTTCTGCGGGTCGAATCAGAGGACCGCATTGTGTTGCCTCTTCTCTCGCGTCACCCACAACGAGCTTATTGGCCTCAGATGCCATTAACTGCGCTAGCTCTCTTGCGTACTTTTTAGGAGCAAACACACGTTGCACTGAAACACACACTTGTCCAGAGTGATAGAACCCACCTTTCATCAAGGCCGGCAAGGCACTGTTGAGATCTGCATCTTCAGCCATGATAACTGGGGCAGCGCCCCCATGTTCCAGCGCACAACGTGTACCAGGAGCTAATTGTGAACGGAGCATCCAACCAACTCTTGCTGAGCCAATAAACGTCAGGAAAGCGACTCTTTGGTCGGTAATCAATTTCGATGCTACCTCATTTTCAAGGTAAACCATTCGGCACCAACTATCGTCCAATCCCGCTTCATAGGCTATTTCAACAAAACGCTGACAACTTAAAGGTGTGTCCATAGCCGGCTTAACAATCACGGGACAACCGACAGCAATAGCAGGAGCAACTTGGTGAACAATCAAATTCAAAGGGTGATTAAATGCAGAGACAGCGACCACAACCCCTATTGGCTCTCGTGAGGTGAAAGCCGTTCTGCCAGCACCTGCTGCAGTAAGATCCATCGGAATCTCCACACCACGTTCACTCTGCAACTCCGAAATACATAGCTGAACGCCTGCAATTGCTCGGTCTACTTCGATTCTCGCATCGATAAGCGGTTTTCCACCCTCTGAAGCGATCAACATAGCGAGCTGCTCAAACTCTTCCTGCATAATTCTGGCAATGTTGCAAGAATCGTAATGCGTTTATGTTTCGGTTGCCAATGTGCTCGATGACGATACAGATGGTAAGCTTCGGCTAGAAATTCTTCGACCGTGTCCCAATCAGTGAAAGGCACTTCCCCTATTTCAGAGAGGTCAAAAGGGTTATGAATTTTGGCTATTTTTTGCATACGACACACGCTCTCTTGGATAATTCATCAATCAGAACCTTTTGGTTTTCCGAATAGTCCACTGGGATTTCAATAAGGTGAACACCGCCTTGCTCAAAAGCATCATTTAAAATGGGCACTAACTGTTCTGCACTCGGAACACGACTTGCTTTTGCACCATAAGATTCAGCGTATTTAACGAAATCTGGGTTGTTAAACTCCAATCCCCAATCCTGAAAACCAGCGGCGGCTTGCTTCCAACGAATCATGCCGTAGGAGTTGTCATTAAGGACAGCAACAACCAAGTTGAGCCCCAAGCGCACTGCGGTTTCCATTTCTTGGCTGTTCATCATAAAACCGCCATCGCCGCAAATTGCCATTACTCGCTTGTTAGGGTGCATTTTCGCAACCATCATTGCAGACGGTAAACCCGCCCCCATAGTGGCCAATGCGTTATCGAGCAGTACAGTATTTGACCGGTATGCCTTGTAGTTTCTAGCAAACCAAATTTTGTAAATACCATTATCGAGGGCAATGACATCTCCAGCGGCCATCACTCGACGGACATCCGCCACCAGCCTTTGAGGCACGATTGGGAATCTCGGGTCATCCGCTCCCTCAAGCAGATGCTTTTCTACCTCGGTTTTAACCAGGTTAAAGATGGAACGGTCAAAATCAATTGGCTGTTCAAAGTGGTTCTTCAGGAGCTCGATAGAGGCAGAGATATCACCGACAATTTCTAACTGTGGGAAATAGACCTGATCGACTTGAGCGGATTTATAGTTGATGTGAATAACCTTTCTGTCATCGCCTTCATGCATGAAGAAAGGTGGTTTCTCAACCACGTCGTGACCAATATTGATAATCAAATCGGCATTAGCGATTGCTTCGTGCAGATAATCTCCTGTGGAGAGCGCGGCTGTACCTAAGCACATATCAAGTCGTTCATCGACAACCCCTTTGCCCATTTGTGTATTGAAAAAAGGAATCTGAAGATGCTCGACAAAACTTTGCAGGGTTTTACAAGTTGCTTTACGATTGGCACCGGCACCTACTAGCACAAGAGGAAATTTTGCCGAACGGATGAGGTCTGCAGCCTGCTGGATAACATTATCCTCTGGCCTTGCATACCAACGAGGATGCGGTGTGATCACGCTTGCATCACAATCCTCTCTAGCAATATCCTCGGGTAACTCGAGTAGTACTGCACCTGGTCTCTCTTCCTCGGCAAGGCGGAAGGCTTCTCTAACGATGGATGGGATAGTATTACCATGAACGATTTGCTTAGACATTTTGCAAACCGGGTCAAACAAACCTACGACATCAATGATTTGAAATTGACCCTGCTTAGATTTCTTTATCGGCTTTTGACCTGTCAGCATGACCAAAGGGAACGCGCCTAAGTGTGCATAAGCTGCTGGCGTTGCGAAGTTTGTTGCTCCTGGCCCTAGCGTCGCCATGCAAACACCGGCTTTGCCCGTTAAACGACCATAGGTTGCCGCCATGAAGGCTGCTCCTTGCTCATGACGCGTTAACACCAGTTTGATGTTAGAGTTTCTCAAAGACTCGACCATATCGAGATTCTCTTCACCCGGGACGCCAAAAATAAACTCCACACCTTCGTTTTCGAGTGCCCTTACAAATAAGTCTGATGCTTTCATTGGAACCTTCTTTTTCTAACTCATTGATTTCAATCTATGTGTCTATTTAGTGGGTCATTTAAAGCTCTCTTCCACCAAGTTAAATCCAGTATTAACGCTAGTTGCATATAGATTAGTTTACAAAGTGAACAGTAAGGTGCTATCCCATTACAGCTTTGAAGATGTGAATCTCATCCTGTTAGACACCTTACCTATTCACAAATAGTGCCTTTGTTGCCATCTAGTGAGTCATTAGCCTTTGTTAAGCTTCGAGTACGAAACACCTAGAGCAACGCCAAACACCAAGTGAAGGACAAATGTCATTACTGGCAGCTTGATGTCCAATGCCAAGCCAAACAGCCCGAGATTAGCCAGAGGCATTAGTACAACCATCATTGCTAACCAAGCAGAAATCGCGAGTGCTACGGCTTTAGTCAGTTGATTTGTGCCTGGGAGAATTTTATTGAGCACTACCAAAGCACCGCCCCATACAAGACTGCCTAGCAAAAAGTGCATGACCCAACCGACACCCATGCCAAGACTCAAGCCAATATATTCAGTGATAAGGTTGCTAAGAATATGAATGGGATTAAAAGCAGGCATAACTCCTAGCACGCTTTTAATCATCATGAACAACGTAAGTACAGCCGTTGCAATAAAACCAGCAACGAAACCTCGAGTTAGGTTATTAATGTTAAACATGTCGGTCACTCCATTTTTCCAGTGTCTTAATTTGATTAGTAACTTATCGGGGAATGACGAATTTGGATGTGTCTTAGAAGACCGAAAAAGTGTACAAAGTCATTAACTAATGACGTCTATCGAAATAATTGCAGTTGGATAGCACCCTTAATAAAAGTCACATATACTCAGATATCATGATATTTAACAGGGAGTTAGTTCAAAATCATGTCTCAGTTGTTAAAAGTTCCATCTACATTTGTGTGGGGCACTGCATTTATATCCTTTTTCCCCGCAGCACTTCTGTTACTTGGGATTAGCTTCGATACATCAAGCCAACTGATTGATATTGAACCCCTGCTGAACGCTTCTCTCACTGAAATCAAAGAAGCTATATATCCAAGCTTCGCTGGTTCGTTTACTCACACCATTTTAGAGTGGGCATCAATAAGTATCGCGGTGTTAACCGTATTCGTTGCCTTTGCTCACTTTAAAATTAAGAGGGATGCGGTTACCCCTATTATTGGGGTCGCTTTATTCACTGCTGGTTTAATGGATGCTTTTCATGCCTTAGCCGCAGATAGACTAATCTCAGCCGCTGCACCGAACGAATATTTCGTCCCTTTTACTTGGGCAATAGCAAGACTTTTCAACGCTAGCATCACCATGGCAGGTGTATGTCTATTGCTGATTTATGGTAATAAAAAGGCGAAGCTAAGCTTCGTCTTTTCGGTCACAGTGATCTTTGGGTTAGTGGCCTATGCAATTATGGCCTTCTGTGCAACACAGCCCACTCTCCCACAAACAATCTATCCCGATGCATTCATTTCAAGACCTTGGGATATAGGGCCATTAGTATTGTACTTTGTGTGTGGACTTTGGCTGTATCCTAAGTTTTACAAGCGTCAGCCTTCCCTATTCACTCAAGCTCTGTGGATAAGTCTTATTCCTCAGATTATGACTGAGTTGCATATGGCTTTCGGTTCCACTGGTCTCTACGACAGTCATTTCAACATTGCTCATTTCCTAAAGATTGTTGCTTACGCTGTACCCTTCATCGGTCTCCTACTCGACTACATCAAAACCTATCAATCGAAGCAAAGATTAGAACAGGCTTTATTAGCCGAAAAGAACAACCTAGAAACAATGGTTAGAGGCAGGACACTAGAGCTAGAAAAAAGCGAGGCAATGACAAAATCAATTATTGAAACGGCATTGGATGCAATCATTCTAATTGATAAAAACGCTCGCATTATTACTTGGAATAAACATGCGAATCTAACCTATGGATGGACAGAGCAAGAAGTGTTGGGCAAGCCTATTACAGATATCTTCGAGCTGGATAACGACACGTATAACTACACTTCTGAGCTTGAAACCCTGCTAACGACGGGAGTTAATCCTCTAAAAACAAGAGGTTAGAGGTTATAGCTCACAGCAAACATGGCCAAGCTTTTCCCATAGAACTCACCTTCTCTCCTATTCTACAGGGTAATGATTATGTCTTTAGTACAATATCTAGAGACATTAGTGCACGAAAACAAGGAGAAGACGAACTCAAAGCGGCTCGAGAGTCAGCAGTAAAAGCAAATAGTATAAAGAGCGAGTTCTTGGCGAATATGAGTCATGAAATACGCACACCAATGAATGCAATTATTGGGATGTCTGACTTAGCATTGGAGACAAAACTAGATTCAAAACAACATAACTACGTTTACAACATTAACCGCTCTGCCAACTCATTACTTGGCATCATCAATGACATTCTAGATTTCTCAAAGATTGAGGCAGGTAAGCTGTATATGGAAAGTATTCCTTTCCGTATAGAGGATGTACTCGATGAACTGGCTGCCATGCTCAGTTTTAAAGCTGAAAAAAAGTCGGTTGAACTTCTCTTCGACATCCCTCCTGCATTACCTGAAGGCCTAATTGGCGATCCGCTTAGGTTAAATCAAGTTTTAATAAACCTTGGAGATAACGCCATCAAGTTTACCGAAGTCGGTGAAGTCATCATTTCCGTACGTCTAATCGAACAGGCTAAGGGATGGTGTCGACTTAAATTTAGTGTCAAAGATAGTGGTATAGGTATTGATAAACAAAAGATAGATTCCCTATTCAACTCTTTTACACAAGCTGACACCTCTACAACCAGAGAATTTGGAGGGACAGGCTTGGGCCTTACCATTAGTCGAAAAATCGCAGAAATTATGGATGGCGAACTAACTTGTGAAAGTGAGCTATCCAAAGGGTCTACCTTTTCATTTACTGCCAAGTTTCAGCAAGATGAGGTACAAGAGAGCAGCCCCACAACGCATTACCCAAGTTATAAAGTTCTAATCGTTGATGACAATCAGAGCTCTAGAGACATATTAAACAACATATTGACTTCGTTCGGTATGTCTTGCGATCAAGCTGAGAACGGAAGCTTAGCACTAGAAAAAATCAAAACTGCAGACTCAAATAGAGCACCCTATGAGCTGATAATCATTGATTGGCAGATGCCAGAGATCGATGGCATCGAGGTAGTTAAACGCATACAAGCACTAGACATTGTATCGGCACCACCAGCTGTCGTAATGGTGACCGCACATGGCAAACAAAAGGCTCAAGAGGCCGCCATCGGAACACCGATCAAGTCTTTCTAACGAAACCAGTTACCCCTTCGACATTACTAGACTCTATTCTAGTTGAAAAAGGAAAAGAGATACTTCACCAAAACCGAGCAGCAGTGCGAGAAGAAGAAGTTGAAAAGGCTATAGACGGACTGCGCGGCGCTAAAATTCTGCTTGTTGAAGATAATGCTATTAACTTGGAGTTGGCTGTCGACGTCCTTAATCGACAAGATATCGATGTCGTCACAGCCAAAAATGGAGTTGAGGCAATACGACAACTGGAACAACAGATATTCGATGGTGTATTGATGGATTGCCAAATGCCAATAATGGATGGTTACGAGGCAACCCGAAACATTCGCAACAACGAAAGCTTTAAGCAGCTGCCTATCCTTGCTATGACTGCAAACGCCATGGCAGGCGATAAAGAAAAAGTCCTTGAGGCTGGAATGAATGATCACATCACAAAGCCAATAAATCGCCGTAGGCTCTTCTTAACAATGGCCAAATGGATAAAACCAGCGCAACCGTTATTAAAGAAAGCGCCGAAAGAAAAAATAGAAGACCCAGTATCCATTCCTGAAATTAAGGGAATAAACCTTAATGCAGGTCTAGCGATTTGCAATGATAGCCCCTCTCTTTATCTGTCACTTCTTAAAAATCTGGTGGAACAAGAGAGTGACTTTGAAGCTCGATTCCAGCATCACCTTGCCAACCGCAATATCAAAAGCGCCAAACTATGTGCGCACACTCTTAAAGGCGTTTCCGGCAACCTTGCTGCTGAAGAAGTATATCAAGCTGCTTTTGAGTTGGAAGAAGCGTGTAAACAAGGTAATTATGAGCGGATTCATGAGCGCGCGAAGCCTGTTTTTAGGCTTCTAGAGGATTTACTTTCAAACATTAAAGTTGCGATTGAGGACCTAGCTATTGAGGAACCGAATCTGCTTACTGATAAAGATCTCTGTGAGCTACTTCGTTCTATTTTGGTATTACTGGAGTCATCGGATACAGAGGCTATTGAGCAGATAGAAAACATCTCTATCACTCAGCATAGTGATGAGATTGAGAAGCTATTGAATGAGCTAAGAAATGCAGCAGACAACTACGATTTCAATCAAGCAATGGCCTCATGCCAAAAACTACTTTCGGCATTAGATGGTGAGATGGACGGCGATGATACTAACGCTTAAGTGCCATTACTCTTGCTTTGAAAAGAGAGAAATATGATCCTCAATAACAACCGTCATCTGCTGTTTCTGATACCAACCCTCGCTGTCATTGTGATGGGCTTCATAGTCATATTTGGCTGGTTCACCAGCAATGACACTCTAACCAAAATGAACCCAACTTTGTGTCAATGCAGTTCAACACAGCGTTATGCTTTGTATTGTCTGGTTTTGGTTTACTGTCTCTTTTAAGTGAACGTCTAAAGCTCACCGCTCTCTTCGGCTTAGTGACTGTAGCGACCTGTAGCATCACGCTATCCCAGTATATTTTTGAATTTGATGCAGGATTTGATCAGTTTTTCATTGTAGCATCGAGTGATCTTTACACGTCTCATCCGGGCCGAATGGCTCCAAATACAGCGTTAGGATTTATCGCGACGGGTTTAGCCCTAGTTTGTGGCGCTAGTAAGGGTAGTAACGCCAATGCCGTTATAGGTAGCCTTGCTTCTTTTATTTTCGCTCTCGGTTTTGTAGCTCTAGGCGGCTATCTAACGGGCATCAACACCGCTTACGGATGGGGCTCCGTCACTTACATGGCAGTACATACTGCAACAGCTTTTATCGTTGTAGGTGTGATTTTCCTATCTTACGCCATTGGTAAAGAACAAGAGAAAGACTCAAACAACAGCCTTCCATCATGGTTACATTGGCCCATAGGAATCTGGGGCATTACTATCACAATCACCATATGGGAAGCACTCAATCAATACAATCTAAGCAACTTAAAACCCCACTACATTAGTCAAGGGTTAGCTACAGAAAGCTTGTTGGTGTTTGGTATTTTGTTAACCATAGTCGTGGCTTGGGCCGTGCGAAGCACATATAACACGGTCCCAAGAGTCGAGCCGTCACTGAATCGCAAGTCTGCTCCTGTCATCACCATAGTGCTTGGCTTTCTTCTTTCAGGTGCTGTGTTGCAACTACTGCACAATAACTTTCAAGCTAAGGTGACATCGCAATTTAACAAGGCATCAGAGGATCTTGGCAAATCGATGGGTTTTGCATGAGTGCCTATTCAGAAGTTCTCTATGATCTGAGGTCTCTGTTCCAAGCGTCGCAACATGTGGAGCCCTATGAATTTCAACAAATAGTGCAACACGATCTTAAGCGCTTGCCTGGAATTCGTTCTCTGCAATGGATTCCCAAGGTTGATAACGAAGAGCGCAATGACTTTGAGGCCAAAATTAGCGCTAGCTTAAAGCAACCATATGAAATCAAACAAATAGAAAAAATCGGACACTTACTAAAGCCGAGCCTAGACAGTTTTACTACCCGGTCACTTATTTAGAGCCTTTCACTCCGAATGCTGCCGCACTCGGTATTGACCTAAATTACAATCAAGAGACTAAACGTATTCTGCAATCTTCAGTGCAACTCAATGAAGTGATTGCGACAAAACGCATCGATTTAATACAAACGCCTGAAAACTCATTTGGTGTGCTGGCTGCCCTACCCGTTTTTAAGCTTAACCAAGGCTTAGCTAGCTCAGTGGATCGTAATGATGCATTACAGGGCTTTGTTGTTCTAGTTATTGAGGTGGGACCAATGATCGATGGTATTTTAGATAAATACCTAGAACCCACGGGACTTAATCTTACCTTTTCCGATGTTATAGATAACAGTCTAGTTGCGCCTCTCTATTCACACTCATCACGCATCGCGACCGAGACGCAACCAAGCGAACAACTAACCAAAAATATCACGTTGAAATTTGCCAATCGCGATTGCTTTTAACCGCTTCAGCTGCAAACACGGATTTATATCCTTCTTTTTCATTTGCCATTGCTCTACCTCCACTCACTATCTTGATTATTGCGTTCAGTCTTGCATTTTTTATCCGCCAAACCATGAGAAGGGATAAAGAGCAACTGGCACTCTTAGGAGAACTCGCAGCCAAGGAAAGCCATTTAGAGACGCTTGTTCATACCATCCCCGGAACGACGTGCACACATTTGATAGACAAAGATTGGACCATTGAATTCATCAGTGATGATGTCGAACATCTCACCGGCCTTAGTCCATCAATGTTTGTGGGAAAACAAACTCGAACCTTGATGGAATACATACACCCAGATGACTTTCAACGAGTAAAAGACCACATAGTGCTGTCGGTTGAGTCAAAACAGAGCTTTGAGCTCGAGTACAGAATTGTTCACCAGGCTGGCAACACAGTCTGGGTCTATGAAAAAGGCCAAGCAGAATACGATGAGTCAGGAAGAGCGGTTCGAGTACATTGCACCTTGCTAGATATCAGTGAGCGTAAAGCTCAAGAGCAGGCGCTTGCGATTGCAAAAGAAGAGGCAGAACTGGCCAACATCGCTAAAAGTCAGTTCTTAGCAAACATGAGTCACGAAATCCGTACTCCGATGAATGCCATCATAGGCCTATCGCATCTTGCATTGGAAAGTGACCTGAATCAGCGACAGTACAACTACGTTAAAAAAGTGCATAGCTCTGCGAAGTCCATGCTCGCTATTATCAATGACATTTTAGATTTTTCGAAAATAGAAAATGGAAAGCTCACCATTCAGCATAAGGAATTCTATATCGATGATCTGTTCGAAAATATCAGCAACTTGATAAGCTTCCAAGCCGAAGAGAAAGGACTAGAACTGGCGTTCAACCTCCCTACAACTATCCCGAGTCCTCTGATTGGAGATTCTTTAAGAATCAGCCAAGTACTGATAAATCTAGTCAACAATGCGGTTAAGTTTACGCCCAGCGGCTCCATCTCAGTTTCCGTCTCTGCAAAGACGATGACAGACAACCAGTGTGAATTACACTTTACCGTTTCAGATACCGGCATAGGTATACCAAAAGACCAAGCTCAGCAGCTGTTCTTACCCTTTAGTCAACTTGATAGCTCATCTACACGGGACTTCGGTGGTACTGGGTTAGGATTGGTGATTTGCAAGAATTTAGTTGAGCTGATGGACGGAACCATTTGTTGATAGTGAAGAGTCTGTAGGTAGCGATTTTCACTTCACTCTTCCTTTAACTAAGAGTGACCAGGCAGCTCCTGCATACTCGTTGAAACATGAAATCGCAGATAAACCCGTTGAAGCTATTATCATCAAGTCTAAAGCGACTGTTCTCCCCCATTTAGACCGTCGCCTCTGTGAACTGGGCATTCAGAAGGTAAACTTTGGTGATCTACACCAAATACAGCAAAGCCTATCACTTAATAATGAATCTCAATCAAGCCACTATCTGATATTCATTGATTACTCATTGTTCAGTGACAGTTTAAATGAGGCCTTGAGTGCTATCTCAAGCAGCCATAACAAGATCTCTCTTATCGTATTAACACCACAAAACATAGATAGAGATTCGATTGAAGCGCAGAGTAGAAATATTTTCTCGCTATCAAAGCCCTATCTACCCTCTTCATTGATGAGCGTGATTCTTAAAGCCGTCAATTCAAAACACCAAGAGCCAATCACATCTCATGTTAGCGACAAGAGCATTGAACAGTTTGTCTCTCGAATCGGCTCTGCTCATATATTAGTTGTGGAAGACAACTTGATAAATCAAGAAATCACTCAAGAGCTTCTGCGTTCCAATGGCATGCAGGTCACTATCGCAAACAATGGGTTGGAAGCAACACAGTTAGCAAATGAAAAGACATTTGACGCCATATTAATGGACTGTCAAATGCCTATCATGGATGGTTATGAAGCAACGCAGAAAATCCGTCAATTACCGCAAGCCAGCGAGATTCCAATCATTGCGATGACCGCAAATGCAATGGCTGGAGATAGAGAAAAAGAAGTCTCCGCAGATGAATGATCACATATCTAAACCTATCGATGTCGAGGCGGTCTTTGAAACGCTTGCAAAGTGGATTGAAGCCCCTTTATCCAACAGCCCTTCGAAGAATCAAGTATCAGAACCTAGTATAGAGATTGATTTCTCCACCCTGGAAAACGTAAACACTAAAGAAGGCTCGCTCGTTGTCAGGGAAATCAACGCCTATATTGGAATCTACTAAACGACTTTGCGAAATCACAAGCCTCCTTCATCAAGTGTTTCAATGATGCTACTGAGCAAGGTGATCCTGAAAAATTGGGCCACCTCGCACACGAATTAAAAGGCGTATCGGCCAATGTTGGAGCCACTATGATTAGTGAATTAGCGCGTAGCTTGAAAAAGCAGATAAAGCAGATAAAACCGAGATATCTACGATACTAGAAAGACTCGAGCTATACCTTGAAAAAGCAGTTACTCAAATTAATGCCATGACGCCAACAGAAAACACTGAAACTACGCACACCAGTTCAACCTCTGATAGCGAGGCTGTTTCCAGTGCACGAACCACTCTGATGCATCTAGAAAAGCTGTTGATAGAGAGTGATATCGAGGCACAAGATGTGATCTTACAACTAGTTAATGATCCCAATCTTCAAGATTACAATCTCGAGCTAACCACACTTGAGGGATACATTTATGACTTTGACTTCAAAGAGGCACTAGATTATTTCAAGAAGCTTAAAGGTCTGATGGTTATCTAAAGTATGTAGCCTCATTTTATATGTAAACCAAATCTGAAGTTATCAAGTTCTCAAAACTAAGGACGAGAAAGAATGAGTAAACAGGGTCACACAATCTTAGTTGTCGATGATGCCCCAGCAAACATCCGATTAATCACCAGCTATCTAAAGAACCAATACCGTGTTCTCGCCGCCACCTCTGGCGAGAGTGCGCTACAAATTATTAAAAAACAGAACACAGATTTGGTTCTCTTAGATATAAATATGCCTGGTATGAGTGGGTTTGAAACCTGTGAACGAATCAAGTCAACTCCAGAGTCGCAATCATTACCGGTCATTTTAATCAGTTCTACTGTGGATGAAGACTCAGTAAAGAAATCATCTACTGTAGGAGCCTCGTACTGCCTACAAAAACCATTGGTTGGAGAGGATCTACTCACCAACATAGAGAATCTACTAAGCAATAAATAGACTAATATATTTGCCCCTTGATTCTACTAAGGGGAGATAGCTAAAAGGACGCACAGCTATGATGAATCACCAAGAAGCCAAAGATCTTTTGAGCACTCTTCTGCCCGCAGAAAGCCTCAATATGGTCAGAGTTGAAGTATTCAGACTCTCTTGGGAAGGGAAAGGCTACAACATAATTTCAGAAGAAACAGGGTACGATCACGACTATGTGCGTAAAGGCGGCGCATGGCTTTGGAAAACGCTCAGCGAAGTATTGGAGTGCTCTGTTACTAAGAGAAATTTCCGCCCTTTGCTAGAAAAAGCGCTTGCCGCCAACAGTGAAGCCCTTGCCCATGAACTAGAGTATCCGGGTGGCATAATATCGTTTACATCCCCATTTTATATTGAACGAACAGAACAAGAAAAAGCCGTTTACAATGAAGTACTTCGCGATGGTGCAGTGATCAGAATCAAAGGCCCCCGTAAAATGGGTAAAAGCTCTTTGGCATTGCGGCTCTTAGACCATGTTGAGTCGGAAGGCTATCACATAGTCAATATCGACTTTACACACGCTTCTAGCAAAACACTTTCTGATTTGGACCAACTGCTCTACTGGATAATGACACAGGTTATTTCTCAGCTAAGACTGAGCATAGACTTAGATGATCATTGGAACGCCCTTATAGGTAGCAAGCTGAGTACCAGCAATCTGCTTCACGATATCTTGGATGACCTTGACCGACCATTGCTACTCGTAATCAAAGAACTGAACCTAGTCTACGAGTATGAAGACGTCAGTAAAAACTTCTTGCCTCTATTACGCTCATGGTTTGAGGAGTCCAAACACGCACCAGCAATGAAAAAACTGAGGCAGCTATTAATTTACTCTACCGAAGTGTATGTAAACCTAGATATCAATCTATCCCCTTTTAATGTGGGGCTTCCTATCGAACTCAAAGGCTTCGATGGCGACCAACTTGAATCTCTTGCAAGCATTTACGGTTACCGATGGAAAAATGATGGTAAAGCGACAAGCCCAATCACCATGCTTCTATCCAGTCTAGGGGGCACCCTTATCTGTGTCAATTGGCGCTATACAGCATGGCGAGTTCTACAGAGATTATTGAGAGCCTACTCAGTCACTGAAACAACTTCTGAGCAATGCAAGCAAACCAGGGGAGTTTTAGCCACTTCTTACAACTCATCCTTGTCGACTTGAATAATAATCAGTCTGCCATGTCCGCACTTAGAAGCTTGAAAGTGCTCAAGAACCCTTAACCCGAGTAGAAATGTATCAACTCGAAAGGCTTGGAGTGATCAATATAATTGAAGGCGAGCCACAGATAGTCAATCAAATGATTTACAAATATCTTTTGAGCAACATTTAGGCAGAGATGAATATGGAGCAAGCGAAAAATCGTTTTCAAGTGGGTGGGAGCATTTCAGAAAAAAGCTCCATATACATTAAACGAGCTGCCGATGTTGAGCTATTCGAAGCCCTAAAACGCCAAGAGTTGTGCTACGTCTTTAACTCCCGCCAGGTTGGCAAATCATCGCTACTGGTGAGCGTTAAGTCCGCCTTAATGGAACTTGGGTTTAAATGTTGCTTTTGGACATGAGTCGAATCGGCAGTATCCAGCCTACTCAAGAACAATGGTATGCAGGGATCATTTCAGAGCTTTGGCGCGGATTTTCATTGCCCAAAGGTCAGGCAATGTTTGAATGGTGGAACGAACAAGGAGATATACCCGCTGCTCAAAAATTCAGCCACTTCATCCAAGATAAGTTGCCAAGAAGCCTCCCCGACCTTGAGATGGTGATATTTATTGATGAAATTGATTCCGTTCTCAGTCTGCCCTTCCCTGCGGATGATTTTTTTTCGGTCATCAGAGCAAGCTTCAATCAACGTGCCGACAAGTTGGCGCAAAATGTGGTTAATTTCGCATTCTTTGGCGTTGCGCTCCCTTCAGATTTAGTTTCAGAACCCAGTCGTTCGCCTTTTAATATCGGAACCGCGATAAAGTTGGAAGGCTTCACCTTACCTGAGGCAACACCACTAGCTTCAGGGCTGAAAATCGAGGAGAAAAGTGCTCTGACGGTTCTCAGCCGAATCATTTATTGGACTGGCGGCCAACCCTTTTTAACGCAGAAAGTATGCCAACTCATTAACAACCAGTTAGAAAAGCAAAATATAGAAACCTTTAGCGATACAGGTACGTCACTTGAGGATTTTGTTGACACCTCAATATATGATCACATCATCGACAGCTGGGAAAATAAGGACAACCCAGAGCATCTAAAAACCATCATGGACCGCCTATTACATGATGAAGCCTATAGCACTCTGAACTTAGATCTCTACTCACAGCTACTAAAAACTGGCAGCTACCAGATCGATTCCAATGGCGATGATAGCTGGCGCCACCTATATCTCACAGGAATCATATCCCACCATGAAAACACCTTGCGTGTCCGAACCAGAATTTATCGAGAAGTATTTAACTCGGATTGGATTGATGATCTACTAGAAAAGAAAAGGCCTTACTCTGAGGCGTTCAAGCTATGGCACAAAACAAACGATGATGCGTACCTTTTATCCGGAGAAGCCCTTTCCGATGCAAAGGCTTGGTCTGAGAACAAGCATCTGCCAGAACTCGACTACCGATTCATTGCTGCTAGCCAAACGGTCGAGCAGAAAAAAGTGGAAGAGAGCAACACTCGGCTTATTGAAGAAGTTAAAAACAGGGAGCAAGCCGAAAAAGAGCTAAAAAATACGCTTGAGTTGTTGAGAGAGGCAAATACCAGAATAGAGTCCGCAAACAGTGCCAAAAGCAATTTTGTCACGCGCGTAAGTAAAGAAGTTAGAACGCCAATTAACAGCATATTAGGTCTGGGGTTTCTGGCAATGCAACATGATAGCTCCCCGCTTATCCAAGATTACCTCTCTAAGATATACCGCTCGGCCGGATACTTGCTTAACGTGGTGAATGATATTGTTGATATCAACAAGCTAGAGCGCAATGAGCTCACTTTAGTACACGAAACCTTTTGGTTAGATGACATTATTGACAATGTCATAGACATAGTAGCGCCCAAAATGCATGAGAACTCGGTCGAACTAAAGGTAGAGCTCCCGAGTACTCCTCCTATCATTGGTGACCCGGTAAGGCTACAACAACTGATCCTAAATCTAATGTCCAACGCCATCAGATTTACGGAAGAAGGCACGATTTCAGTTAAAGTGGGAGTCTTGTCATCGGAACACAACCAAATCAATCTGAGCTTTATTATCAAGGATTCTGGTATAGGGTTTTCGGCAAAAAAAATCTCCTGCACATTAAATAAAGATCAGAAAGGTCACCTACCAATAGGGCTCGGGTTGGAGTTTTGCACTGACCTACTTAGTTTATGGGGCAGTGAACTCGACATCCAAAGTACACCAAGAGTAGGCAGCCGATTACAGTTTGATCTGAAGTTCAATGTTGATAGCAAAACAGATAACACTAGTATTCACGACTTGTTTACTGTTGCAATCATTGGCTCTAAGTCGTTTATAACCCAGTTAACTGGGCAATTACAGTCACGTTCTCACCAGGTAATTGACGCAGGACAGGACCTATCTGATCTTCAGGAGATTGCTTCGAGAAACAAACGGCTCAAAATAGACAAGGTGCTATTAGAATTTACAGACAATGCCTCCATAGAAACACTTCGTCAGTTGCAAGATCTCAAACTAAAGGTCGATGTCATACCTGTAATCCATGCCACAAACACACCACTAAATTGGCTTAGCAGTATGGCTACAAGCTACCACCTTTCAGTTCCTTGTAGCTCAAGACGCCTACAAAACACTTTAGAGAAGAGAAGTCTCGATACCGATTCTCTGCCAACAGCGCCTATGTTTAGCAAATCATACCGAATACTGGTGGCTGAAGACGACGAAGTTAACCAACAGATAGTTACTGAACTACTGATCAAACAAGGATTGGTGGTCACCGTCGTAGAAAATGGTATAGAAGCAGTAAATAAACTCGCTGAGAAACACTTTGATTTGGCTTTTATGGACATAGAGATGCCATACAAGGGTGGCTTGGAAGCGATCAAGGAGATAAGAGCTCTCTCGCCTATACATGGAACAGGGTATGACAACTCAAAGATACCCGTTATTGCTATGACCGCTCTCGCGATGAGCAACGACAGGGAAAGGTTTCTAAATGCTGGAATGGATGACTATATTACTAAACCGTTAGATCCGGATATGATTTCAAAACTACTAGTAAAGTGGCTTCCAAATGTACAAGATGTTCAGACACTTTCGACACCCAACGACCATCAAACGCTGACGATTAGCAACGTCGATACCCATGAAGGTATTCTTTGCTGTGGTGGAAATATCCAGTTATACAAAGAACTGCTGGTCAAATTTGCCAAACAACACACTTTACCAATTGACTACAAACAACTTACAACCGCAGATCTGTATACGTCACTTCATACGATCAAAGGAACTGCTGCGAACTTAGGACTATCTTCGGTTGCTCTATCAGCAGGTTCACTTGAAAGTTTGTGCCGCTTAAAGCGCTGGCCGTCAGCGTATCAGCTCGATGATTTTAGTAACCAGCTGCAGCAAACATGTTCCAAACTCCTACAACACTCCGAACTTGCTACTGTTGTTCAACAAGCCCCTGAAAATACTCCAGAGCCTCCATCAATAGATCGAATATTAATCATTTCAGATGATTTCAAGCGATTAAGAGTCTTAATTAACGAGTTAAAGCAGAGATACAAAGTGAGTATCGCTACCGATTTTCAAAACGCGCACTCCATTTTGCAACAGGTAGGCCACGCAAACACCATATGCATTTCATCCTCTGAAGATGAACTGGGGAATGCAATTGATTTTATCAAACAAGTCAAAACACAAAACCCAGGTACTCATTTTTGTATGTTGACTGAACCTTTGGAAGAGCAACACTATCAGAAAGGTTTAGCGGCGGGCGTAAACGACTTCTTTGTTCATCCACTCAGTCCAAGCCTAATCCTCCATCGATTACCGAACCCAAGTAATGTTAAATAACTTATAGCGACTGAAGAATTCAGTCGCTACAACCTGCTAACAGTTAGCCAATAGTGTCACGTAGCTCTTTCGTATAGACACATAAGCCACCCGTATAAGCACATTCATACACAACGACTTCCCTTATTCTTAGCCAAAGAAAATCATCCACTCTGGTAAAACTTGGCTAAAGCCTCTGGACGCAACTCCATATTACATAGAGTGATTTTTAATCTGTTGTTTGTTTATAGAAACAAATTATTGAGAGCATCTAGTTAATATAGAGAGGAAGTTATGAATATAAGTTTGGAACTTTGGTATTTATTACCGGTAGCCACAGTTATCGCTACTATAGCTATGTCGAGCGGTATTGGAGGCGCTGTATTTTTCTCCCCGCTATTTATGATCGCACTAAGCTTAGAGCCCAAGATCGCCATTGGTGCGGCACTCGCAACCGAACTAGCTGGATTTAGTAGTGGTCTGTTTGCTTATCTAAAAGCAAAATTGATCGACTTCAAGTTGGCCAAGAAACTGCTTGTTTTCTCTGTCCCATCCGCATTGCTAGGCACCATGTACTCTGACCTAGTACCACCCGTCATTCTTAAGGCAATCTTCGCTGTTGGCCTAGTGTTCATTGGCACACAACTTTTCAGCGCTTGGCGAAAAGAAGAGCGTGAAAAACATGAAGAAACGCGAAAAGAGGAGTTCTCTGAAAATTTCGAATCGACACTTACTGATTCCGCAGGCCACACCTATCACTACACAGTTTGTAACCCAAACATGGGTAAAACCTTTGCAGGTATTGGCGGCGCATTTGTTGGTATGATTTCCGTAGGTCTAGCTGAATTACAAGAGTATCACTTAGTTGCACGTTGTCGCGTACCTGCTCCAGTGGCAATTGCAACCTCAATTTTTGTTGTTGTAATTACAGTTTTGACAGCATCGATTGGTCATTTTTACGAGTTTGCTAAAGAAGGTGGAGATGTACTTGAACAAGTACTTAACGTGATTATATTTACCATCCCAGGCGTTATCATTGGTGGTCAACTTGGCCCTAAGGTTCAGCAATACGTACCAGAGGATAAAATGAAAGTTGCTATTTCAATTGCTTTCCTAGCTATCGGTCTATTTATGCTAGTGACTCTAGTCTAATACGCCAATTATATTAATAATCACTACAAAAGCCCCACAGGTACTCCCTGTGGGGCTTTTTGATTGCTCTAAGCTGAAGTCCCATGTCCTCCATTAGCAGCTTCTTAGATTGCTTTGCCATGATTTCAACCCAACAAATTAAGGTGTACCACTTTTGCACAGTTTGTCTGATTCTCCTAGGCACTAACATAGGTTCTTGCTCGCGGCTTGCATCGAAACGTAGTTGGTTATCGGCATTGGTGTTTGCTCACCTTGCTAAAGAAGAAAAGAAGTAGGTACAAAAATAACCCTAGACCTGCGTTGAACCGTGGATTCAGTAACCTTCACTAGATAAATGCCTTTTTATACTAGTGTGCCCTTAAATAGCCACGCGTTCTCGCCACTACAGCAATACATTCCTTCATTCTTCACGGATGCTCCCTAGATGTAGCACTTTGTACTCTATG
>BBSB01000037.1:0-32899 GCA_000830455.1 Vibrio sp. JCM 19236
GCTGATTAACAGCGGCTTAGTCATTGAGTCTTTATTCTACTTACTCAGTAATAACAGTGCCTTCTGAGAAACCTCATTAGCAGCATTGGTGTAGTTTTGCTTATGAAGTGCACTCGCTAGTTGTCCATAGTCATGGGCATCAGGTCTGAGCTTCAGTGCGGTCTCAAAGTAAACCTGTGCATCACTCCACTTGCCCTCAAGCATGTATATCTGACCGATCACGCTATGCAGGTCACCGTTGTCAGAAAACTTCTTCTCAAGGCTCTTGAGGTGTTTCAGAACCGAGTGCCAGTCAGTGATATTTAGAGTAGGGAAGACATTCAGTAGCTCAGCTGTAGGGGCTTTTAGTGTCGCCTCTTTCAGTACCGTAATAGCGGTGTTATCTGCACCACGATTGATCAGCTCAGTAGCAAAGGTTTGGATGATTACGTTCTCTGATTTGAAGCTCTTTGAGAGTTTATCCCAGTAGCGGACTATCCCATCTACACCTTGTTGGTTTGCAAGCTCAGAGATACGGCCGGCATGGGCTTGTACAGAAAGCTTGTGGTATTCTGCTTTGTCTACGCCTTTGACACGCTTCAATACAGGAAGCATGTCTAGAAGTGGTTGCCAGCAATCCAGTTGAATATAACAGGTCTTGAGCAGGTTCAGCAGGCGAGGGTTTTCAGGGTACTGATGCTTAAGGCTGGATAGCACATCAAACGCGGTTGCAAAATCACCCTCAGCCATAGCTTGCTTACCTTTGGTAAGACCGATAGCCAGCTCAGATCCTTCTTGCTTAGAAGCAAGCTCAAAATATTGGTCTCGCTTTTGGTTTTTACCTTGCTCGTGAGCTGCTTCAGCAGCAACTAGGTAGCAAAGAAGCGGCATATCATGAGAGTTAGACCAACGAGTAACCTTTTTCTCCGCACTCTGCCAGTCACCTTCAATAAGCTTAATGATGCCCTCATTAGTCATTCGTCTTGCGCGACGCTGTTTGCGGATGCTGAACCAATTCCACGTTGCGTAGGTCATTCGCATCGACTTTTTCAGAAGCGCTTCTAATAGGAACAGACCGATCAAAGCTGCCACCATAAAGATAACTAGTGTGGTGACACTCATCTCTATGGTGTAGTTAGCAATGGATATCAATACATAACCTTGCTGGCCAGAAAACTGAGTACCAGCGAACAGGCCTAAACCGAGGACAACAAATATGAATACAATACGTACCATTACTTGTCCTCCGTAACGATAGTAGTTACTTCCCTGCGTAGTCGTTCGCGGATGATGTCAGATAGAACTTGGTTGGTCTCAAACTTGTTCGGATACTTGAGGTCGACTTTAACTTTCGAAAGCTTATCTAGCGACGCTTGGAACTGCTTCACTGCGTTATCATCTTGGTTGAAGTAGGTTTGACTCCACTCACCAGCAACCTTTAGTGAGGTCTGGTAGATCGCTTCTTGCTCCGAGTAGGTCGCTTTAATAGCTGTTTCTAGCTTGCCCTTGATGTTCTCTCTTAGGTAGAAGTGTTGCTGTGGTGATAGCAGTGGTACCGCACTACCGTCGCGAACCCTGAAGGTAATGAAGTGCTCTGCGAAATTGTTAAGAGAGGTCTTTAGGTTGGACTGCCAATCTTGGATGTTTTGAGAGACCTCTTTGTTCACCTCTTCTGGAGCTTCTGGAAGGATGGCATTGGCTAGAGGCAGTTTATCTATTTGGGTCTGCAAGCTGATAAGTTCGAGCGCGACACCGTCTTTGTCTAGAAGAGGCAGGCTTCTTAGCTTGGTTATGTCGTTTGCCATTACCTTGCGCAGTGGTACTAGGCTAGGGTCATTCAAGGTGGCGATACGCTGATCGGCACTCTCCATCAACTTGGTTGCCGTTACGACATCGTGTTCTAGGAAGAGTTTACGACCTGCTAGTTTTACTAGGTAATCGGCTTCGGCAAGCAACCAGTCATTTGGTCGACGACCCTTAACGTCTGTAATTGCCAGTTGCAGGCCCTCAATGCTCTTTTGTTGTTGGCTAATAGCAACCTGAGCCTTGTTTACTGCGTCTTTAGTGATCTGTTCAGTAGCTTGCTGGCTGGATTCCAATTGCTGAGCAACCTGCTGTTGGGTGTTGCTCAGTTGCGAGGATAGAGCTACTACCTGCTGCTTGAGTGCCTGGTTTTGCTGGTTGATATAGATGACTCCAGCACCAGCGGTGATGATTGAAATGATAAGTGCCGCGATAGCTAAGCGCTTTGCGGGTTTGGCCGACTCTGGCTGCTGCTCTTTTTCTTTTTTTTGTGTACTTGGTTTGGTTGGGGTAACCGGTACAGCAGGTGTAGCTTTGTTGTCGCTCTCGAGTTTCTTTTCGTCGGTCATTATTGATTCCTGTCGATTTCGCTCTGTAAGGCCTCAAGGATCTGCTGATTCGCAGCCCCTCCGAGACTTCGTACCTTTTGAAAGCCGATATCCGTTGCTAGCTTGGCAACTCTTTGGCTGGGAACGAGTAGTTGTAATGAGTGTAACCAATTTTTATCTGCACTAGGTACTTGTTGTGCAAAGAATTTTAATTGTTCGAAGCTGGTAACAATGGCGGTATCTATTTCGAATGAACGCCATTTAGTGATTTGTTCTTGTGAGGCTAGGGGATGCCATTCTCTTCGGTATGACTCAAAGTAGTTAACCTTGGCACCACGCTTCTCAAGCTGCTCTTTCAAGAACTCTCTGCCTGAATCACCTCGCAAGATGCTTATCTGCTTCTGTTGGAGCGTTTCAGACGCAAGTAGTTCAAGTAAGCCTTCACTGGTTTCAATATTTGGGTAAAGCGTCTCATGTTTTGAGCATTGGTTTAGTAGCTCGGCACTGCCCTTGCCAACAGCGAGATAGGACGCCTTAGGCCAGGTTTGATTGTGAGAGTCCAGTATCTGCTGAGTAAACTGAGTAGCGGGTTTGCTGACCGTAATAATAAAGTCAGAGCTAATCAGATACTGAATCGCCTGATCTGAGATAGTCGAAGGGATAAAAGAGACGGCGGGATAGCACAGGCTTGCTATCCCTTTGGCACTTAACGCACTCTGAAGCTCACTTGCATCTGGCTCAGGTCGAACGATAAGTACCTTCATAGATTAAGCCTGCTCGTAGACTTGAGTCAGGATTTCTTTTGCGCCAGCGTCGAGAAGCTCGTTTGCCAACTCTTTACCTAGAGTCACTGCTTGGCTTCGTTCACCTCGAATCTCTGCCTTGATAATTTCTGTGCCATCGGGCTTGCCCACAAGACCGCGTAGGAACAGTTGATCATCTTGGGTGATCACACAGTAGCTACCGATAGGTACCTGACAGCCACCTTCTAATGCAAGGTTCATGGCGCGCTCCGCATAAACTCGGTCTGCAGTGTCCTGGTGATTCAGTGGCTTGATAAGCTCTAGGATGCGCTGATCATCCACGCGGCATTCGATACCTACTGCACCTTGACCTACTGCTGGTAGAGAAAACTCAGGCTCGATAAAGCTCTTGATACGTTCTTCCATTTCTAGGCGTTTTAGGCCAGCTGCGGCTAGGATGATGGCATCATAGTTACCGTCATCGAGTTTTTGCAGTCGGGTGCCGACATTGCCACGAAGCTCTTTGATTACGATATCTGGGCGTGCCGCACTGATCTGGCACTGACGACGCAGGCTACAGGTTCCTACAACGGCACCCTGAGGCAGTTCCTCAATAGAGTTGTAGTTGTTCGATACAAAAGCATCTCGCGGATCTTCACGTTCACAGATCACCGCAAGACCTAGACCTTCTGGAAAGTCTACTGGTACATCTTTCATTGAATGCACTGCAATATCCGCTCTTTGCTCGAGCATGGCTACTTCCAGTTCTTTAACGAACAGGCCCTTGCCTCCCACTTTAGCTAGTGGAGTGTCTAAGATAATGTCACCCTTGGTCACCATGGTGACAAGCTCTACCTCAAGGTCCGGATGGATCTCTTCAAGGCGTGATTTTACGTAGTGGGCTTGCCATAGCGCGAGTGGGCTCTTGCGTGTTGCAATTCTTAGAGTGTTCTTAGACATAGATAGATGTGCTTTGAGATAGATTGCCTCTGATTCTACCACCGAGACAGTACAAAAATCAGTGAGTAAGTGAGCTCACTTAGCACCAAGTTGGAAAAATACACAGTTTTGTTTTGATGTGTGAAGTGAATCACGAGGCTAGGTGCCATAAGGCGGCAATAGTGTGAGGATGCGTATATTTGGGGTATGCTCCATCGGCATTGTTTGAAGCGTGTAGAAACCTGATTTTCTTTACCCAATACTTAAAAAGTGTTAAATTGGTCACGTTTTGAGGGCTTTTTGCTTAAAAATGCCCCATAGTTAACAAGGTTTTCTAGGTAGGAAATTAACTTGCAAGCATACATGTCCAAATTAATCGCTAGACTCGATGCGCTCAATGAGCAGCGTAAACAACGAGCTCTAGACATGATGGATGTCCGTGGCAGACAAGTATTTTCCCTCATCCCTGTACTTCTTCACTACAACCATCCCGTGATTCCTGGCTATGCCGGCGAAAGCGTTCCGCATGGTGTTTTTGATTTCGACCTTGATGACAGTCAGCAACAACAGATTGCTGAGTTTGCCAAGTCTTGTGGTGACCGCGTAGCTGCACCTGAGCAACGCGATATTCTTGCCCTATACACCATGGGCAGTACCTCTTCTATTGGCCAAAGCTTACCAGTGACCTAGATATCTGGGTATGTATCTCTCCGCAGATGTCAGCAGAGCAACGTAGTGATCTTGCTAACAAGTGTTCAAAGATTACCGATTGGGCTCAGCAACAGGGTGTTGAGGCAAACTTCTTCTTG
Source organism: Vibrio sp. JCM 19236 (assembly GCA_000830455.1). GTDB lineage: Bacteria > Pseudomonadota > Gammaproteobacteria > Enterobacterales > Vibrionaceae > Vibrio. The sequence goes on from BBSB01000037.1 coordinate 4,822, forward strand.
ATGGATGACCAACGCTTTAAGCAAGCGCGTTCGGAAGAGATGACTGGCGATAACTGTGGTTCATCTCAGCACATGCTACTTCTAGACGAGTTCTATCGCTCGGCTATGCGTATGGCTGGTCAACGCTTGCTGTGGAGTGTTGTGCCACCTGAGATGGAAGAGTGCTACGACCAATATGTACTTGAGTTGTGCAACAGTGGAGCTATTGATTGTAATCAGTGGCTCGACTTTGGACAGCTTAACAAAATCCCTGCTGAAGAGTACTTCGGTTCTAGCTTGTGGCAATTGTTCAAGAGTATCGACTCACCGTATAAATCGGTACTGAAGGCTATTCTGCTTGAGGCATATTCTTGGGAATACCCACAAACTCAGCTACTTAGCATAGACACCAAGCGTCGCTTCTTTGCCCATGAGCCAGACCTTTATGGTATGGACGCATATTACGTGATGCTAGAGAAGGTAACTCGTTATCTGACTCGCATTGGTGATGAAAAGCGCCTTGACCTTGTGCGTCGCTGTTTCTATCTCAAAACTCACGAAAAGCTATCGCAAGAACCTAAGATGGGTTCAGTGACTTGGCGCCGTGAGGTGATGCAGCTTATGGTTGCTGATTGGGGGTGGGGGCACGATAAGCTAGAAGAGTTGGATACTCGTCGCCATTGGAAGGTAGAGCGCGTTAAGATCGTGCATCACAATCTTCTCGATGCCTTGATGACCAGCTACCGCAATCTGATCCAATTTGCACGTCGCAACGACATCACTTCTGTGATTAGCCCGCAGGATATCTCTATCCTAGCGCGTAAGCTGTATGCGGCGTTTGAGGTGCTGCCGGGTAAGGTGACACTTCTCAACCAACAGATCTCTCAAGACCTGCATGAATCAGACCTTAGCTTTATCCAAGTAGAGCAAGGTGGCGTGAATCAAGCGGGTTGGTATATGTATAAGCAACCTCTGATTGCTCAGCGTATCCTGGGTCAAGCACCAATTGAGCACCATAGCTCACTCAGCAACTGGTGGCTTGGTCTTTCTTCAATGGTTTGATTACCGAGTCTACTCGCCTGCATTCAGTTGTTCGCAGTGCTGATACAGATATCGACAAGCTGTATCAGATGGTGGGTGACCTGCGTAATACCTTCTCGCTTCGTAAGCGCCGTCCAACTATGGAAGCGCTGGCCAGCCCATGTGAGGTTAGTCAGCTTGCCATGTTCATCAACCTTGAAGATGACCCAACAGAGCGACTAACAGATAAACAAGCGAAGAAAGATGCACGTAACGTGAATCTATTCTCTTGTGGTCGAGATAATAGCTGCCTGATTGGCAGTATTGACCTGGTTTATCGTAACTCTTGGCATGAGGTGCGTACTCTGCACTTTAGAGGCGAAACCAGTGTGCTGGATGCGCTAAAGACTATCCTAGGTAAGATGCACCAAGATGCGATGGCGCCTGAGTCAGTGGATGTATTCTGCTATAGCAAGAACTTCCGTGGTCTTATGCGTAATACCATCTATCAATTGCTTGCTGAGTGCATCGAGATGCGCTTGAAGCCGGTTGAGCAGGAGAAGCGTCGTCGCTTCAAGGCTATCGGTGTGGGTGAGAAGATGTATGGTCTGTTCTTTGAGCGCCGTGGCGTGTCCGTACAAGCCTAGAGAACTCGGTAGAGTTCTATCAAAGCATCTCCACCAACAAGCTAACGGGCTCTCCACTGGATAAGCTAGATCGTGAGGCAGACTTCTCTATGCCGACCGTTATCGATAGCTTTGCCAGTGAGGGTCTAATTCAGTTCTTCTTTGAGGATACTACCGACGGGTTCAACATCTATGTATTAGATGAGAATAACAAGGTAGAGGCTTATCATAGATACAACAACGATAAGAACCATGTGATTGCAGAAGTGAATAACTTCTACACCAATGACATGGGTCGTGAGTCAGATGATAAGGCGAACTTCAATCTTCCTCAGTACTATCAGATTATTCATCAGAAAGGGCAGGATAGCTTCGTGGTGCCGTATCGTAGCGACAGCGAGTTACACTCTACCCCTTCTGCAGTGATCGGTGCTTAAACCCAGTCGATCTCTTCGCCGGCTTGAAGCTCACACTCTTGTTTTACCAATTCAAACAGTTCTTTACCTGTCTTTGAACAGATCCATTTGTCGTCCTGCAAAGCAAAGTGATAGCCACCTGTTTTAGAGGCTAACCAGATCTCACGCATTGGTTCTTGTTTGTTGATGATGATCTGGCTACGGTCTTCGAATTCTAGGGTCATTACGTTGCCCGTGATTTCGAAATCGATGTCAGCGCCTGAATCTTCGATGGCTTCCTCAATGGCCGACATCTGTTGATCCGCTAATTGGTGAAACTCACTGTCCTTCATGTGTTGTTCCTATTGCTTTTCTTTACGGTGGTGCGATTATAGAGGGATACATCAAAATATCACTCAAGTGCAATGAAAAAAATTATCACGCTATTGTGCCTAGGTTCTGCTCTTGTTCTAGCAGGCTGTGGCCAAACTGGACCTCTGTACATGCCAGAGGATGCGCCACAACAATCACCGGATCAACCCGCGCAATAGTCAGCAGTAAGGATTAAGTCTTGGATTATTTCAACTATAAGGATGATGGGCAGCTGTGGCTGAAGATGTCTCGCTGTCACAGGTTGCGGAGCAGTTCGGAACCCCAACATACGTCTATTCACGTGCCACGCTAGAGCGCCACTGGAAAGCGTTCGATCAATCTGTTGGTGATTTCCCACATCTTGTTTGTTATGCCGTTAAAGCAAACTCAAATATTGGTGTTCTAAACGCCCTTGCTCGTCTGGGCTCTGGCTTTGATATCGTTTCTCGTGGTGAACTTGAGCGCGTTGTTGCTGCAGGTGGCGATCCGTCTAAAGTGGTGTTCTCTGGTGTAGGTAAAACCGCGGATGAGATCCAGCGTGCGCTAGAGTTGAACATCAAGTGTTTCAACGTAGAGTCTGAACCTGAACTTGAGCGTATCAACCAGGTTGCGAGTGAGATGGGTGTCAAGGCGCCGATTTCTCTGCGTATCAACCCAGATGTAGATGCTAAGACTCACCCATATATCTCTACTGGCCTACGTGATAACAAGTTTGGTATTGCCTTTGACCAAGCGTCTCGTGTGTATCAGGTTGCTCAAAAGTTACCTAACCTAGATGTTGTTGGTATCGATTGTCACATCGGCTCTCAGCTTACTGAGATTGAACCTTTTATCGATGCGGTTGACCGTCTGCTAGGCCTTATCGACCAGCTTCGTGCCGAGGGTGTGAACATCAAGCACCTAGACGTAGGTGGTGGCCTTGGCGTTGTTTATCGTGATGAACTGCCACCTGGTCCATCAGACTATGCAAAAGCACTGCTAGCGCGTCTGCACAATCACCCTGACCTTGAGCTTATCTTTGAGCCGGGCCGTGCTATCGCAGCCAACGCAGGTATCCTGCTAACAAAAGTTGAGTTCTTGAAGCACACAGAACATAAGAACTTTGCCATCATCGATGCAGCTATGAATGACCTAATGCGTCCAGCGCTTTATCAAGCATGGCAGGACATAGTGCCTGTAATTCCTCGAGAGGGCGAAGCGCACACCTATGACATGGTTGGCCCTATCTGTGAAACGGGTGACTTCCTGGGTAAAGACCGTAGCCTAGTGCTTGAGCAAGAAGACCTGCTAGCGGTTCGCAGTGCGGGTGCTTATGGCTTTACTATGTCGTCAAACTACAACTCACGTCCGCGTGTAGCTGAGGTGATGGTTGATGGCGATAAGGTTCATCTAGTGCGTCAACGCGAGAGCATTGAGAGTTTGTGGCAGCTTGAGAGTATTCTTCCGGAGTAAGTAAACAGAATGCATTTCCACTTTTCTAAGATGCATGGGCTTGGCAACGACTTTATGGTGGTTGATTGCATTACCCAGAACATCTTCTTTTCTCCAGAATTGATCCGCCGTTTGGCGGATCGTCATACAGGCGTGGGCTTCGACCAGCTATTGGTTGTAGAGGCGCCTTATGACCCAGAAACCGACTTTCACTATCGCATCTTCAATGCTGATGGCTCCGAAGTAGAGCAGTGTGGTAACGGCGCTCGTTGCTTTGCGCGCTTCGTAACCATGAAGGGTTTGACCAACAAATACAGCATCCGTGTAAGCACCAAGAAGGGCAAAATCTTGCTCAAGCTTGAGGGCGAAGACCAAGTGATGGTTAACATGGGTGTCCCTGAATTTGAGCCAAATAAGATCCCGTTCAAGGCCAAGCAAGCGGAGAAAACCTATATTCTTCGTGCCGGTCAACACACCTTGTTCTGTGGCTCGGTGAGCATGGGCAATCCGCATGTTGTGACTGTGGTTGATGAGGTAGCAACCGCAAATGTGGAAGAGATTGGTCCTTTGCTTGAATCTCATGAACGTTTCCCAGAACGTGTGAATGCGGGCTTTATGCAGGTGCTGAGTCGCGACAAGATTAACCTTCGCGTTTATGAGCGCGGTGCAGGTGAAACTCAGGCGTGTGGTACAGGCGCATGTGCAGCAGTTGCTGTCGGTATTCAGCAGGGTCTTCTAGACTCTTCTGTTGAGGTATCTCTGCCGGGCGGTAAGCTACGCATTGATTGGCAGGGAGAGGGTAAACCTCTGTTTATGACGGGTTCAGCAACCCATGTATTCGACGGACAGATCAGCTGCTAGGGATAGAATTTGCAAACGGTTGAAAAAGCCATTCCTCAGATCTCCTCTCACTCAGTAGAGGAGTTCTTGCGTGACAACCCAGATTTTTTGTGGGACGCGAAGACCTTCTTGATGCCCTTACACTTTCTCATGAAGAGAAGGGCTCAGTCTCTCTGGTAGAGATCAAACTGCAACGTCAGCGTGAGCAGTTGCAATCGGTTCAGGGTGAGCAGCAGAAGCTACTTAATCTGATTAGCAACAATGACCGCACTCTACGACACTTCATCCAAGCTGAAAAACGTATGTTGTTTGCCCGTTGTGGTGAGCAAGTGTTGAGTGTTTTGGAGTACAGCGCCGAGCAACTCAAGCTCAAAGCCAACCTAGGTATTCAAGACCACCAAAACTCTGCTGTAACCGTAAGCAAGGAAAACTGGCAGCGTTTCAAGAGTCAGCACCTTGGTGAACGCGGTGTTTACCTAGCAGACTCAAGCGCAGTGACCGCGAGCTATTATTCGGTGATAAGGCGGCTAACTTTGACCTAGGTTCGTTTGTGATCATCTCTTTCGAGCATCCAGAGCTCGAGGGGTTCCTTAGCTTCTATAGCGAAGATGGCGGTCATTTCGAACCAAGCCAAGACACCCTATATTTGGGGCATCTTGCATGGTAACCGCACATCAGATCTGCCAACTTCCATGGCAAACCGTTCAGACCCTACATGCAGAATCTTGTACCTGATTCCCTCTCTGATCGCTTAGAGGCCTTTATCGCGCATCTCAAGAATGAGCGGGGGGTGAGCGAGCATACCCAGCCAACTATCATAGACAATTGACCATTATCGCCGGGCAACTAAGCTCTCTGGGTGTCACTGAATGGCAGAAAGTGGATACCGCTTGGGTACGTCAGATTGCGGCGAAAGGGGCTCGTGAGGGTCTAAAACCCAACAGTTTAGCTACACGTCTTTCGTGCTTGCGCAGCTTTTTTGATTTCTTAGTGCTAAAAGGTGTCATCAAAGCAAATCCAGCCAAAGGGGTAAGCTCACCACGAGCACACAAGCGTCTTCCTAAAAACCTCGATGTAGACCAAACCAATCAACTTCTTGAGATAGACATGGATGATCCCTTGGCTATTCGCGATCGCGCTATGATGGAGTTGATGTATGGCACCGGAATGCGTCTGTCGGAGATAGTGTCGCTGGATGTTGACCACATTTCTAATGGGCGCGGAGAGATCCGAGTCATAGGTAAGGGTAACAAGGAGCGTATCGTTCCCTTTAGTGGTGAGGCCAGAGTCTGGGTGGAGCATTGGTGCCGAGTAAGACCAGAGCTGCTCAAATATGAAGAGCCAGCACTGTTTATCTCTAAACTAGGTAAACGAATTTCTCATCGCAACGTACAAAAGCGTATGGCCGAGTGGGGTATCAAACAGGGGGTTTCTAGCCATGTTACTCCCCACAAGCTGAGGCACTCATTTGCGACACATATTCTAGAGTCCAGTGGCAACCTAAGAGCGGTGCAGGAGATGCTCGGACACGAGAGCTTGTCTACTACTCAGGTTTATACTCATCTGGATTTTCAACATCTAGCACAGGTATATGACAACGCCCATCCTAGGGCGAAGAAGAAATCGGAGGACTAGTGCGCTTCTATCGTGGACTTTCACCAATAAAGGCGATGACATTCGACCTTGATGACACCCTTTATGATAACCATCCGGTTATTAGAAACCTTGAGCGTGAGCTGAGGTCATGGCTGGTGGCACGCTTTCCTGAGCTAGATAGATTTGAAGCTTCAGATTGGATGGCGTTCAAGCGTAAAGCCATAAATAGCCATCCAGATCTAAAGCACGATGTGACTAAAGCGCGCGAAAAGCAGTTATCCTTGGTGTTCCAATCCATAGGCGTTGCAGAAGAAGAGATAGCAGAAGCTGTATCCGATACCATGCATCAGGTCTATCTACTGCGCAATGAGTTTGAGGTTCCGGATAGCTCTATCGAAACCTTAAAACAACTCAGCAAAACGATTCCGCTGGTGGCCATAACCAATGGCAACGTTGACCTTGAGAAGATAGGGATCGCCAAGTATTTCCAACTTGTTCTTAAGGCTGGGCCGAACGGGAAAGCAAAACCATCCAAAGACCTTTTTCAGAAAGCGAGTGATTATCTAGACCTCAACCCAGAGCATATTTTGCATGTAGGAGATCACTTGATCAGTGATGTGTCAGGTGCAAAGCGAGCGGGTTTTCAGGCAGCATGGTTTAACGACAAACCCCGAACTCTAACTACAGCGGCTAAGCCATCTGTATTGCCTGACGTCGAGATATCCTATATCCCTCACCTGCTCAAACTAGTCTAGTGTGTGTCCGCTTCTGTCAGCCTGAAAGACCTTTAGATAGTGGTCGAAAAAGTGATTAAGCTTTTCGGCACTGCTTGCCCCTTCATGTACAGCTAATATGGCGCTACCCACCTCAAAGGTGCACAGGTTGCCTGCCTCTTGATTGCGTCTCAGCGAATAGTTCGAGTCAGAAGCACTAACCAAATGAACCTGAGCAAGCTCTTGTAGCCAAGGGCTTTTGTTGAGCATTTTCTTCGCTTCCTGCCAAGTTGCATCCAACACAATATACAAGCCATTGGTAGAGAGAGCGTTCTCTACTGGAGTGCTGTTTTCGGACGGGAACAGAAGCTTAGCATTGCCATGCTGTTTGATGTGCTCGAGTAACTCAACGGGTGGCTCGGTACGGCTCCACTCATATTGAGAAACCTGAGTAAGGCAGCTCGCAAGCAGCTTTCCGGTGTTGGTAGCACGCCTCAGTTCATTGGGGTGATAGAGCAGTACCAACTCAAACGGGCTTTCTACCAAGGGCTTGGCTTCACACACGCAGTTGTGGATGAAGCCACATCTCTCACAGCTCATACTATTGCTTGTCTAGCACTAGGCCTTTGCCTGTAAGTGGATACTCATTGCCGTTGATGGTTTCGTTCTGGGTACTGAGTTGGTTACCTTCAAGCTCAAATTCTCGGGTGGCAATCAGCTTTTGGCTTGATAGCTTACATTGGTCGCCTCAATCTTGCCATTAGTTAGCGATTGCCAGTAACCATTCTCAGTGACATCGTTTGAGCCATCCGCGTAGCTATAACGAGTCTCTGAGGTGTGGTCTGGCTTTAAGGTTAAGGTGATGGTGGTGCCATCGTCTTGGGTTTGGGCATAAGAGCCATATAGTTCTTGGTCAGCTTGATTGCTGAGTGTGCTACAACCGTTGAAGGTTTTCCATTTACCTCAAGCGAAGAAGAGGCGCCATAGAGGCTATCGCTCATGCTGTCACGGCAGATCTGCTTATCGATCGTGAGTGAACCAGAGTTATAGTCAACGCGGGTTTGAGTAAGGTCTTGCTCGAGCTCTTTAACTGTAAACTCCTGAGCTTCTTGACCTATCTGGGTAAAGGTAACCTTTTGTTCATCGTAGGTTGCATTCCAGAACGGCTCATTACCAAAGGCGCGGTCAGGACGAGTAGGTTGTTCACAACGATTTGGATTCTCTGCGGTAACCATGTTTACTTCTGTCACCACGAATTGAGCTGGGTATTGCTCTGCAAAGCCAGCCGCTGTTGGTTCTAGGTAGCCAAATACCTCAGCATACATTGGCTGGTAAGGCTCACTAGTTAGATTGGAAACGGGCTGTTTGAATGCTTCTGGAAGCTGAACCCAGAATGCGTTCTCACTACCACAGGGTTGTAGGGTTCTGACCTCATGACCCCAAATCATCTGTCCTTTGAGCAGGATGCGCTGGTGCTGAGTCATCGATAATCAGAGCTTGGTTATCCGCAGAGGTGGTGTCGGTTTCGGCAGGTGGGGTTGGAGTCTGGCTACAACCAAACAGTATTAAGCTTGAAGAGAGGGCAACCCAAGTTTTGGTCGCCTGAACTGAATTTTCATAGTCTACCTGCCGAGAACAATAATCCTGAGAGGATTAGTCTAACAGGTGTTGCTCCAGATAGTGAGCAACCGCGTCATCTTCGTTGCTACCAATAACAGGGTTGTTTGGCAACGCAGCTTTCACGCGTGGGTGTGAAGTGCCCATAACATTGCCGATTGCAGCAGCCGTTAGCATCTCAACATCGTTCATACCATCACCAAAAGCGATACAGTTTTCTAGTTTCTTACCAAGGCTCTCAGCTACCACTTCAAGGGCGTGGCCTTTCGATACTGAACCTGCCATTACCTCAAGACACCAAGGCGTCGAGAAAGCAACGTTTAGCTGATCACCAAACTTCTCATTCAATTCTTCTTCAAAGGTCACTAGGTGCTCATGGCTCTCGTGGGTAAAGAACAGCTTAGCGATATCGGTCGAAGGTGCATTGTCTTGATCGAATAGCTGGAATTTGAAACCAGAACGTTCGCTGAATGACAGGATCTTTTCATCGGTCTGGTTGACCCACCAAAGGTCATCTTGGTAGATATGAATCATGATCTGTGGGTCTTTGCGGATTACATCCACGATACCTTGAACTAGCGATGGCTCAACGTTTTCACTGTGCATCAGCTTGTCTTGCTGGTCGTGTACTCGAGCACCATTAGAGGTGATCATATAGGCTGGGATACCGGCTGTTTCACGGATGTAAGCGACATCTATGTGGTTACGACCGGTGGCGAAAATAAAGGTATAACCCTGCTTATGCAGTTTCTTCAATGTCTGCTTGGTGTATTCCGATAGCTGGTGGTCGGGGGCCAGTAGAGTGCCATCTAGGTCCGATGCGACAATGGAGATTTGTTCGATAGCGTTAGCGTCTTGGGTCATACCTTTTCTCTTATTTTCAAAAGCATAAACGGCTCGAATGAGCCAGGTCGATTAGACAAGATTATCTAACCAAGATGGATATTACGTGAAGAAAGAGGAAAGAAAGAGGGTAAATTTGCCTTTCCTCTTTTCCTTATTTACTGGTCGAAGAACCCAAATATAGCATCTAGGGCTTGGTTGCGCTGTTCGTCTCGCTCTACCAAAACCTCATGCTTTGCATCTGGAATAGGTAGCAGAATAGCGTCTTGACGGTGCTTACTGAGGTTGGCGATAAACTGATCCTGAGCTCGGTTTTCAACCACAGTATCTAGGCTCGGCTGGATAAGCAGTAGCGGGATATTCACCTTTTCGGCATTGCGAACACACTTTTCTGCCCCTTTTATCGCCTGATACACCCATTGTGAGGTTGGGCCGCCCATCTGGATCTCACTCATATTATCAAATAGGTCGGCCGACCATTCGAAACGAGTTTGGCAGTGACTAAGAGGGTTATCCTCAAACGGGGTTCTCTCATAGCTGGATTGACCAATCGCATAGTGCGGTTGATTGCGCCATTGGGTGAGCTTTTTACACAGTGGCTTGGCAATAGCGCGCAGTGGTGTCGGCATCTTGATGTCATACATAGGCGCACTCACCGCAATCGCATGGAAAGGATGCGAGGCATGGGTCTGGATATAGCGAGTGGAGATCGCGCCACCCATAGAGTGAGCCAAGATAAAGCGTCGACTGTAGCGATTGAAATTAAACTGCTTAACGATCAAGTCCATATCATCGATATAGTCGTCGAAGTTTTCTACATGTCCCATATGCGGGTCATTGAGCAGTCTGTCTGACATCCCTTGACCTCTATGGTCAAAGGAGTAGATGTCGAATCCCTGTTTGAACAGGTCGAAAAACAATTCTTGATAGCGCCACACGCTCTCGGTACGACCATTGACCATAAGGATGGCCTTGTCGTGAGCGGGAGAGGTTAGACTGACCCAATACAGCTTGTTGTGGTCTTTACCAAGGGAAAACCCTTGTTCGCGGTTCTTCCAGAACTTCGCGATGGGATACTTTATCTGATACTCAAAGTCGGCTTCTTGGGTGCAAGATTCGGCGGCGTTGATAGACATTGCAATTCGTTCCTGTTCAAGTTACAAACAGGATACCACCCCTGAATTTAGGAAGTAATATGGAGTTGAAAATTTGGTTGGCCTATGTGGCTACGGCAATCATTTTTAGTCTGGCGCCGGGTTCAGGTACGGTGAACTCTATCTCCAACGGCATCAATTATGGGATGCGTAATTCTCTTTCTGCAATTCTAGGCCTGCAACTGGGTTTGGCGTTTCATATTGTTCTTGTGGGTGCCGGCCTTGGCGCTATCGTGGCTAAATCAGCCACTGCCTTCACCGTCTTAAAGTGGGTCGGTGTGGTGTATCTGATCTGGCTTGGTATTCAAAAGTGGCGTGATAGCAGTGGCTTTGCTCTAAACCAAGGTGCCGTTGATATTTCTCGTACTAAGCTGCTAAAGCAGGCCGTGTTTATCAACCTGACTAACCCTAAATCCATCGTATTTCTAGTGGCGCTGTTTCCCCAGTTCTTGAATCCGAGCGCACCTCAGTTGCCACAGCTACTTACCTTAGGCGTCACTACCATAGTGATCGATGGCATCGTGATGGTGGGCTATACCGGCTTAGCGGCGCAGATGGGGAAATATGTACGCTCGAACTCTGTTGTGACCAAACTGAACAAGATGTTTGGCTCTATGTTTGTGGGGTGCGGTTTGCTACTAGCCTCGGCTAAAGCGTAGAACTGACATTCAATCGAATATGAAACTTTTGTGACATCGGTAGGTAAAAACTTGCCGATGTCTTTTTTTTAACTAATATATGCGCATATCCATATGTTGTTATCTGGAGCCAAGATGTTACCAAATCAATTTTTTAAGCTGTTGTCGGATGAAACCCGTTTCCGTTGCTTGCTGATGATCGCTCGTCAGGGAGAGATGTGCGTGTGTGACCTGACTCAGTCTCTACACGAGAGCCAGCCTAAGGTGTCTCGTCATCTTGCTCAACTAAGACAATCCGGCATCTTGATCGATGAGCGTAGAGGTCAATGGGTGTTCTACCATATTTCCCCAGAGATCCCTGGATGGGCCAAAGCCATCATCGAAGGCCTAAAGAATTCAAACTGCTTGCGAGAAGAATACTTGCAAGACATACAAAGACTAGTAAACACAGAGCAAAACGCCTGTAACTAACAACTCAATAGAGAGTAAAGAACATGACTATTAAGATTGGTATTAATGGCTTTGGCCGTATCGGACGTCTGGCACTTCGCGCATCTTTCGACTGGCCTGAGGTTGAGTTCGTACAGATCAACGACGTAGCGGGCGACACTAAGACCCTAGCTCATCTTCTTGAGTTCGATTCAGTGCAAGGTCGCTGGCATCACGAGGTGACAGCAAACGGTTCTGATATGCTAATCGATGGCAAGACCATCAAAACCACACAACAAAGAGAGATCGATGCAGTTGATTGGTCTGGCTGTGACGTAGTAATCGAAGCAACGGGTGTGCATCGCAAGACTTCTTTCCTAAACAAATACCTAGAGCAAGGCGTTAAGCGCGTTGTGGTATCTGCGCCAGTTAAAGAAGAAGGCATTGCTAACATCGTAGTGGGTGTTAACGACGAAATCTTCCAACCTGAACTGCACAAGATCGTGACTGCAGCGTCTTGTACCACTAACTGTATCGCTCCTGTAGTTAAGGTTATTCATGAGAAACTAGGTATCGAGCAGTCGTCTTTCACCACTATCCATGACCTAACTAACACTCAAACCATCCTAGATGCACCACATAAAGACCTTCGTCGTGCACGTGCATGTGGTATGAGCCTGATCCCAACCACTACTGGTTCAGCAACGGCTATCGTTGAGATCTTCCCAGAGCTAAAAGGCAAGATTAACGGTCACGCAGTGCGTGTTCCTCTAGCGAATGCTTCTCTAACTGACATCATCTTTGATGTGAAGCGTGACACCACTGCTGAAGAAGTTAACGCACTTCTTAAAGAAGCGTCTGAGAATGAGCTGAAAGGCATCCTTGGCTTTGAAGAGCGTCCGCTAGTATCAATCGATTATAAAGGCGACCAACGCTCAACTATCGTAGATGCGCAATCGACTATGGTTGTAGGCACTCGTATGGTGAAGATCTACGCTTGGTATGACAACGAGATGGGTTACGCAACCCGCACGGCTGAGCTAGTTCGTACTGTTGGCCTAGCTGACAAATAAGCCTATCCCAATTAAATAAAGAGAATTTTACAAATGACACATCCTACTTGGGAACTAAAAATCGACAACGATGCAGCACTGGTTCTGACTCCATGCCCAGGCACTAAAGATCTTGGTTTGGTTGAGTCTATTGCTCAACTTAAAGAGCAAGGCGTTGTGGCTGTAGTTACTGCTATCAATGCAGAAGAGATGGCAAGCAAGAACGTAGCCGACCTTGGTGAGCAAGTTCAAGCGCAAGGCATGCAGTGGTTCCACCTTCCAATTGAAGATGACTGCGCACCAGCTGAAGACTTCGCTGGTCAATGGTCTGCTGCTAGCCCAGAGCTTCATAAGATTGTTGCTGAAGGCGGTAAGATTGCAATGCACTGCATGGGTGGTTCAGGTCGTACTGGTCTTCTAGCCGCTAACCTTCTGCTAGAGCTGGATTGGCCACTAGAAAAAATCATCTCTGAAGTACAGGCTCTGCGCCCAGGCGCTTTCCAAAAGCCTGTACAAGTCGAATACGTACAGCAGCTAGCTGCCAAGTAATCGTCAAACTCTCCAATGCCTCTCAGTGAGAGGCATTATTTTTTGGAACAAGAAGTATGTTATCGACCTTAGATAAAAGTGTCCGCCAATACATGTTGGTCACCTTCAACTATTGGAACTTCACTCTGACCGATGGCGCCTTGCGCATGCTGGTGGTGTTGTACTTTTATGACCTGGGTTACAGCAGTTTGGCTATCGCCTCGCTGTTTCTGTTTTATGAAATCTTTGGTGTTATCACTAACCTAGTTGGTGGTTGGCTAGGTGCTCGTTTGGGTCTGAACCGAACCATGAATATTGGCTTGGGGATGCAGATCTTTGCCTTGGCTATGCTCGCGGTCCCAGCAAACTGGCTAACTATACCTTGGGTGATGGCAGCGCAGGCCATGTCAGGTATTGCTAAAGACCTCAACAAGATGAGTGCCAAGAGTGCGATTAAGACACTAGTACCAGATGATCGCCAAGGCGCTCTGTACAAGTGGGTGGCTATCCTGACCGGTTCGAAGAACGCCCTTAAGGGTGCGGGTTTCTTCCTAGGTGGCTTACTACTAACGGTATTTGGCTTCCAAGGTGCGGTAATGGCGATGGCATCTGTGCTGTTTGTAGTACTTATCGGCAGCCTAGTGTGGCTTGAGAGCGATATGGGCAAGGCGAAGAGTAAGCCTAAGTTTAAGCATATCTTCTCTAAATCTGGCAGCATCAATATCCTATCAGCCGCGCGTATGTTCCTATTTGGTGCTCGTGATGTATGGTTCGTGGTTGCTCTGCCTATTTATCTAGGCTCAGTGTTCGGCTGGAATCACTCTATGGTGGGTGGCTTTCTCGCTATCTGGGTAATTGCCTATGGTTTTGTACAAGGCATTGCACCTCGTATAACGGGTAAAGCTGAAGGCAAGGTGCCGGATGGTCGAGCGGCACTTATCTGGGCGGGTCTATTGACTATTGTTACTGGAGCTATCGCCTATGGTGTGCAGATCGAATGGCAACCTGAATTGGTTATCGTGGTTGGCCTGCTCATCTTTGGTGCCATCTTTGCGGTGAACTCATCGCTGCACTCATACCTTATCGTGAGCTACGCTAAGGGTGATGGTGTGTCTATGGATGTGGCTTCTACTATATGGCAAACGCATGGGGCGCCTTATCGGTACTGTACTCTCAGGCTGGATTTTCCAGGTGGCAGGCCTTGCTGCGTGTCTCTGGGTCTCGTTCGCCTTCTTGCTTCTGACGACGATTATCTCGATTAAGCTGCCAAAAGCCGCTTAATCCTTTGTTAAGAAACAGACAAAACAAAAGCCGGTTGCATATATCGGCTTTTTTGTTGCTATGATAAATAGTTAGTCGATTCAAAAGGATAGGGGTAAATGAGGACTCGAGTTAAGTTTTTCGATCTGGCACGCTGTGTGGCTGCGGTAGCGGTTATCGCGATACATGTGCTGGCTCCGTATCGAAACCAATTCGGTGATATCCCTTTCAGTGAATGGTTTACCGCTATCAGTGTAAACAGTGTCAGTCGTTGGGCTGTGGTTGTGTTTATTTTGATCACTGGTGCCTTGATGCTGAGCGACAAGCGGCCATTCGACCTCAAGTACTATGTAAGGCGACGCTTGGGTAAAGTATTGGTTCCTTTCGTTATCTGGTCCCTGTTCTATGCGTATTTCTCTGGCTGGACTGCTCATGGCTTTGACGGCGAGCATGCCACTGAGGTGCTGACCCAGAGCCTAGACAAGGCGACCTATTACCACCTTGGCTTCTTCTATTACTTCATCCCACTCTATTTTGTGATCCCATTCCTACAGGTGTTTGTGCGTCGCTATGACGATAGAGCCTTGTACGCATTAACCGCACTGTGGCTAGTAACTACTTGTCTGTTCTTATTCCGTATCGATGGTATCTGGAGCGGGCAGATGTGGCTTTACTCTGGCTTGCTGCCGCTTGGCTATATCCTGTATCAGAAGGTACCTCTTAATCGCACCAGTGTTTCCATCTTTGTGTTGCTTGGCCTGATCGCTTTTGGCGCAACCATCTACCAGGTGGTGCACATGAGTATGGAAGCTGGGAAATATACCTTTGGTCGCTGGCTTTCTTATAAAACCATCAATACCGTAGCCGCCGCGAGCATGGTGTTTATGGTCTGTCGCTATTATGGAGAGAACCTATCGGCAGGTGCTGATAAGGTGGTGAGCTTTATCAGTAAGCACAGTTTGGGTATCTATATTCTGCACCCGATCTTCTTGTGGCCGATGAAGGAATTTGGTTGGTATCAAGGGCACCCAGCGTGGGTGATTCCGCTATGGATAGTGATCAGTGGCGCCCTGTCTCTGGGTACTAGTTGGCTATTATCTCGCTCAAATAAAACGGCTTGGTTACTGCCTTAGACCTCTTGATTACGCTTCAGAGCAAAGTGCATGAACTCATCTCCCTTGTAGGTGAGTTCTCCTTTGTTGCCGGGCTGTAGGGCTTCAAAATAGTGAATACCAACCTTGAACTCACGCTTAGGTCCAAGCATCCCTTTTTGCACATAGATCCAATATTCTCTATCTTCTTGTCCCGGCATTGTATCTGGGATATCGACTGCTTGCTTATCAATAATGGTTACCGAAGCCGTTTTAGTCTCTGCACCTTCGCCCTGAACGTGGCGGGTGAAGCTGAAGCGAAACAGTAGGGCGGCAACAACGACCAAGGCGACAACAATAACAATGAGATAGAGTGGCATACGGTGTTCCCTTTAGCGTGAAATTGGCTCGAATTTTACTCTTCAATAAGTGAAATGGTTGTCGAATCATCGCATTGCGTGATCTGTGCGCTAAAAGCCGATGAAAATTGACGATAGCTTCACAGATCTAAGGTGAACCTGAGCTTTCATCCTAGTGTCAAACGAGTAAAGAGCGCACAAACTTGCTAAGCTAAAAGGAGTTAAGCGGGTGCTCGAAAAAAACAGAATCAACAATCTCGAGCAAGCATTTGCTGTACATTAGCGCCACAACCCGTTGGGCTTCTACGGAAAGAAGCAACAGTGGTTATTTGGACGGGAGTAAGGATATGTCCGATATAGATCAAGTAGTTACACGCACGCGTCGGCTAGAAGGGCTGTTGCGTACTCAATTCCATGCCAATGGGCGTGGACTGCATCAACTCATCTCAAGCAGCGAAGAGCGCTTGCCTCACGATGTTATCGCTAAGCTTCGTTATATTGCAACAGTGCGTAATAAGATGTTGCACGAAGATGGTTTCAAGCTGGATGACCGTAGACACTTTAATCAGGTATGTAATGAGTGTGAGAAAGAACTCACACCGCGCAGTGGTCGCTTCATTTGGGGCGTGGCTATCGCTCTAATGACGTTGCTTACCTTGGCTGCCGCGGCTTTCTATTACGCTAACTGGGCTGAGTTTAGCGTTCATTTCTAAAAGATATATTTTATTTGCTTGATTTAAAACAAGCTGAGTTGGCAAAGATAGAGTACAGTTAGGCAAAAAAGTAGGAGCCGAAAATGACCGTACATGCACACAAACTATTGAACCAACTTCGTGTTCAACCTATGACTAAATCTGAACTTCATCAGTGGGCAATCGCTGAGTTTGGCGAGGGTGTTGAGTTTCGCACTTGTAGCCGTGAAGGGTTCGATTTTGACGCTATGATTCAGTTCTTTCTAGAGCGTCAAAAGGTAGTCGTAGAGGGTGAGGTGATGCGCATTAATGAAGTAAACGTGTGCTCTCACTAATCTAGAAATGCTATTTTTAAGGCTCCCTTCTGGGAGCCTTTTTAGTATCTGCCGACCTTAAATTAATAATCAGAACATAGTTCTGTGATAGTGGTCGCATATGCCGTTGATCTTCTATTCATGTCACATATCACCTTGTGAAAGTATTGTTAATGCCCTCAATGTTTTAGCACTAATGCTTATAGTCGAATCTTCTAATTGCATGAAGTGAATAAGATTCTTGATGTGCCTTCATGTAAGTTGTTGAAAGTGCGTTATTTATTCTCTGTCTAATGACGTAGGTCAATTTTTTGCGCCTAAATATGCGTCTATTCATGCATTTAACTTATTGATTTATGCATTTTTAGAACTTTTGTTGCGCCAAAAAGCCAATTTTTATGCTTCGATTGTTGCTTTTATGTGACTTTTTTGCCAGATTGTGGCTCGAACACAAAATATTTGTATTGTGTTACGGGCGAAGACGCTCTCAAAAGAGCGCAGACTGAATCGTAAATCGGTCACGCCATTGGAATGGATTCAATTTGCAGACAAGGCAGAAAACTGTCCCGCAGTAGAGGTCTGGTAATGTCATTATTAGAAGTCAAAAATCTTCGTATAGAGTATCCGTCGCGTCACGGTGTGCACGCAGCAGTAAATCTCTTTTCTTTTAACATAGAACGCGGCGAAATCGTCGGCGTTGTTGGCGAATCCGGTGCCGGTAAGTCAACTGTTGGTAATGCTGTTATCGACCTTCTTAGTCCTCCAGGTGTTATTGCTGGTGGCGAAGTATTCCTAGATGGAGAGAAGATCTCGGGTCTATCTCCAGAAAGCATGCGCCAAGTGCGCGGTTCAAAGATAGGGTTTATCTTTCAAGACCCTATGACCTCCCTAAACCCGTTGTTCACCGTTGAACATCAGCTGAAAGAAACCATCCACGCAAACATGAAGGTCTCTGATGAAGAGGCATATCAGCGTGCGTTGGATCTGATGAACAAGGTAGGTATCCCACAACCAGAAAACCGCTTGAAGCAGTACCCACACCAGTTCTCTGGTGGTATGCGTCAGCGTGTGGTTATTGCGATTGCCCTAGCCGGTGAGCCTGACCTTATCATCGCCGATGAACCAACCACTGCTCTTGATGTATCGATTCAGGACCAGATCCTGAACCTGATTCGTGAGTTGTGTATCCAGCAGAATGTAGGTTGTATGTTGGTTACTCACGACATGGGTGTGGTATCGAACGTTACTGACCGCGTTGCGGTTATGTACGTGGTGACTTGGTAGAGTTCGGTCCAACGAGCAAGGTTCTGGGTGACCCAGACCATGCCTACACTCGTAGCTTGATCTCAGCTGTACCTCGCTCAGACAAGAAGCTTGATCGCTTTCCGCTGGTGAGTTACATCGAAGAGGCGACAGAGATGGAGCCATTGGATGTTAAGAGTCACTGGCTTGGTCAAAGCCAAGACCACAGGGATTACACTGGTCCGCTACTTAACGTTGAGAACGTTAATCTGCGCTTTGTAACCAAGGATTCTCTGTTTGAAAGCCGCCGTGAATACGTACAGGCTTCCAACAACGTTAGCTTCGAGGTATTCGAGGGTGAGACCTTCGGCCTAGTGGGTGAGTCAGGCTCAGGTAAATCTACGATTGCACGTGTGATTGCCGGTCTTTACGCACCAAACTCAGGCAAGGTGACCTTCGAGGGTATTGACCTAACTAGCCTTAAGAGCGAAAAAGAGCGTCGTCCGTTGCGTCGCCAAATGCAGATGGTGTTCCAGAACCCTTATACGTCGATGAACCCGCGTATGAAGATCATGGATATTATCGCTGAGCCGATTCGCTTCCATAAACTGACTCGAAATGAGAGTGAAACCCGTCAGATCGTTAATGACCTGCTAGACCACGTTGGTCTAGGTCGTATGGCGGCGGTGAAATACCCTCATGAGTTCTCGGGTGGTCAGCGCCAGCGTATCTCTATCGCGCGCGCTTTGGCAACTCGTCCTCGTCTACTTATCTGTGACGAGCCAACTTCTGCACTGGACGTTTCGGTGCAGGCTCAGATTCTGAACCTATTGAAAGACCTTCAAGATGAGCTGAATCTGACCATGCTGTTTATCAGTCATGACCTTCCTGTAATCCGTCAGATGTGTGACCGCATCGGCGTAATGCAGATGGGTACCCTGCTAGAGGTAGCACCTACAGAACAACTATTTAAAGCACCTCAGCACGACTACAGCAAACATCTAATTTCACTGATGCCTGAGTTTAAAGGTTTACGCGAAGGCACAGAGGAATTACCAGTATCGGCTTAGATAGGAATCTGAGCCAACAGCTCTTTGAGCAAAAACTTAGCAAACACAACATAGGGATTCCATCCCGCATGAAGGAGATATGCAATGAAAACCATTAAGACCAAACTGGCTGTAGCGCTTGCAGCCGCTGGCCTTACTTTTGGCGCTGCCGCTGCCGACATCAAAGTTGCTTACGATGCTGACCCAGTATCTCTAGATCCACATGAGCAGCTATCGGGCGGTACGCTTCAACTATCTCACATGGTTTTTGATCCATTGGTACGTTACAAGCAGGACCTTTCGTTTGAGCCTCGCTTGGCAACTAAGTGGGAGCGTGTAAACGACACAACTATGCGTTTCACACTGCGCCAAGGCGTTAAATTCCACTCTGGCAACACCATGACTGCTGACGATGTTGTTTGGACTTTCAACCGTTTGAAAGACTCTCCAGACTTCAAAGCAATCTTTAACCCGTTTGAAAAGATTGTAAAAGTAGACGACTACACTGTAGACCTTGTATCTAAGGGCGCTTTCCCTCTAGTACTGCAAACTGCAACTTATATCTTCCCAATGGATAGCAAGTTCTACACAGGTAAAACTGAAGATGGCAAAGACAAGGCTGAGCTAGTTAAGCACGGTAACTCTTTCGCATCTACGCACGTTTCAGGTACTGGCCCATTCATCGTTACTGCTCGTGAGCAGGGCGTTAAGGTTGATTTCAAACGCTTTGACGGTTACTGGGACACTGAGTCTAAAGGTAACGTTGATAACCTAACTCTAGTGCCAATCAAAGAAGACGCGACTCGTGTTGCTGCACTTCTTTCTGGCGGCGTAGACATGATTGCACCTGTTGCTCCAAACGACCATCAGCGTGTTAAGTCTGCATCTGGCGTTGACCTAGTAACTCTACCTGGTACTCGTCTGATCTCGTTCCAAATGAACCAGAGCAGCAACGAAGCACTTAAAGATGTTCGCGTTCGTCAGGCTATCGTGTATGCGATCAACAACGACGGTATCGCGAAGAAGATCATGAAAGGCTTCGCTACAACTGCTGGTCAGCAAGGTCCTGAAGGCTACGCTGGTTATGACGCAGACCTAGTGCCACGTTACGACCTGAAGAAAGCGAAAGAGCTGATGAAGGAAGCGGGCTACGAGGACGGCTTTACCCTAAGCATGATGGCACCAAACAACCGTTATGTTAACGATGCGAAGATCGCTCAAGCGGCTGCAGCTATGCTAGCTAAGATCGGCATCAAGGTTGATCTGAAGACTATGCCTAAAGCGCAATACTGGCCTGAGTTCGATAAGTGTGCGGCAGATATGCTAATGATCGGTTGGCACGCAGATACTGAAGATTCAGCGAACTTCTCTGAATTCCTAACCATGACTCGTAACGAAGAGACAGGTAAAGGTCAGTACAACTGTGGTCACTACTCTAACCCAGAGCTAGACAAGCTAGTTGAAGATGCAAACGTTGAAACAGACCCAGCGAAACGTGCGGCTATGCTACAGCAAGTAGAGAAGACGCTATACGATGACGCTGCATACGTTCCTCTACACTGGCAAAACCTAGCGTGGGGCGCGAAATCTAACGTTGATATCGCTCCTATCGTAAACGCAATGAACTTCCCATACTTCGGCGACCTAGTGGTTAGCGAGAAGTAAGAGGCAGTCATGTGTCTTAGAGTGCGCACAGGGTGCGCACTCACCATCTAGCTAAATCTAGATTAAATAAATAAGGCCTGCGCCCTTGGTGTCAGTGCCACTTTCGGTGCCTAACCTTTTTCAGTCGGGTTGGGTGCCATTTTTGAGACTGAAAACTTTATTAGATTGGATAAAGGGGCAAAGGAATGTTTTCGTTTCTAGTCAAGCGCCTGTATCAGGCACTGGTAGTGATGTTTGTGATCAGTTTGGTGGCGTTTGCTATCCAAGATAACCTTGGGATCCTTTGCGTGACTGGTTGGTCAGTCTGTTTCTGACGCTGAGCGACAAGCACTTCGTGACGAAATGATTAAACGACCCGTTCATTACCAAATATACTCGCTTTATTTCCGCTGCAGTGCAGGGTGATTTAGGCAACTCATATTTCTTCAAACGTCCAGCGGCAGAGGTGATCTTAGATAAGCTGATCCCGACACTGGAGCTAGTGTTCGGCGCAACTGTGATCATCATAGTTCTATCGATCCCGCTTGGCGTTTATTCGGCAATTAATCCGAAAAGCATATTTACTAAGTTCGTGATGGCGATGAGCTCGATAGGGATCTCGATACCGGTATTCCTAACCGCGATCATGTTGATGTACATCTTCTCTATTACCCTAGGTTGGCTACCTTCCTATGGGCGTGGTGAGACCTCGAGCCTATTGGGCTGGGAGTCTGGCTTCTTTACCGTAGATGGTCTAAAACACCTGATCCTTCCTTGTGTATCGCTGGCCTCTATCATGCTACCTCTGTTTATCCGTCTAGTACGTGCAGAGATGCTTGAGGTGCTAGGTTCTGAGTACATCAAGTTCGGTAAGGCGAAAGGCCTACCTCTTAAGAAGATCCATTACCAGCACGCGCTGAAGAACACCATGCTTCCTGTACTGACCGTAGGGGGTGTACAGATAGGTACCATGGTTGCATACACCATCCTGACTGAGACCGTATTCCAGTGGCCAGGTATGGGCTTCTTGTTCCTTGAGGCAATCAACCGTGTAGATACTCCGCTAATCACAGCGTACGTAATCTTTGTAGGCCTTATCTTCGTGGTAACTAACACCATCGTTGACCTGTTGTACGGATTGATCAACCCAACCGTTAACCTAACTGGCAAAGGAGCATAATCATGGAACAAGTAGCAGCAGCTCCAAGTCGTTGGGAGCGTATTAAAAACTCTGACATTCTTTACTATTTCTTGCGTGACAAGGTCGCGATGTTCAGTGCATTCGTGTTTGCTTGTTTCTTAGTGGCAGCACTTGCAGCTCCTATCATCGCACCCACTGACCCGTATGACCTGACCTCTATCGACATCATGGATGCCGAGCTTCCTCCATCATGGATGGAGTACGGTGATGCAAACTTTGTATTGGGTACCGATGAGCAAGGTCGTGATATCTTCTCAACCATCCTATACGGTGCGCGTCTATCTCTGACTATCGGCTTCCTTGCGGTAGGCCTACAGATGGTTCTGGGTATCGTGATCGGCCTATCAGCAGGTTACTTCGGTGGCCGTATCGATAGCTTCCTAATGCGTTTTGCAGATATCCAGCTGTCGTTCTCAACCATGATGGTTGCGATCATCGTATCGGCTATCTTTAAGGCCAGTTTCGGTGGTGAGTTCTATAGTCAATACGCCGTGGTCATGCTGGTGGTGATAATCGGTATCGCGGAATGGCCTCAGTATGCGCGTACTATCCGTGCATCTGTATTGGCAGAGAAGAAGAAAGAGTATGTAGAAGCGGCGCGTGTAATGGGCTTTAAAGCACCGCGCATCATGTTCCGCCATATCCTGCCAAACTGCTTGTCACCAATTTTGGTTATCTCTACGGTACAGATTGCGAACGCCATCATGTCAGAGGCTGCGCTTTCTTTCCTAGGTCTTGGCCTACCGGTAGACCAACCGTCTCTGGGTGCACTTATCAGTACTGGCTTTAACTACATCTTCTCTGGTGCTTGGTGGATTACTGCCTTCCCAGGTATCGTGCTAGTAACCCTAGTCTGGTAATCAACCTTCTAGGTGACTGGCTACGTGATGTATTCAACCCGAAAATCTATAAGGGTTAATATCCATTTGTCGTAAAAATGCCGTCCAAGTGACGGTCATTTTTTGTCCGTAAGCCTCTGTTTTGACGTACTTTTAACAATGTTCGTTGCTGTATTGCTAGTCTTTGCTGGGTTGTAAATTGAGATCTAGGTCACGCAGTGTCGGCAAATCAGTTAATCGTTGAATACAGATATAAACTCATCGCACTTATTGTGTTGATCTTGCTATTGGTGGAAGTCTCCACACTGAACTATTTCCCGGTGATCTTGTTTATTTTTGCCGGAGTTAACGCCTTTTGTATCCGTCTTATCTACAGCATCTACTGCAAGCGTAAGAACAAGTCCCCATCGCTAGGTTTGCTGACCATTACCGACGAGCCTATCTTGTCTCAGCCGGTGTTCTATCTTGCCCTGACCGTGCCCTTCTTCTGGGCCATGGTAGTGTTCCTGATCTCTTTTAAAGATGTTGCTATTACCTTTGATGCCGAGGGTATGCAGGCGCTGTATGAGACTTCTCGCTTCCCTTTTATGATCATGTGGGCGTCTATTCCCATGATGGCGCTGGTGGCCTCGATTCATAGAGCAAAGCAGACAGAAAAACAGATCTCCAAGGTCGAAAAGCAGATACAGATGTCTGAGGTGAAGAATAATGCTGAGCTATTTCTTTCTCATTACGATTTCTACACCAAGGCGATAAAAGAGGTGATAGAGAAGGTTTTCGATGAAGATCGCAGCCTGAAGCTGGTTTATTTCAGCAAGAAAGAGGCCTATATGAACATCTTCCGTGGTGCCAGTATTCAAAATGGTGTCGCACCTATCTCGAGTTGTTTCTTTGAAAAGCAACTTAAGCAGTTCGATGAGGCTAAGCAGGACTATCTGGTGTTATCAAGTCTAGAAAGACAAGGTGGGAACATCAGCGAGTATCGTGTACGTCAGGTGCGTTATTCGTTGCATCAGATAATGACCCGCATTGGCGTAAATGCTGACAATACCTTGTTCAACTCCCCTGAAGCTTGCTTAGCACAAGCCTATCGAGAGGTGATGATACTGATTTCATTGCTGGATATGTTGGTGCGTGAATTTAGACATGAGCTCGGTGAAGAAAGGTGTGATGCATATTTAAGTCAGCTACCAATGATTCAAGCAAGCTCTAATGTTATGCGAGCGGTTTGAAAAAGATTGCACACCGCTTACACTATTCAGAACAGCATTTCTTTCAATGGATTGAAGGGGTTAACGAATGGCAAAGGGTATTGGTGTTCTAGCAGTCTTGGTAGCAAGCATCTTGAGTTTTGGGGCTCAGGCTGGTCAGTATCTTTGCTCGGCCACTCAATCTTCCTATGAGAAGCCCGCAGAACTTGGCGAAGAGTGCCCAGTAGGAAATGCACTATGGGGCAACAGCAAACCCAAGCATAAAAATTCCACTTTCTGGATCCAGTGTGGTCTATTCCCAGAAGGTCTCACCATGGGGCAGGTCGAAACCCTTTATCCTAATGTGTCAGCATCGATCTGGAACAAGCAGGAGAAAAAGGGCATGCGATGCCTTATCGGTCCCTACGATGACTTCTCCCAAGTTCGTCTTGAGTTAACCCAACTAAAAACAGTGACTGGTTTCGAGAGTGCGTTTATTAGGGAAGTGCGCAAATAACTGCTCTGCTGACACTTTTGTGAGCCTCAAAAAATAAAAAATAGCCCAAAACATTTGGTACGCCAGATAGTAAATGTGCTTTCACGAGCCTGATATTTACGTAAACCAAGTCTTCTTGTATATCTGCATATAAGGGCATATTTATCAGTCTCTTGCACACTCTTTCTTGATTAAAGTCATAACGAAAGGCTTATTCTTTCATCGCTAGATATTACTGAGATCAATGGTTTTAGAGTCTCAGTAATATTACTGAAATCCCATCTGTAACAAAATGTAATAAAGCCTGTTTATAAACTTCCGCCAGATTATTCCATTAACTGACAAGGAGTTGAAAGGAAGTAATGGGCATACAAAAACTTAAGAAACAGGCACTGGCGCTTTCGATTGCTGGACTTGCCTCTCAGGCTGTTTTTGCTGAGGCTCCGGGAATAGAAAGAGCGGACGTGGACCTTGGTGATAACTTTAAGATTGCTATCCTGCCGGACACGCAATACCTCACTTTTAACTATCCAGAAATCTACCTAAAGCAGACTGAATGGCTCGCTAGTGTCGCTGCTGAGGAAAATATCCAGTACGTGATTCATGTAGGTGATGTGGTGCAAAAAGGTCAGAACCATTGGGAGTGGTTTCATGCCAATCGCGCGATGGAAACGCTCGATCAAGCCCAGATCCCATACAGCACTACTATTGGTAACCATGATGTAGACAAAAGCGCTTCTTCTTGGGAGCTGGTTAACGCTGACAACTATATCAAGCATTATGGCGCAGACCGCTACAAATATCGTGATGATTTTGTAGATGCTTCGGAAGATGGTTTGGTTACAGCTTTCAAGCTGCGTTTACCAGGTGCAGGCAGTGAAATATTGCTTTTGAACATGGCAATTGACCCAACAGAAGAGCATCTTGAAAAAGGGCGTGAGATTCTGAGAAAGAACCCTAATCTTCCAACTATTTTCGTAACTCACAGGCTGGTGGGTGAAAACGGTGATATCGGTTTTACCAACAACGTTTTCTCTGGCTTTGAAACCAAAGATCCAATTCAGATGTGGGATGAGTTTATCAGCAAAGAAGACCAAATCTTTATGACCATTAACGGTCACTCTTCTCCTGCTCCTTCTAATGGAGCCTATAACATAGTGAGAACCAATGACAGCGGCCTTCCGGTAAACCAAGTGTTGGTGGACTATCAAAACCTGTATGAGGATGACACTACTTGTAGTGAGTTACCTCCTTACGACTGCGGTGCAAAAAGTGGTAAAGGGTATCTTAGAATCATGAGCTTTGATTTTGATGCCAACACTATTACTCACCACTCATATTCTCCGCACATTGATGAGTTGGAAGGTGATGGTGATTACTTAATCGGTGGTGAGGGGTACTTTTTCGACAAGTGGAACCACTATCAAG
This sequence comes from Vibrio sp. JCM 19236, assembly GCA_000830455.1. Classification (GTDB taxonomy): domain Bacteria; phylum Pseudomonadota; class Gammaproteobacteria; order Enterobacterales; family Vibrionaceae; genus Vibrio. The sequence continues at coordinate 30,860 of BBSB01000037.1, forward strand.
ACTATATCAATTTTGCTGAGCGCTTTGCTCAAACTGAGCCAGCAACTATCGAGCAAATTGATGCGCGTATAGAGTACGACGACCCAGAAAATTATGGCGGAAATAAGTGGTTAACTAAGACTGAAACCTCACTACCTGTAGGCGCTTACGAAACAATTACCGCGAGAGCATCACCAGAAACAGATGCAAACAACCAGCAAGATTTGACTTGGCATTCAACCGACCCTCAGATTGTTGATGTTGAGGTAGATGCAGATACTCGCGAAGCGATCATTACTGCTAAGTCTGTAGGTAGAGCTGAAGTTTACGCCATGCACAATCGCACACTTTCTAACGAGATCGAGGTTGAAGTAACAGAGCCTGTCAAAAACATCTATGCCCTGAATATTCAAAACCCAGAGAATGATGTGTATGGCGGCGAGCTAGTGGAATTTGACCTAGATATGGCATCGCTAAATCAAGTCAATAATATCGAGTTTAAGTTCACTATTTTGACCAAGACGATTGAAGACGACAAAGTTGAAGTAACCGATAGTGTGTATGTCGACAGCCTTGTCGTTACACCTGGCGACGATTTTACATTTGTGGGGTCTAGTTATGAGCTTATAGGTGACCAAGAGGATCCAGAGCTCGGTGCTATGGCAGAGGTAACAGTAAAACTTGAATGCGCTAGTAGTCCGTGTGATTCAGATGTGACCAAGCAAGCTGTAGCTAGTATCGCTTTTGCAACTAACCCAGAGGTTTCAACGGGTAAAGCAAGCAAAGATGACTCATACACTGAGATTGATATTACAAGTCTTACAGTGAACGAGGGTGATGATACTTACCCTATGGAGTCGAAAGATAGAGTAGCGTTCAAGCTTGAATATCCACACGGTGATATTGCAGGTGAACCAACTGCTGGTGACTTTATCAGTGACACCAAGATCGATTTGGCTGACCTAGCTATGGTGCAGCGCTATATGGGCTCTACACCAGCAGACGATTATTGGAACCATATTCGTTGGGGATCTGGTCGTGCAAACATTGATGACAGTAACTATGTGATTGATATGCAAGACTTCGATGCGATCTTTGAACTGATGGATGAGAAAGAGTAATGAAAGCTATGTTTATTAAAAATACGTTATTGTTGTCGGCAATTATTGCAGCAACTCTTGGTTTGGCTGGTTGTAACGACTCTTCATCGTCATCCTCTACACAGTCTGGTGAGGGCAACATCTCGCTAAACGTCGAAGAGTCGTGGGAAGCAGAAAAAAACATTACATATGATGTGGTTGCCACCAATGATGGTGACCCAGGTAAGATCAATTGGTCGGTAAGTGATGAGTCAATCCTCGAGATCAGTTCAATCGAGCAGGGTGGTGCGGCAGTTCGAGTTAAAGCGCTGGATTATGGCACTGCCACTATCAAAGCAAGCATTGATAATGGCAACGCAATAGAGTCAGAGGTCAAGGTCGAGGGGTTATCTCAAAACGTTTTTGCCGTGGAAGCATCGCAAGCCAATGGGTCGATGGAAGATGGAGCTTTGCTAATTTTTATTTACCATGCCACACAACAGTGGTGTATTGAATGCCAAGATAGCGTTTGAAGTAGACTCTTCGTCTATTGATACAGGTAGTACTGTAGTTTCTGGAAATGGTCTTTTCGAAGTGTATGAGGTGGATGGTCAGCAGATCACTTGGACAGGAACGTCTGAGGATGGGAATCAGCAAGGCTACGTAATTCTCTACGCTTACAGTGAGAGGTCCAATGCTCTTTTCTATGGTGTGCGTGTGCCAGCGGAAGAGAAACTCACTTTAGGTGAGGTCAGCTTTAAGCTAGCCGACTCAAGCAGTGCTGAAGAAGTCAGTCTCAAGATCAATAAAGTCCAAGTAGCCGGTGTAAATGAGTTATTGAATATTCATCAATATGAGCCGTCTATTGTGACCCAAACAGCTTCTGTCACTGTGAACTAATCAAACCCCAAATATAAAAATGCCAGCAACATTGCTGGCATTTTTCGTTTCAAAACCTGCGATTAACGCATAGTATAAAAAT
>BBSB01000036.1:0-36222 GCA_000830455.1 Vibrio sp. JCM 19236
TTGAATATGGTGGAGGGGGACGGATTCGAACCATCGAAGGCAGTGCCGTCAGATTTACAGTCTGATCCCTTTGGCCACTCGGGAACCCCTCCAGGGTGTTTTTATACTTAGCGTTTGTTTTCCCAACACAAAAACCAAGTTTGAATATGGTGGAGGGGGACGGATTCGAACCATCGAAGGCAGTGCCGTCAGATTTACAGTCTGATCCCTTTGGCCACTCGGGAACCCCTCCAGAGGATTTTTATACTTAAGAGCAGATTTCCCAACACTGTTCTCAAGTTCGGAGCGCATAATACTCAGCCCAGAAATTTCTGTAAAGGCTTTTCTTGAAATTCACCGCTGTATGCGCGCTTTTTGCCCATAACGACCGAAAAGTAACGTTATCTGGCGCAATCCTCGCCGAGGCACTATGTGCACGCTTCAAAAGTGTACGCACTACTTAGACTAAAGTTCATCCATTTCTTCGATAAATCGGTACAAATGTAAACGAAACAATTTACATTGATTGACGTTATCACTGCTTGAAACTGATAAAATGCGCTTAATAATTTATAAGTAGAACCACCATGACAAAAACAACCCTAACTCGAAACAAATTTTCAGTAGTGATGGCTGCCACCTTGGCATCTGTACTCTCTTTTTCTTCTCCGAGTTTAGCAAGACCACAGAGCTCCGCGAACACTGCGGTCACCATTCAAGAGGTAAACACCCATGAGATCTCTCAGTCACTGTCTCTTGTGGGTAAATTAAAGGCTAAGCAGGCGGTAATCATCTCACCAGAAGTCAGCGGTACTATCGAGCGCATCGCCGTGAGTGCTAATCAGGACGTGAAAACCGGTCAGCTTTTGATCCAACTTAGCGATGACAAAGCAAAAGCCGCCGTGGCTGAAGCCCAGGCTTATCTGAATGACGAGAAGCGTAAACTGAACGAGTTTGAACGCCTGCGTGCCAGTGCCGCTGTAACACTGACCGAGATTGAGGACAAAAAGCCAGTGTTCAAATCGCTCAGGCGCGTCTGAGCGCTGCAAAAGCTGAGCTTAGCGATCGTTACCTGCGTGCGCCATTTGACGGCCGTATCGGCTTTATCGACTTTAGCTTAGGTAAGTTGGTTAACTCAGGCACAGAGCTTGTCTCTTTAGATAACCTCAATGTGATGGAACTAGACCTGCAGGTCCCTGAGCGCTACCTACCTATGATCTCCACCGGTATGAAGGTAACGGTACTGACTAATGCTTGGGGCGATCGCGTATTTGAGGGTGAGGTTGTTGGTATCGATTCTCGCGTGAATCCTGACACCTTGAATCTGCGCGTGCGTATCGACATCAAGAACACCTCAGGTGAGCTTAAGCCGGGTATGCTGGTGCAAGGCACTATGCAGTTCCCACCAATTAAGGCACCAATTATTCCAGTGCAGTCATTGCAATACTTGGGCACTAAGCGTTTTGTCTACGTGTTGGGTGAAGAAAACCGCGTTGAACAGCGTGAAGTATTCCTAGGCACTCGCGTAGGTAACGAAGTAGTCATCGAGAAAGGTCTAGAGATAGGCGAAACCATAGTGGTTCAGGGTGTGGTAAATATGCGCGACGGCATCCAGGTCAAGGTTGTTGGCGAGCAAGAGAGCGGCAGTGGAGTTGAGCAGTAATGTTGTTATCTGACGTTTCCGTAAAACGCCCAGTCGCCGCTGTAGTACTCAGTCTATTGCTGTGTGTGTTCGGTATGGTGTCGTTTTCTAAGCTTGCTGTGCGCGAGATGCCGGACATAGAAAGCTCGGTTGTTTCCATCAATACCAGCTACAGCGGCGCTTCGGCCACTATTATTGAAACCAGATCACCTCTGTGATTGAGGATCAGCTGTCCGGTATTAGCGGTATCGATGAGATCACCTCGGTAACGCGAAACGGTAGCTCCCGTATTACGGTCACCTTTGACCTTGGCTACGACCTTAACACGGGCGTGAGTGACGTTCGTGATGCAGTGGCCCGTGCACAAAACCGACTGCCGGATGAAGCCGATTCTCCTATTGTGTATAAGAACAACGGCAGTGGTGAGGCCTCGCTATACATCAACCTTAGCTCTGATCTACTCGATAGAACCGAGCTGACCGACTACGTCGATAGAGTTCTACTAGATAGATTCAGCCTTATCTCGGGGGTGAGTTCGGTTCAGGTTTCCGGAGGCCTTTATAAGGTAATGTATGTGAAGCTCAAACCTACCTTGATGGCAGGTCGCGGAGTTACCACCTCTGATATTACCTCTGCGCTGCGTAATGAAAACATCGAAGCGCCGGGTGGACAGGTTCGAAACGACCAGATCGTTATGTCTGTGCGTACCGACCGCTCATACAGCACAGAACAAGACTTTGACTATCTAGTGGTGCGCCGGGCTGCTGACGGTACTCCTATCTATCTAAAAGATGTAGCGGATGTTTATCTAGGCGCGAGAAACGAAGATTCAACCTTTAGAAGCGATGGCGTGGTAAACGTTAGCTTGGGTATTGTTCCTCAGTCGGACGCCAACCCACTTGAGGTAGCAACCGCTGTTCGCAAGAACGTTGAGGATATCCAGAAGTTCTTGCCAGAGAGTACCCGCTTGGTGGTGGATTATGACTCCACGGTATTTATCGACCGCTCTATCTCAGAGGTTTACAACACTCTGTTTATCACAGGTGGCCTAGTTGTCTTGGTGCTGTACATCTTTATCGGTCAGGCAAGGGCGACCTTGATCCCTGCGGTAACTGTACCTGTATCCCTGATTTCATCCTTCATTGCGGCTTACTACCTTGGCTTTAGTATTAACCTCATCACCCTGATGGCGCTGATACTTTCCATCGGTCTAGTCGTGGATGACGCCATCGTGGTAGTGGAAAACATTTTCCACCATATCGAACGCGGCGAGTCACCGCTATTGGCAGCTATAAAGGCACTCGCGAGGTAGGTTTTGCAGTAGTGGCGACCACCTTGGTTCTTGTGATGGTATTCCTGCCGATCTCCTTTATGGATGGTATGGTCGGTCTGCTGTTTACTGAGTTCTCTGTGCTCTTGTCCATGTCGGTGTTGTTCTCATCCTTGATAGCCCTGACTCTGACGCCGGTGCTTGGTAGTAAGATCCTATCGGCAAATGTGAAGCCAAACCGATTTAACCGTGCGGTAGAGTTCCTGTTCTCTAAGCTAGAGAGTGGCTATCGCAAAGCACTGAAAGGTGCACTTAAGGTTCGTGTGCTGGCACCGATTATCATCCTCGCTTGTGTGGGCGGTGCCTATCAGTTGATGAACGTGATTCCAGCGCAATTGACTCCGCAAGAAGACCGAGGCGTATTGTTTGCGTTTGCTCGTGGTGCTGACGCAACCAGTTACAACCGCATGGCGCAGAATATGGATGTTATCGAGTCTCGATTGATGCCACTTCTAGGGCAAGGCTTGCTGAAATCCTTCTCTATCCAGTCGCCAGCCTTTGGTGGTAATGCGGGTGACCAGACTGGTTTCGTTATTATGATCCTTGAAGACTGGGAAGACCGTGATATGTCGGCCCAGCAGGGTTTAGGCGTGATACGTAAAGCATTGGCGGATATTCCCGATGTGCGCGTATTCCCTATGATGCCTGGCTTTAGAGGTGGTTCGAGTGAGCCGGTTCAGTTTGTATTGGGTGGCCCAGACTACAAAGAGCTAGAGCAATGGCTGAGCTTCTTAAGCAAGCGGCCGATGATAGTCCGTATATGGATGGCGCGAGCACAGACTACTCAGAAAAAACTCCAGAGCTAGTCGTCTCTATCGATAAAGAGCGCGCTGCGGACCTTGGTATCACTCAGAGTGAGATATCAGATACCCTAGAGATCATGCTTGGCGGTAAATCTGAAACCACGTATGTGGATCGCGGTCAGGAATACGATGTCTATCTTCGTGGTGATGAGAACAGCTTTAACAATATTGCTGATCTCAGCCAGATCTACCTGAGAACCATCAATGGTGACTTGATTACCCTAGATTCGGTAGCGCATATCGATGAGGTCGCTTCGGCTATCCGTCTATCGCACTACAACAAGCAAAAGTCCATTACGGTTAAGGCGAACCTTGTTGAAGGTGCAACACTAGGGGATGCGCTCGACTTTCTTGATCAGAAGGCTATCGAGCTTCTGCCAAGCGATATCAGCGTAAACTACTCAGGCGAGTCGAAAGACTTTAAAGAGAACCAGTCTTCTATCGCCATAGTGTTCGCCTTAGCGTTGCTGGTGGCTTATCTAGTATTGGCTGCTCAGTTCGAGAGCTTTATCAACCCGCTTGTGGTGATGTTCACCGTACCTATGGGTGTGTTTGGGGGCTTCCTTGGTTTGCTGATCATGTCGCAAGGTCTGAACGTGTATAGCCAGATTGGTATGATCATGCTTATCGGTATGGTAACCAAGAACGGTATCTTGATTGTGGAGTTTGCCAACCAGCTTCGTGACCGCGGCGTGGAGTTTGAAAAGGCGATCATCGATGCATCGGCAAGGCGTTTGCGTCCTATCATGATGACGGCATTTACTACTCTGGCGGGTTCAATACCTTTGATTCTGTCCACCGGCGCTGGCTATGAAAGCCGAGTGGCAGTAGGTACGGTTATCTTCTTCGGTATGGCGTTTGCCAGTTTGGTAACCTTGTTCGTTATCCCAGCTATGTATCGCTTACTATCGGCGAGCACACAAGCGCCAGGGCATGTGGAAGCAGAGCTTAACCGCGACCTGCAACACGACACCAAAGGGCGTGTGGGACACGGCTAATAATCGAAAAAGCCAGAGCAATTGCTCTGGCTTTTGTGGGTTCAGCGCAGATTAGCGGGAAAAACTACTAATTCAGATTCGTGTGCTCACTCTGCCAGTGATGCATGGCAAGTCGACGTAAATACCTCCCTGTAGGCTTGGTTTCGGCATCCTTGCCTCAAACACTTGCCCTGCACCACAGCCTGTCGCTCCCAACTTCGGCATATCAACAATGACTTAGAGCCTAGAGCCTAGAGCCTTGATGAACTGTGGACCCAGTGATGCTGCCGCTGGAGAGTGATTGATGGAGCAAGGTGTCGCTCGCAAGGAGGCGAGCGCCAAGCGCCCATGGATGGGTTCACCGCGGCCTTGTGAATCAATCGCTCGGAGGCGGTGGTTGGCTCAGAAGGAGTTTTTACGTTCTCTTCTAATCCGCAAAAAGACTTTTTTATCCTCTATGGGAGTTACAGCTCTATATTCTCAAGCTCGAGAAGCATCTTCTTTCTCTCAATACCTCCAGCATAACCGGTCAAGGCACGATTGCTACCAACCACTCTATGACAAGGCACCACCACAGAAACTGGATTCTTACCGTTAGCTGCGCCGACTGCGCGCACCGCCTTTGGCTTGTTGATCGCCTCGGCTATCTGTTTATAGCTGCGCGTCTCACCAAACGGAATCTTGGCAAGTTCGCTCCATACCTGTTTTTGAAACTCGGTACCGTCTGCATCTAGAGGTAGGTCGAACTCAGCACGCTCACCATTTAGATACTCGCTGAGTTGTTTCTTAGCAGACACTAGGATTGGGTGATTACTGGCATGCTCGCCTAGCTCATCGGGCTTGGTGGTATAGGTCTCAAACCAGATCCCCTTAATGCCCTTATCCGAGGTTTGCACCGTGATTATCCCAAGAGCTGAGTCAAATTCGTTGTAGTAAAGCATGTTATTGATTCCACAGATGCAAGGTAGCGTAACTGCCCCAAGGCGATACGCTTTGTTTGTTGAGGTTAGGATAATCGATGCGTCTCTTTTTCACTATCAGATCGCCCTCAACAAAGCAGTCTTTGATTCTTTCTCCTCGCAGCTCAGCGTATTGCACTGTCCATGGGCCGATGCCTTTGAGGGCAAGCCATTCATTGGGCATCGAATCAGGGTGCTGACACATATATTCGGCATATCGCGCCAGTGTCTGTTTTCGACTCTCGGGCATACGCAGAAAGCTAAGGTCGGTTTGAGCAACCTCGGTCGGAGTAGGGAAGTCTTGGCTGGAGATAGTATCCACCAGATTATTGAGATGATTGATGGCCGCCTTTACCGAAACTTGCTGTCCTAAGATAGCCCGAACCCCTGCTTCCCAGACACTCCAAACACCGGGAATACGAAGGCCTTTAACCTTGATAAGTTCTGGTTCAAGTTGCAACAGGTGTTGCTCAATAGCATGGGTATCGCAATCAAGGTCAAACATCTCACGGATGTTCTGAATCAGGCTGGTAGAGAGTTTGTATCTGAGATCTGATACTCAAGAACCAGACTATTAGCATCATGTTGCGTGAGACGAATCTGATATCGAACCTCATCAAAAAGCCCTGAACGCTGGTAATGAGTATCCGTAATTGTCTCAAGAGAATGAATCGCGCGTAGGCGATAAAAGGCGAGCATTTGTTGCCAGTCTAAGTGACCGGCAACGTGAAGTATGGTTTGCCCTGTGTGCATGCTCTAGAAGTCTAGGCCGAGCGAGATCTGCACACCGTCATAATCATCGTCATAGTTGCCAAGTCCAGTTGTGGCATAGCCATAGATATACTCAGCACGCACCCAATAATCAGCATTGATGTTCCATTGCAGGCCACCGCCCACAGTAAACACACCACCACTGGTATCGCCTATGTCTCTGCGATCGCCGTTTGATGTGTCGTGACCTTTAACAAAGGCAGCAATGGCGCTGGTGCGACCGAATAGCTCAAGCGGGGTATCACCCAGTTCACCTGTGCTGAGTACCAAAGACAAGCCAACTTGGTAGTAGTTGAACTCAAAGGTCTTGGCTTCATCTTTGGCTTCAGAGTAGCGAAAGAATCCCTCCATGCTGACGTGCTCGTTGAAAGACTGTCCGCCACCTATGATAAAGCTAGGGTCAGAGAAAGAGTCGTTGTCGCTGTTTTCGGGAGAGAATCCGACATCACCGATCCCCATATAAAAAGAGTTATTTCCGGCCGCCATTACTGAGGTGGAGAGGAGGGCTAGAGGCAGCAGACCGCGAGGTAGCGCTTTTTCATACGTTTCCTATTTAGAGGGTGAGTCATTAACAATTTGACAATATAATCATCAAGATTCGGAAAATTATGATATGCAAAAAAGTGCAAATCAATCATAATCTTAGCACTTATATTTGGCGACACATGGCATTGCTGAGCCAAATGTTTGATAAAAACAAGGAGTAAGGTTTTGACTCAATCAAAGCATGAACAGCTCTCTCAAGCAGAGCAAGATCAACTGGATGCAGCGGTATTTCGTCGCCTTTTGAAACACCTAGATAACAATAAAGACGTGCAGAACATCGACCTGATGATATTGGCAGGCTTTTGTCGTAACTGCTTCAGCAAATGGTACACAGCTGAAGCGCAAGAGAAGGGACTAGATTTGGATATCGATGATGGGCGCATGCGTGTGTATGGCATGACCTATGATGAGTGGAAACAGAACCATCAGTTGCCAGCAACACCGGAGCAGCTAGCGGCCTTTGAGGCCAAGCAGAAGAAATAAAAAATGGCGTCCAAATAGGGCGCCATTTTTATATCAGTAGTTAGAGTTAACCAATACCTTCTCACCATACTTGCCCGCATGAGGCAGCGGCGTGTAGGTAGATTGAGCGCCACGCAGGAATCGAATGCCTTCCACTCCCACTTGATGTGCTGAGGTCATATCGCTATCGGCATCACCGTAGAACACAGAAATATGGTCGTTATGGATCTGCTTCTGTTTTTCTAGACCGTTTGCAAATACAACAGGCTGGATCTGTTGACGGTATTCTTCAGGGAATAGGTTGCGCAGAGTTTCAGTCAGAGTCTCATGACCGGTCGGCGCGCTGCGACCAGTGATGAAATAGATGGTGTCGCCACGTTTAAGGTGCATGGTAACCAACTCAATAGCACTTTTCTTGGGCACAGAAAACTTGTCCCAGCCAGTGCTTGCCTCATCCCAGAATGCTTGGTTCTTTAGATAGTCGTTTGAATCTGGTGAGTATTTTTGCTTACCACGATAGAACACAGGCGAGGAAAACAGGATGGTATCGTCGATATCAAGGCCAATATTCAGTGGCTGAGCCGGCAATGAGTCCTTGATTTGGTCAACCGTCACCCATTTGATGTGGTCGTATTTCTTTGATGCTTTGGCGCTGTAGCTGTGCATGTCCATGGTTTGTAGCCCGCCAGCAAAAACCGACTGCGACACAACTGCAGCAAGAATAATAGATAGTGTTTTTAGCTTCATAAAAGTCCCCTTATAGCGCGCGCTATTCTAATGAGGACCTATTCGGCATTGTTACCTGCGAAGTTATTTTCCATATATGCGTTACTGGTTCACATAGGCAACGCAGAAATGAACCCCAAGCCGCTCAAACTCGCCCATCCAACGAATTTGATTATCCTGTAGTTTGTCCCCTGGACCTTTTACCTCGACCCACAAATACTGCCCGTCTTTAAAAGCAATCAAGTCAGGCATACCGGTGCGAAACAGTCGTAAATCGCTGAGCATCACCTTACATAACTCAATAAGTGTTTCTATAGGGAAACACTGCTCGGCTGTTTCGATGATGGACTCATCGAAGATTTTCCAATGCACGAACGGGTTAGCAAGTCCCTGTTTGCGTTTGAAGGTCTGTTTCAATTCAGAGTAGCCATTTGTCTTGAGAGAGTTGAACACGCCTTCTATCAACTGTTCGCGTTTGGATTGAAAGTCGGAGCTGTAAAGATCCTTCGGCGCTAATTGATAGCGGTTTAGAAACGCACCCTCGATAGGGGCAAACAGCATCTCCCAAAAGGCGAGACCGAACAATCCACATAGAAAACTGTTTTCGAGAAAATAGACATCAAAGCCTTGTTTATTGAGGTGCTCAGCAACGGCTATTTCAACTCGGGTACTGGATAGATCAAGCTCCAGTCTTTGCTCTTCGATAGTGGGTTTAGATTTCTTCGGTGCGGTCAATCCAAGCTTGCGCCACAGCTTTTTTTGAATGCGCTGCGCAATTTCTAGCTCTTCACGGTTATGTGGCGATAACAGCATTTCATCGAGCAGGTTCTTAGCGGGCTCTAGCTGGTCAAGCTTGTCTAGGATACGCACCTGCCTTTCTCGACTCGGAGGTAGGTTAGAACCCTTAAAAAGAGCTAACGCTGAGCTATGTTCTTCCAAGCGTTCAAGGTCACGGGCCAGGGTATTGATGAGCCTTTCGAGCCTTCGCTTAACATAGCTGTGTGTTACTTCATCTGGTAGTCTAGCGATAAGAGTAGTGATCATCAGAAGCTTTTCTTGTTTCGGCAGGCGTTTTTCTATGGCGTAGTAGTCATCCCAAATGTTTGATAGGCAAAGAAGTTGGTTTACCTCTTTTCTATCATTAAAGAAGCGCCGTTCTTGGCTAAGCTCATAGCTCTCAAACACCTGTAATCCCATATCACTCAGTACAAACTGGCTCAGATCTTGGCGCGCGTTTGCGAAGAACAGAGCGCTGAGCGTAGGTAGGATATCGGGATAGTGCTGGTTAATGACCATAAACCCCAATCTAGCGACAGGAACCTCTTGCTCCATTTCAGCACAGGCATTTATCAAGGCATCCTTTTTTAATGACTTACTTAATTTGGGAAAGAGCGAACAAAGCTCTGGCTTCGTCAAAAGATCTTTGGCGAGCACTGTAGCGGATAAGCTTTCAGGAAGAGAGATAAAGCCGAGGTTGTTAAGGGTAATAGCGCAGGCTTCTAAATCAGGGATCTCTGCGTAATTGAGCCTGTCGCTACGAAACCATTCACCTTTGCGTGTGTAAAGGCGAACTAAGAGGCGCTGGGTTTGGGTATCTAAGCTAAGAAAGGTTTGAATCCAGTGGGTTTCAGACTCACTAAGCAGGTCTGGGTAGTAAGTCTGGGCGTGTTCGACGAGCTTGAGGAAATTGTCGTGATAATAGCCTTCAGGAAGAATGACTGGATTCATAATACCTTGCTGGGTAAATAGCTGCCGAATAGAGGCAGCCGATGGAGAAAATCTTTCTCTTACCCTAGCAAGTTTTGTAGATGGTCTCTACTTGCGCTGATATCGCCAATGCTTTCAGCTACCCACTCTGGGTTGTAGTAGGTATCTAGGTAGCGCTCACCGCTGTCGCAAAGCAAGGTAACGATAGAGCCTTGCTCACCACGCTCAGCCATCTCTTTAGCTAGCTTGAACACACCGTATAGGTTAGTACCGGTAGATGGACCACACGGCGACCAAGTTGCTGGTGGAGCCACTGCATAGTCACGATAGTGTGTGCATCTGGCACCTTGATCATGTCGTCTACCACGCCAGGGATAAAGCTAGGCTCAACGCGCGGGCGACCGATACCCTCGATACGACTGCCGCGATCTAGTGTGATATTAGTGTCACGAGACTGATAGTAGTCAAAGAATACTGAATGCTCAGGGTCTACCACACACAACTTAGTGTTGTGTTGCTGATAGCGAATGAAGCGGCCGATAGTCGCTGATGTACCGCCTGTCCCCGGGCTCATTACGATCCAGCTTGGGATAGGGTGACACTCGCGCTCCATCTGGCTAAAGATAGAGTTAGCGATGTTGTTGTTACCACGCCAGTCGGTTGCACGCTCAGCATAGGTAAACTGGTCCATATAGTGGCCGTTTAGCTCTTTGGCTAGGCGGTGTGATTCTGCGTAAATTTGATCTGAACGGTCAACTAGGTGCGCCTTACCACCATAGAATTCAATCTGTTCAATCTTGCTCTTGGCTGTGCTCTTTGGCATTACAGCGATAAACGGCAGGCCAAGCATACGAGCAAAATAAGCCTCAGAAACTGCAGTGCTGCCTGACGAAGACTCGATGATAGGTGTATCGCGATTAATCCAACCGTTACAAAGGGCATACAGGAAAAGCGATCGAGCCAAGCGGTGCTTTAGAGAACCGGTTGGATGAGTGCTCTCATCTTTGAGATAGATATCGATACCGTCAAAGCCGTGGTTATCCAGCTTAATCAGGTGAGTGTCGGCGCTACGTTGATAATCAGATTCAATGATCTGTACTGCGCGGTTGATCCAAGAGAGATCACAATGCTGATGAGAGGTCATAGGGATGGTTTCCTGTTGTTATGTTTTAAGAATAATTTACCTCTACATCCGGAGAAAAACTTGGCTATATTTCTGCTATTATCGCTATCAAAGATAATATTTTTCTATTTTAAGTTGGTTTTAAAGAAATGATTCTCGATGAAGTGGATAAGCGCTTACTTTCTATGCTCCAGCGTGATGCAACCCTCTCTCTGGCGGAACTTGCTGAAGCGGTCAATTTAACGACTACCCCTTGCTGGAAACGCCTAAAACGATTGGAAGAAGCAGGGGTGATCACCAAGCGAGTGGCACTGCTTAATCCAGACTCGTTAGGGCTGAGCTTTACCGCTTTTGTGCTTATCAAGACCACTGACCACTCCCATGAGTGGTATCAGCACTTTGCTAAGACAGTTTCTGAGTTTGAGCAGGTGATGGAGTTCTACCGAATGGCAGGGGAGTATGACTATATGCTGAGGGTGCTGGTTTCAGACATGCAAAGCTTTGATAACTTCTATAAGACTTTGGTGAACTCAGTATCTGGCATCTCTAATGTGACCTCCACCTTTGCTATGGAGTCCATCAAGTACACCACTGAGCTTCCGCTTACCTCGTTATAAATAAAAACGGCTCCTTTCGGAGCCGCTTGTTTCATTAGTTCACTTATTAGAACTGAAATTTGTTTAGCGTTGCCTCAGATGGTTTCTGAGTTAGCTTACTCACCACTACAATAGAGATGAAGGCTAGGATAAACGCTGGCATTAGCTCGTAGAAGTATTCACCCTCGATAGAGATGTAGTTCTTAACCACGAAGATGGTTACCGCACCTACGATCATACCTGTGATAGCGCCTGCTTTGGTGGTGCCTTTCCAGCATAGGGCTAGGATCATTAGAGGACCAAATGCAGCACCGAATCCACCCCATGCATAACCAACCATAGCTAGGATAGAACCATCATCGTTTGCTGCGATGATAAGCGCGAGAACCGCGAAGCCGATTACACCAAAGCGGCTGATCCATGCTTTCTTCTTCTCGTCGTATTTGTTGAACAGACTGATGTCTTCAGTCAGAGAAGAGGTTAGGACCAGAAGCTGTGAATCCGCAGTGGACATTACTGCCGCTAGAACTGCCGCTAGGATAAAGCCAGCAAATACAGGTGGAATAGCACCTCAGTTAGAGCTAGGAATACACGCTCTGGGTTGCCGCCTTCGCCGGAAACACCTGCTAGCGGGTGAACCGCATCGTAAGCGATACCGATAAGTGCGATAGATACTGAGATCACTAGGGTTAGGATCATCCAAGTTATACCGATACGACGTGCCTTTGGAATGTGGCTTACGTCATCGATACCAATGAAGCGCGCTAGGATGTGTGGCTGACCAAAGTAACCAAAGCCCCATGCCATCAATGATGCACCAGTAATAAAGCTGGTGGAGAATTGGAATGCCTGAGGTTTCACTTCGCTGATCACGACATCAGAGCCTGCGATAGCGAAGTAGCCTAGCATCATACAAGCGAATAGTGCTGCCAGCATTAGAATGCCTTGGATAAGTCAGTCCAACATACCGCCATGTAGCCGCCAAGGAAGGTGTACGAGATGACAACGAATGCGGTCACATACAACGCCACTTCTTCTGATGCGCCAAAGCTGTGAGCGAATAGTAGGGTGCCACCTTTAAGACCGGATGCAACGTAAAGGGTAAAGAAAAATAGGATTACAAGCGTTGATACGGTTTTGATTACACCAGAGCTGTCCTCAAAGCGTGCAGCAAGGAAGCTAGGTAGAGTCACTGTGCTGGTAACTTCAGTGGCAACGCGCAGACGCGGTGCTACGATCAGCCAGTTTAGGTATGCGCCTAGGGTAAGACCTACGCCAATCCAAACGCCTTCTACTAGGCCACTTGCGAATACTGCGCCAGGAAGGCCAAGTAGCAACCAGCCACTCATGTCCGATGCGCCGGCACTGATAGCAGAGGTCACAGGACCTAGTGAACGACCACCGATAATAAAGTCTTGGTTGTCATGGGTTCTGCGCATTGAGTAGTAGCCTATACCTAGCATCAGAGCTAGATAAAGACCGAATTGTAGATAAATCATGTACTGCCTTTAGAAATGTGCGTGAGCAAAAATAGAAATACAGCAATATCTATTGCTAACGGGATGTTATCAATATCTCTATGTATGTTAATCAACTTGGTTGATTATGCTGAATTGGCTCACAAAACAATCATTTTTATAATGATGAGTTTGCTCAGGAACGAGCTTTACCGGACGGTATTTTACGAATTGAGCATAGAATCACAACCTATGCTCAATAATTATGCAGTGTTACTTAAAGCGCATCACGCCTTCTTGTACTGCGCTTGCTACCAAGTCGCCCGCTTGGTTGTAGATCTCACCGCGAACCAGACCGCGCGAGTTGCTCGCCGTTGGGCTTTCGATGGCATACAGTAACCACTCATCCATCTTAAACGGCCTGTGGAACCACATAGAGTGATCGATAGTTGCTACCTGAAACTTAGGTGTAAACAGGCTCACCTCGTGCGGGTGAAGGGCAGTAACTAAGAAGCCCCAGTCAGATGCATAAGCTAGCAGGTATTGGTGGATAAGGTGGTTGTCTGGCACCTGACCATTGGCTTTAACCCAAAGGTACTGCTTTGGTTCTTCTTTACGTGGTTTAAGTGGATTAACCACAGTTACAGGGCGCACCTCGATGGCTTTCTCACCGCAGAAGGTTTTCTGGATAGCTTCTGGTAGAAGATGCTTAATCTGCTCTGCTAATTGTGATTCTGATGCATAGTGCTCAGGGCCTTTGATCTCAGGCATAGGGTTTTGGTGTTCAAAACCAGGCTGCTCCCCGTGATAAGAAGCTGTCAAATAGAAGATAGGGCGACCGTTTTGGATTGCCTTAACGCGGCGAGTGCTGAAGCTACGACCATCGCGAAGGTTTTCTACATCATAGATGATGGCCTTAGTCGGATCGCAGGGTGCAAGAAATAGCTGTGGAATGAGTGAACGCTGCGGTCACTGTCAACTGTATAGCGAGCTGCAGATAGGGATTGACCGATAACTTGGCCTCCATATACCTGTGGCAGACCAAGGTGCTCGCTCTCTCCTCGAAATAGCCCTTGTTCAAGTTGCTCAAGCTGCAATAGGCTAATAGTTCATTTAGTGGTTTACTCATCCGACCTCCAATTCTTAACTAGAAGAAAAATACTCCCTAATTCACATTTACTCAAGGCTGGAACCTAAGGTTAGTCTAGCGATAGGTTAATTATTAGTTCAAAATAGTTAGTAAACTCAATCAGTTGGAGAAAATGATGAGAAAATGGCTACTCGTTGCTCTATTCGGTATTACCTTGCTGGGTGTGCAGCTCAACCAAGTAAACAGATGCAGCAGGGCACGGAACAGAGCACTTCGGAACAAATGAAGAGTGACGACATGAGCGCATCAAGTGAACAGCCAGTGGAGACACGTGAGGTTTCAGGGACGGTCGCTTATCGTGAGCGAATTGCTCTACCAGATAATGCGGTAGTAAAGGTGACTTTAGAGGATGTATCTTTAGCCGATGCCAAGGCGGTGGTTATCGATAGCCAAAGTTATACTACAGAGGTAGACAGGTGCCTTTACCATTTACACTGAGCTACCAAGAGTCAAAGATAGACCCTCGCCACACCTACAACGTGCGCGCTCAGATATTTGTAGACAACAAGCTTATCTTTACCACAGATACGGCAGCCCACGTGATTACCGATTTTGAGCAAACTCATCAAATCGATCTGCTTCTTCGTGGTGTGAGGTAACATTTCTTTTACAAATGAATTAAAAGTGAAATTATGAGCTGTTGGTTATGGTTGCCAGCGAAACTGCCGTAATTTCACTTTTCCTGCCTCAGTAAACTGAACACCTTCCTCCATCAGCAGCGATTTCTGGCGTTGCAGACTTTCACCCTTGAGTGAAATTTCACCTTTACCATTAATAACCCTGTGCCAAGGCAGGGAAGTATCCTTAGGTAAATTACTTAAAACATGTCCTACCTGTCTCGCATAGCCCGGATAGCCTGAAAATTTTGCAATATCTCCATAGGTACTCACCATTCCAAGTGGAATTTGGTGAACTAAAGCAAAGACTTTGAATTTAAATTGATGCATAATTGTTAAGACTGTTAAGGAAAAGAGGAAGACAGACAAGAACACATCGCAAGGAGGCGAATATGGTATTTTCTGCAATTCAGTTTTTTGTAACCACATTATTAGCCATAGTGTGTGCCCAGTCCATCGAAGTTACCCAAGGTAACGTGCCGGTTCTGGCATTGGCGATTCCTGCCCTATGGATCTACTCGCGCTCTCGCGCATCTGGCATCTTTTTGCTAGCAGGCCTGTGCTATATGGTTTTACACTGCCGTATCAAGCAACTGCACTCTCGGTATCAATGTGGATTCTATTCCCTCTACTCATGGTCGCCTTTTCTAGGCGCAGTAATGCGAGCGTCCGCCTTTGTGTGTTCGGTTTCTTCCTGTTCATGCAATCGGGCATTATCTATAGCCAGTATGTAGGCGTGCTTCAGGGAGAAGCCGTTTACACCATGCTACAGATAGTGAGTATCGCAATGATCTGGCTAGCGGCCGTTTCCTGGAAAACCTCATCTAAACATGGCTGGTGGGCGCTGTTCTTAACCATTCCACTGTTCGCGGCAGACATGGCTCATGCAGCTCTTATCTCGTTAACAATCGTTGCCATCATGGCCTCTCTAGAGCATATGGTTCAAGCTCGTTCGAAGTGGCTTAAATTGCAATGTTGGACGTTGCCGACAGCAGCATTTGCTTCACTTGTTGCTCTACCAAGCGGTGGTAAAGTGCAGAGTATTGTCCTGCTAGTTTGGCTTCTGATCTTGGCTTCAATCTGGATGACAGATTACATCCTGCGCGTGAATGAAGAGATAGGCGAGTAAAATTTCGACGGTTAGCTCGTCTGCCTTAAAAACTGCTTGTATAACATGAGGGGATGCTTGATAATCCCCTCACTTCTTTAGGGAGAGAAAACCCTAAAAGATGATCTATGGGGGTTGGTCCTCCCGCAACAATAGTTCGTGAACTCGGTCAGGTCCGGAAGGAAGCAGCCGCAGCGGATGACTTGTGTGCCGGGATGTGGCTGGCCCCACCCATTTCTGCCCTTCTAAAAAATATAACCCTACTTATCAGATAGTTACGCCGACTTCGGTGTGCTTCAGCTTGCGTTTTTCGACCTTTGTAAGATCGGTACTGAGACCAGGTACTAAACTATATGCCTTCAACTGAAACCAATGGGTAAAGACATCCGCCTACGAGTATCGATCTACAAGCTATCTATCTTTTAGTTTAAGCACTTCATCAATAAAAAACTGCATCGCGGAATTGACGGGTGTTTCAGCGCGCCAAATGAGATCGGTATACCAGTGAGCGGTATCTTTGACCTCCAACTCAAACTGGTCAACCTCGCCATTCTCAAGTGCTTCGGCACATAGATACAAGGGTACAATCGCCCAGCATGAGCAGTGTTTAACTAGCTCGAGCATTTCATTTATGTTGTTGCAGTATGTGACCCTATTACTGATATTGTGCCCTTCACTAAGCCCCAGATCTTTTAGGAAACTCACCGACACCTGCCGTAACCTTCGCACTTGATGCATGTTTAATTGCTTGCCGGCGAGTTCAAGATCCAGAGATGAGATGTTGGCTATTTGGAAGCTATATGCTCGAGCCGAGGATAGCTCATGGGGCATAGAGAAGGTGCCGGTACTGAAGCCAATATCAGCTTGACAGGTTAAAACCCAGCCTCGAACCAGAAGGGGATCGCCACTGAGTATCTTGACTTCAAGAGTTGGAAATCGAAGAAACAGCTGCTTGTAAACTTGAGAGAGCTCGGCCCCGCTTAGCGCTGTATCGACCGCAATGGTTATCTTACTTGGTTCGCCTTCTAGTAGGCTGTTTGCCTTCGCATCGAAGTGGTCTAGTTCTCGTAATACCGAGCATGCATGGTCGTAAAGCTCTTTGCCTTCTTCAGTTAACTCTAGCGATCGGGGCTTTCTAATAAAAAGCTCGAAGCCTACTTCACTTTCCAGATTTGCAACTAATCCACTTATGGTGACGGCGTGTTTTCCTAAGCTGCGACTGGCAGGCTTAAAGCCACCTTTATCTATGGTTGCGACAAAAGCACTCAGTTGTTCAATCGAGGTAGCCATCGAACACCTTCATCATTCAATTCTTAAGGGTAGGTTAAACCTATCCTTGGGGCCATGGAGAGTCAAATCAAACTGCACAATAATCTGTCGCATCTACAGAGTTACTTCAACAGGTGAAGTAACAGGTATTACTCCAAAAGGTATCAAGATGGCACTATCACGCACTTTTAAGTTTGCTCCACTTGCTCTGGCTCTAGTAGCTGGTAGCGCTCTAGCAGCAGAGTTCTCTCAAGAAGAGTTGGCATTCATGCCGGCAAACACTCAGATTGAGCTTTTCAAGTCAGGTATGATCACACCTGTTGATGTTGTAAAGGCTCAAAAAGCTCAGTACGAAGCGACAAATGATGTTGTAAATGCAGTGACTTATGAGCACTGGGACAAGGCACTTAAAACGGCTAAAGAGGCAACCAAACGTTACGAAGAGGGTACTTATCGCTCCCTTGAAGGTGTTACCTACGCAGTGAAAGATGAGCACCATGATGTCGGTTATAAAGTGACCTTTGGTTCAAAGCTTCACTTGGATGATGCGCCAAAAGATTACGCTGACCCTATGGTGTCTAAGCTTAATGCAGAAGGTGCTATTCCGGTAATTCAAACAACCGTACCAGAGATGTATTTCAATTGGGTAACCAGCACTGATGCATGGGGAACATCACGTAATCCATGGAATCCAGAATTTGCTGTAGGTGGTTCTTCTGGTGGTTCTGGTGCTGCTGTTGCAGCGGGTTACGCGACGATGGCAACGGGTTCTGACATGGGTGGTTCTATCCGTATTCCTTCTTCTTTCAACGGCCTGTATGGTCTAAAACCAGCTGCGTACAATGTACCAAACTTTGACCTTTACTCTTACTTCTCAGGCAGCGGCCCAATCGCTCGTAGTTTTGAAGATATGGTATTAATGTACAACGTTATGTCTGGACCAGATTCACAATGGTCTGTACCAACAGTAGGTAAGCAAGAAAAACTAAGCAAAGAAGTTGAGTCGTTGAAAGGTATGAAGATCGCATACATTGGCGACATGGGTACTAGCCCAATGGCTGACTACGTTGCTAAAGGTATGGAAAACGGCCTAGAAGTACTGCGTAAGCAGGGAGCGACTGTCGATGTTGTTGATTTTGACTTCGAAATGCAAATGGGCTTGCTAGAAGGTGTATCTAACCTGGCATTCTCCGGTGCTATGGGCGCACCAATGATGGATGGCTATGCCGGTGTAACGGACAAAATGACTGCCTACACTGGTAAACTACTGCAAAAAGCAATCGATCACCGTGAGGACTACGATGGCCGCGCTCAAGCTAGAACTCAAGTTGAAGTACAGCGCATGTGGACCAAGCTATCACAAGAAATCTACTCTCAAGGTTACGACCTAGTAATAGCCCCGACAATGCCTACAGTATCTGTACCTGCAGACTACAATTTCATGACTGATCAGCCAATAAAAGAAGATGGTCACACATACGATAATGCAGTTGGCATGATGTACACCCTGCCATTCAACCTGCTAGGTTGGTTGCCAGCAGCTAGCGTACCGGCTGGACTAAGCCCAGATGGAGTCCCGTTTGGTATGCAAATCATTGGTAAGCCAGACGACACAGCAACTGTCGTAA
Source organism: Vibrio sp. JCM 19236 (assembly GCA_000830455.1). GTDB lineage: Bacteria > Pseudomonadota > Gammaproteobacteria > Enterobacterales > Vibrionaceae > Vibrio. The sequence goes on from BBSB01000036.1 coordinate 18,851, forward strand.
AAGTTGCAGGTGCATACAGTAAAGGTGCCCCTAAGTTCTTTACTGAAGACTTAATGCCAAAAGGTGTTAAGTAAACTGAAGTAAGCCCACTCTAGAGCCTCGCTAATATTAGCGAGGCTTACTCTATTAAAACAGTGTGTGAGATATCTTTGGATGAGCTTGCTCCAGCGACATTATCGAATGAGCAAATCTAGTAATCAGGTAACCATACCTAGGTTGAAAAGCTCACAGACTTCAGTGAGCTTTTGGTCATTAAGCCAATTATGACTTCAACAAAGTGAACACTGATTGACTCGGTTCGAGCAATTTATATTTAAACCTGCCTACACTCTTTAATTCCAACCTTAAAGCTGAACTTATAAGAATTGATCCTACACTTTAAGTTCAATACAAAGTGTGGAACCCAAATGTTAATTACCCCGGAGCGATTGTTATACCTTATTGCGGTGACTGAGCAAGGCTCTTTCTCTGCTGCAGGTCGTAAACTTGGAGTGAGTGCGTCTGCCGTGGCACAGGTGATTCAGAACATGGAGATCGATCTTGATATTAGGTTATTTAATCGAGTCGCTGGCCAATCACCCTCACTGACCGAAGTGGGGCGAGCTATGTATTTGCAAGCTCAGGAAGTCGCACCGAGGTTACAAGCGATGGAGAAGCGTGCACAGGCATACAGCAATGGGATTGAGGATAAGCTCAATATTGCCGTGTTTGGCTTTACCTTCTTTCCTGAATATATCCAAGCTATCAATGACCTCTCGATGGAATACCCAGAGCTCTCTATCAATCTAATTGATGTTGAAGACACCGAAGACCTATCGCCTGATGACACAAACTCAGCAGACATCATTATCTCTCCAACTCAGCTAAAGCTGCGCCCTGGATATGAATCCCACGTGATTGCTCAATTGGAATGGTTGTATGTCGCCTCACCGAATCACCCGCTAGCAAAGATAAGAGGCGAGCTTTCACAGCACGATTTACTCTCTCACAAGCAACTTATGCCTGCGGTAAGTGACTATGCTGATGAGCATATTATTGAGTCTCTGAGATTTAGCCCGAACCCTTTGTATTGTTCGCGCTTTTATCATCTCCAGGCGCTGCTTTTAAGTGGAACGGGATTTGCCATGTTCCCTCGTCCTCTTGCAGAGCCCTTTATAGAGGCCGGCTCTTTGAAAGAGCTTCGAATGGACTTTGACGACCAGCAAACACGTTGGCCAATGGAAATATCGTGGACACCTTCGCTTGGACCGGCAGGGCGATGGTTTGTAGAACAATTTGTGGATTTATAACTGGATGTTTCTGGTGCCATATTTAGCGCAAACACATCGAGTTAAAGTCTAATAGGCATAAAAATGGCAGACTCAGTCTGCCATTTTTTCGTTCTGCTTGGTTCTAGAAACCCAATTGTTGGTAGCTAGTTTGAGTTCCAAAGATTGACTCTGAGTGATACTTCACTTCCGAGAAGTTAATGCTATCAACATCCACCATACGAATATCCATATTGTCATAAGTACGGAAGTAGTAATCTTTGTTCGCAATATCGGAGACATTTGAGTACGAGGTGAACTGAGGAGTATCTTCAGCAGCGAAACGCCAGTAGAGAGCCCCTTGAGGGATATCGACTGCGTTGATCATCGACCATGCTCGATTCACTGCATCAAATCGTTCTTCACTAAAGAGAGATCCTGAGTGTGGTTAAAGGCAACCATCTTTTGGAATCTCCCAATCGGTGAGTAGTCAAATGCCTTGAAGGTTTCTTCTGAGAATTTAGCTTTGCCACCGTCAAGCATCATGTTGGCGAGCGCTTGCTGCTGATCGTAGCTAGGATCATTGGTTAGTACGCCGAGCTCGTTTTCATAGATGACTGGATAACCGCTACCATCTAAGTATTCAACGACTATCGCTTTTTCACCGTCATTAAAAGCGTAATGCATTCCTAGGTGTAGACCATCAACAACGTCATAGGCCGCGACCTCTACTTTAGTATCTTTCAGTATCGAGATAACTTCATCCACTGACTTAGCTTGGCTCAATACATAAGCAACAACATCTCCCGAGCGAATATCACCATTACCTTCTTTGGCGAACTGTGCGCCGGCAAGCGCAAGTGCTTCCCCGCTCAAGCCGTGCTCATTCATGCCCGAGCTAAATAGCTCTTCCCCATGTTGAATGCCTACGAAACCAAGCTTAGTGGTAACGAAGCTGAAATTGTGTCGCTGCGGTACAACAGAAAATTGACCATTTATCTCTCCAGGCCACTCCATGGTGCGTCCAACGAATGTGTTGCCATTTTCTGTTTCAAAGTGAAAGTTAGTGCATGCATGCGCGGTCGCTAACGAGCCTGCCATTAGTGTTGCGGAGATTGCGGCTAAGATTGTCTTTTTCATAATTGACTCCAGTATTTGGGTTGTCTGTAAAACTTGAGGTCATTATGAATTCAAATATCCATTTCAATGACTCGTATAGAATGGGATTTATCCTGCTATAGTTTGGCGATGGACTTGGGAGAAATATTATGGACAAGCCAAACTTCACTTTAGATCAGTTAACGGCATTCATTACGACTGTTGAGTCAGGAAGTTTCAAAAGTGCAGCCACCAAATTGGGCAAACACGCGACAACGGTTAGCCAGCAAGTGGCGATGCTAGAAGTGGATATTGGGTTTGAGCTATTTGATCGTAAGGTGCGAAAAATTGTCTTAACAGAGCAGGGGCATGAGCTCTATCGATATGCAAAACCCGTACTGACCGAGGCATCTCATCTAGTTAATAAACTTGACTCACTGGAACAAAACCTACCCAATAGCTTTTGCTTAGCATTGGATAGCTCGATCAGAGATAGACAAATTATTCGATGTGTCAAACAGGTAAGTGAACAACTCCCGACTATTGAGATCAAAATTCTTAGCGGTGACCCACTTCAAATCTGTGAGTTGGTAAGAAGTGGTATAGCGGATGTAGGTATAAGCACAACGCTGTTCACCCAACTGCCACAGTTGGAGACTAAACAGCTATTTAATTTTGAATTAGCTTACGTATGTTCGCCTCGCTGGAATCCGGAGCGGGATTTCATCCAAGAGGCAGAGCTACGATCGTTTCCCCAGATTGTTTTCCCATTTGTCTATCAAACGCCTCAACTTTCCGGCCACATTTTGTCTAATCATGTGATTAGTGCTCAAGGTTTTGACGACATGCTTGATCTACTCTCACTAAATATGGGGTGGGCGATTTTGCCCAAGTTCCGTCTTGAGGAACAATTGGAATCAGGGGAGTTGAAGGAGTTTTTCCCTTACCAGAGTGCCAACGTAAATTGGTATTGCGACCTTATCTTAAAAGCAGACAGCAAAACTAACCGGGCCATGGAGTTGTTTATTCAGGAGGTTACTAAACTGAGCGATCGCTAGCAGCAACGCTGTTCACATATCAGCTCTAGTATCCTCTAAGTTCTCTCAGAACCATTCAGCCTAGCTTGAAAGCTAGGCTGAACTATTAGAGCTGATTGTTTTGAATTCAGAACAGATTAGCTTTCACATTTACCCCAAGTCACCTCTCGCTCACAATTATTCGCTTGCTCAACAACGTCGGCACACATTGGAGTGGTGAACTCTAGCGTATCGGCAAAGTTGTAACCGATTTGGGTGCGCGTATCGTAGTTGGTAAACAAGAAATCGCCGTTCTCATGGTTGTAGGTAAACTGAGTCCAGGTTGCGTAAGTCTCATTGTTGGTTGGGTCGATGAGGTCTTGTGGGATTAGGTTACCCGCGTTGTATGTGCTTAGTAGCTTGCCACGAGTTTGCACCCAGCTTGCATCTTCTTTGAACGTAACGTGTTTAGTGTTAAATAGGCCTCGTAAGTTACGGTCTAGTGAACTGATTGAGCTAGGGATACCTTTGGCAGTTAGGTCGTCTAGGTTAACTTTCTCAACATAGGCACGATGGTCTTGCTGTAGTGGAGAGTTTGCCATGACGCGCAGGTCTGAGTTTACGTCGCCACGGTAAGCAATCATCTTTCCACCTTGGTTTAGCTGAAGCAACGCGATGTCACCGGATTTATCTTGGATAGAAATGTGCAGGCCATGCTGTTTACCATGTAGGCCATCCTCCCACGCAATTTGCCATTCGTTATTGTTGAACGCTTTCACTGCTTCTTCAGTCGTCGCGTAAGTCTCTGTGATGTAACGAATAACATCGAGGAAGCTAACCGCAGGTGCGCCAGTGTCTTGGTAATCTTTAATAAACTTCTCTGAGTCAGCCATGTAAAGTAGGGAAGCCGCCAGGCTTCAGAGTTGATAGCGTCAGATGCGACGCCGTGGAAAACATCCCATTCCATTTGAGCAATCGCGTGGTACTTAGTCGTCCACTGCATCGCTTTTTTGTAGCTTGGGGTCTCAGTAGTGTTGGTAACACCTACAGGGTTTACTTGAGCAACGTTGCCTAACTGGTCTCCCCAATCTAGCGAACGCACTGTCGATACGCCGTGCGGGGTATCTAGAGTAAAACGTGAGCATGCGCTTGCTGTGCTAGCAATAGTCGCTAGAGAAGCGGCCGCGATTGCAATAGTAGCGATTTTTTAAGTTTGAATGATTTCATAATAAATCTCTCTCTAATTGATGGGTTGTTTGTTGAGATGAGTCTATTATTGCTATCAATCTTGGTTATCAAAGTGGCTGAGAGTAGGGGATTTCCCTATGAACTGAATATAGTGAGAGAAATATGTCAGCATCCTTAGACCAATTGCGTGCCTTTGTCGCCACTGTCGAAAATAAAGGAATGGCACAAGCGGCCAGACATTTGGGTAAGCATGTATCTACAGTGAGAGAGCAGCTAAACAACCTAGAGATCGATACGGGCATTGAGTTGTTTATTCGGCATCCTCGCTCTTTAGAAGTGACTCCTCAGGGGGAGCAACTGTATAAATCTGCAATGGCAATGCTAAAAGAAGCAGCACTGTTTGATGCCAACGTAGACAGTATTTTGCAGGGCGTCCCCGACAAGCTAACTATCGCAATTGACTCCAGTTTGATGGAGGAGGCCATCGATAGTATTGTCGCTCGTCTTGCAGATGCTTATCCCCATATGTCGTTAAAGCTTCTTACCAATGACACGATGCAGATTCAGAGTTGGATAATCTCAGGTATTGTTGATATCGGTATTATTTCAACACCCTGCATCTTCACGATGAACTGACAGCAGAAAAGGCATACACCTTTGGAGTGCAGCACATAGTACCAGCGTCATGGGACTTATCCGACGAGGTTAAGTTAGATCACCTCAACGACAAGCTACAGATTAGTCTTTCATTTTTGTCGGATATCGGGATTCGCAGTGCCGATGTGACCAGCCATCGTTTCATGCTATGTAACAACGCGATACAGACCTTGAACCTCGTAAAAGCGGGGGTTGGCTGGGCATCACTACCTGGCTTTATCTGTCAGAAAGCAATTGAGGAAAAACAGGTGCGTCTTTATCAAGTTGGTGACGATAGTATTTCGGAGTGGATGACGAACCTAGTATGGCAGAAGCAAAAAGCGCTAAACCCAGCAATGAAAATGTTTATTGAGCAAGTGCAAAATCTACCGAGAAAGCGTTGAAGTTCACAAAGTAATTTAGATTTTTTAGCGAACCTACAATCACCTTGAGACTCCATTTGAACAATGCTCACACCATTGAAACTGAACACCAAGTTAAGTGGTTATTTTACCCAAAACTAGGGTAGCCTCCTCTTCGTTAACATCTTTGTCCGAAACCTGCTTTCCGTTATTTCAGCAACATTACCCATCGAATTAATTAATAGATTCTAATTACAGTTCTCCTGCTAGAGATGACAAATTGCATCATCGAATTTTTTCTTGGAGGAAGTAATGAGAACTATTTTATCAGCTGCTATTTGCTGTCTAAGCCTAATGGGAAGTCAAGCTAGTGCGAACACTCACTATGATGATTATTGTGACCATGTTTTCAGTGACAGCGTAGAAGGCGCGGTTGTTGGCGGCATTGCCGGTGCAGGTTTAGGTGCTATAGCTGATGGGAAAGAAGGTGCAAAGCGAGGTGCTGCGATTGGAGCAGTGGCTGGCACGATAGATGGTTTGGTCGATGGCGTAGAAAAGCGTGAGCGCTGCCGACGCGACATGCGAGACCTTGAAGACGTCTATTGGGACAGTGAAATTGACCATGCTGTAGACGATGCGCTCCTCGAGCGAGAAGTGGTAGATAGTGTTATTGAAAATGAAATTGAAAAAGAGATCGAAGCAGACATTGCGAATGAGATAGCGGATGAAATCTCAGAAGGTGCTTGGGGGTAATCGGTTTTTGCTTGGAGGGAAGGGAGGCCTTCCATAGCCCCTAACAAGTGTCCCTAATTTAGAACTTATACACGTATCGCAGTTTCAGCGTTGATTCTGTCCCAGGAACATACCCCGCAATTGGATCCCCTTCACCTACAAATCGAGTTCTCATATCTGTGCTTCTATTGTTAACCGCAAATCGCTCATGCACGAGCATCAGTTTGTGGTCCCCTGACTTACTTAGATTGAAGGTGGCGTTAAAATCGAGCTTAAGTGTCGAGCCGTTATCATCTGATTTCCAAACCGCAAGTTGAGGATGGAACCCTAGGGAGAACCGGTCGCTTAGCTTGTAATCCATCTTAACGTTGAGTTGTGCACCCTGATCGCTTTGACGAGAGCTGGTGCTCGGTGACTTGATGGATAGATAGGCCAAAGCGGGATTGACGCGCAAGCAGAAACCGTCCCAGCAATCTTTATATGCGTAACCCACAGAGGCAATCGACGGCCCAGCCCCAAGAAAATCCCCTTTGATTAAATCTAAAGAGACGCCGTGGTTCTGATTCCAGTAACCATAGGCCCAGTTTCTAGCGACGGTCATTTTACCATCAGCGTTCCATTTGGCCGCGAGGGTGTTGTCGATTGATAATCCACTGAACTCTAATCCAACACCTTTCAAAATGGTCTCTACTTGGGTGGTGTCCCTTTTAGAATCAGACTGTACGGTTCTGGCTCCTTCAATGCCAATAATGCCCAGCCACGTGGCATTCGCACTTGGGATGGCGAGAAGCAGGCTCGCAGCTAAATAAGCGCCTTTGGCGGCTTTTAGGTTTTTCATCTTGTTTTCCTAGTATCTAAAGTGATCATGCAGAAGGGATTCTTCCGAATGGTATTTTGCTCTAGGAAATAATCAGGCCGTAATTGACAACTATCGGCTTTGTACATAGTAGGGAAATGGCTTTCAAAACAAGACTTGATGACATATTGTTAACAGGATGTATGCAGAAAGGTTGATTGTATCTTGGTTCATATTCCGTTTTGGCTGTCGGCCTGTCTTAAACTTGCGATCTCAGTAAGTGTCTTCTCGATTCTACCGTCTTATCTAACCGTTCTTGAGCAGCATTTAGCGCTCTCGTCTGCATCGCTTAACTACTTGGCAACGACTGACTGATGGGTTTTGCTCTGGCTTGTGCTTGAACTACTACTTTTTGAAGCATGGTTTTAGGTTTAACGACAATGTCGCACTCGCCTTGCTGTGCTTTTGCCATTTAGCGAGTGCCTTTACTGCCGATATTTCACTGTTTTTTGTTATTAGAGGATTAGCAGGAGTATGTGCGGGTTTGGTGATAGTCCGCTGTTATGAGGTGTTGGGCGCTGAGGACAACCCTGATGCGGCATTTGGCAAGGCCATTGCCATACAGATGTTAACTACAGCCGTATTGTTTTTGCTTTTACCGGGCCTAGTCAATTATTTCAATACCGATATTTTCTTTTTTGCCCTTGGCGGACTTGTTGCCCTAACTCTATTGTTGAAACCATTGCCTGTGCCCAACTCGTCGGCGAGTCAGTTGTCTGAAGAGATTGATATAAGCATGGTGCTAATAAGCTTAAGCGCCATGGTGATGGTGATACTCACTCATTCTGCGATCTGGTCTACGCTGGCTCATACGCAATTGCTCATCACATACAGCTGGGGGATCAAGGCTTGTTGTTTGCCTTTGGTACCTTGTTTAGCGTTGCCGGCGCAATATTGGCGACCTTCCCGGTAGCACATCAAAGGAAAACCTTGGTACTAAGCATTGCGATCTTTCTACAATGTCTAGTCGTGTCAACCATGCTTACTGGTGATGATATGTATAGCTTTATCATTGCAACATGCATCTTTCAGCTGCTGTGGAATCTGATTGTGCCCCTTGTGATGGGTACAATGGCAAGTGGACCCTCGGGCAATGTTGTTATTCGTTTTACCTTGGCTGCGCAAACCCTTGGAGCCGCGTTAGGTCCTCTGATGCTCGTCCCTGGCTGGGTGTTGCCTGAAGTACTTGGGCTTTTGGTCATTACCTATCTATTAATTTCTTCCACCATCAAGATGCAAGAATCCCTTTGAACATGCTCTAAGCTGATTCTTTTTTAAAATCATCATGACCTATCGATATTATGCATTGATTCTATTTTAATCTATCGGGAGAATCTCTTTAGTATTGCCTCAGAAATAATCAGTTACATTCTTGAGGTCAATCTAATGAAAGCGAAATTACTTGCAACCATCATGGGTCTGTCTGCGATTGCCCCTGCATTTGCCGGGCACAATGCCATTAATACATCGGTAAATGATGAATATGTTGAAGCTGGTGATGCTCTGCAAATCCTGATACCTGCTACCGGTCTATTTGCTACCTGGCTATATGATGACCCTGAGGGTGCAAAGCAATTAGCGCTTTCAGTAGGTGCAACCCAAGTTATTGTTCACGGTACAAAAAACCTAGTTGGGCGTGCACGTCCAAACAGTAGCAGCAGACAATCCTTTCCATCAGGCCACACTGCTGCCGCGTTCTCCGGCGCTGCATTCTTGCAAAGTCGTTATGGTGCGGCTTGGGGGGTACCCGCTTATGCAGCTGCATCATTTGTTGGCCTCAGCCGAATGCATGGTAAACGTCACTTTGCGGATGATGTATTGGCCGCGGCAAGTATTTCGTTTCTGGTTAACCAATACCTTATCTCGCCATATCAATCAAAGGACATGGCCTTCTCTGCGACCCCAACAAAAGATGGTGTGCAACTAGGTGCGAGTTTTACTAATGACTTCTTTACTAAGCAGTCGAGAAAGGCTTACGAAACACGCACATCTAAGCCCCAAAAGCATCGTTTTGAACTGGATATTGGTTTCAATATGACAGATAGCTTTAAAAAGGCAGGACTACCTGGCGATAAGCTGGTGGATGAAAATCAACCTTTGCATCAGTGAACTACAGCTATCAGTTAGATAGAGATTCATTCTTGCAATTTAACGTATCTCCGAATGAAACTCGTCGCTATGGTGAACTGCAAAGTGATGCAACCTACTTGGGGGAAGATTATGAGAGTGGTGATGATATCTATGTGGCATTTCGTCAGTGGTCAGTAGGTGGTTCTTACAACCGAATGTTCGAGCTAACAGACGACCTAACTGCAAGTCTTGGTGTGGGTGCATCAGGTTACCTGCTTGAGGTTGAAATGGATAAAGAGAAGGGTGGTCAGCACATTCAATCTTCTTCATTGCGCCTGCTGCCTAGTATTAACTCGAAGCTAGACTATGAAATCATCGATGACCTTCATACCTTTGCAAACGTTGAATACCAGTATCTAAAACGTGATCACGTATTGTTGGCTGAGGCGGGTCTAAGCTACGACTTAAATAAAGAGTGGGACATCAGTGTTAAATACCAACACCAAGACGCAAAATGGGCGAGCCAGCAGATCGACTACAAAACAAGCTCGGTCGTATTTAGTATCGCCAATCGCTTCTAGATAAAAGACTTATTTGCTTTCAGAAACCGCTTTTACTGCCAGCCAGTAGGAGCGGTTTTGTGTTTATTTGTGGCGTACTTTGACCTATCAAAAACTTAATAGTACCTAAATATGTGTATTGGTCAGTGGGGTATATCTTAGCGCCCAAATCATCCGTCGCGAGGAAGCCATTGTGTTCAAGTTCTTTATAAAAAGACCAAAGCTGGCCATTGTTCTATCCATATTTATTTCAATCGCAGGGCTTATCTCTGCTTACTTGTCTCCAATGGGGCGATACCCAGATGTCGCTCCATTGACTATTGCGGTTGATACCTGGATGGACGGCGCTACTGCAGAAGTCATTACTAAAACCGTTGCCCCTGAGATTGAAAAGCAAGTCAATGGTATTGCTGGTATGCAATACATGAAGTCGACCTCCGGCTCTGATGGTACCTATTCCCTTGAGGTGGTCTTCGATAACTCGACCGACGCCGACAACGCAGTGACCTTAGTACAAAATAGGGTCAACCTCGCTTTGCCAGAGTTACCGGGCGATGTAATGCGAAATGGCGTTAAGGTGGAGAAACTTTCCAACGGTATGCTGATAGGTCTATCAATTCAAGATCCAAGCGGCGAAGCCACAGACACCCAAATCAGTGCCTTCGCTGGTGGTCAATTTAAAGAAGCTCTGCAACGTATTCCTGGTATCTCAAAGGTTGATGTTCTGGGTGAAAAGAAATACGCGATGCGTATTTGGCTTAACCCTAAAAAGATGCGCCAGTTATCGGTAGATGTGACCGCTATTCAAAATGCGATAGCTACCCAAAACAAGATCAGCCCGGCAGGTTCATTGGTGGGAGACCTACTTGAATACCCACTGACTGTTGATGGCGGCCTAACCAACAAGCAACAGTTTGAAAATATCGTGATTCGCGGTAATGCACTGCATAGAAAAGTGTTTCTTAAAGACGTTGCTAGGGTTGAGTTGGGGGCGGAAGTTTACACCGCTAATGCCTATGCCGGAGCGAGTATCGGCTCAGTGGTATTTATCTATAAAACTCCAGATGCAAACGCTGTAGAGGTGGGTAATGCCGTTACAGAGCTCGTTTCCAATATCAAGTCCGATTTTCAGATTGAGTATGTATACGATGCCACTAACTTTGTGCACGGGGCCATCGACAATGTGTTGGAAACCCTATTACTTGCAGTAGTTATCGTTGGCATGGTTACGCTGATCTTTATGCAATCTTTGCGACTAACCTTTATAACAGTGACAGCTATTCCTGTTTCATTAGTTGGTACCTTTGCTTTCATGTATGCCCTAGGTATCGATATCAACATTATCTCAATGCTGGGTTTGGTCATGGCCATAGGCATAGTGTAGATGCTGCCATCATAGTGATTGAGGCGACCGAGCATGAACTTCACCACAACCCTGAACTGACGGTACCAGAAGCGGTTGGCGTCGCCCTTGATAAGGTGGTTGCTCCTATTATTGCCTCTGCCTTAGTGCTGTTATCTGTGTTTGCTCCGACCATATTTATGAGCGGTATGACGGGCATTATCTACAGCGAGTTTGGCATCGTATTGAGCGTATCAGTATTGGTATCTACCGTTGTTGCTCTTAGTTTGACGCCTGCACTGTGCTCTCTATTTATGAAACCGCCTAAGAAAGGCTTTATTGCTCGCCAAATAGAGCGTGTTATTGGCTTTAAAATCAGTGCCTTTACTGGTGTAACTGCAGGCTTTGTTCGCTTTCCACTGCTTTCGATTGCTTTATTGGGTGCCGGTATCTGGTTTGCCATTGACCATGGGAAAGAGTTACCACAAGGAATGCTACCAGCAGAAGATACGAGCGCGGTATTTGTTGTTGGGGGCTTTGAGCCGGGTACTGCATTGAGTGTTACCGACAATCACACCATTGAGGTCGTTGAGGCGCTACAGAAAATACCGGGTGTGCGTAACTCTATTGCCGCTTCAGGTTTTAATCTGCTCAATGGCAATGCTGATATGAGTAGCTTTCTGATCCTGTTGAACTTGGAAGATATCGAACAGCGTGAGTTGTCCGATGAAGAAATTACCGCAGAAGCAAATGCAATATTGCAGGAAATGGGCATTGAGGGGTTCGCGTTCAAGCCACCTGTTATACCTGAGCTTGGTATGGTTGATGGTGTTAACTTTGTCCTAATCGATCACTATGCTCGCTCTCCTACTGAGTTGGATAAAGATACTCAAGCCATTATTGAGCAATTAAACGGCGAAGAATCCATTTCGCTGGCCATGACGCAATTTGCGGTTAACAAGCCCTCAATAAAGCTCAATATCAATCGCCGCAAGATGCTGGAATATGGTATTAGCTACGCTGAGTTGGTTGATGGCATGCAGGCTCATTTTGGTGGGCAATACGTGAATACATTTAATCTCGATGGTCGTAACTACAAGGTTATGATGCAAAACGCCCCAGAGTATCGCCTAGATAAAAAGGCGTTGCAGAATGTGTATATCAACTATGCCAATGGTGCGAGCCAGCCGGCAGCTAGATTGTTCAGTGTCGAGCCAATTACAGTTCCTAATTTCTTGAATCGCTTCAATGGCATGCAGTCTGTTTCTATCGACGTATTGCCAACAGGCTCAACCGGTGCTGCGATAGAGACATTGCAACAACTAGAACTGCCAGAGGGCTACTCCATTGAATTTACCGGCACCGCGAAAGAAGAGATCGAAGCGGGTAGTCAGGCCACACTAATTCTCGCTCTAGCATTGCTGATCACGTACCTAGTGTTAGTGGGTCAGTACGAAAGCTGGCTTATTCCTGCCGCGATTATGACCATGGTTCCTACTGCGGTTATTGGCATCATTGCGGGCGTAGATCTTCTAGGAAGCGAGGTGACCATCTTTACCCAATTAGCGGCTGTATTGCTGGTGGGGATGGCTGTGAGAAATGCCATCTTGATAGTGGAGTACGCAAAAGAGCTTCGTGAGATCCAGGGCTTGCCAGTTAAAAAGGCGGCTGTAGAGGCGTTAAGACTCAGAGCCCGCGCGGTATTTATGACGGCCTTCTCGTTTGCGGTTGGACTCGTACCCTTGATGCTATCCGATGCAATCGGTAGTGGTGCTCAGCAGGCACTGGGTTGGGCTTCTTTTGGCGGGATTGTGACGGCCACCTTCTTAGGGTGCATCGCGGCTTGCGTTCTATTCGTTATTTTTCAATCAATTCGGGAGCGCTTCCGCTCCCCAAAACTCAATGTGCAAACTGCACAGTAATCAATCTAACTTAATATAAGGGTAAAAAATGAAAGGCCTATCTCGATACGTGAAATCACTGCTTTATACCAGTGCATTTTCATGGTTCTTGATTATTGCCTCTGTAGCATTGCGCGCATAGAGTCAAACGAATATCAGATTAGCGTCATACAGGGTGAGGACGCTTATTCATTTAAATATAATTCCTTCAATTCTAGATTGGACTATTAAATTTGTTTGTTTTGTTGCAAACAGTTGATACTGAATCTAGAAACTACAATTTAATTATAAACATCGATTGGCTGTGTTACGTAACTCTGAATAAGTTATACCAGCGTCGTTGTGCCTGCATTTGACTTTGAGTTTTTAATAAATAAAAAGCTGAAGTCTCCATCAACTTAAGTAATGAAGTTTTTACTATTCAGAACCAGTAAGTTCCTTGGATCATTGGTTATTTACCTATGAAAGTTAAAAGGAAGTATACCTACAACCTGAACTTAAAGGTGTGAGTTTTTTCATTTTTTACATTCCCAATAAACTATCAGTTATCGCGAGCAAACAACTAATTACGAATAGTCGTAAGTTGTAAAATTATAGGAATGTAAATATGAAAAATAAATTATTCAGTGTCATTGTGACCTGTATTTTTGCCAACTCTGCATTTGCAGCATTAAATGAACCTGCGGATAGTTATATAGAGTTAGTTAATAATCAAGGCGATATTGTCTTTCCACATGAATTTCAAACTGAGCTTGTTCATTTGGGAACAACGGTTGTTATTGGTGAAGATATGAAACCTGCAAATCTTAATGGTATCTATACACAGAGAGCTGCTATTGACCACTACAACAAAACAGGGGAGTGGCTTGATGGGACAGTCTTTGTTAAGGACGTAAAGCTCGTACCCACCGAACGGTTAACAACCGGTTTAGTTGGACATCAAGAAGGAAATGATGTGTTTTTTGTGATGGTTAAAGATAACGAAAACCGATTCTCTGAAAGTGAGCATTGGGGAGATGGTTGGGGCTGGGCAATGTTTGGGGCTAAGCCAACTCACAATGAAAGCCCCAATAAAGAGTTCTGCCAAGGCTGTCACAGCCCTAGAAAAGATACTCAATGGTTATATGTTGATCAATATCCAGCTCTGCTTAAATAGATATTAAGTTGTTGAGATAAAAACTAAATCATAAAAAGAGCACGCATATTACAAGAAATCGTGCTTTAGTGGGGCTTTGTTGCACAAATCTGGTTATAAAATGACTAACTGTAGGTAGTGCAATAAAGCCTTAACTGATCGTGGTTCTCTAACCTCATATATTTATCAGGAAGTGGCCGATCTGAAACAAAATTAACAAGGAAAGCGCAGTAGACCTTGCCGATTTCGATCATCCCGCCAAGGAAAGGACTAGCCCCCTGAGAACAAAGACACCTCTACAATCTAGCGGTAGGTTGCCAGAAACTCTGTGGCGCAACCGACAAGTAGAAAAGCTGCATGGCTATCAAAAGTGTCCACTCATAGAAGCAACCATGCATAGAGTGGATTAGTTGATAGAAAGGAATTTCAGCCTGAGAAACCACAATGTAGCATTAAAGTCACTCAAACTGATTTCCCTTTCGAATTATGCAGCAACACCTTGCGACTATGCCGAGTTTATCTATTAGGTGGCTTCGTCTTATTCTCAAGCAAGCCACCAAGGATAAAGCAGTTAGGAACTATATTGATGTAATAGTTTATTAATAGGTAACCAAACCTTCCAATCTGTGAAGTCTGGTGCTTTGGTATTTACTGGATAGGGAATGTGAGAGATACCTAAGAGGGGTGAATGAGGTGGTACAAATATAGATAAAGTTCCATCGGCGAAAAGGCGGACCTCAAATTTTTGCAGAACTAATTTATCCATTCTAGAGTCATTTGTGTTCAGGGCAGGAATAGATTGAATCCCTATATAGCGCTGAAAGGTTTTTATAAAACCATGTCTGCCATCGTAGATATACCCGGAATCCAAGAGAAGTTTCTCAGCTTTTAGTCTATTAGAATATTTAGTTTTAAATATCTTTCTCATAAGTTAGTTACCTAAAAATAGGTATTATGCTAGAAGAAAGACAATAGAATAAATGAGCTTGTATAGAATAATTTAATAGGTGCAGGAGTGAATACTTAGTTCTATTGAAAAGCCAATCCCTTCAGAGGTATTGGCTTTAAATCTATAGCTTTAGAAGTAGTAGTTTGCTTGTAGCCAGGCAACGGTGTCTTCCTTATTCACCAAGTTATTTTTCGAAGATTCTCCGGTATATTCAATCTTTGCGCCAATTGAAGCGTTGTCGAGAATCATGTAGCCACCACCTACTTCTATTTGTGGTATCCACTCTTTGCTTTGCTCGTGATAAGTCGCTTTAGGGTTTGCATAGACCCAGTGCCCAGCGTCAAATCCGTACATACCATAGACGCCAAGTTGGCCTAGTGCAGATTCAGATTTAGGCTGACCATCCTTTGCATCGGACGTGGTGTAACCCACTGAAGCCATTGGAAATAGAGTGATCTTGTCGGTGGCTTGGAACTTATAGATAGCACCAGCAAGAGCCGTTGTATTGTCTTTATCTCCAAGTACATCAAGGGAATAACCTAAGCCATTTGTAACATGAAAGTATCTACCGCGATAATTCATATCACCCGACTTGTTGTCTATCCCAAGATCCAGTTGAAATATATTGCTGCCTAATCCGATCATACCGTTAAGCTGAGTACTGTTTTCACTGGCACTTACACCAAGGGTGCTGAAGCTCGCTGTAGGATCGCCATAGTTGACGCTTTCTGCATCTTGCTCGTTTGCAATAGCGCCACCGCATGCTCCAGCTATTGCCAGTCCAATTAATAACTTTTTCATCTAAATTTCTCCGAAATATGGGTTGTTTTCGGAGGTAGTTTTGCAATTTACACAAAATAGATTAAATTGATAAGTATCGATTTTTGTAATAGGTGGGAAGATGATTAACCTCGATTACTTGCTTGCATTTGTTTCAGCAGCCGACAAAGGCTCTTTCTCAGCGGCAGGAAGGCATATAGGAAAAAGCCAAAGTACAATCAGTGTCAGTGTGAGCAACCTAGAGTTAGATCTTGGCGTTTCTTTATTCGATCGTACCGGGAAGTACCCCGTTTTAACTCCAGAGGGAGAGCATTTGTATCAACAGGCTAAAGTGTTAATGCGACAAGCCGATAGAATCGAGAACTATACCTCGGGAGTTAGGAATCAAGTTGAAAACTCATTGGTCATTGGATTAGACCCCCTGGTGCCTTTTGCTTTGATTGAAACACCGCTAGAAAAAATCTCTCAGAAATTTCCCTTTACTCAGATCCAAATCAAAAAGGAAAAGAGCGAGGAGTTATTCAGACAACTCAACGAGAATAAGGTTGACTTCGTACTCCACCTTACTGCAGAAGCCATACCTGATTACTATGAATTTGCTTGCATTCACCAGCTCGAGTGGACATGTGTATGCAGTCCAGACAGCGAGTTTGCTGACTTGGAAGTGGTCAAAAACGACTTGTTGACTACAGAAAGGCAGATTATTTGCACCAGTCTTTATGAGCATGGGGTACTAGGGTCAGTTAGTACACTGTCTCAATCTGTGTGGCTGGCGCATGATCAAGATGACATGATACGAATGGTAGAGCAGGGAATTGGATGGCAGTATTGCCAACCATCATGCTACAAGAGCGAGTAGGTCTGGGTACTCTAGTTGAGTTTACTCCAGAGTATATGAAGTCAAATCAATCCTATGGTGTGGACCTGGTTTGGAAAGCAAATGATAGCCTTGGCCCAGTGGCACACTATCTTCGAGAGTTACTGTTTGCCAGCTAGACTGAACCATGGTGTACCCAAATATAGCTAACCACATCATCTAGTATTAAGTTAACCACATATTCCGATCGCATTCCGTCGTCCCCGTGTTCTTCTATCGGGGACCTCTTAGTTTGTGCGATCTACAAATCCCCTATAAAAATGCCCAAAAAAGCTTAAAACGATATGGGTAATATGCAGCGACCTTATTATTAGTGCCCCGTTTAGTAAACATGGCTCTTAATTTTAATACCTCATGCGTGTGTACAGTAAGTATTCCTATCATCGTACGTAGTTAAATCCACTAACTATTGCCACCCCACCACGTCATCCCCAGGTCTTTTATCAGGGATCTTTCAAACTCGCAGTAATCAGAGTCTACTTGAAGTACGTTTAATTTAACTATCAAAATCAGTATTTTAGAGAACAACGCAAAGAAGTATCGATCCTCTTCAACGAACCCACAAATCACCTATCTATCGATTTTATTAATAATAACTATTTTCACCTATTAATCATGTTCCC
>BBSB01000035.1:0-37797 GCA_000830455.1 Vibrio sp. JCM 19236
CCTAGTTATTGATTCGCCCAAACGATAAATTGTAGGGGCGCGCCATGAAGTTGCTATTTTATGCGCCATCTTTCGAGAGCGCAATAGAATCATTATTAAACAATAGTTATTTCACGATATTTCGTGACTAAAGTTTAACCACGTTCTGCGATGATCGATTCTGCGACACTCTTTGGTACTTCAGCGTACTCGCTAAACTCCATAGAGTAAGAAGCACGGCCTTGTGTTGCAGAACGCAAATCAGTTGAGTAACCAAACATAACCGACAATGGTACTAATGCACGAACTACTTTCACGCCTGCAGTACCGTCTTCCATGCCTTCAATAATGCCGCGGCGACGATTTAGGTCACCCACCACACTACCCATCCAGTCTTCTGGAGTAGTTACTTCAACTTTCATCATAGGTTCAAGGAGAACTGGTTGTGCCTTAAGGGCACCTTCCCTAAACGCCATTGAGGCAGCGATTCTAAACGCTATCTCACTTGAGTCAACATCGTGGTATGAACCGTCAAACAGTGTAGCTTTGACATCCTGCATAGGATAACCAGCAAGTACACCATTGAGCATTTGTTCTTCGATACCTTTCGATACCGAACTGATGTATTCACTAGGAACAGCACCATCCACAATATCGTTAACAAAAACAAAACCTTCGCCTGGCTCTGATGGCTCAAGCTTAAGCCAAACGTGACCATATTGGTTACGCTCGCCTTGGCGAATGAATTTACCTTCAATCTCGGTTGTACCGGTAATCGCTTCACGGTAAGCCACTTGTGGGTTACCTACGTTACAACCAACATTGAATTCACGCTTCATGCGATCGACGATGATATCTAGGTGAAGTTCACCCATACCTGAGATCAGGGTTTGGCCTGTCTCTTCGTCCATCTCTACGTGGAAAGAAGGGTCTTCCGCAGCTAGCTTATCAAGAGCGATAGTCATCTTATCTTGGTCAGCTTGAGATCTTGGTTCAACCACAATTTGGATAACTGGATCAGGGAACTCCATTTTTTCCAGAATCACCTTATGGTTCTGGTCACACAGAGTATCACCTGTAGTTACGTCTTTAAGACCGATTACAGCAGCAATATCACCCGCGCGTACTTCTTTCACTTCTTCACGCTTGTTCGAGTGCATCTGTACGATACGACCCAAACGCTCTTTTTTCTCTTTAACAGAGTTGTAGACCGTATCTGCTGTTTTAACAACACCAGAATAAACACGCATAAAGGTTAGAGTACCTACGAACGGGTCAGTTGCGATCTTAAATGCCAATGCAGAGAATGGTTCTTTATCATCAGCATGACGCTCAACTTCTTTATCGTTCTCATCCACGCCTTGAATCGCAGGAACATCTACTGGAGACGGTAGGAAGTCAACAACAGCATCAAGCACAGCTTGAACACCCTTGTTTTTGAAGGCACTACCGCAAGTCGCCAGTACAATCTCATTGTTAAGGGTACGGATACGCAGACCTTGTTTGATCTCCGCTTCGCTTAGCTCACCCTCTTCAAGGTATTTGTCCATCAACTCTTCGTTTGCTTCAGCAGCGGCTTCAACCAAGTTGGTACGCCACTCTTCAGCATCATCAAGCATGTCCGCTGGGATATCTTCATAAGTAAAAGACATACCCTGATCAGCTTCGTTCCAGCTGATGCGCTTCATCTTGATAAGGTCAACAACGCCAGCAAACTCGTCTTCCGCACCTACGTTCAGTTGGATAGGGATTGGAGTTGCGCCAAGACGCTCTTCGATTTGATTTACAACGCGTAGGAAGTCTGCACCAGTACGGTCCATCTTGTTAACAAACACTAGGCGAGGAACGCCGTATTTGTCAGCTTGACGCCAAACGGTTTCAGATTGCGGCTCAACACCAGATGCGCCACAGAAAACAACTACTGCGCCATCAAGTACACGCAATGAACGCTCTACTTCGATAGTAAAGTCAACGTGTCCTGGGGTGTCGATGATGTTGATGCGATGATCAGGGAACTGCGCTTCCATACCGCGCCAAAAGGTGGTGGTAGCTGCAGATGTGATAGTGATACCACGCTCTTGCTCTTGCTCCATCCAGTCCATTACAGCTGCGCCGTCATGAACCTCACCAATTTTATGAGAGAGACCGGTATAGAATAGAATACGTTCACTTGTGGTTGTTTTACCTGCATCTACGTGAGCAACGATACCAATATTACGGTAGCGCTCAATAGGAGTTTTACGAGCCACGTTTGTATCCTCTTACTTAGGGACTATTCGTATTTAAAAAAGACTTTTGAAATATGAATAAACCCTATTTTTCTTTTCCGAAAAATAGACAAATGCAGCGAGCATAAAGCCCGCTGCACTTAAAGGTATTACCGAGGGATTACCAACGGTAGTGAGCGAACGCTTTGTTAGCGTCAGCCATGCGGTGAACGTCTTCACGTTTCTTAACCGCAGTACCTTTGTTCTCAGACGCATCTAGCATTTCAGCAGCTAGGCGTTGAGCCATAGATTTTTCACCACGCTTACGCGCAGCTTCAACCAACCAACGCATAGCAAGTGCGTTACGGCGAACCGGACGTACTTCTACAGGTACTTGGTAAGTTGAACCACCTACACGGCGAGATTTAACTTCTACCGCTGGGCGAACATTTTCAAGAGCTTCTTCAAATACAGCTAAGTGGTCTTTACCAGACTTCTCAGCCATAGTGTCTAGTGCAGTGTAAACGATTTTTTCTGCAGTAGATTTCTTTCCGTCAACCATAAGGATGTTAACGAATTTTGCCAGCAGTTCAGATTTGAACTTAGGATCTGGAAGGATCTTACGCTGACCAATAACGCGACGACGTGGCATAGGAATTCTCCGTTGTCTTCTTCAGGTTATCCAAAACTTTTCAGTTTCTTCAAAATTAAAATTTAATTTAGTGTTTGGCCTTACTTAACGGAATCCATTAAGACTTAGGACGCTTCACACCGTACTTAGAACGACCTTGTTTACGGTCATTTACGCCTGCACAGTCAAGTGCACCGCGAACAGTGTGGTAACGCACACCTGGAAGGTCTTTAACACGACCGCCACGGATTAGAACAACTGAGTGCTCTTGAAGGTTGTGACCTTCACCGCCGATGTACGAAGTCACTTCAAAGCCGTTCGTTAGACGAACACGGCAAACCTTACGAAGTGCTGAGTTAGGTTTTTAGGTGTAGTAGTGTAAACACGAGTACATACACCACGTTTTTGTGGACACGCTTCTAGTGCTGGCACGTTGCTTTTAACAACTTGCTTTGCACGAGGCTTACGTACCAACTGGTTAATAGTTGCCATTAACTAGCTCCTGATTTACTTAAAGTAAGCTTTGTGAAAAATCTATCCCCATCACACTAGTGCAATTAGGGACGCGAAATTCTATTCGGGGACAGGGGGGGTGTCAAGAAATATACGGATCTTTTTTGTACAGCAATCAGCCAGCGAGCCAATCGCTGCCGATCCTGTTACCAAGTTATAGATTTACTGTGCTCAGCGGTAAGATCAACGAAGCCTGCGAAGTCCACTAGCTCGATAGCTGAGTCTGCTTTCTCTAATAGCCCTCTCGCTTCTACATCAGCAGAAAGTGCAAAGCTATTGTGCGCGTTCAACTTGCTGTGTGCGAAATGCTTCGGATTGACAGCGTACACCGCGTTTTGCACTAGCAAGAATTCATCTTTACTTGAGGCATATTCAGTCGCCTGCTTGAGGGCATCCAAGTTAGAAACGATATGTAGCATCTAGAACCTCAAAACCTGCACGCATTCAGACAGCTTTTCTGCAATCTGTTGTTTAGACAGAAACTCGCAATCAAGGATAAGGTCATCCTGCTCAAAACCAAGCTCATTCAGGCTCGACTCGCACACATACACCTGCTCGACATCATAAAGGTCAAACAAACGAAAGGCTGCGATATAGTCACGACTCAGTATAGATTGGGGTTGCTGATGTTTGAGCAATTGATTCACTCCCTGCCCTATAAAGAAAACAGCAATGTTCTCGCTAAGCGCAGAGGTTGCCAAGATAGCATCGAGTCCTTCACGACCTTGAGCAGTTGAGTGTGGTGCTGAAGAAAAGATAAAACCAAGCTGTTTCAAAACTGCACCACCCTATCTTGGGTTAAAAGGGCTTCTGCCAAGCTACCCAAACCAGACTGTTCAAAGCCATCGGCAAGGTTAGTGCGAGAAAGCTGATTCAGCTTCGCCTCTTCTTCCCCTACCACACCACGGCGCAGAGCTGCGGCTACGCAGGTTTGAAGTTGCACGCCATGCTCAGCAGCTAGCTGTTGCCACGCGGCTACCAGATCAAACTCATCATTGGCCGGCACGGTTAAGCCATTGCCATTACTTACACCCTGCTGATAGAAAAAGACGCTCACCAAGCGGTGACCTTTCTTTATCAAGGCCTGAGCAAACTGGTAGGCATTCAGGGGACCTTGATCTCCATACACATTGCCATTCACTACTAGGGTGTAGGTAAGACTCACTACTTACTCTCCAGTTTTACGCTGGCGGATGTACAGATAAACGGTGTGTTTAGAGATGTTCAGACGATCAGCTACACGGTTGATCGCATCTTTTATGTCAAAGATGCCCTTGTCGTATAGCTCCATAACGATCTGACGATTCTTGGTGTTGTTAGATACGCTCTTGTCGGCATTCACTTCATCGATAGTGCGCTCAACGGTCTGGTCCACCAGTTCTTCCACATCACTAGCAAAGTTAACCGATGATGCCGCCGCTTCTGCTTCTTCTGTCGGCATAAAGGATTGCAACACAGAAGAGAAAGGTGCATCAAGGTTTACGTTGATACACAGAAGACCAATAACGCGGTTATCACCATTGCGGATAGCCACAGTGATAGACTTCATTAGCACCCCACCCTTGGCGCGGGTAAAGTATGAACGAGAGAAGTTTCGCTCTGAGCCTTCAATGTCTTTTAGCATCTTAAGTGCAAGGTCGGTAATAGGCGAACCTACTTGACGCCCGGTGTTCTCGCCATTTGCGATACGAATAGCCGAGGTGTTTAGATCTTCTAGAGAGTGCAGAACGATCTCACAGAAAGGCCCGATAAGGCTGGCAATCCCATCCACTACCGCTTCGTATGAGCGTAGGATAATTTTGTCATGCTCGGTAAAGGTTTAACGTCTACCGATTCCATCTCTAGAAGAGACTCTGCGTGTAGGGGTTCGTATTGCACTTAGGATTCCGCCAAATTGAAACTCAAATATTACGCCAAAGTTTATCAGAATATTTTAAAAAAGATGTAATAGGTTAGATTTAAGTCACTATTAATCTGATCTGAATCATGACTTTAAGGTCAAAAGCTCTCTGATTTAATTGAACTTCTCAGTTTTAGGTACAAAAAAACCGAGGACAAGCCTCGGTTTTCAAATCAATCACTCAAGATTATTGAGCTGGTGCTGCTTCCGGAGTTTCGATACCTAGAAGCTCAACCTCAAATACTAGAGTAGAGTTTGCTGGGATAGCTGGAGACTCTTGGTCACCGTATGCTAGTTCAGGCGGGATAACGAACTTGTACTTAGAGCCAACGTTCATTAGCTGAACACCCTCAGTCCAACCCGGGATAACACGGTTTAGAGGGAATGTAGCTGGTTCGCCACGCTCTACAGAGCTGTCGAACTGAGTACCGTCAGTTAGAGTACCTACGTAGTGTACTTTAACTACGTCAGTCTCTTTTGGCGTTGGACCTTCACCTTGAGTCTCAACTTGGTATAGAAGACCAGACTCAGTTTGCTGAACGCCTTCTTGTTTAGCAAATTCTGCACGGAAATCTTCGCCAGCTTTTAGTGCAGCTTCTGATTTCGCTTTTGCGTCTGCAGCCATCTTATCGCTAACACGCTTGTCTAGGCCTTCTAGAGCTGTGCGGATTTCATCTTCGTTCAGGCCAGCGTTACCAGAGAACGCATCAGTAATGCCTTTAAGAACCATCTCGTCGCTTAGGTCAATGCCAATCTCACGAGGCTTCTCTACACTTGCTTTCAGGTAAGTCGCGAAAGACACACCGATTGCGTACGCTGCTTTTTCATCATCGTTATTAAACTGCATTGCTGCAGCTTCAGTCGTCGCTTCTGGAGCAGCTTCAGTGTTTGCTGCTGGTGCTTCTTCTTTTTGACAGCCTACTGCTAGCGCAACGGTAGCTGCAAGCAGAGAAAGTTTTAGCATTGATTTCATTTAAATCTCCAATTCATGGCCAAGCCATTGGTTGTGGGGCACATAAAATGCCACTTTTTCGTGACCGTTTGTTTGCAGTCTAATGCAAAGCTAGTCGTGCGAATACAGGTAAGTGTACGTTTTATCGTTCAATTACAGCAACATATTGTTGTCATTTCCATGTCAGAAAGAGATAAACACACAGAAAATTGAATTGATAGCTTATAGACCCTATTTTTTGAAATAGTTCCCTAATGTAAACTTGCTCACTATTAAAAACGAAGAATATTGGTTATGACTAACAAAGCAGAAGTTAGTGAGCTTATCGAGCAGCTCACACACAAAGTGGATGACTTGGAATGCAAAATGGCCTTTCAAGAACAAACCATCGAAGAATTAAACGAAGCGCTAAGCCAACAGCAGATGCTGATCAGTAAGATGGAGCAGCAGATGAAGTATATTGTTGGCAAGGTGAAGAACATGGAAACCTCCAACCTTGCCGACCAATCAGAAGAGACGCCACCGCCTCATTACTAATGGTTACTCGTCCGCGTAGATCTTTACTTCAAGATTACCGTTAACATCGATAGCAGCTCGGTACATACCTGAGCTGTTCATCGCAAAATGAATCTCACCCTTAGCATCAAGGGCAATCAAACCACCCTCTCCGCCCATAGCTTCTAATTCACCATGAATCACATGCTCTGAAGCAGTGTGAACATCTTCATTTAGATAACGCATACGCGCAGCGAGATCGCCCGCAACTTGCTTACGGATAAAGTATTCGCCTACGCCTGTAGTAGACACGGCCACATTACCGTTCTCAGCATGAGTGCCCGCACCAATGATTGGACTATCACCCACGCGACCAAACTTCTTGTTAGTTACGCCGCCAGTACTGGTAGCGGCAGCCAGGTTACCCTGGCTATCCAGTGCCACTGCACCTACAGTGCCGTATTTCTTGTCGTCTGGGTATTTACTCTCAGAAAGCGCAAACTCTCCTTTAGCCTTCATGCTTCTGAGCTGCTCAACTCGGCGTTCAGTAATGAAGTAAGACTCATCAACGAAATCAAAGCCTTGCGCCTTGGCAAATCTGTGCGCGCCATCGGCAATCAAGAACACATGATTGCTATTTTTCATCACTGAATTGGCGAGCTCGATTGGGTTCTTAATTCCCTTTATACCTGCAACTGCCCCAGCATTGAGGTCTTTACCATGCATGATAGAGGCATCCATCTCGATATGCTCTTCATGGGTTAGCACTGAACCTTTGCCCGCATTAAATAGCGGAGAGTCTTCCATCACCTTAACCGCCGCTATAGTCGCATCGGCCGCATCGCCACCTTGTTCAAGCACCGTATAGCCTGCACGTACTGAAGCCTCCAGAACACCAAGCACTTCTTGTTGGAGCTCTGCGCTCATTTTTTCTCTTAAGATGGTGCCGGCGCCACCATGGATAGCGATACTGATCGGTTGTTGCATAACATTTCCTTCGTTCTAAAACCAAAAAAGCCCCCCAATGATTGGGAGGCTTAGTATAACTAAACAAACTCAAAGTGCGCTTTTAGCACATTAAGGTTGTAAAAATTCTTAGTGGCTTGAGCAGCAATCGTCGCCGTTTGAGCAGTCGCCTTTACCACCACAGCATTCGTGGTCGTCAGCTTTCTCACCGCCACCACAGCAGCCGCCTTTCTTATGAATGTGACCGTGCTCGATCTCATCTGCGGTTGCTTCACGGATAGCTACAACTTCAACGTCAAATGTTAGAGTTTGACCAGCCAACATGTGGTTACCGTCAACCACTACAAAGTCGCCATCTACTTCAGTTACTTCAACTGGGATAGGGCCTTGGTCTGTGTCTGCTAGAAAACGCATGCCTACTTCGATTTGCTCAACGCCTTGGAATACGTCAGCAGGAACACGTTGAACCATAGCGTCGCTGTGCTCACCGTACGCTTCTTCAGGGCCTACAGTTACGCTGAACTTATCACCCGCAGAGCGACCTGTTAGAGCCTTTTCTAGGCCAGTAACTAGGTTGTTGTGGCCGTGCAGATAGTCTAGAGGAGCTTCAACGCTCGCTTGATCAACAACTACGCCTTCTTCCACTTTTACTTGATAAGCAAGGCTTACAACTGAGTTATTGTCGATTTTCATAGTCACTCCGAATAGTGATTGTTCAAAAAAGAGCCGCAATCATACAGATTAAGTATGGGGATTGCTAGGGCTTAAAAATACCGATAACAGATTGCTCCGACGCAGCCTGTTCTTGCTCTTTGGTCAGGCGCTGCTGGGTGTGATTGCACGCCACACACTCAACCCATTCCACCTGGTTTTCTTCCCACCAACGTAGGGTATCCGTTTCGCTGCATTCAGGACATTGCGCTCCAGCAATGAATCGCTTTTTAATGTTCATCTCTTTTGTTCCAAAAATGGCTAGATTGACGTTCGTTCTCCATCTCACGATCGAAGATCTCTTCTAGCTCTTTACGTGCTTCCTTGGCTCTAAGAGCCAGATTCTTTTCATCACTATGCTGTGGCATCAACTCTTCTAGCATAGTGTTGTCGAGTTTATTGAAATGCTTTTGCGCTCGTGTGGCTTGGTGTGGGTGCATTCCTAGGGAGATAAGAAGCTGACGACCTAAATCCAGTGCCCCTAAGAAGGTCTCGCGTGAATACGAGGTCACACCATGGTTAAGCAATTGATACGCCTCTACACGACTGCGGGCACGAGCCAGTATTTTTAAATGCGGGAAGTGTTGCTGACACAGGTCTGCAGTTTGTAGCACTTCATCAGGAGAGTCGGTACATAACACTATAGCTTCAGCGGTATTTGCTCCGGCTGCTCTTAGCAAGTCAAGGTTGGTTGCCTCACCGTAGTAAACCTTATAGCCAAACTTACGCAGCAGTTTTATCTGGCTCGCATCACTCTCCAAGATGGTTATCTTCACCTTATTGGCATACATCAAGCGCCCTATCACCTGACCAAAGCGACCAAAACCTGCCACGATAACCCTCGGCTTTCTATCACCCATAGGCTCTGCGGCCTCTTCTTCTTGAGTCGGGTTAATACTACGCGCGTACCACCAACTTTGTCCCTTAAGTAGAAGTGGCGTGGTCACCATGGACAAACTCACTACCACCAGCAAAAAACTCGAAACCGAATCATCCAGTAACCCTAACGCGAGGGCGACAGTAAAGATAACGAAGGCAAACTCCCCCCCTGACTCAGGATGGCCGACATGCGACTGCGAGACTTAGATTTCAAACCGAACAAACGGGCCAAACCATATAAGATATAGCCTTTCAGCACCACTAGGCCTACAACAGTGAGCAGAATAAGCACTGGCTTTTCAAGAAGAAGGCCAAGGTTTACCGACATCCCTACAGAGATAAAGAACAAACCAAGTAAAAGACCTTTGAACGGCTCTATGGTTATCTCAAGCTCGTGGCGATATTCACTCTCCGCCAAGAGCACACCTGCCAAGAAAGTACCCAGTGCCATTGAAAGACCAAGGTATTGCATAAACACCGCGATACCCAATACCACCAGCAATGCAGCCGCGGTAAATAGCTCTCGAGTGCCACTTAACAAAACATGTCTAAATAGGGGGCGCAGCAGGAAGTGGCCCGCTACCAACAAGCCAACGACGGCCCCAACCTTAATACCTACATCAGACCAATTACCGGCCACATTACCCGCAAGTACAGGCAGCAGTGCCAGCATAGGGATAACCGCAATATCTTGGAAAAGGAGCACCGCAAAACCAGACTGCCCAGCCTCTTTTCCAGAGAGCTCAAGCTCATCAATAATACGAAGTGCAATAGCGGTAGAAGAGAGTGCTAGGCCCATACCTATAGCAAGGCTACTCGGCCAAGACTGACCCAAGAAGTTTGCCACCATGGCAATAATCAAGGTAGAGAGAATTACCTGGCACCACCCAAACCCAATATGGGCACCCTCATCGCCCACAGCTTCTTTGGATTCAGTTCGAGACCAATCAAGAATAAAAGAAGCACCACACCGAGTTCGGAGAAATGGAGTATGGCATCTACATCACTGATAAGACCAAACCCCCAAGGACCAATAGTGACACCTGCAATTAGGTAGCCTATGACACTGCCAAGTCCTAGTCTTTGAGCCAATGGCACTGCGATCACGCAGCACTGAGGAACAGCACGCCACTTTGAATAAGGTCATTATTTATCGCCATTGTTACCTCCATTGAGCTCGGAGAATGGGTCACTCAGCCACTTGGCATAATCTAAAGCGTGCTGCAGTCTTTCAACGTCTGACACGTTACGAGCCCAATAGAGTATGAGTGGTTCAAACCAGTGCATCTGGCATAAGGCAGCGGTCAATTCAAAGGGTTGCAGTATCTGCTCTAGAGGATATTTATTGTAACCTTCAGGAGAAAAAGCTTCGGATTTACCACCGGTAGTAATAACGCTACGCCAGTGTTTACCCTTTAAGGAACATTGGTGTCCAAAAGCAAAGCCTTTATCTAATACCCTATCCATCCATTCTTTTAGTAGTGCAGGACACGAATAGAGAAACATTGGATGCTGGAAGACGATAACGTCGTGTTGCAACAAGCGCTCATGCTCGGCTGCAATATCAATAAAGAAGTCAGGATACTCGGCATAGAGATCATGCACTGTGACATTAGGTAGCGCTTTGATCTGCTCTATCATAGAGCGATTGGCTACTGAGCTGTTTGGCTCAGGGTGTGCATAGATCACCAAAACCTTAGGTGAGCTATTTGCGGTTTCCTCTGTCATTCCTTGACGTCTTCCCATAATTCCCTTCGAGG
Organism: Vibrio sp. JCM 19236; assembly: GCA_000830455.1. GTDB lineage: Bacteria > Pseudomonadota > Gammaproteobacteria > Enterobacterales > Vibrionaceae > Vibrio. Next base: position 10,994 of record BBSB01000035.1, read on the forward strand.
CTTCTATCCTAACATATTAAATTCATTGCAAAACCTTAGCTAATGCTAGGTATGTTCGACTTTTGACACGCTAACGCCTAATATGCCTGCCAAGATTATCAATATACGGCTCTCATGATTACTTTCTCTGAAATCCAACTGCTGCGCGGTGGTAAAGCACTTCTCGACAATGCGACAGCGACCATTCATCCGGCGACAAGGTTGGCCTTGTGGGCAAGAACGGCTGTGGTAAATCCACTCTGTTTGCGTTGATGAAGGATGAATTGTCCATAGATGCAGGGGATTTCAAACAGCCAAAACATTGGGAGCTGGCTTGGGTTGCACAGGAGACCCCTGCCCTAGAACGTTCAGCTCTAGAGTATGTGATCGATGGTGACCGTGAATATCGTCAGCTCGAGGCCGACCTTGCTCAGGCTGAAGCAGACAACAATGGCACTAAAGTAGCAGAACTGCATGGCAAGATTGAGACCATAGGTGGATATTCTATCCGTGCTCGTGCCGCTGAGCTTCTCGATGGCCTGGGCTTTTCTCAACCGCAAATGGATTGGAGCCTAACCCAGTTCTCTGGTGGTTGGCGTATGCGCCTCAACCTAGCCCAAGCTCTATTGTGCCGCTCTGACCTACTACTACTGGATGAACCAACAAACCACTTAGATCTGGATGCGGTAATGTGGCTAGAGCGCTGGCTTCAGAGCTACCGCGGCACGCTCGTAGTTATCTCCCACGACCGTGATTTCCTTGACCCTGTGGTCAACCGAATCATTCATATCGAGAACCAGACCCTAAACGAATATACCGGCAACTATTCTTCGTTCGAGAAGCAGCGTGCCGAGAAGCTAGTGTTGCAACAAGCTATGTATCAGAAGCAGCAAAAGCAGATGTCGCATATGCAAAGCTATATCGACCGCTTCCGCTACAAGGCCTCTAAAGCAAGGCAGGCACAAAGCCGAATTAAGGCGCTCGAGCGCATGGAGAAGGTACTACCCGCTCAGTTTGATAACCCATTTAGCTTCGAGTTTAGAGAGCCAGATGCACTGCCTAACCCTATCGTAATGATGGATCAAGTCAGTGCTGGTTATGGTGACAAGCGCGTTCTCGATCAGATCAAGCTAAACCTAGTTCCTGGCAGTCGAATCGGTCTTTTAGGTCGCAACGGTGCGGGTAAGTCTACTCTGATCAAATTGCTCTCCGGAGAGTTGCAACCGCAAGCCGGTGAGTGTACCTACTCACAAGGTGTGAAGATTGGTTACTTTGCTCAGCATCAACTAGAGACCCTCCATCCAGAGGAAACACCACTGCAACACATGATGCAGATAGCGCCCAAGCATACTGAACAACAGTTGCGTGATTACCTAGGTAGTTTCGGTTTCCAAGGAGATAAGGCTCTAGACAAGGTTGCTCCATTCTCCGGGGGTGAGAAGGCTCGCCTAGTGCTAGCTCTGCTAGTTTGGCAAAAACCTAACCTATTGCTTCTGGATGAGCCAACCAACCACCTAGATCTAGATATGCGTCAAGCACTTACCCTTGCCCTTCAAACCTTCGAGGGTGCTATGGTAATCGTCAGTCACGATAGGTATCTATTGAAAGCCACAACAGATGATTTGTATCTCGTACACGATCAAATGGTAGAGCCCTTCGACGGCGACCTTGTGGATTACTACAAATGGCTGACCGAGCAACAAAAGCAACAGAAAAAAGCCGAATCTAATGCTACTCCAAAAAGCACAGAAAATTCAGCAGCGGCTAAAAAAGACCTCAAGCGTAAGCAGGCCGAGTTTCGTAAGCTAACCGCACCGATACGAAAGAACATCACTAAACTCGAAACCCGTATGGATAAGCTCAACCAAGCTTTAGAAGGTTTGAAGAGCAACTTAGCGATACAGAAATGTATCAGGCGGAAAATAAGGCTAAACTTACACAGGTCTTAAGCCAACAAGCCGAAGCCAAAGCGGAGCTCGAAGAGGTCGAAATGGAATGGATGAGTGACCAAGAGACCCTGGAGAGTATGCAGGCTGAACTGGACGCAGAATTGAATCTATGACGGAAAGCACGCCCAATAGCAATTTGACCATCGATAGCCTGTGGCAATTTAGCTACAGTACTACTCCGAGCGGGAAATCAAAGAGGCGTGCCTTACCCTTCAGAATCAATTTCACGGCAACGTAAATCTACTGCTTGCCCTTCGTTGGCTCGATCAACATCAGCTCTCTTTTCCAAATCAAGAGTGGCCTCGAATGCTCCAAAGCCTTGGACGCACCGAGCCACTTTTGCACCAGTTTCGCGAACTGCGACGTAAAACAAAGCAGCACCTACCTGACACCCTCTATCGTGAGTCCCTGCAATTCGAACTCCACTTAGAGCGCCAGCAACAAGCCGATATCGTCGATGCTATCCATCAGTTGCAGTTAGATAAGGTCGAGGTGCCACATTTAACCGATGACTATTGCCATCAACTGGGAGCGGAACACATAGCCTTTATCTTTAGTAAGCATTAAAAGTATGGATACCCGATTCAAGCCACATTGGAGCATGACCAACCCACACCTGCAGACCCTGCTGCCTAGGTTAGTGCGCAAGGCGCCATTGTTTACTCCCATGTGGGAGTGCATCCAAACCCCAGACAATGACTTTTTAGATCTCGCCTGGAGCGAAGACTGGAATCAACTTCAAGCCTATCGCAAACCTATTTTTGTGCTTTTTCATGGACTAGAAGGAAGTTTCAACAGCCCTTACGCTAATGGTCTGATGCAGGCCTTGCGCAAAGAGGTTGGCTGTCGGTGATGATGCACTTTCGCGGTTGTAGCGGTAAACCAAACAAGCAAGCCAGAGCCTACCACTCGGGAGAAACCGAAGACGCGCGCCTTTTCTTAGAGCACCTGCACCAACGCTTCCCATACAATCCCAAAGTAGCAGTAGGCATCTCCCTTGGCGGTAACATGCTGGTGAACTACTTAGCCAAGTACGCCGACCAACCTCTACTGAATGAAGCGACCATCATCTCGGCACCACTGGATTTAGCCGCCTGCTCCAAACGTATCGAGCGTGGCTTTTCAAAGCTCTATAACAGTTACCTATTGGGCTCGCTAAAGCAGTCGGCTCTACAAAAACTGCACCTGTTGGAAGACAAACTTGGGATCGATAGAGAGACCATACAGAATATGCGCTTCCTTCATCAGTTTGATGATGCGATTACGGCTCCCTTGCATGGTTTCTTGAATGCGCGTGACTACTATCAAAAATGTTCGGGCCTTCCTAAATTGAATCAGACCTCTATTCCAATAAATCTGATCCACGCCAAGGATGACCCCTTTATGACCGATGAGGTCATCCCAAATTTCAAGCTGGCAGACAACATCACCTACCACCTAATGCCAAAAGGCGGGCATGTTGGCTTTATTCAGGGCACTCCTTCGTCACCAAAATTCTGGTTGGAGATGGTGGTTCCCGCTTTTTATGATAAATTTGTATCTTCAATTTATTACCAAGATGTAAATCATGATCGTACCCTGGCAAGAAATTAGCCTGAGACCCTAGAAAACCTAGTCAAAGAATTCGTGCTTCGTGAAGGCACAGACTATGGAAGCGTCGAGGCAAGCCTGCAAGACAAAGTCGATCAGGTACTTATGCAGCTAAAAAACGGACAAGCTGTCATCGTCTATTCAGAATTGCATGAGACAATAGACATCAAAGTAAGCCAAAACTCACAACTACTATAAACTCACATTCGACAAGGAACGTCATGTCAGCCAAGCATCCCATCATAGCGGTAACCGGTTCTTCTGGAGCAGGCACTACCACCACCTCAGAAACCTTCCGTAAGATGTTCAACATGATGAAGGTTCAGGCCGCTTGGGTAGAGGGCGATAGTTTTCATCGCTTCACTCGCCCTGAGATGGATGTCGCTATTCGTAAAGCCAAAGAGCAAGGTAAGCACATCAGCTACTTTGGCCCTGAGGCTAACGACTTCCCAGCCTAGAGGAGTTTTTCAAAGAGTATGGTGAGAAAGGAGAAGGTAAGGTACGCCGCTATCTGCATACCTTCGATGAAGCGGTTCCCTATAATCAGATGCCGGGTACCTTTACTCCATGGCAAGAACTGCCTGAGAACAGCGACCTGCTTTTCTATGAGGGCCTGCATGGCGCGGTAGTGGACCACAACTGTCATGTGGCCAAGCATGTGGACCTTCTGATCGGCATGGTGCCTATCGTAAACTTGGAGTGGATACAAAAATTCGTTCGTGATACTCGCGATCGTGGTCATTCTCGAGAAGCGGTAACAGACTCCATCGTTCGCTCAATGGATGATTATCTGAATTACATCACTCCGCAATTTTCACGTACACATATCAACTTTCAGCGCGTTCCGACCGTAGACACCTCAAACCCGCTAAATGCGAAAGGTATCCCAAGCCTAGATGAGAGTTTTGTGGTGATTCGAATGCGCGGTTTTAAAAATGTCGATTTTCCATATCTGCTGTCTATGATTGATGGTTCCTTTATGTCTCGCCACAACACCTTAGTCGTGCCGGGAGCAAGATGAGCTTTGCCATGGAGCTGATTATCAGACCTATTCTGCAACAGCTTTTAGAAACCGGAAAGATAGGCTAAACGATACACAGCACACACTCTTGTCCGAGACTGTGATAAAAGCCACAATTTTGTCTACATTTTCGGCAATTCTGACCGATCAAAATCAAGAAATGTGGCAAAAAAAGGATACTATTCGTAGTACAAAATAAAAGTAGTAGCAGCAACTACAAGCCTTGAACACTCATAGGCAACAATACAAATATGCTCGCTAAAGAGAGGAAGATAAGAATATGGTTTTAGGTAAACCTCAAACGGATCCAACATTAGAATGGTTTTTGTCCCACTGTCATATCCACAAATACCCTTCTAAAAGTACGCTGATCCACGCTGGTGAAAAAGCAGAAACTTTGTATTACATCGTCAAAGGCTCGGTTGCCGTTCTAATTAAGGACGAAGAAGGTAAAGAGATGATTCTTTCTTACCTTAACCAAGGCGACTTCATCGGTGAGCTAGGTCTTTTCGAAGAAGACCAAGAGCGTACAGCTTGGGTTCGTGCAAAATCACCTTGTGAAGTTGCAGAGATCTCATTCAAGAAGTTCCGTCAGCTAATCCAAGTGAACCCAGACATCCTAATGCGTCTGTCTTCACAAATGGCAAAACGCCTACAAGTAACTAGCCAGAAAGTTGGTGACTTGGCGTTCCTAGACGTGACTGGTCGTATTGCACAGACTCTACTGAATCTTGCAAAACAACCTGATGCGATGACACACCCAGACGGCATGCAGATCAAGATTACTCGTCAAGAAATCGGTCAAATCGTTGGCTGTTCTCGTGAGACAGTAGGTCGTATCCTGAAGATGCTAGAAGAGCAGAACCTTATCTCTGCTCACGGTAAGACTATCGTGGTATACGGTACTCGCTAAGCCGAACTCAGATTCAAAAAACCGCTACTTAGTAGCGGTTTTTTATGCCTAATTGTTGGTGCTCTCGAATATCTTGTCAGCCGAGGCCGCCACAAAGCCATGGTAGAGTTCTCCCTGGTTATCTTGATAACGCTTAGCAAACTCATAGAATCCACCCGGAATGGTGTGTACACCATCACTAAAGGTGACATCTACTTTATCCGCCATGGTCGATGACTGCTCCAAAAGCACCTGAGGTGAGCCCTTTACCTCTCCCCCAGAACTATTGATGGCAAAACCTTTTCGCTTCAAGAAGGCATTTACCTCAGAGACTTCCTCATACTCAGCGAGCTGATTCACGCTTACCGTAAAGTGGTTAGCCCCATAGCCATGCGCAGCAACCCAAGCCGCATATTCACTCTCACTGGCTAGGATCTGATATTCACCATAGCTAAGGTTCCACTGGCGACCTTGGTGTAAGAAGTCCGAACCAGACAGCTTATCCACCTCTATCTGGTCGACGAGCTTAAGCACAATATTGCGCAGTTCATTCGAACACAGATGCAGTTGAAGCTGGCTGATAAACACCTTAGGCATCTTAGGGTCAGGGTGCTGATAATGCTCCGCAATTAGCTTTTTACTCTCAAACACATAGTCGCCACCTTTCTCGTAACCCAGCTCAATTAAAGGCTTGGCTAGAGTCGGCAATGACACAGGGTCAACACCAAAGGTGCGCAACGCAATGTGGTCGTTAATCAAAGCTTGGTCTTGCTTTAGCAACTCATGAATCGTGTGTGATGACGGGCAAAGACGCTCGCAAAAATCACCCCAAAGTTGCTCGAACAGTTTTTCAGCTCCCATATTCCCTCCTTGAAATTACATGATGATGCCCGGTGATAGAGACTCAGGCAATAATGGCTCAGCACCGTGGATAGATGCCATTGGATACGCGCAATAATCCGCCGCGTAAAACGCACTTGGTCTTAGGTTGCCAGAAGCACCTGGACCACCAAATGGCGCATCACCGCTAGCGCCGGTAATTGGGCGGTTACGGTTTACGATGCCCGCACGAATCTCATCAGAGAACTGTTCCCACTCAGCATCGCGCGTAGAGATTAGCCCCGCCGATAAACCATATTGAGTGCCGTTAGCCAGCTCAATCGCCTTCTCAAAGCCAGAATAGCGCACAACCTGCAGCAGTGGACCGAAGTACTCTTCATCCGGTAGGGTATCGATAGCAGAGGCTTCAAGGATAGTCGGAGACAAGAAAGCATTCTCACCGAGCTCACCTTTGAGAAGGTACTCTGCGCCCTTACCTACCAACTCTTCTGCCGCAGCAACGATCTGCTGCGCTGCAGTGCGGGAGATAAGCGTGCCCATGAAAGGTTGGTCATCCGTAAACGGCTGGTCCATCTTAAGCTGCTTAGTCACCTCTACTAGACGAGCAACCAAAGCATCACCCGCTTCACCTTGTGGCACGTACAAGCGACGTGCACAGGTACAACGCTGCCCAGCACTGATAAACGCCGATTGGATAATGGTATACACAGCCGCATCCAGGTCGCCATACTCTTCTGAGATGATAAGCGGGTTGTTACCCCCCATCTCAAGAGCCAACATCTTCTCCGGCTGACCAGCAAACTGACGATGCAAGATATGACCGGTATTAGCGCTACCGGTAAACAGTAGACCATCGATCTTATTTGAACTCGCTAGCGCGATACCCGTTTCTTTACCGCCTTGAACTAGGTTCACCACGCCCGATGGAAGGCCTGCTTCTTGCCACAGTTTAACCGCAAGCTCACCACAAAGCGGAGTCAGGTCCGAGGGCTTAAACACCACAGTGTTCCCCGCAAGAAGTGCAGGCACTATGTGTCCATTTGGTAGGTGTACTGGGAAGTTATATGGGCCAAACACAGCTAATACACCCAGCGGGCGATGTTGTAGGGTCACATCGTTTGCACCTACCTGCTTATGCTTAGTACCGGTTCTTTCGTGATAAGACTTGATTGATAGGCCTATCTTGCCCGCCATTGCCGCAGCCTCAGTACGAGTTTCCCAGATTGGTTTACCCGTCTCTTTAGAGATAGTCTCAGCGATCAGCTCAGCGTTTTCTTTTACTAGATCCGCAAAGCGCAATACGATCTGTTCGCGCTCTTCAAAGCTCTTCTTTTTCCAACTAAGAAAGCCGGTGCGTGCGGCCATTACCGCTAGCTCTACTTGACCTTCAGTTGCGCTGTGTCCTTGCCAGATAGTTTGGCTGTTATACGGAGACTGAGACTGGATATCGGCGCCTTGGCCAGAGATCCACTCCCCTGCAATAAAATGCGTTGTCATTCCAATCGTTCCTTGTTTGTTTTATTGAACCTATTGTGCGGCCATGCGCACCCAATCACCGCTCGCGACCTCTAGAGCCTCTGCCACTTCTCTAGACAAGATCACCGTCTGGGATTCATTGTCAAAAGCTGCCGGCTGAGCGACCGCTCTGAAGTTTTCAAAAGAGGTATTACAGATCAGATAGTGCTGCGTGCTACTGTGCTCAGCGATAGAGACCTTAGCCTGAAGGATTGCCTTACGGTATCGATATTGTTTAGGTCACACTCAACCGTCGGACCCGCATCGAAGATGTCAACATAATCACGGCAGATAAAGCCTTCTTTTTGCAAAAGGCGCAAAGCAGGTCTGGTGTTGTCGTGCACCTTACCAATCACGGCTTGGGCTTCTTCGCTCAATAGGTTGATATAAATAGGCAGCTTAGGCATCAAGTCAGCAATAAAGCCCTTGTTGCCCGTGCCTGTTAGATAATCGGCATGGGTAAAATCTATGGAGAAAAAGTGGTCCTGTAGCCATTCCCAGAACGGGGACTTGCCCTCAGCATCGGACACACCGCGCATTTCAGCAAAGATGGTCTGTGAGAATCTATGTGAGTGCTCTGCCAGCATTAAGAAGCGACACTTGGACATCAATCTGCCGTTGAGGCCACCTCGAAAGCTCGGGCGCAGGAAAAGGGTACAGATCTCAGAACATCCGGTGTAATTATTGCCGAAGGTCAACAGACGAACTACGTTGTTAACCCCCAGAGCCTGAGATGAATGAACCACCTTACTGATGTGGTAAGAGTAAAATGGTACGTCCCAACCAACCGCGGCCTCTATACCAGTAGTGCCGGCTACCTCACCGGTTTCACTATCGAACCCAACCATCAAGTACCCCTCATCTCCGGGTTCGGTGACATCTGGCTTAGCAAAGCTATTTATTGAATGGTCGATTCGATTGTTCAGCAGGGTTTCGTTAACTGGCAAGGATGTAAATCCATGCCCCGACTCCTCTGCACACATATAGAGAGCGTTATAATCTTCCTTGGCTATTGGGCGTACTACCAACATCGCACTATCCTCCTGATAGAAAACTTAAGCGTTATATAATTTCGCCACTGCGGCTTCGAGGCGAGCAAATCCTTCTTTGATATCTTGTGGGGTGATAACCAGTGACGGAGTAAAACGAACCACATTAGCACCTGCAACAAGAACCATTAGACCCTCATCACCTGCCGCTACCAATACGTCACGTGCACGGCCTTTCCACTCGTCTACGAGTTCAGCACCGATCAGCAAGCCCTTACCACGAACCTCTTTAAAGATTGGGTATTGAGCATTGATGCGCTCAAGCTCAGCTCGGAATAGTTGCTCACGCTCTTTCACACCTTCAAGCACATCGCTTGCAGACACATGATCAACCACGGCTTCAGCTACTGCACATGCAAGCGGGTTACCGCCATAGGTTGAACCATGGTTCCCACTTTAAGGTGCGCACCGATCTCATCGGTGGTTAGGATGGCACCGATGGGGAAACCACCACCCAGTGATTTAGCTGTACTTAGGATATCTGGAGTCACACCCAGACCTTGATATGCATAGAAATGACCAGTACGGCCGTTGCCGGTTTGTACTTCATCGAAGATAAGTAGCGCATTGTGTTTGTCACACAGCTCACGCACAGTCTGCACAAACTCAGGCGTTGGAGGCACGATACCGCCCTCACCTTGCAGTGGTTCCATCATTACTGCACAGGTCTCATCGGAGATAGCTGCCTTAAAGGCTTCGATATCATTGTATGGGATATGCTCTACATCACCCGGCTTGGGCCCAAAGCCATCTGAATATGCGGCTTGACCACCAACGGTCACGGTAAAGAAGGTACGGCCATGGAAGCTTGGTTGAAGGCGATAATCTTGGTCTTCTCTGGACCAAACTTATCAACTGCATAACGACGTGCTAGCTTAAGTGCTGCCTCGTTTGCTTCCGCACCCGAATTAGAAAAGAAAACCTTGTCAGCGAAGCTAAGCTCGATCAGCTTCTTAGCCAGACGCAATGCCGGCTCATTTGTCATCACATTACTTAAATGCCACAACTTGCTCGCTTGCTCTGTTAGCGCATTCACCATCACTGGGTGACAATGGCCTAAACAGCTCACCGCAATACCACCAGCGAAGTCGATATACTCTTTATCCTGCTGGTCCCAAACACGCGAGCCTTCACCTTTAACAGGGATCATTGGTAGCGGGTTATAGCAAGGTAGCATTACCTCATCGAAATCTTTGCGGGTTACTTCTGAAAACATGTTGTGCTCCTTTTACTTCCTCTCCTGACACTAAGTTAGAAAATTTGCTAATAACAAAGTTCAAAAGAGATTTCCTCTGTAAGCGCATTGTATTAACAATTTATTAACTAGTTCAAGGGCAAACTGTATATAAATCCCCCTAAATCGGGATGAAATATAGACAATGTGAAGCAGGATAGATAATTGTACTAAGAGCTAGGTCTAATAACGGCTCGTTATGAGACTAGTTTCAGAAAGTTTTTCAAGATCTCGTGACCTTGTTCGGTCTTGATAGATTCAGGATGGAACTGTACGGCTTCGATAGGTAAAGAAGTATGTCGATAACCCATAATTTCGTGGGGATTACCTGCATCATCGACAGTCCATGCGGTCATCTCTAGGCAAGCAGGGAGTGACGCTTTCTCTACTACCAATGAATGGTAGCGAGTTACCGTGAGTGGGTTATTCAGTCCAGTGAATACACCAGAGTCGTTATGTCGGATTGCAGTAGTCTTACCGTGCATCACCTTTTCAGCACGCACCACATTGGCACCTAAAACCTGAGCTATGGCTTGGTGACCAAGGCAAACACCTAAAATGGGCAACTTACCCATGAAGTGATTAATAACCTCAAGGGAGATACCAGCATCATCTGGGGTACAAGGTCCTGGTGAGATAACCAAAGCCTCCGGCGCCAACTCTTCTATCTCTTGTATGGTGATGGCATCGTTACGCACCACTTGAGTCTCACAACCCAGCTCAGAAAAGTACTGATAGAGGTTGTAAGTAAACGAGTCGTAGTTATCGATAATCAACAGCATGAGAACAGCCTGGCTCCAAAAAACAATGCCACCGCTTTGGGCGGTGGCATTCTAACACAGTTATTTAGCTTGGGGATGCTTAGCGAGGACGCTGAACAAAGCCCACAGCTTGGTAAACCTTATCTAGAGTAACAGCTGCTTTCTCAGAAGCCTTATCAGCACCCGCTTTCATTACCTCGTTTAGGTAAGGAATGTCATTGCGGATTCTGTGGTACTCAGACTGAATAGGCTCAAGCATAGCAACAAGCGCCTGACCCACATCCTTCTTGAATGGACCATACATTTCCACGCCTTGGTATTGCGCTTCAATCTCTTCGAATGTCTTGCCCGTAGCTGCAGAGTACAGACCCATAAGGTTTGCAATACCCGCCTTGTTCTCTACATCGTAGGCGATGCGAGGTGGGTTATCTGGATCCGTTTGCGCCTTGTTAATCTTCTTGATGATCGACTTAGGCTCTTCAAGCAAAGTGATAACGTTCTTGCGGTTATCGTCTGACTTAGACATCTTCTTAGTCGCATCCTGCAGGCTCATTACACGTGCATTCACCTTAGGAATGTACGGCTCAGGAACCTGGAAGATTGGCGCTTCTGCAGTGCCGTATAGGTTGTTAAAACGGGTCGCGATGTCACGCGCAAGCTCAAGGTGTTGCTTCTGGTCGTTACCTACAGGCACTTGGTGTGCACCGTACAGCAGGATATCCGCAGCCATAAGCACAGGGTAGTCGTACAGACCTACGTTCACATCGTTCGCGTAGCGCTGAGACTTATCCTTAAACTGAGTCATACGGTTAAGCTCACCCATTTGGGTATAACAGTTCAAAACCCAACCTAGTTGAGCGTGCTCTGGTACGTGAGACTGAACAAATAAAGTGCTCTTCTTAGGATCAACGCCAACTGCAAGACACACAGCTAGTGCATCTAGGGTCGCTTCACGCAATGCCGCGGCTTCTTGGCGAACAGTGATAGCGTGCAGGTCTACCACGCAGTATTGGCAGTCATAATCATCTTGCATCTGATGCCACTGACGCAGAGCACCTAGGTAGTTACCAATGCTTAGTTCACCAGACGGTTGAACACCACTTAACACAATAGGTTTCGTGCTCATGTTATGACTTCCTCAATACTACAAATTAAATCAAATGTTGAACAAAGCAGTGTACTCATCAACGAGTATATTTCTAGCAAAAAAACGCTTTTTTGCGCTGATATAGCTAAAAATGCATGGCTTCTTGGTCAGTTATTGACTCAACTGATGCAGTACCTCATGAAGGCCTGACAACTGCTGAATCAAAAAGTCCGGATTGGAGTCCTCGATAGCTCGCCATGGTTATAGCCATAGGGAAGTGCTACCGAACCAATACCTGCATTCTTGGCTGCTAACACATCGTTTTTGGAGTCACCTACCAAGATCATCTGATTATGCGCCATACCATATTTATCCATTAAATATTCAAGAGGCATAGGATCGGGTTTGCGCTTAGGTAGAGCGTCACCACCAACCACCTCAATAAACAAATGTGCGATCTGGTGTTGCTCTAAGATATCTGGAACGAATTGCCCAGGCTTATTGGTGACGATTGCCAATTGATAACCCTCTGCAAAAAGCAGTTCTAGGGTATCTTTTACCGTCGGATAAAGGTGACTCTCATCATGACCACACTCGGCATAGAAATGGTCGAACTCGACTCGAGCCTGCTGCTTAAGTTCATCACTGATGCTAAGGTCGATATGGTAGCTTTGACTGAGCGCTCGGGCTACTAGGTTATCTGCCCCATTGCCCACCCATTCACGAACCTGCTCCTCAGAAACGCCGTCATGCCCCATAGATCGCATCGCCTTATCTACGGCAACCGTAAGGTCAGGCACACTGTCTACCAGCGTGCCATCCAAATCAAAGGCGATAAACTTAACCATTAACTTTGGCCAGTTCAGCGCGCATCTGATCTATAACCTCTTTGTAATCAGGCTGATTGAAGATAGCCGAACCCGCGACAAACATATCAGCGCCCGCTTCTGCGATTTCGCGGATATTCTCAGCCTTCACACCACCGTCAATCTCTAGACGGATATCGCGACCGCTAGCATCGATACGCTTACGCACCTCACGCAGTTTATCTAGAGTTTGGGGGATAAAGGATTGACCACCAAAGCCTGGGTTTACCGACATCAGTAGGATCAGATCTACCTTATCCATGATGTAATCCAGATGGGAAAGTGGCGTCGCTGGGTTTAGCACTACCCCCGCCTGACAGCCGTGTTGCTTGATAAGCTGAAGGGTACGATCAACGTGCTCAGATGCCTCAACGTGGAAGGTGATCATACTGGCACCGGCTTTTGCAAAGTCAGATGATAGAGTCAACAGGCTTCACCATAAGGTGCACATCGATAGGTGCAGTGATGCCGTAATCTCTCAAGGCCTTACAGATAGGTGCACCAAAGGTCAGGTTTGGAACATAATGGTTATCCATTACATCGAAGTGCACCACGTCCGCTCCAGCAGCAAGTACGCGTTCAACGTCTTCGCCCAAGCGAGCAAAATCTGCGGATAGAATGGATGGAGCGATTAGAAAGTCTTTCATCTGAGGCCTCGAGGTTGATGTGTAGTGACGGCAAAATTGTACAAAAGCCACCACCTGAACTCAAAGCCGTTTTCAGTTTCTGTTACAGATGCGACTGTTGCGGTTTAAATAGTGCAAGAAGCTCGTCGACTTTGTTACGACCAGCACCGTTGCGACTGATAGTACGCTTCACCTTAACTACGTTAAGCTCAGCGCCATGGTACAAGCGGCGGGTGAGCGTAGTATCATGGTTGGAGATAAGCACAGGTACGCCACGAGAGGTCGCGGCGCGCTCAGCAACATCCGCTAGTGCTGCTTGGTCATCCAGAGAAAAGCCATTCCCGGCATAGGTGGTAAAATTGGCCGTGGTCGACAAAGGAGCATAAGGTGGATCGCAATATACCGCACAGCCCTTGCGCACTCGCTTAAAGGTCTCTTTATAGCCCTCACAGATAAAGGTCGCCTTTTGCGCTTTTTCTGCGAAGAACTCTAGCTCAGCTTCTGGGAAGTATGGCTTCTTATAAGAACCAAAAGGTACGTTAAAGCCGCCCTTTTTGTTGTAACGACATAGGCCATTAAAACCAAAACGGTTCATATACAAGAAGGCAACTGAACGAAACTGAATATCATCGGTTTCATTAAACTGACGACGAATATCCAGATAGGCCTGCTTTTGATTGTATTCTGGCGTAAACAAACGCTTCGCCTCATCGATATAAGGCTGAGGATTGGTCTTTAGCAGGTTATACAGATTGATAAGGTCAGGGTTGATATCAGCCAGCAAATACTGCTCATAGTCGGTATTCAGAAATACCGAGCCTGCCCCAACAAAAGGTTCTACCAGCTTTTTCGCTTGCGGAAGGTGGCGCTGAATGTCTTCAACTAACCCGTATTTTCCGCCTGCCCATTTTAAGAAGGCACGTTGTTTCTTCATCGCTGGTCTTGTTTACCCTTGTTCAACTGGGGGCGAAATGTACCACAAAAACCGTGTCGGCTCAGCGTTATTTTCCAATCTCGATCTCTTTATGTACTTGAGACATGGATTTAACCCAAGGTTGCAATGCCTGAACATCTTCAGCGAATTGAGAAATGGCCCATTGTGCAGTTTTCACAGTTTTGTAATCGCGATAAGTCACTATGTACCAGGTCTTATTTGAACGTATAGTCGGATAGATTCGAGCGGCATCGTCACCATCTAGACGATATTTTTCGATAAATGCTTCGACTTCTTGCATGGTACGAAACGCTCCAAGCTGAACCGTATAACGCGTCCTAGAAACCTCTAATAGCTCATCTCTGGCAAAGGAAAAACTGACCGCAGGCTCAGATGGCTTAACCTGTTTTTGTGGCTTGGCAACCGCTTGCTCGTTGTCGATTAAGCTATCTAATACCTCATCAGGCACCACTACTCGCTGGCGACCATTACCGTTATCACCTACGGTAGCTGTCTCCTCGGTCACAGGTGGAGGAAGAACTGCATCATCTTGTTGTAGGGTATCTCGCTCAGCAAGTTGCATATCCCCAGGCTCACTGCCGTCACCCTGCTTCATCTCCAGTTCAAATTCGTTGCCAGCTTTCGAGCTAACTTGATCGCCTACTTGCTGCTTACTGCCCGAGCCATCACTCATCCACCACCAAAGTAGCAGACCTAATACGGCAACAACAGCCAGTGCCAACAAACCATTCTTGGCAGAGCCTCTCGCACCATGAGGAGTTTTCTTAGTCGGTTTCACTTCCGTTCCTATTTCATTTAATAGCCCTGGGTAGGCCTTCATTTTATGGGCGCGCTTGCGAAGTTGATTGCGCTTTTTAATGCTCTCAAAACGCCTTAACACCAGAAGATCCAAAAATAGGTCTCTATCTTGATTAGACAGTGGTGGAATTGTCATAACCCTAGGCTGAACATTAAAGCTCACACGCAGTGGAGTCAGCTTTTCTAGCTTTAACTCGGGACCGGTAATAAAGATTAGGTGTAGAGTTAGAGTTGGGTGAGCGGTTAAGCGTTCAACCAAACCCCAGAGTTCAGACAAGAGCGATGATGGCGCCAATCCTGCGTCATCCAGCACTATCTGTAGGCGATGATTCTCTAAACCAAAGGCTTGATCTAGATTTTCATATAAAGATAGGGATGCGTCTGAGCAGTATTCTGGGAGTAACTGCTCTAAAATCTGAGCGCGGATATCCTGCTCGCTGTCACCTGGATGACACTGAACAATGGCACTGTGATTAACACTGGTAAATTCGAGATGAAAGCGCTGACCAAGGACGTTTTACCTGAGCCTGTTTTCCCAGATAAAACCACTAAGCTAGAGCCAAACTGCAAACAGCCGCGTAACTGCTCAAGCAGCTGCGACTGAGATTTTAGCTCTAACCATTTATTCGACTGGTCAGAAGTCCTTTTCTGTTTTACTAGCTTATCTATCAGGCTCATCCGTCACTCCTTGACTTCAGTAAATACCAAGCCTAATGCTTTTGTCTAGTCCTCTCGGCCATCTTCAATGGCTTGATAGACATGCTTGTGGTCAAGATCACTAACCACCTGCGAGCTACCAATGGAATCTGGGATAATCAGTCTTAGCTGACCAGACAGCACTTTTTTGTCGCGCATCATGTGCTTCATAAAGTCTTCGCCCGTCATCTCGCTGGGAGTATGAACAGGAAGGTCAAAGGCTTTAAGCAGGCTTTCGATTCGGTCTACATCTTGCGACTGCATACGACCATCATGCAAGGCTGCACGTGCTGCCATAACAGTGCCTGAAGAAACCGCCTCTCCGTGGAGCCAGTTGCCGTAACCCATTTCCGCTTCGATAGCGTGGCCAAAGGTATGGCCTAGGTTTAGCAATGCACGAATACCCGACTCTTTCTCATCCTGAGCAACCACATCTGCCTTAATCTGGCAGCACTTTGCGATAGCAGAGGTAAGAGAAGCAGGCTCAAGCCCTTTCAACTGCGCTTGGCTCTGTTCAATCCAATCAAAGAAAGGCGAATCTATGATAATGCCGTACTTGATCACCTCGGCCATACCTGCGCCAAACTCACGTTTCGGCAGAGTCTTCAGCGTATCAATATCGATAATCACGGCTTTAGGCTGATAGAAGGCGCCTATCATATTTTTGCCCAGCGGATGGTTTACCGCTGTTTTACCACCAACCGATGAATCTACCTGAGATAGCAAGGTTGTTGGGATCTGAACAAAATCAACGCCGCGCTGGTAACAAGCAGCAGCAAAGCCGACCAAGTCACCAATAACACCGCCGCCAAGAGCCACTAACATCACATCACGACCATAGTTATGCTCAAGCAAGAAGGTCATGACCTGATTAAAGGTCTCTAGGGATTTGTATTGCTCACCATCATTCAGCTGTAGCACTCGGGTTAGACAACCTAGAGCCTGAAATTGACCCTCAACCTGATCTGCGTATAACGGACCAACTGTGGTGTTGGTGATAATAACGACGTTTTGTTTAGAAAGGTCTTTTTGCGATGGGAATAGAGAAGAATAAAGGGCTGGGTTTCCCAATAACCCAGCACCAATAGAAATTGGGTAGCTACGCTCCCCTAAACTTACCGTGATCCGTTCCATGGGATGCACTCCTAAGTAAGATTAACGCTCTTCCAGCATTTTAACGATTTGATTCGCAACAACTTTTGCGCTCTGATCGTCAGTTTTAACTGTGTAGTCAGCAACTTCTTCGTAAAGAGGATTACGCTCATCCGCTAGGCTCTCAAGAACCTCACGTGGCTCTTCAGTTTGCAGAAGAGGACGCTTCTTGTCGCGATTTGTGCGAGCCAGTTGCTTTTCGATAGTAGTTTCTAGATATACAACTACACCGCGAGCAGATAGACGGTTACGGTTATCTTTGCTCAGTACAGAGCCGCCGCCAGTTGCCAATACGATACCTTGCTCTTCAGTAAGATCGTTGATTACAGTCTCTTCGCGCTTGCGGAAACCTTCTTCACCCTCAACGTCAAATACCCAAGAAATATCCGCACCTGTGCGCTCTTCGATTACTGTATCCGAATCAACAAACTCCATGTGAAGTTGTTGTGCTAGGTGTCTACCAATTGTACTTTTGCCGGCACCCATAGGGCCAACAAGAAAAATATTACGTTTCTCAGCCATGTTCAGCAGTTATTTACAACGTTAAATCAAAATACACCGTCATTATTTGTCATTCATTTGGCGATGACACAGTTCAATGACGCCTTGTTCCTCACATATAAAATCGTGATAAGACCCGAAATTATCTGGATTTGGACGCAAATTTGCAATCGAAATTTGTTTTTTTTTAATTTTCTAGGGCTAGATTCGCTTCTAAACCGCAGACTGCTTATGAATCTACTTGGATAGACTTGATTGAATCTTGGGCGTAACAAAAATCAAAAGCTCACTTCGGGTCAGTTTTTCCGAGGTTCGCTTAAACAACTGCCCTAACCATGGAATATCAGCAAGATACGGTACTTGTTCGACGCTTTTAATTAAACTTTTTTGAAATATCCCGCCCAAAACTAGCGTTTCACCATCATCTACCAACACCTGAGTACGAATTCTCTGTGTGTCTATCGCTACAGCTTCCCCAATTCCGGTTTTTACCACCTGCCCCGGTCTGTCTTGAGTGACGCTCAGGTCTAAAACTAAACGGTTATCCGGTGTTATCTGAGGAATCACCTCCAGGCTCAACACTGCCTTTCGAAAAGAGACCGAGGTAGCTCCGCTAGATGCTGCCTCCAGATAGGGAATCTCTGAGCCCTGTTCAATATAAGCAGGCTTTTTATTGGTAGTGACTAGCCTAGGACTGGAGATGATCTCCGCTTTAGCTTCAGCCTGCAATGCTGAAAGCTCGAGATCTAACAAGGTATCAGAACCCAGAGTAGCCAATCGTAGAGCAATCCGACCTGCATTCGGATCAGCTAAGCCTAGATTGACGTTAAGGTTATCTGTGGTCTCTGTACTGCCTTGCAGAGCCTCAATGGAGGGCGCAACACTCACTGGGTTACCCGTTTTAGTCAGACCCCAGCGCACTCCAATCTCATCAGCATTACCCTGATTCAGGGTAACAATCCTCGCTTCTATCAAAACCTGTTTCACTGGAATGTCCAGGCTTGAGATAATGCTCTCTATCTCTTCGAATCGGTCTGCGTACTCATAGATAAGCAGCGAATTGGTGCGTTCATCCACAGACAAACTGCCCGCATCTGAGATCACCCCCTGAGACCTGTGGTGACCAAGAATGACCGCAATGTCAGAGGCACTGGCATACTTGATGGGAAAAAGTCTCGACTCTAATTTAGCAGTTCGAGGCTCTGGCTCGACGATAACCACCACCTTTTTTGGTTCTGGAACATAAGGATCCATAAACCATTCCTGTTCCGCCCAAACAATCCTGCTCATCAAAATAATTAGAAGCAGACTACTCCTCATACGCCTGCTCCTTGGTATAGAAACCGAGCTTTAGGTCTGCCATTAACCTCCCTTCAACTAACTTGATCTCCACGCTCTCAAGACGACTGGTTTTCTGATAATCCAAAGCGAGAGTTATCAACTGCCTTATCTGTTCAAAACTTCCTTGAGATGTCATCAACAAGCACAGACGCCCATCTTCCGAGAGCCAGCGCCAAGAAGTAATTTCAACACCCTTAGGGATGCGAGAGATAAGGTAGGTATAAAACTCACTGGTAGAAAAGGTATCGGGGTAGAGACGCAGTAGCTTTTGGTACTTTTTAGCATAATCTAGGCTTGGATAGTGGTAACCCTCAAGCTGCTTGATCAGCTTTATCCTATTAATCTCCATAATTTGCTGATCAGATTCCATTTGCTGTTCAAGTTCCACCTTGTACTCTTGCCAAATAAGAGCGAGCACACAATTGGTAATAAAAGCCAAGGCTAGACCAACCCAGAACATGAGTTTAGGAGGCCTCAGTAATAAGCCCTGCCAATTAACGAATCGCCAATGCATCAACTGACTCATTAGTAAAGGCTAAGCCAAGCTCGAAATCAGCAACCTGTTTACTGTTATCTGCTTGCAACCCCAACTGCACTTCTTCAATGCCGTCTGAACTCCTGAGTTGATTGACCAAGCGGTTTAAAGTTTCGAACGATGTAGCTGTGCCGAATATCTGGCACCGCATCTCTATACAGCTCAAGCGATTAACAAATACTCCTTTAGGTAAGGCACTAGGCAGTGACAGCAGAGGGTTCACAAGATCAAAAGTGGCTAGCTCTTTTTCAAGTTGGACAAATCTCTCCTTATCTGTCAGGTATCGAACAAACTCAATCTCAGCCTTTGCCAATCGTACCTTTAACTGTTCGAGCTGTTGTTGCTGATAACGGATTGATTGAGTGCTAGTTGTGAGTTCAAGATAGGAAAGCCCAATATAGAGACCATGCAAACTCAGAAACAGGAGCGAGGGAGCGAAGAGAAGCAGTAATGAAAGGCGTACCCTCTTTTGATTGCGCTCACTGCGCCAAGGCAGAATATTAATCATTTTGAAGCCCGCTTCTTTTCCAATGAAGAGCACTTAGCGCACTACCAAGGCAGAGGTAGAACTCCTTACTGATCTCAAGTTCAAGAACTTCCCATACTTCCTCCAAGTTAATATGAGTAAGCGTCGGAGTCTTGAGGGGTTCACCAATAAGCAAGACCTCGTCGACACCTTGTTCAGAAAAGAAGTCTTCGAGGTCAGCTTCTTCATTCTCTCCTGTTCGAAGAATACTAATCCCAGATAAAAAGCTCACCGCAGTCAATTGATTCAAAGAAGAATAGATAAAGCCATGTATTGGATTCGTAGCTCGCTGATTGTATTCACTGCATAGACAAATCAGATCCGTTATCTGCCATCCAATAATATCCGCGCGCAAGTTAAACCTAGCCTGTAGCTCCTGCAGGGCGTTACGTTCACTGACAAAAAGCTCTAGGTACTTCTGCGACAACTTATAGTCACAAACCAGAGAAGCCTTGTCCTTTCTAACACCAAGCATCTCCTCAACTTGCTGTTCGGCCCACCAAGGCTCGGCATCCGCAGGGACAGGAATAGACTTATACAGCACATTATCTTGACGCAAACTTAACGTGATATCGGTTCTCCAAAAACGGAGAAAATGAGACACTAAGCTATTACGACTCTTGAGCTTACTGTTTGATAGTTTCCCGCACTCTAGAATTCGCCATCCCAAATTTGAGATCTCGATTGTTAAATATTGCGTCTGGTCATCAGCTTGACCCAGCGCTGTTATCCGAGTTTCAAACATAGAATTCCTGTGAAATGCGATAAAGATCAAAAATATAGGAAGCAAGGTTAAAATAGAGTTACACTAAATCAGTCGGGATAATGGCCGTTTTTAACACCTTTCCCTACACAAAGTTTTTGTCGCACTGAGGCGGCAAAGCAATCTCGCACCTCCTCAATACAAGGATATTTCGGTGAAGTTCATAAAGATTACGTTAGCTCTTGCATTAGCTTGCATAGTTCTTGGGCTAGGTACGATTTTTGGTTTTTATTACTATCTAAAACCGCAACTTCCAGACGTAGCTACCCTTAAAGACGTTGAGCTACAAACTCCAATGCAGGTTTACTCACAAGATGGCAAGTTGATTGCTCAGTTCGGTGAGAAACGACGCATTCCTCTTAAGCTGGAAGAAATGCCGCAAGAGCTAATCGATGCGGTAATCGCGACCGAAGACAGTCGTTTTTATGAACACTATGGTTTTGACCCAATTGGTATTACTCGTGCGGCAGTTGCCGTTATCTCAAGTGGTAGTGCAAGCCAGGGTGCGAGTACCATCACCCAGCAGCTAGCTCGAAACTTCTTCCTCTCTAACGAGAAGAAGATCATGCGTAAAATCAAAGAGATATTTATCGCGGTTCATATCGAGCAACTTCTTACTAAGCGTGAAATCCTTGAGCTGTATCTGAATAAGATCTACCTAGGTCACCGTTCTTACGGTGTTGGTGCTGCTGCTCAGGTATACTTTGGTAAAGACCTGAAAGACCTAACTCTGGGTGAGCTTGCGGTTATCGCAGGTCTGCCTAAAGCACCGTCGACCATGAACCCTATTTACAGCATCGACCGTGCTACCACCCGTCGTAACGTGGTACTGCAACGCATGCTAGCTGAAAACAAGATCACCCAGCAGCAGTTCGATGATGCACGTGCAGAGAACTTAGACGGTGAAGCACACGGTGCCGAGATCGAAGTGAGCGCACCTTATGTTGCTGAGATTGCTCGTGCGTGGATGGTGAAAAAGTTCGGAGAAGAGAAGGCATACACCTCAGGTATGCGTATCTACACTACCGTGCGTTCTGATCTGCAAACTGCGGCTAACATTGCCTCTATCACCAATCTCATCAATTACGATGAGCGCCACGGCTATCGCGGTGAAGAGAAAGTGGTATGGCAGCCAGCTGACAAAACTATGGACGAGCAAGAGCTTCGTACCTATATGCGCAGTCAACCAAGCTATGGCGTGATGCGCCCTGCAGTCGTAACCAAACTTGATGGCCAAACGGCCGAGGTGTATATCAAGGGCTATGGCTATCAAACCATCGAGTGGGATGGCATGAACTGGGCTCGCCACTTCAAGACAGATGATCGCCAAGGACCAGCGCCTAAATCTGCTCGCGATATCATGGAAGTGGGTCAACAGGTTTGGGCTCGTCCAACAGACCTTGCTCGTGCAATGACACCTCAAATCAAAACTGAAGAAAGTGAGAAAGCTGAAGAAGAGCAGCCTATTGTATGGCGTCTAGGCCAAATCCCGAATGCCAACACTGCGTTCGTTTCTATTGAACCCAACACAGGTGAGGTGACCTCTCTAGTGGGTGGCTTTAACTTCGTACATAACAAGTTCAACCGTGCCACACAGTCTCTTCGTCAAGTAGGTTCTAGCATCAAGCCATTCATCTATTCGGCAGCGATCGATAATGGTATGACACTGGCAACCCTTATCAACGATGCACCAATTAACCAATGGGATGAGTCTGGCGGTACAGCTTGGCGTCCAAAGAACTCGCCACCGACATATGCTGGCCCTACCCGACTTCGTATCGGTCTAGCACAGTCTAAGAACGTAATGGCGGTACGAGTGCTTCGCTCGGTAGGTCTGGATGAGACCCGTGACTACCTAACTCGTTTTGGTTTCGATAAGAAGAACACTCCTCGCTCTGAAACTATCGCGCTAGGTGCAGGCAGTCTAACTCCAGTCCAAATGGCTCAGGGTTACTCTGTATTTGCCAACGGCGGTTACTATATCGAGCCTTACTACATTGAACGTGTAGAGGCGCCAAACGGCGAGATTCGCTTTGAATCAAACCCTACCCTCATCTGTAAAACAAATTGTGACAATGAGCTGACCACAGACGTTACCGACCAAGCTCATACAGCAGAGGTGGAACTGACCGAGATCTCTGACGAAGACGGCGACCCTGTTCCAGAGCAAGAAGAGGTTCGTTATGCGCCTCGCGTTGTGACTCCACAGACGGCCTTCCTAGTACGTGAAATGCTGTATAGCAATGTATGGGGCGGCGGTAACTGGGCAAAAGGCACCGGTTGGAACGGTACAGGTTTCCGTGCTCAAGCACTAAAACGTCGCGATGTGGGCGGTAAAACCGGTACCACTAACTCTTCTAAAGATGCTTGGTACAGCGGTTTTGGTCCTGAGACAGTAGCAGTATCTTGGGTTGGTTTCGACAGCCACGACCGTAACCTTGGTCGTACCGAACGTAACTCTAACCTAGCAAGAGCCAGGTAACCGGAGGCGAAGCAGGTGCGAAAACCGCGCAGCCAGCGTGGATCGACTTTATGCGTGTGGCGCTAGCAGATGAGCCAGTTCAGCGTAAGAAGGTGCCATCTCAGATCGTTCAGGCTCGTATCGACCGCAGTTCGGGTCTGCTGACCTACAAAGCTGATGAGACCTCACGCTTTGAGTACTTCTTGAGGGGCACAGCGCCTACTGAGTATGAACCTGATTCATCGAGCGACAACCTGCTAGGGGGCGACCTCTTCTCAGGCAAGAGAGCTCAGGTGATAAAGATAGCGGTGGTGGAGACGACCTACTGTTCTAAAAAGAAAACCCAAGGTGGCTGCCTTGGGTTTTTATTATCTCTAGTTCAGCTGACTTGAGATATAGCTGGCTAGCTTTTCAAAACGAGCCCTAAATGGTGAGCCAGGGCGATAGGCCAATACCAATTTTCGACTCGGCACTGGGTTTTGCGCCGGAATATAACAAACCCCATCCTTTGCCTTACCCTCCGGCACTGATAGTTTAGGAAGCAATGTGATGCCACTACCTGCCGCAACCATGTTTCGCAGCGTCTCTAAGCTGGTCGCTTTAAATCTCTGGTCATCTTCTGCGCCGGCAGCAAAGCAATAACCTAGCGCTTGATCGCGAAGACAGTGTCCATCTCCTAACGAAAGCACTGTACTACCGTTGAGAAGCTGCATATCGAACTCCGCCATGTCGCTCCAGGGATGACTCTCTGGCACAGCAACAACCAAAGGCTCTTCGTAGATATCCAGCTCTTTAAAAGGTTCTGTCTCTTTAACCGAGGCTAGAATGACACAATCCAGCTTCCCTTCTTCCAGTTGAGCCACCAACTGATGAGTCTGCGCCTCGTAAAGGAACAGCTCTAACTCTGGAAAATCCTGCTTTATCTTAGGCACAATCAACGGCATTAAATATGGGCCAACTGTAGGGATAAAACCTATGTGCAGCGGCCCCTCCATACTATCCCCCTGCGCTCCCGCCATATCGGTAAACTGCTTTATCTCTGATAAGACGCGCTTAGCTTGCTCCACTAGCAACAGGCCAGAGTCGGTGAACAGCACCTTACGACTGCTTCGCTCCAGCAATGCCGTCCCTATTTCATCTTCTAACTTTCTTATTTGACCACTCAAGGTTGGTTGGCTCACAAAGCACGCCTCTGCGGCTTTTCGAAAGTGCTTATGTTCCGCCAAGGCTACTAGATACTCAAAATCGCGTATGTTCATCTGACACTCTTAATAAGAAAAAACTATCGATACCATAGTATTAAACGATTATACCTATCAAGAGATTTCTTCAATAATGGCTTCAACAAAACGAAACAAGCAATTTCAAAAAGAATTAAAGGAATCAATATGTTCGCATCTAAAGAAGGCCAAGCAGTACCTCAGGTAAGCTTTCCAGTTCGCGTTGGCGATCAGTTCACTCAAGTGACCACTGATGACATCTTTGCCAACAAAACAGTAATCCTATTCAGTCTACCTGGTGCCTTCACTCCAACTTGTTCATCAAGCCACCTACCTCGCTTCAACGAGCTATTCCCAGTTTTCAAAGAGCACGGCGTTGATGAGATTGCATGTCTATCAGTAAACGACACCTTCGTGATGAACGCATGGAAACAAGACCAAGAGGCAGACAACATTCGTTTTCTTCCAGATGGTAACGGTGAGTTCACTGACGGCATGGGTATGCTGGTTGATAAAGCCGAGCTGGGTTTTGGTAAGCGTTCATGGCGCTACAGCATGCTGGTTAAAAATGGCGTAGTGGAAAAGATGTTTATCGAAGCAAACGAACCAGGCGACCCGTTCAAGGTTTCTGATGCAGACACTATGCTTAACTACATTGCTCCAGAATATAAAGCACAGGAGTCAATCACAGTATTTACCAAGCCAGGCTGTCCATTCTGTGCAAAGGCGAAACAAAACTTGATTGACCACGGTCTTCAGTATGAAGAAGTTGTTCTAGGCAAAGATGCAACAACAGTTTCACTACGAGCGGTAACCGGTCGCACTACAGTACCTCAGGTATTTATCGGTGGTGCACACATCGGCGGCAGTGAAGAGCTTGAAGCACACCTAGCTTAACTCGAGGCAAAGACCCGTACTGCGGGTCTACCCACACGAATTACACAATTAAGGATAGGTCGATGAATAAAGTAACTGTAGATGTAGCTGTAATTGGTGGTGGTACCGCAGGTCTTGGGGCATATCGAGCAGCCAAGGCTCACACCGATTCAGTGGTGTTGATTGAAGGTGGTCCATACGGCACTACCTGTGCTCGAGTGGGCTGTATGCCCTCAAAGCTCTTGATTGCAGCAGCAGAAAGTGTGCATCAAATCGAGAAAGCACCCAAATTTGGTGTTCACACAACCGGTGACATTCGTATCGATGGCAAAGAAGTGATGGCGCGAGTTAAAAGTGAGCGCGACCGCTTTGTAGGCTTTGTTCTGGAGGGCGTTGATGAAATTCCAGCTGAGAATAAATTGTCAGGCTATGCACACTTTGTTGACAATAACACCCTACAGATTGACGACCATACCCTAGTCACCGCTGAGCGCACCGTTATCGCGACCGGCTCTCGTCCGGCTTATCCCGCAGTTTGGAATGAGCTAGGCGATCGCTCATCATCAATGATGATGTGTTTGAATGGGACGACCTACCACAGTCTGTGGCTGTATTTGGCCCCGGAGTGATAGGACTAGAACTTGGACAAGCTCTACATCGTTTAGGTGTTGAGGTAAAGGTATTCGGTCTGGGTGGTCAAGTAGGTCCTTTGACTGACCCAGAGGTAATGGCTTACGCAGAGAAGGCATTTCAAGAAGAGTTTTACCTTGATGCCAACGTCAAAGTTAAATCTATGGTGAGAGAAGATGACAAGGTACAAATCGACTTCATCAACTATGCGGGTGAAGAAGAGCGCTTTACGGTTGATTACGTACTCGCTGCTACTGGGCGTCGCCCAAATGTGGATAAACTTGGTCTAGAAAACACCCCTATCGAGCTAGATGACAAGGGTGTTCCAGTTGCTGACCCGTTTACCATGCAAACCTCGGTAGGCATATTTTTATTGCCGGTGATGCCAGCAACCAAATCCCATTATTGCATGAGGCAGCAGACCAGGGTCGCATCTCAGGTGACAATGCAGGTCGCTACCCAGATATTCGTGCCGGACTACGTCGCTCAACCATCTCAGCAGTGTTCAGTGATCCTCAGATCGCTATGGTAGGTGAGAGCTATCGACAGATCACCGAGCGTCTAGGCAGTTGTGGCTGCTTTGAAACGGGTGAGGTATCGTTTGAAAACCAAGGTCGTTCTCGGGTTATGCTGAGAAACAAAGGCGTTTTGCATGTCTACGGCGAGCAAGGCACCGGACGGTTTTTAGGTGCTGAGATGATGGGTCCAAATGCCGAGCATCTAGCGCACCTACTAGCATGGGCACATCAAAACCAGATGACCATCTCGCAAATGCTAGATATGCCTTTCTATCATCCAGTGATTGAAGAAGGTGTACGTACTGCCTTCGTGACCTGAACGCGAAACTGCACCTTGGCCCTGAGATGATCAAGCATTGTTTAGACTGTGGTCCGGGGTGCTAACAAGCATATAAATTCTCTAAACAAAAAATCCCGCAATCT
>BBSB01000034.1:0-39317 GCA_000830455.1 Vibrio sp. JCM 19236
CACCCCGCTATCGAGCGGGGTGTTTTCGATTAACAAGCGTAGGTTTTGGCTATATAAGCCTCAAACTGATCACACATCTGAGTATCCGACTCTGTGTTATTCGCCAGCTCTGCATCACCATCAACCACCCTAATACTCGCATTCAAAGATGCGATTTCAGCCCTCTTGCGAGTAGCTAGAGAATCAATCTTCTGCTGCTCTTCACGCCAGGTTTCTTCTACTGTGCGATTACAGTCATCAGCAAGATACTTGGCATTAAAGCCCTCTCCGGTCAGTGCCAAGATAGTTTCATTGTGAGACTGACTATTACCCGGCTTCCAATAGTGCTCAGAAAGTAGCGGGCCAATCTCTGGGTTGTCTGTGAGGTAACCGAACTTGTCAGTGAAGTACGCGCGGGTTTGATACACCGCCATATGCGCCAATAGGTAGCCTTGGTATGCACAGGCTGCTTCATCAGACAACAGATGTGGAATCGCGATTAGCGGCCTCGGACTGCACTCTAAGCCAAGGATATCTTGCTCACACTCACGAGCTAGCTGAGTAATGCGCTCAGGCGTCAGTTCGTCTTCAGCAAGCTCATACAGGGCACGCTCGAAGTATGGCACCACCAAGATACTGCGCTCTTGATACGCCTTGAATGGCTGACGACTCTCTATCATAGATTTGATAACCGAATCGGGCACACTCTCACCTGCCTCATTGGTCGCGTATTGCTTCAGCCAATCGGAGTCATTTAGCAGAGAGTCACAGAACATAGACTGGGTTTCTGCGTACGCCATTGAGGTAGGCGCAAACTCTTGCGAGAAGCACGGTGCATTCATTTTCACGTTAGCAAAATGGGCCGCATGGCCGCCCTCATGAAACAGGGTGTTAATGCCATCGAAGCCACTGCCTACTTGGTCTGGCTTTGCGTTACTGGTGAAGTTGACCTGAGCGGCTACCCAATCGCCACTGTCATAGAACGATGGAATAGGTCCATGGCAGAAACCATTTGGATACTTGCCCTTTCGGTCTAGCAAATCCAGACACAACTCAGCCTTTGAATAATCGACATTGAGACGACCGAACGACTCAACCCAGCGACGCAAAGACTTAGAGAAAGGAACATAAGGATCAAGATCTCTCATAACATCGCCAGAGAATGAGAAGTTGAAGTTATACCCTGTTAACGCCTGCTCTCCTTTGTCATTCGCCAATTGCTTCAGACTACGCTCATTGGCCTCACGCGTACGCTGTTCAAAATCATCAAGGATGGTGAACAACTCTTCTGTGGTCATGTGCTCGGTCTTTTCTACCGAGTAATCGAAGAAAGAGCCGTAGCCCAGTGATTGAGCAAACTTGTTACGCAGTTTAACCAACTCAATAAAGCCGTTTTGCAATAACCATTGCTCTAAATCAAGCAGGGCCTTATGAGCGGACTGACGCACATCAGGGTTTTCATTGGTGCGGATTATCGAGGCCAATACAGGTAGAGAGGCATCAACTGAGTTACCGTTCTCATCTATGTAGCTGAGTTGATGGGCCTGTTTCTTCTCAAAAAGCTCCGCCTCAAACTCAATCAGCTTTTTCTTAAGAGCTTGAGCCTGCTCACCTTGAATGGCATGCGCCTTGAAAGTATTCAGCCAACCAGTCAAACCTTGCAGGGTTTGCTGTTTCTCTTTGGCATCAGAGATGGATTTAGCCAACTCTATCTGGGCTTCTACCTCAGAGATCTGGTTGGAATCACTTAGAAACTGTGTCCAATTTGTTTGAGCCGCTGTAGAGCCTTTATGGTCATCACTGGTGCCATATAGGTGCTCCAGAACAGGTCTTCTTTACTGCGGTGGATTGCTAGATAGTCTTTATTCAGTTGGTTGAGAAATTGTGTAGGGGTACGATCCATTTTCTATTTATGCCTTTTATATCCATGACTTAATCTACGGTAGCAGAAATTAGATATAGTGATCCACCAGCAAGAAAACGAATAACAACATCAGGTGATAAATGGAAAACTTAAATGTCTCCATCGCCTGCTTCTCATCACTGCGATACTTCAGCTTCCATGCGTGATAGATAAAGCCTGCGCTGAGCACGGTTGAACCTATCATATACACGTAACCACTCATGCCCACCAAAATAGGCATGGCGCACACTAGGGCCAAGAGTACGGTATAAAGCAGTACACTGGTCTTAGTGTATTCCACACCATGAGTCACGGGCAGCATAGGCACATCTGCCTTGGCGTAATCGTCTTTCCTATGGATAGCCAGCGCCCAAAAAGTGCGGCG
Source organism: Vibrio sp. JCM 19236 (assembly GCA_000830455.1). Taxonomy (GTDB): domain Bacteria; phylum Pseudomonadota; class Gammaproteobacteria; order Enterobacterales; family Vibrionaceae; genus Vibrio. The sequence goes on from BBSB01000034.1 coordinate 2,268, forward strand.
GGGTCCAAACAAAGATGATCATCACCAATAGCCATGCATTAGCATGCAGTTCTCCGGTCACTGCTGTCCAACCTAGCAGTGGTGGCATTGCGCCAGCGATACCTGCAATCACGATATTCTGCGGCGTTGCCCTTTTCAGATACAAGGTATAAACCACTGCATACCCAAGCAGGCTGGCAAAGGTAAGCACTGCAGTAAGAGCATTTACTCCAAGCCAAAGCACCGCAAATCCAATTGCGCCTATGCTAGTCGCGAACACGAATACCTTGTTTGAGGAAAGCTCGCCAGATGGCAGCGGGCGCTTATAGGTGCGCGCCATGATGGCATCGATACGCTGATCAATAAGGTGGTTGTAGGCCGCTGCAGAGCCTGCCATCAAGGCAATGCCAAACAAACCAAGCAGAGAGGCTTTCAACGGCAAAGCGCCCGGCACAGCAAGGCACATTCCCACCACAGCGGTTAGCAACATTAAGGCAACCACTTTCGGTTTAGTCAGTTCATAGTAACTGCGCCAATTACTGCGCGCTTTTATCGATTCGGTGGAGGCTGAATATTGACTCATAGCGACAGTTCCTTATCTGATGAGACTTGTGATGAGAGAGGAGCCGTAGCGACTCGAGACCAGAGGGCGTGGTTGGTAGCAACCAAGGTGACGAGCAGCAAAGCTGCCCCTAGGTTATGCATGACGGCATTGATAAGTGGCAGGTGGAAGATAACGTTGGCGATACCCAACCATACCTGTATGGCTAAGCCCACGCCGATGACTTTAGCGAAACTCTTCAGCATCTGAGATTCACTGCGGATCAACTGCACTATCAAGAACAATAAACAGATGGTGGTGATCATTGCGCCGATGCGATGGGAGACATGGATGGTCATGCGAGCCCCGTAATCCAATACCCCAAACTCATAGTTGTCATGACCGGGCTGAATAAAGGCAAAGGCATTGGCAAAGTCTAGATGTGTGGCCCACTCACCTTGGCAAATCGGTAAGGAAGTACACATCAAGGCGGCATAGTTGGAAGATGTCCAACCGCCGAGCAAGATCTGTAATACCAAGACCACAGTTGCGACTGCGGCAAAGCTTCTAAGATTAAACAGAGGCCTCATTGGTAGGAGTTTTGGCTCGGCATTGGCAAACCTGAGCCTGCAGAAAGTGAGTGCTAACAAGCAGAAGAGTGTAAAGCCCCCGAGGAGGTGTAGCATGACGATAACCGGCATAAGCTTGAGGGTGACCGTCCACATACCCAGAGCCGCTTGTGCCACAATAAGTACGCTCATGCCAATCCCAAGATTACGCATGCTAGGCTGATGTTTACTGAGAAGATACGCGAGAGCAAACACCACTAAGCCAAGGGTGCCGGCAAAGTATCTGTGTATCATCTCTAGCCACGCTTTATAGGCTTCAACGGGTCTTTCGGGAAAGGCTTGCTCGGCAGCCATCACATCTTGGCTTTTCATTGGCACAGAGAGTTGCCCATAGCATCCTGGCCAATCTGGACAACCCAAACCTGCATCAGCAAGCCTAGTGTAGGCACCTAGCCCAATCACCACAAAGGTGAGAGCAAGGGCGCCCAATGTAATCTTCTGTAGTCTTTGCTGTGGTGCTGTGCTTCCTTGCATCTATCCTTACCCCACTCGTGATAGCTTGAGTATCTTCCTAACATCTGAGATGAGTCCCTTGCTTTGGCTCACCGCTTGCTCTGAGTCCACCTCAGGGTAGCGGATAACCCACTGACCGAGAGGATCCACTAGCAAATAGTCTTGGTCTGCGATTGGTAGCTCTTGCTCCGGCAGTACAAGAACCTTGTGCTCAATCTCAAGCGCCTCCACCCATTTGGCATCAGATGAAGTGGACACATACAGAGCCACTTCTACACGCTCAGAATATGCACCTAGCGCAATTTTACTTTGGTTGAGAAGGTACCAGCGCTCTTCGCACACCGAGTCACACACCTCTGGGACAATAAATACCAACTGCCAAGACTCAGGAATAGGGTTCGAAAGTCCTGCTTGTTCGAAGGTGAACCTTGGCTCTATGAGGGTTCCCTTGTTGGTGGCCCCACCCTCATACCAGTTCATATAAAGAATAACTTTGGCGGCAATAACAGGAATAACGAACAGGGCAAGGAGGGCGAGTAGTTTGATTCGTCCATTGCGCTGTCTCTCTTTTGCCAAACTAGCTTGCATGTAGTTTCCTTCTTACAACAATGAGTACCACCAGCAGGGCATAGACACCCGCCATAGAAAACCACTGAAAGGCATACCCGAAATGCTTTTCTGAGGTCATGGGATAGGGCTTCCAGATAAGGGGGAGTGACGACTCACTTGTCTCTGGTTGTAGTGCAAATGGTAGGATTGGCAGGTCAAGATAAGCACTCAATTGCGGCATGTTAAGGTTCTGGATTCTTAAACCACCATCGAGCATCTCAGGTAGCAGATCCGAACTAAGCGGATTGTGGCTTTTTTCGAATACCCTTCCGGTGACTTCCTGCGTGTCTAACCCTTTTTCAACCTTGGGCAGGGCTTCTCTGGAGTTTTTTCCTTTGATAAAACCTAGCTCCACCAACAAGCCTTGGGGCTCTCCATCAACCACTACTTTCATTACCTGAAACACCCGATATCCAACTTGAGATTCATAAGTCACGTTGTCCCAATAAATGAGAGGGCTCGAGGTTGTCCCAACCTTGGCTTTAAGTGGGTACCAGTTAATACCTCTTTGCCTACCTTGCTCTCAATCTGCTCCAAAGAGAGAGGTGCCATCGAATCTCTTGCACTTAAATCCTCTTCAAAGCCTAGCTTTTCTTCACCACGGGAGAGTTGCCAAAATCCAAGTTTGACGAGCAGAACAAACACTCCCACAGTTAATAGAGTCACGGTCATTCGCACCATCAACGCAAGGGCACTCATGTCACCATTCATCTTTAAGTTAATCATCATTGGACTACTACTCTTTATCCTAGTGAATCTCGCTAAGGCTCTGATCATTATGGTGAAGGAAGATGGGTCGAAACCCATGACTCGCTATCTAGCAGACGTGTTTTGCTCTCTGCCTCTGTTATCCTGTTCCTTATTCTCGCTCTCAAATTGGGTTGGGTAACTCCTAATCCTCGCCCTTACTGATCTTGTTCGTCGATGTACTGAGAATTAAAAGGACGCTGTGAATACATCCTTGTAAGCTTGACTCTCGCATCCATGCGAGAGACACCTTTTAATCTCTCAGCACATCCACCCTAAATATCACTGCTCGTTTTAAATCACATACACAAACACAAACAAGCACAACCAAACCACGTCTACAAAGTGCCAATACCAACTGCCCGCTTGGAAGGCAAAATGGTCTTTTGGCGTAAAGTGGTCTTTAGCAATCCTGAACAGCAACACCACCAGCACAGTTGTTCCGAGGAATACATGCAAACCGTGGAAACCAGTGAGCAAGAAGAAGGTATTACCGTAGATGCCGATTGCAGGGTCAGTCCCATGTCTTGATAGGCATGGATGTATTCCACACCTTGGTAGTAAAGGAAGAAGGCAGCTAACACTATGGTGATCTCGAGCCACACAATCAGCGCCATGCGCTTGTTTTGCTCTAGGCTGACATGCGCCATATGCAGAGTAACGGATGAGATAAGCAGAATAATAGTGTTCTTAAGCGGAAGCCCTTCCCACCCCATTGCCTGTGTGGTGGTTCCGTCAGGGGTAGTAGTCAGAGGCCAGAATGCCTCAAAGGTCGGCCACAACACCTCATGGGTCATTGCATTATTATCAGCACCACCTAGCCAAGGTACGGAGAACATACGCGCATAGAAGAGTGCGCCGAAGAAGGCACCGAAGAACATCACCTCGGAGAAGATAAACCAGCTCATGCCTTGTCTGAACGAGCGCGCTATCTGGTCTGTGTAATAGCCAGCTAATGACTCCTGCACCACGTTGGTAAACCAGCCTGCTAGCATCACCAATAAGATGACCATGCCAATAGCCAGCACCCAAGGACCGAGCACCCCACCTGTATCCTTGGTCTGTACAGTTAGGCCTGCTCCAACCGCAATAAAGAACAGGGCGATAGCACCGACTAAGGGCCAGTGACTCTGAGCAGGTACGTAGTAAGCCTGATGCTTATTACTCATAAGGTGTCTCCTAGTGTGTCATCCGCATTGACAGAGGGCTTCACAATCTCATTGGAAATCGACGCCGTAGAAGCAAGCTCAGGGGAAATATCGTAAAGGGTGTAGGAAAGAGTCAAAGTGTGGATAGACTCTGGAAGGTCATGCTCCACATAAAATATCAAAGGTAGCTCAGCTTTCTCTCGCCCTTCTAAAGGCTGGTGATTAAAGCAGAAGCATTCAATCTTGTTGAAGTGTGTCGCGCCTAAGCCGGGTGAAACCGAAGGGACAGCTTGCGCAACCATAGACGCACTCGATTTGTTGGTCGCAAAGTAGGCCGTGCGAATAACCTGCCCAGGGTGAACCTTCATCACTCGTTTTTCTGGCTCAAAGGAGAGTGGTAGCCCCTTCGAGATATGCGAGATAAACTCGACTTTAATGGTGCGGCTGGTATCCACCTGCATGGTCTCAGGCGCGACAGCAGCCTCAGTTGAGGTCTTGCCGTTGATACCTAGCTGTTCGCATAGGATGTCGTACAAAGGGACCAAAGCAAATCCAAAGCCAAACATAGCCAGAGTAGCGCCGCATAGCACTAGGGTTAGCTTTTTGTTCGACATGGATTTAGCCATAACTACTACTCCACTTTTGGCGGTACGCTAAAGGTGTGGTGTGGCGCAGGGCTTGGAACCGTCCACTCAAGGCCCTCCGCACGCTCCCAAGGCTTAGCCTTAGCCTTCTCACCACCACGAATACATTTCACAACGACCCAGAGGAATAGAAGCTGCGATAGACCGAAAGCAAAGCCACCGATTGAGACGATCTGGTTCACATCCGCAAACTGGATAGCGTAATCAGGGATACGCCTTGGCATGCCCGCAAGACCTAGGAAATGCATCGGGAAGAACAACAGATTTACTGAAATGATTGAGGTCCAGAAATGCCACAGGCTCAGCTTGTGGTCGTACATATTGCCAGTCCATTTAGGAAGCCAATAATAGGCGGCCGCCATAATGGAGAACACGGCTCCGGACACTAATACATAGTGGAAGTGAGCCACCACAAAATAGGTGTCATGGTATTGGAAGTCGGCCGGAACTATCGCCAGCATCAAACCAGAGAAGCCACCAATGGTGAAGAGCACAATAAAGGCGATAGCAAATAGCATAGGGGTTTCAAAGGTTAATGCCCCTCGCCACATGGTCGCCACCCAGTTAAACACCTTCACCCCTGTCGGCACGGCTATCAACATGGTGCAGTACATAAAGAATATCTCGGCAAACACCGGCATCCCCGTGGTGAACATGTGGTGCGCCCAAACCAAAAACGACAACAGCGCGATGGAGCAGGTTGCGTACACCATAGAGTGGTAACCAAAGAGCTTCTTACCACTGAACGCTGGAACGATAGCTGAGATGATGCCAAAGGATGGCAGAATCATGATGTACACCTCTGGGTGTCCGAAGAACCAGAAGATGTGTTGGAACATCACAGGATCGCCGCCACCAGCCGCATCAAAGAAGCTAGTTCCAAAGTACTTGTCGGTGAGCACCATGGTTACTGCACCAGCCAATACTGGCATTACCGCAATCAACAAAAAAGCGGTGATCAACCAAGTCCAAACGAATAGAGGCATCTTCATCCAGGTCATGCCAGGGGCACGCATATTGAAGATGGTTACGATAACGTTGATGGCACCCATGATGGAGCTGATACCCATGATGTGCACCGAGAATACAAACAGAGCGGTACTGTCAGGGCCATAGGTGGTGGAAAGCGGTGCGTAGAAGGTCCAACCGAAGTCAGGACCACCGCCCGGCATAAACAGCGAACTCAGTAGAATCAAGAAGGCAAACGGTAAGATCCAGAAGCTAAGGTTGTTCATGCGTGGAAGCGCCATATCCGGCGCCCCTATCATCATAGGGATCATCCAGTTGGCAAGGCCGGTAAAGGCGGGCATCACAGCACCAAATACCATGATCAAACCGTGGACTGTAGTCATCTGGTTGAAAAACTGAGGGTCGACTAATTGCAGGCCTGGTTGAAACAGCTCAGCTCGTATCACCATGGCCATAGCGCCACCAGTGAAGAACATGATTAAACTGAACCACAGATACAAAGTGCCTATGTCTTTGTGGTTAGTGGAATAGATCCAGCGAGCGATCCCTTTGGCAGGCCCATGATCGTCATGATCTGCACCGCCCCCTACATGGGTGTCATCGACCGCAGTGCTCTCGTAAGTAGAGGTTTTATCGTACTCTTTCATAGTTTCGCCCTTCCTCTATTCCCCTTGCGAGCTCATCTGTGCGTTCACATCTGATGCCTGAACCACATCTCCGGTGTTGTTCTCCCAAGCATTTCGCTCATAGGTCACAACGGCTGCAATCTCTTCTGCAGTTAACTGAGTGCCAAACGCCTGCATCGCTGTGCACTGACGCCATTGACGATGATATCGATGTGATTGTTGATATCACCCAAGACCACAGGGCTGTCTTTCATCGCTGGGAATACATTTGCCACACCCAAGCCATTACTCTGGTGACACACCGCACAGCGACCTTCGTAAACTTCTTTACCCTTCACCATCAATTCATCCATAGTCAGGGTAGTTTGTAGAGCCTGCTCTTCAGCAAGCTTCTGCTCTGCTAGCTCAGCTTCTTTGTTCGCAATCCAATCATCAAACTCTGCCGCCTCTACTGCATGCACTACAATCGGCATAAAGCCGTGGTTGCGACCACAAAGCTCAGCACACTGACCACGATAGATGCCCGGCTTGTCTATCTTGGTCCACGCTTCGTTGATAAAGCCTGGGATAGTATCTTTCTTCACAGCAAAATCAGGCACCCACCAAGAGTGGATAACATCGTCTGCGGTCATCAAGAATCGAATCTTCTTGCCGATTGGCAGAACGAGCGGATTGTCTACCTCAAGCAGGTAGTTTTCCCCTTTCTCGTCTGTGCCTTCGATCTGTTCATTGGAGGTGGAGAGGTAACTAAAGAACTCAACATCATGGTCAAAGTAACTGTAGTGCCACTTCCACTGTGAACCAGTGATTTTGACCGTAAGTTCTGATTCGCTGGTGTCTTCCATCTCAATCAAGGTCTTGGTAGCGGGGATCGCCATTGCCACCAGAATCAAGATAGGGATGACGGTCCAGATAATCTCGACCTTGGTACTTTCGTGGAAGTTGGCGGCAACCGCGCCCTTGGATTTCCTGTGGGCGTAAATGGAGTAAAACATTACCCCAAACACCACCACGGCGATCGCGACACAGATGTAGAAGATGAGCATGTGCAGGTCATAGACCTTACCGCTAATCTCGGTAACACCTTTTGTCATGTTGTAAGAGGGCTCTGTTTGAGCATGTGCAGCGCCCGAAAGAGCGCACGCGCCTAGAGGCGCTATCGATACGAGCGATTTGATGTGGTCTCTCATTTGGCGTTTCACCCTCCTGGTGAGCCATGGTTTGAGGCCAGGAAGCTGACTCAATTGGGAGTCAGGACCAAGCTCAGGACGACTGATGCATTGTGCTAAGCCTCTATGCTTAGCTTCAAAACATAACTGAACCCGATTCTGCTACAGCAGAGGCGTCAGATATGCGCAACCCAAATGCTTAATGCCGACAACCGACTGACATCACTTAATGTTATTTTTATGTTAATAAATGCTAGTTTAGAATAAATATTGTTCAAGGAATCCGCCGTTTCTTTGTTCGCCAAATTTTCCTGACAATCATCTGTCAGCAAAACCGAACTTTGTTTCCTATACTCATGCTAGCCAACTCGGCATCTATTTTTTCGCATAAATTCAAAGAGATACGAGCATGAAACTAGGTAGACTCCTGCTAGCGATACTGCTTCCACTTTCTATCGGTCTGGCTCACGCCGCCGATATCGATCATCTAATAAAACAACAGACTGCAATTTCTGCTCAAGTAGAGAAGGTGAAGGCCTCAGAGAAAGAAGAAAGCCTGTTCCTTGAAGATGTTTTACGTCGTAAGAACAGCGTGCTGCGAGAGCAGATTGGAGCAGAAATCAGTGCTAAATCTGATCCAGAGAAGCTAAAGCTTTTGGTGACTGAGCAAGCCACGCTCCTGCAAGCACTCATCGATTTTTCAGAGATAAAGTCAGCGCAGTTATTTGAAGATTCACGTAGGCAGAAGCTGCGGATAAAGCAGAACTCCAGTTCTTAGCACAGCAGAGACTCAGCACGGTAGATGTTTATTACAACGAGCTTTCTACGACCTTAGATTGGGCTAAAAGCTTGGGAATTGAGATTGACGAGACTCAATTTAAACAAGACCTAGCTACCCGTGGTGAACAGTTATACGACATCGCTATCTATTTAGATTCACGTAAAAAAGCCCTAGATGAGCGCCTTAACTTCACAGCTGAGGAAGATAAAGGCAACGTTACTAAGCAAACCATCGCCTTGGTTCAGCTTCAAAAGTTCCTCCTCGCCAGTCTGAACAACACTGTTAGTCTGATGGAGAAATATGGGCTGGATGTTACCGACTATAAGCAGACACTGTTTGCGATGACAGGTGATATCAATGCCGATGTACTGGATGTAAACGTGGCTTGGGGTCTTTTGAGTGAATGGATAGATTCATTTAAAGACTGGGCGTTAGACAGCACACCGTCGCTAGTAGTTAAGCTTCTGGTGTTCTGTGTCATCCTTTGGATCACACGTTCACTGGCTAAAGTCGTAGCCAATCTCGTCAAAAAGAGTGTCTCGCACTCCAAGATGGATTTTAGCGTCTTGATGCAGGACTTCTTTATTTCCATCGCATCTAAGGCAGTGACCTTTATCGGCCTATTGATTGGTCTATCACAACTGGGCATTAACCTTGGTCCACTGCTTACCGGTTTCGGTGTCGCTGGTGTCATCATTGGTTTTGCGTTGCAAGATACCCTTTCCAACTTCGCATCTGGCTTGATGATACTGATCTACCGCCCATTCGATGTAAAAGACTTGGTTCAGGTGGCTGGCATCCAGGGTACGGTGAGCCATATGAGCCTAGTATCGACCACCATTCGAACCCTAGATAACCAAACCCTAGTCATTCCAAACAACAAGATCTGGGGTGATGTAATCAACAACATGACCGCCGAGCGTGTTCGCCGTGTTGATATGGTATTTGGCATCGCCTACGACGATGACTTCGACTATGCGAAGAAAATCGCAATGGATGTGCTCGAAGCAAATGATATGGTTCTGAAGAAACCTGAACCAAACGTGCGTGTTCATACCCTGAACGAATCTTCAGTAGACCTGATTGTCCGTCCTTGGGTTAAGACCGACGACTATTGGGATACCTATTGGGATGTCACCGAAGAGATCAAACGTCAGTTCGACGCGAAAGGCATTACCATCCCATTCCCACAACGAGATGTGCATCTTAACGTGGTCAATGGCAGTGCTGAAGAGATCACTACAGAGCTGAAAAACTCCGTTTAAAAGACGCAAAAAACCATCGGAGTGTGCCGCCATGCTCCGGGATTTTTAATGAAACTTTATCTAGTCGTCGCTGCTTCTAAATACCATTCCTTGGTCTAGCGAGACGTTTGAATTGATAGTTCCTTTGTTGCTCGCACCCATCAGATAGATACTCTCACTCTCAAACAAACCGTCTTCCAAGCGCTGCAGGCGTTTCTCTTCAAAATAGTGGTCAACGTCTAACATTCGAGATTGTTTACTGTCGCTCTCTTTCGACTTTAGGTTTCTCACCGACGCAAGATAATCTATACATCCCTGAACACTCATAACTAATTTCCCCCTTAAGTTACGCAAATCTTGTATCAGATACAGCAAGCCTTTTTGCTGGCAAAAACTATGCTCCCACTCAGCATATGAATTGCAATGAATAACGGTTATGAGAAAACGGATTTAACTGAGAAACGCGATCAAGATGACAAAATGTGGTGAAGAGAAAGGTGCGACACTGGGAAGGGTTTTATCAAAAGCAGATAAAGAAAAACCCCGAAGGGCGAAAGCGACGGTTATAGTCTTACTCGCAGCAATCCGGCTACTAAAAAGTGCTCCTTGCATCTAATCCTTGATAGCCTGCTTATCCTAAGCTTATTCCTTTCTCGCCTTCCTAGCGGTGTCCAACGCCTTATCCCGGCTGACCAATGTCCTTTTTGGTGCTACTCACTCATATCCTTGAGCGGTATCCTTTACATCATCCTGATGTTGTTCCTTTCCTCTGTCCTAGAGGTGTCCATTGCGATCCTTTGCTAGCTACCATCCTAGTAACTAATGTATCCGTACAATGTCCTAAGTCCTTTTTCAATGACTGTCCTAGTCATCGTCCCTCATCCTGAGGTATCCATTTCCTCGGCTTCCTGCTACAACTAAAGTTTCGTCTTTTTCTGCTGATCTAACAATAGATGTATGGCATTCAGATAATTTATGAGATCGATAAAAAACAAAAAATAACCATATATAACAATAATTTAGAGTAAAATTTCTGTTTTATTCCAGTAATAAAAGCCCCTTTTCTCACGCATTTGTAAGAGATCTCTTACAAAGGTTCTGGCAAAACGGTCGTAAATCTCACCTCGAGAATGTTTATGTCGCAGATTTAGATACGAGTTTGGTGCAACAAAACGCCTTTGCGCTAAGATTTCAGTAACAAAGCTTGGAGATAAACAATGACCAAAATACGCAAAGCATCCTGCAGTTGTGGCGAGGTAGAAATAGTGACCCGTGGTGAGCCAATCCGCTCAGCACTTTGCCACTGTATTTCCTGCCAAAAGAGGACGGGGAGCGTATTCGGTGTTCAGGTAAGGTTCCTTCAAGAAAATGTTTCTATCAATGGCAATCTCAACCACTTTACCCGCATTGCGGATAGCCAGAACTCAGTTAAGCACAGCTTTTGCCCTGCTTGTGGCACTACCATGATGTTGTCGCTATCTGTAGCACGTGAATTCGCAGTGATTCCTATGGGTGTGTTTGATGTGCAAGACTTCCCACCACCAAGCTTCTCAGTTTATGAGCAGCACAAACAAGATTGGGTCGAATTTGGCGGTCAGATGGAACACTTCAATTAAGCACAAAATATCAACATTAACACAATCTAATTTACATAAGCCTACCAATTCCGATCAGCCTCATATTACCAACTGAATACTTAAACGTATTTAGTGAATACTATTGCCAAGAAACAATTGTGCATATATGATTCGCGCCAACTAAAATTTCAGCAAAACGAGAATGCGATCTTCGTCATTCTCGCACTAATAACGTTGCTCGCGAGCGAACTATGCAAAACAACAGCACAACACAATCAGAAGCGCCTAAGAAAGCGAATTTCTGGAAGTTCTTTATCCCGTCTGTTATCGGTCTATTCCTGTTTATGGCACCGATCAGCTATAACGACTCACTGACTATCCCAGTGGCCGTTCTAGCTAAGACATTGCAATCTGTACTAGAAACGCATCTTGTAACTATCGTTACCCTAGTTATTGCGCTTATGGCAGCGGCATCCCTTGCCTGTAAGGTAAAGAACCCTGAGTTTATCGAACGTAGCCCGTTCCTTAACAGCCTATTCAACCCATCACCACTATGGCTAGCCGTACGTGTAATAGGTGGTATCGCAGTAGTGATGACTTACTTCCAGGTAGGTCCTGAAGCGATTTGGGAAGAGAATACTGGTGGTCTGGTTCTAGACGGTCTTCTGCCAACTCTGTTCTCAGTATTTATCTTCGCGGGCTTGCTGCTTCCATTCCTATTAAACTTTGGCCTACTGGAGCTATTCGGCACCCTGCTTAGTAAGGTAATGCGTCCTATCTTCAACCTTCCTGGTCGCTCTGCAATCGACTGTATTGCTTCATGGTTGGGTGACGGCAGTGTTGGTATCCTAATGACTAGTAAGCAGTATGAGAACAACTTTTATACCCAGCGTGAAGCTGCGGTAGTGGGTACTACCTTCTCGGCGGTATCTATTACTTTCAGCCTTGTGGTTATCGCTCAGGTTGAGTTGGAGCACCTGTTCCTACCTTTCTATGGCGCTATCTGTCTAGCAGGTCTAGTTGCGGCGATCATCATTCCTCGCCTTCCACCGCTTAGCCGTAAGAAAGACGTATTTATCGATGGCACAGCTCCTCACCACGAGCACAATGCTATCCCAGCAGGTCACTCGACTTTCTCTTGGGGTATGGAGCTAGCACTGACTAAAGCAGCACAAGTGAAGTCTGTTAAATCAGTTGCTCAAGAAGGCATTAAGAACGCTGTAGACATGGTATTTGGCGTACTACCTGTGGTTATGGGTCTAGGTACCATTGCGCTGGTTATCGCAGAATACACTTCAGTATTTGCCATCCTAGGTAAGCCATTTATTCCTTTCTTAGAACTTTTAGCCATCCCAGAGGCAGCGGCAGCATCTCAAACTATCGTGGTTGGTTTTGCGGATATGTTTATCCCGTCAATCCTAGCGGCATCTATCGATAGCGAACTAACTCGTTTCGTTATCGCAGCTATGTCTGTTACTCAGCTTATCTATATGTCTGAGGTTGGTGCACTGCTATTAGGTAGTAAGATCCCAGTAAATATTGGTGAGCTATTTATCATCTTTATCCTGCGTACCATTATCACGCTCCCAGTGATTGCAGGTGTTGCTCATCTAATCTTCTAAACTGGTCAGACGAACACAAAAATGCCCCGAAAAAGTTCGGGGCATTTTTTATCCAGCGGTTGAAGCTGATTCCCAGCTTTGGATAGCAAGCTTTCGGCTTGCTCCCCATCTAAATTGCCCAACCTCTCCATCGCCTCGTATAACGCGATGACAAGGAATCAAGAAACCTATGTTGTTGTTGGCAAGTGCTGTGCCTACTGCTCTTGATGCCTTGGGTGAATCAATCTTCTTGCTATCTGGCCGTAGGAATAAAGCTCACCAGGCTGGCTATTGATTAAAGCCTCCCACACCTTAATCTGAAAGTTACTCCCTTTAACTAGCAGATTTAACCTCTCAGGTGTATTCCCTTTCTCTGATGGGAATATCTTGTCGGCGACAGATTGAGCATCAGACAACTGGAAACTCGCCAATGGCCATTGCTCTCGAAGGTGGGTTTCTTTGAGCTCTATATCTTCATCCACGAACTGCAAATAACAGATACCGCGCTTGGTCCACCCTATCAAAGCCTGACCAAAGGGAGTTACAGCCACGCCATATTCGATAACCAACTTATCACCCAAGCTTTGAATCTCACCTGGGGTCATGGCTTCACAGGTGACCATAAGGTCATGCAAACGACCAGTACCGGAGAGCCCTACCTCATGAGCAACGTCAAGTAGCGAGCCCGACTGTCTTAACATCTGCATTGCATGTTGCTTGGTCAAAGACTGCATAAAGCGCTTCGGAGAGATCCCCGCCCATTGTACGAACAAGCGTTGCAGATGATATTCACTCATATGAACCGACTCTGCTACCTCAGCTAAGCTAGGTTGGTTCAAAGTATTATCACGGATGAATTCTATAGCACTCTTGACCACATCATAGTGGCGCTCAGTCTCATTAAGATTCATTGCGCGCTGCCCTCGACATTACAAAGGATTTAACAGAGAAGCCCGTTACCAGCATGGTTCCGCCAACTACAAATATGGCCCCTAAAACAGTATTCCAGCCAACCTGCTCATTCAAAAACAGGTTACCCCACAAGATGCCAAACAGAGGGATTAGGAAGGTAACAGAGAGCGCAGACGCAGCGCCAATGTCTTCAATCAACCTGAAGTAGAGCAGATAAGCCAAACCAGTACAGACAACCCCAAGAGCAATCACAGACACAGAAATAGTCAGAGTCGGCTCTTCTCGCATCGGCATCAGAGGCAGTAGTGGCAGAACAATAAGGCTCGCCATCCACATACTGCCATGCGCATTGTTAAACGAAGATATCTTAGGCGCGTTCTTGGCATAATTACTGGCAATACCATAGCAACAGGCTGCCATTACCCCAGCAAGCATCGCCCAACCCGAGCCATCCCCTAGGTTAGTCTTATCGACCCCAACCAAGATAACCACCCCAATAACACCGGATATCAGACCAAGCACAGCTTTAAGGCTCGGTAGGTTCGTGTCCAAATAATCGCAATCGCCGCCCCCCAGATTGCTGCTGTAGAGTTCAAGATAGAAAGCACAGATGCCGGTAGTGTCTGTGCGGCATAGGCAAATAGCAAAAACGGAAGTGCAGTATTGAACAGACCAATAATAAAAAAATGCTTTCTATGCGCTATCAAAGGCAGGCTACGTTTGAAATAAAGAGCTACAGCAAGAAGACTGATTGCGGCTAGTGCTACCCTTGCCTCAATAAGATAGGCAGGCCCTAAAGCATTTGCCGACATACGCATAAACAAGAAAGAGCCACCCCATATCGCTGCAAGAGAGATAAGACGCAACATACTGGCAAGATTCACACTGTTTTCCTCGATATTTCTGATACTTAAAGTTTGTAAGAGGACCTAGTTTCAAGCAACCCGATTCTTGCTCTCATTCCTCTAGAGCTCAAAAAGTTCAAATACGATATTCAGCAAACTGATGCATAGATCACAAAATTAACATAAACCGTACACCGTCAGCGGGAATGGTAAACAAACTGTAAAGTCTTATACAGAACAATATGTTAGGTTAATTATTGAACTCACTAACAACGGTTCTTTTTTGAGCTAGAAAAGGAAATCAGCCAATGAAAAAATAACTTTAGCTGTTCCATTAATGTTGGCCATCTCATCAACAGCATTCGCTGCTGAAACTGACAGTACCTTCTCTCCACATTACTACGGTGGTCTGAAATTTGGTTCAGCTAACTTTGGAAGTCTCGGCTCTGCAGTAACTAACGTCACTGGCGTTGACGACTCTGACTTCTCTTGGGGTGCATTTGTAGGCATGCAAGCTCTACCGTGGCTAGCGGTGGAATTGGGCTATCATGATCTTGGTGAAGCAGACCTAAAAGACGTTTCTGGTAGTTACGACGCTCAAGTTATCAACCTAACCGCAAAAGCCTCTTATGAGATTGTTGAGAAACTGTCTATCTTTGGTAAGGCAGGGACACAATGGTTCGACTGGAATGCAAATGGCTCTGGTGTTTATGAGAGCGAAAACGGTTGGACTCCGCACCTTGGTGCCGGCTTGGAGTATCAGTTCCACAAGAATTGGTCGGGCGCTCTTGAGTACACTTGGTACAACGACATCGGTGGACCTGATATCGATTATTTCGGGATTTCAGTGGCTTATCACTGGCACTAATGTGAAGTAAACCTTTTTCGAATTGTCCACGAGACAGTTATTTCACACAGGAGGATACTGTGAAATATAAAATTCTAACTTTAGCTGTGAGCGCAGGATTGCTAGTAGCTTGCGGCAGTGATAACGAAAACCGAGTCGAGCCTCAGTCGACACCACTACAAGCCTTCGATGGTGCAGTTCGTTACCTTGATGCCTATATCGATTGCGGCAATGGCTTAGATTACATCGCAGAAACTGGCGGTAACGGTACTATCAATATCGGGGTTGGTAACTTCCCGCTGTTTGATGAAGATCCAACTCAGTGTTTCTTTGAATTTGGTGAGAACCTTACTGGCGCTGGCGGTACACGTGATGCAATCGATGAGAGTAACGGTAAGGACATGACCAATGTTCGTTATATCGTGCCGTCTCAGTTGATGACTTCTGGTCAAGCAATTGCAGCAACACCATACTCAACGCTTGTTGCTCTTAAGATCGCTGAAGCCGAAGAGAATGGCGACCCAGTGGACGTGGATGCTTTTCTTGAAGAAGCATTTGCGGAGACTATTCCAGGCGGTACCGAACTTACCGCAGCGCAACGTCAGCAATTCCTGACTGATCCGCAATCAGTTCTAAATAACCTAAGCGCGGAAGATTCTAAGAATCTGCAAGCGTCAACCATGGTTCTTTCTGATGCTATCGCAAGTCAGGTAGACGGTATCGAAGATGGAACTGTTGATTCATCAGCACTACAAACTGCAACCAAAAAATCCGCAGAAGTACTGGCTGAGAAAGATGACTTCCCAACTACGACTGATGCACAGGGCAACACTGTTCCTACATATGTGGACATGACTACCGAGTTTGATAGTAACTTTGACACCATCTCAGATCCGGATGACGATACTCCAGTTGCTGTTCCTGATCCAGAAGAAGGTGAGGAACTCGAGCCAATCCCTGAAGAGGAACTCCCTCCAATTCCTGAAGAGGAACTTCCACCACCAACCGGCGGTACCGGTGGTGACGGTACTACAGGCTAACAGCCAACAATCACAACGCCTCCCCGTGAGGCGTTGTTTGTCTCTCTTTTCTTTGCAACCTAGGATATGGATGTTCCTATGCGCACACCTGTTTCACGAGCCCTCTCACTTTCGCTCGTCACCGCTTTCAGTTACCCAGCAATGGCAAAGGTCGACATCTTGCCATCACAACAAGGCTTCAGTGTCTAATCTTCACACCCAATGCCCAAACCCTAGAAACGGGTCGAGGCAGTGCTCAATTTGGTCAGGGCGTTCCCTATCGTGGAACTATTGCTGAGCTTGACCATTGGTACGTTAATGCTGGGGTATTCCCACACCTTGAAGTAGGTGGTCGTATCGTTACTGATACCTACGACTGTAATGGCTATTTCGAGTCCGGCTGTGGCATTCGCGACCTCTCAGCCACCGCTAAATTCCAGCTTCCCTATCTCGAGGAGTGGACTGGATTCAACCTAGCATTTGGTGCGCAAGATATAGGCGGAGCAGCCAGCAACTTCGATGCCTACTTCGTGGTAGCCGACACCGAGATCGATGCCTTTAATCTTCGCTTAAGCGGTGGTTACGGTAAGTCTGACCTGAGCCTAGGCGTACTCGATGGTCCCTTTGCTGGTGCAGAATGGCAACCCTTTGATTTTGTTCAGCTAACGGGTGAGTACGACGCCCAAGAATTCAATGCCGCTGTTCGTCTAATGACGCCTCAGGATATGCTGCCATATGGAGCTCAATTAGCGGCTCAATATCAACTTTACTCTGGTCATGAAAACCAAGACCAAACCCTGTGGGGTGTAAGTGCTTCGGTACCTTTCTTTGGGGACACCTTCACCCGTAAAAAATATTCAGACATCAAGCCAGATGCACAAACTCAACTTGAAACGGAGCTCGCCAAAGGCGGAGCAAGCAGCCTTACTCAACTTATTGGTCAGTTAGAAAAAGAGGGCTTCATAAACATTCGGGTTGGTTCTAGCCTAGACACCTTGGTTATTGCCCTGGAAAGCAAGCGCTACCAGCACAACCCTATGGATGGAGCAGGCGTAGCTTTAGGTATTATCTCTGCAAACTCTGGGGAAGACTTGTTCTCTGACTTGCCTAGAGGCTCTAACAGTGCTCAGAAGATTGAGTTGGTTCTTTTGCAGAACAAGATCCCTATGCTTGCCATCAATACCGAGCTCAACTGCTACCGTGACTTCCTAAAAACCGGTGCCGAATGTAGCCAAGTTCAGGTCTCAAACGATGGACTTAACGCCAAGCTAGAGCAAACAAACTGGCGCTATGAAACCGTCAATGATGGCTTTGGCTACAGCGAGCTTATCTTCTCTCCAGTGATGAACTACGCCGTTGCCACAGAGTATGGTTTTTTCGACTATTCAGTAGGACTTGGAACCAACCTGTATACGCCTTTGTGGAAAGGTGCCGCAATCGATATCCGCCACATACTGCCTATCACAAACAGTGACGATTATGATGATGGCTACTTCGCACCTAACGCTCTAGAAAATGAAATAGACCGAGCTCTGGTGCATCAGACATTTCGCCTGCCAGCAGACCTAATGACTCAATTCAGCCTTGGCCTAGTGCGCAGTGACTACTATGGTGGTCAAAACGAGACCCAGTGGTACAGCCAATCCGGTATGCACAACCTTGGCTTTGAGGTTGGCTACTTCGATGCTGATGACAGCACTGAGGACGCCAAAACCCCTATGCTTGCCCACTATCGACTCTCAGTTGCTCAGTGGAACTGGCAAATGCAGGTTCAAGGTGGTGAGTTCTGGGGGGAGATCAGGGCGTTAAGGCAACCTCAAGCCACTGGCTTGGAGATACTCGTTTAGATGCGACCTATCTAAACAGCGAGCGCGAGCAATTCGTTACATTGAACGTATCTATCCCGCTTACCTTCTGGCGTGGTATGAACCCAGAATATCTAACGGTTCGTGGTGTCAGCGAGTGGAACTTCGGTGTTCAGACGCGTGTTGGCGAAACTCATAACCAGCTCAACACTGGTCTTGGTCAAACAGCGAATAACTACCACAACCTAGACAGACAATACTTCGAGCGAGCTAGACTCAACCCGAACTACTTCGACAGTAATCCAATTCGTCTGCGTAACGCTTATATGCGCTACCTAGACGAGGTGGTTTACGAGAACTGATCTGTTGACCATAAATACCCCTTGGCTTGCTAAGGGGTATTTCTTTGTGCGGGTCTTTGATACCAAGGGCTTCGTGCATCGGTCACATCAAACAGCTGATATTTACGCTTGAGCATCTGCCCGCCATCGCGGGTAATAGGTTGCCAGCTAAATGAAGCTCGATTACCACTTGGTTTCACCGTCATCACATCAAAGGGTACCGAGATATAAAAGCCCTTAGTGAAACTTCCTTCTCCGTACTCTTCAGGGGTTAGATCAGTGATACTGGCAAACACTCCTGCAATCACCCCACTATCAAACTGTTTAGAGAAGTCGATACGAGCACCGATATCTCCAGCTAAGAACTCACCAGCACCTACTTTAAGCAAAGTATCATCTAGCCAAGACCACTGTGGCATGTAGTAAGCGGTTAAGAAGCCTGTAGTACCTTTATCCACCACATTGTAATAACGCTGATCTGCCTCGCTGAACTGCCTAGATTCTTCAAAAACACCGAACCAAGACTCTGGGTCACGCTGAGAGATAAAGGTAAAATCTGCACCGATTGCCCAGCTGGCATTAACCGGGCGATACAACACCTCAGCACCCGCACCAGCGAACATGGTTTCGAGATACCCACCGTAGCCTTGGAAGAACCAGTTATCGCCAAAGTCTTCAAACCAGGTCAATTGCAGGTTATTCATACGAAGGGCGCTTTCATCCACATAAGCCTAAATAGGGTTCGCACCCTTGGCACATCGGTACCATCTGGCGGAGCTATGTAATTGAACTTGTCGTAATTATCGATGAGGTTGAGATACAAAGAACCGCTAGCTTGTAGGTTGCGGGTTAGCCAGAAGCTTGCCTCCGCATTCACACCAATACTGTACAGATAAAAACTCTCCGCCGAGCCAAATGACTGTACCAATTGCGGTGAAAAGCATAATCAAAGCGGTCAAACTCCTCATATTCCGACAAACCTGTTCGCTCTGAAACCACGTAAGAAGTTTCTCCTTGAGAGAAATCCGCGTCTAGGCTCTGCTGAGTTTTGTAGGCAAGATAAGACTGACGGTCTATCTCTGCTTGAGTCACTGCTAGAGACTCTTTGGTTTCTATGATGTGATAAGACTTAATACTTTCAGGCGTGTGATTGGCGATAACCGTAGAGGCTCGAGATCTCGCTTTGGTACGGTCGCGATACTTGCTTTGTTCAGCCACGACCACCAGCGTGTCTTGTTCCAACTCTATATGAGAGACCTTGTATCCCGCCACGTTGTAAAGGTCCTGAGCTAGCTCGAATAGTCGGTTGTTTTATTCGAACCATTAGGACGCAGCTCTGGTTCAGGCTCATCGAGCCAAGTAGCGTAAAGGTCATTGAAATTAGTGGTTAGAGTTAGACCCGCAGTGAAGGTATCCCCACGTTCGTAGCTCATTCGAAGATGAGCCAATCTTGGTGTTTATAAACAAGGCCAAAGTTGACGGGAATATGCTGGGTCATATCCGCCCTACCGCGAACTACAGGGGCATCTTGCGAGTAATCGTTAGTATCGTATTCTACTCTGATTGAAAGGGGCTGAAACGGCGTTTGATACTCGATCCCAGCGTAGATAGAAGCAGGGCCAGTAAACCATCTATCTGCATCGAACTGCCCACCGTTGCCGCTGAAACCTTGTGGTCTCGTACAGAACCTGTCGGCGATGGAACACATAGGGTTGGAGATATTTCCGCTCTGTCCCAGATAGCCCCACCCTATACCTACAGTGGCATCGAGTGGACCAAAGCGTTTAGTAGCGGCAAGAAATTCTCCATCAAATAAACCGGTACCACCAAAATCCCGAAAGCCTAACGAAACCTCAGGAATATACCGACTCTCCTTTAACAGCCGCACCTTAAAGTCGATACCTTTATCTGCCAACTCATTGTCGCCACTAAAATCTGGGTCACCACTGTATAGCAGGTCTTGAACCAAGGTGTAGCGAATACTCGCCTCCAACCAAGGCATCACTTGCAAACTAATGCTGTACCAATGGTATTCGTTGTTCCAGGTACCATTAAAGCTAAACTGCCCCTCTTTTGCCATTCGCCCTGTGGGCATCTGCATTAATCCCACACCACCAAAGTCCGACTGGGAGGGTTCAAGTTTTGCAGAGTAAAACTCGTCGGCACTGATGGTCATTGGAGCTAGACATACAGCAATGAAGGCAGTCCTTTTCATAGGCCCACCTTGTGCACAAGTAACTCAGCAATTTGCCGATTCAGTCTTCATTTTCATTCCAAAGGCTACTTAGACCGACAAAAACAATCGCTCCGGGAGCAAGGTACGTTTCTTTGCTGTTCCACCAGCCAAACCCCATTTCAACGACTTTTCCATCGGGTTGAATAGCAAAGGCCTCGGTTTTATTTGCGCCATCAAGAAGAACAATTCCATGCTCGTCTAGATAGTCAGTGAGTTGAAAATGGGGCTCAAAGGTCAACTTTCCCGGTCTATCAACAGCGCCTATTAAGGTGATGTGCTCAGGCCGCGGGAATGCGTACAGCTCAAACTTGGACTGACCTTGATAGGAGAGCATAGGATCGCTGATTGGACGCGCTCTTGCCCAGTCATAATCTAGGTTAAGCAGAACTCGGCTTTTGAATTGAAAGCTTGTCAACTGATTAAGAATCGCTTGCGAGGCTTGATTGAGCGCTGTGTAGTTAGGCTTGTTCTTTCTTTGAATAAGCTCAGATTCTATCTCTTGATATAGCTTTTCTACCTCAGCCTGTGTATTAGGGTTAGCAAGAAACAAGCCCAATGAATATCGCTCAGGCGCCACACTATGGACATCTATCAGAACCTGGCTGAGCCTAGTCTTTTCCGTGTACTGCAGAGTCTTATTCTGCAATGGGAGTTCTACGACTAACTCTACTGCGAAGAGATGAGTGCTAACAAATAGGCTTATCATCCATGATAAAAATCGTCCCATCGGCTATCCAAAATCCTTTATCAGAAGAAGTTCTATCTTGTGCATATCCGGACCTAGATATTGAACTGTTTTTATCACCCGCCCCTTCTTGTTAATCCAATAGTGATTCTCTATGCTCTCGTCCAATTGCGCGAACTTAACAGTCTCTATGTAGTGTTCTGTCTTGAAATCCTGCAGTGGCGTTTCAACTAGCTCACTAGCAATCATCTCTCTAGAGATTGCTGCGGTATAGCCGTAGCGATAGCCAGGTTGCCAATCATAACTTGCTCTATCGGAATCAAGCGTTAGGCCTGCTAAATTGGCATCCGGAAGGGCAAGGGTCTTAACGATGCGACCCTCGAGGGTAACGATCATGGCTCTGTCTGCTGACATCCATTTCAACAGTTGCTTTCCCGTTAAAGGGTCGGTTTCAGCAAAAGCCAGCACCATGTGGATCTGGCGTCCGTCATCAACTCGAGCATAGAGGCTAGCATAGGGAGAGCCTCGCAATTCTTGCTCTGAAAGCTGTATATCCTTCTCTCCGAAAACCGCATTGTCCACCGTTGCTCCAAGGTCTTTAAATTTTTGGGTACACGCAGACAGAGGCAAGACTAGTAGGCAGACAAAAAGAGCTCTTCGAGTGGAAAGAGTAAAGTGTTTGAGAACAGCGAAGAGTTTAAAAAATTCTTCCATGCAACAGGCACAAAAAAGCCACCAAAATCTTGGTGGCTCTATGGTTTATTCTACATCTATGGTGGTAGATGGGGAGTCATCACCTGCATCGGCTATTGCTATGCCACCAACAATTACCACAGCACTCACAGCAACTACTGCACCCACTACAGACCCAGTAGCGACACCTGCAGCTCCTGCTCCCGCAGCCGCTCCAGTTGCTGGAGCTGAACCTGTTGCTGCTCCTTCTGCAGCCACCTCTTCAGCTGCATGAGCCATTCCTAGGCTGCTCGCCAAAGCGAGCGCTAAAGCTAGCTTCTTCATCTCGATTCCTTCTGATTTAACAGGGCACAACCTTTGCCCCTACTCGTTTTTCTTTCTCAACCTCGAAAAGTATAGACCGCGAACAAGCAGTTCGCAGACCTTCTATTTGGACTCATCCTCTATATTGCCATCCGCTCTATCCATCCACATTTTGGCGGTTTCTTTATTAGCAAATGGATTTTCTGGCGACTTGTACCATTCAGCTAAAAACATCTGAGCACGAACACAACGTTTCGAAGCTGCATGCTCGATAAGCTCTAAACCTCTGTCCATATTGCTTCGGATGCCATAGCCCTCAAACAGAGCCAAGCCCTGTTCAAACTCGGCTTGTTCATCACCTTTTGCAGCTTCTAGTGCGTTTTTCCAATAACGGTATTTATCTTGCGCCACTATCTCTTCGTCGGAGCTTTCACAGACTCGAACAAAACCTTTTATACCTTCCATGTCATCTTGTTCGGCAGCACGTTCATACCAGAAAAGGGCTTCTTTAAGGTTGGATTTCTCACTTTCTCTCGCGAGTTCAAGTTGGGCAGATACTAATCCTTCACTGGCTAGAGCTAGCTTTTCATTGTGAAGACGTACACGTTCAGCAGCTGCCTTTTTTAGCCTCTGCTCTGTTTCGATTTCACTGCGCTTTAGACGCTCTGCCCTGTAGGCAAAGAATCTACCTATGGTGAAAAACAGTGCCACGAAACCGGCAATAGCACCAATCGTATATACAATTTCAGTTGTTGCATCCATACAACCACCGCTGTTCCTCACCTTGAGTGCACTGTTTCTGCCTCAAGGATGAATGCCAAATACTCGCGAGATTCGACTCGCTTTCCTAGGAACGAAACAAAAAATACGTTTACCCAAAAGTATTATAGTTCAAGATCACAGTTTCGATTTCTACGCCCCTTTTATCTGAACCAAGGGTGACGCTCACTGACAAACAGATGAATAACATCAAACACATTCTACTCACCTATTGGAAACTCAGCGATGTCTCATCAGAAGTTCAATGTTTATCAAGTATTTACTCGTCTGTTCGGTATAACTAACACCGAATTCCAACCTTGGGGAAGCGCGCAGCAAAACGGCGTGGGCAAGTTCAGTGACTTCACTGACAAGGCGCTACAAGAGATTCAAAAATTAGGCATAACTCACATTTGGTACACTGGCGTACCACACCATGCGGTAATAGCTGACTACACCGAGTTTGGTATCAGCAACGACCATCCATCTGTAGTGAAAGGCCGCGCAGGCTCTCCTTATGCTGTAAAGGATTACTACTCAGTCAACCCTGACCTAGCCGATAACCCAGCCAACCGCCTTCAAGAATTTGAGCAACTTATAGAGCGCACTCACAAGTCAGATATGAAGGTGATCATCGACATCGTGCCTAACCATGTGGCGCGTCGTTACGAAGGGAAAAACAACCCTGAAGGCGTAACAGATTTCGGCGCCGAAGACGATACCAACGTTGTTTATCACAGAGACAACAACTTCTACTACATTCCAGAGCAAGGCTTTGAACTACCTGATATTCCTCAGGAATTCACACCTCTCGGTGGCGAAGCACACCCAGACCTAGTAGAGCCTTTCAAAGAATTCCCAGCCAAGTGGACAGGTAACGGCAGTCGCCTAGCCAAGCCAGAGTTAGATGATTGGTACGAAACGGTCAAAGTAAACTACGGCATCAAACCAGACGGCAACAAAGACTTCGATGAACTGCCTGCAGACTACGCAGAGAAAGATTTCAAAGAGCACTTTGAGTTTTGGAAAGACAAGTCAGTTCCTAGCTCTTGGATCAAGTTCAGAGACATCGCCCTTTACTGGCTAGACAAAGGTGTTGATGGTTTCCGCTACGACATGGCTGAAATGGTGCCAGTAGAGTTCTGGAGCTTTATGAACTCAAGCATCAAGATGAAGAATCCAGATGCCTTCCTGATGGCTGAGGTTTACCAACCAGACCTTTATCGTGACTATATCCACCTAGGTAAGATGGACTATCTATACGACAAGGTAGACCTGTACGATACATTGAAACTGATCATGCAAGGTAAAGCATCTACTGCGACTATCGACCCTATTCAGCAACAGATGTTGGATATCGAACATCACATGCTGCACTTCCTAGATAACCACGATGAGCAGCGCGTTGCTCATCCAGAGTTTGCAAGAGATGCTGAACTAGGTCGCCCAGCCATGCTAGTGAGTGCTCTGCTAAGCAGTGCACCAACCATGATTTACTTTGGGCAAGAAGTGGGTGAACCTGGGTTTGAAGATGCAGGCTTTGGTAAACCAAGCCGCACCTCTATCTTTGACTACATTGGTGTTCCGCATCACCAACGTTGGATGAACCAAGGTGAATTCGATGGTGGTCAACTAACAAAGCAAGAGAAGCAACTGCGTGAGTTCTACCAAGAACTGTTGACCTTTAGTTTACAGTGTAAATCTCTAACCGGTGACTTTGAGCCTCTCTATCCGTACAACCAAGAGAGACTGGGTGAAGCGGCTGAAAATGTTTACCTATTTGCTCGCACCAGTGAAGACAATGAAGAGTTTGTTATCGCTGCAACTAACTTCAGCACAGAACAAAGCTACCAAGCTGAGATAGAAATACCTCAATCTCTAGTAGCTAAATGGAGACTGGAAGATGATGAGTATGAGCTGAAACAGAACATTGGTGAAGTGCAAAGCCATACGCTGAGAGTTCAAGATGGCATAGGTATGCTTAGTCTGGATTTACCGCCATTAGCGACATTGGCTCTCACTAGAAGCTAACTAAAAGTGCAAAGAGCTCCAATTGGAGCTCTTTTTTATTTGATAATAGATAAAAAAAACCAGGGTCTAAGCCCTGGTTAACAAGTTAACAAAAATGAACAACACTAAGGTTTGGAGTTAACAGTATTTACGTTAGGATTTTGGATACATTGATTCTAAGAACTCAACGAACCAAGCAAAGTAAACAATCGAATTACATATAAACCGTTCCTAATTTCTTCTATTTTTTGAACCGGATTTAGATTAAAAGGCCAGTTAAAGTTCAGACATCTAACTGACCAATCTTTTATCGAGCTTCTAGTGCCTCGATGTAGACCTTCTTCGCATCTTTAACGCCTAGCTCCTGAGCCTCTTCAAGTAGAGCTAGGGCTTTTGGCATATTGTTATCAGCAACAGCTTGTCGAATTGCACTGTGGTAATAGGTTGTCGAGTCACCAGCTTGGTCTGCTCGAACAACGTTCTCTTCCACTGGCTGAGTCACACCTAGCTGTGACGTTATCTCAATCTTGAACTCACCCGTGTCAGTGTGTGCAGCTATAGGTTAGGGATTTCAGGCTCTACCTTGCCAGTGCTTCTTGCAAATGCTTTAGCTGGGTGCAGAAGTTCTGTAGTTTCAGCCAAGTCTTTTGCTGTTGTATAGATCAGAACTTGAAGCTGCTCCTGCCCTGCCGGTGGTGAAAAGATGAACTCACCTTCCAAGCGATCAGGATAAATTAGTTTCGCGTACTCATACTTAAATTCGTCCGCATCATAGTTAAACAGCAATTCACCTGTGCTCGAGTAAATCGCAACATTTGGAGAATATACGGTTTGTGTAGCAACACTGGTGATTTCAAACTTCAGTGCACCTCGATTTCCTGGTACCGAAAAGCTGGCTACATTAGTTGTAAGTGAATCTTGTTGTAATTGCGGGCTCTGGTCGTTAATAACGAATTCCAGATTAGCTGGCAAAGCTACATTTTGACTCTTTAGTTGTGATATTTGTTCAATGGTTACTGCACTGAAGTCTTCAGCTGCTGAGGTGTCCAACACCTGAACATTTGAAGCACAGCCTGCTAGCGCGGATGATAACGCAACCATTAGCACAATCTTTTTCATTCTAGTTTTCCTTTTGAGCTATCAAAGCGACTAACTGTATCAAAAAAGGCCAGCCCTGCGGACTGGCCTTCACGTTTTATATCAAAGCGTTATATTGCTAAGAGTTGATTCAAAGAATCAGTTCTTACCACCAAGCTTCAACTTGAACACCGAAGTTCAGCTCAGAATCGCTTTGGTTAGCAGAGTTACCTACGAAGCCTTCGTCATTTTGAA
This sequence comes from Vibrio sp. JCM 19236, assembly GCA_000830455.1. GTDB lineage: Bacteria > Pseudomonadota > Gammaproteobacteria > Enterobacterales > Vibrionaceae > Vibrio. The sequence continues at coordinate 28,772 of BBSB01000034.1, forward strand.
CGTAGCTCGCGTATACACGGAACTCAGGACGTGCCAGAAGCTGTCGCCAGCAGAGATTGCTTGCGCGATTGTGTATTTCTGACCACCTTTGTCTGAACCATCAGCATTTTGACCAGTGAACGCACCTAGCTCAAGGATAGTAGTGTGTAGTTCGTTCCAACGGTATTGAGGACGAACAACTACAGATAGAGTTTCGATGTCAGCAGTTTGGCCTGCTTGTACGTCATCAGTCGATGCTTGCCACAATAGTTGGTGAGAGATGTCGAACTGACCGAATGTCATCACACCGTGGTTGATGATACGGTAAGCTGCTGCACCGTCTTCTGCTTCTGCACCGTACCAGTTACCAGCACCGTCGTATGCGATTGCTTTACCGTAACCTTCTGTACCGTACTGAAGAACAGTTTTGTTGAAGCCGTTGAAGATAGATTGAGTCAACTCAGCAGTAAGCATTACGCCGTCTTTTAGGCTCTTACCAGTGTATGCATCAGACTCGTTAGTCATTGCATAGTCGATACCTAGCTCAAGAGAAGAGTTTGACCATAGTTCTAGACCAGCATAGCGAACGTCAAAGATGTTTACGTTTAGAGCGTCTGTACGCGCTGCTGAACCTGGGTCAGTAACATCACCACGGTCAGAACGAACCCACATTACAGATAGACGACCTGGGCCCATATCGATGTTGTCGATACCAGCACCTGCACCTGAGATATCCCAGTAGTAACGGTCAGTGATGTGGATGTCATGACGTTGGTTATAACGCTTACCAGCCATAGAGTCGCTTCTGGAGCAAAGCCTAGTACGCCTTTTGCTTCTACGTTGAACTGACGAAGAGCGATTTCATCAGGTTGTCACCACCTAGAGCTTCGAAGTCGTTACCTTGGTCAGAAACAACTGCAAGCATAGAGTTCACGCGGAACTTAACATCGTCTTTTTCCCAAACATCTTTACCGATGCCGATTTCACCGTAAAGCTCATTTTCGTTACCTAGACGACCTAGGTTACCTCTTTCAAAAGAAACGTTTTGACCTTGACCACTTACGCCAACACCAGCACGCATGTAACCATTAAAGTCTACTGCCAAAGCAGAGGTTGATAGTAGGGCAGCAGATACCGCTGCAGTTAATAGGTTTAGCTTTTTCATTACTCGTTAACTCCCGAACGATTTTATTTTTTTAATTTCCTAATTACCTTCCAGCTGACCACCTTTCCGTTGGCAAATACTGTAGTGAAGATAAATCCGAAAACTTTTTCTTTTCGACGAGAAGATAATAGGGCGAATAAAAAATAATTCTGTACTCCTCCCCCTAAAATGCGAAGGGGGAAGTAGACGGGATTAGGGGGGCGTAGAAATAGTGATTTGGAGGGTGAATCACAGATCTGGGGAGTATTTTAGCGATCTCTAGTGATATTGATCACAAGCCATTTTGTGCAAAGTTAGATCCCGATCGATTTATAAAAGTTTCATCTGTTTTTTATTATTTTTCAGGTTCTGTTTAAAAGTGTGAGCTCTCGCAAAATATTGTTTCATACTGGTGCAAACATTCACACTCGCGGTGCACTCAAAAGTTTGAAGTAGTGCAAATAAGCCGTTTTTCTCAAATTTCTAAAAGAAATAAAACATCTAAAGCTTTATAACGAACCGTTATCAGACCTAGCTTCTCAACATTTGGTGTTGCGTTAAATTCTCAAACCTTTTACCGTAGCGAAGGCCATTCAAAAATAATATAAAACGAATTTTAAATAGAATGAGTAACAAGCGATCTCGCCCTTATCCACTGGGTGCCGAGCTGGAAGCAAGTGGATGTAACTTCTCTATTCATGCGCCACACCGTAAAGACATTGCGCTGGTGCTATTTGATAAGAATGGAGAGTTTAAAACCTACCCAATCACCGAGCAGTACGGTGGCATTCGACATATCTTTATTGAGGACGTAGTAGCAGGCCAAGAATATGGCTTTGTGGTTACGGACGAAAACAATCAACAATATCTATTATCTGACCCGTACGCGAAGGCGCTGAGCAAGCCTCTTCATTATGATGCGCCATTCTCACCAGAAAAAAGCTGGTCGATGGCGAAGTCTGTGGTCACAGCGAATAACTTCGACTGGCAAGAAAGCGACTATCCGCGTATTCCGCGCTCTGAAATGGTGTTGTTCGAGACCCATGTAAAAGGTGCGTCTAAGCTCAACACCAAGGTGCCAATGCAGCACCGCGGTAAATACCTAGGTCTAGTTAGCGATGAGATGCTCTCTTTCTATAAAGAGCAGAACATCAACTGTCTACAGCTACTTCCTGTTGCGGCCTGTATGCATGAGCCGCATCTTCTGGATATGGAGAAGGTAAACTACTGGGGCTACAACCCTTATGTGTTTATGGCACCAGATCCACGTTATGCAGAAGTAGATGCGGTACATGAGCTAAAAACGGCTATTCGTGAGCTGCACAAGAATGACATAGAGGTCATCCTAGACGTGGTTTACAACCACACTGCCGAGGGCGGTGACGGTGTCCAGTGTTTAACCTCAAACTGCTGGACAACGACTACTACCTAAAACACGGCTGTCACTATGCTAACTTCACCGGTTGTGGCAATACGGTTGACCTTAACTATCAGCCAGCCATGAACCTAGTGATGGATACCCTGCGCTATTGGGTTACTGAGTTTAAAGTAGATGGCTTCCGTTTTGACCTTGCGGCAACCCTAGGTCGTAATGGCGACAACTTTAATCGTGAAGCAGCATTCTTTAAGGCAGTGGCGCAAGACCCTATCTTGAAGCAGACCAAGTTGATCGCTGAACCTTGGGATATTGGCCCGAACGGTTATCAGGTGGGTAACTTCCCTGATGGTTGGAACGAGTGTAACGATAAGTTCCGAGATATTACCCGTAGCTTCTGGCGCGGTGACCAAGGCTTCTTGAAAGAGTTTGCTACCCGCATCATGGGCTCTCGCGACATCTATAGCGCTAGTCGCTGGCCACACAAGATGACGGTTAACTACATCACTTATCACGATGGCTTCACTATGCAGGATCTAGTGTCTTACAAAATGAAGCACAACGAGGCTAATGGTGAGCATAACCACGATGGTCATGGCGATAACCGCTCTGACAACCTAGGTGTCGAGGGTGAAACCGATAGCGCTGAGATTCAATTGCTACGTGAAAAACGTAAGCGTAACTTTATGAGTTCGCTGCTGTTCTCGTTCAGTATCCCGCATATCTTAACCGCCGATGTGCTGTCTCACACCCAGTGGGGCAACAACAACGCCTATTGTCAGGATAATGAGATTAGCTGGCTGAAATGGGACCTAAATATCTACGCAGAAGAGTTTAAGTCTTGGCTCTCAGATATGATCGCTGCGCGTCAGGAACACATGGTGCCATTTATCGAGGCATTCAGTGGTGAGACTCGTAACGATAACCGTGTAAGCTGGCATCGCCCTGACGGTCAGTTGATGGAGATGGATGATTGGAACCGTTTAAATGCAGTTTCTCTAAAGCTGGGTATCGGTGAAGATGGTGCAGAGCTTCTGTACTTCATCAACCAATCGCAAACTCCGGCACGATTTAAACTGCCTCAAGGTGGCACCGAGCGCTGGAGCATTATCTGTGATACTGCCTTTACTAAGACCGGCGAAGGTAACCTATCTCGCGATATGCTGCTCAAGCCCCAGTCTATGGTTATCTTGAAAGCAGAAGGTCCCGCGAAAAACCTTCCGATTAAGCAAGAAACCTTAGAAGCCTAAGACTTCTGAAATCTTAAGAGCCCTTACATTCTCAGTAAGGGCTTTTTAATGTCTAAAAATAAGCAAACCTGATATGTGAGGCACAAATACATTCATCTACATAATTAAGGAATCAATTAATTACAAAGAGATCTTGATCACAAAAATATTTTCTTTAGTATCTGCGCCAAACGTGTTCATGAAATGAACAAAAATAAACAAATATAAATCAGTTACAACATCAGATGGCTTTACCAAAAATTCTAATCCGCTCACTGCGACCCTATGTAATCGGCCTTGCCTTACTTGTGGGATACGCGAGCTTTCAGCAATACCAGACCAATAAAGAAGCGATATACGCTCAGGCTCAAGCAAACCTGCGCACCGCGACTAAGCTCGCCCGTGAGCAGATGAAAAACAGTGTCGGCAACTTCACTCTACTGCAAAATGCATGGCGAAATGGTGGCGATGTAGCCGCGAACCAGGCTGCCTATCAGATGATAAGCAGTAACCAAAACTTCGCCGATATCATTCGCTTCGACACCGAATCCCTTACCGCCATCTCCGAAAAACAGGCCAATAGAGCCAGAAATAACGGCTTACCTGTACAAAGCTTCACCCTGCCCAACCTTAACTGGTCAGCGGTAACCATAGGTAAGCACGTCTATCAACTGTCTAACATGTATCGCAATATAGAGGGACGCTGGGTATTTGCCTTAACCAAAGAGCAACTGGCGAAAGGGCCTAGCTACTATATCGAGTTTGACCTTCTCTATATGACGCAGCTGTTTATCGACCTGCGTACCTTAGATCTCGGCTTTGTGTTCGTCATGGATAAGACCAATGGCAGATCATCTTCCATCCTCACCCGCATCGTGTGGGACAAAAAGCAGTTATCTTTGAGCAGTCACTAAAGAAAGAGCTTGAGCAAGATAGACCTATTGGGCGCGTTAACTACTACTTTGAAGACCAGTACAAGATTGCCGAATACAATGCCTACAACGACCTAAACTGGGTGTTTGTTTCTGGCGCGTTACGTTCAGACATTATCGCCTACACCTATTCGCACTTCTTAATCTTCTTGGTTTCAGCCACTTTGATTCTGGTAGTCATTATCTTCAACTACCTAGTGCTGAACCTGCGCAAGGAGCTACACACCCTTAACCGCGCCACCAGCATGCAGAAAGCAAAGGATCAGACGCTACATATCTTCCGTCGCTTTGTAACCTCTAAGCGTGTACAGGTGTGCTTCTACCACAACGAGACTCGTGACTTCTATACCTTAGATTTTCACGGTAAGAAGCAGCTTGTGATGAAGAACGAGCAATATGCGCGCACCATCTCTGGCGAACATACCCTTTTCATCAAAAGCGCAAAAGACGATGTGCTTGCCAAACACCTGCAGTTTTCTAAACGCTACTACCGCATTCCACTGTATGGCCGTGGTCGCTTGCTCGGTGTGATATTCGCCGAGAGCTGGCTGGCTACTTATGCCAGCCTTATCAACCTACTTAAGACTTACATTGAAAACTCATTGTCGAATCTTGAGCTAAACGAGAAGATCTATCTGCACGACAGCATGACGGACCTCGATAACCAACTAACGCTGCGCCAACACATAGGAAACCACATTAGAGCGAAAGACCTGTATTTGATGACCCTAGATGTGGATGATCTAAAGCAGGTTAACTACCAATACGGGTATCTGTGCGGGGACCAAGTGATTCTAGCGATGACAGACGTTATCAACGAGCACTTCCCCGATAGCGTCAGCAGTGCACGTATTGGCGACGACGAATTTGCGATTCTGTTTAGAGCAGAAGATCACTCACAGGGCTTTGCGCTGGCGGAAAAACTGCGCCAGAACATCGAATCGGTCTCTTTCATCTATGAAGACAAGGATATCTCTTTCACTGCCAGCGCTGGTGTCAGCCTAGTTCAGATAAATGTGGACGAAACCCTGAAACAATCTCAACAAGCGCTCGAACAGAGCAAACGAAATGGTAAAAATCAGACTACAATGAACGTACTCTAGTTTCATTGCTATATCCTAGGTTTAAAAATGTAGAGCTGTTGGCTCAAGAGTGCCTACATTTCCACTATCCTTGGATATAATTAATTGAGATTTCTCGATTTTTTATCTCAAGCTATTTTTGATTCATCCTCGCATTCGCGGGGATGAGTCGTTTTCATCGTTTAGGAAAGCAGTATGTATAAGATATTCGAAGGATTCACCAAGGCCTTCCCCAAACAAGATCCTGAACAGCCACCAAACAGCATGTTTGCCTTTTGTCGTTACTACACTCGTGGGTTCGAGAAGCCTCTGCTTCTTATGGCGGCGCTAAGTACGGTCGTGGCTATTGTCGAGGTCTCCCTTTCGGCATGATGGGTAAACTGGTCGACTGGCTAGGAAGCAGTAACCCCGAAACCTTTTGGGCTGACAACTCAAGCACCCTGATTTTTTACAGTGTGTTGCTACTTATCGTTATGCCTTTGTTGGTAGTTGCGCATTCACTTATTCAGCACCAGACGCTGTTGGGCAACTACCCTATGTCTATTCGCTGGTTAGCGCACCGCTACTTGCTAAAGCAAAGCCTCTCTTTCTATCAAGATGACTTTGCAGGGCGTATTGCAACCAAAGTAATGCAGACCTCTCTGTCGGTGCGGGAGACAGTGATGAAGACGCTAGATGTGTTCGTGTATGTCTCGGTCTACTTTACCTCGATCATAGTGCTACTGGCGCAGGCGGATTACCGCTTGATGCTCCCTATGCTGGTTTGGCTTTTGGCTATATCGGTATTCAGATCTACTTCGTTCCTAAGCTGAAGAAGGTTTCTTCGGAACAAGCAGATGCGCGTTCTACCATGACAGGGCGTATCGTGGATAGCTATACCAATATCGCCACAGTGAAGCTTTTCTCTCACAGCAAACGTGAAACCCAATACGCCGAAGAAGGTATGGAGGGTTTCCTAGATACGGTCTATCGCCAGATGCGCTTGGTTACTGGCTTTAACGTGAGCGTAGAGATAGTGAACTATGTGTTGGTGTTCGCCATCGCAGCTATCTCTATCGTGCTGTGGATAGACAGCGCAGTTAGTGTAGGTGCTATCGCTATTGCCATCAGTTTGGCGCTCCGTTTAAACGGTATGTCGATGTGGATCATGTGGGAAGTAGGTGCGCTATTTGAGAACCTAGGCACCACAGTAGACGGTATGTCTACCCTATCTAAGCCAGTAGATATCCAAGACAAAAAAGGCGCCGAGCCTATCAAGGTAGAGAAAGGTGGCATCAAGTTTGATGATGTTAGCTTCCACTATGGTGAAAACAAGGGTGTGATCAGCAACCTAAGCTTAGATATTAAGCCAGGTGAAAAGGTAGGTCTTGTTGGACGTTCTGGTGCGGGTAAATCAACACTCGTGAACCTGCTGCTGCGTTTCCACGATGTGGAAGGCGGTAAGATCCAGATCGATGGTCAGACTATCTCAGATGTCACTCAGGATTCCCTACGTAGCAAGATAGGTATGGTGACTCAGGACACCTCGCTACTGCACCGCTCTATCCGTGACAACATACTGTATGGCAATCCTGACGCATCAGAGGAAGAGTTAATCGCGGCCACCACTCAGGCACACGCCCACGAGTTTATCGAAACCCTAACCGACCCGTTCGGTAACGTTGGCTACGATGCTCAAGTAGGTGAGCGCGGGGTGAAACTCTCCGGTGGTCAGAGACAGCGTATCGCTATCTCACGTGTGCTACTGAAAGATGCGCCAATTCTGGTACTGGATGAAGCCACCTCTGCGCTGGACTCAGAAGTCGAGGCAGCCATCCAAGAATCGCTCAATCAATTGATGGAAGGTAAGACGGTAATCGCTATTGCGCACCGCTTATCGACTATCGCTGCCATGGATAGATTGATAGTGCTTGATAAGGGCCATATCGTTGAACAAGGCACCCATCAGGAGCTAATCAAAAACAAAGGCATCTACGCGCAACTTTGGGCGCACCAAACCGGTGGTTTCATCGGTGAACAGGTAGAAAACTAGTCCTCTGAATCATTGACCGCCCGAGTCTTGGGCGGTCATTTATCAGCCTCACTTATGGCAAACTGGATTTTAAAACAGTGCATCCAATCACAAATATTGAAATCCACACTCAAATTTTGTCGTATTTTTCAAATCCATAAATAATCACTCTCCGCTCCCCTCATCAACCAGTTAATTTGAAAATCTCTGCATACTTAAGTTATATAACTGCATAAATGGTGATGGGCATGCACAAACCTCCATTTTTGACCTTTTGTAGCGCTTGATCGGCCAGTCCAAGTCTGTATTTTGAAGAAAAGGATTTTTCAAAAAGGATTTAGGGACGATGCTGATAGTACGACCTATCACAGAGAATGACCGCGAAGGATTAGCGGCACTGGCAAAAGAAACCGGCACAGGCTTTACCTCAATGCAGGATTGCCCAAAGCGTATCGAAGACATGATAAGCTCCGGCTGTGCGGCCTTCGCCGACGGTGAACCGCTAGACGATGGTTACTATCTGTTTGTTGCCGAAGACCTTGAGCAAAACAAGCTTGTTGGTACCTGTGCAATCGCGGCAGGCGTTGGTCTGAGCGAACCTTTCTACAGCTATCACCTAGATACCACGGTACACGCTTCTCGTGAGCTCAACGTGTACAGCAAGGTGCAAACCCTGAGCCTAAGTAACTTCCATACAGGTTGCAGTGAGATGTGCACCCTGTTCTTACTTCCTGAAGCGCGCAAGAACTTCAACGGTCACCTGCTATCCAAGAGCCGATTCCTGTTTATGGGTCAAAACCAACAGAGATTTGACTCTACTGTTATCGCAGAAATGCGCGGCTTTAGTGACGAAGAAGGCAATTCTCCATTCTGGGAGGGCCTAGGTCGCCACTTCTTCAACCTAGACTTTGCAACCGCAGACAAGCTTTCGATGCACGACAAGGTGTTCATCGCAGAGCTAATGCCAAAGAACCCAATTTATACCAACCTGTTGCCAGAATCTGCGCAAGAGGTGATTGGTCACACCCACCCACACACGCTACCAGCGCGTAAGCTACTTGAGTCCGAAGGCTTTCGCTTCAACCACTACGTCGATATCTTCGATGCAGGCCCTATGCTAGAAGCGCAAGTAGGCGATATCCGTGCGGTACGTGAGCAGCAAACCTTAACCGTTGTGATCGATGATGAGCGCAAACTGCACACCAGTAACCCATTTATGCTTAGTAACGGTAAGTTGAAAGATTTTCGCGCAATCGCAACTCGCGAAGCGGAAGTTATCGACGGCAACCTACACATCACCTCTAAAGTGGCAGATGTGCTTCAACTGGCTGAGGCGACCTAGCCCTATCGCACCACTGTTTAACTCTTCAGCCGAAGCTGAATAAGTGTGACCCAATAACTGTCTAAGGAGTGACAATGAGCAACACTAAGTCGCACGTAGAAGCGAACTTTGATGGCCTAGTGGCCCAACCCATAACTACGCTGGCCTATCTGGCGGTAACCTAGCTTCGCTGAACAATAAGACTCGACCTTCAAACCCTAAGCTTGCGGCGAAGGAAGGTTTGAAGAAGATGAAATCACTGCACGACCTTGGTATGACCCAAGGCGTGATTGCACCACTATCTCGTCCAGACCTTGGCAAGCTGCGTGAGCTTGGTTTCAGTGGTGATGATGCCAACGTACTAAAGAAAGCCGCAGAACACTCTCCTGCGCTTCTAGCAGCTTGTAGCTCAGCATCGAGCATGTGGACCGCAAACGCTGCAACCGTATCTCCAAGTGCGGATACAGCGGACGGTCGCCTGCACTTCACTCCGGCTAACCTGGTAAACAAGTTCCACCGCTCTATCGAACATGAGCAAACCGGCCGTATTTTAAAGGCTATGTTTGCCGACGAGAAACACTTTGCTCACCACAAGGCCCTGCCAATGAGCAGCTACTTTGGGGATGAAGGTGCGGCTAACCATACTCGCTTCTGTAATGAATACGGTGACCATGGTATCGGCTTCTTTGTCTACGGTGAAACTGCATTTGATAACAATGCACCTAAGCCACAACGCTTCCCTGCACGCCAAACCTTTGAAGCGAGTAGCGCTATTGCCCGTACCCACGGTCTAACCGATAACAAGGTTGTATTTGCTCAGCAAAGCCCTGATGTTATCGACGCAGGTGTATTCCATAACGACGTTATCGCTGTAGGCAACAGAGACGTGCTGTTCTGTCACGAGCAGGCGTTCCTTAACAAAGAAGCGGTGTACCAAGACCTAAACCAAGCACTAGGCAAAGAGATGAAGATCATCGAGGTGCCAACGGCTTCGGTTTCAGTGCAAGACGCTGTAGCGAGCTATCTATTCAACAGCCAACTTCTGACTCTGCCATCAGGTGAAACCACGCTCGTGGTGCCACGTGAATGTGAAGAAAACAGCCGCGTAAACGACTACCTACAGAGCCTTATTACTAGCAACAAAGGTATCGACAAACTGCTGTGCTTTGACTTGAAGCAGAGCATGCAAAACGGCGGTGGTCCTGCGTGCTTGCGCTTGCGTGTTGTTCTTTCTGAGCAAGAGCGAGCCGCAATGAACCCATCCGTTCTGATGAACGACAGCCTATTCGAGACGCTGAACCTGTGGGTCGACCGTCACTACCGTGATGAAATCCACGCCAAAGACTTGATCGATCCAAGCCTAGTGCGCGAAAGCCAAGCAGCTTTAGATGAGCTCACCCAGATCCTAAATCTAGGCTCTGTGTACGACTTCCAACAGACTGGCGCTTAATCCAAGCCAATTACAAAAAACAA
>BBSB01000033.1:0-39519 GCA_000830455.1 Vibrio sp. JCM 19236
TTTAAAAATAGTGGTTTATGTCACAACGATATGCAGTCACTTTTATAGAATAAACAAAGGACTAAGGATATGGACATCTATAAATGGCGATTAAGCAACAGCGGTTCCTCGAGAGTTACCTAGAAACCTCTCTGACACTCAAAGAGCTGAGATAGGGAACATCACCTTTGAGCATTTTTGTGCCGATGAATACAATGCCAATGAGTGTGCAAAGCTTATCAATCAAAACATCAAACGCGCTTCTTGTAGCCTAAAAGCAGGTTACGACATCGAGGGTGTTCCACTACCCAAAGCTGGCGATCTCACTGTGGTATTAGACTGGGCTCAAAACCCTGTGTGTATTATCAGAATCGATAAAGTCGAGACCTCAGTCTTTAACCAAGTTAGTGAAGAATTTGCCACCCTAGAGGGTGAAGGCGATCAATCGCTAGAGTGGTGGAAGAACGCCCATATGAACTTCTTTAAAGGTTATGCAGAGCATATTGGTGCTGAGTTCACCCCAGATTCCATTCTCGTACTAGAATATTTCAACAAGGTGTTCCCATTGGAAGAGGTAGCATGAGTGAGATAGAAAAGTACGAGGCGCTGTTTGTTGAGTTTATCTCCGAGCAGATGGAGATGGATGCGGCTCACGATATTTCACACATACTTAGAGTGGTTAAGACCGCTAAACAACTCGCATTTCAAGAAAAGGCTGACATGGCAGTCGTTATACCAGCAGCTTACCTGCACGATTGCGTTAACCTTCCTAAAGACCACCCAGATCGCCACCTTGGTTCACAACTTGCCGCCGATAAAGCAGTGCAATATTTAATAAGCATCGATTACCCAAGCGAAACACATAAAGATATTTATCACGCCATCAGTGCTCACAGCTTTAGTGCGGGAATTCCCGCCGAAACCATTGAAGCAAAGGTGGTACAGGATGCCGATAGACTGGATGCGCTAGGCGCTATCGGTATTGCGCGCTGTATCCAAGTCAGTAGCCAATTTTCATCCGAGCTCTATCACAGAGAAGACCCCTTTGCGGAGAGCAGGGAACTAAACGACAAAAAGTATTGCGTCGATCATTTCTTTACCAAGCTATTTAAGCTTCCGGAAACCATGCAAACCAAGGCTGGGCAGAAAGAGGGGAAAAAACGCGCCATCTTCATGCGCCAATACCTCAATCAATTGAGGCAAGAAACCTTATAGCAAAAGGGCCACAATCTGTGGCCCTTGTTAGTTTTACAGGAATGCCAATATCGGCGAGATACAAAGCAGGATGCCAGTGCCTATTATCAGATTCGTCGACATGCCTTTGTACTTATGCAGGTGTGGCATCTTATGGACCAAGTAAGCCGGTATCAAACACCCTACGAGGCCGAAGATTGGGCTACAGATTGAGGTGAATGACAGGATAGGTGCATTCAGTGCAATTGCGCTCCAGGCTAGCAGAATGATGAACGCGATTACGCCCTTCTCCACTAAATCCTTATTGATCTCTTCTTCTTTGTATTTACGTTGCAGAAGGTTCATCGCCAGTCCCTTACATGCCTCACGGAATGCTAGGAAGACACCAAAGAAAGAGGTCACTACTGCAAAGATATTGATCACAATGCCAGTCACCGTCGCCCACGAACCAGGGAAGTAAGCCGCGATAATGGCCAGCGCAGAAACATTACGGTTCATAGCATCAACCGCCTGCTCTTGACTGATGGCTAAAGTGAAAGAAACCGCAAAGAAGAACACGATAACAAACAGAATAGAGAAGGCGATCTTCATTGCTCGACTAGCTTTGTAGCGAGCAACTTCAATAGATTTCTCTTTTGAGCGATACGAGATAACCATAGGCTCAGAGACTGAATAAACAGGATTGAGGTCAAGGTAAACGGCAAGGTAATGATGGCATCTTTCAACATAGGAATGAATGCACCCATGGCAGGGATATTGTTCATATCCCAACGTGCCATCAGTAGAATCCCCATTACGGCCACCAGCAAAAGTACGGTTACCGCCATAAAACCAGACAGTTTAAATAGCAGTTTTTCACCCTTACTACCGATAAAAGAAAGTACGCAGATAAGCCCCAGACCATAGAAGACATTCTCACTCATCAGGCTTTCGGTCACTCCGAAGGAGTGCAGATAAGAGGCGCTATCATTGGTAACGGCGAGTGAGTAAACCAGAACCCATATCACCAACATCATAAAGTAGAGCACGCCCAGAGCCACGCCCCAATTCTTGCCTAGGTAGCCGGAGATAACACCCGGATAATCAGTACATTTCTTTGACTCAGCCAGGGTGTTAATAAACAGTTTTTGGAACATATACATGGCTGGATAGCCAATGATAGAGGAGAGCAGGAAGACCCAAAGGCCCATGATGCCCACCTGCACAGGCAGGAACACGATACCTGCTCCGATGGCCATGCCGATACTCATCACCACCCAACCGATATCAACACCATCGAACTTAACGGCTTGTTTCCACTCGGCTTGGGTCATGCCCGCCTTTTCCCAGATCTCTGGTTTAGAGTCCAAAGGCAGATTTTGTATGTTTTCACTCATTGTTCACGTCTCTTTGAAATTATTGTTAGTTGTCCTTGAATCTTCCTCAACGATATTTGAGAAAAACACTTTCAACAATAGACGAAACAAAAATTCAGCAAAATCTGAGATCTAAATCTATAAGCGATTGAATAAACGAGATCTTTGGCACAATAAGCTGGTAGCTAACATTAAATTTCTCAAATTATATTGAAATTAATTCAAATCGATCGCAGAATCCCTCTCAACAAATGATGAATAACTCAAATTTATGTGAGGATTATATGAAGACTACAATCAACTCAAACAAAGCACCTGAAGCTATCGGCCCATACTCACACGGCACAGCTTTTGAGGGCCTGATCTTTACCTCTGGTCAACTTCCAGTGAACGCAGAGACAGGCAAAGTAGTAGAAGGTGGCATTACCGCGCAAAGCGTTCAGTCCCTTGAGAACCTAAAAAGTGTGATTGAAGCGGGTGGCGGCAACATCGATACCGTACTGAAAACAACCTGCTACCTAGCCAATATCGAAGACTTCGCTGCATTCAACGCGGTGTACGCTGATGTGTTCAATAGAGACTGTCCGGCTCGTAGCTGTTTCGCAGTAAAAGACCTGCCACTAGGCGTTCTTGTAGAAGTAGAAGCTATCGCTCATAAAGCGTAAGACCTAGCCTACCCTCAACTATTATCGGTTTATGCCTCCAGAATCGATGATGCGCCCGCAACTCTTATTGCGGGCGTTCTCATTTATGAGCCCAACCCAGTAAATTCATTCCCTACCACTCGAAAAACCCAGCAAAAGATTGGTACTATTGAGCACAAAGGCACGCGTAAAGATGCCAAGAAATAAGAAAATTTGGGCCATTTGGCCAAAGAGGTAAACATTGGAACAACTACGCAAGCTGACTAAGAGCGATTACGACATCCTCAATGCCATGGGAAATGTGGTAGATGGAATCGCTAAGATGTTCGGGGAATATACCGAGGTAATTCTGCACACATTAGATGTGGACTCCCCCTCTATCCTAAGGATCGCCAACGGCCATATCACTGGTCGAAATGAAGGCGCACCCATCACCAATATAGCGCTACTCAAATTGAAAGAAGGTCAGGATGTGTCTGAGTCTTATATGACCAAGAGCACCTGTGTAAAACCCTACGCTCTATGACCACCATCATCCGTAACACCAAAGGCAACCCAATCGGCCTTCTGTGTATCAATGTGGATATGGATGCGCCGGTTCAATCCTTCTTAAAGACCATGCTTCCATTAGAGCTTGGAGAGATAACCAAGGCCCCTGAAACTTTTGCCAAAGATATCGATGAAACAGTAACCAGCACAGCCGAGGTAGTCCGAAATGAAGTGCATGCCGACACCTCCATCGCACCATCGAAGCGCAACCGTGAGGTGATCACTCGCTTACAAGAGCTAGGCATCTTCAAATACAAAGACAGTATCATTCTGGCTGCCAAGACGCTGGGTATCTCAAGGGACACCATCTACCTCTATTTGAGAGAGATGGGTTCAAGATAACCCTGCTCGACAATAGATAGTAGCCCAACCTAGTGTTGGGCTTTTTAATGGTTCATGCAGATTAGCGAGAACAACTACTACTTCAGGTTCGTGTACTAACTCTTCCAGTGATGCATGGCAAGCCGCCATAAATACCTCCCTGTAGGCTTGATTTCGGCATCCTTGCCTCAAACACTTGCCCTGCAATACAGACGCTTTGCGAGCCTTTCTACAGCACCCAAATATATTTGAAATACATTGTGCCTCCCCTAACTTACTAGAGCTAAATAAACGAGTGTATGGCTATGGCACATATCATTAAGACAATATTCATCCTCTTACTTTTAACTCCTAGCGCTAGCTATGCGGCACATCAAAACGGACGACACGCCGAGCTCGTTGCCTTGGTCAATACCATCAATAACCACTACAACAACACCTACTCATACGCGTACGATAAAAACACCTATAACACCTCCGATTTCTGGGCAACCCCAGAGGAATTTAAAGCTAACATGAAAGGCGACTGTGAGGATTTCGCTATCGCTAAGTTCTTCGAACTGAAAAAGTTTGGCTTTCAAGACGTGAAACTGCTGATTGTAACCACTCAGCGCAACACCAAACATATGGTTGCTAGCGTTACTATCGATAATACCGTTTATATCCTCGATAACGCACGAGATCACATCTCATACTTAGAGGAACGCAAAGACCTACGCTTTGAAATCGCATTCAATGAGACCGATGTGTGGGCGGGTCATGGACACAACTCAACTAACACAATACCCATGAGACTAAAGAAGTTTCAACGCGTCTTAAAAGCCCAATAATAGTTTTTTGCGTTTAGTAAGCATAAGACCACACTAAAGCAGTTACTCTCACCAAAAATCACTCATATGACCATCAAAGAGTGGGGCTCTACCCACGTTTGGTTTGAAAGCCAACACCTCCACAGCACACTTTACTATTACCTAGAACCGCTTGTGTCTCCTCGTCCTAAAATACAAAAAAGCCCCCAGGAGCTGGGGGCAAAGGTCTCTCAGAAAGGAGATTAATGAGTCGCTAGTTTTAGCTCTTGGTTCTTTTTAACCTTGTTTAGGCGCAGCTTCTTCAGTGAGATAGCCACGAATGCGGTAACCATTACACCGATAGCCATAGCCAGAAGCGCCAGTAGAGGCTTGTTGAACGCCCCCAGTAGCACCACGATTGGGCCGCCGTGCGCAACGTTACAAGTTAGACCGAAGGTAAAGCCAAGCACACAAGCTACAGCTGAGCCAATCATGTTAGCTGGAATAACTGCGAATGGGTCGCGAGCTGCGAATGGAATCGCACCTTCAGAGATACCAACCATACCCATAGCCGTTGCCGCTTTTGCGTTCTCAACTTCTTCGCCTTCAAACAGGTTCATCTTGCTGCCGATGAATGCCGCCAGTGCCATACCAAGAGGCGCTACTGGAATAGCCGCAGCCTGCGCACCCATAAACTGAGTTTGACCTTCAGCAATAAGGCCTACGCTGAATAGGAAGGCAACCTTGCCGAATGGACCACCCATATCGAAGCCTTGCATCAACCCGATGACCACACCGATAAGAATAACGTTACCTGTAGATAGGTTCGCTAGCACGCCATTCATGGTATCCATGATGCCTGCGATAGGTGCGCCTATAATGAAGATGAATACCGCAGCGATAAACAGTGAGCCGGCAATCGGAGCAATCATGATAGGTACAAGCGGTTGCAGCATCTTGGAGTAGTTAAAGCTCACAATCCACTTAACAAAGTAACCCACTAGAAGACCTGCGATGATAGCGCCGATAAAACCAGTACCCGCATCAGCATCATAGAAAGAGCCGTTGTTTGCGATCCAGCCACCAATCAAGCCTGGCGCAAGTCCCGGACGGTCAGCAATCGCGTAAGCGATATACCCCGCCAGCACTGGAATCATTAGCGTAAAGCCAACCACACCTACATCGAGGATCTTGTTCCAAAGGCTTCCTTCTGGAATCGCAAGACCACCTGGAGTTGGTTCACCGCCAATTGCCAATGAAAGGGCAATCAAGATACCGCCCACTACCACGAACGGGATCATATGAGATACACCATTCATCAGGTATTTATACAGGTCTTTACCCGAGCCGCCTGGGCCTGCCGTGGTGGTGGCACTACTGGTTTTCTTACCATCGCCCTCGTACAAAGGTGCCTCAAGAGCTTGTTCGATTAGCTTGTCCGCTTCTTTGATTGCAGCCTTAACGCCGGTGATAACTACTTTTTTGCCTTGGAAGCGGTTTAGGTCAACCTGCTTATCACATGCTACAACGATGGCATCGGCACGAGCGATCTCTTCTGCGGTTGGTGCATTACGAACACCGATAGAGCCATTGGTTTCTACCTTGTGCTCATAACCCATTTCCGTCGCGGCTTTTTCGATAGACTCTGCAGCAAGATAGGTATGAGCAACGCCGGTAGGGCAACCAGTAACGCCAATGATGAAGCCTTTGTTTTGTTCAACTGGGTTTGCTTGAACTGGATCTTCTTCAGCGGTTAATAGTGCTAGTGCCTGCTCTGGAGTTTGCGCATTTTGCAGGTCTTCCAAGAAGCTTGGCTCAATGATTTTTGAAGAGAGTTTTGCCAATACCTCGATATGGAAGTCAGACGCTTGCTCAGGAGAAGCAATCATAAAGAAGATTTTCGATGGCTCACCATCTTCGGCGCCATACTCGATACCAGATTTGCTGATACCTACCGCAATAGCTGGCTCGATAACAGCAGAGCTCTTAGCGTGCGGCAGAGCAATACCATCTTCAAAACCTGTATTGCCTGTTTGTTCACGTTCCCATAGGTCTTTAACAAACTGGTCCTTGTCTGATACCTTGCCTGCATTCACAAGTACCTCAGCGAGCTCGGTGAACACGGCGTTTTTATCCGATGCAAGCAGGTCTAGCTTGATCAGCTTTTGGTTTAGGATCTCTTTCATCATAAGTGCGGATCTCTTTTAAATTTTAAATGTAGGGTAGTAAGTTGTTCTTGTTTATTTAATGTATTTACAAATTACAGGTTCATACTAGGGAGTAACTCTGCTTTTAAAATTGACTCATGTCATAGTTCAGAAGCGAAAATCCCAATTAGATTGTAATTTGTGAGCTGTGCAACCTAGATAAGAATGTAATTGAATGGTCTAAGCATTACTTGGATCACACTCTTTAGTTTCTTTATTTGTATATACAAGACTAAAAGGAAGGGTTTGCTCTGCTCTCCACTGGCTAATAATCAGCTTATTGTCTTCTAACACCAGAACATCATGTACGTGATGGAAGGGAGAATCTTCGGAGACGCAGAGAGGAGTAAGCACGCCATTATCATAGAGAATCGCCTCTGCACCCAAAGCCTCTACCACCTTACCTTGCTTATCCAGGATCAAAACAAAGCCACTGTTATCATCTCGCTCTAGATAATTTTCTAGATCAACATCGCTGACGATTGGCCCAGACCAACATACGCCTGCATACAAGTAATCCCTTTAATGACGGGACGACACGGGTAAGCGCCAGGCAAGTGGATAGCTTCAATATATTCGCCATCGAGCGAGTAAAATTTAAAGCGCGATTGTTTTCGAGACGAAACCACTAGGCGCTCAGTTCCTGAGCGGCATCGATAGCGATGCCGTGCGGATTAAGCAGTGAACTGTCCAATTCACTGAAGCCACCAAAGGTATGTTTATAGGTGCCCTTTCGGTCAAAGCAGTGCACAAAGCTCGCACCGTAGCCGTCTGCGATGTAGATATCACCGTTGCTGGCAACGCAGGTTTCAGTTGGGTTGTAGGTTAAACCTTGCTCATATAGACCAAGTTCAAATGGATTCTTAAAGGTGTGAAGCACTTTTCCATCCAAAGTTGTTTTTACAACCTTACCTAACCCTTTATTGACCACACCATTAATCTCAGTCACGCCAGTTTGTGTAATAAGCAGGTATTCCTGACCTTCATCTTCGAACAGGGTTAGCCCGTGAGTACCATCAAAGCCGAGGGTCCAGCTTTCAAGGAACTTCCCTTGTTCTGTGAAAATTAAGATATTGTTTTCTGGGCAATCGACGCTTAGAAACACCCTACCATCTCGGCTCTGTGCTAGCTCATGACAGTTATCTATGCGTATATGTTGTGGCACCTTGGTCCAATTGGTATTGACCTCAAACTTGGCAGGCATGACTGATCCTCTGTTATTACAAAGTTAACAAAATAAAGTTTGCATAACATAACAAACAAGTTTAATTTGTAAATACAAAAACGGAGGACATTATGACAACAGCTACCCCTACGCGACCTGAATCACAAAACCCTACTGCCCTGCAGCAATATCAAGAACAGGGCTTCATTCTGCATAAGCAGCCTCTTCTTGAAGAAAGTCAGTTTTCTAAGCTAACCGAGATATTTGAATCTCTGCTGGCTGAGAAGGGAGACCTCAGAGCGGATGAACTCAACCGCCCTCACTATGCCGATCCAAGACTGTTTGAGTTTCTGACAGCCAAACCTGTATTGGATCTGGTTGAATCCTTGATCGGTCCTAACATCGGCCTTTGGAGTAGCCACTTCATCTGTAAAGAACCCTTCACCGGACGTACTACACCTTGGCACGAAGATTCTAAATACTGGGAAGGTCGTATCGATAGAATGGATAAGCTGGCGACCATTTGGCTTGCTATTGACCCTTCAAACAAGCAAAACGGTTGTATGCGCGTGATTCCCGGCACCCATTTAGTGAGTGGCGATCTGGAATATGTACCTGTAAGCAAGGAAACCCATACCTTTGGTACAGAACTCCACAATCGATATTTCGATGAGAAAGATGCGGTCTATTTTGAACTGCAACCGAATGAGTGCTCAGTACATGACGGGCGCATCTTCATGGCGCTCTAGCAAACACCAGCCAATGCGACGCTGTGGGTACACCATGCGCTATGTATCTCTCGACTGTAAAATTAATCAGAATCACCCAGACAACGAGACTCACAAGCTATACCATCTTCGTGGTGAAAACCTAGGTAACAACAAGGTTGTACAAGTACCTAGGTTCTAAAATATAGTGTCGATTGCTCATTAGAAGGCTCTAGATATCTAGAGCCTTTTTCATATCTAGTTGATGATAAGTTTTGCTTATCATTGATATACGAAAGACTAAATAGTCCAGCAGATTCTGGACTGATATAAATTGCGCCGTGTCCCACTGTTCACTCGGTTTATATATGAAACGTCTTATTCCCCTGTTCCTTGGTCTTGCTTTGGTTGGATGTAATTCTTCTGACAACCAAAATGCTTCACAGCAGTTGCCACCAGTGCATCTTCCGGGAGATACGATTCCTGAACGCCCAAACCCTGAAGGCCCAGCCCACATGCCCGAAGACCTGATCCCAGATAGAGACCCTAATCATTGGTATTTTGAAGCCTCTGCTCGTTATGGCATGACGGTTGAGGACCTTGATGCAGTATGTCGCTATGAAGGTGAAGAGCATCCACAGATGTTTACCCATGTTTCGTGTAATTGGCAAAACGATGAACTCAGCGTGGTGTACTTCATTTCTCGTGGTCAAAGCGAGCCTGAGATGCTGTATGAGCACGCTTTTATCTGGGTGATAAATGACAAGCAGATCAACAAAGGTCGTATCTGGCCGATGATCAATCACAATGCCATTGGCCTTGCCAACCAAGATGTGACCCTAGATGCAGAAGGCGCGACCATCAACATCTCTTATGATTGCAAAGACAATAGTTGCCAGTACATCAATCATGTGTTGCTCGCTCGTGGTGATACGCCACATGTGCTTTCAGACGGTAGACCACTGTTTGGCAGCACAGACTTCGATATGGATGCCTACAAGAATGCAGAGCGTTTCTTCTTCAACGCTACCTTCCGCAATCGAGATGGCTCACAACTACATACCAACACCCTGTATCTATTTGATGACTTTCCTGCAAAGATGCACAAGGTTCTTGCCCCTGCATTTGGTTACTAATAACTAGACTGAATTGAATAGCCTCTATATCTAGAGGCTATCTGAATTCTCGACTCGTTACATATATCTGTGGTGAGCTTCATATTTTTACACTCGCGATAAAAGCACCTTCTTTACAGAAGTCCATGTTGTTTCAATACTTTCACTGATATTTATATTTCTAAAAAAGAAAAAAGCAGTGGAAAATCAAGAACAACAGGGAGGTGCTAATGTCTCATGGTAGACATGTACCACAGTTAAAGACGTTCGAAATCACATGGATAATGCTAGTAATAGCTCTCGTTTCTGGGGTCACCTTTGCAGTGGGTTTATTTATGATGGACATCTGGCATATACATAAATCCATACCAGGTCTGTCGTTGACAGAGGATACCCTAGCTACCTTCACCGGAGCATCAATGGTCATCTGTCTGATCTGCACCACCCTATACGTTGTGCTCCCAAACAAGTAGATACGATATAAAACATAATAGCGAGGTTAGATGCCTCGCTATTTTTTGTCTAAACACTGCTTAGAGGATTCGATCCATCAAGGTTGAGTTAGTCATCCATCCAATTGCCCCTAATCTAGGTCCCAAGTTAAAGCTATGGAGACTAACGATGAAAAAAATTCTATTTGGAGTGATGGGCAACATGGGCCCTGAAGCTGACGCACTGTTTCAAGATATTGTAGCAAAGAAAGAGATCGAGCACGGTGCCCTTAAAGACCAAGATCATATGGGCATGTTAGTGGTAAAAAATCCTGATATCCCAGACCGCTCAGAGGCGATCAATGAAGGTGGACAGGACCCAGTACCGGAGATGGTGAAATCTGCAAAAATGCTTGAGCGAAACAATGCTATGTTCGCAGTAATGACCTGCAACACTGCACACTACTTCCGCGAGCAGGTTCAAAAGCAAACCCGCACCTATATCGTCGATATGCTGAAAACCACGGTAGACCGCATCAAGCTGATAACCCTGAGTCAGTTGTGGGCATCCTATGTACCAATGGTACCTACAACTCAGGCATCTACGATACCTATCTGGAACAAGCCAACCTTGTGTATGTAAAACCTGAGCGTTTCGAGCAAGAGCACTATGTGCATAGCGCCATCTATGGTGAGGTAACAGGACAGAAAACCGAATGCGGACAAGATATCCGCCACAAGAACGGCATCAAATCCGGTGAGTTTGAGCGAAATGCGGGGCTACTTGCTTTAGCTATTCAGCCCCTTGTTGAGAGAGGCGCAACCACCATTATCTTGGGCTGTACTGAACTACCTCTAGTACGTGGCTATCTGCAAAAACAATTCCCACAGCTCAGTTTTATTGACCCTATGGAAGCCGTTGCCGACAGAGTGGTGGCAATCTACCAAAGAGCTGAAAAGCTTATCGAAGCAGGTTACTTTCCAAAGGTTGGGTTAGAACCTACTCAAATCCATGAAGACCAAGACATCATTGATTACATCTTGAGTAATACTTCTTACTGATAGCGAAAAGCGAGGGAGCCGACCCAAGCTGTTTATATATGAAAAGGAGCTCAATGAGCTCCTTTGTCTGATTTTGGTTAGCGTAAGAAACCACACTTTTCATAGTTAGCTGAGCGTAACCTCTATCTCGCCATAGCTTCTAATTTTATCCAACCAAACCTGCACGGTTTCACTCTCTGGAACCTCTGCTGCTACCTCATATTCACGCCCTATCTCGCGAGCCTTACCCTGACCAAAATTATGGTAAGGAAGCACCTCTACCTTCTGGATACAGCTATATTTATCTCCGATCTGCGCAATAGCCGCTAGATGATCGTCATTCAGGTTATAGTTGGGAATGATTGGACAGCGCAGTATCACCTTGGCTCCAATCTTATCCAGTAAGGCTAGATTGGCGTCCACCAGCCTGCGCGGCATACCGGTGAGCTCTTTGTGCAGTTTGTCGCCAGTGGCTTTGTAATCGAATAAGAAAAGATCCACATAAGGCGCGATGGCTTGGTAGTGCTCCGGCTTAGATGCTCCATTGGTTTCGACACACACATGGATGCTATTTTCTTTGCATTTTTTAGCCAATGCGAGACTAAACTCAAACTGCTTAAGTGCTTCGCCTCCTGATAGGGTCAGGCCTCCGCCCGATTTATCGAAGTAGATCTTATCCTTTGCCACCTCGTTATAAACCTGTTCGACCTCCATCTCTTGACCGTATATCTTGAGCGCGCGATGGATGCAGGCCTCTACACACAATCCGCAGGCATCACAGTCATCAAACTTTACTTCATGTTTATCCTCTACAAAGCTGTGCACGCCCTTAGGGCACACCTTGGCACACTCTCCGCATGATTGGCATTTGGAATGGCTGAAAGACAGCTGCTTTTTGATGCTCATCGACTCTGGGTTATGGCACCACACACATTTCATCTGACAGCCCTTTAGAAACACTGCGGTTCGTACTCCGGGACCATCATTGACGCTGAATTTTTGAATATCAAATACGATGCCTTGCATGAGAAAGCCTTTGAAAAGAGTTGAGTAGAACCACCCTCGACAGGAGCAATCGAGGGTGGCGGAGGGGCTAGTCGTTTAGGGTGCGGTTTAGGATCTCTAACTGAACGTCTTTATCCAGATTAACGAACTTGGCGCTAAAACCACCTACTCGTACAACTAGGTTCGGGTACTTCTCAGGGTTATGGTAAGCATCTTCAAGCTCACCCTTACCCACAACGCTCACCATGATCTGTGGGCCGCCTTGCTCGAAATATCCATCAAGCAGTGCCTCAACGATCATGCGCTTGTCGTTGTACATGTTCTTACTGAACTTCATGTTCTGTACCGAGCCCGCATGCACTTCGGCCTTGAGCTTAACCAGAGAATTAAGCATTGCCGTTGGACCATTCTTATCGGCGCCACTTTGCGGGTTATTTGCATTACTCATATACACGCCGCGATGTCTGCCATCCGCCGATGCACTGGTCGCACGGCCCCACTCAGTGTTCACTTGGTTGTTGATGATAACCACTAGATAGCTGTCCATACCCACGCGCTTAGCTGAGTCCTTGATGCCATTACAAATGTACTCGTGCATCTCAACCGCAATGTCATCTACATAGGAATCGTCGTTACCAAACTTAGGCGCATTGATAAGGTCGAACTTCATGCGCTCATGGCCTTCAAAGTCTACCTTCAACGCCTCAATAAGCTCACTGTAGCTGTACTTTTTGTCCTCGAATATCACCTTCTTGATGGCTGCCAATGAGTCATAGGCATTGGTATTGCCGTAGGTTTCGTTGGTGCCACCTAGCTTGTAAACGCCACCATCGAGAAGCGCTTTACTGCGACCGATACAATCATCGGTCAGCATGCTAGTAAATAAGAAGCCTACTTGCTGATTCATCACTTCATAAGAGTAAGACTGCGCCTTCGCGGTCAGGTCGATGTAGTAATCAAGCAGGTCTTTGTAGTTCGCCATCACATCATCAAAGCTGTTGATTTGCTCTGGTTGAAGTAGTTTGGTGCCGCCGCTCTTATCATGACCATCCCAGAAATCGGTACCACCAGCGATAGCAATATTCAGAATCTTAAGGATATTCACACAGGTATTCGGCGTACCTACACTCTTACCTGACAATACAAATTCACCACAGCCGAATGGTACATAATGCTGGGCATCTTGCTCTGAGATGCCCATAGAGTTCATCACAGCCGGCACGTTCACATCATCGTTGTACAGAATCGGATAGGTCAGCCCCTCACCGATAGCGTCTAAGGCATTGTTGTATACCTCTTGGCTCATCCCCTTGAAAATACGCAAAGTAAATTGAGGCTCAGTATCCTTGTTCTCACGAACAGCTTGGATAGCAAGGTTGCAGTACACATCTGCAGTTTCTGGGTTACGGCGACCGACACCACCCACAACAACACGGCCGTTTACTGTGGTTTTGCGAGCTTCAATCAAGCGGTAGTGAGAGCGAATATAGTCAATCGCTTGGCGCTCAGTGATGCGCTTCGCTTCAAGATCAGCGACTAGCAAGTCACCTAGATAGTCATCCATGCGACCGTAGTTAACCACACCCGCACATAAGCTATACAGCCAAGTTAGTTGAATACCCTGTAGGAAGGTTGCAGGCTTATTGGTTTTGATTTGAATAAGGGCATCCGCGATATCGTTAAGCTGGTGTTTACGAGTCAAGGTGGTCTCATTTTCCATATCCCTCGCGCACATAGCGATATGCTGATCAATAACCTCTTCAAGGATGTCCAAACAACCCAAAAACGAGCGATGCAGAGATTCCGCTTTACCATCTGCTACAGACTTTGCACTGCTCAATTTATCTTGAATCAGTGTACGCATCCCCGGCAAACCAAGGTCGACCAACTTGTTGTAGTCAAGATACATACCACTCAAGCGAGCAGTGGCGATAGCTGGGTAATTGACATCAACAAACTTACCTAGCGTGGTTTCTGTGATGGTGTCTTTAAAATAGATGCTGCGGGTATCGTGGGTCTGCCAGTACTCTAGAAGCGCATCTACCTTTACATGCTCAGTTTCATCAAGTTCACTCTTTAGCCCCTCAAGCTTATCGAAATTACAGTAGTGACCCACACCACCTACCGAGGTAACGCTACCAAAGCCAATCGCAAGCGAATCTACACGACCAACAACTATATCTTGAGCCTCTATTTGTCTAAACAAAACAGGATACAATTTCGATAGACACTGCACCTCACGCTGATAGATATCTTGCTCTGAACGGTGTGCATCCGTGTAGGCCTGCATAATAGCCAGTTGCTCAGAAGGTGACTTAGCACAAGGAATCTTCTTATTCACATCTACTTGAGATGGGTTATTGGTGATCTTAGATGACATGGTAGGGCTCCTCTTATATTTATGTTTCTACCTTAGTCACGCCCTTTTTATTTGTAAATACAAATAAAAAGATACCATCAGCAAGATTGATCTCGATCAATTGCTCTTTGACATAATCAACTAACTGCTCCTATTGTAAAAATCAGCAGTAGCATACGAGTATCAAAAAGAGTTAAGATTTCTGAAATTGTAATGACATCTACACTGCGTTCGGAATCATGAAATATATTGAGGTTTACCAGTCCATAAAGACTGATATCACTAGCGGAAAATTTGCAGCTTGGTCTCAGCTAGACGGTGAGCACGCCCTAGCCGAACGCTTTGGGGTAAGCCGTCCTACCCTGCGCAAGGCAATCGAGAAGCTGAAACAAGAGTCTTTTGTTCACTCAAGACAAGGCTCAGGTATGTTCGTAAACCCACCAGAGTTCTATCAAGACAACAATCTAACCAGTATCTCTGAGCGCATTAACAATGATGCTGTATTGAAGAATATCGTATTGGAGTTTGCTGAGGTCGAGGCAGACGAGAGCCTAGCCGAGAAGTTCAAGATCGAGCTTGGCGCTAGCATGTATCACTTCAAGCGCATGCGCATCATCAACAATGAGCCATCTATCATCGAAGAAACCTGGATGCCAAAGTCGATGTTCCCAAGCTTGAAAGAGCAAGACTGCGAGTCTTCGATGCTGAAATTTGTTGAACGCGAGTCCGGGCAAAACATCAGCCACGACGCCAAGACCATCAGTGTAAGGTACTTAATGACAAAGAAGCCTTCTTGCTACGCAAGGAAACAGGGCATGTATGTCTGTCTATCCACCATCATGTTTATCTACTCCACTCTGTACTGGCGCAGTATACGATTGAGACCTTGGCTTCGAATGAGCTGACTACTGTTTCTATTCGATAGTTGATTTTCAGACCTCTTTGAAGAAAAGAGGTCTGTTACTGTTCGCGCTTAACCTGACCTCGGCGCAAACATGATGATCGCCATGCCCAGCAGCGACACTGACACACCTACTACATCCCACACACTTGGTTTAATACCATCGACAGCCCATAGCCATAAGATCGCAACGAAAATATAGACGCCACCGTAGGCGGCATAGACCCTGCCAGCTGCTGTTGGGTGTAGTGATAACAGCCAAGCAAATAGACCTAAAAAGAAAGCTGCAGGTAACAATAGCCATACGGACTTATCTTCTTTTAACCAAAGGTAAGGTAGATAACACCCTAGTATCTCTGCAATCGCGGTGATGAAAAATAGGCCGACTGTTTTTAACTCTGGCACTTAGGTTTCCTGTTGAGATGGAGATAAAGAGGCTGAAGTATCTCATTCAGCTTCAGATTAGGCTAGTAATGCGCTAATCATCATCCTGTATTACTTCTAATAGGCCTTGCGCGATAACACTATGCCCTTGAGTTGTTGGATGGATTTCATCGAAGTACAAGAAGCCTGGGCATACAAATGTAGGGTCATTGATTGGACCACCGGTAAATATGTTGGCACACGCTAGATCGATTTCAGAAAAACCAAAGCTCACTGGTGACGCGACAAGTTTTTTTCTAATGCGAATAAATCAAATTCAATGATATTTGAGTCTGGGAATTGTGCCTGCAACAGCTTTAACCCTTGGCTCAGTTGAGCGTTGTAAAATTTAGTTAGGTTGGTTGCTGTCTGCGGTAGATACCTAGCCTGAAATCTCTCAGAAAAGTTATTTGCTTCGGAAAGCTTTGATTGGGATAAGATGTCAGATTCAGGGATTAGTCCTATGTCTGGAGCATTCATAACTACTATGTTCTTTGCGCCAAAAGAGGCTAACTTGCCAACCTCAATAACATTCGCTTCCACAGCATCTGCAAGTTGAGAGTAGGCCTCGAAACGAGCAAAGAAACCGCCGCTTTTCCCGATGCTGTCTTGGATGATGGCCCTAGCATCTCGGATGTCATTGCTCCTACACCCACGAAATACAATGCCGCTGGGTCTAATTGATTCCCCAAGGGAACACCTTGAGACTGCAAGAATACATTTACTTGTGTGCTCAGGTTTATCGCATTGGCTGCTGGTTCAGCATCGGGATTGTCTAACGCACGAGCCCCTCCAACTGCAAAGTTAGTTCCGATAATAGGTGTGCCTTCAACCGCGAGTGCAACAAGATAACCCGATGGGATTAACGGAACACCCAGCTCGTCTGCGAGATACTCCACAGCAACCTGACCATTGGTAAAACTAGTGGTATACGGAAAGATAGGTTGGACCTGCGCCAAATTCCCGTTATCAGATAGGCTGTCACCAAACACATAGAAATTACTGTAGTTTGGTGTATCGGAAAACGCGGAATTACTCAGGACTAAACCCAGACCGAGAGCTTTAAGCGAAAGTAGTTTCATCAGACATAAATTCCATTTACTAGACATAGTAAATAAAACTAGTCGAAAAAGGCCAAAGAAGCAGGTTTGATACTATTTTGGCTAAAATAGCGTACTTATTCTGTTAAGTTACAACTTTTTACTGTATCTCTCTCCACCAGTTTAGGCTCTAGCTGCACTATCTGATGCTCACTATTTTGGCTCTGAAGTTTGTTTAGTACCGCATCGACAGCAGCTTGACCCAAGCGAAACTTTGGCTGATGTATGGTAGTTAAAGCGGGAGTCATAAACTTGGAGATGTGCAGATCATCGTATCCAATGATAGATAAATCTTGTGGGATTTTAATACCGTGTTTGGCGGCGGCATTGAGCGCACCCATGGCCATCATGTCATTGCAGACAAACAAAGCACTTGGCATTTCACCCTTAGCAACCAATCGTTCAAGAGCTTCGAATCCGCCCTCGCACTCGAAGTTGCCCTCTTCTATCCACTTTTGATTTAAGTCGATATCAAACTCATTCAGAGCCTGTTTGAAGCCATCCAAACGCATCTGAGCCTGATGCTTAGACAAGGGACCGGTAATGCAGCCAATATCCTTGTGCCCGCAATCAAGCAGGTGCTTGGTAGCGATATAACCACCCTGCAATGAGTTGTCTTGGATCTTGTCACTTTCGAAGCTGACCGAACCCCAGTCCATTACTACCAGAGGGATGCTCGGGTATTTGTCGAACACCTCAAGCTTCTCACCCTCGAGCGATGGACACATTAAGATAAGACCATCCACACGCTTTTGCATCAAGGTCTCGATGGAGTCTCGCATGCGCGCTTGATCACCCTCTGTATTACACAGGATAAGGTTGTAGCCACGCTGGTAACAGTGGCGCTCTACCCCTTTTACCACCTCACCAAAGAAGGGGTTGGTGCTGTTAGTCACCAACATACCTATGGTATTGGTGCGGTTGGTTTTCAGGCTTCGCGCCAGCGCAGATGGGAAGTAATTCAACTCTTTAGCCGCCTTGTTGACGCGCTCAGAGATCTCTTCGCTCACATAGCGACTCTTGTTAATCACATGGCTAACCGTTGAGGAAGAAACCCCTGCCAGCTTAGCTATGTCTTTCATTGTCGCCATATGTATCCCTTATTTATCTAAAAATGCATCTACTTCGGCACGGCTTGGAATGGAGGTTTGTGCACCAAATCGGGTAACAGAAATCGCAGCCGCAGCATGGGCAAAGATGATCGCTTGTTGCAACTCTTTACCTTCGATAAGCCCGGTCACGAGCGCGCCGTTGAAGGTGTCACCCGCTGCCGTAGTATCTGTCGCTTCGACTCTAAAACCTTCAACGATGCGACCCTCACCATTCTCACTTACCCACACGCCTTTCGCGCCAAGAGTAATCATCACGGTGCGAATGCCCTTTTGATGGAGCTTATCCGCGGCTAATTGTGCCGTTTGTTGGTCAGTAACTGCAATACCCGTCAGCACTTCTGCTTCGGTTTCGTTTGGAGTGATCATATCCACCAGCGCAAGCAGTTTATCGGAGAGCTCACAGGCTGGCGCTGGATTTAGGATAACCTGAGTGCCGTTTTCTTTGGCATGCTGAGCTGCTTTTTGAATGCCACACAAAGGTGTTTCAAGCTGTGTGAGAAGGTACTCAGCGCTGGCGATGGCCTCTAGATCATCATTAATAGCGTCAGCGGTTAGGTCTGCGTTTGCCTCAGCTGAAATACAGATGCTGTTCTCGCCACTGTCTGCTACCTGAATCATGGCGATGCCGGTTGGGCGTCCCTCTACAATTTTTACGCCTGATGTATCGATACCATCGCCCTTAAAGTCTTCGATGATATTGATACCAAAGGCGTCACTGCCCACGCTAGCGATGAAGCCAACGTCTGCGTTCAATCTTGCTGCGGCAACAGCTTGGTTTGCGCCCTTACCACCAGGGATAACCTGATAGTTGCGACCGTGTAGTGTCTCTCCCGGACGAGGAAAAGATGGAACCTGCAACACATGGTCAGCGTTCACGCTGCCCAAAACGACTAGTTTGCTCATTGGTTGCCCTCTGGAAATGGGGTGATAAAGATAGGTATGAGCACTTTGATAAGAACCCAGACATATCTTGCCCCCTCACTGAGGGGCATCTAAGGTAATTACTGCTTAGTAACCACTTTTAGAGGTACTGGGATGTACTCTTCGACTTGCTCGCCTTTCAGCATCTTGTCTGCAGTCTCAACACCCAGAGCACCGATCATGTCTGGCTGCTGTGCGATAGTTGCAGAAAGTAGGCCACGGTTAACCGCTGCGATGCCATCGTCTGTGCCGTCAAAGCCCACGATCATCACGTCTTTACCAGATGCTTGAACTGCACGAAGCGCACCCAGTGCCATCTCATCGTTCTGAGCAAATACCGCTTGAACGTCAGAGTTTGCCGCTAATAGGTTCTCCATTACGTTTAGGCCTTTAGTACGGTCAAAGTCTGCTGGTTGGCTTGCTAGCACTTCCATATTGCTCTCTTTAACAGACTTCATGAAGCCTTCACCACGCTCACGTGCTGCTGAAGTACCTGCAATACCCTCAAGCTGGATTACTTTTGCTGTCTCACCTACTTTCTCCATGATGAACTTACCAGCCATCTCACCACCAGCAACGTTGTCTGATGCGATGTGGCTTACAACCTCACCACGGCTTGCACCACGGTCAAGAGTCAATACAGGGATGTTAGAACGGTTAGCCATACGGATAGCATTCGATACTGCATCTGAGTCAGTTGGGTTGATCAGAATCGCTTTTACGCCACGTACAGTCAGGTCTTCCACGTTAGAAAGCTCTTTACTTGGGTCGTTTTGCGAATCAAGAACGATCAGGTTGTAGCCTAACTCTTTTGCTTTCGCCTCAGCACCGTCTTTCATGGTGACAAAGAACGGGTTGTTTAGGGTTGAAACAACGATCGCCATAGTGTCTTGAGCTTGCGCTGCCACAGACATGGTCGATGAAAGCAGAGCCGCGGAGATCAAAGTAGTTAGTTTTTTCATTGTAATTTCCTTGTGTAGGGAGAGGTTTCCAACCGACTAGCAAGCCAGCCAGTTGGCATTCCTTTAGGTTTGTTTACCAAATGAGATTATTTATTTTTATTGTCTACCATCACTGCCAGAAGGATCACGACAGCTTTAGCAATCATCTGGTAGTAAGAAGATACGTCGAGTAGGTTTAGGGCGTTGTTTAGGAAGCCGATGATAAGCGCACCGATCAGGTTCCCATGATGCGACCCTTACCGCCCATCAAGCTAGTACCACCCAATACAACCGCCGCAATCGCGTCCAGCTCATAGCCCATACCAGCGGTTGGCTGTGCCGAAGACAAGCGAGAGGTAACGATAATGCCAGCAAGAGCAGCCAACATACCGCAGATGGCGTATACACCGATCTTCACGCGGTCTACGTTGATACCTGAAAGACGAGTTGCTGACTCATTACCACCTAGTGCATAAACATAGCGACCAAAGCGGGTGTGGTTTAGTAGATACCATGCCGATGCAAATACGATAACCATCAGCCATACAGGAACTGGGATGCCCAGTGCGTAGCCAGTACCAAACCATGCAAATGCGTCTGCGGTCTCGGTAAAGCCAGTAGAGATAGGTCGACCGTCTGTGTACACCATGGTCACGCCGCGAAGCAGTGTCATGGTCACTAGGGTTGCAATAAAGGCCTGCACCTTACCTTTGGCAATGATGATGCCACTGATAGCACCTAAAGCTGCACCGGCAAACAGAGCCGTTGGAACAGCAATCAGCACAGGAACCTCAAGGGCTATCATGCTGGCAGCAAAGGCACCACACAGGGCAAGCACTGAGCCCACCGAAAGGTCGATACCTGCGGTTAGGATAACCAGCGTCATACCTACCGCGATGATCGCATTCACCGAAGTCTGGCGAAGGATGTTAAGGATATTGTCTACGGTGAAAAAGTTTGGGTTCAAAAACGACACCACGACAATCAAAAATAGCAGTGCAATCAGAGACTTCTGCTCGATTAACCACTCTTTGCTAAACAGCTTTTTGCTGCTATCCATTTCAGTTGTTGATTTGCTCATAGCCTTGCTGCTCATGCTGCTCATGCTGCTACCTCATTAATATTCTTGCCAACGGCGCATGCCATTAATTTCTCTTGGTCTGCCTGTTTGGCATCGAACTCTCCGCTAATTCGACCTTCATGCATCACTATGATGCGGTCGCTCATGCCCAGCACTTCTGGCATCTCAGATGAAACCAAGATGATGCTCATGCCATCGGCTTTGAACTTGTTGATTAGCTGATAGATCTCTTTCTTCGCACCCACGTCTACACCACGAGTCGGCTCATCGAGGATAAGCACTTTAGGTTTGGTCATCAGGCCCTTAGCGATAGCCACTTTTTGCTGGTTACCACCGGATAGGTTGCCGATGATCTGGTCTCGGGTCGGGGTCTTGATATTGAAAAGCCTGATGAAGTCTTCAACCGCTATCACCTCTTCGCCGTGTTGAATACGGCCACCTTTGGTGAGCTTGTCTAGTGAACAAAGAGACATGTTCTCTTTCACTGAAAGACCAAGCACCAATCCATCACCCTTACGGTCTTCCGAGATATAAGCGATACCATTGGCAAGGCCATCTTGTGGCTTACTGGATTGATAGTGCGATTGTCTAGGTTGATAACACCACGCTCGCTCGGCAAGGCGCCATAGATAACCTTCATAAGCTCGGTACGTCCTGCGCCCATTAGGCCGGATACGCCAAGGATTTCACCACGCTTTAGGTTGAAGTTGATGTCGTGTACGCCAGAGCCGGTCAGACCTTTCACCTCAAGGCAAAGGTCACCATGACGCACATCGATTCGTGGATATTGTTCATCTAGCTTACGACCTACCATCATCTCGATAAGGCCGTCTTCATCGGTCTCAGAAACCTGACACTGACCAATAAACTTGCCATCACGAAGCACAGTAATGTCATCACAGATCTCGAAGATCTCTTTTAAGCGGTGCGAGATATATACTATGCCGCAGCCCTGCTCACGCAGCTCACGGATTACAGAGAATAGAGATTCAGTCTCGGTGTCTGTCAGCGCGTCCGTTGGCTCATCCATAATGATGACCTTGGAATCAAACGACAGCGCTTTGGCGATCTCCACCATCTGCTGCTCACCAAGACTTAATGCACCAAGCAATGTCTTAGAGCTGTGCTTCACGTTAAGGCGTGCAAGCAAGCGGTCTGCCTCTTGATACATTTGGTCCCACTGGATGCGACCAAACTTTGAAGTGAACTCACGGCCAAGGAAGATATTCTCGGCGATGGTCAGCTCAGGAATAAGGTTTAGCTCTTGGTGGATAATGCTGATGCCTGCCTCTTGCGAATCGCGAGGGCCTTTAAAGGCAACCGGAGCATTTTGATAAGAGATAGAGCCGCTATCCATGGTGTAGATGCCGGTCAGCACCTTCATCAGGGTCGATTTACCGGCGCCGTTTTCCCCCATCAGGCCATAACACGGCTGGGTAGACATTGAGGCTGGCTTTATCTAGCGCCTTAACGCCAGGGAATGCCTTTTCAATCTCTGTGAGTTGTAGAATGGCTTGTGTCATACCAATTCCTCTAGTGGATTAAAAAACCACGCCAGCTTGAAAGATCACGTTTGCGTATGGAGTGCACTCACCGGTTCTAACTACAGCACGGCTCTCACGTGTCTTCGCCTTGAACTCCTCATGAGACACATACTGAATGCCAATCTGCTTGCCACAGCGTGACTCTTCAGTATTAAGCTCATCAAGCAGTGCATCATGAAGCTCTGGGCTCACAGTTTTGAATTCTTCAGCGATAACCACGCCCTCGATCTGAGACTCAGTCAGGATCACCTTTACCGTGTCGATAAAAGACGGCACGCCATGGGTCAGCGCAAGATCAATGCGTTGCACCTCATCTGGGATAGGCAAACCTGCATCGCACACGGTTATTTCATCTGTGTGGCCAAGGGTTGCAACCAGATAGGATATTTCTGAGTTGATTAGGGTGCTTTTTTTCATGTCAGAGACCTTTTGCTTAACGCTACTTTTTATATTTTGTTAACGTCGAGAAATACACATCGATACGTTTCGATGAGATATTAACTATGATTCAGAAATTAGAAATATTCAAAGATTGAATGTGTGATCGGGATCGAAACTGGATCTAGGAAGAATGTGAAGGGGGTATCAATTAAGGGGAATTAAGTGCCCCTAAATGAATACTAAACTGTCAGCTTATTGAGCCTTGAGCAAATCGACTTGTTGCTCAAATAGGGCCATATCAGCCTGTTTGTTGGACTTAGCTACGGATACCCACTGCTCTCCAGTCTCATCGATATGTGCGAATTTGACCTGAAGTTCGTACCTTTTGGCGGTAAATAGGGCAAAGATAACACCAACAACCATAGCAACTGGCGCAAGTATGGAAGCGAAACCACCAGGGCAGATAACCCAAACAATGCTCGAAAATAAAGCCCCAATAACTAGAACCCTAACTAACTGACTTTGATATGAATTTTCTCTAGCTCGGGCACTTCTTATTCTATCGAGTTTGTAAGTATCAGACTTAAAATAAAACCGATTCCCCTTAATGCCAAAATCTTGATTATTTAGCACAGACTCCCTCATATTCAACAAAGTGGAATAAGGAATAAATTAGCGCACTAACTAAGTAACTGACTGATTTAAAATCAATTCTGTGATCAAGGGTCTGAAGTTATTGGAGTTATATTCATCCAGATCAATATTTAAATTCCAAACTTCTTACACTCAAAAACAGGGGCACTCTTCACAAATTGGACGCTTTTTACAAAACCTCTGTCCATGCTCCACCATTAAGCCATGATAGTAGGCGTAGGTCTTGGTATCGGACGCAATGGTTTGTTGCATCATATCCCTGAATGACTCATAGCTTTTCGGAACCGTGAGACCAAATCGGGAAAAGATCCGCCTAGCGTAGGCATCAATGACGAACGAGGCCTTGCCGATGGCATAGGTAAGGATTACGTCGGCCGTTTCTCCTCCGACGCCCTTAATCGCCAGCAGTTCACTGCGCAGTTTATCGAACTGCTGTTCGCGCACTAGCGCAATATCAAAGCGGTATTGTGCATACCATGCAGTGAGGGCTTTTATCTTGATAGCTTTCTGGTTGTAGTAGCCACTAGGGCGAATCAGCTGTGCCAATTCGTCTAAATCCATCGCAGATATTACTTCAGGATTGAGGCGCTCGCCTAGATTATCTATCGCCTTCTGGCATTGTTCCAGTTGGTGTTCTGAACCAGTATCGCCCCCAGCATGATCTGATACGCATCATCACTTGGCCACCAGACAAAATAGCCATAGTAAGACTCTAGGTCATTGAATACCTTGCGGATGATGATGTCATCTGAACTCGAATTCTGCATGATATGATCCATAAAAGTTCTGTGATTTTATCCAAGGTAGTTGGGAATACAGGTAGGCGACAAGCGACTGAAGACCTGAGCATAAATTAACTATGTGAGGGTCGGGGCAGGCCTACCAGATGGGAGCGCCAGTCAACACCCCTGTATTTTCAAATACGAAGGATAAAAACGGAAAACCCCGAGCTTATTGGTCTCGGGGTCTTCTTCTAACAGATAGGTTGAGGTCTTTTCAAAACTACTTATCCAACTCCATATGCAGAATTGGGAAAGGTTTTCCCATATCATCGAGTGGTGAGCGTGAGGTCACCTTAAAGCCCATCTTTTTGTAGAAGCCAGCGGCCTCCGGATTCTGCTCATTCACATCTACTTGTTCACGTCGAAGTGCTCAAGGGCATATTGCAATAACAGTTTCCCTGTCCCTTGCCCTCTGGCTGAGTCCAGCACAAACAGCATCTCTATCTTGTGGTCATTGACACCGATAAAGCCAAGGATAGCGCCGTCCTCGTCCTTCGCACACTTGAGTGCGACTGCAGGAAAGGCGTGTTCCATAATGATGGGTTTAAAAAACTCGATGTCTTCTTCTGTGATGAAGTCGTGAGTAGCTCGGACTGAATCTTCCCAAACCGCCAGCATTTCTGTGTAATCGGCAGGGGTCACGTCAAAGAGTTTCATCTGTTTATAAACTTAAGTTGTCGACTCAGGATTGAGTCGCAGGGAGTATACCGCAATCGACTCGCCACCTAAATAAAGGTTCCATAACCAATGGCTATTTGCGCTCTAAAGGTCAGCCTATTCTTTTTACGTTGACCACAGATTAGTGTGAATGAGTCGACATTGGCACCTGCCTTGAGTCACAGAACGCTCTTCCTGCACACACGAGTTTACCTAGCATTCTTGTGCAGGTGCCATTCCTATTCGCTTAAGCCAGATCATCCTTGGCTTCAATCAACACATGGTCACTGATAGAACCCTCAGTGCGAGCCTTGAGGTGAGGCAGATACTCTGGGTCATTCATGAATGCAATTGCGGCCTCTTTTGATGGCCACCAAAGGATAATACGCAGTGCTGGCTCAGTTCCTACTCCCTCGATACGTTCGTGATTCACGGTACGCGCCACATACTTACCACCGTGCTTTTCAACGATGCGATTGGATACGGGAACATAATCCGCTTGCCAAGTATCTGTGGTTGGAGTTACCTCAAGAACTGAATAATACGCCATCTTCAAAACCCTTCTGTTGATGCATGATGTCCAAAACAGACTTAAGCATAGCAATAGGCTTTGAAGTTGATAATCGCTCTACAAAGGTAATCAGTTTCAATAAAAACTAAAAAATCCCTTCAAGCACGGAGCTTAAAGGGATTTTCGTTTAACGCTGTATCAAGCAGTCAGTTGTTCAAGCTCTGCTTGTTCGTTTTTCGAGGTTTCGCTCTCCTTAACCTCATCTCCTGAGAGCTGCATCATCAGGGTTCTGACCAAGATGGCGTAGATAAACATCATCGGCAGACCTGCAACCACGCACAGTGATTTGATGGTATTAATGCCGCCACCGCACAGGAACACGCTGAAGCTTATAAGCGCAATGGCACCTGCCACAGTAGTTTCACCTTGTTGTCAGGGTCACCGCTCAGCGCTAACTGGTTGGTTGTCAGCATAGAGGTTGCCACGCTTGCACTCGACATAGTGGTTAACATCAAGAAGAACTGTATTACTAAGAATACCGCTAGGATTACATTCTTCGCAGGCAGAGTCTTGATAAGAGAGACCACAGCAAAGGTTAGACCGCCATCGCTCATCCAATCCTGCACCGGATAGCCACCGAGTAGCTGCGCCCATACTGCATATCCACCAAAGATAGAGATAAAGAATGCACAGCCAAGAGAGCCCATCGAGATAGCATACAAAATCACTTCACGGATGGTACGGCCACGGGATATACGAGTGATAAATAGGCCCATCATGATTAAATAAGCGTAGTACCAGAACCAGTAATACTGGGTCCATGCCTGTGGGAAACCGCTTTGCTGAACTGGGTCCGTCCACAGCGACATACGGAAGTAGCTATCCAGCATCACGCCAATAGAGTCGGTAAAGTTATTCAAGATAAAGTGGGCGTTGGATGAAAACAGCACGAACAGAGCAAAACCAATAGCCGCCATAACGGTGTAATCGGATACCTTGCTAATGCCCTGATTAAAACCCACCAGCATTACTGCCAGCAGGACCAGAACAAACAGCAGAATGATGCCACCTTGTAGCACTAGCCCGTTCTCGATACCAAACAGCTCAGATGCACCTGTGCTAAGCAAGGTTACCGTCAATGCTAGAGAGCTTGCGAATGCTGCCAAGGTACCAAAGATAGCTAGCAGATCGATAAACTTAGCCACTACAGGGTTCTTACCCACTACTGGTTCACACAAGGTAGAAAGCTTGAGTGTACGTTTCTTCTGAACGTAAAACGCATAGGCGAACGGAATTGCAGGGAAGCAGTATATAGCCCAGCCTGTAATACCCCAATGGAAGATGGAATAAGTGACCGACCAAGCTGCAGCTGCGTAGCTATTGGTATCTGCAAACAGTGGTGGCGACTGTAGATAATACATAGGTTCGCCGATGCCCCAATAGATTAGCGACGCGCCGACACCTGCGGTAAAGATCATACCGCCGTATGAGAAATTAGAGTATTCAGGCTTGCCCTCTCCCAAACGGATAGAACCGTATTTAGAGAAAGCCAGCCAAAATAGAAAGCCCACCAAAGCTAAACTGCCCAGTTGCACCAGCCAACCGAACCAGTCGGTCACAAAGGTCATTGCATTGCCGGCCATCGCCTGGGACTGTTCAGGGAAAAAAGAGGAAACGGCCAGCAGTAGGATAACTAGCGCGATAGCGGGAATGGCTAGGCCAAAGTTAAGGTTCTTCACGATTACTGCTCCGTCTCGTTTACTAAGCTGTCACTCCATGCTGCCAACTCTTGAATGTGGCTTGGCTCGATGCCACAGCAGCCGCCAATAATACTCGCACCCAGTGCTTGCCAGGTTTTTGCGAACTCTAGATATTCCACAGGAGAGAAGTTGCGTAACTCTTGGATAGTGTCATTGGCCTGATGGCCCGATTTAATAGGAGTAAAGCTGTTGGCGAACACGCCTATGGTGAGTGTTTTACCCGCTTTTTCTAGGACTTGATTGACATCCTTGATGGCCTGCTCGACTACCTCAGGGATAGAGCAGTTAAAGAAGATACCACTGGCATTGGTTTTAAGGAGTTCTGCCACTGCTTCCGTTACCAACTCACCTGAGCGAAGACGCGCAGGTTCATCGACTTCATCAATCAAGGTGTAGGAGATGTAGCTTGGCTTATCGGTCTTCGACAGTACCTTGGTGATAACCTCTGCCTCTGCAATGCTGGCAACCGTTTCAGCAAGCCAGATATCCACGTATGGCTCTTGTGCCTTGAACAAGGTATCGCTTATATCAAAAGCCTTCTGCTCTTCAAACAAATCGGGACGATACGAACCAAATGCAGGTGGAATGGAACCAGCAACCAACACCTCTTGCTGAGACTCAGTCACGGTATCGCGGGCAATCTTAGCCGCTTTTTCTGCAAGCTCAGCGCCTTGCTCTGCGTAAAGCTCCTCACCTAGGTGAAACGGTACACAGGCATAACTGTTTACTGTGATGATCTCTGCGCCCGCCTCGATAAAGCCAAGATGCGCTTGTGCCACATGCTTTGGCGATTCGATAAGCGCCTGTGCGCTCCACAATGGTTGTGAAAAAGGTGCACCGATTCGCTTAAGCTCGCGTCCCATGCCACCATCTAAAATCGTTACCTTTGTCATTGTAGACTTCCATACTGCTAAACGGATATGACTCCATTCAACCACAGTGTGACGCAAATCAAAGTGAAAACTCCTCAGCATCAACATGAGTAAAATTCATGTTGGCACTATGAGTTTTACTCATGTTCAGATTCGCTATGCACTCAAACTCATGAATCAAAACAACAATTGAGCAAGCCAAGGTTAAGTTGCGTATGATGCACAGGAAGTTAAGGAAAAGGTTCTGATATGGCAGTCGAAGAAAGTAAGGTTCCCACCATCGCATTTCGCGCTTTGGCAAGATTGCATCCCTAGCCACACGCGTCGGCGGTGCCATGGTGACCGAGGGAGCTAAGCAACTGGCGCAGGGTAAACGACCCAAGGCCAAAGACCTTTTATTGACGCCTGCCAATGCCAAGCGCATTGCCGATCAACTGGCTCACCTTCGCGGAGCGGCTATGAAGGTAGGCCAGCTACTCTCTATGGACGCAGGGGATCTTATCAGCCCTGAGCTCGCTCATATCCTCTCCCGCCTTCGCTCAGACGCAACGCCAATGCCAGCCAAGCAGCTTTCACAAGTGCTCACAGAGCAGCTAGGCGACAACTGGCAGCACAACTTCATTGAATTCAATTTTAGACCCATAGCCAGCGCCTCTATCGGTCAGGTTCATCAGGCACATTCAGACGATGGTACTAAGCTTGCGGTCAAGGTTCAGTATCCCGGTATACGCAAAAGTATCGACAGTGATGTAGATAACGTAGGTACCTTGCTAAATCTAATCGGGCTCATCCCCAAAGGGGTGGACTATAAAGGCTTGCTTGATGAAGCAAAGAAACAGCTCCACGCTGAAGCAGACTATATACTGGAAGCATCTTGGATAACCCGCTATCAAGAGCTTTTGAAGGATAACCCTGACTTTGTCCTGCCGACCGTACATCCGAAATCATCTTCTGAGGGCGTACTCTCAATGACCCATGTAGAGGGGCTTCCCATAGAAAGCCTTGATGGCGCCGACCAAGAAACTCGAGACCGCATCATGCACCTGCTGCTAGACCTACTTTTTCGCGAGATATTCGAGTTCAAGCTAGTGCAAACCGACCCTAACTTCGCCAACTTCTTGTACCAACAAGATTCGCGCCGTGTAGTGTTACTGGATTTCGGTGCAACGCGAGAGTACAGCGACCGCATCAGTGATGCTATCGCCATGCCTTTAACGGTGTTTTACACAACGACGACCAACATCTCAATGATGCGCTAGAACAGATAGGATTCTTCAGCCAGCAGATAATGCCCGAGCAAAAACAAGCCATCTTCGAGCTAGTAAAACTCGCCTGCGAGCCTCTCAAGCACCAAGGTAAGTATGACTTTGCCGAGAGTGGTCTCGCACAGCGGATCAGCGAAGCGGGTAATGTCCTTAGCATGGAGCAAG
Organism: Vibrio sp. JCM 19236; assembly: GCA_000830455.1. Taxonomy (GTDB): domain Bacteria; phylum Pseudomonadota; class Gammaproteobacteria; order Enterobacterales; family Vibrionaceae; genus Vibrio. Next base: position 29,931 of record BBSB01000033.1, read on the forward strand.
ATTACTGGCACACCCCACCCGCCGATGCGCTGTTCTTGCATAGAAAGATCGGTGGACTCTATTTGCTAGCAGCACGCCTAAACGCACGCGTTGATGTGAGTGCTATCTTTTCGGTCTATCGAGACTGATCCCTCTACCCCGCTTCCAATTTAGCTTACAATCTATATCTAACTGATAAAGCGGGGAAAATCATGGCTAATATCGTCTACATCGCCACTAGCCTAGACGGCTACATTGCTGACAAGAACAATGACCTAGACTGGTTACACCAAGTTCCTAATCCTGATGGTTCTGATTTTGGCTTCGCTGAATTTATGGACTCCATCGATGCACTGGTAATGGGGCGAAACACCATGGAGAAGGTACTCTCTTTCGGTATCGACTGGCCGTACAACAAACCAGTCTATGTGCTGAGTTCGAAGTTGACCCAAGCGCCAGAAGGCCTAGAGGGTAAGATCTTTCCAATCAAAGGTACTCCTGAAGAGATAACTGCTACGTTAAAAGAGAAGGGCCTGAACAACCTCTACATCGACGGCGGTAAAACTGTGCAGAGCTTCCTTCAAGAAGACCTTATCGATAAGCTTGTGATCACTACCATCCCTATCCTGTTAGGTGGCGGCATTCCACTATTTTCCGACCTTGAACAACCCTTGCAATTCAAGCTTGAGAAGAGCGAAACGCTGAATGACCTTTTAGTTAAAAATACCTTCACAAGATCCGACTATGCTTAAGGTAAGCATGTAATTTAGGTTTAAGAATGAAGTACTTACTGGGCATCTATGCCCTAGTGGCGTTGGCAGGTTGCACAACGCCTACGAAGCAATTAGAACCCACTGCCGCCAACGTGGCAGTGGAATCCTTCCCTATTCGAGCCAATGCCGATTGTGAATGGCTTGGCGAAGTTACAGGCTCTGAGGGCCATTGGTATAGCTATCTATTTTACCCCAACGATACCCTAGTTGAAGGCGCACTAAATGAGTTGAAAAACGAGGCCAGCGCCTTAGGTGCTGATACCGTACTTACCATAGACAAGCGTTACTTCCAAACCTCGGTGACCTTCTCTGGCAGTGCATACAAATGCCTTAAATAGGACTAGATAATAGATTTCCCTAGCATCCTTTTTTTGAACACCCTCAAAATACAAATGATAATTATTTGCAAATGAAACCTAATTGCATTTAAATACTGTTTGCTGATTACAAAGGGAGCGTTCAAGAATGGAACTCAAACAGTGCTGGATTCAATACCAAAAGGCTGAAAAGCTAATGGAGCGAGGTCAACTTCCCGAAGCATTTAGCTTGTTCAAGTTAGTGTTAGACAACCTTCCAACTCATGTTCACAACGCAGTAGAAAGTACCAGTACTAGGCCGTGCCAGTTTGTTTGCTTACTTGGCGGTATAACCGATGCGGCTATTGCTCAATCCAAGATCCTTGAAAGCCTAGGCAGGCAGCAGCAAGCGTTCGATACCCTAAATCAGAACTACGCTTTAATGCAGTTTCTTTCTTTAGAGCAGTCGGATCTGGTGAATGCCACCATGCAGGTTATCGAGAGTAATGGGGAGGCCTTGCTCAAACATATGGAAACTTTTTGTGCCCAACAACGCTGCTCCAAATGGATGTTAGAGTTCAACGAAATTCAACGAGCCCACTACCACTTTAGCTGTTTAAAGCCATCAAGCTATTGGACTCCTTCAGCTCGCCACTAAACGCAAAAAAGCCGACACTAGGTCGGCTTTTATTATTTTAAGAGGCAGTCTTAAAGCTTAACTTGGAAAGACTTCGCCTGACATGGCTTCAGCGTACCAAAGCTTTGCATCTCTGCATCTGTCTCAAGTAACGACTCGTTTAGGTCTACTTCTCGCCAGCTTACGACTTGCGAGGTGAACTCTACCTTGTCCTCGACCTCTGCACCTTCTGCTGGGTTGTAAACACGCAACACTAGCGCATCGGCATTCTCAGCTTTTTCAGCACACTCAGCACTGCGCCAGATTTTGGTTTGTTCAGTAGGCTGAACTCTAGCGGTAGGTTCTGCTCACCCACATTTAGCTTCATCGCGTTGTATGGGATCTTGTTGTAGCACTGAATTGGAGTCACGTTCTCACGCGCTTCTGCCATCACGTTAGCTTCAACGTGTGAGCCTTCAAATCCAAACAGGCTAAAACTACAGCTAAGCTTGCCGCGGGTCTGTGAATCTGGGGTTGGGATCTTAATGCCCGATGGACGACCAGGACGAAGCAGCAGATTCTCTTTACCAAGCACACCGACACCGCGGAATAGGGTCAAAGCAAAGGTATCACGCTTGCCAGCATTTGCCGATTCAATTACCTCGAACTCACGCAGGCCACCAGACATGATCACCATGCCAGCACCGCTCTCTTCAAGAGAGGCAAAGTTCATCATCTGATACACAGGTACTGGCGCTTCTTTCCAACCTTCTTGCTCCCACACTTCCATAGCAGCATCTTGAGTGGTGCGAGTGATAAGACCAAACTGGTTATCCGCCACTACTGTGTCGGTAGTGAATGGGGTTGGGATAAGCACGCGCAGACGATGGTCATTAGCTTGGTTATCCAGTTCCATGTTCACCTCGATACGACGAGAGCCCTGCTTCAGCACAACCTGGCAAGCCACATCTACATAGCCATCTTGGTTGCTGCGGCTCTCACGAGCCTCAAGGTCAGTTGGCACCTGCATGCGCAATTTGATATCAGCAACAGACTGGAAGCCTTGCTGGGTCACTTTGGTATCTACCTTGAATTCATCCGAATAGATCAGCCACTCTTTGCGAGACGGAGAGTAATCGTATTCATCACCATCATCTGAGCCGTTCTCCAGGCGCAGTACCTGTTCAAAGGTCTTTTGCGTAGCCTTGTCTAGAACCGTAAGCGTGCCATTTTCATTAACGGTAATATGGTAGAACTCATTCTCAAGAGCATTACTATCAGACGTAACTGCTTTCAGTGAACCAGACTTGTTACCTTGAATATGAAGGGTGGTGAAGCCCATCGCTGGCACGGTGCGGTTAAACTGAATATCGAACTCCATGAATGGGTCGTAGTTACCGTAGTGAACGATCTGACGGTCTACCTTGCCAGGGTCAATCTCTCGAGAATCGGTAATGAAGTACTCAACCTCATTGCTTGGTCATCAAAAAGGCTGAACTCTTGAGCACGGATAGTGATGGTAGTGTTGACTACCTCTTCGCGCTCATACGGCAGTAGGTTAAACAATGCCAGCTTGTCACAGCCCTCACGCTCAGGCATGTGGTCGACAATCTTACGCTTGTAGAACTTGATAAGGTTGGTGGCCATATCATCAGCAAGGATGTAACGCGCTAGGATCTCAGCGTGCACCTTGTCGCTACAGCAGCATCCGATAGAGTCGTGGGCATGGTTCTTCATGCTCTCTTTCCACATTTTCTCAATAAGGCCGTGGTGGTATTCAAAGCCTAAGGTCCAAGCGATAGACGCCAATGGCTCAAGAATATTTACAATCTTGTTCTCTACCTCAGCGTGGATAAGCTTGATATCCATGCGATAGAGGAAATGGTGCGGTGAACACGCATGTATTTGCCGTCGTTAAACTCACCCTTAACCGTATCAAGTTGATCGCGAACCGCTTCAATACGCTCGAACACCTCTTCAAAGCGACTCATCTTGAACTCGCGATCTGGGTAGATTTCACGAAGCTTGTCCATCACCTCGAAGATATCCTTTTGGATAGGCATCTGGTCGTGGCCGTTTGGCAGCAGGATATCCTTAGTGACTGACGGCTTCTCAAGTACAGGGAAATACTTGTCTAGGCGGTCACGCAGACCCTGTTCATCTTGTGGCAGATACTTACCGATAGCATAACCCAGTGGTAATACTTGAGCAGTTACTTCACTGCCATCGTTAGATTGCCACACGAACTCAGTCTTATTGGTGCCGTGGCGCTCAGAGCAACCACGCCAGAACATAGCATGGTCGATACCAAAGCCCTTGTAGATCATAGGTAATTGCGAGCTCATTGAGAATGAGTCTGGCAAGTAACCTATCTTCATTGGCTGACCGAACTCTAAGCAGTCCTTCATTCCATACAGCATGTTACGCACGATAGACTCACCCGAAACCTGCATAGTATCGGTTTGGCTATACCATGGTCCGATAATCAACTTGCCCGCCTCAACTAGAGCTTTCACACGCTGTTTGTTCTCAGGCTTAATAGCGAAGTAGTCTTCCAGAACCGCAGTCTGGCCATCGAGCACATAGTATTTGTACTCAGGGTCCGACTCTAGGCGGTTCATGATCTCTTCCATGTTGTTGACCAGAAGAATACGAGACTCTTCAGTCGTAAAATACCATTCACGATCCCAGTGCATGTGTGGAGTAATGTGGACGCGAGATGTAGTCATAATCTTGTACCTGTGCGAAACATCGCTAATGTTTGGAATGGCTCGGGTTGCTTGAACCCGAGCATCTTTGATTGTTGCTAAGTGATTAGTTTTGAGTCACTACTTGAGCGTCAAACTTGCCCTTTTTCACAGCGTGTGCACGCCACGAAACCAGAAGCAGTGTAGAGATAATGGTGCCGATAATAGCGGCGCCGAACCAGATGCCAGCGGCCATGAATGAACCTAGGCCTGCATCGTGCAGTAGGAAGATGGAGAAGATACCAGCACCCGGAGTTGAAAGGCCGATACCCGCAGCGCCAATCATAGCGCCAGTCACGATAGAGCCCACAAGGAAAGAGCCAATTACGCGTATAGGGTCTTCAATCGCCATTGGGATAGCACCCTCGGTAATACCCGCTAGACCAAGTAGCCAAGTGGATTTACCCGTCTCAATCTCGAAGTCTTTAAATAAGCGTGGAGCTAGCATGGTCGATGCCGTCACAGTGAACGCCGATACCATTTTAACGCTACCAAAGATGGCATAAGGACCATACACACCGTTCGCCATAGCCCCCAGACAGAAGGCATACGCAGCCTTGTTTACCGGACCACCAAGGTCGAACGATACGAAGCAACCAATAACCGCGCCAAGCAGCAGTGCGTTGGTACCAGACATGCCGTTTAGCCAGTCGGTTAAACCTTGGTTTAGCCAAGCTACTGGCTTACCGATTACGAACAGCATCAAGCTACCAGCAACCAAGGTGCCGATTACCGGATATAGGTAGAAGGTCAAAAAGCCATTGAATGCAGGGCTTAATCGAACGTTCTCTTTCACCCAGCGCATCACGTAACCGGCAATCAAACCGCCCACAACACCGCCAAGGAAGCCAGAACCAATAAGGTTAGCGGCGATACCGGCGGCAAAACCAGGACCAAGGGCCGGTTTATCCGCTAGCGAGTATGCTGTGTAAGCGGCAAGTACTGGTACCATCAGCGTACCGAGCAGGCCACCACCGAGCTTACGATACATCCATAGCCAAGAACCGTCTGTTGCGTAAAGCTCTTGCAGGTCAAAGATCTGTGCCAAAAGAACCGCTACAGCCAATACGGTACCACCAGCAACAATCAGTGGAACTGCGTAAGAGATACCGGAAAGCAGTGCTTGCTTAAGCTCGGTCTTTAGCGGCAGTTTCTTTGGCTTGTCGTCAGTTGCTACCGCGCGCTCTTCACTAGAACCAGATTTAGATGCCTCAATCGCATCATTTAGTATGCGCTCAGCGTGGCGAATTGGCTCAGCTACTGGAGTTTCCACTCGCGGAATGCCTTGGAAACGCTCGACTTCTTTGATAGCAACTTCAGCAGCAAATACTGCAGCGGTAGCCTTGTTAAGTTGCTCAGCAGTCAATCGGCCTTCGATGCCGTTTGCTCCCTGCTTTTCAACTACCACGTTGTAACCTAACTTTTTACCCGCTTTTTCAAGATACTCCGCTGCCATATAGGTATGCGCAATGCCTGCCGGGCAGGCAGTGACACATACGATAGTCGGAGCATTCTCATCAGCAGGGGAGTCTGATGAGGTCGACTTTGGTTCTTCATCGCCCAGTAGAGCCAAAACCTGTTCAGCAGTTGTTGCGTTAAGCACGGCTTCGCGAACTTCGTCGTCAACGAGAGTGGTGGTCAACTCAGTCAGCAGATGCATGTGGGTAGAACCCGCTTCTGCGTTAGGAATTGCGATCAAGAAGATAAGGTTAACGTCTTCATCTTCGTCGATGCCTTGCCATTTAAGGTCTTGCTTTAGCGTTGCAACAGCAAAAGCCGCTTCTTTTACTGCATCAGTTTTACCATGAGGTACCGCTAGGCCTTCGCCAAGAGCCGTAGGCCCTTCCTGTTCGCGCTTAAATACAGCGTCTAAATATTGTTGTTTGTCATGCAACTTGCCTTGTTTATCTAGTTGGTCTGCAAGTGCATGTATTGCCGCATCACGACTTTCAAAAGTCGTTTGTAGGTTTATTAGCGATGCGTTGGTAAGAGTTGTTAATTTCATAACCTGTCGTCCCGTTAGTCACGTTCTATGAGGAGGTAGCTACTCAACGACCCAAATAATACCTATTTAATACAAATAAACTGTGACAATGATCTCGCCTATCGATCTTTTTGTATTAAATTTGTATTTAAAGTTACTTTAAAAAGTCCTATACAAACTCTTGTCCAAGTAAATAAAAGTCGTATCATAGCCATCAGTGACTAGTCACAAGCCTCACTTGAAGACGGCAATTTGTCTCAAGCAATGCATAATTCCGGTCAATATGCTGGATATTTATTAATCAGCAAGGAATGCCATTCAGGTTTGTGATATGAACACCCAAGTATTTCAAAATGTAACCTTGATAGCAGATTGAGGTTGCGTGGGTGTAATAAGAATAAAGATCGGACCGTAACAAAGCGGGACATTTGAAGTTAGTTGGAGTATTCATGGCCAGATTGCCCATGTATCGCAAGATCGCTGATGAAATCAGAGAAAAGATCAGCAGTGGTGAGTATAAGGTAGGGGAAGCCTTGCCTACTGAGGCACAGCTGCGCGAAGAGTTTTCGGTAAGCCGCGTAACCGTTCGTCAGGCACTTAAGCTTTTGATTGAAAACGATGAACTGGAAAGCGTTCAAGGAAGTGGAACCTATGTTAAAGAGAACAAGGTGAACTACGACATCTATCAACAATCGAGCTTTGATGAGAAGTGGGCGCACCTTGATGTGAAAACCCACAGTGATGTGATTGCGTTTGAGATCTCGACGGCCTCTATTACCATGGCTGAGCACCTCGACATAAGTGAGGGCGATAAGATCTTCTATGTGAAACGCGTGCGTTACCTAGACGACAACCCGATTACCGTCGAGGAAACCTGGCTTCCATTAGCACTGTTTCCTGACCTCTCATACCAGACGATGCAAGGCTCCAAGTACCATTTCATAGAGTCTGAGAAGGGTATGGTGATTGATAGAAGTGAGCAGGAGATCATTCCGGTACACCCACCTCATGATATAGCTGAGCTTCTAGGTATCGATGAAACCCAGCCAATCATAGAGAAACGCACCCGAGGTTATCTACACGACGATACGGTTTTTGAGTACAGCAGAAACTTCTTTAAATCAACGGACTACAAATTTACCTTGGTCGCTAAAAGACATAAAAGCTAAATTTGTATTGATCTTGTATTACCAGTTATTGCTAGTTGTATAGCTGGCGTGACTGGTTAATTTTCTCTACTAAAAGTCGATAAGTACCCTCACCCTCTTCACCTTTTGACTGTTCTGCACAAAGTAGACATACAGGCCCGGATAGATAGCCCACTGCTGCTGCATGATGGGAACAAGCTCGCCACTCTCAAGATACTTTTCAACGCAAGGCAAAACAATACTGCCAATGCCCATACCATTTAGTGCTGCATCCACCTCAAGCTCAATATCGTTCACCACGATTGCCGTCGGCATTTCCAGCTTGCGTCTTTCCTCTTTATCCATCACCTCCAAATAGGCGAACTGGTTCGAGGTGATGTATCGATACTGGATATAGGGGTGTGCCTTTAGCTCATCAATGGTTTGTGGCGTGCCATGCTTGGCAAGATAATCAGGTGAAGCAAAGATAGCTCCAGGCATGGGTTCGGTGAGCTTTCTCGCCACCATGCCCTGTTCAATACGATCGCCAAATCTAATCCCTAGGTCAAAGCCCTGCTTTACGATATCCACCGCCGCATCCGACACAGAGATCTCAAGCTGTATCTGTGGGTAGCGAGCACAGAACTCGGGATAGATATCCTTAAGATAGGTTTGATAGGCGAAACGTGGCAAGGTGATACGTACTAGCCTGATGGCACCTCACTAAGCTCATTCACACTCTCCAACGCGCTAGAAAGTGATGAGAGTGCTTCTTTGGTTCGGTCATACAGCAGATGCCCTGCCTCTGTCAGCTCCATACGGCGAGTAGAGCGGTTAAACAGAGTAAGGCCGATATTCGATTCCAACAGCTTAAGCGCTTGGCTCACAGACGGCGGCGCCATTTCTAGACTGCGTGCGGCTCCTCGGATACTCCCCTGCTCCACTATGCTGTGAAACACCATCAGCTGATTATATGTTGTACCTTTCATATCAAATCTTATTGTTAGATTTAACCTAATTAAATAATAGTAAAGTGTGCCCTACTAACACAATGGGTCGCTCGCTAGAATACTCACAAATCGAGCAATAACCCATTTTGGAGCATAGCAATGAGCAAGGTTGTAGTAATTTCTGGTCACCCTAATCTAGACGAATCTTTCACTAACAAGGTGATTCTAGACAAGGTTCAACAAGACGTATCAGGCATCCAGGTTCGTCGCTTGGACAGCCTATACCCAGATTACAAAATCGATGTGGAAGCAGAGCAGCAAGCATTGCTTGAAGCGGATGTGATTGTTCTGCAATTCCCATTCTATTGGTATTCGGTTCCAGCACTGCTGAAGAAATGGGTAGATGATGTGTTCTCGTACAATTTTGCCTACGGCTCAAAAGGCGACAAACTGAAGGGCAAAGACTTCCTATTGTCTGTGACTATCGGCGGTCCTGAGGAGTCTTATGACCCATTAGGCTACAACCATTTCACCATCGAGCAGCTGTTGATGCCTCTTCAACAAACCGCTTATCTAGCGGGCATGAACTACCGTAAGCCAATCTACACCCATGGCATGATATTTATCCCTGGCGTCTACAACACTCAAGAAGGGGTTGAGGCGAAAGCGATGCAGCATGGTGCTGAGCTTGCGAGAACATCAATGAGCTACTTGGCTCTACCGAAAATCGCGTGAAGAAACTGGTTAAAGAGTGGTTTGCTAAGTTTGATGTGCTTCCAGAACGCAATGACTACTTCCTAGAGTCTCTATCTGAAGAGATCCGATGGATTTCACCCGAAGGTGAGTTCAAGGGACATGCTGGCTTTAACGACTGGTATACAACAGTGCGTGGCATCTTTAAGCCAAGCTGCGAGCATATTGTGGAGAACGTAGAGGTATCTGAGCAAGATGGCGCTATCACAGCCGAGCTTCGCATCCGATTGATTGCAGACACCTATCAAGGTGAGTCGGTTAACCTGCTGGTAAACGAGAAGTGGAACCTAGTAGAGCGCGATGGCAAGCTAATCATCACTAAATACCTAGTTGAGCCTGTACAAGGTTAAGCCTAAAAAAACAA
>BBSB01000032.1:0-41674 GCA_000830455.1 Vibrio sp. JCM 19236
TTGTTTTTAGTGCTAGATGAGTTTCATATCGGTGATGCAGGTAAGGTCGGTTTTACCGGTTGCCAGTGTTTTTCTGGCTTCTCTTCCCTTGTAATGAATTACAATAGTCAGGTTTTTTTGTCTTTAGGAAGCCAGAGATCCACAAAACCATTTGGTTTAGTGGTCATCATCTTCTGCATTAGTTGTTTATGATTAGACTCGTCATAGACGGTCACGCCTACTTTTACTCCTTTTAGCTCTCCAGTACAGCCTGTAGCAACATGGAAATCGCAAGGGTGGGAGTGATTGATATAGGGGGCGATAGAAATAGGGTGTTTATCTGTAATTGGGATATTGGCGTGGCTACCATCGGCAAAATTAGCAGTGATATAGGTTGGGAAGATCTGCACGCTAGCTTGGTTTGAACCATACCACTCGTTGGCTTGCACAAGTGCCTGCTCAGGCGTCAATTTTTCAAACTCACTGCCTTGGCTAGCAAGGGCACTGAAACTAGCCAAAAGCATAACCCCAGCGACTAATTTGTTTATTGCCTTCATCTTTATTCCTCAATTTCGTATCTGATATTGAGGAGCTTAAGACCTATGACCTGCACCTAGGTCAACAATAAAAGCCGGCTATTTTGCGATGGGTTGAACTGGGGTAGGTTCTTCTTGGGTTTTGTCGTCTTCGACTTTTTTAACAATCCAGTGGACTGTTTTTGTTAGATAAAGTTTATTGGTTTCTCGCTGACACCAGCTTTTCGAGAGTTTACGGCGATTGAACTCACTACCGATAGCGGCTTTGGTTTGGTTGGTGGCACGATTGTAATAGAGGGTGTCACACAGTTGCAGGTTAGTCATGTACTGTGGATAGACGTTAACCGAAGAGGTATTAACGTTTAATGCCTTTGATTGGTTATGTGTACAGCCAGTCAAAGCTAAGAAAGACAAAAGGATAGCGCTCTTTTTCATTATTAATATCGACATGGTCGGGAGCAAAAGTGAGCCCATTATAAGCGCTAGATATGGGTTTGTTTGTCAATTTTGCAACAGAGAGTAACACCGAGCAAAAACTCGATGTCATCGATTAAATACCAGAGAAGGTATGGCTGTAAGACAGGATGATTTTCTGGTCAGAGCCATAGTCATTGTCCATGACCAAACCAAATAAACTAATGGAATCTTTTGGTGTAAAGTTGTAGCCAAGGCCGGCACCCAACCAATAGCCAAAATAGTCATCAGAGCCCATAGATACACCGGCAAAGGTGAGGGTAGTGAACTCTTTGTTGATAGGCTTTAATGCGAAGTAGCCTACGTATCCACCGGTACTGTCGCTAGGGTGTAGTACATACGGGTTGGACGGATCGAACTCAGGGTCTCCAGCATCTAGCGGGCGCTCACCATCGGTATAGTTAAAACCTGCCATTGGAAAGATTTGCCAGCCCGCTGGCTCGAAACCAAATTCAGATAGAGGAACAAAGGTACCTATGCTGTAGTTGTTGTAGTTGGAGCTGTCGTCGTACTCACTTTTCCCGAAGTTGAAGTTGACGATACCAAAATCAAATAGCCAGGAACCGCCCAAGCTCCACTCTTGTGTCTCGGGATGATAGCGAGCGTTGATCTTCTGTGCTTCACTCAGACCAATAGAGCCAGAAATGGCGTAGCCAAAGTCTTCCGTCTCAAAGTTGTAGTCGCCACCAATACCCAGTTTAGTAACAACGCGCGTAGGGTCGTTCGCATCCTTATTCTCATTGTCATAAATATCCCTTTTCTCTGCTGTTTGTTTTTTGCTGTCAGCCATCTCTTCGGCCAACACGTGCATAGAGGTGTGGCTCAGAAGTAGTGCAACAAGGCTTTTAGAAACTAATTTTTGCATTGAGGGATGGACTCCGAAAAAAGCACTAAAGGGGAATAGGTATGGGTTTCAGTGAGTAGACTGAGACCGCAGGGGAGTCTAATGATTGGCGAGATAGAGGTCTATTGACCAATGCTTATATCAGATACAAGCATTGGTTATATCCTAGCTTGTATCTGATGTTTGCTTTTGTACTATTTGTAGGCTTTAAGTACTAAAACTACTGGCACTTAGTGAGCAATATAGAATATGGCTCACCGCTGTCTTTGAACTCTAAGCTCCACAGATATTTTCCAGCTTCTTTAATTTCAACTTTTGTGTCCGTGCCGTATCCGCCATAGGTTAGTTTGTTTAATTGGCCAACGGTTAGACTCTTGCCCTCAGCGGTAAACTGCGGCTTCCACTGATCAGCAGCATATTGCATTTTATAGTCACCGGCAGCCTCTTCGATGACGATCTGGTAGATGTTATTTCCTTTGTATGTCAATTTCCGCTCTGCGACATGCTTCCAATTTGCTCCAGGGAAACTACCGACCACATAGATTTCTTTAGACAGTGGACCAGCCTCTGCTGAGTTAGGAAGGCTGCAATCGGACATCAATTCCATGTTTGCAGTAGTAAATGCTGGAGCAGTCATTGTTTCTTCTTGAGCTACGGTCTCATTTGGTGCTGATGAACAAGCGGACAAAACAGATACAGCTACAAGGGTGCAAGCCGTATTTAGAATGAATTTTTCACGTTATTTCCCTATTTTATTATTAGATTCAGAACTAATTAAAATTAGAACTGCATCTATCATGAACTTAAAGTCTCGGGAGTTTAAATATCTGTGCTGTAATATGTGAAAAAGATAACTAAATGTGCAAAAGAGTAATTGAGCCTAAGTAACCCCTGTGATTGAGTCATCCTATTGATTACAGTTGCTAGTCATATATTTGAGCATAATGCGACTCTGAAGATAGCTAGGGAATAGTAAAAATTAAAACTGCTTTCTGTCGAGGGCAGGGCGACTCTAGTTTACTTATATTTATGCTTTGTAGTCCTCTTAGTTGCAAACACTTTGTTACCGTGTTGCGGAAACGATTTGAATGAAATGAGAGGACAATTCATTGAACAATATCACTAAAACGACACTGGCTTTAGCTACATTAAGTGTTGCTAAAAGTGTGGTCGCAGCCGACCAGCCCAACATTCTCGCTATCTGGGCGGATGATCTGGGTTTTTACAACACTAGTGCATACAATCGTGGCATGATGGGCTATGAAACTCCAAATATTGATCGCATTGCGCACGAAGGTGCAATTTTCACTGATATGTATGCACAGCAGTCTTGCACGGCTGGGCGTGCAGCGTTTGTCACTGGTCAACACCCTTTCCGTACCGGCCTATTGACCATTGGTATGCCTGGTTCTGATCATGGAATACCTGATTGGGCTCCTACAATTGGCGATGCTCTTAAAGAGCAGGGCTATGCAACCGCTCAATTTGGTAAAAACCACCTTGGTGACCAAGATAAACATTTACCAACCAACCACGGCTTTGACGAGTTCTACGGTAATCTTTATCACCTAAATGCAGAAGAAGAGCCTGAGACATATTTTTATCCTAAAGATCCAGATTTCCGCAGGAAATACGGGCCTCGTGGTGTGATAAAAGCTACTGCTGATGGCAAGATTGAAGACACTGGCCCACTGACTCGTGCACGCATGGAGACGATCGATGAAGATTTTACTCTTGCGGCGGTAACGTTTATGGAAGAGTCGGTAAAGAAAGGGAAGCCTTTCTTTGTTTGGTATAACTCAACGCGTATGCACGTTTGGACTCGACTAAGTGATCACTATGATGGTATTACCGGGCAGGGTATCTATGCGGACGGCATGCGTCAGCTTGATGACAATATCGGTGTCTTATTGGAAACTCTTGATCACCTAGAGGTTGCCGACAACACTATAGTGATCCTCTCAACGGATAATGGCGCAGAAAAATTTACTTGGCCTGATGGTGGTACGTCTCCATTTCATGGCGAAAAAGGCACTACCTACGAAGGTGGTATGCGTGTTCCTCAAATTGTGAAATGGCCTGGGGTGATTAAGCCTGGTTCAGCCATTAACGCAATCATGTCACAAGAAGACTGGCTACCAACACTAGCGGCAGCTGCAGGTAATGATGACATCGTTGAAGAGTTAAAAGAGGGAACCGAGATTAATAATAAAGAGTGGCGTGTGCATCTCGATGGTTCAAACTTCAAGCCTTACTTTGAGGGTAAAGTAGATAAAGGCCCTCGAGAAACTATCATGTACTTCTCTGGTAATGGTGAATTAAACGCTGTTCGTTGGAATGATTGGAAAGCAAGTTTTGCAATGATGGAAGGCGACATGCAATCAGCTGTTCGCCAAGCACCTGCGTGGGCTTCTATCACTAACCTGCGCATGGACCCATTTGAAACAGCGGCAAAAGAGTCTGGTATGTATACTCGTTGGATGATCGACAACATGTGGCTATTCGTTCCTATGTCTCAAGAGGTCGGTAAGTTTTTGTCGACGCTAGACGGTTACCCAATGCAGCAAGGCTCTGGCTTTAGTGCTGCGTCTATCAACTACAATACTTTGAGACTGCAGAAATTGATGAAAAAATGCAACAATAAGGGCTCAGTAAAAGAACCCGCTTACGAGTTAAAGCCCCACTGGGGCTTTTTTCTGCCAGTTGAACAATCTTGTTTCTAAACCATGTGTGCGCGGCGTCATTGTTTCGGCTTTTGTGCCAAAGCAGGTAATTTCTCCCCAAACTTGATTCAAACGGTAGGGGCGCAAATAAGTAGTTATTCGTGCCATTTACGGTTTCTAACACCGACAATGGGGTGATGCAGATCATATCTGTTCCTTGGATGGTGTTTAGCATCTCAAATGCCCCTGGTGCTTTACGGACTACCTTACGCTTGTGTGCAAGAGTGGACGCTGTGCCTAATGGGGAGTCATCGCTGTTCCACATACTGTGTAAAACATGATTTTCCGATAAGAATTCATCTAGAGTAATTCTATCTTTCAAACGTGGATGATGGCGATCAAATGCGACAACCATTTCTTCTTCTTTTAGTTCTAGGCATTCAATGGCGGGGTTAATGATTGGTGAGTGGGAGATACAGAAATCATAACGGTGCTGTCTCAAATCCATAGTTATATCGCCGGTGTACAGCGGGTCAATATTGATCCCCAAGTGAGGCGTATCTTGATACAAAGAATCTGACACTCGCTTCATCACGGTGTACACCACTCCGCTGATACAAGCGACATTAAATGAACGCTCCAGCTTGGAGGGATCGAACTTCTTTTTTCCCGGAAAAGTCGATTCAAATGAGTCGTAAGCGAGTTTTACTTGCGGGTAAATATCGTTACAAAAGCTGGTAGGGCGATACCCATCTTTCATTTTGATAAATAGTGGATCGTTGTAAGTTTCTTTTAGGCGACGCAAAGCTTGCTAACCGCTGGTTGAGATACACCAAATCGCTTGGCTGTGTTCGAAATAGACAGTTCATCCATCATTACGATGAAGTAAGGAATTAAACTAAAATCTGTATTTTTCATATTCAAACTAAGCTCTTGATACTCGGTAGAAAGCCACATGGCTAGTAGACTGTTTCTACTCTTCATGGTCATCAATTGCATCAGAGTCTGACAACCATTAGTTAACTTGGGTGTAGATTACATAACTTTTAGTTAAAAGAATAGCATTGAGGAAATAAATGGTTTCAGGGTAGTGCGTCAGAAAAATAGACGCTGAGGTATTGTCTACAAATGTGAAAAAGTACTTCAGGTAAAATAGCTAGGCGTATCCTAAAATGGAAAAAACGTAGGTTTTGAAATGAGGTTGAGAGCCAGTTTCGCACGACTAGGGAATTGAAAATCCGAACCTAATATCAGTGGTGTATCCTATATACAAAAAACTAGCATTTTTGGTAGGGTTCTGAATGTGGGGGAGAGCCGGGGTCGCGTCCGACTAGGGATTTAATAAATCCCGAAGTAATACCTGCGGAGTATCTCAAAACGAAAAAGCCCCAGTATTTCTGCTAGAGTTCTGAATGTGACGGAGAGCCGGGGTCGCGCACGACTAGGGATTTAATAAATCCCGAAGTAATACCTGCGGAGTATCCCAAAACGAAAAAACCCCAGCATCTCTGCTAGGGTTCTGAATGTGGCGGAGAGATAGGGATTTGAACCCTAGAACCGCTATTAACGGTTGCCGGTTTTCAAGACCGGTGCTTTCGACCACTCAGCCATCTCTCCGTGTGGGCGCTATAATATAAAGCCCTACCAAACTTGTAAACCCCTAATTTGTTTAAGTGATTACTTTGTAGGCGAACGAGTTAAAATAGTTTTAGAAAAGCAAAAGGAGCCATCGGCTCCTTTATAAATTCTATGGTCGGACTGACAGGATTTGAACCTGCGACCCCCCGCCCCCCAGGCGGATGCGCTACCAAGCTGCGCTACAGTCCGTATTAATGGTTGTCGTAGAAACGCTTAGTTTCAGACAGGCCTTGCATTATAACGGACAGCTTTGGCTTAGCCTCGCGGTCACGACGATAGTTGTGATCGTAAACCTTATAGTTGCCATATTTGTCTAGCACAGTGATGTCATTGCTTGAGATAAGCGCGAACTCACGAGCATCTCCAGCCATGGTCCAGCGACGGCGACTATCATTAAATAGGTTCTTACCACTACTAAAGTCAACTGGGTTAGAGGTCACACCAAGCAAGTCTTGCATCAGGGTAACTGACAAATCGAAGTGACTGGTCACGTGATTCCATGTGTGTGCTGGCTTGTTCGGCCAATGCACTATCATAGGCACCTGTAGCTGATACTTACTGTAGTTAGTATTTGCGCCCCAGCTGTTGGTGCGTGTCTCATTAAACTCCCAACCGTGATCTGAGGTCACCACAACTACGGTGTTATCCATAATCCCTTTCTGCTCAAGAGTTTGCAGAACTTGCTTGATAGAGTCGTCTACCTTAGTTGCGCTACTGTCATAAGCAGAGCGCAAGCGATCACTCGCATTACTGGTAGCGGAGTCAGAAACATTGTCTTCAAAGTCACGCATCTCACTCAGCTGTAGGATGCTAAACCAAGTACTTTTACGCTCATTTACCCAGTTTTCCCAGTTAGCTAATGCGCTGGTATCACTTGGATTCTTGGACTCAAAAACATACTTTTGGAATGGTTCAAGAACTACATCGTGATAAACCGATGCGTCGAAGTTATCACCGCTAAAGAAGCCTAGCTTGTAGTTGCGATACTCCAATTGCTCCATAAAGATTGGTGGTGTCTCGTGATAACGCATGTTGGCAACATAGGTCGCAGGGATACCGTAGAAGAGACCGAACGCACCCATGTTGTCGTTACCCGAACTAAAGTGATGGGTAAAGTTCTGGTTTTCAGCTGCGAAGTTACTGAGGTTTGGCATAACTTCTGGGTTAACGGTATCAGCGCGCAGGTTATCAACCACAAGCACTAATAGGTTGTAGTCCTTGCTCTTCTTCTTGTTCACCAGAAGGGTCTCTAGCGGATAGGTCAATACCTCGGTATTGGCTTCACCTCTTTCCACACGCTGTTGATACTCTTCTCTATCAAGCCAGCCCTGACGCTCCAAGAAACTTTTCGCCGTCATAGGATAGGAGAGCGGGAAGTTGGCCCTCTGGCTAGTGATAGGGTTATAGAAGGTTGCATCAGCCAGATGTAAACAAGGTGACTGAAGATAAAGGCAACAAAGAATACTCCCGCAATAGGGCGACCGATACGCTTGTGAGAGAGTTTTCTTTGCTTGCGCCAAACCCACTCTGCAAGAGCGAGTTCAACGATAAAGATGATAGGAACTAGGACGAACAGATATTGCCATTTAGCATTAATGGCACTCTTGTCGTCACTGAGTAACAACTCCCACACAATAGGGTTCAAGTGAAGATTGAGTTCTTCGTATGCCTGTGTATCTAGGAGAAGTACGGTTAAGCCAGCGGTAGAGGCAAGCACACCCACGATCCTAAACAGCTTGTAGTTAGGGATCAAAAAGGTGAGCGGGAAGAGCAGAAGCACATAGAGTGCAAAGATCAGGAAGCCGAAGTGTCCCACCCATGAGGAGAACAAGTAGACTTGACCAACAAAGCTGTCAGGCCAAGGAGACTCGGCGATATAGCGCGTGCCTATCAACATGGCGATGATGACGTTGAAGAAACTGAACCAGTGTCCCCAACTCACTAGCCTAGAAACGCGTTCTGCGTATGAGTTACCGCTGTTTACCATGAAATTCGGTTCTTATATTTCGGCTTAGTCTTCTACAGACGCAATCAGCGCGTCAGCAAAAGTTTTTGCGATGGCCTTTCTCTGGCCCTTGGCAACGTTTTGATTTAGAACGTTAGTCGCGATATTACCTACCAGCATCAAGCTCAACTCTGGCGTCGACTCGTGCTTGTCTAGCACGGCTGCGATCTCTGCCAGCATGGTTTCTACTTTTTCGTCACTGTATTTTGATGTAATAGGCATAATTACTCTGCTAATGATAGTGGATTCGGCATATGATAACCTACTCTCGTTTATAACTGAAAGCACAAGAGATAGAAATCTCCCATGAGTTTACAATTATCTAATGTCATTTTACATCAATTAGTTAAAGATGCAGACCAACAACTTGAGGTCAAGTTTCGTGAATCAGCGCTGACTAATGATGCCTCCACGGAAAGTTTAGTCGCTGAGCTGCACAGAGTGTTCAATGCAAAGGCGGGCAAGGGTTTTGGCTCATTTGGAGAAGAGAGTGAGTTTCAAGGCTGGCTGAATGAACTGCTTGCACAAGATTTAGACTTTACACTTTCTCACAAAATAGTGCCAAACGTTTGGTCTCAGAGATCGCTAAGTACTCTTTCGCGGAAGAGGGCTTTTTGATTCTGGCGCACTATCAGTCTCTGGCGACCGACTATCTATTCATTGGTTTACTGCCATCGAACGAGAGCCTAAAGATTACTGAAGGCCTTGAGATAAGTGCTACCGATTATCTAGATATTGCTAAGATGGACATCGCAGCTCGCGTTGACCTATCTACTTATGAAACCGATAGAGAATCGAACCGCTATCTTACCTATGTGAAAGGACGCGTAGGCCGCAAGGTTGCCGACTTTTTCTTAGACTTTTTGCAAGCTGAGACAGGTTTAGATACCAAACAGCAAAACCTAGTATTAATGCAGGCGGTAGAGGACTTTGTTTCAGATGCTAAGTTTGAGAAAGACGAAGCGGACTCTTATCGCAAGCAGGTGGCTGATTACTGTAATGAACAGATCAAATCAGGCGACGAGGTCGAGGTAGCTGAGCTTTCAGCTGAGCTTCCAAAGAGTCATGAAGGCACTAGTTTTTCTGAGTTTACAGAAGAGCAGGGCTATGAGCTTGAAGAGAGCTTCCCTGGTGATAGAGCAACCGTACGTAAACTGACTAAGTTTGTTGGCGCTGGTGGTGGTCTGAATATCAGCTTTGACTCATTGCTAATGGGTGAGCGGGTCTTCTACGACCCAGAAACTGACACCTTGACTATCAAAGGCACTCCGCCGAACCTAAGGGACCAACTGACCCGCAAAGGTTAGTGGAAACTAGTAAAAACAATGGTTTAGACAAACGCAGCCCCTAGGGTTGCGTTTTTTTTACGCTTAATGAATAAAATCGCTTGTCATTTGCTGCTCAATTTTTTAAATATGGGGGTACTTAAAATTTTTATGCTAGTGCAGTGGGTCTGTGTTAGTACACCAAGTACATGGAGTAAATGATGATGCGAGTAGGTTTAGTTGGCTGGCGCGGATGGTGGTTCTGTCCTGATGCAGCGTATGGTAGAAGAGCGTGATTTCGATTTGATCGAGCCTGTATTTTACAGCACCTCTCAAGTGGGTATCCCAGCCCCAGTGTTTATGGGTAAAGATGCAGGTAATCTGCAAGATGCTTACGACATCGAAAGCCTAAAACAGCTAGACGCTATCATCACCTGTCAGGGTGGCAGCTACACAGAGCGTGTATACCTGCACTGAAGCAAGCGGGTTGGAAAGGCTATTGGATTGATGCCGCTTCAACTCTGCGTATGGACAAAGACTCCATCATCACCCTAGACCCAGTGAACCTTGCGCAAATTCAGCAAGGCATTCACTCTGGCACTACTACCTTTGTTGGTGGTAACTGCACTGTGAGCCTAATGCTGATGGCACTTGGCGGCCTGTATGAGAAAGGCCTAGTTGAGTGGATGAGCGCAATGACCTACCAAGCGGCCTCTGGTGCTGGTGCGAAGAACATGCGTGAGCTTATCTCACAAATGGGCGTTATCAAGGAATCAGTAGCGACAGAGCTAGCAGACCCAGCAACCTCTATTCTCGATATCGACCGTAAGGTAGCAGAAACCATCCGTGGTGATGGCTTCCCGGTTGACCAGTTTGGCGCACCTCTAGCTGGCTCTCTGATCCCTTGGATCGACGTTAAGCGTGAAAACGGCCAGAGTAAGGAAGAGTGGAAAGCGGGCGTTGAAGCGAACAAGATCCTAGGTCTAGACGGCAACCCAATCGCTATCGATGGTACGTGTGTACGTATCGGCGCAATGCGTTGTCACGCTCAGGCGCTAACTATCAAGCTGAAGCAAGATGTGCCTATGGACGAGATTGAAGAGATGATCGGCACTCACAATGACTGGGTTAAGGTTATTCCGAACGAGCGCGACATCACGGCTCAAGAGCTAACTCCAGCTAAAGTAACCGGCACCATGTCTGTGCCTGTAGGTCGTCTTCGTAAGATGGCGATGGGTAATGATTTCCTAAATGCTTTCACCGTAGGAGACCAACTGCTTTGGGGCGCGGCAGAGCCACTTCGTCGTACCCTTCGCATCATCCTTGCTGAGAAGTAATATAAACAGCTATATAAATTTAGAAAGCCAGCGCAATGTCGCTGGCTTTTTCGTTTAAATTTAGACACTTATCTGGTGACTAAAGTGTTATCTTAATGCAGTTGTTTTCATAACTCGATGGATTGAGATGCTTAATAAAATCATCAAACTTTTCCCCGTTTGGGCATTGTTATTTGCCTTATCGCCTTCTTTGCTCCAAGCACCTTTGTCGGCTTCAAACTGCCATAGTTCCTTTGCTTATTATTATCATGCTAGCGATGGGACTTACCTTACAACCGAAAGATTTTGTCAACGTGGTAGCTAATCGTAAGGCCGTGACTATCGGCGTTTTTTTGCAGTTTACTATCATGCCTTTGGTTGCTTTGTTGATAAGTATGATTCTTGGTTTCGATGCAGAGCTCACCGTTGGTATGGTGCTGGTGGGCAGTGTTGCTGGTGGCACATCTTCTAACGTGATGTGCTATCTAGCTAAAGGGGATGTGGCGCTTTCTATCACTATGACGGCTATCTCGACACTGCTTGGTGTGTTGCTCACCCCACTATTAGTTGAGTTGCTTGCAGGCAAGTCGGTAGATGTACCTGTTTAGGTATGTTGATGAGCCTAGTGAAGATAGTGTTTGTACCTGTGTCTATTGGTCTTCTAGTAAATACGCTATTTCATAAACAGACTGCAAAGCTAGAACCGGTTCTACCTCTGGTTTCTATGGTGGCCATCGTCATTATTATCGCAACTGTGGTAGCACTTAATGCCTCGCAGATAGTTTCTATAGGTCCAATCGTTGCGCTAGCCGTAGTACTACACAACGGTGCAGGTCTTTTCTTGGGTTACACCGCTTGCCGAATGATCGGCTTTGAAGAGAAAGTGTGCCGCACAGTGGCATTTGAGGTTGGATTACAAAACTCTGCCTTGCTACGGCACTGGCGATGAAATTCTTTAGTCCTGCCTCGGCAGTGGCGGGGTCGCTTTTCTCAGTTTGGCACAATATATCTGGCTCTATCTTGGCCGGATATTGGTCCAATAAAAAAGCGAGCTAACGAAAAGGCGCCCAAGGGCGCTTTTTTAGTTGTAGTCGTTATTGTCAGTAACCTTTACCACCCGCTCTTCGTGGTTGGGCAGTTCACTACCACAGTGTTTACAGTGGAAGGCATCAGGCTCATGGTCGTTCTTCATGCAGTTAGGACACATCACCAAATTTCTATGGTCCCGATATTCTTTTTTCTGCTCTTTTAGTTCTTGGCTCATCTCTGCAGTGATTATACCTGTTGGCACTGCCAGTATGGAGTAACCCAGTAGCATGGTTAGGGATGCGATGGCTCTTCCAATCGGCGTTACTGGTGAGATATCACCATAACCAACCGTAGTAATAGTTACGATTGCCCAATAGATGCTAGTCGGAATGCTGGTAAAACCGTTTTCTGGACCCTCTATTACATATAGCAACGCACCAAATATGGTGACCAAGATGGCGACCATACTAAAGAAGACGAAGATCTTGCGTCTTGAGTTCCACAGCGAGCGCATGATGACATTGGAGTCCTGAATAAACTTCACCAGTTTCAGGATACGGAAGATACGCATTACCCTCAGCAGACGTACTACACCTAAGAAATGAGCATCCGCGACAAGAAGTGCAATATAGAAAGGCAGGATGGCCACCAGATCCACGATACCGTAAAAGCTCTTGGCATAAGCCCAAGGTTTGGGTGAACAATACAGACGTAGCAGATACTCAATAGTGAACAGAACAGTAAAGGTGAGCTCTATCTTGCTAAGTTCAAAGGCATAGTCTTCTGCTATGTGGCCGATCGAACCCATTATAAGAACAAATAATGACGCGAGTATGGTAACGATCAGTGCGATATCGAAGGCGCGCCCTGCGGGCGTGTCGGTACGAAAGATAATAACGTACAGCTTATAGCGTAAGCTTTCTTCTGGGTGTGGCATAGTCATTGTGATAAGGCTTTTGATATCAAAAGGATAGCATTAGTTAGGCAATAGTCTTTACCTAAATACGCCAAATACAAAAACGGCCAGCACTGACGCTGACCGTTTGTTCCCTCTATATATAGAAGAAGATTAGCCGACGATGACCAATCCGGGGAATAGAGCGCCCAATCCACCCGCAATGAACTCGATACCCAGTGCACCAAGGATAAGACCCATGATACGGGTAATTACGTTGATCCCGGTTTGACCTAGGAAACGTACGATCAGAGGTGCTGAGCGAAATAGAACCCAACAACAGAAAGCAAATACCATCACTGTAATCGTGATTGCTAGGTAATCGACCGGGCCTGTGTGGTTAGAGCCAAACACGATAGTTGAACTGATAGCACCTGGACCTGCCATAAGAGGCATAGCTAGGGGAACGACACCCACTTGCTCTTTACTGATGCTCTCGGCTTTCTCTTGCTTGTTCTGCTTCTGCTCACCCAATTGACCATTCATCATGGCAAACGCAATAGTAAGTAGAAGTAAGCCACCTGCGATTCGAAACGAATCCAGTGAGATGCTAAACATATCTAGTAGCATTTGACCGGCAAACAGAGACACAATCAGAATCACAGCAACGGCGATGTTAGCCGTAGACGCGGTCTTGATGCGCTCTTCCGGGGACAGGTGACTGGTGAGTGAAACAAACACCGGCATGATCCCAACTGGGTTTACGATAGCAAACAGGCCTACAAAAAATTGTAGATAGATGGCGATGTCTACACCTTGCACTTAGAGGTCCTCAGGTAAAATTAAGGGGTCTATATAATTGGGCGCTACTTTAATGCACAGTCGACTTTCACTCCAATGAAAATTTTTTGAACAAGCAAGTTCTATGCCCAAGAAAAACTAATGCGAGATTTTTGACCAATCCAGTGATTAAAAGGATTCTTACCCCTTTAGTGGTGTGATAATTAATAGTTGGAGTAATGTAATGAAATATTTGTGAATTTGATAATTTTAGTGGTGATGTACCTACTTATAGTTATACTAATGTCTGGCACGAGATCTATGGTCCACAATAAGTGAAAATTAGCTACGTATCTTGATTAAATTTACGTAAATGTATCGCGCTTTCATTAACAAATAGCTTTCTTGTAGTAATGTATTATTGTCATACAAAACAATGATTTAGACTTAGCTCTTCTAATAACCATTTAGGGGTAATTCCTTGCAGGAAAGTGATCTAAGTCAATTTACTTCGGGGTTCGAAATAATATACTCGTTCGTGAAAGCTATTTACTAAGTTGATTTGTTCACTGACGAAAACTTACTAAAAAGTTTTTAATTTGAAATCTCTAGGAGTTAATTATGCCTGTAACAAATATGGCTGAACTAGACGCTCTAGTAGCTCGCGTTAAAGCGGCTCAAGCAGAATTTGCAACCTTCTCTCAAGAGAAAGTTGATGCAATCTTCCGTGCTGCATCTCTAGCAGCTAACCAAGCTCGTATTCCTCTAGCACAACAAGCTGTTGAAGAATCTGGCATGGGTATCGTGGAAGACAAGGTAATCAAAAACCACTTCGCTTCTGAATTCATCTACAACAAATACAAAGACGAAAAAACTTGTGGTGTTCTAGAAGAAGACGACAACCTAGGCACTATGACTATCGCTGAGCCTGTAGGCATCATCTGCGGTATCGTTCCAACTACTAACCCAACTTCAACTGCGATCTTTAAGTCTCTTATCTCACTTAAGACTCGTAACGGCATCATCTTCTCGCCACACCCACGTGCTAAGAACTCTACTAACGACGCAGCTAAACTGGTTCTAGATGCAGCAGTAGCAGCAGGTGCTCCAAAAGACATCATTGGTTGGATCGACCAGCCTTCAGTAGAGCTTTCTAACGGCCTAATGAAGCACGACGGTATCGCTCTTATCCTTGCAACTGGTGGTCCAGGCATGGTTAAAGCAGCTTACTCTTCTGGTAAGCCAGCAATCGGTGTAGGTGCAGGTAACGTTCCTGTAGTTATCGATGAAACTGCTGACATCAAGCGTGCAGTAGCTTCTATCCTAATGTCTAAGACTTTCGATAACGGCGTAGTATGTGCATCTGAGCAGGCTGCAATCGTAGTTGACTCTGTATACGACGAAGTTAAAGAGCGTTTCGCTTCTCACAAAGCATACGTTCTATCTAAAGCAGAAGCTGAGAAGGTACGTAAAGTTCTTCTAATCGATGGCAACCTAAATGCTAAGATCGTTGGTCAGCCAGCTCCAGCTATCGCTGAAATGGCGGGTGTTAAAGTTCCTGCTGATACTAAAGTTCTTGTAGGTGAAGGCATTGGTAAAGTGTCTTACGACGACGAGTTCGCTCACGAGAAACTATCTCCAACTCTAGGTCTATTCCGCGCTGACGATTTCGAAGACGCAGTTGCTCAAGCGGTAACTATGGTTGAAATCGGTGGTATCGGTCACACATCTGGTCTTTACACTAACCAAGACATTAACGCTGATCGCATCCGTTACTTCGGTGACAAGATGAAGACTGCACGTATCCTTGTAAACATCCCTACTACTCACGGTGGTATCGGTGACCTTTACAACTTCAACGTTGCACCGTCTCTAACTCTAGGTTGTGGTTCTTGGGGTGGTAACTCTATCTCTGAGAACGTAGGTCCTAAGCACCTTATCAACAAGAAAACTGTAGCGAAGCGAGCTGAAAACATGTTGTGGCACAAACTACCTAAGTCTATCTACTTCCGTCGTGGTAGCCTTCCAATCGCTCTTAGCGACCTAGAAGGTAAGAAGCGCGCGTTCCTTGTAACTGACCGTTTCCTATTCAACAACGGTTATGCTGATGACGTAGTTCAACTACTGAAAGCTCAAGGTATCGAAGTTCAAACTTTCTTCGACGTAGAAGCGGATCCAACGCTATCTGTTGTTAAGAAAGGTGCTGCAGCAATGCAAAGCTTCCAGCCAGACGTAATCCTAGCGCTAGGTGGTGGTTCACCAATGGATGCTGCTAAGATCATGTGGGTAATGTACGAGCACCCAGAAACTCACTTCGAAGAACTAGCAATGCGCTTTATGGACATCCGTAAACGTATCTACAAGTTCCTAAAATGGGCCAAAAAGCTGACCTTGTATGTATCACTACAACTTCAGGTACTGGTTCAGAAGTTACTCCATTCGCCGTTGTTACTGACGACGAGACTGGTGCTAAGTACCCACTAGCTGACTACGAGCTAACTCCTAACATGGCTATCGTTGATGCGAACCTTGTTATGAACATGCCTAAGTCTCTAACAGCATTCGGTGGTTACGATGCAGTAACTCACGCACTAGAAGCTTACGTTTCTGTTCTTGCGAACGAATACTCTGACGGTCAGGCTCTACAAGCACTTAAGATGCTTAAAGAGTACCTACCATCAAGCTACGCGAACGGTGCAAACGACCCAATCGCTCGTGAAAAAGTACACAACGCAGCAACTATCGCTGGTGTAGCATTTGCGAACGCATTCCTAGGTGTTTGTCACTCTATGGCGCACAAGATTGGTGCTGAGTTCCACTTGCCACACGGCCTTGCGAACGCACTACTAATCTCTAACGTTGTTCGTTACAACGCAAACGACAACCCAACTAAGCAGACTGCATTCTCTCAATACGACCGTCCACAAGCACGTCGTCGTTACGCTGAGGTTGCTGACCACCTAGCCTAAGCCAAGAAGGTGACCGTACTGCTCAGAAGATTGAGCGTCTACTAGCGTGGATGGAAGAGCTTAAGTACAACCTAGACATCCCAACGTCTATACAAGCAGCTGGTGTTGCTGAAGCAGACTTCGTTGCGAAACTAGATGAGCTAGCGGTTGAAGCGTTCGATGACCAATGTACTGGTGCGAACCCACGTTACCCTCTAATCTCTGAGCTAAAAGAAGTTCTTCTAGCTTCTTACTACGGTAAAGCATTCGTTGAAGGTGAAACTTTCGAAGGCACTACAGTAATCAAGAAGAAAGCTGACCAGGAAGCGAAACCAGCTCCTAAAGCTAAAAAAGAGAAAGCTTCAGCTTAATTAAGCTAAGCATGATAGGGGTCTCGGCTCCTATCTCAGATACTAAAAACCCAGCTATTTAGCTGGGTTTTTTATGCCTATTGAAAAGTGCTAGCAGGACATCACCCGCCCATTAAAAGAATCGTTCTCTATGATGTACTCGGTGTTTTTACCAGTTCGTCTTTTATCTGGGCGAAGCTCTGTAGGTAGTCGTCGTGAGGGCTATGATGCACGCTTGGGAGTATCCCTCCTACTCGAATATCGAACGGGCCCAATTCCTTAGCCCAACTTTTTGTAAGGCCACTCACCATAGAACTGGCGCTTTCAGTGCCTAAAATCTTGTCCACGCACTCATTGGTAAGAAGATTCACGATAACGCCATGTTTGTGGTGCTTACACATCTGCTCCGCACAGGAGTGGCCGAAGCTATACATAGACTGGGCAAGGTCAGAAAACTGAGAACCAAATTCTTCTCCCGAAGAGGCGCTAATAAGGTAGGAAGAGGGCGGTTGAGCCAATTATTAATAAGGACATCGACGCTTTGTTCAAAGTGGGATTCAATAAAGCTAAACAGCTCGTCTACTGAGCGTTGGGAATAATCTGGGATCGGGTAAGGGTAAACATGATAGCCAGCCTCAATGCATTCTGCATATGTTTGTTTTAACAGTGCTTTATCGCAATCTGTTACTACTATCTTTCCGCCCATACCAGCAAAGTGCTGGGCTAGATTTCTGCCTAGTATGCTGCCTGCAGAGGTGATGAGCACCACTGCGCCTTTGATGACCATGACATTTCCCCAAGTTATTAATAAGCCACTGACTAATATTTATATCGTTATACGGCTCAATATAGTGAATAAGATGTGAACAAGTAGGGGATTTGTTGGGGATTGTGATATGCAATTGTTTGAATTTGGTTGTCGATCACATTTGGCAGCTAAATAGGTGCAATAAAACTCGTTTGAATTGCATAAAAAAGCCGCCATAGGCGACTTTTTGAATAAACCGTTAAAACTCGGATTATTTAGCTAGGTTTTCTGCTACGAAGTCCCAGTTAACTAGAGCCCAGAAACCGTTCATGTAGTCTGGACGAACGTTACGGTAATCGATGTAGTAAGCGTGTTCCCATAGGTCAACAGTTAGAAGTGGAGTAGTACCTTCTTCTGTTAGAGGAGTTGCTGCGTTAGAAGTGTTAACGATCTCTAGAGAGCCGTCAGCCTTCTTAACAAGCCAAGTCCATGAAGAACCGAAGTTGTTGATTGCAGAATCAGTGAACTTCGCCTTGAACTCTTCGAAAGAACCGAAAGCAGCATTGATAGCGTCAGCTACCGCGCCTGTTGGTTCGCCACCTGCGTTTGGCGCTAGGCAGTGCCAGTAGAAAGTGTGGTTCCAGATTTGCGCTGCGTTGTTGAATACGCCACCAGTAGAAGTCTTAACGATCTCTTCTAGTGTTTTGCCTTCAAATTCAGTACCTGGGATCAGGCCGTTTAGCTTAACCACGTAAGTGTTGTGGTGTTTGCCGTGGTGAAAATCTAGAGTTTCAGCAGAGATATGTGGCTCTAGTGCATCTTTTGCATAAGGAAGAGCTGGTAGTTCAAATGCCATTTGCTCGGTTCTCCATTAAATATAGGGCTCGTCAGCCTGAGCTTCCAGTATGTGTTAATCGCTATTTTTTGACATCTTTTCGTGCCAATTAAGTGTACGTATGTGCACTGTTTTTGATAGCAATCTAATTTTGACTTCGATCGCATTCTATCAAGTTTTTTAACTAATAAAAGCGCGAGCAACAAAATTATAATAATTGCTAACGATCTGCATAGAAATAAGCTAATAGTTGCTCAAACATGCAACAATAACCATAATGAGTTTATGGTTTTTATTCCTGCCTAGTCAGGTAGAATATTCAGCATTAGTTGTAAAGGATCAGAGGATCGTTATGGAAACCCTAGACAAAATTAAACAGCAGATTGAGCAAAACGCTATTCTTCTTTATATGAAAGGCTCACCTAAGCTTCCAAGCTGTGGTTTTTCTTCTCAAGCGGCTCAAGCGCTAATGGCATGTGGCGAGAAATTCGCATACGTTGATATCCTACAAAACCCGGATATCCGTGCTGAGCTTCCAGCTTACGCTCAGTGGCCAACCTTCCCACAGCTTTGGGTTGAAGGCGAGCTGATCGGTGGTTGTGACATCATCATTGAGATGTTCCAGAAAGGTGAACTACAACCACTAGTTAAGCAAGCAGCTGAGCGCGCAGCTAGCGAGTAATTGCTAACACTAGATACTAAAAAAGCTCCCAGTGGGAGCTTTTTTATGCTTGTAAAAGCCTTCTTGTGGAGGGCTCTAACGATTACAGCACCATAGCTGCGATCCAACCGAAAATGATCAGTGGGATGTTGTAGTGGATAAAGGTCGGTACACTGTCTGCCAGATGTGTTCGTGTTGGCCATCGGCATTTAGGCCAGACGTTGGACCTAGGGTTGAGTCAGACGCTGGAGAGCCTGCATCACCCAGAGCTGCCGCTGTACCTACAAGTGCGATAGTTGCCATTGGTGAGAAACCGAATGCTGCTGCTAGCGGTACATAGATGGTTGCAATGATTGGAATGGTCGAGAAAGACGAACCGATACCCATGGTAACCAGAAGGCCAACAACCAGCATTAGTAGTGCGGCTAGCGGTTTGTTATCACCGATAGAGGTCGATAGCGCCTCAACTAGGCTTTCAACGCCACCAGTAGATTTCATTACCGCCGCAAAGCCCGCGGCTGCAATCATGATGAAGCCGATCATCGCCATCATGTGAACGCCACGGGTAAATACATCGTGGGTCTCTTTCCAAGCGATCACGCCGCCGGTTGTGAACACCATAAAGCCCGCAAGAGCACCGATGATCATAGAACCAGTGTAAAGCTGAACAGAAAGCGCCGCTACGATACCTAGGATAGCTACAAGAATGTGCTTCTTATTGATGTGAGTAGGCTCTGCATCGATTTGAGTCATCTCAGTTTCTTTGTATTCACGTGGCTTGCGATAGCTTACAAAGATAGCTGTTAGTAGACCGAAGATCATACCCGCTGCAGGAAGAAGCATTGCGGTTGGAACGTCAGCTGCAGAGATGTTTTGCAGGCCGTTGTCGTTCAGGTTCTTCAGCAGGATGTTGTTTAGGAAAATGCCACCAAAGCCGATTGGAAGAACCATGTATGGCGTTACTAGACCAAAGGTCAGCACACAGG
Source organism: Vibrio sp. JCM 19236 (assembly GCA_000830455.1). GTDB lineage: Bacteria > Pseudomonadota > Gammaproteobacteria > Enterobacterales > Vibrionaceae > Vibrio. Next base: position 19,953 of record BBSB01000032.1, read on the forward strand.
CAATCATACGACGGTCAAGCTTCAGCTTAGAGAACACAGCCAATAGAGGTGGAATCAAGATTGGAATAAAGGCGATGTGTACTGGGATAACGTTCTGCGATGAGATAGTCACTAGGATAAGCGCAACTAGAACCATGTACTTAAGGCCAGTGGCAGCAGTATCGTTCTTTTGACCGTTGATGCGCTGGATTACTGACTGAGCAAGCAGATCAGTGATACCAGATTTTGAGATAGCAACGGCAAAGGTACCCAGCATTGCATAGCTTAGGGCAATAGTGGCGCCGCCACCTAGGCCACCTTCAAAAGCAGAGATGGTGTCGCCAATGCTCATGCCAGCGGTCAGGCCACCGATAATGGCACTAAAGGTTAGGGCTACCACCACGTTTACGCGCATCAGTGCTAGCAAAAGCATGATGCACACGGAAATTACTACGGGATTCATAAAAATACTCTAGCGTGTGTTTGTGTTTATTCTTCGTTATTCGCGTCAACTAACGGCCAGCCACCTAAGGCTTTCCATTGGTTAACTATTTTGCAGAATAGCTCTGCTGTTTTTTGGGTATCGTAAAGCGCTGAGTGTGCTTCGCGATTATCATCAAATTCGATGTTTGCTGTCTTACAGGCTTTGGCTAAAACGGTTTGACCAAAAGCGAGACCACTTAATGTAGCGGTATCAAAGGTAGCAAATGGATGGAATGGCACGCGCTTTAATTTACTGCGCTCATTAGCCTTAGACACAAATCCATGATCGAATGCGGCGTTATGGGCCACAATAATGGCTCGATTACAACCGGCTTGTTTTTGCTCTTTTCGAACGACTTTATAGATCTCTTTCAGTGCTTCTGATTCAGGCACTGCTCCGCGCAATGGCTGAACGGGTCGCGCATACCAATAAAGTCGAGTGCCTCCTTTTCTAAATTCGCTCCCTCAAAAGGCTCCACCTGAAAGTGCATTGTAGTTGCAGGGTGGAGATCCCCATTTTCATCCATCGCCAAGGTTATGGCACAAATCTCAAGTAACGCATCGGTTGAGGCGTTGAATCCAGCGGTCTCTACATCGATAACCACAGGAAAATACCCTCTAAATCGATTTTTTAGCGTCAAAGCTTCATTTTCTACAGACATAACACAATTTTTGGCGAAGTAATGGCTGGCATTATTGCAGATTTGATCACATTTCTAAACAGTTTACAGGGCAAAGGTAAAAATAAAGGCAGTATGTTTCCATACTGCCTTTCATTTCATATGTTTAGCTTAATTCAGCGTTTTAACCTTTAAGGCCCGCACTTGCGTCTGAGCGTTGAATAAGCTCAACCTTGTAGCCATCTGGGTCTTCAACGAAAGCGATATGAGTACTACCACCTTTCACTGGGCCCGGTTCACGAGTCACCTTGCCACCTGCTGCTTTGATTGCATCACAAGTAGAATAGATGTCTTCATAACCGATAGCGATGTGGCCATAACCTGAGCCTAGGTCGTACTCGCTAGTGCCCCAGTTGTATGTCAGCTCAATCACTGCACCTTGAGATTCGTCACCGAAGCCAACAAAAGCTAGGGTGTATTTGTACTCTTCGTTATCGTGCTTACGAAGAAGCTCCATACCCATAACCTTGGTATAGAACTCGATAGATTTGTCTAGATCTCCAACGCGGAGCATGGTGTGTAGAACGCGACCTTGAGTCATGTGATATTCCTTACTCTGTTTTTTCTTTAAATTCGCATAGATCTTCGATGATGCAGCTGCCGCATCGTGGCTTACGTGCGATACAGGTGTAACGACCGTGAAGGATAAGCCAATGGTGTACATCTAGCTTAAACTCTTTTGGCACTACTTTGAGCAGTTTTTGCTCTACCTCGTCTACGTTTTTACCCATGGCAAACTTAGTACGGTTAGAAACGCGATAGATATGGGTATCTACCGCGATTGTTGGCCAGCCAAAGGCAGTGTTAAGCACCACGTTTGCAGTTTTACGACCCACACCTGGCAATGCTTCTAGGGCTTCGCGGTTTTCTGGAACCTCGCCACCGTGTTGCTCTAGCAGGATACGACAGGTCTTGATGGTGTTTTCAGCCTTAGAGTTAAACAGACCTATAGTCTTGATATACTCTTTTAGGCCATCAACGCCAAGGTCTAACAGCCCTTGTGGTGTGTTTGCCACAGGAAAGAGTTTGTCGGTGGCCTTGTTAACGCTTACGTCGGTCGCTTGGGCCGAAAGCAGAACTGCGATGAGCAGTTCAAAGGGTGAATTCCAGTTAAGTTCTGTCTGCGGGTTTGGGTTATTCTCGCGCAGACGCTCTAATATTAGCTTTCTTTTATCTTTATTCATTAGTCTTTTTTTATTGCGTCAACTTAGCTGTTGGTCACTCGAGCTCGTTCAATTTTCTGTTTTTCTTGCTTAGGTGCTTTTTGTGCCTGATGGTGGTCAAGCCAGTTTTTAGCTGCAATCAAAAATCCTACACCGATAAAGGCACCAGGCGGTAGTAGGGCAAGCAGGAAATTGTTCTCAACGTGAAATAGCTCAATACGAAGCACGGAAGCCCAGTCACCAAGTAGCAGATCAGCGCCGTCAAACAGGGTGCCGTTGCCTAAGATCTCACGCATAGCGCCCAATACAACCAAGGATGCTGTCATACCCAAACCCATCCAGAAACCGTCGGCCGCGGCTAGCAGAGGTGTATTGCGAGAGGCGTAAGCCTCGGCACGACCTATGATGATGCAGTTGGTTACGATAAGTGGAATAAAAATACCTAAGGAGAGGTAAAGGCCGTAGGCATAAGCGTTCATTAAGAGCTGAACACAGGTTACGGATGCGGCGATGATCATTACAAAGATTGGCAGGCGAATCTCTTGTGGTACATGGTTGCGTAGCAGAGATACGGTTACGTTGGTGGTAACCAAAACTACGAGCGTAGCAATACCAAGACCGAGTGCGTTAGTCACGGTTGCCGATACCGCAAGCAGTGGACACAAACCAAGGAGCTGTACCAACGCCGGGTTATTGTTCCAAAGGCCGTTTTTCAGCAGCAGCTTGTGTTCTGCTTTGAGTTCATCATTGTTTGGGGTTGCTTGAACGCTGGTTACATCTGTCATTATTTCACCTCACATTTAGGTGAGTTAGCTAGGATGGCATCCTGGTTTTGTTTGAAGTACAGACCGGCGTTATAAACCGCTTTCACCACCGCTCGTGGGGTGATGGTAGCACCAGTAAACTGGTCAAACTGCCCACCATCTTTACGAACATGCCACAGGTCACCATTGTCTTCGCTGATGAGCTTATCAGCAAAGGATAGAATCCAGTCGGATACACGAAGGTCTATCTTGTCACCTAGCCCTGGTGTTTCTTGGTGGGATAGCACGCGCACGCCTAGCACATTACCATCCAAATCCACACCGATCAGCAGTTTGATAGAGCCGTTATAGCCATCAGGCGCAATGGCCTCTAGGGCTACAGCTGTAGTCTCGCCATTCTGAGTCGCGATATATAAAGGCATAGGCTCGGTAGAGCCGATCTCGTCTGCACTCAGGGCGACACAATTAGCGTAGAGCTCGTTGTCATGCAGTTGATTTGGGATTACCTGATTAAGTTGCCCCTGCAATTGAGCAGTTTGTTGCTCACGAATGGTGTCTTCGGTCAAAAGATTGGTCACTGCAACCACGCCCGTGGATACAACCGCAAACAGGGCCAAGACCAATCCATTTTTCTGATAGTTCTTAACATTATTTGTGTCCGTAGGTACGAGGTTGAGTGTAGTAGTCGATAAGTGGTACACACATATTGGCGATGATGACTGCAAACGCTACACCATCAGGGAAACCGCCCCAAGTTCGGATAATGACAATCAGTGCCCCTATCAGTGAACCGAAGATCAAACGGCCTTTGACAGTGGTTGCAGCAGATACTGGATCTGTTGCAATAAAGAAGGCACCAAACATGGTTGCGCCAGAGAGCAGGTGGAATATCGGCGATGCAATTGAGCCGGAATTACAAGGTTAAGTAAGGTGCTCATTACCAATACGCCAGTGATAACACCTACAGGGATGTACCACTGAATAAGGCGAAGCTTCAGCATTACTAGACCGCCGAGTAGGAAGAATAGGTTTACCCATTCCCAACCTAGGCCTGCGATACCCGAGAAGATCGGGCGTTGAGTGATCTCAGATAAGGTAAAGCCTTGGCTAAGACCAATCTTGACCGTGTCCAATGGCGTTGCCATGGTGATGCCATCAACACCGGTGCGGATCTGCTGCAGGGAAAGACCATCTATGCTGTAGCCACTGAATATCAGCGATAGGGCATCGGTGGCGCTCACTGGGATTGGTGATATTGCTGATGGGGTAAGCCAGCTGGTCATCTGTACTGGAAACGAGATCAGTAGAACTACGTAACCAACCATAGCAGGGTTAAATAGGTTCTGACCTATACCACCATAAAGGTGCTTAGCCACTACTATGGCAAAGAACAGGCCTATCACTAAGATCCACCAAGGTGAAAGAGGCGGAATGGCAAGTGCCAACAGCAGTGCTGTGAGTAGGGCGGTATTGTCACGCAGTGCCACAATAGGAGAGCGCTTGCGCATTAGCATCACGATAGACTCAAAGGTCCAAGCAACCAAGATGGCAAATACCACCTGAATGAGGGTGCCAAAGCCAAAGAAGTAGGTTTGAGCAGCGAGCCCAGGTAGCGCACATAGCGCGACCCACATCATCAAGCTCGGCAGAGAGCGACGCTTTTGGGTGTGTGGTGAACTGGCGATAAAGAATGCCACTAGTTGTTCTCCTTCGAATCTTGTTCTTTTGCTTGTTGCTCAGCTTTGCGTGCTTTGGCGCGGGCAATAGCAGCAGCAACGGCGGCCTTTTTAGGATCCGCTTGCTTGGTTTCGGGCTCTGGCTTTTCTTCTGACTGTGAATCAGAGTTTTGCTCGGCTTGTTGTGCCTGCTTGCGAGCTTTAGCTCGAGCAACGGCAGCGGCTACTGCTGCTTTTTTAGGGTCGGCCTCTTCAGCTTGAGGCTCAGAAACTTGCTCAGCTTCTTGCGCCTGCTTGCGAGCTTTAGCGCGGGCAACAGCAGCGGCTACTGCTGCTTTCTTAGGATCGGCTTCATCAGCTTGAGGTTCAGAAACTTGCTCTGTTTCTTGAGCCTGTTTGCGTGCTTTCGCGCGGGCAACGGCAGCAGCTACTGCTGCTTTTTTAGGGTCGGCCTCTTCAGCCTGAGGCTCAGAAGCGTGCTCTGTTTCTTGTGCTTGCTTGCGAGCTTTAGCACGAGCAACGGCAGCGGCTACCGCTGCTTTCTTAGGATCGACCTCTTCAGCTTGAGGCTCAGAAGCTTGCTTGCGAGCTTTAGCACGGGCAATAGCAGCGGCTACTGCTGCTTTCTTCGAATCGCCTTCATCTGCCTTGGTTTCAGAGCTTTCATCTGCTTGTTGCGCGGCTTTACGCGCCTTGGCCCTTGCGATAGCCGCGGCAACTGCGTCTTGTTTAGACTCAGTTTCGGCTGGCTTGTTGTTTAGCTGCTCTTTCTTGGCCTTAGCGCGGGCAATGGCTGCCGCTACGGCATCTTGCTTATCACCTGATTCAGGCTTCTCAGCGCGCTTGGCTCGAGCCTCTTGCTTGCGCTGCTCTCGAAGCTTGCGCATTTCACTGTTGTCTGGCTCGTTTGCGCCACTCGCTTCTGCCTGTTTTGCCTTAGCGCGAGCGATAGCCGCTGCAACTGCTGGCTTAGGACCGTCTGTCTGTTTTTGCTTAACGCGAGCAATAGCGGCCGCAATGGCATCTTCTCCGCTAGAATCTTTCATCTCTTGGCGACGCTTATCGGCAGCTGCCTTGTACTTAGCCTCACGCTCTTGCTTGTCTCGCTCTAGGCGTGCTTTGCGCTGTTCAAAGCGCACTTTGGCTCGCTCCGCTGCCTGTTCTTCTGCGGTTCGAATCTTGATTTCAGCTTTGGATTGTCTGAAATACTGAACCAATGGGATGCTACTCGGGCATACATACGCGCAGATACCACACTCGATACAGTCGTTGATCTTATACTCTTCGCACTTGTCGAGGTCGTTGTCTTTTGAGTACCACAGCATCTGCTGAGGGAGCAGCGAAGCGGGGCAAGCCTCTGCACACTGACCGCATCGGATACAGGCCATCTCTTGCTGATCGAACATCAGCTCACGTTTACCTGGCGCTAGGATACAGTTGGTGGTTTTGGTCACAGGAACCTGAGTATGCGGCAGGGTAAAGCCCATCATAGGACCACCCATAATGACCGACTGTTTCTTGGTCGGTGCAAAGTTACCTTGCTGCAACAGATGCTCTACAGGCGTGCCGATAGGCACCCAGAAGTTGCGTGCAGATTTAACGCTTTTACCCGTCAGTGTGACCACTCGCTCAATCAGAGGTTCACCATCGATAACGGCGCGCTTCACTGCAAAAGCAGACCCCACGTTGAGCATGGTCATGCCGATATCGGCAGAATAACCAGTACTTGGGATCTCTTTGTTTGTCAGTAGCTTAATAAGCTGTTTAGAAGCCCTGATGGATACTTGGTTGGTACGACACGAATTACGATATCGTGATTTTCGCCGGCAGCGGTTAGCGCCTTAATGGCTTCAGGCTTGTTGTCCTCGATACCAATGATTGCGAGTTTAGGCTTAAGGATGTGCTTGAGAACCTCGATACCTTCGATGATCTCCTGTGCATATTCGCGCATCAGAGAGTCATCGGCGGTGATATACGGCTCGCACTCGGCAGCATTGATGATCAAGATATCAACACGCCCTAGACCAGAGCGCAGTTTACGTGCAGTTGGGAAGCCTGCACCACCCATACCGGAGATACCCGCTCCTCGAATAATATCCAGCAGATGTTCAGGCTGTTCTTGTGTGTAGTCTTCTACGCCGTGATGCTCAATCCAAGTATCTTGATGATCGGGTTTAATAACGATCGCCAACTCAGGCAGAGAAGATGGGTGACAGCTAGGGCGCGGTTCAATGGCAATTATCTCACCTGAGGTAGAGGCATGTACGGGAAGGCTCAGGCTTGTTTGAAAACGAGATAGTGGCTGGCCTTTGAGTACCTTGTCGCCGACTTGGACAAGCAGATCACCCTCTTTACCTATGTGCTGCTTCACAGGAATCACTAACTCATCGGCAAGACTCGAGCGACCAATCTTTGAGGTAAGAGATTGGGCTTTATTCTCTGGTGGATGAATACCCCCTGGGAAATCCCACAGGTGACCAGAGCGAATTTTTTCAATTAAAGAGAGCATGTTCGCTACGAGTTTCCGTTAGTGCTGTTTGTGGTCTCAAGGTTAACCACGGGAATAGAGTTAAGTTGCCATTTCCAGGTATCTGTGGTTGTTTCCACAGGGATCATCTCGATACAGTCAGTGGGGCAGGGTGCGACACAAAGGTCACAACCAGTACACTGGTCTTTGATGACTGTGTGCATCGCCTTGGTACCGCCGACGATAGCGTCTACAGGACAGGCTTGGATACACTTGGTACAGCCGATACACATATCTTCATGAATAAAGGCGACCTTTTTGACATTGTCGTCCATGTCGAGGTCTGAATCGGGCACGTCCACACCCATCAGGTCCGCCAGTTTCTGGATGGTCGCTTCACCGCCCGGAGGACACTTGTTAATCGCATCGCCATTGGCGATAGCTTCTGCATAAGGTTTACAGCCTGGATAGCCGCATTGACCACACTGGGTTTGTGGCAAGATGGCATCGATCTGATCAACGATAGGGTCAGCACCCACCTTAAAGCGGATTGAAGCAAAGCCCAGTAAGCCCCCGAATAACAGAGCAAGTACGCTTAGCGCTATGATGGCAATAAAGATTGCGTCCATTATATTTTAACCAACCCTGTGAAGCCCATGAATGCCAGTGCCATTAATCCTGCGGTTATCATCGCGATAGAAGCCCCTTTAAATGGCAGAGGTACGTCAGCCGCCGCGATACGCTCACGCATAGAAGCGAATAGAACCAACACGATGGAGAAACCCACCGCAGCGCCAAAGCCATAGATGATGGATTCAATAAAACTGTGGTTCTCGTTTACGTTCAGAAGCGCCACACCGAGCACGGCGCAGTTGGTGGTGATAAGCGGGATGAAGATACCCAACAGGCGATAGAGAGTAGGGCTTGTCTTGTGTACCACCATTTCGGTGAACTGAACCACTACAGCGATCACCAAGATGAAACTCATGGTTCTAAGGTAAGCGATACCTAGAGGTTGCAAGATGTAGGTTTCTACCAGATAGGCGCAAACAGAAGCTAGGGTAAGTACAAAGGTGGTGGCTAGACTCATGCCGATTGCAGTTTCCACTTTTTTGGAAACTCCCATGAAGGGACACAGGCCTAAAAATTTAACTAGCACAAAGTTGTTGACCAGCACCGTACCGACCAACAACAGCAAATATTCTGTCATACCTTTACTTACTCACCCGAATCGAGCTGCACATTATCCTGTTTTGTGATGTGTTTAACAACACAACATCTATAGGGATTTACAACAATTGTAGAAAATATAGTCGCTTATACGCATTAACTCCCAGAATGGAGGTGCTTTATCCAGATGGAGCGTAGGAATTAGACACAGATAACAAAGTGACCGGGATCACGCAAAATTAGATTGTAATAAGAGAGTGCAAAAAACGGGGTTATGAACTGATTGCAGAGCACTGGTTCTCGAGGTAATCCCCCAATCATTCAGTTTTCCGAAACAGTGAATTAAGTTTTACATTATTTATCCTTGCTTGGTCGAGGCGTAGGCTTGCCCCAACAATCAAAGGATGGAGTACATCGGCTCTATCGGGGGAAATTATGCTAGTTCAAACACTTTTAAGAGCGCTATACAATCTAGCCTCAACCATTCTATCTGGCCTATTTGTAGCAGTAGGTACTCTGTTCTATGTAGCGTTTTTGATGCTGAAGATCGCCTCTATGATGTTGAGACTGCATCATAGGAAGCATCACTATCTTTCACATTAATGATTGTTTTAAAAATCTAAATAGTTAATTTAATTTCTGGCTAATTATTAACTAATATCAAATCAATATACTTGCACCATCAGTCACCTGAAGCCCAGGTGAGACATTTGTCCAAGCACGATGTGAAGGAAGATTGTATGAGCAAGTTATTTGAGAAAGCAAAATTAGAGTCGCTAGAGTTAAACAACCGAGTAGTGATGGCGCCTATGACAAGGGCGCGCACTACTCAGCCGGGTAATATCCCGAACCAGATGATGGCGGACTATTACAAGCAACGTGCCAGTGCGGGTCTTATCATCACAGAAGCCACTCAGATATCTGATGATTCTCAGGGTTACTCCTTCACACCGGGCGTGTATACCGATGCCAGGTGGAAGGCTGGAAAGCTGTCACTAGTGAGGCAAAGGCGCAAGGCGCTGCTATCTTTTGTCAGCTATGGCATGTAGGTCGAGTATCGCATCCTATCTTTCAAAAGGGTGAGTTACCAATGGCACCTTCAGCCCTAGCACCGGTAGAAACCCAAGTGTGGATTTCTGATGAAGAAGGCAATGGCAATATGGTTGATTGTGTTCAGCCCCGCGAGATGACGCAAGATAACATCAAGCGTGTGATTCAGGACTTCGCCTATGCTGCCAAGCGTGCCGTTGAAGCAGGGTTTAATGGAATCGAGATACACGGTGGCAATGGCTACCTAATCGATCAGTTCCTTCGCACCAACTCTAACCATAGAACCGACAGTTACGGTGGTAGTCGTGAGAATCGAATTCGCTTCCTGCTAGAAGTGGTTGATGCGGTCATCGCTGAGATTGGCGCAGACAAGGTTGGCGTGCGACTCGCTCCATTCATTACCTTCAAGGATATGAACTGCCCGGACATTGTTCCGACTATCCTCGAAAGTGCGGCTGAACTGCAAAAACGCAATATCGCCTACATCCATCTTTCAGAGGCTGATTGGGACGATGCACCAACTATTCCTGATGGTTTTAGAACCCAACTTCGTGAGATCTTCAGCAATACCATTATTGTGGCAGGTCGCTATGACGTAGCGCGTGCTGAAGCGATCATCTCAGAAGGGTTGGCAGATTTGGTTGCCTTTGGTCGTCCATTCGTCGCAAATCCGGATTTAGTGAAGCGTCTAGAATTTGACCTGCCGCTAGCCGAACTACTAGACCCTAGCACCTTGTTTGGTGGAGTAGAGAAGGGGTATACAGATTATCCTGAGTATCAGGAATAGAGTTTCTACATTAGAACTTTTTTGGTTTCTGAGGTTGCAGAACGAAAAAGGCCAGCACTTGCGTACTGGCCTTTTTCTATAATTTGGCTCGACTAGCCGTCCGCCCCTGCGGGACTCGTATGGGGCGGCCTACCGTCGGGGCTGGCCTTCCAGTGCTACATATCTACTGTTCACAAAGTTTTCGACCAGAACGAAAAAAGCCAGCACTTGCGTACTGGCTTTTTTCTATAATTTGGCTCCCCCTGCGGGACTCGAACCTGCGACATACGGATTAACAGTCCGCCGTTCTACCAACTGAACTAAGGGGGAATTGCTTGAAAGCGAGGCGAATCTTACTGGCGATGCATATTAGTGTCAACAACTGAGAATGAAAAAATCAGCAAAATTTTAACGCCGAAAAAGAATTGAGTTTTGTCAGGCCAGTGTCAGCAAGGCTTTACATTAGTTATCCACTAAAGTTGTGGATAAGTGTGTTGATTAGATCGGGGAAACTCTGGGCAAGATTTAATATTTTTAACAATTAGTGTTTGGAATGGCATTCTAACTGCTTGTATTGCTTAAATTAATCTGAATACTCTGCGATTGATTGGATAGGTGAATAACTGCAGATGCTGAACAAAAGTTAAACAGTTTTGTCACAAAAAAGAGGTGTTTTGGGGACAAGCTGTGAGTACTGAATATGGCAAGGACGCCGAAGAATTTCAGTAGGGTCAAGGAATATAGCAAATGTTAAAATCGAGTGCTAGCACTTCTAGTGATAAAATTGATATAAATACGTTCTTAGATTTTATCTGGCAGGTAAGTGACTGTGAGTGAAGAAAAAAGTGAAAAACTGTACGAGTTAGTTTCGGATTATAAACCCTCAGGAGATCAGCCACAGCCATAGAACAGCTCCTGGAAGGTCTAGACTCAGGTCTCGCGCATCAAACTCTACTCGGGGTGACGGGATCTGGTAAGACATTTACTCTAGCTAACGTTATCGCAACCGCGCAAAGACCGGCTATCCTGCTCGCGCCGAATAAGACCTTGGCGGCGCAGCTATATGGCGAGATGAAGGCTTTCTTCCCCAATAATGCGGTTGAGTACTTCGTATCCTACTATGACTATTACCAGCCAGAGGCCTATGTTCCGACGACCGATACCTTTATTGAAAAGGATTCCTCGGTCAACGCGCACATTGAGCAGATGCGACTGTCGGCAACTAAGGCACTGTTAGAACGTAAAGACGCCATAATTGTTGCCTCAGTATCAGCCATCTATGGTCTTGGTGATCCAGAATCTTATCTGAAGATGATGCTTCATGTACGTCGTGGTGATTTTATTAATCAGCGAGATATTTTGCGTCGTCTGGCTGAGCTTCAATACTCACGTAATGATGTTGCCTTCGAGCGTGGTCAGTTCCGAGTGCGTGGCGAGGTTATCGACATTTTCCCTGCAGAATCTGAGCAGGATGCGGTTCGCATCGAGATGTTTGACGATGAGATAGAGTGTATCAGCTTGTTCGACCCATTAACCGGCTCATTGGTGCAGCGAGACCTGCCTCGGTTTACCATCTACCCTAAGACCCACTATGTGACCCCTAGGGATAGAATGTTGGAGGCCATTGAAACAATTAAAGAAGAGCTGGCCGATCGTAAGAAATATCTTTTAGAGAACAACAAGCTTCTAGAAGAGCAGCGTATTAGTCAGCGTACCCAGTTTGATATCGAGATGATGAATGAGCTTGGCTTTTGCTCTGGGGTAGAAAACTACTCTCGTCACTTGAGTGGCCGTGCTGAGGGCGAGCCGCCACCGACCCTATTCGATTACCTTCCTCATGACGGTCTTCTCATCATTGATGAGTCACACGTTACAGTGCCTCAGATTGGCGCCATGTATAAGGGTGACCGCTCGCGTAAAGAAACGCTGGTGGAGTATGGCTTTCGTTTGCCATCGGCATTGGATAACCGCCCGCTGAAGTTTGAAGAGTTTGAGGCCCTTGCACCCCAGACTATCTTTGTCTCGGCAACACCGGGTAAATATGAGATAGAGATGTCCGGTGACGAGATTGCCGATCAGGTGGTTCGCCCAACTGGTCTGCTGGATCCAGAGCTAGAGGTGCGTCCTGTGGCGACTCAGGTGGATGATCTTCTTTCAGAGATACGTATCCGCAGTGCCATCGATGAGCGCGTCTTGGTGACTACGCTAACCAAGCGTATGGCCGAAGACTTAACCGAGTACCTGACCGAGCATGATGTAAAGGTGCGCTATCTGCACTCGGATGTGGACACGGTTGAGCGTGTAGAGATCATTCGCGACCTTCGCCTAGGCGAGTTCGATGTGCTGGTGGGGATCAACCTTCTGCGTGAGGCTTGGATATGCCAGAGGTATCGCTGGTGGCCATTCTGGATGCCGATAAAGAGGGCTTCCTGCGCTCCGAGCGTTCTCTTATTCAGACCATAGGTCGTGCTGCGCGTAACCTTAAGGGTAAAGCCATCCTATATGCCGATCGCGTTACCGACTCTATGAAGCGTGCCATGGACGAAACCAATCGTCGCCGCGAGAAACAGCACGCCTATAACGAGAAGATGGGCATTAAGCTCAGGCACTGAAACGTAATGTGAAAGATATTATGGAACTGGGCGCGGCCACTCAAGAGGCTTCGAAACGCAAGTCCAAGGCTGTACCTTTGTCGAAAGTAGCGGACAACAGTCAAGAATATAAGGCGCTTTCTCCACAAGAGCTTGAGAAACTGATCTTAGCATTAGAGAATGAGATGTATCAGCACGCGCAGAACCTAGAGTTCGAACAAGCGGCTACTAAGCGCGATCAGATTGAAGAGTATCGTAAGCAATTCATCGTCAACAGTTAGAAAGCAATTAGATGTCAGAATCCCCAAGAAAGCGATTATTGATGGTAGAAGACACCTTATCGGTGGCGACCCTGTATCAGGCTTATTTAGCATCGCTGGATATCGATATTGAGATAGTCTCTACCGGTCAGCAGGCAATCACCAGCATTCGCAGTCAGGTACCCAACCTGATCTTACTGGATCTTAAATTGCCTGATATGACGGGTATGGATGTGCTTAAAAAGGTCCGAACACTGGCGCCCGAGGTGCCGGTGATCTTTATGACTGCACATGGCTCTATTGATGTAGCTGTCGAGGCAATGCGTGAAGGGGCGTATGACTTTCTGATCAAGCCGTGTGAGGCAGACCGACTGCGCGTCACTATTTCTAAGGCGATCCACCAAACTCATAGCAGTAATAAACAGCAGCTATTTGGTGAGAGTAACACCTATCAAGGTTTTATCGGTTCTAGCCCGAGTATGCACAAGGTGTACCGCACCATAGATTCTGCTGCCAGCAGTAAGGCGAGCATCTTTATCACCGGCGAAAGTGGCACAGGCAAAGAGGTGTGCGCCGAGGTATTCACTCGGTGAGTAACCGAAGTGAAGAGCCGTTTATCGCCCTAAACTGTGCTGCTATTCCAAAGGATCTGATTGAGAGTGAGCTATTTGGTCACGTGAAAGGCGCGTTTACCGGTGCCTCTACCGACCGTAAAGGTGCGGCAGAATTGGCTGACGGTGGTACTCTGTTTCTGGATGAGCTGTGCGAGATGGAACTGGATCTTCAGACCAAGCTACTGCGCTTTATTCAGACCGGTACCTTCCAGAAGGTAGGCTCCTCTAAACTGAGCCGGGTAGACGTTCGTTTTGTGTGCGCAACCAACAAAGACCCTTGGCAAGAGGTGCAGAAAGGCCGCTTTCGTGAAGACCTTTATTATCGCTTGTACGTGATTCCTCTGCATCTGCCACCGCTTCGTGAACGGGGCGATGACATCATAGAAATCGGTTACTCTCTACTGGGCTTTATGTCGATCGAAGAGAATAAAGCCTTCAATAAATTCTCTCCTGAGGTGTTAAGGCGCTTCTTAGCTTATCCATGGCCTGGTAACGTGCGCCAATTGCAGAACGTAATCCGCAATATCGTTGTATTAAACCAAGGTGAAGAGGTGAGTCTAGAGATGTTGCCATCACCGCTTGATTCGGTAGAGGTCGCAGAGCACTCAGAATCGACAGTGACCAACTTCTAACACCGTTAACCGAAGAAGATGAGGATGAGATTGTTCCTCTATCCTTGATTGAACGTCGCGTTATCGAGCGCGCCATAAAATTATGTGATGGTTCTATTCCAGCGGCTGCAAACAAGCTAGATGTGAGCGCATCGACCATCTATCGTAAGATTGAGCGTTGGGAGAAAGGGCGTGGCTGAGTCGTATCTTGAGCTGACAAAACTGGAACAACTAAAGGTTCAGGTGGGAGAGGCAATGTTTCCCACTCTGCTCGGTTTGTTTAAGCAAGAGCTGAACGAATATAGGGATCAGCTTACGGGTGGCGATGCAGAGCAGATTGGTCGCATCTGCCATGCTATTAAGGGCAGTGCGCCAAGCTTTGGTGCAAAACCCTTAACCCAGTTGGCTACCGAGATGGACTTGCTATTTAAATCGGGAAGAAAAGAGGAGTTGCAGCAACAAGTGCCACAACTCCTCGAAATGCTGAACAATACTGAGCAAGGCGTAAAAACCTATTGTAGCTGCTCTACAATGGCATCACGTAACTTATCTCGGTCATGACGCCAGCCGCGTGTATATGAAGCTAAATCTCTAGTAACGATATTCCACTCGCCTTCTAGCTCAAGGTGAGGTTCGTGCCCAAGAATAATATCGGGTTTGCGCCCCTGACAAGCTCTAGTAATCCAATCGAGCTTTTGTTCAAAACTCATTCGTCCTGCTGGCCCATACTCCGGGCTGATGTTCTCAACAAACACCACCTTGGCCTTTTGATTAGCCTTTATCGCTCTTCCCACCTCAGGGAGTAGGAGCGGGGGCATGATGCTGGTTAGAAAACTGCCTGGTCCTAAAACAATCAAGTCAGCCTCTTTTAATGAGGTCACGGCCTCAGAAATAGCCGGTACTTCAGGGTCGAGATCCAATTTTAGAAGCTCTTCTTCCATTTCATCGACACTGGTTTCACCCTTAACCCATTTCCCGTTAGTGGAGAGAGCGCGAAGATCTGAAGGATATTCCGACATAGGCAATATCTTGGTTTTAACCCCAAGCATCTCACGCACTAGGTTGATAGCCTCTAACGGCCTAATGGCTAGATTGTCCATGGCCGTAAGAATAAGGTTACCTAGGTTATGACCATCGAGCTCACCGGCTCCTTTGAAGCGATACTCGAACAGCATAGAGCTTATGGTGGGCTCGGTGATGAGCTGGTTGATACAGTTTCGGGTATCACCCCAAGCGATACCGCCCTGACAATAACGGATTCGGCCCGTTGAGCCGCCGTTATCTGTGGTAGTGACGATGCCGGTAGCATTGGAGCCAAAATCTCGAAGTGCAGCCAGGATTCGTCCTAAGCCGTGACCGCCGCCAACTGCGACTACTTTGTTATTTTTATATATATCCATGAGTTATGAAGAGTCGTACTCAGATAGCTAAACCCTACTGTAATATTGTGATCCCGCCAAGTTTTTGAAGTTAAACTATTGAGCCAAGTAGGATATTTGACTTGGCAAAATCGGCCGTATTCCCTTACAATTTAGGGTAATTATGTTGCTTATAAATGTTTTATAAGCGTCGAACTCCGAGCCCTTTAGGCTACGTCGACTCCTTTCAAAGGTGAGATACGCGTAATGGGCCGTGGCATTTGGCCACTGGGTTGCTTTAGAAATGAAGTAGCCTCCCGGTATTTGGAAAGGTGTTTTGTGACGCAACAATTTGAAGACAGTTACCACCGCAAGTTTTATTACTTGCGCCTGTCGGTGACGGATGTCTGTAATTTCAAGTGTACCTACTGTCTACCAGACGGTTACCATCCTGAGGGCAATAAGCGCCCTTCGTTTATCACGCTTCCTGAAATCAAGCGCGTTGTAACTGCGTTCGCCCATTGCGGTACCGATAAGGTGCGCATTACGGGTGGTGAACCGACTCTGCGCCGTGACTTTCTACAGATTGTAGAAACGGTCGCTCAAACCCCAGGTATCAAGAAAGTCGCCATGACCACCAACGGCTATCGAATGGCCAAGAACGTGGAAGATTGGAAAAAGGCAGGGCTGACTCATATCAACGTCAGTCTAGACAGCCTAGACCCTAAGCATTTCTATCAGATTACCGGTGAGAATCGCTTTCATGATGTGATGGCAGGTATCGAGCGTGCCTTCGAGGTGGGTTACGAGCAGGTTAAGGTGAATGTGGTTCTTCTCAAAGACCTTAATAGCCAACAGTTCCCTCAATTCCTTAACTGGATTAAGGATAAGCCAATCCAGCTAAGATTCATCGAATTGATGAAGACTGGCGAGATGGATGAGCTGTTTGAAAATCACCATGTTTCTGGGGTGAGCCTGCGTAATCATTTGATTGCTAATGGCTGGATTCTAAAACTGCGTGAATCGAACGATGGTCCGGCTCAAGTCTTCGTCCACCCGGAATACAAGGGTGAGATTGGCCTTATCATGCCTTACGAAAAGGGCTTCTGTTCTACCTGTAATAGACTGCGCGTCTCTTCAAAGGGCAGGCTACATCTGTGCTTGTTTGGTGAAGAGGGGCTAGATCTAAGAGACCTACTCGAAAGCGACGATCAAGAGCAAGAGCTTATCGCGCGTATCAATCAGGGACTGGAACAGAAAGACGTCAGCCATCACCTTCTTGAAGGTAACTCGGGCGCGACACCTCACCTTGCCTCTATTGGCGGTTAATCAAACTTTTGCGACTAGGGTTTAGTTCTGGTCGCCTTTCATATTTATATAAAACACAAACATAGGAACATCTTGCTATGGGACATGCTCAATCTGATTTTCGACCTGCAAATATTGCGGTTTTGACGGTTTCTGACACTCGTAACGAAGAGACAGACACCAGTGGTGGTTATCTGGCAGAGCAGGTAAAAGAGAACGGTCATACCCTAGTGGACAAGCAGATCGTTATCGATGACGTTTATAAAATCCGTGCTGTCGTTTCTCAATGGATCGCAGCTGAAAACGTTGATGCTGTTCTGATCACTGGCGGTACAGGCTTCTCTTCTCGCGACTTTACGCCAGAGGCAGTATCTGCACTTTTCGACAAACAAATCGAAGGCTTCGGTGAGCTTTTCCGCGCTATCTCTTATCAGCAAATCGGCACTTCAACGGTTCAATCTCGCGCCGTAGCGGGTATTGCAAACCGTACTGTTATCTTTGTTATGCCGGGCTCAACTGGCGCGTGCCGCACGGCGTGGGAAGGCATCTTAAAAGATCAGCTTGATTCGCGTCATAAGCCATGTAACTTCATGCCGCATATCGGAGCTTAAGTTTCATGAGCGAATTAACCCATATTAATCAAAGCGGTGAAGCCAACATGGTGGATGTGTCTGCAAAAGCGGACACAGTGCGTGAAGCGCGTGCCGAGGCCTATATCGATATGGCGCCAGAGACGCTGCAACTTATCGTAAGTGGTGACCATCACAAAGGTGATGTGTTTGCTACAGCACGTATCGCGGGTATTCAAGCGGCGAAAAAGACCTGGGACCTTATCCCTCTGTGTCATCCTCTGCTTCTGTCTAAGGTTGAGGTTCAACTAGAAGCCCTGCCTGAAACTAGTCAGGTGCGCATCGAGTCTATCTGTAAGCTTGCCGGTAAAACCGGTGTTGAGATGGAAGCGCTGACTGCTGCTTCTGTTGCTGCCCTGACTATCTACGATATGTGTAAAGCGGTGCAGAAAGATATGGTTATCGGTCAAGTACGTCTTCTAGAGAAGAAGGGCGGTAAGTCTGGGCACTTTGAGGTGAAGTCATGATTAAGGTGGTATTTTTCGCTCAGGTGCGTGAGCTGGTGGGTGTTGATGAGGTAACCGTTGAGGCTGAAACCGCGACCGTGGACGAGATTCGTCAGCAGCTGCTACAGCAAGGTGGTAAATGGGAGTTGGCATTGGAGTCAGGAAAGCTTCTGGCTGCTATCAATCATACTATGGTGCCGTTGACCGCTGAAGCGAAAGCGGGTGATGAGGTTGCCTTCTTCCCGCCGGTGACCGGAGGCTAATTTGGACAAGATTTTAGTTCAGACTGAAGATTTCAATCTCGCTAATGAGTATGAGCTCTTAGGGCAAGACCCAGGTGTTGGCGCTGTGGTGACCTTTGTAGGCAAGGTTCGTGACTTTAACCTTGGTGATAATGTCATTGGTCTGCATTTGCAACATTACCCAGGGATGACAGAGAAATCTTTGCAAGAGATTACGCTTCAAGCACGTGATCGCTGGCCACTGGATAAGGTCACCATCATCCATAGGGTGGGAGACCTTAATATTAGCGACCAGATCGTGTTTGTGGGTGTATCTAGTGCACACAGAGATGCGGCATTTGCCAGCTGTGAGTTCATCATGGACTATCTCAAGACCAAGGCACCCTTCTGGAAGAAAGAGCGCCTCAATGAGGGTAGCCGCTGGTTGGATGCCAGAGAATCAGATGAGGAATCTGCAACCCGCTGGGATGAAATAAAATGACATCCGGTAATTGATCAAGATCACGGAATTGTGAAACAGTTAAGCCCCTTTCATAGGGGCTTTTTTGTGAGTTTTTTCAAACTTTATATGTTTTTAGCTTTTCAATTAGATAAATGTGTAAGAGATGTATTTTTACCTTGTTAGTGCATAAGTATTTGATTGGTTAACGGATTGTTGCGCGGGATCTGAATTTTTGTGCAATTAATCACGAAAAGATATTCATCTCTGTAGATAAATTGCTCAAATAGTAAAAATGCAGGTTGGATCACTGACTAAAGCCAAAAAATGGCAGAGGAATATCTAAAAAATCTGACACAGGCGAAAAATTTCGCAAAGCAGCAGTGACATTTTTATGGCAAAAAACTTCAAGGATTGGTAACTTTGTTTCCAATTCTTTATGGCCTTTTAGCTTTTTTAGATGACTATACGGACAAAAAACATCTAAAACAGAAAGTTAGGAGAGCTGTAAAGGGCTTCATGGATGCAACGTTTAAAATTGGAGTTTAATTGCATGTATAAAAATAAAATCACCCAGGCTCTACTTCTTGGAGCTGGCCTAGCAGCGGCAACCACTTCTTTCGCTACTCTTGCAGCAGACGTTCCTGCTGGCACTAAGCTTGCTGATGTTCAAGAATTGGTTCGTGGTAACGGTACTGAAGTTGCTACGATCGACCCACACAAATCTCAAGGTGTGCCAGAGTCTCACGTGATTCGTGACCTTCTTGAAGGCCTAGTAAACCAAGATGCAGACGGCAACACTATCCCAGGTGTAGCTGAAAGCTGGGAAACGACAGACAACAAAACCTTCACTTTCAAACTTCGTAAAGATGCAAAATGGTCTAACGGCGACCCTGTAACTGCAAACGACTTCGTTTACAGCTTCCAGCGTGCAGTAGATCCAAACACAGCTTCTCCTTACTCTTGGTACATGGAATACACCAAGATGGCGAACGCTAAAGACATCATTGCGGGTAAGAAAGACAAATCTACTCTAGGTGTTAAGGCATTGGATGACCACACTCTAGAGGTTCAACTAGAGACAGCTGTTCCTTACTTCGTAATGATGACTGGCCACACTACAATGAAGCCAGTTCACCAAGCGACTGTTGAGAAGCACGGTGACCAGTGGACTCGTCCAGGCAACTTCGTTGGTAACGGTGCATTCGTTGTTGACGGCTGGGTTGTGAACGAGCGTCTAGTACTAGCACGTAACGCTGAGTACTGGGACAACGACGCAACTGTACTTGATAAGGTAACTTTCCTACCTATCGAGAACCAAGTAGCTGAAATGAACCGCTTCCTATCTGGTGAGATTCACTTCACTTCTACACTGCCTACTGAGCACTTCAAGCGTCTTCAGAAGCAGCACCCACAAGAGGTTTCTGTAGAAGGTTCTCTATGTACTTACTACTACCAGTTCAACACAAAAGTTAAGCCGTTTGATGATGTACGTGTTCGTAAAGCGATCTCTTACGCTATCGACCGTAGCATTGTAACTGACGCGCTACTTGCTCAAGGCCAGAAGCCAGCGTATTTCCTAACTCCGGAAATCACTGCAGGTTTCGATCCTGAGATGACTAAGTACGGTCAAATGACTCAGGCTGAGCGTAACGCTGAAGCTGAGCGTCTACTTGCTGAAGCAGGTTACGGCAAAGACAACCCACTTAAGTTCAACCTTCTATATAACACTAACGAAAACCACAAGAAGATTGCGGTTGCTCTAGGTTCTATGTGGAAGCGTACTCTTGGTCTAGACGTTACTCTAGAAAACCAAGAGTGGAAGACTTACCTACAGTCTAAAGACGAAGGTAACTTCCAAGTTGCACGTGCAGGTTGGTGTGGTGACTACAACGAAGCATCTTCTTTCCTAACTCTAATGACTACGCCAAACACTACGGCTGGTCAGCACTGGGGTAGCGCGGACTACGATAAAATCATCGACCAAGCTATCGCGTCTACTTCTGAAGAAGAGCGCACTAAGCTTTACCTACAAGCTGAAGACCTAATGGCGAAAGAAATGCCTATCGCTCCAATCTATCAGTATGTACGTTCACGCCTACTATCTCAGAACGTTGGCGGCTTCCCTGCTAACAACGCAGAAGAGAAGATCTACTCGAAAGATCTATACATCAAAGCTCAGTAATTCCTGAGCAAATAAAACAATAAAAACTCTAGGCCTGCATGTAGAAATTACATGCAGTGCCTACCTTATATTTTTTGTCACAGACTGGAAGTGGATTTATGTTTAGATTCATTCTTAAAAGGGTATTTGAAGCGATTCCAACTATGTTGGTATTGATCACGGTATCTTTCTTTTTGATGCGATTTGCGCCGGGTAACCCATTCTCGAGCGAGCGCCCTCTGCCACCACAAGTACAGGCAAACATCGAGGCTAAATACGGCTAGATAAGCCAGTAATGGAGCAGTACACCACATATTTGACCAATGTTATCCAAGGTGACTTTGGTCCATCATTTAAGTATCTAGATTACTCAGTAAACGACCTTATCTCAGTGGCTTTGCCAGTATCAGCTAAGGTAGGTTTTATTGCATTTATCTTCACCGTTATCCTAGGGGTAACCGTGGGCACGCTGGCCGCGCTCAAACAGAATACCTGGTTTGACTATGCGGTAATGTCCACTGCCATGCTGGGTGTAGTAATGCCATCATTCGTATTGGCGCCAGCACTTATCTATCTATTCTCATTGCACCTAGGCTGGTTCCCAGCAGGTGGTTGGCATGACGGTGGTTGGCAGTATTTAGTGCTACCGGTTATCGGTATGTCACTGCTGTACGTGGCAACCTTTGCTCGTATCACCCGTGGTTCAATGATTGAAACCCTAAACAGTAACTTCATCCGTACCGCTCGTGCGAAGGGATTGAGCTACCGTTACATCATCCTAAAACATGCCCTTAAGCCGGCACTGCTTCCTGTTGTTTCTTACATGGGTCCTGCATTCGTGGGCATCATCACAGGTTCGGTG
>BBSB01000031.1:0-48143 GCA_000830455.1 Vibrio sp. JCM 19236
GGGGGCTCGGCCAGAAACGATTTACTCTTTGTTGAGCCCCTTTTGCTTAGATGACTAGGCTACAAGGACCTCGCCGCGATTAAATCGTTTCTGACTCGAGCAAAAGTCAACCGTAAAAGGTCAACAGACCCTAGCTATTTAAGCGGACGCTGGTGTGGTCTTTGTCTAGCTCGGTGGCGTTTTGCGCGGTATCGGTGAAATAATTTGCTGATATGACCTTGGTTGATGGGAAATGCTCAAACCAAGCAGTGTTGATCTCGCTGAGTTGCTCGGGTTTCTGGCAGTGGAACTGATATTTGATCTCGAAACTGGAGTGAGTGCTGTGCTCGACAAAAGGATTGTGTGCTCCCTCGGTTGCTGATGAAGTCAATGGGGACTTCACTAAGCTTACTTTGCTGTCAGTGACTGAGCATCTCGCCTCTGGACTAATATCAATAATGGATGAGTAGTCGCTCAGAAGTATATTCGCATTATCAATCGCCTTCTTCTCATCAACATTATTGGCTGGATGCTCAAAGCCCACTATGTCCATGCCAGCTGCATAGATATCGATCAACAAGTCTTCACCATCCTGAGCAATATCATAGGTGACAAAGCCGTGTACATGAGCGCCATGTTGTCTAAAGCCTGAGGCGAAACTTGGCACTGCTAGGGATGCACATAGCAACGCAGCGAGAGTCTTAATGGTGAGGTGATTGTTTGGCATAGCAGGGCAGTTAACGACTTAAATACTGAAAGAAACAGTATATTGGCTTCTACCTAGCTAGGGCGTTTACTAATCTATATTCTCATTATTTATTAGGTCAATAGACCCTAACGGAAGTCCCTTGAGCGACTAGAAAGCTGAGCCAGTTCATCACTCAGGTCGATAAGCTGACCAGCTATGATGTGAATCACCTCTCCCTCTTTTTCGATCACCCCTTTTACTTTAAGTATCTTAGAGGTGAGATAGGCCTGTTTTTGTTCTCTGGCAGTGGCTTGCCATACCACCACATTGATGTTGCCGGTGTCGTCTTCAAGGGTAAAAAAGGTCACACCTCCCGCAGTGCCAGGTGATTGCCTACCAGTGACCACACCAATAACCGTTACCATGCTGTGATGTCTGATCTGTTGTAGATCCTTTGGCGGGTAAAGCGTCCCAGCCTACCTGCCTTATCTAACAGGGTGATAGGGTGCTGATTAAGAGACAGTCCTGTTGCTGAGTAGTCCTCGACCAGTTCGTCATACTCATTGATAGCAAATGGGTACTCTTCGCTGGAATCCTGCACATCACGAAACAGAGGGAGATCTGAGCTTGAGTCCATCAATTGCCAGCGAGTGGCGTAGCGATTACCCCCTAAACTGTTTAGGCATTGGCAGAGGTCAGCGCCTGCAATTGCTGCTTATTGATGCCTAGATGCTTGATCTGCTGAAGTTGGGTATAGCCTTGATTAGGACGCGCAGCATCAATTGCTTGCGAGCAAGCTCAGAGAGCCCGCGAACCAATTTAAGACCTAGCTGTATCTGACTTATCCCATTTATCTTAACCACGGTATGTTCATCTTGAGAGGCATTGATGCACACCGGATGTACCATGACCTTGTGCCTTCTGGCATCTTGTATCAGTTGTGATGCGGAATAGAAGCCCATAGGCATACTGTTTAACAGCGCGGTATAGAATTCAGCAGGGTAGTAGTATTTCAGCCAAGCAGAGCAGTAGGCGAGTACGGCAAAAGAGGCAGAATGACTCTCTGGGAAACCATACTCACCAAAGCCACATATTTGCTCGAAGATACGTTCAGCAAAATCCACTTCATAGCCACGTGACAGCATGCCAGAAACCAATTTATCTCTGAACTTCACTAGGTCGCCATTCTTTTCCATGCCGCCATCGCACGGCGCAGTTGATCTGCTTCACCACCACTAAATCCTGCCGCAACCATGGCCAGTTTGATCACCTGCTCTTGGAAGATAGGCACACCTAAGGTTCGGCTTAGAACGCTTTCCACCTCTTTTGAAGGGTAGGTGATGGCCTCTAGACCATCACGACGCTTGAGATAGGGGTGCACCATGTCCCCCTGTATAGGGCCAGGTCTGACGATGGCTATCTGTATCACTAGATCGTAGTAACAACGTGGCTTAAGCCTAGGTAGCATGCTCATCTGGGCACGGGACTCTATCTGAAACACTCCAACCGTATCGGCCTTTTGCAGCATGCCATAGACCTTAGGATCATCTTGTAATCGAGTGATATCGGCAATGCTATAGTGCTGGTTATGGTGTTTCTCAATAAGCTGGAAACAGCGACGGATGGCGCTGAGCATGCAAGGGCAAGTACGTCTACCTTGAGTAAACCAAGGCTCTCGAGATCGTCTTTATCCCATTGGATTATGGTCCGCTCTGGCATGGCCGCGTTTTCTACTGGCACCAACTCGTATAAGGGGCCCGATGAGATCACAAACCCACCTACGTGCTGAGAGAGATGGCGAGGAAAGCCAATGATCTCGTTTACCAGTTGGATAAACTGCTTTCCTTTAAGAGAGTCAGGCTTTAAACCAAGCTCCATGATCTGTGCTTGCCAGTTCAGCCCTTTATCACGACGGTTAATATTCTTGATAAAGAAATCCAACTGGGTTTCGTCTATGCCTAGGGCTTTACCTACCTCTCGGATGGCACTCTTTAGGCGATAGCTGATCACGGTTGCTGCTAGAGCCGCCCGCTCGCGTCCGTATTTTTGATAGATATATTGAATAACCTCTTCGCGCCTTTGGTGCTCGAAGTCTACGTCTATGTCGGGTGGCTCATTGCGCTCTTTACTGATAAAGCGCTCAAACAGCACAGAGATCTGCTAGGGTCGACCGAGGTGATCTCAAGGCAGTAACAGACCACAGAGTTAGCTGCCGAGCCGCGTCCTTGATAGAGGATGCCCTTACTCTTTGCAAACATTACCACATCATGGATGGTTAGAAAAAAGTGTGCATAGCCCAGCTCTTCGATAAGGTCGAGCTCCTTATCTATGGTCTGCGCCACCTGTTGCGGAACTCCTTGTGGAAAACGGCTCTGCTTACCTTGCTCTACTAGCTTCCTTAGATACTGAATGGGGGTAAGGGCCTCAGGCACTATCTCTGAAGGGTATTGATACCCTAGGCTTCCCAGATTAAATTCACACAGGTTAGCGATAGTTACACTCTCTTCGAGCCATTCTGAGTTATACAGCTTAGCCAGCTTGTTCTTTCCCCTGAGTGCTCGCTCTGCATTGGTGAGTAGGTGCTCACATATATTATCGACCGTGGTGTTTTCGCCAATGGCGGTTAATGTGTGTTGCAGGGCAAGGCGAGTAGCGTTGTGCATCAGTACGCCACCACAGGCGGTAATCGGGATCTGATGGGTATGCGCCAGTGTCTGACAGTGGCGAAGATACGCTTTGTCGTTATTGTTGAGATGGCGCTGCACCCCAAGCCATAGCCTTTGTGCATGGTGCTTGGTTAGCCACTCGGCCCAATGAGTGTCGCTATCTTGCTGTAAGGGAAGCCAGATGATCAGGCAGTGTTTGATAGAGAGGAGATCCCACTGAGAGAGGTTGTAACTGCCTTTCTCACTGCGCCTGCGAGCATTACTTATGATGCGGGTAAGCTCAGCGTATGCCTCTTGGTTAGGGCTGAGTAGGATAAACTGGCACTCTTTATCTAGCCAAAACATGCTTCCTACTATCTGCTTGATATTGAGCTTATTGTTTTTGATGGCAGTGTGAGCACGTACTACCCGGCAAGGGAGCACTCATCGGTGATGGCGATAGCAGAATAGCCAAGAAAATCTGCCTGCATCACCAGCTCTTCTGGATGTGAGGCACCGGTGAGAAAGGAGAAATTACTCTGGCAAAAGAGTTCAGCGTATCGCGTTGCTTGGGTGTTCATTAGCTAAATAGGCCCTGTACGAACCAGGCTTTTTCTGGTGTGCGGTAAACCCAGATCCAACGTCCTTGCTCGTCTCGGGCGATAAAATAGTCGCGCTTTACGCTGTTTCCATCCCACCAACCAGTGTGGATGCGTTCTGGTCCATGTAAGATATTAACCCTTTGATCTAAGGGTTTAGGTTCCTTATAGATAAAGCTCGGGCGCAGCAACTTTTTGCTTGTAGTGGTTGATGCTTGAGCCTGTAATGGCTCGGCATATTGAGTGCTATTTTCCGGCCTAGGGTCAGGGCTGGCTTGTATACCTTGTATGGCGTCCTTTCCGAGCTTGGCTTGCAGTTGAGAAACCAGCTCCAGCGGAGACATAGCTTGGTGATGCTTATCAAACAGGTCTTTATGATTAGCTGGCGTCTCCCCCATACGCTCTACACTGAGTTCTAGTGAGATGATAGGGGCTTTTAGGGTTACCGACTCTAGGGTGAGCTTGGCAAGTTGTTGCCATTTAGCCGCCAGATAGTCACCAATAGCCGAGTAAAAGCGCACCTCTTGCTCAGTCTTATCTCGCTGTACTAGAGTCAGTTTTATTTCATAGGCTACCTGATCCCTGAGTTTTAGGAACTGCTCTAGTTGACTCAGTAGTCGAGCCAAAGGCTTTTGTAGCCAGTCGGTATGCTCCACTTCATACAGTAGTACTAGGTGTTGAGAGAAGTGGGCGGGTGGATGATAAAACTGCATTGGGTGCTTGAACTGTCCAAGCAGACGCCCAACATAATTCACCACTTGGATATCAAAGCGTCTGGCTATTTCGGTCATATTGAGAGTAAGCAGCTGCTCTAGCTACGCACACCGATGCGGTTCAGTTTTTCAATATTGCTATTACTGAGTTCAGTGGCTTGGATAGGCTCTGCGAATAGCTGTCTATCTATTTGCTCCTTGGTGTCACTGATACGATTTGCTCCGACCTCTGCGAGCAGTTTGGCCGCCAAAGGTGAGTAGGCCGTGGCGTATTGATAGGTCAGCCCTAGCTTATCTAAGTGCTTGGAGATTACCTTCCAGTAGCTCTCAAGGTCTCGGTATAGGGTGAGCATACCCGTGACCTTTAGCAGTAAACCCTTATTCGGAAAAGGCGTGATATCTGAGGTATAGAGATACAGCCATTGAGCCACCTCAAGCAGACGTTGCTGCTCAAATTCGGGCTCATAGGCCGCCACCTGAAGCTCTGAGCAGAGAGAGGCGGCACTGGCGAGTCCCGTACCTAATTGTATGCCTGCTTCTAAGGCGCTTTGATTTGCTTGCACTACCTTATGCTGCTCTATGATGCAGATAGGGGAGTGGTCTTTCTCAGCAAACAAGGTGTCCAGTTGTAAGCTAGGAAAGTGAAGATAGAGCCACAGATTCATGCCTGCTTCTGCCTGCGAAGTGGAAACGGAATAACCTGATGCTCTGGTTTTTGAGTGCAGAGCTCTGGCCAATACTGCTGAAAGTCCACCTGAAACTGGTTGGGATGCCAGCCACCACGGCGTTTATTCACCTGTATCTTGAGGCCATTCTCACTAGGTAGAAGGGTGACACTCAAAGGAATAGGTAGTGAAGCGTGATTATGTTCATCCAGATTAAAGTGTATGTTCAGTGCCTGCCCTTGCTCAGCGGCTACTTGAAGGCGCCTTGCTTGATGTACCTCTAATTGAGAGTGCCATAGGCAAACACAGGCGCAGCAACCACTCTTTAGTGATTGCTCGGTAGCCCAAAGGGCATGCTCATCGTGCTGTAAGATAAGCACCTTGCTTGAGTCTATTCCTTGAGACTGAAAATAGTGGGCACTAGGCATGGCTGGTGGATTAATTAATACCACCAGGCGCTCTTGGGTAGTGGCTTGAAGCATAGGTGTCAGCAGACGTAACTCACCAATACCAGTGGGGGATTGCACCTCTACCACACCGGTTTTTGGAAAGCCCTTAAGCTGTTGGTCCCATTCTGGGAAGTAAGATGGCTGAAAGCTTTGCTCACTGCTTTGCTGTGAACCCTGCCAAATCAACTGCTTACGTTTTAATAGATCTATGATGTTTTGCATAGCTAAATACCTGTATATATATACAGTATATTTAACTCATTCAGATTAGCAAGAAGAAGCTGTTTTCTGAGGCTCTGAAGACGTAAAGTTAGGTAAAGTGCCTCGCATCTTAGTTGGGGCTTGCCTAGATTTTTGGGTATGGATTCGAAATTAGGAAATGGATATGGATGCATCTGTCATTGCCAGTCACCGCTTTGGTTTTGGGCCTAAGCCTGATGAGCTGAATACGATTGCTAAAGACCCTAAGGCTTGGGTATTGCGTCAATATAGGGCGGATATCAATATCGAGTTCAAGGTGACAGAGCCGAGTTCGCAGCAGGTTGTTGCTAAGAATGCCAACTTCAGAGAGTCCACGCGCGGGTTAAAGGCCTCTGATCCTGAAAAGCTGGATCAGATGAGAGATGAAATTACCAAGTGGATGCGTGAAGCTTACCGCAGTTACAGTTTGGATTCATTACAGGTGGCAATAGCCACAGACAATCCGGCCAAGCACAGGCTGCTTGAGTTCTTTTCCAATCACTTCAGCGTTTCTGCTAATGGCGGCGCTATGATGAGAGCCTAGCACCAACCCTAGAGCGTGAGGCCATACAGCCACATCTACAGGGCCGCTTTGAGGATATGTTATTGGCAGTAGAGCAGCACCCGGCGATGCTGGTGTATCTCAATAATGCTCAATCCTTTGGTCCGAATTCCCGCTTTGGTAAGCGCAGAAAAAAGGACTCAATGAGAACCTAGCTAGAGAGATCCTTGAGCTGCATACCCTAGGCGTTGATGGTGGATATACCCAGCAGGATGTCACTGAACTGGCTCGAGGAATTACGGGATGGAGCATAGGTAAAACGGGTTATGTTTATCGTGACTTTGGACATGAGCCGGGCAGTCGAACCCTACTGGGTGTAAGTTATTTGCAAGAGGGAGAGGCGCAAGGTAAGAAGATGCTACAAGACCTTGCTAGACACCCGAATACCGCGCGCCATCTGTGTACCAAGCTTGCCCGTCACTATGTTGCCGATGAGCCTGATCCTAAACTGGTTTCTGATTTAATCACGGTTTGGCAGAAGAGCAAGGGTAACCTAGCTGAGGTGATGCAGGCCTTGGTGGAGAATGACCTTGCTTGGCAGGAACCGCAAAAGTTTAAGACTCCACGAGAATTTGTTATCTCTACCTCTCGTTCAATTCCGAACAGTAAGATCACCGACAAGCGCCTCTATTTTTCTCTTAATCAATTGGGTCAAGTTCCCTTTAGCGCCGGCAGTCCAAAAGGGTTTAGTGATAGCCAGATGGATTGGATGAGCGGTAGCAGTCTATTAGCACGAGCGGATTGGGCTCAGATGTATGCCAAGCAGAGTCGAGCCGATGTGAAATTGGCGATGAATACCGCACTGAACTCACAAATGAGCGAGCATAATCGCCTTAAGGTACTGCGTGCAGAGAGTAAACATCAGGCCCTGACCCTATTAATGATGAGCCAGAGTTCCAGCGGAGGTAGAGATGGCGAATATGCAAAGAAGAACCTTCGTTAAGGGGGCGATGGCGAGCTTGGTGGTACTTAGCACTCCATTTGCGCTGGCCAAATCAGATAAGAAATCACCTAAGGTGGTGTGGGTGGTACTACGTGGTGCCATGGATGGGATGCATGCGGTGATACCTGCATTTGACCCTATGCTAAGCCAACACAGGCCTCAAATAGCAAGCAAGGTAATAGACTCCCCATTGCAGCTTGAACAAGGCTATCGTCTGCACCCTGAATTCAAACAGCTACATACTTGGTATCAGAACAAGCAGGCTAGTTTCGTTGTGGCGGTAGGTAGCGGTTATCCCTCCCGTTCACACTTCGATGGACAGGACTATTTAGAGAGTGCTGGACAGGGGCAGGAGAGCGGTTGGCTAGCAAGAGCGCTTGAAGCGAAACAGGCTCTGCAGTGGCCATCACTCAGGCAACGCCAATTAGCCTGCGAGGTGCGAGCAGTCCGGTTACCACTTGGTATCCGTCTAAGCTTCGAGATAATCCAGAGGACACCTATGAGGCGATCCTTTCCATGTATCAAGAAGACCCTATGTTACAGCAAGCCTTTGCTCAAGGACTCGAGCTTAAGATGAAGGCCATGATGGGTGAGAGTGGTCAGCAGAATGGGCAATTCAAATCCCTGGCTAAAGGCTGTGCCCGATTACTGAAAGGAGAAAGTGCCGACTGCGCCATGTTAGAACTCGGCGGTTGGGATACCCATAACAATCAAGCGGGCAGACTTGCACGCCAGTTTGGCATTTTAGACGAAGGCTTGGGGGCGCTGAAGCAAGAGCTTGGCAGTGAGTGGGATAACACCTTGGTGATAGTGGCTACCGAATTTGGTCGCACCGTGAAGCAAAATGGGACCCAAGGGACAGACCATGGCACCGCCAGCATGATGATGCTAGCCGGTGGTAAGCTGAAAAATGGTGGTAAGGTGCTTGGGCAGTGGCCAGGTCTTAAACAAGAGCAACTGTTTAAAGGTAGAGATCTCGCACCGACCAGCAACATGTATGACTGGATAGCGAGCTCCCTTGCCGATCACTGGCAGGTGAACGAGTCTCAACTTCGTAAGTTAATTGGGTAAGGCTGCAGCTCAGCAACTTGCTCAATTAATAGGGCTTCGAATTCGGCTGCCGGCAGCGGTTTGCTGAAATAGAAGCCCTGTGCATATTCACATTTGTGGCTCTGCAGATACTCTCTATCCCAATCCGTTTCGACCCCTTCAGCCACCACTCTCAGGTTTAGCGCCTTAGCCATGGCTATGATGGCATTGACCAACTCTTGGGAAGATGGAGTGGATTCCATATCCTGCAAGAAAGAACGGTCGATTTTAAGCTTACTGAAAGGAAACTTTTGCAGATAGCTTAGCGCCGAATAGCCAGTACCAAAATCATCGATTGAGAGTTGAACTCCCAGCTCTTTGATTCGATTCAGAAGCGCTACGGTTTCATCGTTATGATGGATAAGCAGGCTTTCAGTGATCTCCACATCTAGCTGACTCGCAGGCAGTTTGGATTTATCCAGAGCCGAGCGAACGATACCAAGCAGCTTTTCTGACTGTCTGAATTGCACACTAGAGAAGTTCACAGCAACTGAGATTGGACGAATGTCCTGCCATTCCGCGACCTGATGACAGGCCGTATTTAAGGCAAATTTACCAATAGTGTTGATAAGACCATTCTTTTCAGCAATCGGAATAAATTCTGCTGGTGAAACAATCCCTAGCTTCTCATCATTCCAGCGAAGTAGAGCCTCTGCACCTACGATCTGACAGGTTCTAAGGTCGGCGATAGCTGATAATAAACCTCGAATAGCTTCTTACTGGTTGCATGCCTTAGGCGCGCATCGATATCTATATTGCGTTGCACATCCTGATTCATGCTCGAGTCATAGAAACTAAAGCCGTTACGACCGTCTTCTTTTACTTGATACATAGCCGTATCAGCGTGTGCAAGCAGGTCTTCCGCGGTTTCGCCGTCTTGCGGATAGATCGCCATACCAATACTGGTAGAGACAAAGAATTCGGTTTGGTCTAAGAAGAACGGAGCCTCGAAGGTGCGCATTAGGTTTGAGGCAATGAGTTTGGCGCAGCCCTGAGACTGAAGATTTGGAATCACCATCAAGAACTCATCACCACCGATACGTGCCACTACATCCGTCTTACGCACCGCACTTTTTAGGCGTTCTGCAGTCTGTTTCAACAGTTGGTCACCGGCTAGGTGACCTAGGGTATCGTTGATCTGTTTGAAGTTATCTAAGTCGATAAACAGTACTAATACGCTCTCTTGCTTTCGTTCAGCTGCGTAGATTGCAGAGCGAAGCTTTTCATCACCCGCTTTGCGGTTGGTGAGCCCTGTGAGCGCATCGTGAGTGGCTGATAGGCGAGTTCCTCTTCTGAGGTTCTTCGTCTGTCGATCTCTGTTTTGAGTCTGGCGTTTTGCTTGGACAGCTCTATCTTCTGCTTGCTGGTTTGGTCAAACTTGGTGGTTAGGATGAGGTTAGTGTTATTAATCCTAAGGGCGTAATAGAGACCAAGCACAACCGGCACGGCTAAGAATGAAAGTGCTGCAGTAAACCAAGTTGAGGTGATGATCTGCTGTTCTGAAACCGGTTGGAACCAAGCGTGCAGATAGAATGGGGTGCCTTTCACCTTTGATCAAAATAGAGGGTGTTGAATGAGATATTACTCGAAGACTCCGACGCATCGGTTCCTAGTGAATTCCAGATCGGATAGATACCATCGTCTGTGGTCAGATCTAGGCGACTGCCTCTATCGACGTTTTCCTGACTGGTTAGAAGGCGGGTCAAAACCTCGTTATTGACGTAGCCTACGATGACCCCCACGATTTCGCCGTTAAAGCGCACCGAGTGCATCACGCGGATAACCAATTGATCGCCCTTAAATACCGCATCGATTTTTTGCTCTGACTGCTCAAATTGAGCAAAGGGAATGGTTGCGGTATCAAAGGGCAGTCTCGGATGGGAGTCGGCAATCACATCTGAGTTAAAGCCAACCAGTAACAAGCGATCAAAATACGGACCTGTTTGCTCTCTGACATCCGGCTTGGTATGAAAGATCAGGTTGCGTCTTAGTTGGAAGAGACTCGAACCCAGACCGTATTCCATGGACATACCAGAGGCCAGATTAGCAAAGAAGGTAAAGGTGGTTTTATGGTTGGAGATGTCCCTGACGTCCTTCTTTATGGAGTTAAAGAAGTAGCCAAGGGACTCTGAATAGCTGTTTACTTTTAGGCTGAGCTCATTCGACTGCGACTCTTTGAGGCGGTTTTGGCCTGCATTGGTCACAGTGATCATTAAAAGCAGATAGCTCCCAATAGGAAGCCTCCAATCAAGATTGCGTTTCTGCTACTAAAGCTCATCCTACTTCTCATTCAATCAACTTCCATCCACTGCAAAGTAGTCACTGTAGAAATAGAATACCGAAGGGTAGTATTTCTCGATAAGGTGACTGTAGGTGCCGTCTTGGCGGATTTTTTTCAGATACTGGTTGAATGCTTCTCTAAGCTCTGGGGCATCTTTTCTAAATCCAGCCGCCATACGCTGAGGTTCAGAAACCGGGCCGATTACCTTGATCTCCCCAGGCCACTTTTCCAGAGCAATCAGGGTGTCAGGTACATCAAGCAAGGTACTTTCCGCATCTTGGTTGAGTATGGCTGGCACCATCTCATTCAGTTTGCGTGCACGCTCTGGCAAGATGATGTTAGCGCCTGTCACACTTAGGTTATATAGATTCGGATCCAGGCAGGTTTGCTCCATCGCCAGTACATCGCGACCACGCATAAGCTCTTTAACCGAGACAATATCTTGTTCGATAGAGCCACTTGGCTTGATGGGAGTCAGGCTCGAATCTGAGCGAGCAACTAGCCAAACTGCAGATGGGAAGTAGTCGTCAGAAAAGTCGACCAACTCTTCGCGCCAAGGCAGTATAGTTGCACCGTTTGAGATAACATCACCGCTTACAACTACGGCATCGCCGTATTGAATTTCATTGTCTTTGAAGATCGCTTCGCGACCGGTAAGTTGACCGAAGGCAGTGCTCCAAGTACTCGGTACAAACTGGTAGTCAACGCCAATATATTGAGCAAACCCTTGCATCAGCTCCACATCTAATCCTTGTGCAGAGTACAGTCCATCTTTGTTTATGTAACTAACAAAGTTAGCGTAAGGGATACCAATATGACGAAGAACACCCGCTTCTTTTACTTGCTGCAAATCGCGAGAAAAAGCCGGTTTAACGCTGATTAACAGCGCCACTGTTAGCCAACAGACAAGATTGAATATCGTTTTAATTTTTTGATTCATCTTTGCATCGTCTAGGTATTTAGGGCTCTCAAAAGAGAGCCCTGATTAAGGTTAGGACATCTGGCGAGTCAAGTGTTTCATTGCTTTAACCAAGCCTTTTACATCGTCCTCATCATGGAACAGGTGAGTTGAGATACGCAGCGCGTAGGTCGACTCAGTTGAATCCTTATGGATTTGGAAGTCGGTGGTACGGATGATATAGCCATAGTCTTCACGCAGTCGGTCACGGAACTCAGTTAGCAGTTCACCATTACTCCAATCACTGAATGGGTTGAAGGTAGTTAGACCACTAGACAACTCACGACGAGGTGATGTGAACAATGTACCTTCTGGTATCTTATCCGCCAACTCTTCTTTACAAAGAGCACTTAGGTCAAGTACGCGATCTTCGATGCGTTGACGACCGATTTCATCCCACATCTTGCAAGAGTCGGTTAGCGCTTGTTTTGCAGGGTAGTTGTCATGACCTACATATTGAGAGACCAGCTGTGCCCCATAGTAGTCAGCGCTAGCTGCAAGAGAAGAGTTAACAAAATACAGAGGACGACGGTCAGACGGCCAGAACCTTTCTAGACGACTCGCATTGTCACGGATATACAGAATACCTGTTGCGCCTGCACCACACTGCCATTTGTGACCAGAACCAGCGTAGAAGTCACAGTCTATATCATGGAAGTTTAGGTTTAGCATGCCGATAGTGTGTGCACCATCGATAAGGGTTGGGATGCGATGACTACGAGCTAAGCGGCATAGTTTCTTCGCGGGCAGGGTAGTACCTGTTTTGTATGGGATGTGTGAGAACACCATTAGCTTGATGCGGTCACCGAAGCGACGGATAGCCTGACGGAAAGGTCGCATATAGTCTTCGACAGTCAGTTCACGTTCGCCAGTATATACAGGTAGCTCAACGTCGAAGATTTCAACACCAAAACGCTCTTGAACCGTGTATAGAGAAGAGGTTGCGCCTATGTGTTCGTGGTGCGTAGATAGGATCACGTCACCTTCTTTGAAGTCTAGGCCGTTGATGATAGACGCCATGCCATCTGTGGTGTTACGGCTAAGCACTAGCTCATCGGTATTTGCGCCGAAACCCGGGGCGATAGCCGCAATCATGTCGTTTACATAAGGCCAAGAGCCAAATGCGTTGTCCATATCCCATGGATGCTCAGCAACGGTTTTGTTGTTTTTGTCGTAATCCTTCAGCACATCTTTTGGCATTGAACCAGTGGTACCTACGTTCATGTAAACGCTACGACGGTTCAAGGTAAATTCGTTTTTAACCTTTCTCCAAAATCTGTCGTCAGAATGGTTACCAGAAAGTCTTGAAGAAGCACCGCCTAGGTCGCTTGCTTGGGCTTGATTTGAGAATAAGCCTGAGCTAATGCCTGCAACCGCGACACCTGCACCACCTTTGAGAAAGTCTCTGCGGTTAAACTTGGATGTATCCTTTGACATCGTTCAATTTCCTTTGTTGATTTGAGTAAAGTTACGATTTGATATATTTCTTTACAAAATAAATGCTACGTGGAAATTTTTACACATTAAAGAAGGCATACGGAATAACAGGATCGAGATCTAATAATTTATATTATTCCAAATGGAATAACATAACCTATTGATTAGTAAATGTGTTTATACCATTGTTCATGTTGTAAATTGGTAAAAATAGGTATCAGAAGTGAAAATAATGTATTGATGCCGTTTATTGAATGAAAACTTACCAGTCATAGAAACCTCGGATCGACAGGCTCATTGCTAGGTAGCATAAGAGTGATAAATGGGTTTTCAATTTTTTTTACGTGAAGTTTTCAATGACGCTATCAGGGTTCAGTCTATTGATTGGGGCCTGGAGTGTTCATAGCTTGCTGTTTTAACCAGTTCTCTAGCTTAATAATTTCAGGCTGTCTGACTCGGTTTTTTTTACACATGAAGTAATAAGTATCCCCAGAGACGAGTCCTGGAGAGGGGATGTAAACCAGATCATTCTCAAGATCACGTTCGGTGATCATATACTCACTGGCCAGCACCACACCTTGATCATAGCGTGCCGCTTCAATAGCCAAAAGCATATGGCTAAAGTACTGCATGTTGGCATCTTTCGGCAGATCAACGCCCAACTCTTCACACCAGCGTTGCCAGTCCTTACCTTTTTCCCAATAGATGGACTCACTAGATAAAAGTGGCAATTCTAAGATGGCGTCGGGTAGCTTTTTATCTTGTAGCTCGTTCCAAATAGTGCGACTGCAGAGTGGATATAGGATCTCTTTCACCAAGGGCACAATATGGAAGTTTTTCTGCGGTGGAGCGACCGTGATAAAACAATCGGCAATGTTGTCACTAAATTCAGTGTCGTTCGCTACCATATTGGGGATGAGTTCAATCTCTGGGTGGGCTCGTTTAAATTCGGACAGCCTAGGAATAAGCCACTTCACCGCTAGAGAGCTATAGATTGCTAGCCTTATTTGCCCAGCCTCACCTTCTCGGATCTTTTGACTTGCTTTAGAAATGGAGTAGATAGCAGGGGTGATTTCCTCAAGATAGAGGGCTCCGGACTGGGATAGGGAAAGCTTCCTGCCTTGGCGCACAAACAACTGCTCACCTAAATACTCTTCGAGCAGGCGTACCTGATGACTGACCGCACTTTGGGTAACATTGAGCTCTTCTGCCGCTTTGGAAAAGCTCAGAAGCCTAGCAACGGATTCGAAATAGTGGACGGCGCGCAGTGGAGGAAGTTTCATTATCTATTTTTCTAATACTTAATATCAAAAACATCATTTAACTTCATCCTAACCTATAGAGTAGTCTAGCGCCATTCAAACTGAACTGGAGGAATGGCTATGTCTGTGAAATCTGTTGGCGCTGCGATGACGCTTCTTATCATCGGCAATCTCGTGGCTGTGCTTTCAGATGCTCTGATCAAGAGTGTGAGTGCTTCAGTACCCGTATTTCAGTTTGTATTCTTTCGGCAGTTAACTGCGGTGTTACTACTGCTTCCGCTGTACCTTTTCTCAGATAAGCAGGGCTTGAGTCAGGGACTGAAGTGGCATGCTGCTCGCGCACATGTATGGCTACTTGGTGCCATTTTTATGGTCTATGCGATTGGCGCTATGCCTCTAGCCACAGCCAATGCCATCTTCTATGCCGCGCCTCTAATCATGCTACCTCTGGCTGCCTTGTTCTTTAAAGAGCAGTTAACCAAGGCAAGCTTGCTGGTGGCTGTGGTGGGTTTTGTAGCGTGCTGGTGATCATTCGTCCCACCGAGATCAGTTGGGCCGCGATATCAGCGCTGGTGGTTGCGCTGACCCTAGCGGTGAACAATCTACTTATTCGTAAGATTCCGCCCACACAGTCAGTGGTGCAGACGTTGCTTATGACAAACCTAGTGGGTATGCCGGTCGCCCTTGGGCTTGCTGTGTATGAAGGGCATTCGTGGCAGTGGGATCTGGTGCCAGTGGCAATGGCCTCTAGCGGTTTTATCCTTGTCTATGCTGCGACTTGTGTGTTTGCCTATCGCGCGGTGGAAAGTAACAAGATCGCCAGTGCTGAATACAGTGGTTTGATAGGTGCGGTATTGGTAGGTGTGGTGTGGTTTCAAGAGATCCCAGATATCTACATGCTAGCTGGGACCTTAATGATTATCGCGCCTCTACTTTGGCTGTCGAAACATGAGAAGAGGCGAGTAGCTAGCTAGTCTTCTATGTTGGTGGAGGCCCAAGGAATGGCTCTTAATCGAGCGAATGAAATGGGCTCTCCACTCTTGTCACTGACCCCGTATTGTCCATTGTCTAACCGAGCCATGGCGTCTCTTACCTGAATGAGCAGCTCTTGATTGCCTTGATAGAGACTGGTAGCGCGAATGCTTTCATCTTTGAGTCGCGCTGAGTCTGCCATATCTATGATAGAGCAGTCCTGCTTTTGAGTGATGGCTTGTTTTAGCTCTTTTTCTTGGTTTAGCAAAAACACTAGCTTCTCCTTTAGTAACAAAGCGAGCTGTTCCAGTTCTTCATCAGATAGTTCTGCGTCTGGATGGGCGTGATAGGACATGTGTGAACTCCAAAATTTAAATCAGACTAAGTCTAGTACAGCGCTAGTTATTCTTTATCGGCCAAATAGAGACCGCGCTGCTATCTATTATTTAATGGATTTCTCTAAATCCGAGCAGGGATAGAGAAGTCTGCTATTTTTACAATGATTGGTTGTAACTATTTGCTTTTATTCAGGTTATTCCTAGAATAAGACCAAGATCACAGTATGTGCAGTTTAATGGCCTGTGAATGTTTGAATTGTTTAGGGGAACAAGGATGGCAACAACCTTGGCGTTTGATGTTTACGGTACCTTGATTGATACCCATGGTGTGACCAGGCTGCTTGAGCAGTGGCTTGGAAATAAGGCAATGGCTTTCAGCCAAAGCTGGCGAGATAAGCAATTAGAGTATTCGTTTCGTCGCGGTCTGATGAATAGCTATCAACCTTTTACTGTCTGCACTCAGGACGCCCTCGAATACGCCTGTGAGTTTCACAGGCTCCCTCTTTCATCACACCAGAAAAATCTGCTCATGCAGAGCTATCTTGAACTCCCAGCTTTTTCTGATGTAAAACCTGCATTAGATAAGTTAGAACAGATGGGAGCTAAGCTAGTGGCATTTTCTAACGGTGAACAGAACACTGTGAAAATGCTGCTCAAACAAGCCGGTCTTCTTGGCTACTTTCAACAGGTAGTGAGCTGCGAAGATGTGAAAACCTTTAAACCAAATCCATCTGTATACCAACACCTGACCGAGCAAGCAAATTCTTCAAAGTCGGATACCTGGCTGGTATCGAGTAACTCCTTTGACGTTATTGGAGCACGTAGCTTTGGCCTTAATGCTGCTTGGGTTAAGCGCACGTCATTAAGTCTTCTTGACCCTTGGGATATCACACCGAATTGCACTGTTGAGAGTTTAACCGAGCTCTCTGACCTCTTTTCTTAAACCTTGTTGACCTGTCTACAGGTATAGGGTTTACAGTCTAGCCTTCAGATTAAGGAGGTGAGACGTGTTTGCAGTAAATCGAATTAAATTGGGGATCTCAGATACTCATCCAGCCTTGGTTGGCATCAGTCTGGCTTTGGTCTCTACGGCACTGTTTACCTTAGTGGGCGTCTTGGTGCGTGTCCTAAGCGACAGTGTGAGTCCATTTCAGATCCTATTCTTTCGCCAATTGGTATTCATTGCCATTTTGCTACCAGCGATGCTTAAACTGGGTAAACAGCTGTTTAATCCCTTTAGTGTACGTCTGCATTTGTTGCGGATCTGCGGAGCGTTTTTTGCCCTTTATCTGGGGTTTATCGCCTATGCGAATCTGCCTTTTGCTACGGCTACTGCGCTGGGTTTTACTCAAGTCTTGTTCGTGTTGTTTATCTCTAAGCTATTTCTTAGTGAAGAGATCACGGCCTCACGCATTATCACTATTGCAGTAGGTTTTATTGGGGTGATCATGGTAGTGCAGCCAGAGAGTGCTTCTCTCAATTATGTTCTTGTCGGATTGACAGCTGCTCTTGGTGCAGCCGTGGCTGTGGTGTGCGTGCGCAAAATGGCGGCGTATGAATCACGAACGGTACTCCTAAGCTATCAAGCTCTGTTCGTGGGGGTTATTGCCTTGGTGCCGTGTTTGTTTGACTGGTATTGGCCAACGCCTAGAGAGTTGGGTTTGCTGGTGTGTGTCGGTGTGATCTCTTCTGTTGCTCAATTTATTGGGGTAACCGCCTATAAATGGGCAGAGGCAAATATAGTGGCCAATGTGGAGTATGCAAAGATCATATACTCGCTGATTATTGGCTACTTATTGTTTGCGAGGTGCCAAACTCATTGGCAATTGTTGGCGCGATGTTTATTCTGATGAGTGCTGTGATCCCCTTTATCAAGTTGCGCAAGGAGTAGCTGTGTATTCTGTGTCAAAACTGGCTAAGCTGTGCGGATTGTCGCGCACCACCATTCTTTACTATGAAAAAGAGGGATTACTGACGCCGGCTATGCGCTCAGAAAATGACTATCGCTGGTATTCAGATAAAGAGTTGGGCAAGCTCAAGGCGATAAACTCCTATCGCTCCTTTGGTATGCCGGTGAGTCAGATTAGAGAGCTTCTTGATAAATCAGATGAGCTGAAACAAGAGCAGGTATTGCTTAATCAATTCAATGCCCTAGAAAAAGAGATACAGAAGCTAAGGTCACAGCAACAGGCGATAGTAACTCTGTTAGAGCAACCACAACTCCTTACCGGACAAGAGCTGTCTAAAGAGCGCTGGGTTACCATCATGCAAGGGGCGGG
Organism: Vibrio sp. JCM 19236; assembly: GCA_000830455.1. GTDB lineage: Bacteria > Pseudomonadota > Gammaproteobacteria > Enterobacterales > Vibrionaceae > Vibrio. Next base: position 18,100 of record BBSB01000031.1, read on the forward strand.
CTTTGATGAAAAAGACATGCAAAATTGGCACAAAGAGTTTGAAAAACTTGAGCCAGACGCACATCAGGAGTTTTTAGAATCGTTGAATATTGATGAACAAGAGATCAAACAGATACGTGAGTGGTCCCGCTCATGATAGTTGAACTAAGAGAATACAAGCTAAGACCGGGTAAGACTCAGACTTGGCTAGACTGGATGAAGCTGGACGTAATACCTCATCAGATATCTAAGGGCATGCGCGTGATAGATACCTATATCTATCAAGATGAATCTGGCGATACTTGGTTTGTATGGCTAAGAGAATTTGATAACCAAGAGCAAAAAGCCGAGGTGTATGCCAATACCTATGATGAGTATTGGATTGAACACTACAGGCCCAAGGTATTTCAGCACATCTACCAAGACTCAATTCGTGTGCGTGAATTGAGTCCGGCAAATCTAACCTAGCGCCTCAAGCAAGAGGTGCAGCCTCGACATGCAGAGCGGGTGTGAGGGTCGAGACGACCACGCTGTATCTTGCAATAAGCATTTCTAAGAGCTGCGTGCAGCAAACCAATCGTCCGGTTTTGCTATCAGCAGATAGCCGTTGAAGCGCTTGGTTAGCGGCTCTCTATATTCGTTCAAGAATTTAGTATCGTAGTCCACCTCAAGAAACTCGAAAACCTGCTCTAGGCTTTCGAAGTGACTTAGGTGCTCTTTGATATAGGCGTACTCATCTTAGACCGGGTTCAGGTTAGCAGTGACGTAATTGCGGTTTTTCACTAGTAGCCACAATCCAAGGCCCACAGCGCCGATACCCATTTGAATCAAACCAAGATTTTCTAGAAGCATCTCAGGTCTAGTCGAAACCAATACCATACCTAGTGAGCCCGCCATCATGCTCGAGAATTGAATAATCGCAACCGCAGAGCCGGTATCCTTTTCTTGCTGATCTAACATCAAGTTAGTGCCTGGAATACGCGTGGTAATAATGGCCATGGTCACGGGAGCCGCAATCAAAGCAAACAACCAAGGTGATAGGTGACCGACGGTAAAGGTTGCAACACCCAAAAGGGTAATCGCTAGGAAGCATGCGGTAATAATGGTCTTTGATGACACGCGCTTAGATACCTTCATATAGATGGTAGGACCGAATGAGGCGAACAATGCATTGAAGGCAAAGGCGTAGCTGAACTCTTGCTCGGTTAGACCAAAGCCATTGATATAGATATAAGAACCAGCAGCTAGAAAGGCCATCAAAGCCATAGGAGTGAGCGAGAATATTACCAGCAATGACACAAATCTTGGGTTGTTGAATACGGTTGCCAGGCGACTCCATGAGCGCAGCATAGAGCCTTCATATCTGTGCTCTAAGGTTTCGTTATAGCAAAGGGCAATCAAGGTAGCGATAAAGCCAAAAAACGCCCAGAGCAACAAACATCATGTGCCAGTTGGCAATCTTAAGCAAAAATGCGCCAATCACTGGAGCGACCATAGGCGCTATGATTACCAGCGACATGATAGTCGCCATAATACGCTCGCGTTCTCGACCATCGTAAAGGTCTTTCACGATTGCGGTTGCTACTACGGTAATGGCCGCACCACCAAATGCTTGTAGGGCGCGAGCACCTATTAAAGACTCGATACTGAACGCCAGTGCACACAATACACTGGCTACCATGTATAGCCCAAGGCCAGTCAGCAAGATGGGCTTACGTCCAAACTTTTCACTCAGAGGTCCCCAGAACAGAAGGCCTATGGCATAGGTAATAAAATAGACGCTCAAGGTCAGGTTCACCATAGCCTGCGTGGTACCTAAGACTTCAACCATTTGTGGCAATGCGGGCAAATATAAGTCCGTGGTTAGTGGAGGGAAGGCACTGATGATTACTAAGAAAAATAGGGTACCTTTTTCCCCCAATATGGCTTGTGGTTTCTTCAAGATATGACTCCAATTTGGGTTATTTCAGGTTGTTGTTGAGGCGACTTAGCAGGTCACATAGGGTTTGGACCTCAGTGGTATTAAAGCCTTGAAGCATATTCTCGACCATCTCCGACTCCACCTTATCTAGGCTGTTGAGTAGGGTCTCACCACTGTCACTCAAGGTTAGGTTTACTGAGCGTTTGTCGAATGGGTCAGGGGTTTTAATGATGAGGTCTTGACGGTGCAATCGAGCGATGATTCTCGAGACCTGGGTCTTGTCCTTTTGCATCGCCTCAACCAACATCTGCTGAGAAGCGCCGCCAAGTTCACGGATATTGCTCATGGCAACATGCTCTAACGGAGAGAAGTCCACCTTGTGCTTAGAGACTTCCGCTATCATGCGAGAGCGAGTTTTGAGACGAATTTCTCTGAGGCATAGTTGATGTCACGATTTGAAGCCATAAATAAAAGGATAATAGTTGACGGAGACAACTATTCTATTTATATGGTTGTATGTGTCAACTATTCTGTGATCAACTACAAAAAAACGGCCCGTAAGGGCCGTGTTGGGATAGTCGTTAACAGGACAGTTCTATAGAACAAGTGTTGAGGTCATATCGATAGCGAGTCTTTTCACCTTGCGATATTAAAGTGAAGCTGACTTGATTGTGTTGCCATTCTATATCACTGATCTGTAGTGATTTCTCACAACTCAGGTCATGCAAAACCACACAGTTGAGGGACTTGGCATTACTGCGCACTAGCGTATAAGCCAGGTCTGAAGTGGCTGGGTTATCTGGTGCATAACCAGATAGAAGCTCCGCAGGTTCACTTGTCCAGATGCTTTGCTGGAAGTCCGCATCATCTAGGATGTGATAATTTAGCTCAGTGATCTGCTCAAGCTTTCTGATTTTGCTGTCTGTCATGCGTGCCAGTGGACCGGTCAATGGGTTAGCCACTTCCTGCCAGCTTGCATCTAAGTCATGCTCGCCACGCACATGATAGGTAAGATCAAGCTGCTGCCGATATGGGTTTTCTACCGAGTTCAACTCAACCACACCTTGATCCAGCACCAGTAGAACACGGCGGAATAGCATATCTTTATAAGACTCACTGTCCCACTGCTCTATGGTGTGGCTATCCACACTTGCCGCTGGTTTACTCCAATCCACAGAGGCATCGATAAGGGTATAGCCCGATTTTTTCTGATAACTATTGAGCTCTGGATTTATTGGCGACTGGTTTTGTTGGTTCACCACTAGAGTGTTGTGGGTCGCGGTATTTTTGTAATAGCCGTAGTGAAGCTCTGCGCCATAGCCTGTTGTGCCAAGGTCCGGCAGTATCTCTTTACCGTTGCGAGTCAGCAACAGGCCAAGTCTGTCGTAGTGGTCGTGTTCACCTCCATATGGGGCGTGCTTATAAAGAACGGCATTGTTGGTCTGCTGGTTATATTCAATAGAAATACCCGCCTGCTCGGTATGAATAGACTGACAGGTCATTGGCTTGGCCTCCGGCAGGGTTTCAATCCCATACAGCAGAGCATCGATATTATCGCGGCTGATGTTTTGATAGATGCTAGCAAGGGCGCTGGCGAACAGATCACACGGCGCTTCTTTATAAGCAAATTCAAATAAATGTGCATGAGTCAGTCGTTCTTGCCCAGCAATACAGTCATTTAAGCGTGGGAAATCGCCAGTATTGAGAACCAGATTAAGCGGGAACTTCAGCATTTTTAAGAAGTTAGGGTTGCTCATCACTGAGTATGGAGTGCCACAGGCTAGCTTCTCGAAGTTAAGCAGGGCCTGCAGTGCATAGTAGTGATAATGGATAGAGCCTTCGAACCACATCCTTCGGGTGTTGCACCATGATTGAGTTGATAGTGGATGCCGTAATCCGTGTTTAGGGCAAAATCGAGATAGCTTTGCTCATCCAAAATCATGCCAATCACGCCTATAGTGGCGTTGATCTTCATCTCGTGGTTGTGCAGTTGGTCGGTGCGATATTCCATCAGGAACTCAGCACCCTCACGTAGCAATCGGTTTTCGATATAGCTTTGTTGTTCTGCACTTAATGCAGAGCGAATGAAATCATAGCCACGTGCTAAGTCTAGGTGGCAATTTGCTTCACACAGGTTTGTGCATTCGCTTTGCCAGGACCGTTATAGGGGATGCCACCATGCACCTCGTAATCAGGGTAATACTTGGCCGATTGCATCAGAATATCGGTGACTTTTTCTAGATATCTATCGTCACCGGTTAGGTGCCACAGCAGACCCAAGTCATAGCATGCCTTGGCGTTGAGTCCATTCAACCAGCGCCACCATGCGCCGTCATAGGGCTCACCGGTGAACTCTTTGCCATCCACAGGGCAGACATGCGAGGTGGGCTTGTCTCTATCCCAGGTCAGACGCACCCCATGTTCAGGGCAAAAATAGTAAAGATTCCAGGTAGCACGGCCATCTGGTGGTACCAGGGTGTCGGTATTTAGCACGACTTGGTTGTTATCGATAAGTGCCTGAATAGTTGATTGTGTGGCGCGCTGTTTAATTGCGCTAATTTCTTGTTCGGAAAATTGTAGCATGGTTCTAGCTTGAGCCGGGAAGTTGAAGTACGCGTGTGCGTTGCCATAGCAGATGTTGTATATGGTCTGTTTCAGAAGTGCGGTATCGTTTGGGATCTCACCTTGCTCTACCCATTGGGCGAGTAAATTGCACAGCACGCGGCGAAAATATTCGTGACGGGAAAAAGAGAGTACATTGCGAGAATCGGTCAGCATGCCGACAAATCGACCTAGAGCCCCAAGGTTCTTAAGCGTGGTTAGCTGAGCTTCCATGCCATCTTTATGGTCGTTGAACCACCAAGCCGCGCCAAACTGGATCTTACCAGCGGCGCTATCGCTGTCTTGGAACGCTCCAGCGATGCAGGCCAGCACAGGGTTGTGCGCCGGATTGAGGCAATAGAGCACGGTATTTGGCAGCTCACGGGTGCAGTCTAATGAGTCCAATAATTGCACTAGGTTCTCAGCGATTAGCCTGTCATTAAGAACACTAAAACCTGTGCCGCCCCCTAGTGCCTGCTTACGTCTTCGGTTGACGTTTATTAGCACGCCAATATGCAGCTGAAAGGTCCAGCTTTTTGCATGAAACAGGCGACCAAGTTCAGTAAACAGCTGGGTATCTAGCTGGATGGATTCGTTTTCTGCCAGTGGCTCACCAGCAATGAGCTTTTGTACAAATAGGTTGGCTGTCGCAGGCTCGCACTCACAAAATTCGACCTTGGTCAGCCCAAGATCAGCGAGGCGACAGCCAATATTATGGAAGGCATCGATACGTTGTGAGATAGCGGATAGATAGCTATCAAAGTCCGTGATCTGGATGCCCGTGAGTTCTGTTAGCTTGGCAAATAAATCAGGATTTGGCTTAAATAGTTCATCGGCACGAAAGGTAGGCAGTACTTGAACCTCAAAATCAGAGTTTGCGAGCTTTTGGTGATAGCTAAGATCTGAGAGTGGGGAATCTGTAGTACAGAGCGTTTTTACATCTAGCGCTTTTAATACCGAGCGCGTGGTTATCTCCCCAGAAGCTAGCTTTTGATTACAGTGCGTCCAGATTGCTTCGGCGTTTTCTGGGCAAAGTAGAAGCTCACAATCAAAGAAGCGCTGTAGTTCCAGATGAGACCATTGATAAAGCGGGTTGCCGAGCAGATAAGGCATGGCCTCACACCATTTATCGAACTTTTCTCTGTCTGATGCATCACCGGTGATGTAGTGCTCATCGATCCCATTGCTACGCATTGCTCGCCAAACGTAGTGGTCGCTCTTAAGCCATGCGTCCGCTAGATTCTCAAAGCGGCTATCTTCCCAGATGGCTTTCGCCTCTAGGTGATTGTGATAATCGATGATGGGTTGCAGCGACGCATAGCTATGATAAAGCTCCTCGGCAAGGGGAGAGTTCAATAGCAGATTGTCTTGTATGTAATTGTTTGGCATATGCATCCTTAAACTTGGAAAATGCTTAGCAAGAGCGAGCCTTGCTGAGCACTCTCAAAGGGGCCTGCACAGCAGACCCCGATAAGTTGTTACTGGGTTTGAAGGTTTAGGCTGGGGTTGCCTTTGCGCTTCGAAGAAGCAGGCACCCACGGTAAGCACTACGCCGCCACAGAATAGGAAGGCCATGCGTCCCCAGAATGGGTTCGGGATAAGCACCATGGTGATAACCAGTGCGCCGAATATCAGGATCAGCTTGCCAAGCATGCTGCGTTGCTGACGGTCCACCTCATCTTGACCTGCTGCTTCAACCACTGGGGTATCAACGTCAGTCCAGAAGTGCTCAAGCTCAGCCTTACGCTCACCCACAGGCTCTTTGTAGAACTTAGTGGTCAGGCAGAAGAAGCCGCCGGTGATCACTAGGTGGCCGATGATGCCGTTCATTACGGTAAGGTCTGCCGCCTCACGCTGGTAAAGCCATTTTCAAGACCCAGTAGGTTCGCAATCACGTCTGGAGTGATAACAAAGCTCACTAGATAAGAGACAAACATACCCACAGCTAGGGTTGCCCAAGCTGCCCAATCAGGGGTTTTCTTGATGAACATACCGAAGAACAGAGGCACTAGGATTGGCATCTGAAGCAGGTACTCACATACATCATGGCGTCGAATAGGCTCAGGCCGCGCAGTGAGTTGATAAACAGAGCAACTATGATGATGAGTGCACCAAATACTACGGTTACACCTTGCTCACGCGCATCAGTTTCTTCTCAGAGGCATCTTTATTGATGATAGGCTGTAGAAGTTGCGAACGAATACGCCTGCGTTGCGGTTAAGGCCTGAGTCCATAGAGGACATGGTTGCTGCAAATACCGCTGACATAAGAAGGCCAACCATACCTACTGGCATCACGCGCTCAACGAATACAAGATAAACTGCGTCAGCTGCCTTTCCGCCAAGGGCATCGGCATGCGCCATAGCTGCATCAGGATAGATAACTGCGGTTACCCAAGGTGGCATAAACCAGATAGCCGGGCCGATAAGCATTAACACGAACGCAAGCAGTGCAGCTTTGCGCGCATTGGTAGAGTCTTTCGCGGTTAGGAAGCGATAAGAGTCTTGCATGTTGTTGATGTTTTGCAGTTGCTTAACAAACATGAAGATGAACCAAGCCACGAACAGCAATGGATAGTTCATGTTTGGACCCATGATGGACTCAGCAGGGAATTGCTCAATCAGGTTGCTTGGACCGCCGATCTTGATGATGGCCGCCACGGCGCACACAACAGTTACCGCCATGATCACAACCATCTGTACAAAGTCAGAGGCAACAACACCCCAAGAACCACCGATTACTGAGATAAACAGTACGATAAGGCCGGTTACTACGATAGTGGTTTCGATATCTATCTTAAATACCGCACTTACAAACAGCGCCAATCCGTTTAGCCAGATACCGGTATAAACGATACTGGTTGGCATGGTTGCCCAAGTGAACACCTGCTCATTGGTTGCACCAAAGCGGCGACGTACACCTTCAACCGGTGTTACTACGCGCATCTGGCGGAAGCGATATGAGAAGAACAGCCAAGAAAGCAGGAAGCCAAAGGCGTTCGCCATAAAGATAACCATGATAGGGAAGCCGTCAGTGAACGCCTTACCAGCTGCACCGGTGAAGGTCCAGGCGCTAAATTGGGTCATAAAGGCCGTTGAACCTACCATCCACCACAGCATCTTACCGCCCCCTCGGAAGTAGTCGCTGGTGGAGTTACCTGCAAGGCGTTTGAATATGATCCCGACTGCGACCATAAAGATGAAGTAGATCCCTACTACCAGAATATCTATGTTCATATTGCTTACTCAGTTAAAAAATGAAGGGTACTAATTTGTTTTTGAAATACCGTTTCATTATCGATCTGAGTAATGAATAGATCTAACCCTTTTGGGTAAAAGTGTGATCTATGAAATGGTGTTTTATTTTTATTGATGTTGCGGTTTTATATGCGAGATTTGCATTTAAGTTATTGAAAAATATAGATTTATATTTTTGTTGGGAGAGTCTGTCCAGCTTAAGCGTGTGGGCTGCTGACTAGATATCGGCGAGCGCCGATGAAAGAGGGAGAAGAGGGATAGAGGTAAATTTTAGGCGTAAAAAAGCCGAGCCATTGGGTAAACAAATACCCAAGTTAGACTCGGCTATATCGAGATTAGGCTAGTACTGTGCGTACGTAGTCTTCGATCTCTGCAACTTGGCAGTTTTCGAAGAAGCACTGCTGGAAGCGCTCGCCGCTTACTGCAGTTTTTACTAGTTCAGGGTCGATAGCTTTTAGCGTATCTAGGAAGTTTTCCTTAACCACAGCCGCTTTCACATCGTTTAGGATGGCAGCGTTTGCTTGCTGTGGAACAACTCGCTCTACTGGGTAACCTTGACCGCGCTCACCGGTAGTGAATGCTTTTTCAAAGATATAGCGAACGTTCAGCTCAGCACCCCAACCAAAACCTTTAGCAAATGCGAGAGATAGCGCGTTGCCATTGTTGATTTGGTTAAACAGGAATGCATCCGAAGGATCTAGCAGTAGCCACAAACCACGCCTGGGTGGATGTTAAGTGACATCATTGCACCTTGACCAGTACCACAACCCGTCACAACGAAGTCAACTGCTTTAGAGTTCACTAGGATGCTAGCCATGATGCCTAGGTGGATGTAAGTTAGGTGATGATCGTTCTCGTCACTCATACCTACGTTGAATACTTTGTCACCTTGCGGTGCTACTACTTGCTGAAGCTCGTTTAGAACAACTGCGTTTTTACCCGCTTGGCTGTTCTCCATCATTAGAGCGATTTTCATAGGATCTCCGAAATAAGATTTACTCGATAAAGTCTTTACGCATTGGTGTGAAGTTGTCTAGCAACACACCTTTTTCTAGGCATTTTGCACCGTGGATGATGTTTGGCTCTTTGTAAAGCGCGTCACCCGCAGAAACGATCTTAGTCTCGTCACCAATAGTGAACTCGAACTTGCCAGAGATAACATAAGTTAGCTGCTCGTGTGGGTGGCTATGAAGTGCAGCAACAGTGCCTTCTTCAAAGTAAACCTCAACGCTCATCATGTTTTCACTGTATGCCAAGATCTTGCGGCTTAGGCCGTTACCCAAATCTTCCAACTCGATGTCTTTGTTGTAATTAAACATTTGCTTTTTACCCAGTTTTAGCGGGCTAACCAACCGCCATCTACAGCGATGGTGTAGCCATTAATATAGTTAGAGGCAGACGATGCTAGGAACACACATGGTCCCGCTAGATCTTCTGGCGTTCCCCAGCGGTTAGCTGGAATGCGCTCAAGGATCTCATTGTTACGCTTCTCATCTGCGCGTAGTGCCGCCGTGTTGTCCGTCGCCATATAACCTGGTGCGATAGCATTCACGTTAATACCGTGACTTGCCCACTCGTTAGCCATCAGGCGCGTAATTCCCATTACACCGCTCTTTGAAGCAGTGTAAGACGGTACGCGGATACCACCTTGGAAAGACAACATGGATGCGATATTGATGATCTTGCCGCCTTCGCCTTGAGCAATGAATTGCTTAGAAACCGCTTGGGACATAAAGAAAACAGATTTCACATTGATATCCATTACTTCATCCCAGTCTTTTTCTGAGAACTCGATTGCGTCAGCGCGGCGGATAATCCCCGCGTTGTTCACTAAAACGTCGATTCGACCAAACTCAGTTACTGCTTTATCTACGATAGATGGAATGTCATCCATCTTCATTAGGTTAGCGCGAACATCAAGAAACTTGCGGCCTAGTGCCTCAACCTTCTGTTTTGTTTCTGTTGGCTCGGAGATATTTACGCCAACAATGTCGCAGCCTGCGCTAGCTAGACCAACGGCCATGCCTTGACCTAGACCTGTGTTGCAACCAGTAACGATAGCGACCTTACCGGCGAGATTGAAAGAGTCGAGCATCATAGTGATTTCCTTAGTTTACCTGATCGTTATGTAATTTTGTATGACTAATGTGTCATTTCGTTGATAGCTAATCTATCCAAACTGAATTGCTGAGTCAAACTAAAATGAAATGATGTTTTATTTTTATTTGTTGTGCGGTTTTGAAAATGAGATCTGTGCCACCTAATTCGGTTCGTATTTTTTGAAAAACCTTTTCAAGATTTGTCGAGGGTAGGGTTATAATCACCGCGCTAATATGGAGAACAGATAACTATGGCAGAAAAGAGCACTCAGCCTGAGGCCGTATCCTCGGTACTTAAGGTATTTAAGATTTTGGAGGCCCTTGGCGAGCAAAAGGAGATCGGCGTTTCGGATCTTTCTCAAAGATTGATGATGTCTAAGGCGACTACTTACCGCTTTCTACAAACAATGAAGACCCTTGGCTATGTGGCTCAAGAGGGTGAAGCGGATAAATACAGCCTGACACTACGCCTATTTGAGTTGAGTGCTAAGTCTCTAGAGTTTGTTGACCTGATTGAATTGGCTGATCTTGAAATGACTAAGATTGGTGAGGAAACGGGTGAAGCCCTTCACCTAGGCGCTCTGGACGAAGATGCCATCATCTATATCCACAAGCTAGACGCGAAATATACCTTGCGTATGCACTCTCGTGTGGGTCGTCGTAACCCGCTGTATAGCACTGCCATTGGCAAGGTACTGCTTGCTCCGCGTGATGAAGAGTTCGTACGCGCTTCACTAGAGGGCGTGGAATTCCACTGCAACACCAAGAACACACACAAAGATGTGGATTCATTACTAAAAGAGCTAGAGCTGGTTCGTGAGCAGCATTTTGCTGAAGATAATGAAGAGCAAGAGCCGGGACTATATTGTGTGGCTGCACCTATCTATGACAGATTTGGTCACGTGATTGCGGGCGTATCTATGTCTTTCCCAACTGTGCGTTTCGACGAAGAAAGACGCATGGAATATGTGGCCATGCTACACAAAGCAGGGGCAAACATTTCCTCTAAATTGGGTTTTCATAACTACCCAGCATAATAAAAGGCGAGCTTAATGCTCGCCTTTTTGTATGACTAATACTCGCCGACATCTATCTTAGATTCGTTAAAAATGCCTTTGAGTCTAGTGTCAAAACGCTCGAGTTCTGCCTTGCGTTCCTCGTCACTCATTCTCGCCGGGCCGTAAACCGTGAATGGTTCTAGAACATCGTAGCCATTGAACTCAAAGATTCCGCGATGGATAGGTCGCAGTATCCCCATCAGGTCGCCATTCCAACCGCCTTTCACATAGATCTCTTCACCGCCACCCATGGTTAGGCTGAGCATGGCTTTTTTACCCTTGAATGGCCCTGTTTCGTAGATGCGACCACGACCATAGGTGCGCGCCATAGCAAATACTCTGTCTACCCAACCTTTGAGTACCGCTGGCAGCCCAAACCACCAAAGTGGGAATTGGAAGATAACCAAGTCAGCCCATTCCAGTTTTTGCAGTTCGGTTTCGATTTCCGGTGCAAAGCCATCGTTGTCGGTGGCGTGCATCTCTTCGAGTTGCTGTTTAAAGAACTCTGGATCACGAACTGTGGTGAAGTTGTGTCTCCCTGAGGTTGGATTAAATTCCATGGCGTGCAGATCTGAGGTTTTTACCTGATGACCTCGTGATCTAAGCGATTCCACGGCTTGATTAAATAGGGCTGCGTTAAAGCTCTTTGGCTCAGGGTGCCAGTAAACAACGAGTACATTCATTACTTTTTCTCCAACATCTCTACGATTGAGGTGTATTGATATTCTTTCGCCAGCTCTAGCGGAGTTTTTCCGTCGAAGCCTCTTAAATCTGTGCGAGCACCTGCGTTTATCAGGTTAGCGGCCGCTTGTGTATGACCGTGCCAGATAGCATCGTGAAGCGGGGTATAACCATTATTCGGACCTTGGGCGTCTAATGTTTCTTTAAAACCACTAAAGCGACTTAATAGTTCAATGATCTCTGGATGTCCGTTGTAAGCCGCTTTATGCAAAGGAATGGCTTTCATGTAGTGGTCCGGAATGCTTTGGTCGCCGCCTAGCTCCATTAGAGTCTTTAGGCTTTCTACTTGACCATCTCTTGCTGCCACCATCACTGCGTATGTTCATCATTGCCTGATGCGGTTATAGGTGACGCTAGATTGAGCGCGCTATGATCTTCAAGTGCCTGAATAGCTTGTGCTTTATCGCTATCACTGCCATTTGAGGTGATTAAGTTAAAGTGCTTCATCTTGGCTTGGGTATCGGCTAGGTGTTCTGCATAGTCGTCGAATAGAGAATGGAACATTTTTGCCTGTTCAAGGCTGAAACTGTCGTCTTTCGACGCACCGAAATCGATAAGTTGAGCTGCTTTAAGGCCAAAGGTAGAGATGATTTCTGTGTTGATATCCGGTTGTGATAACAGCAGTTTTGTCACCTTCGGCTTGCGATGCCATACCGAAATCATCAGCGGGGTAACCCCATGCTTAGGGGTCTGTAGATTGATAAACGCCCCAGCCTTTAACAGAGCCTCTAACCACTTGGTCGATGTTTGCTGAGCAGCAATGTGCAGTGGGGAATTACCCATTACAGGATCAAGCTGATTGATATCAGCGCCTTGTGCAAGTGCTTGGGTGAAGGCAACGAAGTCGTTATTGATAATGGCTTGTTGTAATACTGGCATCGTCATGGTGATTACCCGTTGTGCTGTGGAATGACTATAGTATTGAACAGATATTTATTAACCGATAGTGTGTGTTTGATTACTCTTTGGATAACTAAAAGTTTATGAAATCTCTCCCGACCCAATTACCCATCTTTATCCAAGTCGCTAAAACAGGAAGTTTCGCCAGTGCAGCGCGAGCACTGGGTATATCGCCTCCAGCGGTCAGCAAAGCGATAGGCAAGCTCGAAGAAGAGTGGCAGGTGAAGCTGTTTTTGCGCTCATCCCACTCACTCAGCTTGACTCAGGTTGGGCAACAGCTGTTTGACAGTTTGACTCCGTCGGTCGAAGCGATACAAAGCACCATAGAGCAGGTGACTGATGACTCTAGTAGCGTCACAGGTAAGCTAAAGATCAATCTGCCTGCTAGCTCCATAGGTCAAGAACACATATTGCCCCTTATCTTGGAGTTTATGCAGGAAAACACGGAGATCAGCTGCGACCTTCGCTTTGATGACCGAGTAGTGGACCTAGTAGAGCATGGTTTTGACCTAGGTATTGGCACTTCGATCAACCAAGACTCGCGCCTGATTGCTCGCCCTCTGTTTGAGGTGAGCATAGGTATGTATGCCAGTAAGGATTATCTCGCGAGAAAAGGTACGCCGAAAACACTGCAAGAGCTGGAGCAACACGATTGCATCCCAGTGCGCTCTCTCACCAGTGGTCGCTTTCACAGCTGGCGATTAAAAGAGGGTGAGCAATTTAAGTTGTATGAGCAAAGGGCGCCTTGAGGTGAATCACTTTAAAGCGGCAAAACAGGCTGCGTTGAAAGGCGCAGGCATTGTTTGTCTTGGCAGTTGGATGTTTGATGATGAGCTAGAAAGAGGCGAGATAGTACCTATCATGCAGCCCTTCTGGGGCGAGTCTATTCCCGTGTGGCTCTATTATTCCTCTAGAGAGTTTCTGCCAACACGAGTTCGCGCCTTGATAGATTTTTTAGTGGCGAACATCCACAAGGTGGTTAGCTAAGGCGCTTATGCCCCCTGGCTTGCGCGTCTTTTAGATAAATCTGCAAACACTTAAAACAGAGCTCTCTAAACCAGCGATGGGACAGGTCTTTCTGGTGTTTGGCATGCCACAAAAGATAATAGCTGTGGCTTGGCAGGCGAAAGGGCAGATTAGCAATATGAAGGTCTGGATAGTTGCCCGCGATGTGCAGTGGCGCGGTAATCAGTGCCTTGCTCTGCCTAGCCACCTCCATTGCTGAATCGAATGACGGCACCTTGGTTAGTATATGGCGCGATTGTTGATGCTCCACAAATACCTGCTTGACCGCCTGCTTCATTTCTTGCATGCCGTGGACAGTAATATGTTTGGCATCGAGATAATCCGTGATAGTTAGAGGCTTATTAGTGAGCGGGTTATCCTTGTTCATCACTACTACATATTCATCTTGGATAAGCTTCTTACCATAGATATTTTCAGGAAAGGTATCTAGGGTTGTGGCCAGTAGCTCTACCGAGTCCTGTAGCATTGAGCCAAGGTTTTGCTGTTGCCAAAGCAGGCTGTGCAGGCTGGATTTGGGTGCTTGCTTTTCTAACTCTAAACATATCAAGGGCGCGATATGTTCAGACAGAAATGCGGTGTAGGCTAACCTGAACTCTCTAGTGCACTCCTTTGGCTCAAATTGCTCTGCCGCATACAGTTTATCTAGACTCTCTATTATCAAAGGCAACTGTTTTAGCAACTCTTCTCCGCGCGCAGTCACCACAAAACCCTTTCCTTGACGCACTAATATTGGATCAGCAAAGGCTTCTCGGATCTGGGCTAGGGTGCGGCTCATTGCTGATTGGGTGACATTAAGCTTGTGTGCAGACTCGGTAAGACTTCGAGTCTGCAATAGGATGAGTAGAGGTTTCAGCAGTTTATAGTTGTGCATCTCTATCCTTAGAGTGTTTTTAGCATCCACACATCACAGCCATTGTGCACTGTCCTTCAAGGGGTTGTGTTAGATGCTCAAAGCCGAGTTTTCATACAGGCGAACCGCAGAAGTCATGTTAGACAGGGTATCCAAGTAACACTGGGTAAAGCCTTGCTCCTTAGCAAACTCAAGACACATCTCAGAGAGTTTCTTGCCCAGGCCAAGGCCTCGGCTCTCTTTAAGTAAGAACAACTTTTTGAGCTCACAGGTATCTGAACCCGGTACAAAAGGAGCTAACCCACAACCCCCGACTAACTTGCCATCCAGTAGGGCGACCAGATATAGCTCTGGTTTTCTGCAGTGTAAAACTGGCTCATGTTTTCCACTTCTGCATCTGATGGGCCAAAGCCTTCGCCCACTGCGCCATATTCAGCGCCAACGCTTTTTATTACCTGACACAGGTCGGCATCATACTGTTTTGATACTTTGACTATCTCTAAACTCATACTCTTATTCCTCGGGTTAACGTTTGATAGTCACTCTATCTATTAACGATTTTAACTAAAAATCACATTAAGTCATTTCAAGCATGATAAAAACTCATGATTGATTCGATAACCTGTCTTTTTTCACGCGAATATCAATATGTAACTGAGTGTTTCAGTGGGTTAACTCTGGATGCGTTTAAATGCATATTAGGGAGTAATATTTTATGAGCGCACTCAACATTTCCAGTGAAGAATCTGAACTTAGTGAAATGTTGTTATCTAATGATAGAAGCTATCTAAAAATCATAAACTGCCTCGAAATGAGGCGTACTTCAGGTTTTGACTATTATCCAATTATTTATGAAAAAAGACTTAACGGTTTATCTCTTGCGCTTGCTGCCTCCCTTTCTTTTTCTGTTGCAGCTGCGCCAATTGCAGTACCTAATCCGCCGGTATTGTCGGCAAAAGGTATGTGCTTTTAGACTATAACTCGGGTGAAGTGATTGCCGAGAGTAATGCACATACTCAGCTAAAACCTGCCAGTTTGACCAAACTGATGACCAGCTACACTGCAGGACAGGAACTCAACCGTGGCAATATCTCGCAAGACGACAATGTCACCATCAGTCGTGAAGCATGGGCGAGAAACTTTCCTGATTCATCCAAGATGTTTATCGAGGTAGGGAACAGCGTTAAATTTAGCGACCTGCTTCGAGGTCTAATCGTACAGTCGGGTAACGATGCCTCGGTTGCGATTGCAGAGCACGTTGCTGGTTCTGAAGCGGCCTTTGTTGACCTGATGAACAGCTGGGCAAGACGCCTTGAGCTAAACAACACCTACTTTGCCAACCCGCATGGTTAGATAACCCGGATCAAGCGACTACCCCTTACGATATGGCTAAGCTTGGACAAGCACTTATCCGTGATGTGCCAGATCTGTACCCTATTTATAGCGAAGAGTCGTTTACCTATAACAACATTACCCAGCATAACCGTAACACCTTGCTGCGTGACCGCAGTATGAATGTGGATGGCATGAAGACTGGCTATACCGCAGGTGCTGGCTATAGCTTAGTGAGTTCCGCTACCCAAGGGGATATGCGATTGATCTCTGTGGTTATGGGCACCTCAAGTGCGAACACTCGTGCAGCTGAAAGTAAACGCCTGCTTAATTACGGTTTCCGCTTCTTTGAAACTATTCAGCCACATGAAGTGGATGCTGAAGTCACCTCAACCCGTATCTGGATGGGTGAAGAGAACCAGCTAAGCGTAGGCGTTGCAGAAGATGTATTTATGTCTGTGCGCCGCGGTGGTGGCAAGGATATCCAAGCGGTTGTTGACCTACCAAGCAAATTGAAAGCGCCAATTCACAAAGGCGATGAGATAGGTACGGTTAACTATATGGATGCCAACAACGAAGTGATTAAGAGTGCTCCTCTAGTAGCTCTGCATGATGTTGAGCAGGGTGGCTTCTTTAAGCGCATCTTTGATTACATCCGTATGTTGTTTATTTAAAAGAGTTTTCCAAACTTAGACAGAGGTCAAAGGCGTCCAATACAGATTTATGCAAAATACAATCATTCTCATTTGAAGGGTTGTACAAATGCAAAAGATCGTAATATGGGGCGCAGCCAGCGGCCTAGGCGCCGCAATGGTGAACTATTTTTCAGCTCAGGGTTTAGAGGTTATCGCGGTGGCTCGTGACCCAAGTAAGAGCCCTGCGCTGGAAACGTTGCTACTTTGACTTGTGATGCTACAAACAAGAAGCTAGTTGAAGCGGCTGTCGATGCTATCCCGAGTGATGCTTGGGTAGTTTCGAGTATGGGCAGTTTTCAGTCGGATAATCCGGTGGACTATATAGGGCATAGGCATCTAATCGATGCGCTGCAGGCTAAAGGCGTGAATCGCTTTTTGCTTGTCACCTCTTTAGGCTGTGGTGATAGCTGGCAATATTTGTCAGACCGAGCCAAGCAGGTATTTGGCAATTCGGTACGCGAGAAGTCACTGGCTGAATCTTGGCTTCAAACCAGCACTTTGGATTACACCATTCTTAGACCGGGCGGCTTGAAAAACGGTGAGCCGAATCAAGAAGGTGAACTGTCTCAGCACCAAGAAGTGCATGGCTCTATCAATCGCGGTGAGGTTGCTCGCTTGGTGCATCAACTTTTTGACGATGCAGAGAGTGTTGGTCAGATCTATGCCTGTGTAGAGAAGTCCGCTTAATCTATTGTCACCTCATCCACTAATGACGAATACCATCCTGCCTAGCGCAGTTTGGAGATGAATCGCTCGGCTCTAAAATCCAGCTGTTTTGGATTTTGGAGCACTAACATGAGCGAATTTATTATTGAGGCTATTACTGTACTGGGTACGGCGGCCTTTGCCTTATCTGCAGTTTTAGCGGCACTTAACAAGAGAGTCGATATCTTCTCTGTCATGGTATTGGGGATCGTCACTGCAGTCGGTGGTGGCACCATACGTGATTGTATTCTGAATGTGCCGGTATTTTGGTCCCAAGAAATCTCTTATATCACCATCGCTTGTATCGCGTGTATCTTGGGGTTTTTCTTATTTCCTCTGTTAAAGATGAGTTTAATTAACAAGCTCTATCTCTATATTGATGCCTTAGCTATCGCCATGTTCAGCATACAGGGTACAGAAAAGGCGTGGTCTCTTGGCTTTGGGCTGCCACTGGCGCCAGCCATCTTAGGTGTCATTACCGCCGTCGGTGGCGGTGTGGTGCGAGACAACCTTCTGCAGAGACCATCACTGTTACTTAGCAAGGAGCTCTACGCCATTCCGGTAGCACTTGGCTGTTTCTTACATAGCCTGTTCTTATACTTTGCGCCTGAGCACTCTTATGTCAGTGCACTCTTGTGTGCATTGCTGGTGGTATATCTCAGACACCTCTCTATTCAAAAGAATGTCACTGTGCCTCAGTGGGCTATGCTCAATAGAGGTGAATAGCTGTTCGTTTATCTTCTTAGGCTCTCA
Source organism: Vibrio sp. JCM 19236 (assembly GCA_000830455.1). GTDB lineage: Bacteria > Pseudomonadota > Gammaproteobacteria > Enterobacterales > Vibrionaceae > Vibrio. The sequence continues at coordinate 36,017 of BBSB01000031.1, forward strand.
AGAAATTGAGAGCCTTTTTTATGTTCACTCGATTTATGATGAATTCTATCCGTCATATCGAATTGTTTGTAGGGTAATGCCAACACATATACTGACCTCGATTTAAACAACAGACATCAGAGGTCACCATGACACTTTCTAAACTAAACCAATTTGAAAACGGCACCTTGTTTGAGACTGAGCAAGAGATGCTTTATGTACTGCAACTTAACGGCAGTTGGTATGAGATGGGCCGCCAATACGGCGCGCTAAGCAAAGAGCCTATGCAGCAATGTACGACAAAATTGTTCAGCCAGAATTTGATAACGGACTTATCTCTCAAGAAGAGGCGTTCGAGCTATTTGGCCGACGCGTATTTAAGTCTTTGTCGCTGCGTCGTAAGCAGTATTTTCAAGGTGTAGCGGATGGCCTAGATTGGCCGTTGGAAAAGGTAGTGGTTCTGGATCAGAGCGGTCCGATGGCTATCTATCTGGGTAAGCTTCACTCTTTCTCTGGCTGCACATCTCTAACGACTTGGGGTGAAAACACACAGCAAGGTCACACCCTAGTAGGCCGTAATATGGATTGGTCTGAGATCTTCCTTGATTTTCCAATCTTCGTAACCGTGTATAACCCAACTGATGGTTCAAACAGCGTAGTTAACGTGAGCTGGCCAGGTTGGCAGTGGTTAGTGACTGGCTTTAATGATAAAGGTGTGTACACAGACCTTCACGACGGTACCTCTATGGGTGGTAATATTGTCTCTGTTGAGAAGCCATCTTTCTTAAACTCTGTGTTTGATTTCATGGCAGAGAGTGATGATGTTGCAGCGCTAAGTGCGCGCTTCCAAGCTGCGAAGACTGATGTCGCTGCCATCTGGATGTTAGCAGACCAAGGCCATGCGTGTGCTTATGAAAATACCATTCAAGAGAACCGCTTGCGCGTAGCTGACAAGGACGCAGAGTCCTTTATTACAGTGAATACCTTCTTAAATCCAGATTGGGGTTTGGGCCAACGTGAAACACAGAGTTTCTCACTGAAACGCTTTGACAATCTAGCGGCACGTCATGCTGAAAAGGCGGGAGACCTTAACACTGAGGTGATGCGCGATATCTTTGATATTCCGCTATACAACCAAGATGGTAGCTTCAAAGAAAATGGCGGTGTAACCAAGCCAACCAATCAAGATGTAGATCTGACTAACTATCAGATCGTGACTGACCTAGACGAGCAACAGCTTTGGGTAAAACTGCCTGCACTCGAGGGTGATTGGGCACATATTGATGTGAAAGCGCTGTTTGAACAGAAGGCTTAACACCGTGGAGGGCATGGAAGCCTTAGTCCACCTGCAGAGAGCGAAAGTGCGCTATATAGTCGTCAACCGCTTTGATAATTGATTTCTTCACAGTAAGAACCTGCTTTGAATGAGGGTTCCACAGAGCAAAAGAGAACTTGAAGCTCGCCTTCAGCTCCTTGACCTCGATAGGCTCCAGATGCTCGGTAATATAGGGAGATTCTGACAACACTCTCGGAAGCCAGGCCCACCCGAGATCAGACTGGATAAGTTTGATCGCAAGAGATAGCTGATCCACCTCTTCATTATCAGCAGAAACCACCACCTTTTCTTTCAGTCCATCGTGAGTAAATGCCTAAGCACAAATTGACGGGTAGTTCGCAGCGCTCGCAATGCTTCGTCCTCGGGCAAGTCTGATAATGCACCGCCTTTTTTTACGAAGGGTAAGAACTCCATATGCCCAAGGAAGGTAGAATCCTTGCCATACATGCCTTTTCCTTTATCGATATTAACTAAACCAAAGTGTACATCTCCAGAATCCAACCCTTCTTGTACCTGCGCCTTATTCATCACTAAGAAATTGACCTTCATATTCGGAAAATCTTGCGCCAATTGCTCACGAATCAGTGCCAGTAGTCCGTGTGGGGTGACACTTGAATAGCCAATATTGACCCCTTCTAAGGTTCCGTAGGCGAGGCTTAAGGCAATTTTGTCAAAGATGTTCGATTGGTCGATTACTGACTTGGCATAGTGATAAAGGAGTTCTCCTTCCTCGGTAGGGATGACAGACCGACCGACACGATCAAACAGCTCAACAGCGAGAATATCCTCGAGATTGGCGATTACCTGCCTGTAGTCGTCCTATGTTTATTTAGCTTTGCCGCTGCACGGCTGAAAGACTGCTCTTCATAGACGGTGACAAATGCAGATAGCTGCTCGATGCTGAAACTCATATTAGATCATCCAACTCATTGATTTTTCGCTCAGTTTTAACACTAACACTTATATGTAGAAATGCCAGAACCTGCTCGTTTAACCAGCTAGGTTCCACTTTCTATTTGCGTTTTTATTTCAGACTTTTAGATCTCTGATTCACTCATTTTCGCTTTAGTAATTGTCGTGCTTATTCTTTCAAATTCACTATATATGACGGATGTGGCTCGTCATATCGAAGTTCGAGTTTTTTCAGTAGTAGTTGAGAATGACCGCGTTAAGGAAGCAACAGAACTCAGGTTCATTTGTACAGGGGGTGCAATATCCAAAGACATATAGGTAATCAAAATGAAAAAACTCACGCAATTAACGCTGATACTGTCAGCACTGGGGATGCTACGCCTGCAATGGCTGAAGAGTCAGAACCGAATCCATCAGATCTTACTGAGACGAGCACCTCCGCATATTTCGGTTTGAATAATCAGGGCAGCCTAAAGGGCTCGATCTCTGGAGACTTCAACTTTAGTGACAAGCAGACCGGTATGCTGACTATCGAGGGAACTATGGACCGTGATGGTCATTACTCTGATAGTCGATTGCAATATTTCCATGTGTTCTCGACCACCAACCGCGTCGTTCCAAGAGCGGCAGTATCGTTAGATATTATCGACAACGACATGTTTACCTCTGCATCTCTAGGGGGCGTTTTGGCGATTAACCAGGTGTTGATGGCTTGCAGATCTTTCCTCGAGTGGGCGTACTAGCAGGTGAATACTCTGACGCATCGGTTACGGCATTCGATGCTCAAGACAGCGAGGCATACGGTGTGTCCGGTGCACTTTATATGATGTACACCATAGGCAAAGACGGCACCTATATTGGCGCTTGGCCTGAATATAATTACCTTGATGGTGATATAGAGACATCCTTATTGAAATCAACCGTTATGATCGCGACTCCATTCTCAAAAGATAAGACCCGCTGGGGCCAACTTAGAATCGATAACACCTCTGGTTACATGAAGACTAGCCAACAATCTTTAGATATCGATGACACCGTGGTGTGGGCGAACTACAAGTTCTATTTTTAAGCTTGTAGCGACTGCTGGTAATCGCAAAAAACAGCCGCATGAAGCGGCTGTTTTACTTTTACTCTACGCAGTTCCAGGAACCTGCATCTATGGAGTTGATCCAATCTCGAATAAGGGCGACCCCTTCTTTATGAACCACGTGACGACCTAGCTCTGGCATCATGTTGCCGTTATCAACATTGATGCGGTAGTGAAGCACTGAGTTGTCCGCATCTCCCGGTACGATTACATAAGGTGATGGCCCTTTGTGGAAGGTGATGCCTCGAGCACAGATACCCATCTGGTCGATGCCGTCTCTCCAGTACTCAAACTTGAATGGGTTACTGGCTGCTTTACCCTCGGTGCGGTGACAGTGAGCACAGTTAACATCTAGGTACGCCTTAGCATAATCAAGTAGCTCATCATCGGTCAGATTGCTCGCACCAGACTCCGTATCAAACACTGGGGTCTTAGGCAGGTTCTCCGGTGTATTTGGCAGAGCTGTATTGAATAGGCCTAGGGTTTCCCAGTGGGTCAATTGGTTGGAACCGCTCACTGTTGCTTGAACGCTATTAAGGTTGCGAGCCTTAGGTCCGATTGGTGAGAAGCCTTTTGGTTGTGTACTTCCCACTGGTCAGTAACATCCGCTTCCACCTTGTGGCATAGTACATTCGTTACGGCTCGGCACCTCGTAGGTGAAACTTAGCGTTTCACCATCGTGAACAATGCTACGCTCGAACGGAACCGATACTGCGGTTAATTGTGCGTCGGTTTTATCCTCATTCCAAACATAAGGCAGTGCCACCCAACCACTAGTGCGATGGATCAATAGACGAGTCTCGATGAGCTCCTCATTTTGACCACGGGCGTTGGTGGTATTGCTTGGCAACACGAAGGTTTTGATGAGCACGGTGCCAACAGGGAAATCAAACACTTCTTGTTCACGATAACCGGCAGAAATGCCGTCTGGCATGACTACAAAGCGGTACTTGCGAGAGTAATCCGTAAATAGCTCAACGTTCATCTCATACAAAGTTCCTTTCGCTGACGCATCTAGGTTCAGGTTCTGGGTTGGGTCTTTCGCGTCCTTGAACAGATTGTAGTGAGACAAACTGGTGCAGTTTTCACCATATGATGCGCTCTCACGGGTAATTGCATCCCAGTTAATGCCGTTTAGATCTGTGGTACACAGGTCATTACCGACTATGCCGTTAGGGATGTTTGGTGTATTGGAGCCTGAGTCGTCTTGTTCCTCTTGGTTGATGCCATATTCCACTCCATTGATGGTGACAGTGTTTGGTTCAAGAGAAACCTTAGAGTCACAGCCTGCAGTGAGCAGTGTTTTTTGCTCTTGTTCAAACAGGAAGTCGGCATTGGCGCTATTCTCGGCATAGCGCAGGATTCCCATTGGATCAGTGTTGTCGACGAGAACACCCACACTAGCGCCATTGTTTACCAAGCAGTTGCTGTCTTGTTCGGTGAAGTTAGTCAGGTAATCCCAGTTGTTGCTTTGGGTCATGCCATTTAAAGCATCACGAAGGGGAGCAAACATCTGAGAGCGAATCAAGGACTCACCGCGCCGTCGTAGAACATGGCAGGGAAGGCTTGATGCTCTAGGGTATAAGCAAGGATCATATCCTCAATCAAAGAGCCGTTAGGGTTGGCTCCGACATTGGTGACCTTGTTGTCGTGTAGATACATATTGGTTGGAACTGGGTTCCAGCCGTTCATTACTGCGTTGCCCTCAGAAGTACCATTAAGTGGACTGTAGGCCTCAGGGTTATCATTTACTAGCAGATAACTAGTCATCGCCAGCGCCATCGAGTCGTGATTTTCTATAGTGTTATTAAAGAACTCACTGTTGCGACCAGAGAGTACAACAATACCCGTACCCGGTGGCACGATGCCGACCACGCCACAGCCTCCAAGTCCATTTTCACAGGTAGTATCGACATAGTTCACTAGGTTGTTGTCACGAATAACGTTGTCGAACACGCGCACGTCATCAATCAAACGGCCTATGGTGGTTGCTCCTGGAAGGTCAAACAGCAACACGCCACCTGTGTTACCTATCGCTAGGTTTTGGTACACATCCACATTGGAGCTGTTCTCAATCTCGATACCGGCAATGTTCTTCTCGCAACGTTTCGGCGAATTACTGCACCTATGGTTTGGCCTACATAGATACCCGCATCGGCACTGCCGTAGGACCAAGTATCCTCAATCAAGACATTCTGCGATTTAACCGGATAAATACCATAGGTGCCGCGAAGGTTACCGTTCTCATCGCGCGCCCGGGGAACCTCCATCCACACCGTTGAGACGTCACGCATTATGAAGCCTTCAACGCCATCGGCTTTGATGCCGTTCTTAGAGGCTTCGGCCACCTGCAGGTCTTCAATTGTGATGTTAGAGCCACCACTGATGGCAATGCCGTCTTTACCGTCGACATTACTAAAGTCGAGATAGGTTTTATCTATGCCCGCACCGCGAAGAACTAGGTTGTTTTTGGAGTCGATGGTGAGCTGATTATTCATTTTAAAACAGCCAGCAGGTAGAGTAACTACGCTGTTATCCTCGGCAAGTTCCACCAGATTCTCAATGGCAGTAACTTCTTCTGGGCTGGCCCATTCTTGGCCATCACCGCACATAACCGGTTCGCCATAGCTGGAGAGCTCATAGCTGGTGGAGGTATTGGGTTCGTCATAGTCCTCGCTATTACAGGCCACTAGCATTGCGGAGCTGATGGCGGTAGCGATAACCGTTTTGTAAATTCCATTCATCATAATTCTTCCCTGTAACTAAACTTGATGTCGCTATGAACGGCTAAAACGTGTGGTTATATTGGATGCCATATACATAGGCATCACCCTTGGTGCGCAGTGGAATGTCCACACCTGGTAAAGAGTCCGGCTCTAGTGGTTCGGTGAAGGTATTTTCTTCACCGTTTACGAAGGTAAATCCAAGGTCAAGGCGGCTGTTTGGAGTAAAGGCGTAGGTCGCCCCCACGCTATAGTTGATGCGATCTGTATCTGGGAGGCTAATACTTGGGTCGTTGACGTTGGGTGTCTCGTCATAAGCGACGCCAGCACGCAGTGTAAATGCCGTAGTTAGGTTATAGGTAGCGCCGATAGCTACTTAAACGAGTTGTCGAAGTTCTCGTCTTTTTGCAACACTTCTTGCCCATCAACCGTGGCTTTTAGTTCTTCAAATACATCCCAACCCACCATCATGACACTGTAGTGAAGGGCGAAGCTGTTAGACAGTTGATGGAAACCAGAAAACTCCGCAATGCTTGGTAGGTTGAGGGTAAGGTCTCCAGAGAGAGTTTGCCCAGGCATGATGATGGCGCTAGGTACATCAGAGGTGTAATCGCCATCAAACTCTACATCAACCTTAGAGCGATAACTCAAACCAAATCTGTGGTTCTCATTGATCTCCCAAAGAGCACCGAGGTTGAATCCATAACCCCAACCATCGCCATCCAGAGAGCGCGCGATATCAGAGCGGGCGAAGTTTGTTCCATTTTGTTGGTTTGAGGCATCGGCCAAGATACCTAAGGTGCGCACTACCTTGGCTTTACCATAGACAACGCTCGCACCAGCGCCGACACTCCACTGATCATTGATTCGATAAGCAATGTTAGGGTTAAAGTTGATGGTCTCGAGAGTGGTTTCACCGCCAATCGGACCGGCTAAATAGTCAGACGGATACTTTGTTGAAAGGCCAAAGTCGGTAAACACAGCCAGACCCCATGACCAGGATTCATTGATAGGACCTGCCAGATAAAATGAGGGGATGACTACATCATCAACCACGTCATTATTGGTTAGCTGATTGTTGAAACTAGCATCAGTAGTGTTACCCGTAGCCTTAACCTCAGCATCGACATAAGCCGCACCAAGGGATAGCTCATACGAATCGAATCGAGTAATTGCGGCTGCGTTGTGAGCCATAACCGATGAGCCATCGGCTATTGCGGCTTCACCGGCATTGGCCCTACCGAGACCAGCGGCAGAATGTTCAGTTAATTGAAACCCAGCAGAGTGAACAGCTGGAGCGCTGAAGCCATGGTGATGGCCAAAGAGAGTGCAGTATTTCGTGACTTCAAATCCACAATGTAACTCCATGTACGACAGTAATGCGTTCTATCCTTAGCGACACTGCTTAAGTGCCCGCACGCCATGCTGATTGATGTATCAATAAATATGCGCACCAAGATACATTAGAGTCGTTTAACCTATTTGTAACAAAGTGTTCACAAAAGTGTTATGTGAGTCTCATATAGATTTGAATGATGCTTTTAGAATTAATTATATGATTTATATGGCTAAATTAGATAAATTCAAACAAGTGTTTATTGTGCAGACCTGTAAACTAATGTGGTTAAACACCAGTTTCAAATGTTACTTATATGTATTCATTGCGTGAATACTTATTGTCGAAAGCCCCTGCTTTTATTCGGGATAATAGGTAATTTAGAGTGATCCTCCTACCAGTTGTCTATTTTGTATGACAATTGGACGTGATTTATTTCTTCATAGTAAGATGGAGCGCCATATAACCATATTATTTTTGTGGTTAACTAAGAAGAAAAAGAAAAAAGTTCATCGAAGTGAACACAAGTGTGCCTAGGAGGCTCCCATGGTCCAGATTGTGATAGACGGTAAGTATCGAGTAGTGGAAGAAGGACTGACACTGCTTGAGGCCGCTCAGGTGTGTGGTGTAGAGATCCCCTCTCTTTGCGGCGCAAATAAAACCGACGAGAAAGTTCCCTGTGATCTCTGCGTTGTAGAGGTTGAGAGTGGCGGTATTCAGCGCTCATGCGAACTAGAGGTGTATCAGGGCTGAGTGTAGTAACTCACTCTGAATATCTCAGTGCACATCGAAAAAAGCCCTCGATCGCATCATGACTGACCACTATGCGGACTGCGAAGCTCCTTGCAAAACGGCGTGTCCGGCTGGTGTCGACATTCAATCATATCTCTATCACATTTCTCAAAATGACCATCAAAAAGCCATCGAGGTGATTAAACGCACCTTGCCTATGCCTCTCTCTATTGGTCGTGTGTGTCCTGCATTCTGCGAGACAGAATGCCGCCGAGGTTTGGTGGATGACTCGATCGCTATTCGCCAGCTAAAGCGCCATGCGGCGGATGCGGACCTCGAGGCTCAAGAAGCTATATTCCACAGAAAAAAGCTGATAAAGATAAGCACATTGCCATTGTGGGAAGTGGACCGGGCGGATTGACCGCAGGTTATTATCTATCCAATGAGGGCTATGAGGTCACCGTATTCGAGTCTATGCCACACGCTGGTGGTTGGCTTCGTTACGGCATCCCAGAATATCGACTGCCTAAGAGCATTCTCGATAAAGAGATAGAGCTGATGTGTCGAAATGGCATGCAGATCGAGTGTGGCAAAAAGCTTGGTGAGGATATTACTCTTTCTTCTCTTAGTGAACAGTATGACGCTGTCTGTCTCGCTGTAGGTGCATCGAAGGCAGTAGAGATGAACTATGCAGGTAGCGACCTAGATGGTTGCTACCTAGGTGTGGATTATCTTAAGGATTATGTCACTGACAAAAACTATTTGACCGGTAAAAAGGTCGCAGTCATAGGTGGCGGTAACACGGCGATTGATTGCGCCCGAACTGCAGTACGTGATGGTGCCGATACTACCCTTATCTATCGACGTACCCGTGCCGAGATGCCCGCGGAAGACTACGAGATTGAAGAGGCAGAGCACGAGGGAGTTAAGTTTCACTTTTTGACTAACCCTGCGGAGAATATTGCAGGCAGTGATGGCAGAGTCGAGGCGATTCGTCTTGAGAAGATGGAGCTTGGACCTGCTGATGCCTCTGGTCGACGTAGCCCTAAAGCAACCGGTGAGTTCTTTACCGAAGCCTTTGATACTGTGATAGCCGCAGTATCACAAAACCTGATCTCAGCTTTATGCAAGATGAACCACTGGAGATCCCACTGACTCGTTGGAATACCGCCGATGTAAACCCTGACACCATGCATACTGGCAGTGGCAATATCTTTAGTATTGGCGACTTTAGGCGTGGTCCCGCGACTGCAGTTGAGGCGGTCGCTGATGGCCGTGTAGTGGCTGAAGCTATAGACAGATTCTTTGATGGGAATATGGAAAACATTCCAGTCACTCCGTTCAATGCGCGCAAGGGCAAGTCTCTAGAGCAGGTAGACTCGGCTCAGTTTGAAAGCATTCAGAAAGTCGCACGCAAGATTATGCCTGAGCTTAGTAGTACTCAGCGTGAGCAGAGTTTTGCTGAGGTAGAGCTTGGTTTTGATAATGCTGAAGCTATGGCTGAAGCGGCGAGGTGTCTAGAGTGTGGCTGTCAGGCGAATACTAATTGTGACCTACGTGATTACTCAACCGAGTACGGAGCAAGCCAGACCAATATAGAGATTAAATCTGATTGTGATTGGCAAGCTATCCGCAACAGTGACACAAGACAAAAATTCAGTGTTGATAACAGCTCAGAGTTTATCGTATTCGATGCCAACCGCTGTATCAGCTGTGGTCAGTGCGTGCAGGCGTGCCGCGAGCAGTCGGTACATGGTGTGTTGAGCTTTATGAGCAATAAAGACGGCAGACCAGCTTCAAGACCTGAGTGTCGCCCTAACTTTGGACCGAATCAAACCTTGATGGGGGATTCAGCTTGTGTGCAGTGCGGTGCTTGTATTCAGGTCTGCCCAACTGGCGCCATGATGGATGGTCGCGATCGAGCCCAAGGTCGTATCGAAAACCTCAAGATTGTCGATACCATCTGCACCTATTGTGGCGTGGGCTGTAAGGTCTCTATGCATGTAGATGAAGATGCTAACCAGATCCGCTATGTGAAGGGCGGTGATTCACCAGTCAACGAGGGTATGCTTTGTGTCAAAGGTCGTTTTGGATTTGATTTCATTGGCAGTGACGAGCGACTTACGACTCCACTGATCCGCAAAGACGGTTGGCTTCAGCCAGCTTCTTGGGAAGAAGCGATAGAGTTAGTGGCAAGCAAGTTCACCTCTATTAAGCAGAGTTTTGGTGGTAACGCTCTTGCTGGATTCTCTTCGGCTAAAACCACCAATGAAGACAACTATGCCTTCCAGAAGTTTGTTCGCCGAGAGCTAGGTACAAACAATGTCGATCACTGCGCCCGTCTTTGTCACGCCTCAACCGTAACTGGACTTGAAGCGTCGCTAGGTAGCGGTGCTATGACCAATGACATACCGAGTATCAAGCACTCGGATGTCATCTTCGTTATTGGCTCTGACACCACAGCTGCACATCCGATTATCGCATCACACATAAAGCAAGCGGTTCGTCATCATGGAGCTAGGCTGATTGTGGCTGACCCTAAACGTATCGAATTGGCTGATCACGCAGAGTTGTATATGGCTCAACGACCTGGAACAGATGTAATGCTGATAAACGGTGTGATGCAGCAGATCATCAAGAACGGTTGGTATGACATGGAGTATATCGAAGAGCGTGTAGACGGCTTCGATACCTTGCTACAAGAGGTGATGTCTCCAAGCTATGCCCTAGATAAGGTTGAGTTGGTCACTGGTATAAAAGCAGAAGATATATTCGCTATGGCGCGCACCATAGGCACCGCAAAACGCACTGCCGTTTATTATGCGATGGGTATTACCCAGCACACTACAGGTCACGACAATGTACGCTCTATCGCAAATCTACAGATGCTGTGCGGCAACATAGGCATTGAGGGTGGCGGTATTAACCCACTGCGTGGTCAGTCAAATGTGCAGGGCGCGTGTGATATGGGGCGCTGCCGAATAACTTCCCTGGCTACCAAAAGGTGTATAACCCTCTAGTGCATCAGAAGTTTGCCATCGAATGGGATGCACCAAATCTACCAACGGAAACAGGCTTAACCCTTACTGAGATCATCGATGCAGTCTGCAAGCGTGAGGTACGCGGCTTGTATGTGATGGGTGAGAATCCAGTACTCAGTGATCCTGATCAGGCGCACGTGCTAGAAGGGCTAGAGGCGCTAGATTTCTTAGTGGTTCAAGATATCTTCCTCACCGAGACAGCTCAATATGCCGATGTGGTATTGCCGTCATGTTCATTTGCTGAAAAGGCAGGACACTTTACCAATACCGAGCGCCGTGTGCAGAGACTCAACCTGTGGTTAATCCACCAGGTGAAGCGCGCGAGGATTGGGTGATTATCCAAGATATTGCTAAGGCAATGGGCAGCGATTGGGGCTACCGACACGTCAGTGAAATCACTAATGAGATCACTCGCGTGACACCCCAGTATGCTGGTTTGCGATGGGAAGCGATCCCCGCGCACGGTATGCAGTGGCCAAGCAACAAGAATAACCCGCAGGCACACGTATCATGCACAAGACCCAGTTCACCCGTGGTCGTGGTCAGATGGAGGCGATCCCCTTTAGATATGCAGCCGAGTTACCGGACGAAGAATATCCGCTGATCTTGACCACTGGCCGTATCTTAGAGCAGTTCCACACCGGAACCATGACACGTAAGACCAAAGGCTAGATAAACTGGCGGGTCCAAGAGCATGATAAGCGTGGCAGATGCAGAAGAGCTAGGTATTGGAAATGGTGACATGCTGACGGTTTCAACCCGTAGGGGCAGTATCGATATTGCTGCCTTTGTGACTAAGCGGATTCAAACCGGGGTGGTGTTTATCCCATTCCACTTTGCGGAATCACCAGTAAACAGACTGACGAATACTGCTAAAGATCCCCATGCCAAGATACCTGAGTTTAAGGTGGCTGCGGTTAGTAGAGCGGAAAGTTGCTGAAGAGGTTTAGATAACTAGAGCCAGAGTCGAAAGACTCTGGC
>BBSB01000030.1:0-62604 GCA_000830455.1 Vibrio sp. JCM 19236
CTGGCAAGCTTGTTCCTGATTCAAACGGTCAATTACTATCATCTGCAACTTCAAAAGAAGCGGTTAAGCAAAAACTGCAAAACATCGACCAAAACAAACTTAATCAAGTTAAAGCTAAGGTACAAAGTCGCCTAGCAACGCTTAAGAAGTAACTCCCAACGACTTCTGAATTAAGCCCAATAATCCCTCAATCGAGGGGATTATTTTTCTTTAGTAAACCTGTTTTGGAGTTCCTATGCGTCGCCTAGCATTTATCTCTCTTCTGATCTCTGCCAATGCTTTTGCTGAATCTACTCTGGTAGAAACCATAGAAAAGTTTACTGACATCTTTGGCATCAGCTTTTCACAGCAAGATGGCAATACAGTAGCCACTCTGGATGCCAACTATTACATCACGGAAGATCTGCGAGTATTCGGCGATATAGACACCGAAGTAAACTGGGAAGTTGGGACGGGCTATGCTATTTGGAAGGGGGAGACCTATTACACTGAGAACAATCTAAAGATTAGTGACTACAAGGTATCTACCGGCATCTTTGGCGCAAAAGTGTTGAGCCAGAACTGGACCGCTATTGGAGATGTAAACTACAACTACAAATTCGACGATGAGTACTGTTTCGCAGCAAACTGCCTTACTTACCTACCATCAGATTCAATCGACTATTCTGCAGGTGCCATTTGGAGTCCGATTAAATACTTTGACCTTCTATATAAGTTCAATCACGAAATCGGATTCAAGGACAATATTTGGAATGGGAAACAGAATGACATCAGCATCAGTTCAGGAAAAACCGATCTCATTTACCATGAAATGATCCTATTTTTAAACATCAAACAGTTACGACCATCGGTAACCTATACCTATTTTGAAGATAGGGAGGACACTATAGAGTTCGGTCTTACTTTTGATTTTTAACGTTGATTTAGTAAATCCCTTAGTTGGTCACGCAGAGCTTTGTGTTCAGCATTATTCTGATACTTCTTGTGATAGGTAAACTCGAACTCTACCTCTCGCATTGCAAATGGCGGCTCTAGAATCTTCATACCAAACTTCTCAGCTACATCACACATGCTTCTTGGAATAGCCGAAATATATCTAGTCCCTTTGGTGGCAACAATAAGGTTAGTAACACCACTAACCTCAATTGCGACCTTGCGCGAAAAACTCTTCCCAGAGAGAAACTCTACTATTTGTGCATTCTGACGAAACAACTTTAAGGTTACGTGTTCAGAATCAAGATACTGCTCCAATGAAATTGTTTCGCCTACAGCCGGATGCTCGGCATCACACATCAACACTAATTTTTCAGTAAAGGCAGGCTCAAAGTTTAAACCAGCATCACGAGGTAAACTGTAATCAATTACCAAATCAACCTTATTGAGACGTATATCCTGCAGGATCTCCTCTTCAGCCTTGGAGACTCAGTCAACTGAATATTCGGCATCTCAGGAGCACACTAATAGCATTGAAACTCGCATAAACAATCATCTTACGCTCAGTCGCCACTGCACCATCCATAAGTTCTAGAGCCATACTGAGTTGAGTTGCGAGTTGATGCGCTTTAGAGGTAGGCTCAATCTTACGCCCCATTCGAATAAACAAGGGATAACCAAGAACTGTCTCGAAACGCTTGATGGCCGAGCTCACTGCTGGCTGTGTGAGTGAGAGGGATTCGGCAGCCTTAGTGATAGTGCCTAGGTTATATACCGCTAGAAATGGTCGAACTAGATTGAGGTCAAACACCGAATCTCCTTTTGATGTGTCCCTGAAAGCAAAAAAGCCAGCAGAAAACTGCTGGCTCTAATATTAGTGTTCGCGAGTCGCTCTGAAGTCTACGTCAGGGAATCGCTCTTGCGCTAGGTTTAGGTTAACCATGGTTGGCGCAACATAAGAAAGGTTGTCACCACCATCGAGAGCAAGGTTGCTCTGATTCTTACGCTTAAACTCTTCCAGCTTCTTAGGATCATCACACTCAACCCAACGAGCTGTTGCTACGTTTACGCCTTCATAGATGGCTTCAACGTTATACTCAGCTTTAAGACGCGCAACTACCACATCAAACTGAAGCACACCGACCGCACCTACGATAAGGTCGTTGTTTTGCAGTGGGCGGAATACCTGTACCGCACCTTCCTCAGAAAGCTGCACTAGACCTTTAAGAAGTTGCTTCTGCTTCAATGGATCTTTTAGTCGAATACGACGGAACAGTTCAGGAGCAAAGTTAGGGATACCAGCAAACTTCAGCTTCTCACCTTGGGTGAAGGTGTCGCCAATCTGGATAGTACCGTGGTTGTGTAGACCTATGATGTCACCTGCGTACGCTTTATCCGCGCGAGAACGGTCGCCCGCCATAAAGGTTACTGCATCAGAGATACTTACGTTCTTACCTGTGCGAACATGATTCATCTTCATGCCTTGCGAATAAGTACCAGAAACGATACGCATAAATGCGATACGGTCACGGTGTTTAGGGTCCATGTTTGCTTGGATCTTAAACACGAAGCCAGAGAACTTCTCTTCAGAAGCAACAACCTTACGCTCGTTCGCTTCACGCGCTTGTGGACCTGGAGCCCACTCAGTAAGACCGTCTAGCATATGGTCAACACCGAAGTTACCCAGTGCAGTACCGAAGTATACTGGAGTCAGCTCACCCGCTAGGAATAGGTCGTGGTCGAACTCAGGACATGCACCGATAACCAGCTCTAGCTCCTCACGTACGCTTTCTGCTAGGTCAGCACCTACAGCTTCGTCTAGGTCTGGGTTGTCTAGACCTTGATGATGCGAACTTCTTGGATCTCATGACCGTGGCCAGATTCATACAAGATAGTCTCATCACGGTGGATATGATAAACACCCTTAAACTCTTTACCACAACCGATAGGCCAAGTGATTGGCGCACACGCCATGCTCAGCTCACTCTCAACTTCATCAAGAACTTCCATTGGGTCACGCACGTCGCGGTCCAATTTGTTCATGAAGGTAACGATAGGCGTATCACGAAGGCGAGTAACCTCCATCAGTTTACGCGTACGATCCTCGACACCTTTCGCCGCATCGATCACCATCAAGCATGAGTCAACCGCTGTCAGTGTACGGTAGGTATCTTCAGAGAAGTCTTCGTGTCCCGGGGTATCCAGCAGGTTTACCAAACAATCGTTGTACGGGAACTGCATCACAGAGGTAGTAACCGAGATACCACGCTCCTTTTCCATCTCCATCCAGTCAGATTTTGCATGCTGGTTGGAACCACGTCCTTTTACGGTACCCGCTTTTTGGATCGCGTTTCCGAATAAAAGTACTTTTTCGGTGATGGTCGTCTTACCCGCATCCGGGTGAGAGATGATAGCAAACGTACGACGCTTGTTTACTTCTAGCTGAAAGGGACTATTTGACATGTATCGAGTTCTTTAGGTTGTGCACTGTCTAAAAATTGGCGCTATTTTCGCTGATTCTGCGCTATTTCACAATCTATCTGTAAAAAGAAAGGCCTAACCTAGGTTGAGCCTCTGAGTTTAGTCGATTTAGTTTAGCCAATCTCAACAAACATATCGTCGTTTACCTGACTGGCACAGGCAAGAAAATAACCCTGCTCGACCTCTTCATCGGTCAAAGGCCCTTGCGTTGAACTAACCAGTTTGTCTTTATCGCCCTTACAGCGACAACTGCCACACACACCTGCACGGCAAGCGGCAAAGATCGGAAGCCCTTCACTCTCTAAGGCATCGAGGACGGTTTGCTCTCCCTCAATAGAGACCGCTTGTCCATTTACAGACAGAGTGTGCGCACCGTCAGAGGCTTCCAACTCCTATCGCCGCTTGGAATTGCTCGTGATGGATATGTGCCTCTGGTATACCCAGCGCTATTAACCAATCTTTCGCCGATTCCATATAGCCATTTGGGCCACACATCAGAGCGACACGAGAAGAAAGACTCTCATCCAAGTTAGCCAGAACATCTTGACTCAAACGGGAGGCAAACTGACTGCTTTCACTTACGCACCACACCAGTTTTAGATTTTGGTATTTGGATGCCAGTGCTTCGAGCTCTTCCACATACACTCGGTCTTTAGCTGTGCTCGCACTGTGTACAAAAAGGATATCGGCGTTGGGATCATCAGCAAGGCGTGCCACCAGCATAGAGTAAACAGGTGTAATACCGCAGCCAGCGCTGAGCATTAACAGAGGTTGCTCTTTATAAAGGTTGGCATTGAACTCTCCTGAAGCAGGAAGAGCCTCAAGCTCATCTCCGACCTTGAGGTTATCTGCCAAAAAGTTAGATACGAGCCCGTCGGTAACACGCTTGATGGTGAGGCTGCACTCTTTACCACCTGGTTGAGAGGCCAAAGAATAGCAACGCTGTTCTACTTCACCTTGGATCTCGACACCGATAGGAAGAAATTGACCTGGAATAAAATCTAAGGTTTGGTCCGCCTCAAACCAGTAGGTATTGATATCTTGGGTATCTTGACGGATTTCAGTACAGGTTAATCGCATTTTATTCTCCTAACAGAAACAAGATGCGCCCTAAGGCGCATCTCTATATCACTTCAATAACAAATGTGGGTCAGCCAAGGATGTCAGCTAGGTCTTGTTCAACCGTGGTAATCAATCGCAGACCTGTCTGCTCATTCAGGTGGTTGATCAGGTTTTCGGTTAGGAATGCAGGTGCAGTTGGACCACGCGGATATCCTTAATACCCAGAGCGAGCAGGGTAAGCAGTACCGCGATCGCCTTTTGCTCAAACCAAGATAGGATCAGAGATAGAGGCAGTTCATTCACTTCACACTCGAAGGTCTCGGCTAGAGCCAGTGCAAGTTGGATAGCTGAGTATGCATCGTTACATTGACCAACATCTAGGAAGCGTGGAATGCCATTGATATCACCGAACTCAAGGTCATTGAACTTAAACTTACCGCAGGCAAGAGTCAGGATTAGCGTGTCTTGTGGTGCCGCTTTAGTGAATTCAGTGAAGTAGTTGCGTTCTTTCTTATCACCATCACAGCCACCTACTAGGAAGAAGTGGCGGATATTGCCCGCTTTCACTTGTTCGATTACTGCAGGAGCCGCTTCCATTAGTGCGTTGCGCGCAAAACCAGTCATAGTGAAGTGAGGGATTTCGTCGAACTTAAAGCCTTCACACTCAAGCGCTTTCTCAATCACCTCAGAGAAGTCATGGCCTTCATGATGCTTAACACCCGGCCAACCCACGATATTACGAGTAAACATACGATCAGCGTATGCGCCTGTCTCTGGTTGATCAGACAGTTCGAGGTCATCACGATAGCTCCAGGGAAGTTAGCAAACTCCTTCTGCTGATTCTGCCAAGCTGTACCGTAGTTACCTACTAGATGAGGTACTTACCACCAAGCTCAGGGTAAGCGTGTGCTGGAAGCATTTCACCATGGGTGTAAACATTGATGCCCTTGCCTTCGGTTTGTTCAAGGATGTACTTAAGGTCAATTAAGTCGTGACCTGAAACTAGGATTGCCTTACCCGCAACCGGCTTCATGTTTACCTTGGTTGGAACTGGGTGGCCAAAAGCTTCAGTCTCACCTTGGTCTAGCATCTGCATAACCTTGTAGTTCAAGTGACCACAGGCCATGGCTAGGCCAAGTAGCTCGTCCATCTCATTCACACCCTCACCAAGACGAGCCATGATGCGGTGGAATTCAGAGTAGATTTCTTCGTTTTGCTGACCTAGGATGCGAGCATGTTCCATGTAAGCAGCAACACCTTTTAAGCCATACAGAGCAAGCAAACGCAGACCCATGATATCTTCACCAATAGCATCTAAGTCTTGGTTCAATGCAGTCTCTGGAGCGCGACTAAGAAGTACTACTTTTTCAGCTTCAATAGTGAAGTTTGCCGCACCGTCAAAGCTCTTAGGTGCTACGTTTTGGGTAACACACGCAGCCTCATAGGATTGCTTCATTTGGTCACGAAGCTGAAGCGCTTGTTTGGTGTATTCAATCAAACGAGCATCGTCAAAGTTAACGTTGGTCAGGGTTGCAAAGAACGCCTGTGGCACATAGGCATCAGTCTTTTGGTCGACAATACCCATCTCACGAGCAGCACTAGCATAAGCACTCACGCCCTGAAGGATGTAGATCAGTACATCTTGAAGGTCTGAGATCTCAGCCGTTTTACCACACATACCCATCGCATACTGACAGCCGTTAGCAACTGGTGTCTGCATGGTTTGCTCACATTGAATACAAAACATCGTCTTTCCTTAAGTAGCATTTAAAATAAATGTTTGTGTATAAGTCTACTCTTCACCCGCCGCTTTAAAAGGCATTTTAAATACAACTTAATGATTAATTGATTTGAATCAATTAATCTCACCAATGTTATTGAGATTGATTATCACTCCCCATCATTATCAAACGGCAGTGAATGACGGTTTTTTTGCTGGTGCAACATCTCATTTCGTAAAGATCAAATATTTCTTATTACCTTTGCTTATTTAAAAAATGACGTTATTAAAAAGTACGCCGTAATATAAAAACAGATTATTCGCTCTTCACTTATCACAGCAAAGAAATTAATAACTACACATAAATCACAATATTAACTTCTAGACTCTATAAATATTTTCTCATTTTTGGTCTGTTTTTTACTTAAATCCATTAAATAAAACAGACCAATCAGAAACTATTTCTGACCAACATCTCAATATGCAACTAGGTTGTGATCATAATCACTTCATAGCCACGATTCTCATTCAGATATTTTATGTAGCATGTTTCATGACTTTGATGACATGAATAGAACAACGTTCAGAATAAAAGTTAATAAGTATAAAAACAAAATATTCATATTTCTAATAAGAACCGAATATTACAACTCAATTCTAGGTAATGGAGAATGTAGTAATGTCTGCGCAAGCCACCTTGCAAGAAAATATTCAAAACCGGGTTAATAAATTCCTTCCCTCTTTATTAGGATTTGTTAATTCAAAGCCTATCACTGCAATTAAAGAAGGATTCATGCTGACGATGCCGCTCACCATCATCGGCTCTTTATTCCTCCTTCTCTCATATGTCCCTATCGAAGGCTATGATGCTTTATGGCAGGAGTCTTTGGAGAAAGCTGGAAAGTCCCTCTCTTTCAGGTAGTCGGTGCCACCTTCGATATTTTGGCGTTGGTAGGTGTCTTTGGCATCGCCTACACCTATGTGAAATACGAGGGCTACAATGGAGTCGAGGCTGGCGTGCTGGCTATAGTTGCCATGTTGATTGTGGTTAACTCCTTTATCGTAACGCCAGAGGGACAACAGATAGCTGGGGTTATTCCTAAAGCCTTCTTAGGCGGTAAAGGCATGATAGCTGCCATCGTCATTGGCCTGAGTGTAGGTATTATCTACTCGGCAGTCTTGAAGCGTAACTGGGTAATCAAGCTACCTGACAGTGTTCCTGAGGGGGTTGCTAACGCATTTCGCTCTTTGATACCGGGTCTTATCATCATCTCCCTAGCATTTGGTACCTATATCCTATTCGATGTCGTGTTTGATAAAACCTTTATTGAAACGATATACGTTATATTGCAAACGCCACTTCAAAATATGTCAGATTCATTTTTTGGCGCGGTGGGTATCGCCCTGCTTATTTCTCTCCTTTGGTGGTGTGGCGTACATGGTCCTGTAATTGTTATGGGAATAATGAGTCCAATCGTTACTGCAAATGCCCTGCACAACCAGTCTTTAAAAAATGCTGGTGAGGTTTTAGTAGCTGGTGAAAATGCAAATATAGTCACCATCCAATTTGTCGACCAGTTTATTACTGTTGGTGGCTCTGGGCTTACTTTTGGACTTGTCTGTTGCATGGTTCTGTTTGCTAGGTCATTACAATATAAACAACTAGGTAGCTCTCATTTACTCCTGGATTATTTAATATTAACGAACCCGTTATATTCGCCACACCAATAATATTCAATCCGATAATGTTTATTCCATTTGTATTAGCACCTGTCACTTCTGCAGTAATGGTTTATACCGCAATCGACCTTGGTTTCGTCGGTCCTTTTACCGCGGTTAAGGTTCCTTGGACAACACCAGTCGTGCTCAGCGGATTCATTATCGGAGGATGGAGCGCAGCTCTACTCCAAATATCTATCGTCATTATGACCGTATGTGTCTATTTCCCATTCTTTAAATACCAAGACAAATTAGCTTTAAAAGCTGAACAAAACTAACAACAAATAGGTAACCCACAATGAAGAAAATTCTACTTTTATGCGCCGCCGGAATGTCTACCTCTATGGTAGTGAAAAAGATGCGAGAGTCAGCACAAGCAAAGGATCTTGATATCCATATCGAAGCGCATGCCGTTGAGACTATTTCACAGTATCTATCGGAATATGACCTGTTCTTGCTTGGCCCGCAGATCCGATTCAAGAAGGACGAACTGCAGAAGATTGCAGATCCTGTTGGTAAGAAGGTCGAGGTCATCGACATGCTTGATTACGGCATGATGAAAGGTGACAAGATCCTTGAGGATGCTCTGGCATTGATGGATTAACTCCGAATAACTAAGAAAGAGAATTAATAATGAAGTTTTCCAATGACTTTTTGTTCGGTGCAGCCACAGCCGCTTATCAGGTTGAAGGGGCTTGGGACCAAGATGGGAAAGGCGAAACCAACTGGGATGAATTCACTAAAATCCCCGGAAAAACATTCGAGGGAACAAATGGTGATGTCGCCATCGACCACTACAACAGATATAAAGAAGATATCGCCCTAATGGCAGAAATGGGACTCGAATCCTATCGTTTCTCTATATGTTGGGCGCGCATCTTGTCTACGGGTCGAGGTGAGGTAAACCCTAAGGGAATTGAGTTTTACAACAAGGTTATCGACGAATGCCTAAAGCATGGAATCGTTCCTTTCGTCACCCTATATCACTGGGATCTTCCCTTACCACTAGAGAAGCAGGGTGGTTGGCTGAATAAAGATACAGTTGAAGCTTATATCGAATACGCCAAAATCTGTTTTGAAGCCTTCGGAGACAGAGTAAAGCACTTCATCACCTTTAACGAAACCGTGGTATTTGCAGCTTTAGGCTACCTATCAGGCGCCCATCCACCAGGATAGTAAACGATCCGAAAAAGTATTTTCAGGTTACCCATAACGTTTTTTATGCCCATGCTCGCACTCTAATTGAATACAAAAGACTCGAGCAGTTTGGAGAGATTGGTATCAGCCATGTGTTTAATCCCGCTTTTGCCACAGACAACAGCGACGAAAATTTGTTTGCTGAGATGCACGCCAATCAGTTCAAGACCGCGTGGTTCTATGACCCTATTTTGCTAGGACACTACCCCGAGTATGTAGTCAGCGAACTAAAGAAGATGGAGTTGCTTCCTGATTGGACATCAGATGAGCTGGAAACTATCAACAGCGCAGCCAAACTTAATGATTTTATCGGACTCAATTACTACCAGCCTGCACGTGTAGAAAAGCTTGGTGCTGAATTTGAACAGCGAGAAATCAACAGGGAAAACTCCACTGGCTCCCCGGGTAACCCTAGCTTGATAACGTATACCGCACAGTCAAAATGTCGGATAAACGCTACACAAAATGGGACTGGGAGATCTCTCCAGACGCTTTCCTATCAGGCCTACAAATGCTGAAAGCTCAATATGGTCAGATAAAGATCTATATCACCGAAAATGGCCTTGGGGACGAAGACCCGATTGTCGAGTCTGAGGTGTGCGATATCCCACGCATTAACTTTATCAATGACCACCTAGTCGCAGTGAAGCAAGCCATTGATGCTGGTGTAAATATCAAGGGCTATTACGCATGGTCAGCCATCGACATCCTAAGTTGGCTCAATGGCTATAAAAAGCAATATGGCTTTATCTATGTGGACCATGCCAACCAACTTTCCCGAAAAAAGAAGGCTTCCTTTCATTGGTACAAACAGGTCATCGAAACCCGTGGGGCTAATCTGAAAACAGAACCTGAGACTTTGAAGTAATCCCACCATTTGTGCTTGCTGGGAGTGTGTTTGATTCGCCCTCTCGCTCTCGGTGAGCACCCTAATTCACAATAGAGACAGCAAAATGACACTACTAGACAAAGAGACCATGGAAACCACAGTAATGGAGCTTATTATCAACGCTGGTGAATCCAAGTCATATGCGATGGAAGCATTGTCCGCGGCAAAAAAGAATGATTGGCAACAAGTAGATATCTGCCTAAAACACTCAGCAGAGGCATCCAAAAGAGCCCATGATGTGCAAACTCAGCTTATTGGGCTGGATGAGGGAGAAGGCAAAGTTCCAGTCAACCTAATTATGGTGCATGCTCAAGACCATATTATGACCTCGATGCTAGCCAGAGAGTTAATTCAAGAGATGATAGATATGCGTAAAGAGATGCACGCAATCGCTTAATAAATTAAAGCCTCTCTCGTTAATCTGAGAGAGGCTTTAATTAAAAGTAATAACTCATCAAGATAGCGTCTTCACGCCCATTGTCACTGGGGTAATATCCGCTTCGTCTATCTACCTCATTGAAACCATTCTTAAGATATAGGCTCTGCGCTTTGACGTTCGACTCTCGAACCTCGAGCCAAATACATTCAGCGTTGAGTCGCTGACAGCGTTGAATTAGATAACTAACCAGCCGGCTACCCACACCTTGTCCTTGGTGTTCAGGAGCGACGGCGATATTGAGCAGACTAACCTCACCTACTATATTCTGCGCATAGAAATAGCCAACTAGGGTGTCACCTTTAAACATGCCAAAATGCATGGCTCCACGACTCTTCAAGTCGTCGATCATGCTGCGCTTCCAAGGATGGGAATGAGCTCCCTGCTCTATCTCCCATACCGCATCAAGATGTTCCGGTGCTAGCGGAGCGTAACGAAAATCAGCCATAAGACTTTATCTGCTCCCACAAGGCACGACGGTTTTGATTGTGACCATCGATCTCGCTCAGTGCTGGCGACTTAAGAGTCTTGGACACCTCGGTATGCACAGGCTCGCAACCACAAAACCACACCCACTCTAGGTTGTGCTTTGAAAGCTGAGAAAACTGAGCTGGCGTGATATGACGACAAGAATCTAGGCTCAGCTTCATCGCCCCTTGCAGCACCTTTTGCATAAATTCAGCATTGCTACCTGATGGAGTCTGTTGTGCCACAAAGAGCAACTTAATGTCATCTTCCAGATCAACAGGTTGCTGCTCATAGCCCCCTAGCCTCTCTGGGTGAGTTAGCGTCCACTGCGTGATGCCCATTTCTGCAAGCAGGGCATGATTTCTATCCTGTGACACGATTAAACCTGATCAAACTCTTCTGTATATTCGATTAGACCAGAAAGACCAGCAAAACTTTCGCCAGTAAGGTCTAGAACCTGGAATGCGCCCTCAGGGATGTCCCATTGGCAACGGAATCTATGCTGCTCTGCTCCCGCAAAGCCGAAGCGAGAATAATAAGCAGGATCGCCCAATACAACACAAGCAGGATAGCCAAGCTCTAGAAGAATATTCAGACCCTCACGGATCATCTGCTCTGCAATACCTTGATTGCGATACTCTTCAGCAACCGCCACAGGTGCTAGACCTTGCCAGCCGTAATCCATGCCTGCCAGTGTGACTGGCGAGAACTGAGCTGAACCTATCACCTGACCTTCGTCATCGCTCGCCACTATGCTTAGGGTGATCTTACCGTTCTCACGCAATGTGCGAACCAAATCAGCTTCTGCATGCGTTGGAAAGGTCGCTTTCAGCAGGCGGTCGATAGAAAGGTTGTCAGCAGGTGCTTCAGTTCTAATAAGCATTATTGGTGGTTCCTGAAATCAAGGTTGAAGCTGGTGCATCCACGCCTTTCGCAACAAAGGTAGCCAGCTGAGAGAGTGCCATAGTAACCACTTTTGGCAGTGCATCCAAATCAACACTGTCCATTAGGTTCTTAACCTCTAACCCTAGTTCAGTATCCCCTTCTATGCTCAGGCGACGCTGAAAAAATAGTGTGTCTGGGTCTTCTTTGCGACCAGCAATCAAAACCAAGTCATTTAGCGTGCCAGAGAAGCTCACATCGTGTTGTTGCTCGACTGTCTCAACTACTAACTCCTCATCACGGAAACTGATGAACCACTGCAGATCTAAGTCAGTAACCGATACCTTAAGCCACTTGTCTTCCAAGAACTCAAAGTCACCATCTTCTAGGGCTTCTCTAAACACTAGTTTTAGCGCTTCTAGCATAGTTAGGCTGTGTAGCTTTCGTGGCAATAGTTTTGCAGGACCTTTCAAGATGATAGCTGCATTAGAAACCAGTTGTTGTCTTACTTTGTCGAGCACGCGATATTCTCACTTGATAAAATTTTCCACATCATACGCAAAAGATCCAAGATGTGAACTGAGCTTGCTCAACTTCCATACTTTTCCCTAGGAAAACTGCCTCATATCAAAGAGTGCAACTCACTGGACAGTAAAATACTTGCCACTGTACCTAAACACTTTGAATACTTTCATGGAACTACTCTGTCCGGCAGGAAACTTGCCAGCATTAAAGACCGCCATCGATTGCGGCGCAGATGCTGTCTACATCGGATTTAAAGATGATACTAATGCTAGGCACTTTGCAGGCCTGAACTTCAACGGTAAGAAGTTTGAAAAGCAGTGCAATACGTGCACAACGCAGGCAAACACATCCATGTTGCGCTGAATACCTTTGCTCAGCCACAAGGCTTTGAGCGCTGGACCAATGCCGTTGATATGGCGGCGCAAAATGGCGTCGATGCCTGATTGTGGCTGACATCGCAGTACTAGAGTACGCAGCCAAGCACTACCCAGAGTTGGAACTGCACCTTTCTGTGCAGGCCTCAGCAACCAATGTTGCGGCTATCGATTTCTATCAAAAGAACTTCAACGTTAAGCGCGTTGTACTCCCTCGCGTTCTCTCTATCCATCAGGTTAAACAGCTTTCGCGCAACCTAACCTCAGATGTGGAACTTGAGGTATTTGCGTTTGGTAGCCTGTGTATCATGTCCGAAGGCCGCTGTTATCTTTCTTCATATATGACAGGCGAATCACCAAACACAGTCGGTGCATGTTCACCGGCCAAGTATGTACGTTGGCAAGAGACAGAACAAGGTTTGGAGTCTCGTCTAAACGACATCCTTATCGACCGTTACGCCGATGGCGAGAACGCTGGCTACCCAACCCTATGTAAGGGTCGCTTTGAGGCAGAAGTAGATGGTGTCAGCAAGCGCTATCACGCCCTCGAAGAGCCAACCAGTTTGAACACTCTCTCGCTATTACCAGAACTGTTCGCTGCTAATGTAGCTTCAGTGAAGATCGAGGGTCGTCAGCGCAGCCCTGCCTATGTTGAGCACGTTACTCGCACATGGCGTGCAGCTATCGATGCCTACCAAAGAGATCCTGCCAATTATCAGGTTCAACCAAGCTGGGATAAAGCATTGGCAAATGTATCTGAGGGCACTCAAACCACCCTTGGCGCTTACCATAGAAAATGGCAATAACGGAGAAAAGCACAATGAAATACTCGTTAGGGCCAATCCTATATTTCTGGCCAAAACAGGACGTAGAAGACTTCTACAAACAAGCCATGCAGTCAGATGCCGAAATCATCTATCTGGGTGAGTCGGTATGTTCAAAGCGTCGTGAAATGAAACCAAATCACTGGTTTGATATCGCCAAAGAGCTAGCCCATTCAGGTAAACAAGTCGTGCTGTCGACCATGGCGCTTTTAGAGGCGCCGAGCGAAGTCAACGTAATGAAGAAATACGTTGATAACGGCGACTTTGCAATCGAAGCAAACGACGTATCAGCTATCCAGCTTGCTCACGAAAAAGGTGTGCCTTTCGTAGTTGGTGCAGCGGTTAATACCTATAACGCACACACGCTTAATCTTTTTCTAAAACAGGGCATGATCCGCTGGTGTATGCCGGTAGAGCTCTCTCGTGACTGGCTATCCAACACGCTCAATCAGTGTGGCGAGCTAGGCATTCGCAACAAGTTTGAGGTGGAGGTATTCAGCCATGGCTATCTGCCACTAGCCTACTCTGCACGTTGCTTCACTGCTCGTGCTGAGAACCGCGCCAAAGACGAGTGTGAGACCTGCTGTATTAAGTACCCAACCGGCCTTCAGGTTCACAGCCAAGAAGGACAATCGGTGTTTAACCTCAACGGTATTCAAACCCAATCGGGCTACTGCTATAACTTAGTGAACGACCAGGTATCTATGCAAGGCTTGGTGGATGTAGTGCGCCTCAGCCTCTAGGAGTCGAGACCTTTGCCCACCTTGATAAGTTTATGGCAAACCGCGATGGTTCCAGCCAGAGCAACTGCCAGATCGACAGTGTAATGGCTACTGGCATCAGGTTGCGGGTCTAGAGCTAAAATAGCCCTAAGCTAACGACATAAAAAAGGCGTCCAATGGACGCCTTTTCATTACTGATTCTGCTCTCTAAGCTCAGCGAATATCTTGCTTAGCTCCAAGAAGGCATATCTATGTTCAACGTATTCATAGACGTTAAAGCTCAGTGCCAGCTTATACAAGCCTATGGCTTCTGAGTAATTTCCTTCTAACTGATGCTTCTTAGCTAGATAGAAATACGCCTCGGTCAGTCGCTGTGCTAGCCCTAGGTTGTCGTTCACACCAGAGGCAATATTCTTAAACGCCTCTTGCTCAGACTCTTCACCTAACATTAAGCCAACCAGATCCCAGCCCCATTGGTTGTCTCTCACCTCATAGCGCTGTTGCAGTTTTTGATACGCCTGTTCACCATTGGTTTCTACTTCGATGATGTAAAGCCAAAGTGCACGGAATGGATCGCTAGGATCGTCCTCATAGTGTTTGGTCATCTCATCCAAAGCAAGGTCGACGCGATCACCATAGTAAAGAGCAATAGCACGGTTGCGCTCTGCGTACTGGTTATCAGGGTCAAGCTCTAGTTGAATCAAACGCTTCATAAGCCGCATCGTATTGACCTATTTGAGTGAAATAAACACCCAGTAGGTTGAAGATGTCAGGCTGTGCAGGATTGAGCGATAGACTCTGGTTGAAGTCATAACGTGCAAGTTCACGCAAGCCTAAGCTATCGTAGTAAACACCACGCTGAAAATGGAGTTCAGCACGCTGCTCCTTATTTAACTCTTCTTGTAACAGCAACTGTGTCGTTCGGGCTATCTGAACTTCTTGCTGAATTGAAGGCTGAAGGGGAACGGCCAATGGGGGAGCCCATTGTTGCCCTTGCATACTTGAACACCCTGATAAGACTAGGGCCAAGCCAGCCACGAACAGACTAAACCATTTCACAAACAACTACCTCCGTGTTTCGTAGTTCCTTTAGAATAGAAAAAGAGGAGCATAATTGCTCCTCTTTTCGGTAATGATCTTAAAGATTTTTCTTAAAAATCAATATTATTCAGCTGCAGGTGCGTCGTTTGACTCTTCTGCTGGCTTCTCTACCGCTTCTTTCATGCTCAGACGAACACGACCTTGGCGGTCGATTTCAAGAACCTTAACCTTAACTTCTTGGCCTTCAGTTAGGTAGTCAGAAACCTTCTCTACACGCTTTTCAGCGATTTGAGAGATGTGTACTAGACCATCTTTGCCTGGAAGGATAGTTACGAACGCACCGAAGTCAGCTAGACGAGCTACTTTACCGTTGTAGATAGCACCAACTTCAACTTCTGCAGTTAGAGCCTTGATACGGTCGATAGCATCTTGTGCTTGCTCACCAGAGGTTGCCGCGATCTTAACTGTACCGTCGTCTTCGATTTCGATAGTAGTACCAGTCTCTTCACATAGAGAACGGATAACTGCGCCACCTTTACCGATAACGTCACGGATCTTGTCAGGGTTGATCTTCATTTGGTGGATACGTGGAGCGAACTGAGAGATCTCCTCACGAGCACCAGAGATAGCTTCGTCCATCACAGATAGGATGTGTAGACGTGCACCTTGAGCTTGGTTTAGAGCGATCTGCATGATCTCTTTAGTGATACCTTCGATCTTGATATCCATCTGCAGTGCAGTGATACCATTAGAAGTACCCGCTACTTTAAAGTCCATGTCACCAAGGTGGTCTTCGTCACCTAGGATGTCAGAAAGAACAACGAAGTCGTCGCCTTCTTTAACTAGACCCATAGCGATACCCGCTACAGAAGACTTGATTGGCACACCTGCATCCATAAGAGCAAGAGAAGTACCACATACAGAAGCCATTGAAGAAGAACCGTTAGATTCAGTGATTTCAGATACAACACGAACTGTGTATGGGAAATCTTCAACAGAAGCATTACCGCTGCAATACCACGCTTAGCCAGTTTACCGTGGCCGATTTCACGACGCTTAGGAGAACCAACAAAGCCAGTCTCACCTACACAGTATGGAGGGAAGTTGTAGTGCAGTAGGAAGTGATCTTTACGCTCACCAGTTAGCTCATCAATGATTTGAGCATCACGTTGAGTACCAAGAGTCGCTGTAACTAGCGCCTGAGTCTCACCACGGGTGAATAGAGAAGAACCGTGAGTACGTGGAAGAACACCAGTGCGAACGTCTAGAGCACGAACCATGTCTTTCTCACGACCGTCAATACGTGGGTTACCAGCGATAATGCTGCGACGTACAACCGTTTTCTCTAGATCGTGGAAGATAGTGTGGATTTCTTTAGTGTTTGCTTCAGGGTCTTCAGCAAGTAGCACTTCGTTTACTTCCGCAGCAATCTCGTGGATGCGGTCGTAACGAGCCATCTTCTCAGTGATTTGATACGCTTCAACTAGCTTAGCTTCCGCTAGCTCAGCAATCTTAGTGTTAAGTGCTATGTTCTCTTCTGGAGCAACCCAATCCCATGCAGGAGTAGCTACTTCAGCCGCAAATTCGTTGATAGCGTTGATAACAACTTGTTGTTGGTCGTGACCGTAAACAACTGCTGCTAGCATTTCTTCTTCAGTTAGGTTGTCAGCTTCTGACTCAACCATTAGTACTGCGTTGTCAGTACCTGCAACAACTAGGTCTAGCTTAGAAGTTTCTAGCTCAGTGTTAGATGGGTTAAGTACTAGTTGACCATCTACGTGACCAACACGCGCTGCACCGATTGGACCATTGAACGGGATACCAGAGATAGCAAGAGCTGCTGAAGTACCGATCATTGTTGGGATGTCAGGCTGAACGTCTGGGTTTACAGACACTACAGTTGCGATTACTTGAACTTCGTTCTTGAACGCATCTGGGAATAGTGGACGGATTGGACGGTCAATTAGACGTGCAATCAGAGTCTCACCTTCAGAAGGACGACCTTCACGCTTGAAGAAACCGCCAGGGATCTTACCTGCAGCGTAAGTACGCTCTTGGTAGTTTACAGTTAGAGGGAAGAAATCTTGACCTTCAACTGCTTCTTTTTTACCAACAACAGATACGAATACTGCTGTGTCATCCATGTTAACCATAACAGCAGCAGTCGCTTGGCGAGCCATAACACCGGTCTCAAGCGTTACTGTGTGGTTTCCATATTGGAAAGTCTTAACAACTGGTTTTTCGAACATTCTAATTCCTTGTTCTAAGCGAGGCTTAGATAAGTGGTTCATTCACTCTAAGGCATTACAAATCGCGACTAGTAAAAACAGAATCTTGGAATCTATTTTTAATAGTCGCGACCTTTTGGTCGACGAGGGTGACTGTAATGCTTCGAGTAGTGATTAAATATAGTTACGAATTTCCTGAAAAAATTCGTGGAGTAGTATAACGGCTTAATTGAGCTTTGGCTAAATTTAGGCGTCAAAAAAGGGGCATATAGCCCCTTTTTGTACAAACTGATCTATGCATCACTTATTAGCGACGTAGGCCTAGACGTTTGATTAGCGCGTGGTAGCGATCTAGGTTTTTACCTTTTAGGTAATCTAGAAGCTTACGACGACGAGAAACCATGCGTAGAAGACCGCGACGGCTGTGGTGGTCTTGCTTGTGGTTAGCAAAGTGACCTTGTAGGTGGTTGATAGAAGCAGTAAGTAGAGCTACTTGTACTTCTGGTGAACCTGTATCGCCTTCGCTTTGTGCGTACTCAGCAACGATTGCTGCTTTAGTTTCTGCATTCAGAGACATAATTCTCTCCTAAAGAGTTAAGTTTAAATTTGTGCCAGCCAATCTCTGATTCAGCCGACACGAGAGCGGTGGATTATACGGACAAGCTTTAAGCAAAGCAAGGGAAAAGCTAGCTTTCAGCCATAAGCTTTAAGCCGTCAGAATAGAAGCGGCTCTACTCTGACAGCTGATAGCTTACAGCTACTAACTTTCTTGTCTAAAAACCACCAAACGCTTAGGTGCGATACGGCCATCATCATCGATATCCGCCACACCAATAAACAGTTTTGCTTCGCCTTTAGTCATGCGCACAGGGCCTTCCGCCGGAGCGCCAAGTACCTGTACTGGCTGACCATGTTGAACCATATCCGCAAGCTCTGGGATAAGATTAACCTCAGGCAGTTCTTCTACGCTGTGTCCATAGGCAGAAGTAGTGGGTCTAGTAGTTCTTTTGGAGCCACTTCCTGGATGTGTGCTTGCTTAAGCAGTTCATCCAGTTGCTCTAGAGTCATCATGCGCTCATACGGGTAGTTAGCTACACCGGTACGGCGAAGATAAGTCACGTGTGCGCCACAACCTAGCATCTCTCCTAGGTCATCAACGATAGTACGGATGTAAGTACTTAGAGCAGTGTACTTCTAGCTCAACCTCATCGCCCTCAAAGCGGATCAGATTGATTTCATACACGGTGATCTTACGAGACTCACGCGGTACTTCGATACCCTCACGAGCGTATTCGTACAGAGGCTTACCTTGGTACTTTAGCGCAGAGAACATTGAAGGAACCTGGTCAGTGGTACCACGGAATTTTTCAATGCACTCTTGTAGCAGTTCTTCAGTTACATTAACTGGACGCGTTTCTACTACTTCACCGTCTGAGTCAGAGGTGTTGGTGCGCTCACCTAGCTTAGCTATGGTGCGGTAGCGCTTATCTGAGTCGAGCAGATATTGAGAAAACTTGGTCGCTTCGCCCAAACAAATTGGAAGCATACCTGTTGCAAGAGGGTCGAGTGCACCTGTGTGACCTGCCTTCTCTGCAAAGAAAATACGCTTAACTTTTTGTAGCGCATCGTTAGATGAAATGCCTGTGGGCTTATCTAACAGGATTACGCCATTGACCGGACGGCCTTTACGTCTTCTCGCCATTACTCTTCATCTCCACGACCAGAGTCATCACGCTTTTGCTTGTCTTTGCTAACCACGTCGCTCACTAGGTTAGACATACGCATACCTTCAACTAGGGTGCTGTCGTACACAAAACGCACCTCAGGAGTTAGGCGTAGGCGAATACGCTTACCAAGCATCATACGGATCTGCACTTCATGCTCTTTTAGCGCTTCTAGGTAGATTCAGGAGTTTGGTCGCCGATACATAGGAAGGTAACGAATACCTTAGCAACAGCAAGGTCACGAGAAACCTCTACATCCGAAATGGTTGCCATGCCGATGCGAGAATCGCGGATTTCGCGTTGTAGGATAACAGCTAGCTCTTTTTGCAACTGTTGTGACACTCGTTGAGTGCGGCTAAATTCTTTTGACATTTCTTTTCTCACTATAGAAAGAATGGGGGCTAAAGCCCCCATGGTGTATTCAACAACCGACTATCGATTCTGATAGCTACTTGTCAATATTGAGGTCTCGCGACGATTAGTCTAGCGTACGCTTCACTTCAACTGTTTCGAATACTTCGATTTGGTCGCCTACGCGAACATCGTTGTAGTTCTTAACGCCGATACCACATTCGTAGCCGTTCTTAACCTCTTGAACGTCGTCTTTAAAGCGACGTAGAGACTCAAGCTCACCTTCGTAGATAACAACGTTATCGCGAAGTACGCGGATTGGGTTGCTACGCTTGATCAGACCTTCAGTAACCATACAACCAGCGATTGCGCCCAGTTTAGGTGACTTAAATACGTCACGTACTTCAGCAAGACCAATGATTTCTTGTCTGAATTCTGGAGCAAGCATACCGCCCATCGCTTGTTTCACTTCATCGATCAATTGATAGATGATTGAGTAGTAGCGAAGGTCTAGGTTCTCAGCTTCGATAGTACGACGCGCTGAAGCATCCGCACGAACGTTAAAGCCTAGGATGATAGCGTTAGATGCTGCTGCTAGTACTGCATCAGTTTCGGTGATACCACCTACACCTGAACCTACGATGTTAACTTTAACTTCGTCAGTAGATAGCTTGCGTAGAGAGTCAGCGATTGCTTCAACAGAACCCTGTACGTCAGCCTTAAGTACCACGTTAAGCTCAGCAACTTCACCAGCAGCCATGTTAGAGAACATGTTCTCCAGTTTAGCTTTCTGCTGACGTGCTAGTTTAACTTCACGGAATTTACCTTGACGGTAGTTCGCTACTTCACGTGCTTTACGCTCGTCACGTACTACAGTTGCTTCGTCACCTGACGCTGGAACACCAGATAGACCGATGATTTCAACAGGGATAGAAGGACCTGCTTCAGTGATCTCTTGACCGTTCTCATCGCGCATCGCACGAACACGGCCATATTCTTGACCACAAAGTAGGATGTCACCCTTGTTAAGCGTACCTGATTGAACAAGTACAGTAGCAACAGGACCACGACCCTTGTCTAGGCGAGATTCTACAACCACACCAGATGCCATGCCTTCAGCTACAGCTTCAAGCTCAAGAACTTCAGACTGAAGCAGGATAGTCTCAAGAAGACCATCGATGTTAGTACCTTGTTTCGCAGAGATGTGAACAAACATGTTCTCACCGCCCCACTCTTCAGGAATTACATCGTACTGTGCCAATTCGTTCTTAACGTTGTCTGGGTTAGCACCTTCTTTATCGATCTTGTTCACTGCAACAATCAGAGGAACCTCAGCCGCTTTCGCGTGCTGGATCGCTTCGATAGTTTGTGGCATTACGCCATCGTCTGCAGCTACAACTAGAACTACGATATCTGTCGCTTGAGCACCACGTGCACGCATTGCAGTAAACGCTGCGTGTCCAGGAGTATCTAGGAAGGTGATCATGCCGTTTTCAGTTTCAACGTGGTATGCACCGATGTGCTGGGTAATACCACCGGCTTCGCCTGAAGCAACGTGTGCTTTACGGATGTAGTCAAGTGTAGAAGTCTTACCATGGTCAACGTGACCCATGATGGTAACTACTGGAGCACGAGGAGTCGCTTCTGCATCGCTGTCGCGATCGCTTAGTACAGCTTCTTCTAGCTCGTTCTCTTTACGTAGGATTACCTTGTGACCCATTTCTTCAGCAACAAGCTGTGCAGTCTCTTGGTCGATTACTTGGTTGATGGTTGCCATAGCACCCATCTTCATCATTACCTTGATAACTTCAGTTGCTTTAACTGACATCTTGCTTGCAAGCTCAGAAACTACAATAGTCTCACCTACAACAACATCAGCTTTTGCTACAGATGCAGACTTATCGAAGCCGTGTTGCATTGAAGCTGGCTTAGCAAGTTTACCTTTACCGCGACCACGTTGGTTACGACCACCGCGAGCATTGTTCGCAGTTCTGTCGTTAGCATTTGCTTTTTTCTTCTTCTTCTTACGAGCACCACCATCTGCACGACGGTCAGCTTCGTCTTCCGCTTCACGTGCGTAAGTAGAAGTAGTTACGTGATAATCGCCAGTTTCTGAAGTCTTTTCTTGAGCCTGCTTAGCCCAACGCTCAGCGTTTTCTTCAGCAAGTTTACGCGTTTCTTCAGCTTGTTTTGCAGCTTCCTGCTCTGCTTTACGTTTCGCTTCTTCTTCCTGACGACGTTTAAGTTCAGCCGCTTCTTTGGCTGCTTGATCGTTTTTCACTTTACGCTCTTCTGTCTCTTTCTGCTCGGCTGCAACATCTTTAGTTTCAGCTTTGTCAGCAGCTGCGCGTTTAGCTTTTTCTTCAGCTTCGCGTTTTGCTGCGGCTTCTGCTTCACGTTTAGCTTTTTCTTCAGCTTCGCGTTTCGCTTTCTCTTCAGCTTCACGTTGTGCTTGCTCTTCTGCTTCACGCTTCGCCGTAGCTTCTGCTTCTAGGCGTGCTTTCTCTTCCGCTTCTAAGCGAGCTTCTTCTTCCACTGCAGTGCGCTTCACGTATGTACGTTTTTGCGCACTTCTACAGTAACATCTTTGCTCTTACCGCCGCCAGCAGAAACACTGAGGGTGCTACGCTTTTTACGCTGTAGAGTTAGACGAGTAGGCTCAGCTTCACCTGAAGTGTCACCGTGCTCACGCTTAAGATGAGTCAGCAACGTTTGTTTTTCGTCGTCGCTTACGTTATCTGCAGCAGATTTTTTCAAACCTGCGTCAGCCAATTGCTCAATCAGGCGATCAACCGGCGTACCAATTTCTTCACTAAGAGCTTTAACAGTCAGTTGTGTCATTCAACTACCTCCGTGCCGGATTATTCTTCGTCGCCAAACCAACAGATGTTACGTGCAGCCATGATTAGCTCACCTGCGCGTTCTTCTGTAAGGTCTTCAATACCTTCAAGGTCATCTATACCTTGGTCTGCTAGATCTTCTAGAGTAGTTACACCTTTTGCAGCCAGTTTGAACGCCATCTCGCGCTCTAGACCTTCAAGACCTAGTAGGTCGTCTGCTGGGTGTAGACCCTCAAATGATTCTTCTTGCGCAAGCGCAAGAGTAGTCAGTGCATCTTTAGCTCGGCCACGTAGTTCTTCTACAAGATCTTCATCCAAGCCGTCGATTTCCAGTAGTTCGCTCATAGGAACGTAAGCTACTTCTTCTAGGCTAGAGAAACCTTCTTCTACAAGAAGTTCAGCGAAGTCTTGTTCGATGTCTAGGTGCTTCATGAAGCTTTCGATAGCTTCTGTTGACTCTGCTTCGTGTTTCTTCTGCAGGTCTTCAACTGTCATCACGTTCAGTTCCCAACCAGTTAGTTGAGACGCTAGGCGAACGTTCTGGCCGCTACGACCGATAGCTTGCGCTAGGTTGTCAGCTTCAACTGCGATGTCCATTGAGTGCGTGTCTTCATCAACGATGATTGAAGCAACGTCAGCAGGAGCCATAGCGTTGATAACAAACTGAGCTGGGTTGTCGTCCCAAAGAACGATATCGATACGCTCGTTACCAAGCTCACCAGATACAGCCTGCACACGAGCACCACGCATACCAACACAAGCACCTACAGTCGATACGGCGGTCATTAGTTTTAACTGCGATCTTAGCGCGAGAACCTGGATCACGAGCAGCACCTTTAAGTTCGATGATGTCTTCTGCGATCTCTGGCACTTCGATGCGGAACAGTTCAGTCAGCATCTCTGGCTTAGAGCGAGTCATAAATAGTTGGAAGCCGCGAGCTTCTGGGCGTACAGAGTAAAGTAGGCCACGTACGCGGTCACCTGGACGGAAGTTTTCACGAGGAAGCTGGTCTTCACGTAGGATTACCGCTTCAGCGTTCTCGCCAAGGTCCATAACTACAGTTTCGCGGTTAACTTTCTTAACCACACCAGTGATTAGCTCACCTTCGTTATCGATGAACTTCTCAACAACTTGCTCACGCTCAGCTTCACGTACTTTCTGTACGATTACTTGCTTAGCGGTTTGAGTAGTAATACGGTCAAACTTAACTGATTCAATCTCTTCTTCGATGAAATCGCCAAGTTCAATAGTTTCGTCATCGTATTGAGCCGCCTCTAAAGAAATCTCTTTAGTTGGGTTCTCCACTTCCTCAACTGCTTCCCAACGACGGAAAGTATCGAATTCGCCGCTCTTGCGATCGATTTCTACACGTACGTCGATTTCGATTTCATATTTCTTTTTGGTTGCAGTTGATAGTGCAATTTCTAGCGCTTCAAAGATGCGCTCACGCGGTACGGCTTTCTCGTTCGATACCGCTTCAACCACAGCTAAAATTTCTTTGTTCATTCTTCTAGCCTCGATAATAGACTTAAAATTTAGGAATCAGATTGGCTTTAGAGATGTTGCTCAATACGAACTCATGCTCTTCTTTGTCAGCTTCGATAGTGATGGTTTCACCGTCTACTTTGCGGATAATGCCTTTCCACTTGCGGCGGTTACCAACACCCATTTTCAAAACTAGGCTGACTTCGTGATCCAGAAACTGCTCGTAGTGTGCAGGTTTAAATAGAGGGCGTTCAAGACCTGGTGAAGAAACTTCTAGGTTGTATACAACCGAAATTGGATCTTCTACATCGAGTACCGCACTAACCTGATGACTAACTTCAGCACAGTCATCTACATTGATACCGTTTTCGCTATCGATGTAGATACGTAGTGTTGAGTATTCACCAGCACGTATAAATTCAAGTCCAACTAGCTCATAGCCTGATGCCACTACTGGCGGCTCAAGCATTTCAGTTAGCTGTCTTTCTAAACCAGTCATTGTTCAACCACTCCAGAAACAAAAAAAGGCTTAAAGCCCAATTCAAATACCAAGCACTCTACAGTGATAAACCGCAGATAACAAAAAACCCCGAGATAGTCGGGGTTTTATGATGCTGGACCCTGATATCACTAAGCTAAAAAGAAGCTTAGCTCATAACAGACAAATGTCAGTTATGACGCTTGAAAAACAGAATCGAAGATTGGTTGCGGGGGCCGGATTTGAACCGACGACCTTCGGGTTATGAGCCCGACGAGCTACCAAGCTGCTCCACCCCGCGTCCGACTGAGAGCATTATACGCTCAACAGTATGTTTTCAAACGATTAATGGTGCCGAGAGAGGGACTCGAACCCTCACACCAAAGGCACCAGCACCTCATGCTGGCGTGTCTACCAATTTCACCATCTCGGCAGGAATCGTATCAGCTTATTGAGGAATTTCTTCGCCAGTTTCGGCTGGAACTTCACTCGCTGCGTTGTCCGTTTGTTGTGTAGTCGCTTGACCTGCTGTTGGGTCAACCCACTGTGATTCGGTTTTATGTGTAGACATATTACCTAGAATCAAACAAACAACGATAAATACAGTTGCAAAAATTGCAGTCATTCGGGTTAGGAAATTTCCTGAGCCGCTTGCGCCAAACACTGTGTTTGATGCGCCAGCACCGAAAGAGGCTCCCATATCTGCGCCTTTACCTTGTTGAATCAGTACTAGGCCAATAACACCAAGCGCAGCCAACAGGTAAATCACAAGTAGAGTTTCAAACATCTTTCCACCTATGTTCCAAATTGTTGAGCCAGCGCCATCGTAAAATAAATTACAACAAAGCTAGCGTCCCGTTTAGGCGGACGCAATATTAGCGAAAGCCACCCCATGTGACAAGGAAAATAATCTCCTTGTCAATTAAGTGCTCAGCAATTGAGCACCTTATGCTTCAGTCTCAGGCTTTTTACTGATAAAACCGTCGAGAATAACCATACCTGCACCAATAACTATGGCGGTATCCGCCAGGTTAAATGCTGGCCAATGATAGGTGCCCCAGTAGAAATCTAGGTAGTCCACCACAAAGCCATGCACGATACGATCGAATACGTTGCCGATAGCACCACCGATGATCAGTGCATAAGCGATGTTATTCCACTTATCACTGTGTGGTAGGCGCTTCATCCATACCATAAGCATGGCACAGACAGCAAAGGCGATGCCGGTAAACAACCAACGCTGCCAACCGCTTTGATCGCCCAAGAAACTAAATGCTGCGCCATAGTTATGGACATACAACAAGTTAAAGAAAGGCAGCACCTCGATGCGGTTCGCCCATCCATACTCCATATTGTCCATCACTACTAGCTTGATAGCGATGTCAGCAACAAATATCAGGGCGGCCAACCATAGCCAGCGCAGCCCTGTTGTCTTAAGTGCGCTCATATTAAGCAAACTGACGAACTTCGCCGTCGCCTTCTACGTTAGATACGCAGCGACCACAGATAGTTTCGTGGCCTTCGATAGTGCCAACATCTGCAGTGTGGTGCCAGCAACGCTCACACTTCTTATGCTCGGTCGCTTTAACTTCAACCGCTAGACCTTCAACCTCAGTTTCAGCTGCCACTTCTGATTTCTCAGATAGAGGGCGAACCGTTGCTTGAGAAGTTAGAAGCACAAAACGCAGTTCATCAGAAAGCTTGTTTAGCTTAGCTACTAGTTCATCGCTTGCGAATAGAGTTACTTCAGCTTGCAATGCACCACCGATAGTCTTCTCGTTACGTGCATTCTCAAGAAGCTTGTTCACTGCAGTACGAACCTGCTGAACCTCTTCCCAGAACTCGTTGCTTAGCTCTTCGCCTTCGTTCAGACCGAATAGACCTGTGTACCACTCGCCAGTGAATACGAACTTGTCGCGTGAACCTGGCATTTGGTTCCAGATCTCATCAGCAGTGAACGACATGATAGGTGCCATCCAACGAACCAGAGCTTCAACAATATGATAAAGCGCGGTTTGACAGCTACGTTGAGCATGGCTGCCCTTCTTCGCTGTGTACTGACGATCTTTGATCACGTCAAGATAGAAAGAACCCATCTCGATTGAACAGAACTGCATTAGACGCTGAGTTACTGCGTGAGTGTTGTAAGCGTCGAACGACTTAACAATCTCTTGCTGTGCTTCTAGTGCACGACCCACTGCCCAGCGATCCAGAGCCACCATCTCCTCTGCAGGAACTAGGTCAGTTTCTGGGTTGAAACCGTTCAGGTTCGCAAGGAAGAAACGCGCTGTGTTACGAATACGACGGTATGCGTCAGCACTGCGTTTTAGGATCTCATCCGATACTGCAACTTCACCAGTGTAGTCAGTAGAAGAAACCCATAGACGCAGGATGTCAGCACCTAGCTTGTTGGTTACGTCTTTTGGCGCAACAACGTTACCAATAGATTTAGACATCTTACGGCCATGACCATCAACTACGAAGCCGTGAGTCAGAACTTGCTTGTATGGCGCTTCATCTTTCATCGCGATAGATGAAATCAGAGAAGACTGGAACCAGCCACGATGTTGGTCAGAACCTTCAAGGTAAAGGTCTGCGCTTGCACCGTTGTACTCTTCACGAGAGTCCACTACTGAGAAGTGAGTTACACCTGAGTCGAACCATACGTCTAGGGTATCCAGCGTCTTCTCGTAGTTATCTGCGTCTTCTTCACCAAGAAGCTCAGCTGCGTCTACGTCCCACCATGCTTGGATGCCTTTTTGCTCAACAAGCTGAGCTACTTTCTCAATTAGCTCACCGGTATTTGGGTGCAGTTCAGAGGTTTCTTTGTGAACGAATAGCGTGATTGGCACACCCCAAGTACGTTGACGAGAGATACACCACTCTGGACGACCTTCAACCATACCTTCGATACGGCTTTGACCCCACTCAGGCATCCACTCAACACCCTTGATAGCTTCAAGTGCTTTGTTACGCAGACCCGCTTGGTCCATAGAAACAAACCATTGTGGTGTTGCACGGAAGATGATTGGAGTCTTGTGACGCCAGCAGTGTGGGTAGCTGTGCTCATAAGCGTGGTGGTGTAGAAGCGCGCCTTTCTCTTTTAGCACTTCAACGACAGCATCGTTCGCTTTGAATACGTGTTGGCCTGCAAACAGCTCAGTGTCTGGTAGATACACACCGTTTGAACCTACTGGGTTCGCAACTTCTAGGTCGTACTTTTGACCTACCGCGAAGTCTTCTTGACCGTGACCAGGTGCTGTGTGTACTACACCAGTACCAGATTCAGTAGTAACGTGATCGCCAAGGATTGCAGGAACGCTGAAGTCGTAGAACGGGTGGTTAAACTCGCTCAGTTCAAGATCAGCACCTTTAGCAAAACCTAAGTTGTGGAAATGCTCGATACCAGCACGATCCATTACATCTTTCGCTAACTCAGAAGCAATGATGATACGCTCTGGGTTGTCACCCTCAACTTGGATTAGCACGTACTCTAGGTCATCGCGCAGACATACTGCACGGTTCGCTGGAAGAGTCCAAGGAGTAGTAGTCCAGATAACAACAGACACATCACCTTGACCTTCATGGCCTTCGTTCAAAGAGAACTTAGCAAGAAGTGCTGCCTCGTCCTTCGCTTTAAAGCGAACATCGATAGATGGAGAAACCTTGTCTTTATACTCAACTTCCGCTTCCGCTAGCGCAGAACCACAGTCAGTACACCAGTGAACAGGTTTAAAGCCTTTTAGTAGGTGGCCGTTGTCTGCAATCTTGCCAAGCGCACGGATGATGTTAGCTTCTGTGCCAAAGTCCATAGTGCGATATGGCTTATCCCACTCACCCATGATACCAAGGCGTTTAAAGCTTTCTTTCTGGCCTTCTACCTGACCTGAAGCGTACTTACGGCACTCTTCACGGAACTCAGCAGCAGAGATCTTCTGACCCGGTTTGCCCTTTTTCTTCTCGACCATCAGTTCGATTGGAAGACCGTGACAATCCCAGCCAGGAATATAAGGTGCGTCAAATCCAGACAGAGTCTTAGATTTAATAATAATGTCTTTAAGAATCTTGTTTAGCGCGTGACCAATGTGAATGTCACCGTTTGCGTATGGAGGACCATCATGGAGAACAAAAGGCTTATTGCCTTTTTTCGCTTCACGGATCGCACCGTAAAGATCTTCCTTATACCAACGCTTTAGCATCTCTGGTTCACGATTCGCCAGATTACCGCGCATAGGAAACCCTGTTTCAGGAAGGTTCAGGGTATCTTTATAGTCTGTCATCGATTCTTAATTCCGTAATATTGGGCGAAGTTTTGACATTAGGGCTAAACAATTATTAGCACTTCGACTGAAGCAACCACACCCTTGCCGCTTCAGCATCTAATTCTATTTGGGTTTTTAGCGCTTCGAAGGACGGAAACTTCACTTCATCACGCAGTTTATGTAGCAAGCACACTTCAAGTTGCTCGCCATATAGGTTTGTTGAAAAATCAAAGAAATGAACTTCCAACTGCTGACGTACACCGTCAACGGTAGGCCTTTGACCCACGTTAGCAACCCCACCTAGGGTTTGCCCTTTAAATTCTGCTTCGACCACGTACACACCTGATACAGGTGATACGCATCGCTTCAGTGGAAGATTCGCGGTCGGAAAGCCAATGGTTCTACCTAGCTTTCTACCGTGAGATACCCTGCCACTGATGCTGTAGTCACGACCTAACATAGTTTTAGCCGCTTCAAGCTCATCGCTAGCCAGTGCCCTGCGAATCGCAGTGCTACTCACACGCTGAGTGTCTAAACAAAAGCTCTCTGTGCTGACGACTTCGAAACCGTGCTCTTTACCTGCTTGCTGCAAAAGGGCAAAGTCACCTTGACGATCTTTTCCAAAGCGAAAGTCGTCCCCGACCACCAAATATTTGACACCTAGCTGTTCGATAAGAAGCTTCTCAACGAACTGCTTGGCTGGCAGTTGGGCAAACTCTTTGTTGAAGTTGATGCAAAGGAGACGGTCGAGATCTAGCTTACTTAACTGCACGAACTTATCGCGCAATCGGGTTAGCCGTGCCGGAGCCTTCTGACGCATAAATAGCTCTAAAGGCTGAGGCTCAAACGTCATTACCACAGCGGCAAGACCGAGCTGTTTGGCTTTCTGTTTTACTTGCTTCAGTACCGTTTGATGACCTAGATGTACGCCATCAAAATTACCTATGGTCAACACACAGCCCCTATGTTCAGGGCGGAGGTTATGACTCCCGCGGATCAATTGCATGAAACTCGTTTAAACCTAATCTTCTCAGTCTTGTTTGCTAAACTGGCGAATTATATACCTAAACGGCTTTAAGATGCCAGTATAAGCCTTGTCCTGTTTTATACCTCGGCCTTAAGATGACGCATTCGAACGCCAAGTACCAAAGCACATACAAGATATGTAAAGCCACCAGCGCCAATCAGCATCGTTAACTGCATTACGCGTTCCATTAGGCTCATATCCACCCAGGTTTGCATAGGCTTAAGCAAATGCAGAATAACTGCCACCATAGCACTACCTGCAATGACTAGACGAGCAAGGAAGCCTAACGTCTGCTTGGTCAACTTGTACACTTCGGCTTTATGCAAGCCTCTATATAGAAGCGCCATATTTACAAATGCAGACAACGCCGTCGCCATCGCAAGACCTACGTATCCGTAGTGGTAAGCAAAAATGATGTTAAACACCATGTTGGAAGTCATAGCGATAATGCCGTAGCGAACTGGCGTCTTAGTATCTTGGCGAGAGTAATAGCCAGGGGCTAGCACCTTAATCAACATAAAGTTAAGCAGACCAGAAGCATAAGCAATCAAAGACATGGAAGATTGCTGCACCTCATAGACACCAAACTCACCGCGCATAAACAGCACCATAAGTAGTGGCTTTGCCAATACGATGAGACCGAGCATTGCCGGCAAGCCTAGCAACAACACCATACGAATGCCCCAGTCCATGGTATTGGCAAAGCCTTGGCTGTGAGCATCTACGTGTTTTCGAGAAAGCGCAGGCAGGATTACGGTCGCAATCGCGATACCAAACAATCCAAGAGGGAACTCCAACAAACGGTCAGAGTAATAGAGCCAACTAATAGAGCCGGTTTGCAAGAAACTGGCAATAAAGGTATCTAAAAGCAGGTTAATCTGACTCACAGAAACACCGAACAGCGCCGGAATCATCAAAGTACGGATACGCACTACGCCTGGGTCATTCCAGCCCCATTGAGGACGAACCAACACACCCTCTTTAATAAGGAAGGGAAGTTGAAATAGAAATTGGACCAATCCGCCAAGGAACACACCTATGGCTAGACCTATTTCTGGGTTCTCTAATCTAGGGAGATGGTCAATGCCGAAAAGATCAGCATGACGTTAAGAAACACAGGGGTAAATGAGGAGACTGCAAATTTACCTAGGGTATTTAACACAGAACCGGCTAGAGCAACAAAGGTGATAAACCAAAGATAAGGAAAGGTTATCTTCAGCATCAGGCTCGCCATCTCAAATTTTGGAGCCGATGGTCCGTCATTAAGCCAGTCGATAAACCAGCCGGTACCAAAGATGGCGGTCACCACGCCTGAGCCAATCACACCAAGCAAGGTAACTATAGTTACGATAACACCCAAAGTACCGGACACTCGCGCTATTAACTGCCGAGTCTGGTCCATGTCATCTTTGGCATGATATTCAGTAAGAACTGGTACGAAAGCTTGAGAGAAGGCGCCTTCCGCAAATAGGCGTCTCAAGAAATTTGGGATCTTATTGGCAAAGAAGAAAACATCGGCACTAGCTCCAGCACCCATTAGGTTTGCCACCACCACATCACGCACCAAGCCTAAAACTCGCGAGATCAGCGTCATTGCACTGACGATTGCACCAGACTTAAGTAAGCCTTTACTCACACAATTTTCCTTATTTTATTAACTTGAAACGCGCTACAAATATGACACAAAATAAGCCCGACACGGGTTTTCGCATCGGGCCATCATTCATCTGCATATCGACATGGATATAGATATAGCCATAGCCAAAAAATGCTGTTAGAATCCCCGCCATCTTAACCGTGTTCACCTTTCTAAACAAAATTTGTTTGATTTAGGCGGGTTTTCACACAAATTAATTGACTTTCGGTTAGCAAACAGGCACTCTTCACGACCTTAATATTGTTACCGAATAAGTTTTGGGAGTTAGACCCTTGGCAAACAGCAAATCTGCTAAGAAACGCGCTATCCAAGCTGAGAAACGTCGCCAGCACAACGCTAGCCGTCGTTCTAT
Source organism: Vibrio sp. JCM 19236 (assembly GCA_000830455.1). GTDB lineage: Bacteria > Pseudomonadota > Gammaproteobacteria > Enterobacterales > Vibrionaceae > Vibrio. The sequence continues at coordinate 31,679 of BBSB01000030.1, forward strand.
GATGCGCACTTACATGAAAAAACTATCGCAGCTATCGAAGCTGGTGACAAAGAAGCTGCAACAGCTGCATTCGCTGCAGTTACTCCGCTTCTAGATCGCATGGCAACTAAAGGCCTTATTCATAAGAATAAAGCTGCTCGCCATAAAGCACGCTTCGCGTCTGCAATCAAAGCTCTATAATTTAGCGCTTCGATTGATTAAAAAACCGGCTTTCGCCGGTTTTTTGTATCTGATATTCAGACCTTTTCTTCGCAATACATCTGATGCAGTAGGTGTATCATGTTCTTCACCTCTACACTCTTTAGCGAGTAGTAGACGGTTTGCGCCTCTTTGCGCGTTGTCACCAATTCATCACGACGAAGCCAAGCCAAGTGCTGAGAAAGCGCCGACTGGCTCAAGCTCAACTTCCGACAAAGCTCCCCAACCGACAGCTCAGTCTCGTGCAGCATACAAAGAATATGTAGCGACGCTCATTAGCCATAGCCTTGAGCAAGGTCACCGCTTGAGCCGAATTACGCTCCATAGCTTCCAGGTTCATACTTATTCCTAAAGTCATAATTGGGCTCAGATTAACCCAACTAAAACCAAGCTCAAACGGTTTAATGGAATAAATGTGAGAAATCCGCGTCACAGACGCTTTTTACCGCTGGGTGCTGGATCATTCGTTCGGCAAAGATAACGAAATACTCTTCTTTGAGATCTTCAATATTGGCAATATGCGAAAACTCAGCCAGCACATTGTATTGCGATGGATAGCTGGTTGGCGCAATAAATACCGTCTCAGGGTGCGCGTCTGCAAACGCCTTCATCAACGCCACATCATCAAACTCACCAAGAATATTGGCTGATAGCCTTGTCTATCACACCACTCGACAACCTTACGCCCCATAGAGGTGCGTGATCCAGGGATAAGCAGTTTGTACTTATCTATATTGTTCAAGAAGGTCTTCTTCGATACTGGAGTAGCCGAGTAAAAACTCATACTGCACTCCCCTAGCTTCTTACTATAGAGGCCGGCATTTTGTGATGAGTCGATAGGACAGTCAGAGAGGATCATATCCAACTTGTGCTGAGACAATCGTTCTAGCAAGAGTTCGTGGGTAGCCTCAAAACATCGAAGATGAATATTTCCGTCCTCAGGGATAGTGGTAGAAAGAATCTGACTCACCAATCGCTTGGATAACGCATCTGCAACACCAACTTCAAACAAAAGGTTGGCACGCTGACTATAATTGACGATATCCAACATCTCATAGCTAAGGTCAAACATACGATCAGCGTATTTGAATACTAGTTGTCCCAGTTCAGTAGGCTCAACTGTACGACCGTTTCTCTTAGTCAGTTTCCCGTTTAGCCTCTGTTCCAGTGCTTTGATCTGCCCCGTCACCGTTTGTGGAGTCAAGAAAAGAGCATCGGCGGCCTTAGTTAGAGAGCCCTGTTTGCACACCATCCAGAAATAATAAAGATGGTTGTAATTAAGATGGGACATTCAAATCACCTTATCTATATAAAATTCAATGTATTTCGCCATATATATCGAAAATACCGAAACAAAATTTAACTCAAAATGACATTGCTGTCATAAATAAATCGGACGGAGATCAATATTACGGTAAAAAACGAACGAAATCATGATCAACAGAACAAAGACCAACTCAACAAACCATTTAAAAACAATCACTTAAACACAAAAGAAAGAAAAGCAAACGTTTACCTGATGCGTATAAAAAAAGGGCTGCTTTTTTACAGTTTGTAATATAACTGAAATATTAGTTCTCTAAACTCGCCGAAAGTTAAGACAGTTAATTAATCGCCTAATCAAAGGTCGGAGAAAACTCATGAATAACCAAGCATCATCAGTAGCAACTGCAGGAGTAAGCAAATCGACTTACCTGCGTTGGGCTAACCTAGCTTTCATGCTGTACCTTTTGCTTGTTTCTGTTTCAATGGTAGGTAGCGGTTTTAAGCTTGCCTCTGGTGAACACGCTAAGTCTCTTTTTGAATTTGCTTCACATCCAGTAGCGGGTCTGATGATCGGTCTGGTAGCAACGGCTCTAATTCAATCTTCTAGTACTGTTACCTCTATTATCGTTGGCCTTGTTGCCGGTGGTCTGCCAGTACAGATCGCTATCCCTATGGTTATGGGTGCGAATATTGGTACTACAGTAACCAACACTCTAGTGAGCCTAGGTCACCTACGTTGTAAAGAAGAGTTCAAACGCGCATTCGCGAGTGCGACGGTACACGATTTCTTTAACCTACTAGCCGTACTTATCTTCCTACCGCTAGAAATGATGTTCGGCATCTTTGGTAAGATCTCTGCGTGGCTTGTAGCTCCACTGATGACAACTGGCGACCTAGACATGGGCGGCCTGAACTTCATCAAACCTCTTACTAAGCCACTGATCGGTGTGGTTCAAGATCCTCTAATGGCACTTGGTCCAATCGTTGCTGGTGTGAGCATGATTATCCTTGGTATCGCAACCATCATCATCTCTATCACAGTAATGGGTAAACTGATGAAGAGCCTAATGGTTGGCCGTGCACGTGACATCCTAAAGAACGCTATCGGTCGTGGTCCACTACACGGTATCTTCTCTGGCTCTGTAGTCACTGTGCTGGTTCAGTCTTCTTCAACTACCACCAGCCTAATGGTTCCACTAGTAGGTTCGGGCGTGCTTAAGGTTAAGGACGTATACCCATTTACACTAGGTGCAAACATCGGTACTTGTATCACTGCACTTCTAGCAGCGACAGCAGTTACTGGTGAATATGCAGCATTTGCTTTGCAAATCGCTCTGGTTCACTTAGTATTCAACATCTCAGCGACACTGCTAATCTTTGGTATCCCAATGCTACGTGACCTTCCTTTGAAGGGTGCAGACTGGATTTCAAGCATGGCGCTGAAAAACAAGGGTGTGGTTGCAGGTTACCTTTTGGCAGTATTCATTTTCATGCCGGGTGCTATCATTGCCCTAACTAGCTAATAAGCTATTCCATCGCATACGAAAAAGCCCAACTCAATGAGTTGGGCTTTTTTATTATTCGTTATAAAAGAACACCAATGAACCACCCTTGAGTGAGCTACCATAGTTGATGTTTATCCCTATACCTACGTTATAGATGACAGAAGAATAGTCACTGGTATCGACGACCCAACCAAAGGCGTACTCGTTGTAGTGAGTCGCCCCCACCGGGTCTCTTAAGTCACCACCCACATCGATTCGTCTAAAGCGTACCAAGAAGTCCTGCTTTCTATCCCCCCATGGCTTAAGGTGATACTTGTACTGCAGGCTATTCATAAATCGCCACCCTTCTGGGGTTGCGTTGGAAGTATCAATACTCCCTCCGTAGCTACGCCCCCAAAAATAATGATATTCGGTATTAAACTTTATCTCCCCTGGGCCCATATCTTTGGTGTAGATGAGATCTGCCTGAGGCTCAGCAATCCAAATATTAGAAGAGCCATTGATCACAGAGTCGATGTTGTTCTCTTCTATCAAACCTTTGAGTGGGCTATTAGCGTAAATCGATTTCGATAATGCATTAGATGCAAACCTGAGCCGACGAAGAATTGCCACCCTTCAGAGAGCTGATATCCCAGCGCATATTCAGCATAGCCCGACCACACTTGATCGGTCGTTTTATCAGACTCCCAGTCTAAATTGAGTTCATCTATGGCTTGATAGTTAATGTCTCGACTGAGCTCCATATAGGCAGCTCGAAGCTTAAGTCTATGTAGCCAGTTATTCTCGTCGTTTTCAAACAAGAATGAGATAGGCAGTGAAGTCCCTCTTATCTTTTTACGAGCGTCCACCGCCTCCTGACCGCCAAAGTTGGGGTTGTCAGTACCGAAGATCTCATTCGGATCAAAGTTAGCAAAACCAAACGAAAGCATCTCACTGTCAGTGAGTATCAGGGCTGTAGAGAATACCCCTTCAAGGTACTTGTCTGAGTCTAAGATAGGCGCAGCACTGCCCACCAAAGGTATAGCACTGGCTAGAACTAGTAATGATGAGCTTCCTTTTCTCATTTACACCACTCTTGAAAATTGCCCAATAAAAAAGGCCGATAACTTAGTATATCTAAATTATCGGCCTGTCAGATGCTTTATTACGCAACTTATTGCAATTTGTTTCCGCTAATCAGTAGCTTACACCGAGAATGGATATTTAATCGCTGGGTGAGATTCATACCCTTCAACGGAGAAGTCATCTAGGGTTACCCAGGTTTCTAGGTCTTCTAGCGATTTAATCTCAGGATTGATGATGAACTTAGGTGCATCCAACGGTTCACGTTTAAGCTGAACATCACGCATCAGCTCTAGTTGGTCTTCATAGATGTGTGCATTCACTATCTTATGATACGCCTGACCTGGTTTCTTGCCTGTGATCTGCGCCATGATGGCAAGGAACACATAAACCTGAACCATATTGAAGTTAAGGCCTAGTGGCACATCACACGAGCGTTGGGTGCTGTTTAGATACAAAGTATCGCCCAGTAGTGAGAATGATGACTGTACATACAAGGACGTAAACAGCCCATGTGGAATTCGCCAGGGTTATAAAAGTTAAGGATTTCACCTCGGTCATCTACACCGCGAGACAGGTCATCTACTATCTTACGAAGTTGGTCGATATGACCACCGTCTGGCTTAGCCCATTGACGACCTTGAACACCGTATACTCGCCCCATATCGTCCTCACCCTTACGGTGTGGATTATCTAGCCAAGCTTGGTTAAGGTTCGCATTCGCATCCCAGGTCTTAGTACCTAGCTCACGAAACTGAGCCGCATTGTCATAGCCTCGAATGTAGCCCAGCAATTCAGCTACCGCTGCCTTCCAGAAGCTCTTGCGCGTCGTAACCAAAGGGAAAGCGTTATTCGCAACATCATAAGTTAAGTCAGCGTTGATAACCGTCAGACAACGCTTGCCTGTACGCTCGTTTTCAACCCAATGCCCCTCTTCAACAATACGGTGGCAAAGATCTAGATACTGCTTCACTTATTTTTCCTCACTTGGTTGCGTCTGCAACGACTTCTGATTGTACTTGTACGCCCACCACATCATGATTGCACCGGCGAAGATCATTGGAGACGACAGAATCTGCCCCATAGAAATCCAGTCACCGAATAGACCAGATGCGCATCGGTTCGCGGAAGTATTCTACTATAAAGCGGAAGCTACCGTAACCAAGTAGGAACAAGCCAGACACTGCGCCAGCTGGACGAGGTTTCTTAATAAAGAAGTTCAAGATAAAGAACAGCACTAAGCCTTCAAGTACCGCTTCGTAAAGCTGAGACGGGTGGCGAGGAAGATAACCACCGCTTGGGAAGAGTACAGCCCAAGGTACATCGGTCACGCGTCCCCAAAGCTCATCGTTCATAAAATTGCCAAGACGCCCCATACCTAATCCAAAAGGAATCAGAGGTGCGATAAAGTCAGCAACATTGAAGAAGGTACGGCCATTTCTATACGCATAGATTGCCATAGCTGAAATCACACCTAGCAGGCCGCCATGGAATGACATGCCACCAGTCCAGACTTGGAACAGATACAGTGGATTATCTAAGAAGAGATCGAAGTGATAGAAGATCACATAACCCACACGGCCACCGACAACCACACCAAGGAAGCTTAAGAACAAGAGATCGGATACCTGCTCTCTATTCCAACCACTGCCCTTTTGGTCAGCGCGTCGATTTGCAAGCCACATAGCAAATGCAAAGCCAATCAGATACATCAATCCATACCAGCGAATGGAGATAGGCCCTAGCTCAATAAGAACAGGATCGATGTGCGGAAAAGCGATAAATTCCTGAGTCATAATATCTCGATAAATGTAAATCAACTAAACAGCATTCGTATTGCAATGAATAGCAACAAGAAAGCAAAAAACCGTTTAAGCACTGGAGTGGGTAAACTAGAGGCTAGCTTAACACCCACGCGAGTAGTTAGCACTGAGCATGATGATATTGCTAGCAATGCCGGTAGGTAAACAAAGCCCATACTATAGGACGGTAAGCCCTGCACGTTAGTTCCGTGCAAAATAAAACCCAGCATTCCCGATATCGCCAGGACCGCTCCACAAATTGATGAAGAGCCAATAGCCTTACGCATCTCAACGCTATGACGATTCAGGAAAGGTACCATCAAAGAACCACCACCAATTCCAGCTAAGCTTGATACCGCGCCTATAGCTCCGCCTGCGCCAAAGGTTGCAAAAGCAGGTGGCATATCCTTGCTCTTGCCACCACGCACCGAAATGAACATCTGGAGCGATAGACCGAGAACTATTGTGCCAAACACCCTAGCAAGTACTCAGTCGGCACCCACTCTGCGATGAAGCTACCAACAAAGCCGCCAACAATAACCCCTGGAAGCATACTTTTCACAGCAGTGAGTTCAAAGTTAGTCGCTCGCACATGGTTAAATGCCGACGAGGCTGAAGTAAATACCACGCATGCCAAAGAAGTCGCCAATGCCATCTGCATTGCGAACTCTTGCGGAATACCGAAATAAGGAAATAGATATAAAAGGGAGGGCACGATAATCAGCCCTCCACCAATACCAAGTAGGCCGGCAAGCACGCCGACCACACTTCCTACTAGAAGCAGGATTAAAAATAGTTCTAACATTATTCTTTGCCGGGTTTTACATAGCCGGTCAGTTTTTGTTGTTTTAGATAGTTTTGGGTCAGGCTCTGCACATCTTCCGCATACGCTTTAGTTAGCGCCAATCGAGCCAATTCTTCTAGGTCTTTCAAATTAGTCTGTCGAATCAGGTGCTTGATTCGAGCGACGTTGGCCGAGTTCATGCTTAGCTGATCGAAGCCCAAACCCAGTAGTAATAATACTCCCAAGGGATCGCCGGCTAGCTCACCACAAACAGAGACCTCGAGATTCGCTTGCCTGCATCGAGTTTGAATATCCTTCAGGGCCATGATAACAGCTGGATGCATAACCTCATACAGTTCAGACACTTGAGCATTGTTACGATCTACTGCTAACAAGTATTGTGTCAGGTCATTGGTACCGACAGATACAAAATCTATCTTGTCCGCTATAACAGGGAGTAGATAAATGGTTGAAGGCACCTCAAGCATGATACCTACCTCAGGTTTATTTACCTGAGGAAAAGCCACTGATATCTCAGCATAGGCTTGCTCAAACAGCCTCAAAGACGCATCCAATTCTTTAGCGCAGGAGATCATCGGTAGCAATATCTTAAGCTTGCTCGATAACCCCACGCTAGCTCTTAGCATGGCGCGTATCTGTATCAAAAAGATGTCTGGGTGATCTAAGGTAAAACGAATGCCACGCCAGCCAAGAAATGGGTTCTCTTCCTCCATAGGGAAATAGGGAAGAGATTTATCTCCCCCGACATCGAGCGTACGCATAACAACCGGTTTACTTCTCGCCCTTACTAACACCTGACGATAGTGATAAAACTGTTCATCCTCGGATGGAAAAGACTGCTTTAGTAGAAAAGAAACCTCTGTACGATAGAGACCAATACCGTCTACTGCTTGGCTAAGAGCCACATTTTCATCGACCTCAAGGCCCGCATTCATCATTACCTGAATATTGGCACCATCTTTAGTCACGGCCGGTTCAGTCGCCGTAGACTCGACCTTAGTGCGCATCTCAAGCTCTTCATTGAGGAGCTTGCGGTAGTACTTTCTCTGTCCCGCGGTTGGCGAAGGCATGACCTCACCGTTATAGCCATCAAGTACGACAGCACGATCTGATGGGATATCTTGGGCTATCTGCACACCCAATACCGCAGGAATTCCCAAGGCGCGAGACAAGATGGCCGCGTGGGAGTTTATCCCTCCTTGCAATGATACTATCCCGAGCAGTTTGTCTCTAGGCACGGATGCGAGCAAAGTGGTAGTCATCTCGTTGACCACCAAGATCATAGGCTCAGCCAGTTTTATCTGCTGTGCCTGAGAGTTGTGCAAGAAATAGAGAAGCCTCTGTCCTAACTCACGCACATCTTGTGCTCGTTGCTGCAGATAAAGATCACTCATACGGGCGAAGTGGTTAGAGAAACGCTCAATCACCTGACGAAGTGCCCACTCAGCACTGTCCCCTTTATCTATCTGCCCCAAGAGATCAGAGCGAAGTTTTGGATCGTTAAGAAGGTGGGTAAACAGGTCGAAGATTGCCAACGCATCCTTGTTAAGGTCGCTATCGAGTTGCTTTCTAAGGCGTCGAAACTCTTTTAATGCACTCTCAATGGCTAGGAGCAGCCACTCTTTATCCTTCTCAGGGTCGACCGCTGAGGCAGGCAACACTTCTGAAAGAGAGTGCTCCTCACTCTCACGCCAGATAGGACCAATAGCAATACCATTGCTGGCCGCAATGCCACTCAATACTGGTCTGCGTTTGTGTTGCAGTAGCCATTTTCCCTGGTTTTGCTCACTAGCGATCAACACCGCAAGCTGAGCCGCTAGAGTAACCAGAAACGACTCTTCTTGCTCACTAAACTGTCTTGGTGCTTGTTGCTGGATAACCATGACCCCGAGTACGCGCTTGCGATACACGATAGGGGTGGCTAAAAAGGCTTGATAGATTTGCTCCCCAAGTTGTGGGAAGAACTTATATTCTGGATGTACAGAGGCACGAGCGAGGTTTAGAGGTTCTGCGGTTCGATAAACAAGACCAACTAGGCCCTGATTAAAACCTACATGTAGCTTTCACCAGAAAAATCAGCCCCTTGGTTGCCATCAACTCAAGGCGCTGCTTTTGGTGGTTAGATAGGTAGATAGTACAACACTCACTGCTCACGGCATGACATGTTCTTTCCACCAGCACTTCCAGCGCTTGATGAATATCATCTACCCGCGATACATGCTCAACTATATCCCTTAGTTGATTCAGCATTCTCGCTATCCTCTACGGTGTTTTCGTTTACGGTTTTGTTTACGGTCTTTAAATGGCATAGCAAAAGACGCGAATTCCTTCATTGCTCGACGATAAACGTCTCGCTTGAAAGAAACTACTTGTCTGACTGGATACCAATAACTTACCCAACGCCATCCATCAAACTCAGGAGAGTGCCCTTTTTGCATATTGACCTTTGATTCATCACAGGTCAGTTGCAACAAAAACCATTTTTGCTTTTGACCGATACAGACTGGCTTGGAATCCCAACGAACGAGTCGCTTAGGCAGGCGATAGCGTAACCAGTGTCGACTGGTAGTCACTATTCTTACATCATCTTTAGTTAGCCCAACCTCTTCATACAATTCGCGGTACATGGCTTGTTCAGGAGTCTCTCCATCATCTATGCCACCTTGAGGAAATTGCCAAGAATGCTGTCCGTATCGTTTAGCCCAAAAAACTTGACCGTGGTTATTACAAATTACGATTCCCACATTTAAGCGGTAACCATCGCCATCGATCACTGGCTAACCTCTACAGTTAATTTTATATAACTCGATTTTTCCACAGATCCCCTAAGGTAGCAAATCCATACCTCTCAAAAGTTGCTGAATTATGATGCAATCAAACCAAATTTGAATAAATCTTAGGTTTTACTACACTTATCAACAGTGGCAACACGATGACTCGCCATTTATTCACTATATCTGTGAATAACTTTGTGCGAAAACTTCACATATCTTTTTAAGGTGTCGATTTTATGACACTCCCAAATTTATCCACCCTATACTAACACTTAAATTATCCATTTATTTTCAGTAACTTAAGAGTGAAAAAATTCATCTAAAATATTAAGTAGATCTGCCTAAAATTTGATCCTTTTGGATCGGTCAAAGATCCATCAACTTTATCTTTATCCACATCACACTTCTAAAGAGGCATACTTAACACCCTAAAACAAGCGCAAATGTGATATAAAACACCTGTTTATTTATCCATTACTTTCTAATTAGGCAATAACAAGCACCTCACCTGTGGATAAGTAGATTAAAGCGAGGTGACAGGCACTTAATTTGATCATAATATCAGCGCAGATCTAAACCATAGAGAACCGAGTTTGAACCTACCCCCACCCGCTACTGAACAAGAGTTACTCACCCGAGCACACCACCTTACCGGCTATACCCTGGGTGAATTAGCGCAAGAACTTGGTATCACGCCACCTAAAGATCTTCGTCGTGATAAAGGCTGGGTTGGACAATTGATCGAACGACATCTTGGTGCTGAGGCAGGCAGTCGCCCTGAGCAGGACTTCCTTCATCTCGGTATTGAGCTAAAAACCATACCACTTAGTCACAGCGGTGCCCCCCTTGAAAGCACCTTTGTAAGCGTGGCTCCGCTAACCGGGATCTCAGGCCTAAAATGGGAAGAGTGCCATGTAAGGCAAAAGTTGAGTCGAGTTCTATGGATCCCAGTTGAAGGTGAGCGCGAGATCCCACTCAGTGACAGGCACGTGGGTGTGCCGCTTCTATGGTCGCCGAATCAAGAGCAAGAGCAACTGCTGCGCAATGACTGGGAAGAGTTGATGGAGATGATCGTTTTGGGTCGTATCCACGAAATAAGCGCAAAACACGGTGAAGTGATGCAGATAAGACCAAAGCCGCCAACAGCAAAGCCTTGACCGACGCTTTTGGGGAATCAGGTAAAAGTATTAAAACACTGCCACGCGGTTTCTATCTGCGTAGCAGTTTCACTAAACAAATCTTGCTGTCTGCGCTACAAGCTGAAGACTAATAGCTTTTCAGCGATAGCTCTATATCGTGATAAAGCTTTCCATCTAACGCGCCACATTCGTCGTACGCGTTGTGTAATCTCAGATAAGCACTTTCTAAACCGAGACGAACCAACTCTTCTTTCACTAGCTCAAGCGATGCATAAGAAACTGGCTCACCATTCTCTCGAATTGGTTCTAGTTTGTGTTTGAACTCAACGGCAAGTTGGTAGGACGAAAGATCAGCGCACCCGATAACGAAGACTTTTGGCACGACCGTGTGCCTTTCGATATCAGCATGAATCCATTGGTCGAACTGATGTTTTTGCATGACTAGCCTCACTCCTGGCTAACTCTATGTGCTCTCCTTGCTTGTCATTGGAATTCCTATTCCGACCCAAGAAAAACACCACTCTTAATAGAGTAAAGCCCAGTAACTTACTGGGATCAACCTAGTTCGGTGAGTTTATTGCAAACTATTCTTATTAAGGTTTTTTCAAAAGATCCTCAATCAGATCTCCTAGCCTCATAAAGGTATCCGTACGAGAGCTACTCGGTCGCCAAACTAGGCCAATACTACGATAGGCGCGCTGACCCGGAGGATCGACAATCTCTAGATCATGATTGGCCAAAAGCCCATGGTCAATTGCCATCTGCGGGATAAAGGTAGTGCCCAATCCATTCGCTACCATCTGCACTAATGTGTGTAGGCTGGTTGCTGTAAACGGTTGATCTTACTCTTCTCAGTAAGATTACACGCTGATACAGCATGCTCGGTTAGGCAGTGCTCTTTTTCCAAAAGGAACACAGACTCATCTGGCAGGTCTTCATAGTGAAGGGGAGTCTTAATATTCTGCGCCTGCTCTTTACTTATCACCATACGGAACTGATCTTGCCCAACTGAGCGACTGGCTAGTGAGCCTATTTCTACCGGCAAAGCTAATACCAAGACATCTAGTTGACCATCTTGCAGTGCACTCAGCAGGTTTTGAGTTGTATCTTCGCGAAGTAAAAGCGTTAGATCAGAGAACTGCTCATTCACCTCTCGCACAAGGCTACTTAGAAGAAACGGGGCGATGGTTGGTATGGCGCCTAGTCTGAGTTGTCCTTGCATTAAACCGCCACAAGCGAGATGACCGAGCTCCATTAAATCTTGGCTCTTAGTGAGTAGTTCTCTTCCTTGTTTTACCACCATCTCTCCGACGGGGGTAAAGACTAGGGTGCTCTTTTTGTCTTTCTTCTCATATAGAGGACAACCAAATTGTTCCTCCAGATTTTGGATCCCTTTACTCAAGGTTGATTGACTCACGAAGCACTGCTGAGCCGCCTCTCCAAAGTGACGCGTCTCATGCAGGGTGATAAGGTAGTGCAACTGCTTAAGGCTTGGCCATTTGTTCATAAATAATTCAAATTCCGGTCAAAAAAGAACATTAATTTACAATCAAAATGTGCGATAGATAACAAAGTTTAAACATCGCTTTTTTCGATTGTATTAATCTATTTATTTCGCTTTTTTCTATAGTATATTCTGTATTATAGTTTGTCTCGTTCAAACACGGATTAAGCCTAAAACTGTAGGCGTAACAATAATTTACTAGGAGCAAAACCATGGTATTAGTAGGTCGTCAAGCACCAGATTTCACAGCTGCAGCGGTACTAGGTAACGGCGAGATCGTTGAAAATTTCAACTTTGCTGAGTTCACTAAAGGCAAGAAAGCAGTAGTTTTCTTCTACCCACTAGACTTCACATTCGTTTGTCCTTCAGAGCTAATTGCTTTTGACAACCGTTTCCAAGATTTCCAAGACAAAGGCGTTGAAGTAATCGGTGTTTCTATCGACTCTCAATTCTCTCACAACGCATGGCGTAACACTGCTGTTGAAGACGGCGGCATCGGTCAAGTTAAGTACCCACTAATCGCTGACGTTAAGCACGAAATCTGTAAAGCATACGACGTTGAGCACCCAGAAGCAGGCGTTGCTTTCCGTGGTTCTTTCCTAATCGACGAAGACGGCGTTGTACGTCACCAAGTAGTTAACGACCTACCACTAGGCCGTAACATCGACGAAATGCTACGTATGGTTGACGCTCTAAACTTCCACCAGAAGAACGGTGAAGTTTGCCCAGCACAATGGGAAGAAGGTAAAGCAGGTATGGACGCATCTCCTAAGGGCGTAGCTGCATTCCTATCTGAGCACGCTGAAGACCTAAGCAAATAAGATTAGCCTTGTGTTAATATGAGAGCAGGTTGGCATTGAGCCAACCTGCTTTTTTTGCTTTAAAAACAGTGAGTTTGCCATGTCCTTTGAGCTTGAAGTCTGTATCGACAATATTGAGTCACTCTCTACCGCTATCTCAGCCGGCGCTACCCGAATTGAACTGTGTAGCTCCCTTGCACTTGGTGGCCTAACCCCGTCATTCGGGTTTATGAAAGAAGCCGCTAAGCAAAGCTCGATACCTGTCTATGCCATGATTCGCCCAAGGCAGGGAGATTTCCTGTTTAACCAGCAAGAGCTGGATATCATGTTGAATGACGTTGAAGCTGCCAAGCTTGCGGTCTAGACGGCATAGTGATAGGTATTCTTAAAGCCAACGGCGATATCGACACTGAAAGCTGCCGCAAGCTGATTGATAAAGCGGATGGCATGGGGGTTACCTTCCATCGTGCATTCGACCTATGTCGAGAGCCTAAAACGGCGCTAGAAGAGGTTATCAATATTGGCTGTGAGCGGATTCTAACTTCTGGTCTAGAGCAGAGCGCTGAACTAGGCGTAAATATGCTAAACGAGCTTAATCAGCAAGCCAATGATCGTGTCTCTCTGATGGCTGGTGCAGGCGTGAATGCCAACAATGCTCAGATGCTTATCCAAACCGCTAATCTTCACGAAATACATCTATCTGGTAAGGGAGTGCGTGATAGCTTAATGACCTTCAAAGCCGACAAGGCTCACATGGGTGCGGATGATGTGGACGACAGCAAGGTGCCTGTCACCCAATTTGATTCTATTGCTAAGGTGCGAGAGGTACTAGACCAGCTTAGCTAGCCCTGTATTTGTAGATCTCTTCCTCATCTCTGTGGCGAACGTCTTTACCTTTCACTGCATAGATAATGTATTCACAGATATTTTGACAGCGGTCACCCACACGCTCGATGGCTCTGGCAGACCACATCACCTCTAAGATGGCCGGTATGGATTGCACCTCATCGGTCATAAACTGTGTCAGTTGTTTGATGATGGATTGATACTCTTTATCCACCTTCTCATCCATCTCATACACATTGGCGGCCGATTGTAGGTCCATACGCGCGAACGCATCTAAAACCTGATGCAGCATATCGATAGCTAGGCGACAAAGAGGCTCGAGAGAGGTTTGATATCTAGGGTCGACGTTTTTGTGCTCGAGAGAGGTTTTAGCAAGGCGCGAGGCCACATCACCGATACGCTCCAGTTCTGCAATGGTCTTGATGATAGACATTACCAAGCGCAAGTCGCCCGCGGTTGGCTGACGCCTTGCAATGATGCGAGTGCAAGCCTCATCGATAGCCACTTCCATCGCATTCACGTTGTGGTCTTCTGCAACTACTTTCTTTGCCAATTCATAGTCTTGCCTAACCAGCGAGCGCAGAGCAAAGGCGAGCTGCTGTTCAACCAAGCCCCCCATGGTAAGCACATGGCTTCGAATAGCCTCAAGCTCAACGTTATACTGCCCCGATATGTGGCGACCTGTGTGCATCAATTTAGTTTGCTCCCTAGCCAATTCGACCAGTAATGTAATCTTCTGTCTGTTTCATTTTAGGCGATGTAAACATAGAGTCGGTATCTCTATATTCTACGATCTTACCCATATGCACGAATGCGGTGTAGTCACTAACACGTGCCGCTTGCTGCATGTTATGAGTCACTATCACCACCGTATAGCGAGTCTTCAGCTCATTGATAAGCTCTTCTATGGTAAGAGTCGAGATAGGATCCAGAGTCGAGGTCGGTTCATCCAGAAGAAGCACCTCAGGCTCAATGGCTATCGCCCTTGCCACCACAAGGCGTTGCTGCTGACCTGCAGACAAACTAAACGCGCTCTCATGCAGGCGATTCTTCACTTCATCCCATAAACCTGCGCCACGAAGAGAGCGTTCACAACAATCATCCAGCACACGGCTATTCTTAACTCCCTGCAAACGCAGTCCGTAGATCACGTTTTCATACACGGTTTTCGGAAATGGATTCGGCTTTTGAAATACCATACCTACCCTGCGACGAAGCGCTGATACATCCACCTCAGGAGCATACACATCGTGACCGTGCAGTAGGATATTGCCAGTGATCTTGCACCCTTCAATAAGGTCATTCATACGATTAATCGAGCGCATTATGGTGGACTTACCGCAGCCCGAAGGACCAATAAAAGCCGTCACCTTGCCCTTAGGGATACGCATAGAGATATCATGCAAAGCCTGCTTCTGCCCGTAATAGAGGTTGAGCTTGTCTATCTCGATAGCCGTTTTATCTGCCGCTAGATTTTTAACATCCAGCGGTTTCAACAGCTTAAAGGAAGAGGTATCAGAAAACATGCTCATCAAATCCTAGGTTGCGGAAGCTCTCTCGTAGCGAGTTACGAATACGTATTGCGATCAAGTTTAATCCTATTATTACCGTGACTAAAAGCATAGAGGTCGCATAAACCAATGACTTAGCCGATTCTAAGTTCGAGGTCTGGAAACCCACATCATAGATATGAAAGCCTAGATGCATGAATTTACGCTCAAGATGGATATATGGGAACTGCCCATCGATTGGTAAGCTCGGTGCCAGTTTTACTACGCCCACCAGCATTAGTGGCGCTACCTCACCTGCGGCGCGCGCGACCGCGAGTATCAATGCAGTTAATACCGCTGGCATAGCCATGGGTAAAACAACTCGTAGCAAGGTTTCAGATTTAGTTGCCCCCAGCGCAAAAGAACCATGCCTTACCGACTGTGGAATACGTGATAAACCATCTTCAATGGTTACGATAACCACCGGTAGAGTTAGCATAGCTAGAGTGAGAGATGCCCAGAGCAAGCCTGGCGTGCCAAAGGTTGGCGCTGGCAGAGCATCGGAATAGAACAGCTCATCTATCGTGCCACCCACACTGTACACAAAGAAACCCAGACCAAATACCCCATATACAATGGAGGGTACACCAGCGAGGTTATTCACCGTGATCCGAACCAAACGAGTCAACCAGTTATTCTGAGCATACTCATGCAAATAGACCCCGGCTAACACACCCAGTGGCATTACCGCCACCGACATCAATAGCACCAAGAGCACCGTACCAAAAATAGCTGGGAATACCCCTCCCTCAGAGTTGGACTCTCTCGGATCATCGGCAATAAAGTTCCACAAAGAAGAGAACCAATGCTTAAGCTTGTCACCGGTACTCATCGCATTTGGATACCAGGCATCCAAGATCTGATTCATCTTAATCAGGTGAGAATGGCCATGCATATCTCGCATCCATACACTCTGACGACTAAGGTCTTCCTGCAACTGCTCTACCCGAGCTTCTGCTTCATTTCGGCTATCGTTTAGCTGCTGCCTACGATCTGTGAGGATCTTGAGCCTGCCCTGCTGTTCACCGCTTTGGATAAGAGCCGTGATCTGCTCACGATTACTCTGAAGCTGCCATGAAAGGGGCTCAACCTTGTCGTTTACTATAGAGTTGATCTCAGCTCGTATCTCATTGGCATCATCGACCGCTTGCTTGATGCGAGCAGGCAAATCCTCGGTATAACGTTGACCTTCTTGTGTCAAAGCTATGGCTCTACCAATAAACTGCCCAGACTTAACCCTATCTAAAACTAGAATATCTTCAGGTTGCTCTGGTTCCGGCCACAAATAGGTGTAGGTAGAGATAAAGTCGTGTCCATATACATCTCGATTGGCAACCTTAATAATCAGGCGCTCAATTGTCGGTACTCGCTGTGACTCTAACTCACTGCGGAGTTCCATCGGCACCTGAGATTGTTGCTCAGCAGAGAGCTGTTCCCAGTCAATCTGCTGCCTTTGGAATACCTCGCCAACCACAGTTCTGCCCTGCTGGTTCTGCCATTGATAGACGGGCTGGGTCCAAAAATGGTTAAGGCCATTCCAACCAATAAACAGCAGTATTCCCAGCACCAACAAGATACTGGTCGTTACCGCCAAAGAGGTTAGCCATATCCAGGGTTTCCCTGATTGAATCCACTTAATCACAGCTAACCCTTACAGAGAACGATACTTATCGCGCAAGCGCTGACGAACACTCTCTGCCACGCTGTTTACGATAAAGGTGAATAGGAAAAGAACCAGAGCCGAAAGGAACAACAAACGATAGTGAGAACTTCCCACCTTAGACTCAGGTAACTCTGTGGCTATGGTAGCGGTTAAAGAGCGCAGACCTTCAAATACATTCCAATCGGTTAACGGAGTATTACCGGTCACAGTAAGCACTATCATTGTCTCTCCTACCGCGCGCCCCATGCCTAGCATGATGGCAGAGATAATACCCGGACTTGCAGTAAGAAGTACCACACGAGTTAGGGTCTGCCATTCGGTCGCCCCAAGAGCGAGAGACCCTTCCGAGAGGTGCTTAGGGACAGAAAATATGGCGTCTTCGGCTATGGTAAAGATAGTCGGAATAACCGCAAAGCCCATCGCCATTCCCACGATCAGAGAGTTTCGCTGTTGATAATCCCAACCATGATCCGCAAGGTAAATAATCAACCCGTCATTAAACCAGATTTTTTCTAGGTAAGGCGCGATCTGGAATACCCCCCACACCACTACCAGCAGAATAGGCAACAAGGACAGCAGGTGTAATCCACGTGGCACCTTTCTGGTATAGCTTCTAGGAATGGCAGACCAGAGCCCACCGCTCAGCAGTGCCACCATAGGTAGAGCCAATAGACAGAGGAAGAAACCAAACAGATTCTTCTCCATAAATGGCGCTAACCAAATCGCTGCTACAAAGCCAATAACCAGAGTTGGCAATGCCTCCATCAATTCTATGGTTGGCTTAATCAAGCCTCTCATCCGTGCGGACATAAAAAAGGCGGTATAAACTGCCCCAAATACCGCAATTGGAATAGAAAAGAGCATGGCATAAGTGGCGGCTTTCAATGTGCCAAACACCAAGGGCGTTAAGCTAAATTTAGGCTCCACATCCTCGGTAGCGGCTGAGGTTTGCCATACATAATCTGGCTCGGCATACCCTTCATACTGGATCTTCTGGGTCAGGCCTTTTAGCGATACCTGCTGATGCGGTGTCTCCACATGAGTAATCACCGCTTTGTTGCCGGAGATGCTCATCAAATATTCATCATTCTCCGACAGCACGCTTATCGCGACACCGCCAAAGGCAGACTTAAACTGCAATACAGGCTCTTCGCGAGTGGAATAAAACAAGGTATGGGTGCCGTTGTCTTCAACCGTCCAAAACCCCTTTGAGGTGTGCTGCGGTATTAGGTGTCTAGGTGGTGAATCCAACTGAAATTTCTGAGTATTAGTCAAACGACGTCCGTCATTTACCACCATAAACCACAGTTCAACCTGATTGTCAGAGTTATACGTAACAGCTCCTCGCTCACCACTAAGCAGCATAAAGGACTTAGAAAGATGTTTAGCTGACAGATTACCTGAGTAATTCTTCTCTTCGAAATTGGAGTCCATACGGGCGCGGCTGAACAGGTGCAACTGTTTGTCATCCAGCACAATCAAGAAGCGACCATCGCTGGATACCTGTGCATGGTGAATGTTGCGAAAATCCTTGGCGACGGTTTGGATCTTATGTTGTGGCAGTCCTGCACTATCGAGCCAATAACTGAGCACCTCTACCCTGCTATCATCGGTGCGAACAAAGACTGATTGTTCACTCTGTTTAGCGAACACAAAGTTTCGTGTAACAAAACCATTGTCAGCAAAGCTTAACTTAGAAAGAGTACTCTCAACCCTTAGATTAGGCGTGTAGTTCTTGCCGGTTTGAGAGTGAGAAACGATAAACTCCGGCATCACCACTTCCAGCGCACCGTGCTTATCTATAGTTGCAATCCAAGAGCGAAGACCCGACTTAGCGATAGCCACAGGTTCACGATTGAGTCGAGCACGATTGATAAGGTTGAGGCTGCCCTGTTTAATGGTGAAATACTGGATAGCCCCACGCTTAGTCACGAGTACTAGGTTTTCACCTGTGCTGTCTATACTGGCATCAGCAATATCATCGCTGCTCACAGGCAAGGTCACCTGAATAGAGTTATGCGATGGAGTACTAAAAATCGGCAAGGTTTCTGAGATAAAGTAGAAAAAGATCCCAAGCAATCCAACCAATAGACCCAAGCCACTGGCTTTAACCACTGCAGTTATCGCTTTATCTTTGAGTAGTCGGACTCTATTGGTCTCTTGTAGCAATTGAGGGGCCTTATTGTTGAAATTGTTTTTATCTGAACCGAACGAGCCTAACAGAGGCGTTTGACACCTAAATGACAACTGGCAAATTATTGATATGCAAAACCACTAATAAACCATTGAAACAATTAGCATTCTGTAACAAAGCATCCATACATTGTCATTGGAGTGACATCTTAACGCAATACAATTCGCCACCCAATTTTAGCACTAGACTTGCTTAGCAACTAGAAAACGGTAGACAAGATGAGCACTGAAAAACTGTATGTAGAAAAAGAACTTAGCTGGCTTTCTTTTAATGAACGAGTGCTCCAAGAAGCGGCCGATAAGTCCGTACCCTTGATCGAAAGAATCCGCTTTCTAGGTATTTTCTCTAATAACTTGGATGAGTTTTATAAGGTTCGGTTCGCCGATGTAAAACGTCGAATTCTTATCAAACAAGAACAGGGACGTAACGACAACTCCAAACACCTGCTCAGCAAGATGCAAAGCAAGGCCATCAAACTCAATCAGCGCTTCGATGAACTCTACAACGAACTGCTTCTAGAGATGGCAAGACGACGTATTTTCCTCGTCAACGAAACGCAAATCAATGAAACTCAGCAAGCATGGCTCAAAAAATTCTTTAGAAAAGAGGTGCTTCCACATATCACTCCAATCGTGATGCATGAAGATATCAATGTTCTCGATTTTCTAAAAGATGAATATGCCTATTTAAGCGTAGAGTTGATCAAAGATGACCAACCTCAGTACGTACTGATCGAGATCCCGACCGACCATCTACCCCGATTCGTGATGGTTCCAGAACAAAAAGGCAAGCGCCGTAAGACCATCATATTGTTGGATAATGTTATCCGACATTGCCTTGAGGACATCTTCCGTGGCTTTTTCGAGTTCGATGAGATCAATTGCTACTCGATGAAGATGACCCGTGATGCTGAATATGACCTTAGCCACGAGGTTGAACACAGCCTACTGGAGCAGATGTCTGACGGCTTGAGTCAGCGTCTCTCCGCTATGCCAGTGCGTTTTGTCTATGAGCGTGAAATGCCGAAAGAGATGCTGGACTTCCTATGCGGAAAGCTGGCTATCTCAAACTACGACAACTTGATCCCTGGTGGTCGCTACCATAACTTCAAAGACTTCATTGCCTTCCCAAATGTCGGTCGAGAGTATTTAGAGAATAAGCCCCTTCCACCGCTAAAATCGGCCGCATTCGAGAACTACGATAACAGCTTCGATGCTATCCGAGCTGAAGATATCCTGCTCTACTACCCTTATCACACCTTTGATCATGTCTCAGAGTTGGTGCGTCAGGCATCGTTTGATCCCAAGGTCATAAGCATTAAGATCAACATCTATCGAGTAGCTAAAGACTCTAAATTGATGAACTCGCTTATCGATGCGGTAAATAACGGTAAGAACGTAACCGTAGTCGTTGAGCTTCAAGCACGCTTCGATGAAGAAGCAAATATTTCATGGTCCAAGCGATTAACCGATGCAGGCGTTCACGTTATATTTGGCGCACCGGGTCTGAAGATCCATGCAAAACTGCTACTTATCAGCCGTCGTGAGAATGATGAAGTAGTTCGTTATGCTCATATCGGAACCGGCAACTTTCATGAAAAAAATGCACGTATCTATACCGACTTCTCGCTTCTAACCGCTAAACCAGAGATCACCGATGAGGTTCGAAGCGTGTTTGGGTACATTGAAAACCCTTATCGTCCTGTAAACTTCCACCAGCTGATTGTCTCTCCTCGCAACTCTCGCAAACGTCTATATCGCTTGATTGATACTGAAATCGAGAATGCACAAGCAGGTCTGAAGTCTGGAATTACTCTCAAGGTAAACAACCTAGTGGATAAGGGGCTTATCAATAAACTGTATCAAGCCAACAATGCTGGCGTTCATATTCGCATGATCATCCGAGGAATGTGCTCCTTGGTTCCTGGTGTAAAAGGCATAAGTGAAAACATAAAGATCATCAGTGTGGTGGATCGCTTCCTCGAACATCCAAGAGTCCTGATTACTGAAAACAATGGCGATCCTAATGTGTTTATCTCGTCGGCAGATTGGATGACTCGAAATATTGAACACCGCATCGAGGTCGCCTCTCCTATCAATGACCCACGCTTGAAAAGCGCGTTATCGAAATCATAGAGCTACAGTTTACTGATACAGTTAAAGCGAGATGGATAGATAAGGAGATGTCGAACAGATACGTTTCGCGAGGTAATCGCCGTAAAGTTCGCTCTCAAATCGCCACCTATGACTACATCAAGCAGACAGAGAAAAAGCGAGAAAGTTGAGTGAACAACGAACTCAAGCATCCCCAAAACACGCAAACTGATCAGCCTGTAGAGAAAAACATTGCGGCTATCGACCTTGGTTCTAACAGCTTCCACATGGTAGTAGCTAAGGTTGTCGGTCAGGATTTGCAGATCGTGAGTCGTCATAAGCAGAGGGTCAAACTCGCGAGTGGGCTTGATTCACAAAACAATCTCAACAATGCCGCCATGCAGCGTGGTTTAGACTGTTTGCAGATGTTTGCTGAGCGCTTGAGGGGATTGATGCTGAAAACGTGCGTATCGTAGCGACCCATACATTAAGGGTGGCTAAGAACGCTCGAATCTTTCTAGAGCGCGCTCGAAATGTTCTTCCCTACCCCATTGAAATCATCCCAGGGAGGAAGAGGCGCGTCTGATCTATACAGGCGTTGCTCACACTCAACCTGTCTCGAAAACCAAGCTTGTTATCGATATCGGTGGTGGTAGTACCGAGATGATCATAGGCACTGGATTCGAGCCTAAGCTGGTGAACAGCAAGCAAATGGGCTGTGTCAGCTATGCCAAGCGTTATTTTAGTGACGACAAGCTTAGCAACAAGAACTTCACCAAGGCCTATCTAGCGGCACGCTCTGAGCTTGAGTCCCTTACAAAGCAATATCAGGCCCATGGTTGGGAACTGGCTCTAGGTTCTTCCGGCACTGTAAAAGCGATCCATTTGTGTATGCTGGCATTAGGCTATGAGGATGGCATCATCACTCAAAAGCGTCTGAAGAAATTAGTCCAGCATTTGATGGAGTTTAAGAAGGTCGATAAGATCGCCATCAAGGGCATTCTTGAACAGCGCCTATCCGTGCTTGCTCCTGGCGTCGCTATCTTGCAAGCAATCATGAGCGGATTAAATATCAAGGAGCTTCACTTCTCTCCAAGCGCACTGCGCGAAGGGGTAATGTATGAGGTTGAATCACGCTTCGCCCATTCAGATATCCGTATGCGCACAGCGGAAAATCTAGCCGCTCGTCACCATATTGATGTTGAACAAGCAAATCGCGTTAAGCTCTTTGCCTCTCACTTTCTCAAGCAAGTGGGCAAAGAACTCAAGCTCGGTAAAAACAGTGAAGTAACAAAGCTGCTAGATTGGGCAGCCCTGTTGCATGAGGTCGGGCTGAGTATTAACTACACTGGCTACCACAGGCACAGCTTTTACCTATTACAAAATACCAATATGCCTGGATTCAACAGTGAGCAAAAGAAACTGGTTGCAACCTTAGCTAGGTTTCATCGCAAGACATTAAAGCTTACTGAATTGCCTGACTTTAGCCTCTACGCACAAGAGCAAGTCTTAAATCTGATAAAAATTCTGCGACTGTCGGTTACGCTCAATGTTTCCAGAAACGACTCAGACCCTAGGCTTTGGAAGCTATGTATCACTGACACTGGCTGGAAGCTAAAACACAAAGACCTAGAACAACTTGATCAAAACCGACTACTGATCACCGACCTTGAGCAAGAGCGAAGCTATTGGGGTTCAGTAAAATGGCCACTGGAGTTCAACTTTGAACACCTGATGGATTACAACGACTAGCAAAAAGGCAGCCTTAGCTGCCTTTCGTTTTATAGCTTGAGTCCGACCTTTTCCAATTCTTGCCGAGCAAGTTCGGTAGAGACAGAGATATAACCACTGCGGTTTACCGCCTCTTGTCCCTCTCGTGAATAGATGAACTTGATAAACTCTCGCTCACGACGCGACAAAGAGCGATTAGGTGGCTTATTCACGTATAGATACAGCTTACGACTGAGTGGGTACTTGCCGCTAATGATATTTGCTCGGGTAGGCAGAGTATAATCGGTGCCATAGTCATCTAGCGCAACGAGTCTTGCACCAACCACAGCAGAGACCACACCAGAGTATCCTATGGTAGAGGGCGTCGATGCCACAGCCTGTACAACTGAAGAAGCACCCAACATCTCATTTACTGAGTTGCTAAAGTCACCGCCACATAGAACCTTGCTTTTAAATACACCATGAGTACCGGACACTGAGTTGCGCCCAAACTTTTGTATCTTCAGCCTTCCCCATGGCTGAGTGACCCCAAGCTCGCTCCAGTTCTGAATGTTCTGCTCAGAACCACAAAAATGGGTGGCAGAGAAGATGGCATCCAACTGCACAAAATTAAGACCTTGAATAGGGTTATCTTGATGAACGAAGATACCTAGGGCATCTAAAGCAACCACTAATGCAGTGGCTCATACCCGTATTCTTTTTCAAACGCAGCAATTTCACTTGGTTGCATCTCTCGGCTCATAGGCCGAACTGAGCAGTACCCTCTGTCAAAGCAGGAACCGCCGTGGAGCTGCCCGCCGCATGCACCTGAACATTTACACTTGGGTAGATAGCAGAAAACTCCTCAGCCCAAGATGTCATAATCCCTGCTAAAGAGTCTGAACCTATTGACGAAATATTACCGCTTAAACCACTGTATTTGTCGTACCTAGCAGGTTCTCTTCTGCCCGAGCAAAGGTCGAGCAAAATAGCGCACTTATCAGGAATAGGGTTCTAATCAAGCAGCCTCGCCTCTCACTATGAATCGTTTAGGAAGCACAAAAGAGAACTGACTGCCTTTACCCACTTCACTTTGGATCTCAAGCTGAGAATCGTGATGACTAAGGGTATGTTTAACGATAGCAAGCCCCAAACCACTGCCACCTGTCTCCCTAGAGCGGGCTTTATCCACCCGGTAGAAACGCTCGGTTAATCTATGCAGATGCTGTGCTTCGATACCTTCACCGGTATCGATAACCTTAAACTGAGCTCCGCTTGGTACTTCTTTCCAACTAATGGTGATCTTACTACCCGCAGGAGTGTACTTAACTGCATTGTAAACAAGGTTAGAGATAGCACTGCGCATCTGATCTTCTTCACCTAGGATCTTCAAGGAATCATCGATATCCAATATTACCTTATGCCCCTTGTCACCACTTAGGGTTATCGCTTCTTTCTCAAGAATATTCAGCATCTTAGGTACATCGATAACATCCTCGCCACCCATAGGAGCCGCCTCGATCTTAGACAGAGTTAGCAACTGATTAACCAAGCTGTTCATACGATTAAGCTGCTCTGTCATCACCCATGTGCTTTTGGCCACATTGGACCGACTAGCATATCTGGATCTGCGGTCATCTCTAGATAACCCTGAAGAACTGTCATTGGAGTTCTGAGCTCATGCGATACGTTGGCGAAGAAATTGCGACGCATACCCTCAAGCTGTTTAAGCTGAGACACGTCACGCACTACCATAAGCTGTTCGCCATCGGTGTAAGGCACAATACGAAGCTCAAGAATACGCTCAACGTTTAAAGGAGAACGCATCTCCAAGGGCTCAGAGAAGTCGTTTTTGTTTAGGTACTTAATAAAGTCTGGAGACCTTAGAAGGTTAGTAATGGGTAGATCAGAGTCTTCCGGCCAGCGAAAACCCAACAATTGCTGAGCCAATCGGTTACACCAGACGATATTACCCTCTTCGCGAAATACCACTACCGCGTCCGGCAGGGATTCTGCACCGTTACGGAAGCGACGGATAAGACCTGTTAGCTCTTTACGCTTACGGCGCTGACGTTGTTGCAAACGATACATACCATTGAACAACGGCTCCCAGTTGCCTGAGCTAGAGGGCGGTGAAAGACGCTTGTCATTCCACAGCCAATTTGAGAAACGCACCTGATTATGAAGGTGCCAACCTAGCTGTAATATGGTCGCAACCAAGAGCATCCAAGGCATGTAGCCTACGAACCATCCTAGTAATATCCATGGGGTGTAAAAAAAAGCCAGCTCGAGGGCTAGCTTCTTCCACGTCAACTTTTCTACCATCTAAGGGTATTCTCCAAAGTCCAACTCAAGATTACGCTTTAGTTGAAAAACGGTAACCTGCACCGCGAACGGTTTGGACAAGTTTATGGTGTTCAGTCGCTTCTAAAGCCTTTCTTAATCGGCGAATGTGTACGTCAACGGTGCGATCCTCCACATAAACATTAGTACCCCAGATATGGTTTAGTAGTTGCTCACGGCTATATACGCGCTCTTGGTGCGTCATAAAGAAGTGCAGCATCTTAAACTCGGTAGGCCCATGTCTAATGCTTGTTCGTGTGCAGTCACACGGTGAGAAACTGGGTCAAGGCGCAGGCCTTGTACATCGATTACTTCCTCTGTAGAGGTAGGAGATGCACGACGGATAACGGCTTTAAGACGAGCTAGCAGCTCTTTCGGAGAGAAAGGCTTAGTGATGTAATCATCAGCACCAACCTCAAGACCCTTAACCTTATCCTCTTCTTCACCACGCGCAGTCAGCATCACAACTGGAATGTTGCGAGTCATCTCTTCACGTTTAAGGTGTTTGATAAAATTAATGCCTGTGCCGCCTGGTAGCATCCAGTCCAGAAGTACAAGATCAGGGAACGGTTCTTTTAACAGACTGATCGCAGTGTCGTAGTCTTCTGCTTCGATAGTTTCATAGCCTTTCTGCTCCAAAACAAAACAAAGCATTTCGCGATTGGCGCCTCATCCTCAACAACCAGGATTCTTCTAGACATCTTTTTGATTACCTCGATTAATCTCAAACTCGGCTTATTATCTTGATAAATTATGACACTTTTGTGTCCATTGAAAACAAAAAATCATAATAAATTCATCGCACAACCGATTTTTTGTATTAGGTGAAAGCCACTGGAATGGATTATGATCTCTGCTTTGCAATCCAAAACAGAGTCCAAATATGTGGTTCAAAAACTGTCTTGTTTACCGATTCAATCGTGAAATCGATATCGACCTAGAGAAACTAGAAGCCCAACTGGGTGACTTCAAATTTGCACCTTGTGGCAGCCAAGACAAACAGAAGTTTGGTTGGACCTACGCCATGCCAGGCCAAGACCAGCTTCTAAGCCACCAAGCTGAAGGCAAGATTCTGCTTTGTGCTAAAAAAGAAGAAAAACTACTTCCTGCATCTGTGGTAAATGATGCGGTAGCGAACAAGGTTGACCTTCTTGAAAAGAAAGAAAATCGTCGCCTGAAAAAGACCGAGCGCGACACTATCAAAGATGAAGTTTTACTCGATCTACTGCCACGCGCCTTTACCCGTAGCCAACTAACTTTCTTGTTAGTTTCTGTTAATGACGGTGTAATTCTTGTGGATGCTGCAAGTAGTAAGAAAGCAGAAGATGCTCTAGCCCTGCTTCGTAAGACCCTAGGTAGCCTTCCTGTTGTTCCAGCACTACCTGACACACCAGTAGAAACTACGCTTACCGCTTGGGTAGATGCAGACAATGCACCGACTACATTCGAGGTGCTTCAAGAAGCTGAGCTTAAGTCAGCGCTAGAAGACGGCGGTATCATTCGCTGTAAGCAACAAGACCTTCAAAGCGAAGAGATCAAAAACCACATCCAAGCGAACAAGTTTGTGACCAAACTTGCTCTAAACTGGCAAGAGCGCATCGAATTTGTTCTAGCCGATGATGCTAGCCTTAAGCGTCTTAAGTTTGGTGATGAAATCAAAGACCAAAACGATGATATCCCTCGTGAAGACAAGGGCGCACGCTTCGATGCAGACTTCTCACTGATGAGTTCAGAACTTCTTGCACTTGTAGGTGACCTTCATACTGCCCTTGGCGGCCTCGAAGAAGCATAAAATCAGCTAGAATTAGGCTTGTACAAACTTTTTAGTGGCGATTTTTACATCGATACCGTAAAATTCGCCCTCCTTTATATCCCGTCATTTAGTGATGGATCCTGACTTGAAATCAGAAAGAGTGTACAAGATGTTCAAACCAGAATTACTATCTCCTGCAGGTAGCCTTAAAAACATGCGCTACGCCTTTGCTTATGGTGCAGACGCAGTATATGCAGGCCAACCACGTTACAGCCTTCGTGTAAGAAACAACGAGTTTAACCACGAGAACCTACAGATAGGTATCGATGAAGCACACGCTCAAGGTAAGAAGCTGTACGTTGTTTGTAACATCCAACCACACAACTCTAAGCTAAAAACTTTTATTCGCGACCTTAAGCCGGTAGTTGAAATGGGCCCTGATGCCCTAATCATGTCTGATCCTGGCCTTATCATGATGGTTCGTGAAGCCTTCCCAGAAATGCCAATCCACCTATCTGTTCAAGCAAACGCCGTGAACTGGGCAACGGTTAAGTTCTGGGCTGCCAACGGTGTTGAACGCGTTATCGTTTCTCGTGAGCTATCACTTGAAGAAATCGAAGAGATCCGCGAACACTGCCCTGAGACAGAGCTAGAGGTATTCGTTCACGGTGCTCTGTGCATGGCCTACTCTGGTCGCTGCCTACTGTCTGGTTACATCAACAAGCGTGACCCGAACCAAGGTACTTGCACCAACGCATGTCGTTGGGAATACAAGGTAGAAGAAGGCAAAGAAAACGACGCTGGCGATATCGTTGAGAAGTTTGACCCAACTGAAGCGCAAGCTGTAGAAGTGCAAGATGAACGTCCTGAAACAACTATCGGTCGTGGCAAGCCAACTGATGAAGTCGTTCTGCTGTCTGAAGCTCACCGTCCAGATGAGAAAATGGCGGCGTATGAAGACGAGCACGGCACCTACATCATGAACTCTAAAGACCTTCGTGCAGTTCAGCATGTTGAGCGTCTAACAAAGATGGGCGTGCACTCACTTAAGATCGAAGGTCGTACTAAGTCTTTCTACTACTGCGCACGTACAGCTCAGGTTTATCGTAAAGCGATCGACGACGCTGTTGCTGGTAAGCCATTTGATGAGTCACTACTAGGCACCCTAGAGAGCCTAGCGCACCGTGGTTACACCGAAGGCTTCCTTCGTCGTCACACCCATGATGCATACCAAAACTACGATTACGGCTACTCGGTATCTGACTCTCAACAGTTTGTTGGTGAGTTCACTGGTAAGCGTCGTGGCGATCTAGCAGAAGTAGAAGTTAAGAACAAATTCATCGTAGGTGACAGCCTTGAGCTAATGACTCCAAAAGGCAATGTTATCTTTAACCTAGAGGCGATGGAAAACCGTAAGTCAGAGCAGATTACCGATGCAAAAGGTAACGGCCACTTCGTGTTTATCCCTGTACCTCAGGACTTGGATCTGGAATACGGTCTTCTGATGCGTAACCTAAACGCAGGTCAGGATACTCGTAATCCAACAGGCAAGTAATCCATGGCATTACTTATCCAAAGCAGTTGCATCAACTGTGATATGTGCGAACCAGAGTGCCCAAACGATGCTATCAGCATGGGTGACTCTATTTATGAGATCGATCCAGACCTTTGCACCGAGTGTAAAGGTCACTACGATGCGCCAACGTGTCAGTCGGTTTGTCCGATTACCAAGTGCATCATTACCGATCCACAGCGCATAGAAACAGATGAAGAGCTTCTTGAGAAATTCGTTGTAATTCAAGGGCTCGCGTAACTCGCTACTCTATTCAATAATCCGATACTTGTTTCAGGTGTCGGATTTTTTTCGCTTATTTAGGTGTCGTTTATGTTTGATTTGTGGAGTGCACTGCAATCCATCCGCCAATACAAATATGAGTCCAAACCGGGAGAAAAATCCGTTATGGGTTGGGCCGGTGAAGGGCAAGGCAGTGTCTCTTTGCGCCTAGAGAAGGACACACTTTTCTTCACTGAAACAGGGCAGTTTGTTCTTGCGCAAAATGGCCATAAGGTTGAAACCAATAACGAATTTATCTGGCAAAAACTGTCGGATACTCGCATCCGCCTGCTTCATTCACGTTTTGGAAGAGATAAACAGGTTGAGTTATTTGAGCTTATTTATCACTCCGAATCTGATTCGTGGGAAAGCGAACAAGCCCACCTTTGTGGCGATGATATCTATAGCGGCAAGGTCATCAAGGGTGAACAAGGAATAGAGTTCTTTTGGTCCATTACCGGACCACGGAAACAAGAAAATCTACATTATCGTTATTCGAGGTAATTTTGGGATATTTGATCGTTACGACCATCATGTGGTCACTATCTTTTAGTTTGATTGGTGTTTATCTGGCGGGACAGGTAGATGCCTATGTATCAGTTTGGGTTCGTATCGCACTGGCAGCAGTCGTTTTCCTACCGTTCCTGCGTCTTAAGGCCGTAACCAAGAAAGAAGCCTTTCAGTTGATGGGCATAGGTGGCATCCAGTTAGGCTTAATGTATATATTCTACTATCAGTCATTCTTGTTACTTACCGTGCCTGAGGTACTGATTTTCACTGTATTCACCCCTATCTATGTCACCCTTATCTATGATGCATTGAAGAGACAGTTTAACCCTTGGTATCTAGTTACCGCGCTAGTAGCGGTTGCCGGTGCAGTGGTAATTCGCTATGACAGTATTACCGAAGACTACCTGATTGGTTTCCTCGTAGTTCAATGCTCTAACCTATGCTTCGCATTCGGTCAGGTGGGATACAAATACTTTAAAGAGTCTCGTCAAGAGATGCGCCAAAGAGATATCTTTGGCTGGTTCTACATTGGCGCATTCGTTGTAGTTAGCATTGCTTGGGCTATCTGGGGCAAAGCTGAAATGCCGAGCGACCCTCTACAATTAGGCATTCTATTGTGGCTTGGTGTCGGTGCTTCAGGATTAGGCTATTTCCTATGGAACCGAGGTGCTAGTCAGGTTGACCCTGGTTATCTCGCAATCATGAACAACGCCCTGATCCCTGCAGGTCTCATCGTAAACGTCACTATATGGAATAGAGATGAAGACCTACTTCGCCTGACTATAGGTGGTGCAATCATACTCTTCGCTCTCTTCCTTCATAGTAAGGTAAAAAGCGCAGCGCTTAATTCAGAATAAATACAGCAAAGGCGAACCTTAGGTTCGCCTTTTTTATTAGTAGTGCTCGCCGTTGTCATAATATTGACTAGGCGAGAGCGCAGTAAAGATAACCGCCACATCAACATCTTTACCCAAACTTTGGCGCACTTGCTCAGTAATAGCTTTGGCACAGACGTCTTGTTTCTCCTGCCCTCTATCAAACCACATCACTTCTACAAATGGATAAGCAGCACTAATCTCTCCCTCTAAGAAAAACTCAGTCGCAATCAATTCAAAGGTAAAGTCCTCTCGAGGGCAGTCCATCACAGTTTGTAGCTCATCAATTAAGGTCTTAGAAAGTACCTGAACTGTTTCACGCTCTATAGCACGGAATCTAAAGTGGGGCATGGTAATAATCTCTTGGGTAGCAATAAAGGTATATTAGCAACGCGGTGGGGAGACTCAATAGGAAGCGGAGCTATCAGCTATCAGCTATCAGCTATCAGCTATCAGCTATCAGCTATCAGCAGAATTATAAAAGCCTCAGACGTAAAAAAGCCCTAGTCTTTCGACTAGGGCTTCTCTATTAGTGGCGGAGTGGACGGGACTCGAACCCGCGACCCCCGGCGTGACAGGCCGGTATTCTAACCAACTGAACTACCACTCCGCACCAATTTGTTACTAAACAAGGTCTTACAATCTGCCTTATCCAGTTTTTGCTTTCAGATTTTCACTCAAAAATCTGAAAACTTAAAGC
>BBSB01000029.1:0-64675 GCA_000830455.1 Vibrio sp. JCM 19236
TCTTCAAGAGAGGGCTGCTTTACTAGTGTTTGTAACGAAAGGTATTACTATCATCGATAATATCAATTCTTACTGAGATAAGTCCCTTACTGGTATCCCCTACCTGTTCAAAAGCTCTTTGAGAAAGGTCGATCACTCGATTCTTGCATAAGGCCCACGGTCGTTGATCTTAACTTGAACGCTCTTGTTGGTTTCAGTGTTTGTCACCTTAACTATGGTGCCAAACGGTAAGGTCTTATGTGCTGCGGTTAACGCACGCATATTGTACTTCTCACCACTGGCGGTCAGCTTTCCATGAAACTTACTACCATACCAAGACGCCTGACCCACAAGCTCATGGTTCCTAGCATACTCTCTGGTTTTCGCAGAAGCACTACTCGAAACTGAAGAACAACCAACAAGCAAACCTAGCGCCATAGTAGTGAAGATAACCGACAATTTTTTCATTATTTTAAAAAACTCGAATTGGAACTAAAGATAAGAAACCAGTATCACTCATCCTGACATCTCGCATATCAATACAAGGTCAGGTGTTGGTTTAATTCTAGCGCTGTTGGTTCGTTTGGGTAAAAGTCCTCCACATAAACAACAAAGCCCTCGTAAAACGAGGGCTTAGATTATTATTAAGCGAACTTGGTTAGTTGCGGATGGTGATCTCTACTGGGTCGATATCGAGCTTCAAGTTCTCAAAGCTGTAGACATCCGCCGTGATATCTTGGTTCCAGTAGCCCTGCGTTGTCTCGTCTTGGCTAAACACCAAACGCACGCCCTTCTGCTGATCATTCAGCGCCCATGAAACCACTTATGAAGCACTCTTATTATCCACTAGGTTAAAGCCGATAAACTCATCTAGGTTTCTGTTAGAACTCATAATGCCGCTCACCGACTGGCTCGGCACCTCAAAATACAGGTAGCAAAAGAGACAGCCAGTTACCTCGTTCTGATATCTAGGTATTAGGTACAACTTGAAAAGTAGTTGCATGTAATAAAACACTATTTTCGAATAAGCACCCTAATTTAAAAGTTCCCGATCTTAAAATTATTCATTTTTTCATTAACTTAACATAAATATTTTGTAGCACTACACTAAAATGATGATAGTTCTATCAAGACATTCAGTGCTTCAGTGACTACAGATTAAGTTGTCAAAACCATTTATTACCCAACAAATTCTTGATAAAACTTGATCTATATACGAATAACAACTAGCCTCAACTGGCTAAATACAAAAACACATGCTCTTTTAAATTATTCATTTCTAAATACTACGGTGCAAGCAATGAGTAACGTAAGAATAGACAGCATTAACTCGTCTGCTAACGAAATAAAGTTTTTACTTCTGTTTCTCTTTGTTGCAGAAGTCTTTGTAATTATAACTGCGCTAGGGATATCAGACCTACAATTACTGATTAGCAATAATATATACTCAGTCCCCTTTCTCGGTTTAGCGTTAACGCATTTTACTTCTTTCTTCTCGCTCCTGTATTTATCTTCATACTTAATTACAATATATCCTCATCTCTTTTTCATCATGGCAAACTTATCAAAAAAGAGAAAAGCAAGATAAACTTTGAATCAAACAGCCTTCACTGTAATTTCATTAATAGGCTCTACGACGACAATGTAAACTCTGAAAAAAATCTAATACATATAAACCTATCTTTTTTACTTTCAATAATCCCAATATTCATCCAACTTTACCTTTTAATACGATTTTTAGACTATCAAAGTCTAACCGTGTCCATCTTTCATTTTTTTATGTTGCTAGGGAATTGTTACTTATCAATATTCTTTTGGCAAAGAATATCTATAAATCAACTTTTCAATAAACATTTTAACTCCACAAAAAACCTTGTTAAATACCTATATTGTAAAGTATATTCAGATAAGGTAGATAAAACCCACCCTACTTTGTTTTTTTTAAAACCAATAATATCAATAATAATATTTACATTTTTAGTTTCATACTTTGGAGATAACCAAGATTCGTTAAGTCGAATATATAAAGATAATTATCATTGGGTGTTAATTACTGGTTCAGTCATAACTATCTCGTTAATAACGAGAACAATATCTATATCTATACTGTTCCTCATTATATTCAGCTTCACTCTACCAACTACTATGAGTACGGTTCGTCTAAATTAAACATTGAGACATTATGTATACTATTTGTTTTGCTTACATTCATATTCAAACTCAACAACGTCAGACTATTCATAGTAGGACTTTTTAAAAATACAGCTAGGAATAAAGGTTCAGAATCGACGTTCAACTTTGCAAGCGCTTGGCATTTCATAGAAGTTATAATACCTATGATAGCGATCTGGACTGCTTTACTTCAATGTTTAACTTTGTGCCTGTTACTTAGTTTAGGCAAGATAGAAATAAATAAAAATGATAACTTTGTGTACAGAAATTTCGAAAACTTTAAGTTTATAAACAGTATTTATCCAAGATTAGACGTTTCAGAAAAACAGATTTTCAACCTTTCTAAGTCATCACAACTTTTTGAAATTGGGAGTAAGGAAAGCGACCACTACCTTAAACATACTATAGGCTTTATTGAGTGTGCTAGTTATACAAGTGATATATGTCATTATATAGAGCCAATAACCATATCAAATCGCAATCTTCTTTTTGCAAATTTCTTTAGTAGCTCACTTTATAAAATTAGGGTGATTAGCAGTAATCTCAATCATTCTGAATTTTTAAGAGCACACCTTCACGGAGCATATTTTAAAGATTCTACACTTAAAGGTTCAAGATTATCACAAGCCGTACTTAGAGGATCAACATTTGAAAATACTAATTTAAGTGGCTCGAGGCTACATTGGACTGATTTCTCAAACTCCAGTATTAATAACTCAAATTTTTCAAACTTGAATATTTGTAATACCTCCTTGATTGACACCACTTTCTATGGTGGTGAATTATCATGTAATGAAGTAAAATCAAAGTATAACCAGAATAAACTCTGTCAATGCAATCTGAACGATTTTGAAATTTCTTCACTTTACATCTCACAAGCAAAAATATCAGGAATAACAGTAGACTTTTATAAAGATGATAAAATACCTGTAGTTTATTTTAATATGTTAAATAATTCTGATAATTTCAAATCAAACATAAAATTCCGAGGATACGATAAAGTTAGTAACACTAAGACTGATGGAGTATTAGTTTACGAATTGACTTCTAATAAATACAAAACTGAAATAACTTTTATCCCTTCACAAGAAAAAGAAGGTTGCAGCAAATCAGAAAACTTTACTTGCTCACCTAAAATTCCAACCAATGATTTTGTATTTCACACACCTGATAACTATGTAGTTATAGTGAAAAATAGCGATGAGACAAGTTCATTGATCATTAACCCTAGTGTAGGAAAAACCGAGATAATTAATAAATTCAAAGAGAAGATTTCTAATCTAGAGGTCTATGACCCCAACTCATACTCTACAATAATCGCAATACTTCTGCATCTGGCAGATGGAAACGTAAACCTAATAACTAAAACTGACGGGTCAAATTTGTTAGAAGAATTATATTGCAAATACCAATCCTCTCATAAGAAACAATCACACATTTATAATGAGCTATCGGTACAAGATAATTACATATCATTATTTAAGGACATGAGAATTTTGAATAAAAATCAAAAAGCAATAATATTAAAAGATATTCAACAATACGAGTGTGAAGAACGAAATAAAAGGGAGGTAGCAATGTAAGTTGCTACCTCTTTGGGTGTTACACAGGACAACAACTTCCGTTGTTGCAAGGTGTATGGCCCTCTGGGCACGCATTCGCGATGGGTGACGATAGCAAGCTCATACCTAACAAAAGAGCTATAATTGTTTTATGAAAGAAGCTAAATATCTTATTTATACTCATAGTATCCTCTGCGAATATAAGCACTAAAAGTAAACTTCCGCTGGATAAATCAGAGTTAGTTTTAACTCTGACGCTCAAACAGCTTAATTATAGACCAATTTACTTAGGTGTATTACTTGAAAGGGAAGGCTAAATACAATCGAGTTTGAATGCATCGACATGAAGAAGCACCCTAAGAGCGGTACTTCTCATCATATCTACTTTAAACTCTCATACTTAAACTTCGTGGCTAAAGTCCCGTCGTCATATGCAAGCTATAAAACAGGCCACGACCAATCAGCTCTGAACCAATAATCAGCGCAAGTGCCAAACCAAGGTTTACTGGATTTACCGACTTCTTATTAAGAAGTGGCAGTAGCCAGATTAGAAGACCCGCTAGGAGCAACGCTACTTGAACCCCAAGGTACATGCCTAGACCATCAACCAACTCACTCGCCTTCACTACCGATGTTTGTACATCACCGATGAAGTTCGCTTTTGAAATAGTCACGATTAGGCTCATTGCCACTGCAAGTACAGCCAGCATTGCGAAGTTACGGCTTAGTTTGAACTCAGCTTCGTCCACCATTGAGAATACAAAGTGAGATAGAAGCAGACCGGCAACCGCCATGGTCATCACGAAGCTCATTGGTGTATAGATGTTGTTCCAGGTAGCACGGTATCAATCATATACACATTGATCATGGCGTACATGAACACAACACCTAGCGCCATTGCGGCAAACATCAGGATCTTCTGAAGAGCAGCCCCGCCCTTATTCAGAACAGACAGTAGCCATTGAAGACCACCTACCGCGAAGAAGGCCGCGCCGAAGAAGATCTCGTTCGATAGCCAAGCTGAACCGAACTGGTTTAGCGCGTTAAACGCACGCAGTGGCGAGCCAAGGTGGGTGGTCGAAAACAAGAAGCCAACGCCCATGATTGCCCAAAGGAAGAACATTGGGATCTTGTAGCTGTTGATCTTATCTGTGTCGTGACCGTCCACTAAAGCGCGGAAGCTAACCAGTAGATACGCGCCAACCGCTGTCTGTGCAAACACAGTAAAGAAGATCAGAGACCATTCATGGAAAATCATCTTACACCTCCTTCGGGTTAGCTAAGAAACCACTGGTATCACCAGTTGGCTTAGAGTTCTTGTTCAGCTTGATAACTATGTTCGGCAGCGTCTGCGTCGAGTGCGGAAGAGGTGCAACGTCTGCGTTAGTGCCGTATTTAGCACGCAGTTCATTGATTTCACCAAATTCTAGTGCACGTAGCGGACAAGAAGTCACACACATAGGCTGTTTGCCTTCAGCAACTCGCTGATAGCAACCATCACACTTGGTCATGTGGCCCTTCTCTTTGCTGTACTGAGGGGCGCCATAAGGACACGCATTCTCACAGTGGCGACAACCGATGCACACATCTTCGCTAACAACCACTAGACCATCTTCCTTGCGCTTGTGCATTGCGCCCGACGGACACACCTTCACACACGCTGGATTTGAGCAGTGATTACATGCGATAGAAAGATAGTAAGAGAACACATCCTTCTGGATCCAGGTATCACCGTCTTGCACAAAGCCACCGCCCGCATATTCATATATGCGGCGATAGTTACGCTTGATGTCTAGGTCTCGATAATCTTTACAAGCAAGCTGGCAAGTCTTACAACCTGTGCATTTACTTGAATCTATGTAAAAGCCGTATTGTTTCATTCCAGTCTACCTTATGCCTTTTTAACCGCTTGAATTTGAACCAAGTTCGAGTGCTGAGGGTTACCCTTAGCCAATGGACTTGGACGTTGCGTGGTCAATACGTTGATAGAGCCTGCACGGTCGATCTTCTGACCATCAGGGGCATACCAAGCGCCCTCACCTAGCGCCACAACACGTGGCAAGATACGTGGGGTTACCTTGGCTGGAATATGCGTTTCACCACGGTCATTGAAAATACGAACCATGTCACCATTCTCGATACCGCGCTCTTTCGCATCGATTGGGTTGATCCACACCTCTTGCGGAGCCGCCGCCTTGATCTCAGCTACGTTACCGTAGGTTGAGTGAGTACGAGACTTGTAGTGGAAACCGGTAAGTTGCAGTGGGTACTTAGCGGTTAACGGGTCATTGTGACCTTCAAAAGAATCGACATAGATCGGAAGTGGATGGATCACATCGCCCTCTGGAAGTTTCCAGGTCGCGGCAATATCAGCCAGTGCTTCTGAATAGATCTCAATCTTGCCACTAGGAGTATTTAGCGGGTTCGCCTCTGGGTCTTTACGGAAGTCTTCATAAGCAATGTAGTGATGGTCGTAGCTACGCTTGTAGATACCTATCTCCTTCATCTCTTCAAAGGTTGGAAGCTCAGGGTCATTCTTACGCGTTTCCGCGTATAGATGCTCTACCCACTCTTCTTGCGTGCGACCTTCAGTGAACTCTTTTTCTACGCCCATGCGTTTTGCCAACTGGCTACACATCTCATAGATGCTCTTAGCTTCAAACTGAGGCTCGATCGCTTTCTGTGCATAGATGAAATAAGGCGTGTTCGCAGCCTTACCGTCCATCGCCCAGTCTTCTTGTTCTGAGGTTGTGAGGTCAGGCAGGATGATATCCGCATATTTCGCAGAAGAGGTCATGTGGTTATCAATCACTACGATCATCTCACACGCCTTGTCATCTTGAAGGATGTCGTGAGTGCGGTTGATATCAGCGTGCTGGTTGATAATACAGTTGCCTGCGTAGTTCCAGATCATCTTAATCGGATTTTCAAGCGCTCAGCACCACGAACACCGTCGGTGATGTCAGTCATCTCGTTGTGACGATAGATAGCGTCGGTCCACAGGAACATAGAGATAGAGGTTTTACTGGGTTTGGAACCGTTGGGAAGCGAACAAACGGAATGTTGATATCACTTTCACGCGCACCGGTTGAACCGCCGGCAACACCTACAGAACCCGTAAGCAGAGATAGCATAGCGATGGCGCGACATGCTAATTCACCATTAGCGGTGCGCTGCAGGCCCCAACCTTGGTGGATAGCACATGGCTTATTGTTACCCATTTCACGGCCAAGTTTCACAATAGTATCGACTGGAATGCCAGTGATCTTCGATGCCCATTCAGGGGTCTTCACAACGCCATCTTCACCCTTACCTAGGATGTAAGATTTATAGTCACTGTTCTTTGGCGCAGATGCTGGAAGTGTCGTCTCATCGTAGCCTACGCAGTATTTGTCTAGGAAGGCTTGGTCAACCAAGTCTTCTGTGATCATTACGTGCGCAAGACCCGCAACTAGTGCCGCATCGGTCGAAGGACGAATTGGGATCCACTGATCTTCACGGCCACCAGCGGTATCTGTATAACGCGGGTCTATGATGATGGTACGAACGTTAGAGATGTTCTTGCTCTCTACATAGTGGTGGATCAGACCACCGCCAGACATGCGCGTTTCAGCTGGGTTATTACCGAACTGAACGTTAAGCTTCGCATTTTGTAGATCAGAGAAAGAGTTGTTATTCGCCCAACCGCCATAGGTGTAGCTGAGGCCCTTGGCAATCTGCGCCGTTGAATAGTCACCATAGTGATTTAGGTAACCACCACATAGATTCATAAGACGTGCAATCAGGGTTTGCGCCGGCGGCCAAGACTTAGTTACTGTGCCACCAAGGGTACCAGTACCGTAGTTAAGGTAGATAGAGTCATTACCGTAATCCTTGATAAGGCGCTGCATAGTACCTGCAACTTCGTCATACGCCTCTTCCAAGTGATACGCTTGAACTTACCTTCACCACGTTTACCGATACGCTTCATCGGATATTTTAGGCGGTCTGGATTGTAAACACGGCGGCGCATCGAGCGACCACGCAGCACGCGCGTACCTGATGCTCTTTACCGTAAACGTCATCACCTGTGTTATCGGTTTCGACGTATTTGATTTCGCCATTTTGAACGTGCATACGAAGAGGACAACGTGAACCACAGTTAACGGTACACGCACTCCAAACCACTTTTTCATCAGCCACTTCGGTTACGGCTGCGGCGGCTGGCTTAGATTTGAATGGTAAGGTGATTCCGCTAGCGACAGCCGCCACACCACCAAGGGCGGAGGAAGCCTTGATAAACCCACGTCGGGTCATATTCAGAGCAGAATCTTTATCATTATTTTTCATATAAAGGTGCCTTCGATTATTTCAGCCTCCTACTTTAGGGGTAGAAATAGCAAGTGCACCTATTTATCAGGCCTATCTTGATTGGTATCAATTGAATATGAAATATAAATCTAAGATTGAGATTATGGGGTTTAAGTCAAAGAAACGCCGTACCAACAGGGCTATATTTCATCAAAGTAGTCTTACAGCAAATAATAATGATTATCAATTCTAAAGATCCTGCTAAAATATTAGGGGTGCTCTTTTATCAGTGGCAATCCAAGGCAGAAACTAAATCCCTCGTATCTGCACTTGCTCTAGAACATGTGCTCTCATACGAGTGCGAATCTGCACTTATCTCCGATTCCGAAGAATCTCTAAACCACGAGTTTCAAACGCTTTTCAGCGGCATTGGTACAATGCCTGCACCGCCTTGGGGTTCAGTGTATCTGGATAAAGACCGAGTCATCTTTGGTCACTCTACGGTAGATTATCGCCAGTTCCTTCATCGTCATGATGTGGATATGGACACAGGTACCCGTGAACCTGAAGATCAGTTTGGATTAATGCTTATGGCGTACTCTTATTTACTGGAAATGAATAAAGTTAAAGCAGCCATCGAGTTATTAGAAAAACACCTGCTTCCTTGGGCTATTGATTATTTAGAGCTGCTGTCGAACTCGACTGACATTAAATACTTTAAGCTCCTTGCGCTTGAAACCAACAATTGGCTAAAAGCGCTAATAGACGAAAACCAGCTAGAGGTTGAACAGAAGAAACTCTATTTAGATGCCAGAGTCCATTGATAACCAACGCCGCGGCTTTTTAAGTAGAGTCGCCAAGCCGGTCCAGCAATTAAAAGCTGAAGCTGAGGTGCACCAAAGAACTATGCCCCGCCCTCCTCGTGCGGTGGCAGAACCTCTATTTGAACACCTTTGTGACAATTGTGGTGAGTGCGTATTCGCCTGCCCAAATAGCGTTATAGAAAAGCAAGAAGCCAACGTTAAGGTCAATCTTGATTACAACGCCTGTTCTTTTTGTGACGCCTGTGCCCAAGTCTGTCCAACCGGTGCGCTACATATGACGACAGAGCAACAGATTGATCTCATCCCAAAATTTGCTGTAGCGTGCAATAACCATCTTGGTTTGGATTGCGTGGAGTGCCAGAGTGCTTGTGGTAAGGGTGCTATCTCTATTGAAGATGGGGAGTTGCCAGAGCTGAATGCCGATAAGTGTAATGGATGCGGTGAGTGTCGCAGTTCTTGTTATATTGGGGCGGTTTCTATGGAGCTAGTGCAGGTGGTTACTGTCTGAGTTCAGTAGGTCTGAAGGTCCCCGATCGAGTCGGGGATGACCGAAATTTTTAATCTTGTACGGATATAAAGAAAGAGCGCTCAAATTTTAGCGCTCTTTCCGTTTAGCCAATCTATTACAGATTATCTAGGCGAATGTGGCTGTTTTTCAGGTCATCGCGAGTGATGCCTTTACCTTCATTCATGTCATTGAAATGGCGAAGCAGTTCAGTAATCGCGTAGATAGAGGCTTGCAGATCGCCAGTATGCGCTGACTCTGATGAGGTGTGCATGTTGCGGATTGGGTAGCTACAGTCATTGCCGCGCTGTCTACACCTGCAAGTGCTGCTGCCATGCCATCTGTGCCCATGTCACGGCCAGAGAAGTCTAGCTGATGTGGGATGCCTTTTTCACGACACACATTCACAAGCATTTGCACGAGTGGTTCAGATGCTACCGCGCCACGACCGATGGTAAAGCCTTCACCCATCTTAAGTGGGTTCATATTACGAGCGCCGATGCCCGGAGCGGCTTCATAGTCATGGTTTACGTCTGTCGCGATAAGGATATCAGGCTTAAGCTCACCCACTACTTGGTAGAACCAAAACGGCCGATCTCTTCATGAGTCGCGATAGTGTACATCACGCGTACATTATCTAGGTTCTCGCTTGCAAGCTTGCGAGCAATCTCTGTGACAGAGAAACAGCCAAGGCCGTTATCTAAGTAAGCACCATAGAAGGTATCTTTGCCCACACCACGCTTAATTGGTCGGTCAAGAAGGATTGGGTCACCTGGGCGCAGACCGAGGGCTTCAACCTGAGCTTTACGATCGTCGCCATGCATATGCATCTCTAGATAGATGGTCTCTGGTTGATACCTTGTTCACCGGTGCGCTGAGCCGGAGTTGAGAAGTGAATCGCGCCTAGCGCTTCAACGGTACAGCCAGAGATAGACTTGTAAGAGCCCGGCTGCTCAGGGTTTTGGCAGAATACCTTAACCTCATGACCAATAAGTGTGGTCGGCAGGAAAGAGTCGGTGTTGATCCACACCTTACCATCGTTATCAATCTTACGTACTTGCATACGGATCTTATCCGCATGGCCCACGATCATAACGCTGGTTAGGTCGTCGCGACCTGGATGGCTATCGAACACTAGGCTCGCGTTGCCTTTAAACTGATGAATGCCCCAACCTTGTGGCATAAAGGATTCGAACTCTGGCTTGATCACGCCATAGCTCATAGCTGCTTCAAAACCGATTGGTGATGGTGATGCCAGCACCTTTGACATAAATTCGAAGGTCTCTTGAGACATCGGCTCAGCCCAAGGCTGGATATTATTTTCTACACTCATTAGTTTCATTTCTCCATGCAGTGAATGCGGGTAAATTAAGCCCTGCACTCACTGAATTCAAGAAAATTAATAAAAACTAACGTTGCAATATGCAATCCTTGAAATAGTCTCGATTAACTAGTCGTCAGTTGGCTTATTGCTTGAACAGCTGAACCTTCAAACTCGCCTCTGGATCAACATCCGCAAACTCTTCTGGGTTGTCTAATCGACGAACATATTTAAGGTCTGGCGCATTGTCTTTCATCGCATCGATAACAAACTCTGAGCTTACCGCAGGCGAATTAGCACAGGCTAAAACCAGCCCATCTTCGGTCAACAATTCAGGCAGGCGGCGCAGGATTTTCTGATAGTCCTTGGTTAAGGCAAAGCTGCCTTTTTGGAATGATGGTGGATCCGAGATAACGATATCGTATGGTCCCATACGCTTGATCTTGCCCCAAGACTTGAAGATATCATGAGCTAGGAATTTCGCTTTGCTCACATCAAGGTTGTTAAGATGATGATTATCGCGACCACGGTTTAAAGACGAGCGCGCCATATCCACATTCACCACCTGAGTCGCCCCACCAGCGATAGCCGCCACAGAGAAACCACAGGTATAGGCGAACAGGTTCAATACCGATTTACCTGCAGCGTTTTCTCTCACCCAATCTCGCCCAAGGCGCATATCTAGGAAAAGGCCTGAGTTTTGATTGGACTTGAGGTTCATCCAATATTTAAGGCCTGACTCAACAACCTCAACCTTTTCAGGAATTTCACCGAATAGAACTTCGGTTGGTGCACCCTCTTGGTGGCGATGCTGAACCGAGATAGAAAGGATTTGTGGCAGGCCTTTTGTATCAATAAGCGCTAATAAGCCCTGCTTGAGACTCGCTTCAAACTCTTCCGAAACAGGCTTGAATATCTGCACCATAAGATTGCCGGCGAGCCAGTCGCAGGTGAGTTGCTCAAGCCCTTCGTACACTCGGCCACGACCATGAAACAGGCGCCTTACTTCATTAGGATTACTGGTTAAGCCTTGACGCACCTTCTCAAAGAAAAGCGGTAGTGCATTTTGTTCCATTGTTAGATTCATTCTTGTTCCTATACTCGTGGCCAATTCAGCGCTTCTGGCTGTCGCCACGCAGTCAATTGTTCTTCATTCCAAAGCTCCCCCATACCCACAGGAGAACAGCGGTATTGATACTTTTCACCTTGATACTCAAAGGCCAAGCCATAGGCATGCAGATAACCTCGATCTGCATTACTAGTCGGGTTATAGATAGGGTCACCCAAGATAGGACTCCCGATAGATTTAAGCGCCACCCGGATCTGATGGGTCTTACCGGTTTTAGGCTTACACAAAAAGACGCGCTTACCCTCACAAGCTTGAGAGAAAAACTGGGTCATGGCTGGGTTTTCATTCGTCGGAAGCAGTTTCCAAGCAGAGCGACGACTCTTTGTCATATCACCCTTGATAAGTCCCTGCTTCTTCTTTGGCTTTTTGTCAGACAGCGCTAGATAAAACTTCTCGACCTTTCTGTCGGCAAAGGCTTGCGAAAGCTCGGATGCAGCAGATTGGGATGTAGCCAGAAGCAAGATACCCGAAGTCATCTTATCGAGGCGATGTACTAGGTAGAGTTGGCCACAACCGAGCTGCTTTTGGATTTCCATCAGCAGTGAGCTCTCTTGCTCATCCTTATGCACGCTAACCTGTGGATGCTTATTGATCACAATAAATTCGGGTTGCTGGTCGAGGATGTCAAACATGTGGACTCACTTAAAAATCAAATATCGCGGGATTATATACGCTGACTCAAAAAATTGAGATAGAAACGGCAAAGGAATAGCAAAACTCCACCCTTTTTCTACATCCTGATTACAAGTGCTACAGCAAAACCTGACAGGCATAACACGAAACACTTATTTCGATACAGGGATACAAATTGCGTATACAATGATCTTAATAAGTATTTGAAAAATAAAAAGAGTGAAATGGAAAGGCGTATATCACGTGTTGACCCTGGTTGGGGTCGCCCTCTACTGGATCTTAGTTGCGGGTGTCACGATTCGTGTGGTGATCAAGCGTCGCTCAGTCAGCGTCTCTCTCGCTTGGTTGATGATCATCTATATCCTGCCGTTTGTAGGGGTATTCTGTTATTTCCTATTTGGTGAATTAAACCTCGGGCGTAAACGTGCTGAGCGTGCTCGAACCATGTTCGAACCTTACAAATCATGGTTCCTGAAGCTTCTTGACTGTAATGCCCACCTTCCAGAGAAAACGCCGACACACATTACCCACATAGATGATCTCTGTACCAATCGCATGGGTATTCCTGCCCTTTGTGGTAACACTCTTTCTTTGCAAGACACCCCAGAGAAGATCCTTAAATCTATCGTTGAGGATATAGAACAAGCCAAGCGCGAAATCCGCATGGAGTTCTACATCTGGAACGAAGGTGGTCTTGCTAACTCTGTTGCCTCGGCCTTGATTCAAGCTGCAGGTCGCGGAGTGAAATGTCAGGTGCTGCTCGATGCCGCTGGTAGCCGTAAATTCTTCAAGAGCTCTTGGTATAAGATGATGCGCGCCGCTGGCGTAGACGTGATAGCTGCTCTTCAAGTAAACCCGTGGCGTATGTTCCTGCGCCGCCTTGATCTTAGACAACACCGTAAAATCATCGTTATCGATGATGAGATTGCCTATACCGGCTCCATGAACCTAGTCGACCCTGAGTTTTTCAAGCAAGATTCAGGTGTGGGTCAATGGGTCGATGTAATGGTAAGAGTAACGGGTCCGACCGTAAATGTTCTCTCCGCTATTCA
Organism: Vibrio sp. JCM 19236; assembly: GCA_000830455.1. Taxonomy (GTDB): domain Bacteria; phylum Pseudomonadota; class Gammaproteobacteria; order Enterobacterales; family Vibrionaceae; genus Vibrio. Next base: position 13,468 of record BBSB01000029.1, read on the forward strand.
CTGCTGGGATTGGGAGGTAGAAACCGGTCAGCGTGACTTCCCTGCCCAACCTGAGTGCGATGTTGAGCCGGATAACCTGCTTCATCCGATACAGGTAGTGCCATCTGGCCCGGGTATGCCTGACAACCTGATCCAGCAGGTGCTGAATATTGCTATCAGCCGCGCGAGCGAATCGGTCACCTTTACCACCCCTTATTTTGTGCCGAGTGCTGAGCTTCTTGAAACCATTCGTACCACGGCACAGCGCGGGGTTAAAGTTGAGCTGATTATCCCGAAAAAGAACGACTCTATCATGGTGGGCTGGGCATCCAAGTCTTACTATTCTGAGCTTCTTGCCGCAGGAGTTATCATCCATGAGTTTGAAGGCGGGCTACTTCACACCAAATCCGTGGTCATCGATAAGCAGTATTGCTTGATTGGTACAGTAACTTGGACGTTCGTAGTCTATGGCTCAACTTTGAGGTAACGCTGGTGGTCGATGACGCCGAATTTACCCAGCAACTGTATTGGCTTCAAGAAGAGTACATCAAGCAATCAACCCAAGTTGATAAGCATAAATGGCGCGAGCGAGGCATGGTTCATCGCTTCTTAGAGCGCAGTTTCTACCTGTTTAGTCCGGTGTTATAACTTTTTCCTTGCACTGATGTTGGGGCTCTGGTTTCATGGAAATAATTCATGAAATTCAAGGAAGGCAGATGTCGAAAAGCAATACCCCAGTCGCTAAAACCACCCAACTTATCGGTGCAGGTCGTGATAAAAAATGGACCCATGGCGTAGTTAACCCACCAGTACAGCGTGCATCCACCATCTTGTTCGATACCGTAGCTGAAAAAATGAAGCTGCAATCAATCGCATGAACAAAGAACTCTTCTATGGTCGTCGCGGTACGCAAACCCACTTTGCGTTTCAAGATGCCATGGTTGAGCTTGAAGGTGGTTACGGCTGTGCCCTTTACCCTTGTGGCACTGCGGCTATCTCTAATGCCATCCTTTCTTTTGTTGAGACTGGCGATCATGTGCTTATGGTCGACACCTGCTACGAACCCACCCGCGACTTCTGCGATACCATGCTAAAGCGCTTGGCGTAGAGACTACCTATTACGGACCAACCATCGGCAAAGAGATTGAAGAGCTTATTCAGCCAAATACCAAGGTACTGTTCCTAGAATCTCCAGGCTCTATCACTATGGAAGTGATGGACGTGCCGCTGCTGGCTGAGATTGCGCACAAGCACGGCATCATAGTTATGCTAGATAACACTTGGGCTGCAGGGCTGCACTTCTCTCCTTTTGAGCACGGCGTGGATATCTCTATCCAAGCGGCAACCAAATACATAGTGGGTCACTCAGATGTGATGCTAGGTACGGCTATCTCTACCGAGGAATTCTGGCCACAGCTTCGCGAGCACAGCTATTTGATGGGTCAGTGTGTATCGCCAGACGACGTTTATCTTGGTCTTCGCGGTATCCGCACCCTAGATGTTCGCCTTAAGCAACACCAAGAAAGTAGCCTGAAGGTAGCTAAATGGCTAGCGTCTCGTCCTGAGGTGGATCATGTGCGCCATCCGGGTCTAGAAACCTGCCCGGGTCACGAATTTTTCAAACGTGATTTCACTGGTGGCAATGGCCTGTTCTCATTCGTCATGAAGTCGCAAAATACCAAGGCGACCACAGCGCTTCTTGATGGTATGAACCTGTTTGGTATGGGTTACTCTTGGGGCGGGTTTGAAAGCTTGATCTTGGCAAACGAGCCACGCTCGTTTAACAGTCTGCGCACCGTTGCGAATCCAAATTTCACTGGCACACTATTCCGTCTGCATATCGGTCTAGAAAGTGTCGATGACCTGATTAAAGATCTTGAGGCTGGCTTTGCACGCTATAACGCTGTGCTTGAAGCACAATCGGTCGAGGCTTAAACGACAAAGGGTCAGCAAATGCTGACCCTTTTTTAACTCTAAACGCTCGATTATTTCAGAGCATTCTTTTCCATCAGATCTTCTTCAACACCTTTCAGCTTCATCTCATCCATCATGAAATTAACTGTGTTAAGCAGGCGCTGCTCCCCTTTCGGAATCAGATAGCCAAACTGGCTCTTAGTGAATGGGTCTGCACAGCCTGACGCCTCCAGGCGCTTATCGATGCTTTGGTAGTAAAGCGCTTCTGGCGTTTCGGTTACCATCACATCTACTTTACCCTCAGCAACGGCCTCTGGCACGTCTAGGTTATTTTCAAAGGTGGTGAACTTAGCGCTTGTGAGGTGCTCTTTCGCGAACAACTCGTTAGTGCCACCAATGTTGTAGCCCACTTTAGTGCTCGCTTGGTTCGCTTCCTCAATTGTATCGAATTTATCTGCATTACCTTTAGCTACCAAAAAGCACTTACCAAAAGTCATGTAGCCTTGAGTCTGCTCAGCATTTAGCTGACGCTGCATCTTACGCGTGATACCACCCATAGCGATGTCATATTTATCTTCTGCAAGACCATCAAGTAGGCCCTTCCATGTGGCCTCAACAAACTCAACCTTAACGCCAAGCTGATCAGCCATATATTTCGCTACATCGATGTCGTATCCACTAAGTGCTTCACCATCGTGGTATGAGAATGGTCGATAGTCACCTGTGGTACCTACTCTTAGTACACCCTCTTTCTGGATATCGTCTAGACGATCAGCGTGTGCAACACCAACAGTCATTAGGCCCAGAGAGAGACCTAAGATTAGCTTTTTCATGAATTAGTCCTTCTTAACTTCTGTAAAGTGGACTATACACCAAAACAAAAATTTAATTAAAGCCATTTTATTTACAAATCGAAATTTATCAGAATTCGGATTCAATTCGAGCTCGACGGACCTCGGTTAGATCGCACCCGGTTGCATCCACCAGCTCTGCCACAGTCAAGTCTGGCTGGTCTTTGAGAAGGCGCATTAACATCTCTTGAGGGGTTTCGGTTTTAGTGGCCCTGAGGACTGGAGTTATCTTAGATAGGAAGTAGGTTTCTTTGACTAATCTTAGCCCTGGCACCTCCTGTGTAAACGCATTCACATCATGCCACATCCCTTGCAATACCCAATTTCGAGAACGCCTGACACGCTTTAACTCGCACTTGTGCTGACTCGCCAGCGTCTTTAATTTGGCAACGTCACTGCCACCGAGACGATGGATAAGAGATGGTAGAGGAACTGAGATGGGATTCATGGATTAGCTGTCAAGGAAACTATACAGGTACGGTATCAGGTTCGTTTGGGAAACGGAAGTTGGGCGGGATTTTTGTGAGACGGGTTAGTAAGAAGATACCCGCCTTCGCGGGTATGACGCTAAATTTTTGCACTCGAAATACTCTTTTCATTCCTTACTTTATCGTCATCCCCGAGCGCTCCTATCGGGGATTTTCCTCCCTCAAAACCCAAAAATGCCGCATCAGCGGGCAGAATAAACATAAAGAAAAAACTAGAATCAAAGCTCCCGCAGCATAGCGAATGCCTTAGTGGTCAAATCCTGCGTTGCCACAAACCCCACCATCTTGTCTTGTTCATCAAAGCCCTTAGCAATAATACCCTCTGGTAAGATATCGAAGTTCCAGCGAGACACTGAATCAACATCGGTGCGCCCACCAATCTGGATTGGATAGCTCGGTGTTTTCACCTTGACCATGGCATGGGGCAATTTTACCGGTGTCGGTGTGCCAAGTAATGTCTTAGCAAGAGAAACAGCGCTGATGACTGTTGGTTGCAAATAGGCACGAACCATTCCCTCAAACTCAGCGCAATCTCCAAGCGCGTAGACATCAGGGGCGGAGGTTTGCATGGTGGCATCAACGCAGATACCGCGATTAACCTCAATTCCCGCGTCGATAGCCAATTGAACGTTAGGGCGAAGTCCAGCAGAGACCAGTACCTGATCCACTTCAATCCAACTGCCATCACTGAGGCCGACGCTAGTGCTGATCCTTTGTGAGAAACAGAAGCCACACCCTTGCCTGTAATCACACGCACATCTTTATCCTGTAGTGATTGAACAAGCTTAAAGGCAATATACTCTGGCAGTTGGGCTCGCATAAGCTGGGTATTAGGCTCAACTAAAGTTACCCTCTTGCCCGCGGTAGCCAAATCTAACGCCACCTCGACTCCTATCACGCCGCCACCGATAACCATTACTCGATTGGCATCAGCGAGCTTAGTGCGGTTTTGTTCAAACTCTTTCAGGCTATTTAGCGTTAGTAGTTCTTCCTTGTTCGCACCCTCTATTGGTGGAACGAATGCACTGGCACCGGTTGCAAGTACAAGCTTGGAATAAGCAATTGCCTTGTCATTTGCCACCACCTGCTTGGCGCTTGTATCTACTTTGCTAACAACATGACTGGCAAGTAAGGTCAGGTTTTGGCTTTGGGCGAACTCTTCAGCTTTTGCTGTGATGACGTCTTCCACTGATTGGTTCTTAGAGAACACATGGCTGAGGTCAGGCTTGTTATAATCATGTCCATCATCGGCTGTGATTACGGTGATGGCGGTATCAACGTCACTACGACGTATGGTTTTGATCAATTGGTAGGCGGCAAAGCCGCTACCAATGATGACAATAGCTCGCTCATTACGCCACCTCAGATTTCGTATGTGGGGCAAACACGTCCTTACCTAGATTGCATTCAGGGCACAGGAAGTGATCCGGTACTTGCTCCCATGGTGTGCCTGGCTCAACACCTTGGTTCGGCTCACCAACGGCCGGGTCATACACCCAGTTACAAACAGTGCAGATCATGCATTGGCAGTCGTCACCGTGTGCTTCAGTTTTAGGTTCTTCCGGTACTTGTGCTGATAGTGGTTCAGCAGGCGTAGACTCAACACTCATAGGCGTTACATTAAGTTCATGCAGCGCCCACTTCTTAGCTAGCATCTGACCATAAGCGCGACATTCACGAACTGCCTTACCGTCCGGACGCCATTTTGTTTTCTGGCTCTCTGTGGTTTCAAAGCCAGCATCTACAAGGCGAGAGTGAATGCGGTCTACCGCACCGCCATTCCAACCATAGCTACCAAAGGCTGCTGCTTTCTTCTGCTTAAAACGAAGACCCGTGATCTCTTCTAGCATGCCCGCAATCTTTGGCATCATGACGTTGTTCATTGTTGATGAACCCACCAGTACCGCTTTTGAGCGGAACACGTTAGCTAAGATCTCATTCTTATCTTGGCGAGAAACGTTGAATACCTTCACTGCAACGCCTGGGTCCACCTCATGGATACCTTGGGCGATGGCATCGGCCATCATACGGGTGTTGTTAGACATGGTGTCGTAAAAGATGGTAATGCGATCTTCTTGGTAATCCCCTGCCCACTCGAGATATTTCTCAATGATCTGCACAGGGTTTTCACGCCATACGATACCGTGCGAGGTGGCAATCATATCCACTGGCAGATTGAAACTTAGCACCTCTTTGATCTTCGCCGTCACCAGTGGGCTAAATGGAGTCAAGATGTTTGAGTAGTAACGCAGGCACTGCTCGAATAACTCGGCTTGGTCTACCTCATCATTAAATAGACGCTCATCGCAGTAGTGCTGGCCAAAGGCATCGTTACTAAATAGCACTGCATCTTCGGTCATATAAGTCATCATGCTATCTGGCCAGTGTAGCATTGGTGCTTCGACGAACACTAAGGATTTACCGTTACCTATATCCAAAGTATCGCCGGTTTTAACCACATTGAAGTTCCACTCTGGATGGTGATGGTGGCCCACGATAGAGTCTATAGCCGCCTCAGTACAGTAGATTGGCGTATTTGGAATGCGTTGCATCAAAGCAGACAGCGCGCCTGAGTGATCTTCCTCAGCGTGGTTGATGATGATGTAATCGATACTGTTTAGGTCGATCTCCATCTCTAGATTTTGTAGAAACTGCTGGCTGAATCTATGATCGACGGTATCGATTAGGACGGTCTTTTCTTCACGGATAAGATAGCTATTGTAGCTGGTACCTTTTGTCATTTTGTATTCTGTACCGTGGAAGTCTTGTACTTCCCAATCGCGTTGTCCTACCCAGTGAATGTTATTTTTTACATGAATGGTCATAGTGTTGCCTTTATTCGGTTTTGCTCAAATTAACTAAGCTCACTTACTGCATCAGGCGTGCCAACTTTTTAAATCATTGTTTTTATTAATCTTGTTACTTTTCAATCGAACCAAGCTTGTATTATTGACAACATTTATATCTTGTCATATTCACAACATTTATCTTTAAGACAATAAAAAACCCCACATGTGTGAGGCTAGATAGTTACCAATAATTTTCGCAGGCAAAGTGCCCCGCTTTTCGCCTTAGGTGCTTATGGTAGCCCCGCTCTTGAAGCACCTTAATGCCCTCGCGGACCATGCCTGGATTTCCGCACAGATAGATGAAGCTCTTTTCAAAATCTAGATTGAGCTTTAGTTCAGACTCTAAGTCTCGGTTAGCTAAAAGCTCGGGAATTCGACCACTCATTGCCCCTTCTACTTTCTCTCGCGACACTACCGGCACATAACATATCTGCGGATATTGCTGAGCCAACTCCTCAATCAATGCCTTATAGGTGAGATCGGCTTCAAGACGAGCAGCGTGTACTAAGACTATCTTTTGGTATTTTTCGACAAAGCCTGGCTCGGTGATCATGGAAATAAAAGGGCCTAGACCAGTGCCTGTTGAGAGGAGCCACAGCTCAGATGCTGTCTCTGGGATCTCATCTGGCACCATAAAACCGGCACCCTCGAGCCCAACATAGACGTCATCGCCCTCTTCTAACAAATGCAATTGCGGCGATAGTTTGCCATCAAGATCAGTCACTATGACAAACTCAAGCTCGTTGGTTTGTTCAAAATCAGCCGGAGAATTGACGATTGAATAAGCACGCCTGACCAGCTCATCATCGTCGTTTACTAGTGCTAACTTAGTAAACTGACCAGGAACAAACGGATGTGAATCTACCTTGATCCGGATAGAGAAGAGCGAGTCTGTCCATGACAGCTTTTGAGTGACCACACCTACTTGAAAGCTTTTAGGTATTTGCATGTTTTCCCCCGAAAAATAAATGTGCGTAAATAAAACAGCAAGATCTACGCCAAGGTATTAACTGCACTGACTAATTCGTTAAGTTGTTGTTTAATCAGCCATAAATAGCACTATAGCCCATTTTTCCGATAGCGCCTGTCTCAGATGATCATTCTCAATTTCACAAAAACACGATCACCTGTCTGTTTACTGTTCACCTTTTTGCCCCTGTTATTCAGACAAACTCTGAACAACTGGCACATCAATCAGACACTGCGTTAGGCGACCAATGAAATTTATAGACTTAGAAATCAACGACACCGTATTTGTTCTCACTCCTATCTATACCAAGCAACGCGGGGTTTCGGCTTCAAATCAACAGCAATATTTCTTGCCCTATAAAGTATCTAAGGTGACCAAGCAGTTTTTTGATGTTGAGGGGTTAGGTCGCTTTAAGCGAGACGATGGTCAAGCCCATGGCATTAGTCGTTTTGACAAACAAGCTATATGCTAGGTGAAGCATCCAATGGCAATGGAATGGTTACAGACCAAAGCAATGAGCACGCTAAAGCGTGCGAAATACAGACTCTCATTGATGAGATCAATTACTACATTACTCGCTACACCGTAAACCACAAGGTCCTGCAAGACTCTGAATTAAAACAGCTTTACACCCTAATCAAGAAGAACGCAGAACAATTTTCTTCTTTTCGAAACCAAGTACCACTCGCCGCCAACTCTTAATAGTGAAAACTAAGTGTGAGTTCTTTAACTTCGGCAACTAAACTCTTAAAGTTGTTATCAAAAAGACAAACTATAAAGTCGGTTATGCCACAATTTCAGAACGACTGGGTACAGGTTGCCCTAGACATCACTTCAGGTCTTTCAGAGCAAGATAGGTTTGAACGACTGCTGTCGACTATACGCACCCTATTGCACTGCGATGCCTCAGCACTGTTGTTGTTCGACGAGCAGCACTTCATTCCTCTAGCTATTAATGGGTTAAGTGACAATGTTCTAGCAGACGTTTCAGTATTGAAAAGCACCCAAGGTTCGAAGCCATTGCCCGAGCCGGAGACATCGTAAGGTTTCCTGCTGATAGCGATTTGCCAGATCCTTATGACGGTCTTATTCCCAACCATGACCATAACCTAGAAGTGCACTCTTGTATTGGCTTACCGCTTCTACAAGATGACAGACTAATAGGTGCGGTGACTATAGATGCGTTTGACCCAACCCAATTTGACTCCTTAAAGGATAAAGAGTTAAGACTAATCAGTGCGCTTGCTGCCAATAGCCTACACACAGCCCTTTTGATGGATCAGTTAGAGTCTAACGTTGGGGTCACCCAAGCACCGAAACACTCGAGACTCAAACACAGCAAACAGAGCTTTGTGGGTCAGTCGCAGGCTATGCTTGAGCTCAAGTCACAGATAGAAGCCGTAGCCAATACAGACCTCTCGGTTTTGGTGATGGGTGAAACCGGTGTGGGTAAGGAGCTGGTTGCTCACGCCATACACAGCCAATCCGCTCGTAAAGATGAGACTCTGGTGTACCTGAACTGCGCAGCCTTACCCGAGTCGGTGGCCGAAAGTGAGTTGTTCGGCCACATCAAGGGAGCCTTTACCGGTGCCATCAGTAATCGCAAGGGTAAGTTTGAACTTGCTAACAAGGGCACACTGTTTCTAGATGAAGTAGGCGAACTCTCTCTCGCGTTGCAAGCCAAGCTTCTGCGTGCATTGCAGTATGGAGACATACAACGTGTGGGTGATGACAGAGCATCAAGTCGACGTGCGAATCATCGCCGCGACCAACCGCGTCATGCATGAAGAGGTCAAGGCCGGTAAGTTTCGTGCCGACTTGTATCATAGGCTCAGTGTCTTCCCGCTGTTTGTTCCCCCACTTCGCGAGCGAGGGAAAGACATTATCTTGCTTGCGGGATATTTTGCCGAGCAGTGTCAGCACAAGCTGAATGTGTCTAGCATCAACTTGGATAGCAAAGTGCTTCCGCTACTGCAAAATGCAGCATGGGACGGGAATGTTCGCGAACTTGAACATACCATCAATCGTGCAGCTGTGCTGGCCCGTGCCCAGTCTAATCAATCACACTTGACGCTAGAGGCGCAGCACTTTGGAAATATGGGAATGATTGAAGGTGCTGTTTTGGATACCCAAACTACTGTGGAATCATCGGGTTTGGGGTTAGATTTGTTCAAGAGCTTGAGCCTGAAAGACGCAGTTGAGCAGTTCCAAAGCCAGTTGATTCAAGATGCCTACAATGAAAATCAGCAAAACTTGAGTGCGACAGCGAAACAGCTCGGAGTAAATGCGGGGAATTTGCATCGATTGATGAAGCGCCTCAGCTTGAAATAATTGCTCTCGAGTTCCATTAAAAAAGGGAAACTCGTTGTTTCCCTTTCTAATCGGTTGGGTATCAAGCCAAGTATTAGAGCTCAGATAGCTGATCAGAAAACCAGATCTTGCGTTGGAAGCGTGGGTTCTTAGATGACATGTCGATCTTGTATGGATTCGCTTCTGCTGCAGGGACTGTTACGTTCAAGATTTTACCTAGCTCTTGAGCCAAGAACTTCTCAATCTTTAGCACCACCATTTTTTTACGCAATCGACCTTGCTCATCACGGTTCAAGATAGTTGGCATGGTGTTGAGGGTAAGGATCTCCCCCAATGCTGGATGCGACATACGCTCACGCCCTTCAGTGCTTGCGTAGAAGTGTGACACAGTAAATACCATACGTTCTGGTTTCAACTGCTGTAGGAACTGGCAAGATTTCACCACGGTTGAGCCTGTGCGCACCATATCGTCAAACAAGACAATGCTTGGGTTATCTAGTCCTTCAAATGTATCTTCACTCTCTGCATGCAGGGTAATTTCTACCTTGCGTTCCGCGGTACGCTCCTTGTCCAACATGATGAACTTGGCCTTGCTTAAGCTAGGGTGTTGTACATCTCTTTTACGAAATCGCGAGCCCCTTTGTCTGGAGCACACAGCACAAGGCCTTCACCTTCCGGCCCATAATTCAGTATGTTTGAGTTGAGCAGATAGTGAGCGTAGATCTTGTAAGGGATCAGGTTGTGAAAACGTCCTTTGAATACATCAGTAAACTTCTTCTGCACCGATACCGAATGGTTGTGTACCGTCACTACATCATCAACGCCCGCAAGTTTAAGCATCTCCGCATAGAGCTTGGAAGTGAACGGTTGGCCATCGAATTTCTTTATATCTGAGACATCGCGCTCACCACATGTGTCGCCTAACTCAGCGCGAGGACCACGGTCTTGAGCAGAGAAAAATAGGTCTGGCTCAACCAACACAACACGCTTTGCACCATTTTCTTTGGCAGCTCTAGCGATGATAAGGTTGTGCATGGCTAGTTCTTGACGACTGGTCACCAGATTGCCTGTACTGACAATAACAACCGTCTTGCCTTCTAGGCTGTTACCAATGTTCTCCATATCATCTTCATCAGAGATAAAGCGTGGACAAAACTCGGTATTCATGAAGTGCTTCATGCTGATTACATCGGAGATGTCTTCGTGTTGACCCATTGCATAGGCGACATCGATCGCAAAAGGGTTGTCGGAAGAATTACTAACAATCACTACATCATCGGATTGTGTATTCTGGATGCTCATGGCGTTCCTTATCAATTAGGGGGCGAGATGGTCGCGGGTATTCTATTACAGAATGAGATAAACAGCAGGGAAAACGCCAGCACATTTTGAAACTTGAAGTTGCTGGCAAGTGAAGTGCTGGAAAAGTGCCACTAGAAAAAGTAAGGATGGCGATGGTCTTGACAACATTTTAGGTTGGATGAAGAAAGGAAGCTAAGACGCTTCCCTTGAAAACAAACAGCTATTTGGGCTTTCTAGGACACCCAACTAGGTGATCATCTACCATGCCTACTGCCTGCATAAAGGCATAGCAGATAGTCTCACCCACAAACTTAAAGCCACGTTTCTTTAGAAACTTACTCATGGCCTTCGACTTCTCTGTGGATGCTGGGACTTCTGACATGGTCTGCCAATTGTTCACGATTGTTTTGTGATCGACAAACTGCCATAGAGCCTTGCTTAAAGAGCCATACTCTTTTTGAAGTTCAATTGATGCTCTCGCATTGAGATATACAGAAGCTATCTTGCCCTTGTGACGAATCACATCAAAATTTTCTTTGATGTAATCCACATTACTCTCGTCGAGTTTAGCTAACGCCTCGATATCAAAATTCAAGAAGGCCTTTTGGTAGCCTTCTCGCTTTCTCAACACGGTTAACCAACTCAGACCCGCTTGTGCTCCTTCTAAGGTAAGGCACTCGAACAAGTACCTATCATCATGGCTTGGCACACCCCACTCACTGTCATGATAGTCACGCTCAATCAGAGTGTTTTGTGCCCAACCACAGGTTCCATCGTTTGGGATCTCGCTCATTACACCTGCTCTACCTGAATCTTGTGGAATAGACGGTATAACACAGGCACCACGATAAGTGTCAATACAGTAGCGAAACCGAGACCAAACATAATGGTTACCGCCATAGGCTTAAAGAAGATATCCGGCAGTAGCGGGATCATACCTAAGATGGTGGTAATTGCTGCCATACATACTGGACGTACACGACTCAGCGCCGCTTCCACCACCGCTTTATAGGGTGATTTGCCCGAGTTGATCTCAAGCTCTATCTGGTCAATCAAAACGATACCGTTTTTCAAAAGCATACCCGATAGACTCAAGAAACCCAGCAGCGCCATAAAGCCAAACGGCGTATCTAACAAGAGCAGACCACTGGCAACCCCTATGACCGCCAAAGGCACAGTGAGCCAAACGATCAACGGCTCTTTCACTGAGTTAAACAAGAACACAGTGATCAAGAACATGAACAAATAACCCATAGGCATGGTCTGGAACAATGACTCTTGCGCGTCAGCCGAAGACTCATACTCACCGCCCCACTCTAGGCTGTAACCCGGTGGCATCTCGATAGCCTCAATCTGGCTTTGCAGACGTTTTTGAAGGGTAGCTGCAGTTTCTTCGCCAAGCAAATCAGGGTCGGCCATTATGGTCAGCATACGCTTACGGTTTTTACGTACGATAAGTGGGTCTTCCCAACGAACCTCATAGCCAAGCATGATTTGTTGCAATGGGATGTACTCGCTAAGAGCTGGACTCCAGATCTTCATCCCTTCGATATTACGAAAATCCACACGCTCTTTTTCTGTCAATCGACCGACAATCGGCATCAAGGTCGTACCGTCACGATATACACCGATAGACTTACCTGAGAATGACATCTGCAGGAAATCATCCATATCTGACTTGGTGATACCGTAGCGACGAGCCTGACTCTCATTGAATAGCGGCTCGAGTACCTTGGTACGCTCACGCCAGTCGTGACGTATATTGGTCGCACCAGGGTCGGCATTCATAATATCCACCACCTGCGCGGCAATAGTACGCAGAACCGTTGGATCAGAACCGATAATACGTGCCTCAATCTTAGCGCCGCCACCTGGGCCTAGCTCTATCTTCTTCAGCTTATAGTTGATCTCAGGGAAGTTGTTCGCCACGTACTCACGATAGCGAAGCATCAACTCATCAAGCACCTCATAGCTCTCCACGCGGGTAACAATCTCACCATACGAAGCATAAGACTTCTCAGGTGTATAAGTCAGCATGAAACGCTGAAGACCCTTACCTGCGGTCGTGGTTACGTGTGATACGCCATCTTGCTCAAGAAGCCAATTCTCAATCACCTTAAGCTTGGTATTAGTGGCACGAATATCGGTTCCCTCTGGAAGCCAGATGTCAGAAAGGAACATAGGCGTGGTGGATGATGGGAAGAAGGCTTGTTTAATATAGGTAAAGCCATACAGACTGCCTGCAAGCATACCTATTAGCAAGACCACCGTTAGCCAGGCGCGGCGCATACAAAAATCCAAGAACTTCTTGTACATCACAAATACGAAGCCGTTGTACGGGTCGTTATTCTCCCCCTCTTTTACCTTCTGTCCTTTAAAGAAGATATCAGCAAAGAAAGGTGTTAGAGAAATCGCGGTAAACCACGAGAGCATCAGAGAGATAAGGAGCACGGTAAACAAGGTGCCACAATACTCACCGGTAGAATCTTGCGACAAACCGATAGGCGCAAAGGCAGTTACCGCAATTACGGTCGCACCCAATAGAGGCCACTTGGTCTGGGTAACGATGTCAGTGGCGGCCTGTAAGCGCGTCCGCCCCTTCTGCGTCCCGACCAATATCCCCTCTACCACCACGATGGCGTTATCCACCAGCATACCCAGAGCAATAACCAGAGCACCTAGCGATATCCGTTGTAGGTCGATGGCAAAGTACTTCATAAATACAAAGGTACCTAGAACAGTCAGTAGCAGTATCAAACCAATCAAGAGGCCCGAACGAAGACCCATGAAGAACAGCAGTACCACGATTACGATAGCAACGGCCTGTCCAAGACTAATTACAAACCCGCTAACCGATTTATCTACCTCTTTTGGCTGGCTGTAGATCTCGGAGATCTCAATACCGATAGGTTGTTGGAACTTAAGTTCTGCTAGGCGCTTATCCACCATGGCGCCGATATCGACAACGTTAACCCCAGAGTTAAAGGAGATACCCACGTTTAGCGCCAGTTTGCCGTTGTAGGTAATCACATTTGATGGCACGTCGATGTAGCCTCGTTTTACTTCGGCAACATCACGCAGATAGATAAGACCCTCGGTAGTCTCATCGGTAATGATCAAATCACCCAATTGATCAACGTCTTGAAACTCACCGGTAGTGGATACGAACATAATCATCCCCAACCCGAATGGCACCGGCTGGGGCTATGGTGTTTTGCGTACTTAATAGGTTGTAAACCGTATCCGGAGCTATGCCAAGGCTGGTCAGACGCTTTATCGACATCTCGATAAACACCTGCTCTTGTTGATCGCCGCTGACCGAAACCTTACTCACCCCATCGACTAGTTCGAGCTCACGGCGCAAATAGTCCACATAGTCGAGAAGCTCTTTATAGGAGTAGCCTTCACCGGTCACCGCTAGCAAGATGCCGTATACATCACCAAAGTCATCGATGACCGAAGGGTCTCCAACCCCTGGAGGCAGTGAACCCCTGATATCGTTTACTTTACGACGCAGTTCATCCCAGATCTGTGGCAGATCATCAGGACCGTAGTTGTTTTTCATAGTTACCGTGATCTGAGAAAGACCTCGGCTTGAGATGGAATTGATCTCATCAACATAGGTTAACTGCTGAATGGCTTTTTCTAGTGGATATGTCACCTCTTCTTCCACCTGCTGCGGTGTCGCACCTGGGTATGAGGTTACAACCATGGCGTCCTTGATGGTAAAGGCCGGGTCTTCCAATCGACCAAGGCCGAAGAAGGCGAAGGTACCGCCAATCAAGAAAATCAGTGAGATCATCCAACTGATGACGCGGTTATTAATGAAATAGGCAGCGATACCTGTAGTATCCTCGTCGCCTTGCTGCTGGGCTAAATCCTTGCTCATTTCGCAGCCTCCTTCTTAATGACTTCCACTGATACTCCCTCTCTCAGTTGGGCTAACCCTTTGGTTACCAGAGTTTCTGCCCCTTCCAAGCCACTGATTACTTGAACGGTATAATTGTTGATCTTGCCTATCTCGACTTGCTGCTTGCGAACTTTATCACCCTCTAAAAGCCAGACATATTTCTCGGTTCTGTCCAGTGGGTCGCCATCCATATTGACCACAGCACTAAACGGCACTCGCGTTCCTCGACTTACGTTAAGTCCTGCTTCACTGCTTTTGGCCGTCACCTCCACAGCCATACCATCGAGGATCAACTCATCTTCTGGCATAGGCATGGTTAGGGTTACGTTGTAGGTGCCTGATTGCGGGTCGGGTTCGGTAGTGAACTCCTTGATGCTAGCATCATAGATATTGCCGCTTTCAACCTTCACTTTAGCGTTCACACGTCGAAGGTCGCGCTGTGTCGGTTGGTGGATAAAGAGTCTATCTGGGATCTGGATCAACACCTCTATCTCATCCACGCTGTGGATGTTGACTATCTGCTGACCTACCTGAATATTCTCGAAACGATCGGCACTCACACGAGAAATCACCCATCTATTGGCGCTTTTAAGGTGGTGAACTCTAGATGCAATTTCGCCAATTGCAGTTCCACCAAGCAATTTGGCGCTTCGCGGCCAGCTCATCAAATTGAGACTGAGCCAACAAGCCTTTTTCAACCAGCGGTCGCGAGCGACGATACTGGCTGTTAATAGCCTGATAAGAGGCGCGCGCAGTATCCACATCAATCTTAAAATCTCGGGTATCTAGAGTGGCAATAATGTCGCCCTTCTTAACGATATCCCCTCGTTTACTGGAAGTTCAACTATCTCACCTGCCACTCGAAAACTCAGGTGTGAACGAAGTGCGGCCTGAGCAACTGCAGGAAAGAACAGCCTATCGGTGACAACCGGTTCACCCAGCATCATTACCTCAACCCGAGGTACGTGCGAAATAGGCTCCACAGTTGGACGCTCACAGCCAAACAGCAGTATAGAAGAGGCGACAACGGCGATGGACTGGATATTTAACTTAATCATAATCCTCGCTCCTTGATCCATTCACGAACCTTCATCCCCGATTCCAGTTCACCTACACCAGATAGCACTATCTGATCCCCATCTACGAGCCCAGACACCACAGCGCCGGTTTCACTCAAATCTACCGCTATCTGCTCTACTTGAGACTTCTCATCGATGCGCCAAACACATTTCTTACTGCCGCAATCAAACAAGGAGGTTTGAGGCAATACCGATGGCTTAGAGCGAGGTATCATGGCGTGAACATGCCCTGACATGCCCGGCAAGATACCGATATCGGACGGACGGTCCATTATCATGGTCACCTTATAGCTACCTGTGGTGGAGTCTGACTCCGTATCTATCTCTTGGAAGGTCAGAGGAAATTTTCGGTCTGGGAAAGAATCAAAGACCATATGCGACTGAACCTCGGTGCCTCCGGCAAATCGTCGTAACAGAGAATCAGGAAGCTGAAAGATCACTTTTAGTAGCGAGGTGGATTGAATGTTCATCACCCTTGCTTAGCAGCGACGTATTCGTGGTTATCAATATTGACGATAGATATGGTGCCATCAAACGGAGCGAGCAATTTTGCGTAACCGAAGTTGGCATCGGCTTGGTCAAATGACGCTCGCGCTGATTTATGATTCGCTACCGCTTGGTCATACTCTTGCTCCGACACTACCTTGTCTCGGATCAGGGTCTCCATTCGCTTGAGTTGCACACTTGCGAGATTGAAGTTTGCCTTAGCTTGGTTTCTGAGTAGTTTGTACTCTTCATCATCAAGACTGGCTAACACCTGCCCCTTCTTTACTGGTTGACCAGCATTGACAGGCAGATCAATCAACTCGCCTGGGACACGAAACGCAAGAACCGCCCTATCTCCGGCGGTGGAACTGGCTGGAAATACCCGCTCAAAAGGTTTGTCTCCCACGGAGACGGTGAAAAGTTTAGCGGGCCTAGATTCTGGCTCTGGGATCTCTTGCTCTTTCTCCGAACAACCGGACACCCCTAAAGCGCACACTGATAATACAATCCAATGGAGCGCATAATCCATCCTTGTTTGAAAAACTCTATTAAACATAGATGTATCAAAGTGTTAACGCCAAGTTTTACATCGAGAAAAGTGTCGAGATTACAGGTATTTACAAACCTTTGAAGATATTAGCTTTTATAGCGTGGACAACACAAAAAAGGCGCTCAAACTATGAGCGCCGTGGAGGAAGAATTTACGATTACAGATCGCGAAATGCTTTATTGGTTTTGTAGGTTTCGGAGGTGACATAAGCCTCCATATTGCGAAGAGAGTGCTCCATCTCTTTAAAATCCGCATCAACCACGCTAAGCAGTTCTTTCGCAGGGCGACCCGACTGCCAACTTTTTGCTTCATTTGATGATCAAACTGCTGTTGCTTGGTCTGAAATATCTGTGGTGTCTGCTTCTCGAGCATTAAGCTAGCGGCGAAATAAGCCAGCACTACCAGCAATCCCCCCCTAACAGACCAGCAGAAACCACCAAGATGCGCACCACCCAAATCTCTAAACCAAAGCGAGCAGCAATACCTGCACACACACCGGTCAGCCAAGCCTTATTTGTGTCGCGATAGAGGCCATTCATTACTTATTCCTCCATCCTGGAGTTTCAGCATCGAGAATTTTCTCGAGCGTTTCGATACGCTGCTTCATCTGCACAGCCTTGCCAGAAAGCTCCTGCAATTGCTCACGCTCTTGCTCTGTCAGACCCTGATCTAGGTTACGCTTGCTGCGGTAGTGCAAAAGTAGCCACAGCGGCGCGACGAAGATACAGAAAACTATTAACGGTACTGCCAACCATCCAGACATTGCGCCCCCTTATTGACTCTTGTCGATGTCTTGCTTCATTTTCTGAAGCTCTTTTTCAATCTCATCATCCGCTTGAAGCTCAGCAAACTCTTGATCTAGAGACTTGCTCTCATTGGTCAGGTTGTAGCTTTCTGCATCTGCTTCAAGTCTATCGATCTTCTTCTCATATTCTTCAAACTTAGCCATGGTGTCCTCAGCGCGGCCGCTGTGCAGATGCTCTTGAACATCCTTGCGACTCTTCGCTGCTTTCTGACGCATAGCCAGCGCTGATTGACGAGCGCGTGTTTCATTAATCTTGTTCTCTAGCTTCACCACTTCATCGCTGAGCTTAGTAATGGTTTCCTCCACCAAAGTCTGTTCGGTATGCAAGGTCGCTAGGGTCTTAGCTATGCGTTGCTTCTCAATAAGCGCCGCTCTTGCCAACTCTTCACGGCCTTTAGTTAGCGCTAGGCTCGCTTTTTGTTGCCACTCTTCAACCTGTGCCTCTACCTGATCAACACGGCGTTTGAGCTCTTTGCGCTCAGCCAGTGCTTTAGCTGAGTTAGTGCGCACCTCGACTAAGGTGTCTTCCATCTCTTGGATAATCAGACGGATCATCTTTTCCGGATCTTCAGCCTTATCCAAGAGTGCATTGATGTTCGAATTTACTATGTCTGCAAAACGCGAAAAAATACCCATTGTTCCTCCAAACTGTATTCACGAATGTCTCTTTTCACTATTCAAATGCAGTGCCAACTTTTATCAGCCCCAGGCCAAAATAGATTAAATTCATATAAAACAGCCAGTTAAATATATTTCATCAAGATTTAATCTCTGCTTGCTCACTCAATTTCACTTGACTAAAAATCCAATTAGCAAAATATTAACCATATAGTGGTGAAAATGGCTAATCAGATGAAAGAGCAATCCCTTCTTGGGCAATCAGCAAATTTTTTAAGTGTATTGGACAAGGTCTCACGCCTCGCGCCTATCAATAGACCAGTACTCATCATAGGTGAACGCGGTACAGGTAAAGAACTTATCGCGCGGCGCCTGCACTACCTCTCTAAGCGTTGGGATAAACCTCTGATCAACATCAACTGCGCCACATTAAGCGAAGGCGTGGTAGATTCTGAACTGTTTGGTCACGAGGCCGGCTCTTTCACCGGAGCAAAAGGACGACATCAAGGGCGCTTTGAACGCGCAGAGGGAGGCACACTATTTTTGGACGAACTCGCCACTGCACCACTGTTTGTTCAAGAAAAATTGCTTCGCGTCATTGAGTACGGCGAGTATGAGCGTGTAGGGGGAACTCGTTCCCTCGACTGTGATGTACGCCTAATATGCGCCACCAATGCCAATCTTCCTGAGCTTGCACAAAAAGGCGAATTTCGCGCAGACCTATTAGATAGGCTCGCCTTTGATGTACTTCTTTTGCCGCCACTAAGAGAGCGCCAACAAGACATTCCGCTATTGGCCGAGCATTTTGCGATGAAAATGTGCCAAGAACTAGGCTACGAGTTATTTGCTGGCTTTAGCGAAAAGTGTCATCAAAGCCTTCTCTCTTACCCATGGCCGGGTAATGTTAGGGAGCTAAAGAATGTAGTGGAGCGCGCTATCTATCAAAACCCCAACCCAATTAGCCCTATCGAGGAACTGGTTTTCAACCCGTTCGCTAACCACGCTGAGCCCAAAATCGAAGTTAAAGAAAGCCACTGGAGTTTGCCCCTGGATTATAAAGAGTGGCAACAACAACAAGATACGCAGATGCTTAACCAAGCACTTACCGAGGCACAACATAACCAAAAACGAGCCGCTCAATTGTTAGGGCTAAGTTACCATCAATTTAGAGGAATGCTTAGAAAGTATAAAATGGTTTAGGATCAACGATTAACAAGGCCTCTATATTGGAGGTTAGCTCGGATAAATGCTAAATTAACCAGATCAATTTAAGTAAGCATCATTGGTGTTTCAGCGTATGAAAGCTGACATTTGGCGAGTGTTAAAGACCGGAGCCCTGCTAGTTGCAGGCATTTATCTTACCGGTTGCGACGACACGGACGCTCGCGAACAAATAAAGCAAAATGGCTTTATCTTCTGTGGCCAAGGCACGCCACTGTCACTCAACCCGCAAAGGTGGACAACGATATTGCAGCAGAGGCCCTAGCGCCTCAGCTGTTTAATACCCTTGTGCATCTTTCTGAAGATGACCACAAGCTAAAGCCTATGCTTGCCACTAGCTGGCAAATGAATGAGGCAAGAACTGAGTATATCTTCACTCTGCGTGACAATGTCACCTTCCAAACGACGGATTGGTTTACCCCAACTCGTACAATGAACGCCGACGATGTGGTGTTCACTTTTGACCGAATACTAGATAGTAGCCATCCATTCCACTACGTAGGAGGTGCTGATTACCCTTGGTTCTCAGCAATAGGCTTCAGCCAGACGGTAAAAGATGTTGTGGCACTGGATGACAGACATGTGAAATTTGTCTTAAGTGCACCTGACAACACCTTCTTACCAAATCTTTCTACCATCTACTCTGCAATACAATCCAAAGAGTATGGTGATCTTCTGATCAAGTCAGACTTAAAGCAGTACATCGACACCCATCCGGTTGGTACTGGGCCATTTTATCTTGATGAATACAGCGTTAATGACTTTGTGCGTCTTCGCAGTAACCACGACTATTGGAACGGCAAGCCTAAGATGGAGCAGGTCGTGTTCGATATCTCCTCTCGTGGTACAGGTACGCTAGCCAAACTGCTTCGAAACAAGTGCGACGTGCTATATGCACCTAAATCAAGCCAGATCCCGACCATACAGCAAAACCCGAATCTTGTTTTGCAAGCCCACCCGAGCATGAACGTCTCGTTTATCGCTCTGCAAACGCAAAGCCCGGCTTTGAATGATGTTCGCGTTCGTAAGGCGTTAAACCTCGCCGTTAATCGCAGCGCCATCATAGATTCGGTTTACTACGGCTATGGCACTCCTGCTTTCTCTATCCTGCCGCCAGAATCCTGGGCTTATCAGAAAGATAGCTCACAGGTGCGATACGATAGAAATTACGCACGAGCACTTTTGAGAGAGGCCGGTTACGGCAAGGGATTAGAGCTTTCTATTTGGGTTCAGGCTGAGCCTACGGTGTATAATCCAAGTCCGCGCAAGGTAGCTGAGCTACTTCAGTCCAACTTTGCTGATATCGGCATCAAGCTGGATATCTTGCTCGATGAAAGGCTGACCCGTACTCAGATCCGTGAGCGCGCCTCCGCGGATATGATTCTTTCTGGCTGGAGCGCCGATACTACCGACCCAGATAACTTCTTTAGACCCCTACTCTCGTGTAATGCCGAGTTTGCAGGTCTGAACATATCTACCTGGTGTAATCCAGATTTCGACTTCCTGCTCAATCTTGCTAAAGAGACTACTGAGCAGCGTTATCGCCTCAATCTTTATCGACAAGCGCAGAATATGCTCAATGAAGAGGTGCCCGTTGTGCCTATCGCCCACGGCATGCAGTTCCAAGCCAAACACAAGTCTCTAAAAGGATTTAACGCCAGTCCGTTTAATACCTTGAGCTTTGAAAACGTTGAGAGGGAGAAGTAAGTGTTTATCTACACCATTCGCCGTCTCAACCTATTTATTATCACTCTATTAATCCTGTCTTTGGTGGGTTATTCCATTCTGAGGCTAGATGCCACCTCACCTTGGGCTATCGAAGATTTTTGGCCCGGCTGGCAGGAATATATCTCTCAGCTTCTGCAGTTAAACCTTGGCACTAACGCTAATGGAGAGCCTATTTTCGAAGAGGTACGCATCGTATTTAGCGCTACTTTGGAGTTGTGCTTATTAGCCTTTATCTTGGCATTGAGTATCGGTATCCCGCTAGGTACTGTGGCTGGCGTTCGTATGAACAAATGGTCCGACCGAATTATCTCCTTCTTTTCAATGGCAGGGTATTCGGCTCCTCTATTCTGGGTGGCGCTACTTCTGGTAATGCTGTTCTCCCTAGAGCTTGAGTGGCTACCTATCTCAGGGCGCTACAACCTTCTATATGACATCGACCACATCACGGGCTTTGCCTTGGTAGATGCTTGGCTTAGTGACTCCCCTAACAGAGAGGCCGCCTTTGCTAGCGTATTGAAGCATCTTATTCTTCCAGCATTTGTGTTAGCTCTTGCGCCAACAACTCAGTTTATTCGCCTTATGCGCGCCTCTGTGGCAGAGGTGATTAGCAAGAACTATATCCGAGTGGCGAAGATCAAAGGCCTTTCCAAGCTAGA
Source organism: Vibrio sp. JCM 19236 (assembly GCA_000830455.1). GTDB lineage: Bacteria > Pseudomonadota > Gammaproteobacteria > Enterobacterales > Vibrionaceae > Vibrio. The sequence goes on from BBSB01000029.1 coordinate 35,184, forward strand.
GATCATGTTCCAGCACGTATTGCGTAACGCTATTCCTCCTATTATCCCGATGATAGGGGTGCAGCTATCGAGTATGCTCACCTTCGCCATCATCACAGAATCCATCTTTAACTGGCCAGGGATAGGACGCTATCTTCTCGACGCTCTGGCAACTCGAGACTATGTGGCAATACAAGCCGGCGTAATGGTTGTTGCAACCTTTGTACTTGCAACCCAGATCCTCTCTGAATTGGTCGGCACCATCATCAATCCACTGGCTCGTAAGGAATGGTATGCTAAATACTAGTGTTTATCTGGAAGAGAATATTCCAACCCAGCGCGAGCGATTCTGGCGTCATTTTCGTAGCAATAATTTGGCGATGTTTGGTCTGTGGAATCTGGGTGTGATTGCCCTTATTACCCTAACTGCGACCTTTATCGCGCCGCACGACCCTATCGCTCAATCTTCAGTCTTGCTTCAACCCCCATCATGGGCAAAGGAAGGCGCTATCGAGTACTTCTTAGGTACCGATGATTTGGGTCGCGATATTCTATCTCGCCTCTTGATTGGCTCTCAAGTGACCATAGGCTCAGCGGTATTGATCACCATAATTGCCGCTATCGTGGGCAGCATTATTGGTGCGCTTGCAGGTATGACTCGAGGACTTCTATCCAGTATCCTAAACCACCTGCTGGACGTGGTGATGTCTATTCCATCACTGCTATTGGCGCTCATCTTTATCGCTTTCCTAGGCACGGGGGATGGTGCCTGTGATGCTGGCTATCTGCTTGGCCTTGGTGCCAAGATTTATCCGTTCTGCTTATCAAGCCATTCATAATGAGGTAGAGAAAGACTACATCATGTCAGCCAAGCTCGACGGCGCTGACAACTGGTATCTACTGACCGTTTCTATTTTGCCAAATATCTTAGCGGCATTTGCGGCTGAGTTTACCTTTGCACTAACCATCGCCATCCTAGATATTACCGCGCTTGGTTTCTTGGGCCTTGGCGCACAGGCGCCGAGCCTGAATGGGGGGCTATCTTGGGTGACTCTGTAGAGCTTATTTATCTTGCTCCATGGACAGTGGTGCTACCAGGTCTAGTAATTATGTATACAGTAATCACCTTCAACCTTGTTGGTGAGGGTGTGCGTGACGCCCTAAATGCGGGAGTAGAGTAAATGCCGGTTTAGATTTTCGTCACGTCACCATTGAGATTGAGACCCCGCAAGCTAGTAAAAGCGGTAGACCGCATGAGCCTGACCATCAACGAGGGCGAAATACGAGGCCTTGTGGGTGAATCAGGTTCAGGTAAGAGTCTGATTGCTAAGGCAATTGTTGGCCTTAGCAAGGAGAACTGGCGTATCACTGCGGACAGAATGCGTCTGGGTGATATCGATCTTTTAGCACTTAAACCAAAAGAGCGTCGCAAGGTTATCGCCGAGCAAATAGCGATGATCTTCCAAGAGCCATCTACCTGCCTTGACCCGAGTGAGCGCGTGGGACAGCAACTGGCTGAATCGATCCCATCGCGCACCTTTGAAGGTAAGATCTGGCAGCGCTGGAACTGGCGCAAGAAGACCTCAATCGCGCTTTTGCATAAGGTAGGTATCAAGGAACATTCGCGCATCATGCGTAGCTATCCGTATGAGCTTACCGATGGTGAGTGTCAGAAGGTGATGATTGCCATGGCCATCGCCGCCAAGCCTAAGATCTTGATTGCTGATGAACCGACCAATGACTTGGACCCAATCACTCAAACCCAGATTTGAAGCTACTTAGCCGAATGAATCAGGTCGGCAACACTACGATTTTGCTAATTGGTCATGACCTTGCCACCATTACTCAATGGGCAAGCAAGATCACCGTAATGTATTGCGGCCAGAGTGTGGAATCAGCACCTACTGAGAAACTATTGCTGCGCCAAAGCACCCTTATACTCAAGCGCTTCTCGAAGCGGTGCCTGACTTTAGTGGTTGGCTACCTCACAAGCAGAAATTGCAATCTCTTTCTGGGAGTATCCCTCCCCTACAACACCTTCCAATAGGTTGTCGCTTGGGGCCTCGCTGTCCTTATGCCCAACATAAATGTGTTAAAGCGCCTCAGTCTAAGAAAGAGAAAGACCACAAATACAACTGCCACTTCCCGCTCAATACCAAGGTGAAAGCATGAGTGCCCTGTTAGAAGTACGAAATCTGAGTAAGACTTTCGTTAACCGCTATGGCCTGTTCCGCAAACAATACTTTGATGCGGTAAAGCCCGTCAGTTTCTCTCTCGAAGCCGGACAAACCCTAGCTCTGATTGGGCAGAACTCTTCAGGAAAATCCACCCTAGCGAAGATGCTGGCCGGGGTAATCGAGCCGACTTCGGGTGAGATCTTTGTAAACGGCGAGAAGCTTGAGCACAAAGACTACTCCACTCGTTGTAAGCTGATCCGCGTTATCTTCCAAGACCCGAACCTTTCTTTGAATCCGCGTATTCAGATAGGACGTATCCTAGAAGGGCCGCTTAAGCGAAACACCAATATGCCACCTGAGGCGAGGCAGCGCCGTGTTATCGACACATTACGCCGTGTGGGTCTGCTACCTGAGCATGCTTATTTCTATCCTCAAATGTTAGCAGCGGGTCAAAAGCAGCGCGTCTGTATCGCTCGCGCCCTGATCCTGCAACCCTCCATCATCATTGCCGATGAAGCGCTAAACGGTCTGGATATGGCGATGCGCTCGCAGATTATTAACTTGCTTCTAGAGCTTCAAGATGAGATGGGTGTGTCTTTTATCTATGTGTCTCAACAAATCGGTATCATCAAGCACATCTCAGATAAGGTGATGGTGATGTCACAGGGAGAGGTAGTGGAATCTGGGGATACCTTAAAGGTGCTTACTGAACCAGAGCACACTATTACCCAGAAGCTGGTTGATAATCACTTCTATAAGAATCGCAACTACAGCCGTTGTTAGGTTTAAACTCTAGATAAAAAAATGCCGCTCAAATTGAGAGGCATTTTTATGTTCAATGACTAAGCGCGATTAAGCTAGCTCAGTTTGAAGCCATGGCCAGCCTTGCTTCTTACGGCTAAGGGTGTTTTCCATCATAAGTACGCCATTGTCAGCGTGCTTGTCTAGCTTCGCAGCCCACTCACCTTTGTATAGAAGACGAGTCGTTGCTGTAGTGATGTCAGTTAGCATTACTGCTGCAAACGCTAGGCCTTCTTCAGAGCAGCGGCGCTCTAGGTCTTGCTCTAATGCTTCGATTTGACCGTCAACTTGCTCAAGAGTCGCAAGCTCAATCTGACCAACAACTACGTCGCGACCGTTGAATGGGTACGCTTTAAGGTCTTTCTCAACTAGCTCAGCTGGCGATAGGCCTTCGATATCAGTCTTAGCAATCAGAAGCGCTTTGATGAATGCATCTAAGTCTTCAACTTCAGCAATCTTAGCCAGTGCTTCAACTGCGTCTTTGTCTTTTTGAGTACAAGTTGGAGATGCGAAACCGACAGTGTCTGAAAGGATAGCTGACAGCATTACAACTGCAGTTGATTTAGGGATCTCGTAACCTTCAATCTGGAACATGTTGAACAGTACTGTACAAGAACAGCCTACAGGCCAGATCCATGCTTCAAGTGGGTTAACTGTCATCACGTCACCTAGACGGTGGTGATCAACGATACCTAGAATCTCAGCTTCGTTGATGTCGTCTGGTGCTTGAGCCAGATCGCTGTAGTCAACAAGCCAAACTTTTCGCCTGCTACTGAGGTACGGAACTCAGGTTGCTCAAGACCCGCTTGCTCTAGAATGTGTTGAGTCTCGCGGTTAATTTCCCCTTGGCGAATTGGCATTGCTTCAACGCCACGTGCTTTAAGAAAATCTGTAGCCGCTAGAGCTGCACAGATGCTATCGCTATCAGGTTCTTATGACCAACAACTAAAATCATCACTATTCCTATAATGTTTTGTCCAATGTTACGTCTACTATTAGACGTTGTAGTGTCGCTATTATACTCAATCAAACTCAAGTTTCTAGCTATACTAAAACGCTGTCATATACCTTAATTTTACTAGGGTTTTAGGGGCTATTTGCATAGGTCAAAAATTGGATTAACCGAATTCTATTCAGTGAGTGAATATTACATTCAGCAAGGATATGTATATCTAGCTAACAAACATTCACCATTTAACTCAATTTTGACATCAAAATTCCCAGAATCTCTATCAATTTGAGCCTTTGAGGTGTAAGGTTTTGCACGCTCAAACTATGTTGAATAACCAGTTGAAATAAATGTTTAATTTCGCCAATTTTTACCAACTTATCGCTCAGGATACTCGCCTCCATCCTTGGCTAGAAATCCTGCCAAAACAGCTTATCGAATGGCAACGCGCTGAACACGGTGACTTTGACCGCTGGCTGAGAGCTCTCAACAAGATTCCTGCCCTTTCTCCTGACAATATTGAACTCAAATATGAGGTGAGTGTATCTAACGAACACCCACTTATTGAGGGAGAGAAGAAGAAACTAGAAAACTTGTTAAGGACTTTCCACCCTTGGCGCAAAGGCCCATACAACCTGCACGATATCCATATCGACACTGAATGGCGCTCAGACTGGAAATGGGATCGCCTGCTTCCACATATTTCGCCTTTGAAAAACCGTTCTATATTGGATGTGGGCTGTGGCAATGGCTATCACATGTGGCGCATGCTGGGTGAAGGTGCGCGTTTATGTGTGGGTATCGACCCATCGCATCTGTTCTTGGTGCAGTTTGAAGCCGTGCGCAAAATGATGAACAACGATCAGCGTGTTCACCTATTGCCACTGGGCATCGAACAGCTTCCTGAACTAAAAGCCTTTGACACTGTCTTTAGCATGGGCGTGCTCTATCACCGCCGCTCTCCACTGGATCATATCGTTCAGCTTAAGAACCAACTTGTCCCAGGTGGCGAAATGGTGCTAGAGACTCTAGTTATCGATGGAGATGAGAATGCGGTACTGGTACCGGCGGATAGATACGCTCAAATGCGTAATGTCTATTTCTTCCCTTCAGCGAAGGCACTTAAGGTATGGATGGAGAAGTGTGGCTTAGTGAATGTTCGTATCGTTGACGAGAACGTCACCTCGGTTGGCGAACAGCGCAGCACTGAGTGGATGACACACAACTCACTACCTGAATATCTAGACCCTACCGATCCAAGTAAAACCGTCGAGGGATACCCTGCTCCACGACGCGCTATCTTGATTGGTGAAAATCCTCAATAAATTGGGCGTTTTGTTTGTAAATTGCACAACTCTTTGTGAGATAACACGTTGAAACTTCACGAAGAATTTTTTATAAGCTACACTCGATTGAGAGTAATTGAACAGCCACAGATTGCACAAAATCAAAGTGGTTAACTCGTTAAATAATAGAAAACAATAATAGGCCAACAATGCTCAAGCACATTGTCATCTTATCCGGTGTTTTAGTACTTTCCGGATGTGTTAGCTCTCAAAAAGCTCAAGAGGAAGAGAGACAATTTAGACAGGAGTCGATGCAAGCTATTGAGACCTCAGAGCAGAATATTACGCAGCAGCTAGATGCCCTGAGAACGACGATAGAATCCCAAAATTCAACCATAGTCAGCCTACAAGATAACGTATCTGTACTATCGAGAAGAGTAGACAACCTGGCTAAGCAGAACGCAAGACAACTGCTTGATGAAAGTCAGAAGAAACCAGAACCGATTGTGATTCCTGCGACGCTATTGCAGAGACACAAACCGTGCTTGGCTCAATTGAGATGGTCGAGTTCGAACAGATCAATCAGAGCTTTGAAGCGCGTATCGATACCGGCGCTGCGACCTCGTCGCTAAACGCGGTCGATATTCAAGAATTTGAGCGTAACGGCAATAAGTGGGTGCGTTTCAACCTATCTACGGATAAGGAAGAGGATGCCGAGCCAGTATGGATGGAGGCGCCACTGATTCGCTACGCTAAGGTACGTCAATCCAACACTGCGAAAGCAGAGCGACGTGCGTGATTGAGCTTTGGATTAAGCTGGGCGATATCCGTGAGAAAGCACAATTTACTTTGGCAGACCGCAGCCATATGACTCATGCGGTACTTTTGGGACGCGAGTTTATCAAGGACATCGCATTAGTAGACGTAAGCAAGACTTACGTTCAAACAAAACCACAACAGCAGTGACATTTTAGGTCGCATCGAGAATAAGGATTGTTATGACTTCACGAGTGCCGTTTTATATTTTTATCGCCTTGTTGATCGTCGCGGGTGCTACGTTAATGATCCAGCGCCACGACTCCTACGGGGTACCTTGGACTCCAGGCGAAAGCGAGAGCTCTGGGATGTGGAAGCGCGCGTTGAACTAGTCGCAAACGGGGAGCCAGTAACGGTTTCTCTTGCTGCGCCTAGCACGCAAAACGGCTATACCCTAGTCGATGAGTCAACCTCATCACCAGGCTATGGCGTTGCTTTCGTTACTTCGGACATCGGTCGCCGCGCGGAATGGACCATACGTCACGCTGAAGGCCCGCAAACCATTTACTATAAGGCGCAGTTCCTTGTAGACCCTCAGGCTAAGGTAAAACCCCTACAGCCTGAAGAGATCGAACCGCCAACATTCGATGGTCCGCAAGAAGCTGCCGCTCAAGCCATCATTGCAGAAGCCACTGAGCGAAGTGCCAACGATCAAACCTTTGCTCGTGAGCTTATTCGTAAACTAAACGATGAGAACAGCCAGAACGCCGCGCTACTTCTAAATCAGTTTACCAAGCCTGAAGCGCTAGCTGCCCTTCTCTCTTACGCTGAAGTACCTAACAAAACCGTCGGCGTTATTCAGCTAGAAGACGGTCGCCGCCGTCAAACCATCCAACCTATGGTTGAAGTGTGGAATGGCGAAGATTGGACGCTGTTCAATGCTGAGACTGGTGCGCAAGGGCAAGATGAGAACACCCTTATCTGATGAGTCCAACGTATCACTACTGGACGTAACTGGCGGTCGTAACAGCCAAGTGCTGTTCTCTATGATTGCTCAGGATATCTCCCCTCGCGCAGCAACGGCGAGCAAGGTGCGTTCTGATGACCTGCTAAACTTCTCAATCCATAGCCTGCCCCTAGAAGAGCAATCGATGTTTAAGACCATCATGCTTATCCCTATCGGTGCGCTTATCGTAGTATTCCTGCGTATTTTGATTGGTTTGAAGACCTCAGGTACCTTTATGCCAGTTCTGATTGCGGTAGCTTTCGTACAGACACAACTGGTCACAGGTATTGTCGGCTTCCTATTGATTGTAGGTACAGGTCTGGTTATTCGAAGTTACCTGTCCAAGCTTAACCTCTTGTTGGTGGCGCGAATATCGGCGGTGATCATTACCGTTATCCTGATCATTTCTGTGTTCACCATCGTTGCATTCAACATAGGTCTGGTTGAGGGTCTATCTATTACCTTCTTCCCAATGATCATTCTATCTTGGACTATCGAGCGTATGTCTATCCTATGGGAAGAAGAAGGTGCGAAAGAGGTAATGCTTCAAGGCGGTGGCTCACTACTGACTGCGGTGCTTGTATACCTTGCAATGACCAATACCTATGTGCAGCACCTAACGTTCAACTTTATCGGCGTACAGCTAATCGTACTGGCGGCGATCCTAATGCTAGGTAACTACACGGGTTATCGTTTGACAGAGCTTCGTCGCTTCAAACCTCTGGCGGAGGATTAAATTATGTTTAATCAATTTACTTCGCCATTTAAGATCCGCGCCAAAGGCATTATGGGCATGAACCAGCGTAACCACAGTTACATTGGTAAATATAATGACCGTAGTAAATTTCCTTTGGTGGACGATAAGCTTAAAACCAAGCAAATCGCTGAGCTTCACGGGGCAACCACCCCTGCCCTGATTGGTGTTATTAGCCATCAAGCGGAAGTGAAGCGCATCCATAAAATGGTAAAAGACTGGCCGGGCTTTTGCATTAAGCCCGCTCAAGGAAGTGGTGGTAAAGGCATCCTAGTTATCCTGTCACACAAAGACGGCGTTTACACAAAGCATCCGGTGATACGGTTAACGAAGAAGACGTAGAACGCCATATCAGTAACACACTAGCGGGTTTGTTCTCGCTAGGTGGCAAGAACGACGTGGCCGTAGTTGAGAACCTAATCAAGTTCGATGACTGCTTCGATGGTTTCAGTTACGAAGGTGTACCTGATGTGCGTATTATCGTATTTAAAGGCTACCCTGTGATGGCTATGATGCGTCTATCTACCTCAGCATCAGATGGCAAGGCGAACCTTCACCAAGGTGCGGTAGGTGTTGGCGTTGATATTGCGACAGGCAAGGCTGTGCGAGCGGTTCAGTACGACCTTCCAGTAACCCATCACCCAGATACAGGTAAGGATCTCATGAGCCTCCAGGTGCCACACTGGGAGCGTCTGCTTGTTCTTGCCTCTAGCGCTTGGGAGATGACGGGACTTGGTTATATGGGTACCGATATGGTACTCGATCGTGAAGAAGGCCCTATGGTGCTAGAGCTGAATGCTCGTCCAGGACTTGCGATTCAAATCGCTAACGGGACAGGTCTACTACCTCGCCTAAACCATATCGAGAACCTTGGTGTTACCGCCGAGTATCCGAGACCGGCAGAGCGCGTTGCCTATGCGGCTAAGCAGTTTGCTGCTAAATTCGATTAAACGAACTACAAAAATAACTAGGGCTCCCAAATGGGAGCCCTTTTTTATATCGTAAGAATTACTTGTTCAGCGCTTCTTTATAGTGAATACGACATACAGAGACATACTTGTCGTTACCACCAATAGCCACCTGATCACCCTCAGCGATAGGGTTGCCGTGCTCGTCGGTACGAATAACCATATTCGCCTTACGACCACAGTGACAAATAGTCTTCAGCTCAACCAGTTTATCGGCCCAAGCTAGAAGGTGACGGCTACCCTCGAACAACTCACCCTGGAAGTCAGTACGAAGGCCATAACAAAGTACAGGCACTCTCAGCTTATCTACTACTTCAGTCAGCTGATACACCTGTTCTTTGGTCAAGAACTGGCTCTCATCCACCAGCACACAGTGGTATTTCGCTTCATCGCTAAACTCTTTCATCATGGTGTACAGGTCCGTTTGATTATCAAACAGATGCGCGTCCGATTGAAGACCGATACGCGAAGTCACCTTACCTACCCATAGCGGTTATCTAAAGCTGCGGTGAATACGATTGGTTCATACCGCGCTCTTGGTAGTTGAACGCCGATTGCAACAAAGTAGTCGATTTACCCGCGTTCATTGCAGAGTAGTAAAAATATAGCTGAGCCAAAACCTGATCCTGAAAATTGGTTAAAATAAAGGCTGATTACTCAGCCCTAAAAATATTTCTTTTAAATTTAATTACTTACGACGCCACGTAGTGCCTTCAGGGCCGTCTTCTAGCACGATACCCATCTCGTTAAGCTTGTCACGTGCAAGGTCGGCATTAGCCAGTCCTTAGAAGCACGAGAGTCGTTGCGCAGTTTGATAAGCGCTTCGATTTCTGCAACCTCATCATCAGCCTGACCACCCTGTAGAAAGGCTTCTGGCTCTTGATGAAGTATACCGATAACGTCTGCCAGTTCACGCATTAGTGCACCTAGCTTGCTCGCTGCTTCCAGATCATCGCCCTTAATGCGGTTGATCTCACGCGCCATTTCAAACAGCACTGAGTATGCCTCTGGAGTATTAAAGTCATCGTTCATTGCTGCTGTGAAGCGAGATACATATTCTTCACCACCCGCAGGCTCTACGTTTAAGTCCAGGCCTCGCAGTGAAGTATATAGACGCTCTAGTGAAGCACGCGCTTGGTTTAGATTATCTTCGCTATAGTTCAGCTGGCTGCGATAGTGACCTGACATTAGGAAATAACGTACAGTTTCTGCATCGTAATGACCAAGTACGTCACGGATAGTGAAGAAGTTGCCTAGAGATTTAGACATCTTCTCGCGGTCAACCATTACCATGCCGCTGTGCATCCAAGTATTTACATACTGGGTATCGTGAGCGCAGCAAGACTGAGCAATCTCATTCTCGTGGTGTGGGAACTGAAGGTCAGAACCGCCACCGTGGATGTCGAAGTGATCACCTAGGATTGAAGAGTTCATCGCAGAACACTCGATGTGCCAACCTGGGCGACCTGGGCCCCATGGCCGATTCCCAGGTAGGTTCGCCTGGCTTAGACATCTTCCACAGAACGAAATCTAGTGGCTACGTTTCGCCGCTTCAATATCAACGCGAGCACCGGCTTGTAGCTGCTCTAGGTCTTGGCCTGAAAGCTTGCCGTATTGGTCAAACTTACCCACCTCAAACATAACGTCGCCGTTGTCAGCAACGTAAGCGAAACCGCGCTCAATAAGCTTTTCAACCAGCGCTACGATCTCAGAGATAAACTCAGTAGCACGAGGTTCGATATCTGGACGCTTCATGTTAAGTGCGTCAAAGTCAGCGTGCATTTCACCAATCAAACGCTCAGTTAGAGAATCACAGCTCTCGCCGTTCTCGTTTGCACGCTTGATGATCTTGTCGTCGATATCAGTGATATTACGAACGAAGGTTAGGTCGTAACCCAGGTATCTCAGATAACGAGAAACGACATCGAAAGACACGAACGTACGACCGTGACCGATATGACATAAGTCGTAGATGGTTACCCCACACACATACATGCCTACTTTGCCAGCATGAATTGGTTTGAATTCTTCTTTTTGACGAGTGAGTGTGTTGTAGATCTTTAACATCGGCTCTTAGGTAAATTGGGAAAAAGTGGGCGACAGTATACCAAGGCTTATAGCGTTAGGTAACATAAAAGTCCGATTACGGTTGAATGTCCTGAGAGTTTGGTTAGAATTTGGGTCGATTTATCCATTCAATTAAAGGACATACCTATGATCACCCTTCACACCAACCACGGTGATATTAAGATTGAACTGAACCACGACAAAGCACCTATCACAGCAGCTAACTTCGAGCAGTACTGCAAAGACGGCTTCTATGACAACACGCTTTTCCACCGCGTTATTGATGGTTTCATGATTCAAGGTGGCGGTATGACTTCTGGTCTTCGCGAAAAAGCAACTCGCGATTCGATCAAGAACGAAGCAAACAACGGCCTAAGCAACGAAGTAGGTACTCTTGCAATGGCTCGTACTATGGAACCGCACTCAGCGAGCTCTCAATTCTTCATCAACGTTAACAACAACACCTTCCTAGACTTCAAATCTGAAGACATGCAAGGTTGGGGTTACTGTGTATTCGGCAAGGTTGTTGAAGGCATGGATGTAGTAAACAAGATCAAGGGCGTAAGCACTGGTAGCATGGGTATGCACCAAGATGTTCCTCTTGAAGAAGTGATCATCACTGGTACTACTATCGCTTAATCAGCTGACTCTAAAAATCGCCTTAAACTCTATGTTAAGGCGATTTTTTTGCTCGAGAGAAACTATGCGCACACTCTTTATTTCCGACCTACACCTGACACCTGATCGTGGAGATATCACTGCCGCGTTCGAAATCTTTATGCGTCAAGATGCCAAGGACGCGGATGCTGTCTATATCCTAGGTGACTTATTTGAATTCTGGGTTGGTGACGATGACGACACCCCGTTCAATGTTAAAATCCTTGAGATAATAAAAGACCTAGTTGATTCGGGTGTCCCTTGCTTCTTCGTTCAAGGGAACCGTGATTTCTTGGTTGGGCAACGCTTTACCAAACGTACGGGTGCAACGCTACTCGGCGACGAGACCCTTATTGATCTCTATGGCCGTCCAACGCTCATCATGCACGGTGATACCTTGTGTACCGATGACGTTAAGTATCAAGAGTTTCGCGCTAAGGTGCATCAAAAATGGCTTCAGTGGGTCTATAACCACACTCCGCTCAGCTGGCGAAAAAAGCTAGTGAAGAAGGTACAAAGCGATGCGAAAAGTGAAAAGCAAACCAATCTTACGACATTATGGACGTAAACAAAGACGCTGTGCTCGACGCTATGGCGCGTCACAATGCCGACCTACTTATTCATGGTCATACCCACAGACCCGCTTTCCACGACCTAGAAAACAATAAACAGCGCATCGTTTTAGGTGATTGGTACACAAACAGCTCTATTTTAGAGGTCACTGCCGATAATATAGAATTAGTATCTAACCCTTTATAAGTATATTTGGGGTAGATTTACCCCTTTATTCTTTGTGACCCAGTTTAAAAACCTTACCTCCATGGTCATTTTTTAATCTTATTTTTAAGATAATAATTTCAATTATATTATTCTTGGCTATTATCAATATACCTTTTATCGCTTTGCACTCTTCATGTTCAGCAATTTTATAGCCAGACAACCTATCTTCGATAGTCGTATGCAGGTTCATGCTTATGAGCTTTTATACAGGCAAAGTGAAGAGAACTTTTTCCCAAATATCTGTAAAGAGCATGCTACGCGTTCAGTAGCAACAGACTTTCATCTGGATAACAGTTGCTATCTAGCAGGGAAGAACAAAGCCTTTATTAACTTCACCCATGACTCTATTATTCAAGGCCTGCCCTATTTCCTTGATGCCGAAAAAATAGTGGTTGAGGTCTTAGAAGGTGAGGAGCTGTCAGCTGATTTGTTAAAAGCGATTAAAGAGCTTCACCTTGCAGGGTATGAAATAGCGCTTGATGACTACACCCCGTCCGGCTCTTGGTCAAAGGCCTACCCTTTTATTTCCTATATTAAATTCGACTTTAAGCACCTCACCATGCTTGAAGCTGGTCAATATATATCCAACTTAAATTTTAAGCACATTACATTTATCGCTGAAAAGATAGAAACAAGGGGTCAACTCCTTGAAGCTAAACAAATAGGCTTTGATCTATTCCAAGGTTTTTACCTAGCCGAACCTGAGATATTACAGAAGCTGCCACAAAGCCGAGACTATAGAAAAACCTTTGAGGTGAACTATCAAACCCTAGCTGAGCTTGATTCCAAATATAGCCTCATTGCAAGCGAACAAAATCTAGTCGAATTCTTAAATCTCGCCCAGATATCCGGTCAAGCCATAGGCAAATAAACTCGCGAGCTTAATTTAACCTGAATATAATGGGCATATTGCTTATTTTGTTTGTATTAAATTATGACTTCACACTTTACAAAGCCTTGTCGCTGCCACAGTGGCAAGCCTTATCAAGACTGCTGCTATTCCATTCACCAAGATGTAAAACTGGCCACTCGCCAGAGCAGCTTATGCGAGCGCGCTACTGCGCCCATGAATTGGAGTTAGTCGACTTTGTAGTAGAAACCTATCACCCAAGTTGCAACGCTCAAGAAGAGCGCGACGCTATCGCTGAATCTATTGCCGGCAATTGGTGCCTGCTTGAAGTAGTCAGCAGTGAAGAGGGGGCTACCCCTGATGAGGGCTTTGTTACCTTCAATGCTTATTTTACTGAAGATAAACGACGCTACAGCATGACCGAGAAGTCTCGCTTTGTTCGCGAAAACGGTCAATGGTATTACCTAGATGGTGAAATGTACGACTTCCCACTTGCGGTTAAAAAGCCTGGGCGAAACGACCCTTGCTCGTGCGGTAGTGGCAAGAAATACAAAAAATGCTGCGGATAACAAAAAGGCCTTGCGGGCCTTTTTTAGTCTTAATTACTTGTGACGCTCTTTAAGCTTATCGATAACATCGCTGAATGAGAGACCTTGGTCTTGCAACAGTACCATGAGGTGATACACCAAGTCCGCAGACTCACAAACTAGCTCCGCCTTGTCACCCGACGTCGCCGCAAGCGCGACTTCAACGCCTTCTTCGCCCACTTTTTGCGAAATACGCTTGGTGCCACGGGCGTACAGACTTGCTGTGTAAGAGGAGTCAGGATCAGCATTTTTTCGCTCAGCCAACAAAGATTCAAGTTGATGAAGCCACACCATCTGCGACTCCTCCTGCGGATCTACGTCCCAGCAAGTGGTATTACCTAGGTGGCAGGTTGGACCGATAGGCTTCACCTTTACCAATAGGGTGTCATTGTCGCAGTCCAGCGCCATGTTCACTAGCTGTAGGACGTTGCCAGATGTTTCACCTTTGGTCCAAAGACGCTGCTTAGTACGCGAGAAAAAGGTCACCTGCCCCGTTTCTGCGGTTTTTTGCAGCGCGTCTTGGCTCATGTACCCATCATTAGCACTTGGCTAGAGGTAAAGTCTTGAACAATAGCTGGCACCATTCCATCGACCTTATCCCAGTCGAGTCTTTCAGAAAGTGCTGTTACTTCGGCTGTTGAGAAGCTCATAGTCTTACCTCGATACCCTGTTGTTTCAAATATTGCTTTAGCTCACCAATATTGATGACCTGTTTATGAAATACCGATGCCGCCAGCGCGCCATCTACATTAGTTTGCTTATAGGCATCAGCAAAGTGCTCCATAGCACCGGCACCGCCAGAAGCGATAAGTGGTACGTTACACACCTCACGAACCATATTTAGCTGCTCAAGGTCATAACCGTTGCGAACGCCATCTTGGTTCATCATGTTAAGCACGATCTCACCTGCACCGCGCTTTTGCACCTCTTGTACCCAGTCACGAGTTTCCCACTTAGTTGCCTTAGTGCGCTCCTCATCACCGGTAAATTGATACACCTGATACTTGCCGGTCTCTTTGTCATAGTAAGAGTCGATACCTACCACGATGCACTGCACGCCAAATTTGTCTGCAAGATTGGTAATTAGCTCTGGATTCGCTAGTGCTGGCGAGTTGATAGACACCTTGTCTGCACCAAACTCAAGAATGCGTGATGCGTCTTCAGCAGATTTAATACCACCAGCTACACAGAATGGATATCGATAACTTCAGCAACGCGAGCCACCCAGCTTTTATCGACAACACGTCCATCACTTGAGGCCGTGATGTCATAGAACACCAACTCATCGGCACCCTCTTCAGCGTAGCGCTGAGCTAGAGGTACGATATCGCCAATGATCTCGTGGTTACGGAACTGAACGCCCTTTACCACCTGGCCATCGCGAACGTCCAAGCAAGGGATTATGCGTTTTGCCAACATGCGAACGCCTCCTCTGCTGTAAATTTGCCATCCAATAGTGCGCGGCCTACGATAACGCCACGTACACCGGTATCTTTCAGTGCTTCGATATCCGCAAGGCTGCCGATACCGCCAGAAGACTGGAAATGCACCTGAGGGTAAAGATTACAAAGGTCGGTATACAGCTCAACGTTAGAGCCAGTTAGGGTGCCATCCTTTGAGATGTCGGTACAAAGCACATGCTTAAGGCCAACGGTTAGGAAGTCTTCGATAAGCGCTTCGATAGTCACACCTGAATCTTCCTGCCAGCCTGAGATAGCCACTTTACGATTACCAAAGCTGTCGATGTTCACATCCAGCGCCAGAACGATACGCTCTGGGCCGTATTTGCTCATCCACTCTTTTACCATCGCTGGATTCTTAACCGCAGTTGAGCCTACAACTACGCGCTCGGCGCCTGCTTCAAGAAGGTCGATAACGTCTTGCTCACTGCGAACACCACCACCGATTTGAATCGATGCAGGCGTACTTGCGAGAAGCTTAGCGATAAGGTCAAGCTGACGGGCTGTGGTATCTTTGGCACCGGTTAGGTCAACCAGGTGTAGCCAGTTGGCGCCCGCTTGATGATAAAGATTAAATTGCTCGGCTGGGTCGACTTTATACTCAGTTACCTGACCATAGTCACCTTGATACAAACGGACTACCTGTCCCTCAATTAAGTCTAATGCTGGAATAATCACTACAGCTCCAAAAAGTTTTTGATCAATTGTGAACCCGCTTTCGACGAGCGCTCTGGGTGGAATTGTACCCCATAGTAGTTGCCGCTCTGAATCGCAGCGCTAAAAGGCGTACCATAATCACAGCTTGCGATAGTGTAGTCACCGACCGGCATGGCAAAGCTGTGTACGAAGTAGAAATACTCGCCAGATTCTATGCCTTTGAACAATGGGTGCCCTGCTTTCGCTTCAACCGTGTTCCAGCCCATATGTGGCAGTGGGTACTCTTTGCTATCTAGCTTGCGCACCTCGCCTTCACACAATCCAAGGCAAGGTACGATTTCATCCGCCTTCTGTCCTTTCTCTTCAGACAGCTTGCCGAGAAGTTGCATACCAAGACAGATGCCAAGCAGTGGCTTTTCAACCTGCTTTACTAGCTCAATCAGATTGCGCTCTTCAAGGTTTTGCATCGCTTCGCTAGCGGTGCCAACACCTGGAAGAAAGAGCTTGTCTGCGGCAAGTACTACCTGAGGGTCTTTTGATACAGTGACCTCATATCCTAGGCGCTCAATAGCGAAACGTACCGAAGATACGTTGGCACAACCTGTATCAATAATTACTACATTTTGAGAAGTCATTGGTTGTCCTTACAACATGCCTTTACTACTTGGAAGTTCGTTACCCTCTACCTTGATAGCCTGACGGAGGGTACGACCAAACGCCTTAAATAGGCTCTCAATGATGTGGTGGTCGTTATCGCCAGTTGAAGATAGGTGCAGCGTACATGCAAGAGCATCGGTCAGTGAACGGAAGAAGTGCACTACCATCTCGGTAGAGAAATCCCCAACGTTTTCGCGGCTGAATTTTGCATCGAACTTAAGGTATGGACGACCAGATAGGTCAAGACCACACTGAGCTAGACACTCATCCATTGGAAGTGAGAAACCGAAACGGCCGATTCCACGTTTATCACCTAGTGCCTCTTTTAGTGCCTGACCAAGAGCAAGCGCGGTGTCTTCTACCGTGTGGTGATCATCGATGTGCAAGTCACCCTTAACGCTTAGCTTCATCTGGAAACCGCCGTGAGTAGCAATCTGATCCAGCATGTGATCAAAGAAACCCATACCCGTATCGATTTCATTGCCACCGGTTTCATCCAAGTTTACCGCAACGCGAATGTCGGTCTCTTTGGTAGTGCGGATAACCTCAGCGGTACGCGGATTGGTGGTTAGCTTCTTAACAATGTCTAGCCAGCCCATGGTTTCTGGGTTGTATTGAATACCTGGATAGCCATATTCTCAGCCAGTTGAAGATCCGTTTGACGATCACCAATCACAGCAGAGGTTTTGAAATCTACTTTGCCTTGCTGAAGATACTCTTTCACAAGACCCAACTTAGGCTTACGACATGAGCAGTTATCTTCTTCAAAGTGCGGGCAGATAAGCACATCATCAAACTTCACGCCTTGAGATTCAAAGATGTGCATCATCATGTTATGCGGAGCATCGAAGTCAGCTTGAGGATAGCTGTCGGTGCCAAGACCATCTTGGTTGGTCACCATCACTAGGCGGTAACCGGCATCTTGCAATTTCAATAGGCTAGGAATCACAAATGGTTCTAGCACTAGTTTGTCCAGTCTATCAACCTGAAAATCTACTGGCGGCTCAACAATTAAGGTGCCGTCGCGGTCGATAAACAAAATCTTTTGTGGGTTGCTCATAATTGTTCCTTACTTATGTTGAGCGTCCTACACAGCAAACTGCTGTGTGATAAATTCGATGGTTCGTTGGCACTCTTGGTTATCGCCAATACTGATGCGCACACAATCAGCAATCGGTGAGTTGCGAAGAATAATGCCCTCATCCAAGCGGCCTTAAACAGTGCGTCCCCTTGTGGGAATCTAACCAATAGGTAGTTACCGTAACCCGGGTATACTTCACGCCCGGCAGTTCCGACAGCCTGATTGAAGCTGTGCTCGATTCTCAGTAATGGTTTTTACCTGCTGAGTAACACGCTCTAGGCCTTGCGCTGAGAGTGCTTGAACCGCAATGTCAGCCACCGGAACAGGCACTGGATAAGGTGCAATCACCTTAAGCAGCACATTAATCAGTTCTTCATTCGCCAGAGTGAAACCGCAGCGAAGTCCTGCCAGTGCAAATGCCTTAGACATGGTGCGAAGGATGGCTAGGTTCTGATATTCAGCTAGAAGCTCAACCGTTGACGCCTCCGGACAAAAATCGATATACGCCTCATCCATCACCACAATGGCGCGGTCTTTGGTCATCTCAAGTAGAGCGACGATGTCTTCGCGATTAATGAGGTTGCCAGTTGGGTTGTTTGGCGAGCAAACGAATACCAACTTAACGTCGTCTAGGTTTTTCTCGATTGCTTCAAGGTCCAGTTGCCAATCATCGGTTAGGGGCACTAACTTGCGCTCAACACCGATAGTCTCAGCACTGATAGAGTACATACCATAGGTTGGCGGGCAGTAAAGAATAGCGTCTTGGTTCGGTTCACAAAAAGCGCGAATCAAAAGCTCGATACCTTCATCCGCGCCACGTGAGGTAAGTACTTGAGAAGGTGCAACACCTGCATACGCCGCATAAGCCTCGATAAGCTCTTTTGGCTGGCACTCGCTATAGCGATTAAGGCGCGAGGCCTCAATCTGATATTGATTATCAAATGGGGATTCGTTGGCATTTAGCCAAACATCACCGCTGCCGCCGATACGTCTTGCAGACAGATACGGCGTCAGGGCTTGAACTTGTTTACGGGCTAACTTTTCCATGTCGTGATTCCTTTTATCTGGCTGCTAGTTTTTCTACTCGGATGGTTACAGCGCGTTTGTGCGCATCCAAACCTTCCGCTTCAGCCATGGTAACCACGGTTGGCGCCAATGCAGCTAGTCCGTCTGCACTTAGCTCTTGCACTGTCATGCGCTTGCTAAAGTCAGCCAAGCCTAGGTTGAGTAGGTGCGGGTATAGCATAGGTAGGAAGCACGTGGTTCGTACCTGAGGCGTAATCCCCTGCTGACTCTGGAGACCAGTCACCTAGGAAAATAGACCCTGCGTTGTCTAGGATAGGCAGTAGCTCACGTGGATTCTTAGTCTGAACAATCAGGTGTTCTGGGCCATAGTAGTTGGATATAGACACAGCTTGGGTAAGAGACTCAGCGATAATAATCAGGCTTGATGCCAGCGCTTGCTGCGCAATATCGCTGCGAGAAAGCTCTTTTAGCTGGCGCTGAACCGCATCGGTCACCTGATCAGCAATCAAAGGTGATGGCGTAACTAAAACTACCTGAGAGTCTGGACCGTGCTCGGCTTGGCTAAGAAGGTCTGCTGCAATGAAGTCAGCATCTGCAGTTTCATCGGCAATCACCAACACCTCAGAAGGGCCGGCTGGCATATCGATAGCCGCGCCGCGAAAATCATTGCTCACCTGACGCTTAGCTTCAGTCACATACGCATTGCCTGGGCCAAAGATCTTATCAACCTTGGCAACTGTCTCAGTGCCGTAAGCCATAGCCGCAACCGCTTGACCACCACCTACGTTGTATACCTCATCGATATTGCATAGCTTGGCAACATATAGGATCTCGTCTGCGATCGGCGGAGGAGAACAAAGCACAACCTTACGACAGCCCGCAATCTGAGCCGGCACACCCAGCATTAGAACCGTAGATGGAAGCGGCGCACTGCCGCCCGGAATATACAGGCCTACGGTATTAATAGGACGCGTGACTTGCTCACAAAGGACACCCGGCTGAGTCTCCACTTTAATAGGTTGTGGTTTCTGTGCATTGTGGAAAGCAGAAATGTTTTTATAGGCTTGTTCAAGCGCCGCTTTCATCTCAGGCGTTAGACGCTCAGATGCCTCATCAATCTCTTGAGAAGTAACGCGGATATTTTCCAGCTCAACGCCGTCAAACTTCGCAGTTAGCTCTTTTAGCGCTGCATCGCCATCTTTTTTAACCTTATCAACAACCGCAGAAACCGCGGCTGTAATATTTGCACCCTCTGCTATTGCAGGACGTTGCAATACTGCATTTTGCTGTTCGTCACTAAGGGTTTGCCAAGTTACCGTTCTCATCGCTTACTCCATCATTTTCTCAATAGGTAGCACTAGGATTGAACTCGCACCTAGCTCTTTTAGTTGTTCCATGGTTTCCCAGAACAGGTTCTCAGAGCTCACTAGGTGGATTGCTACCTTAGATGAGTCAGATGAAAGAGGAAGTACGGTTGGATCTTCTGCACCCGGAAGAAGAGCGGTTACTTGCTCTAGCTTGTCTTGTGGTGCGTGTAGCATGATGTATTTCGATTCTTTAGCTTGCTGAACACCTTGCATGCGGGTCAGCAGTTTTTCGATTAGGTCTAGTTTGTCTTGTTCAACGATGCCATCACGCTGGATAAGCGTCGCTTTAGAGCGGAAGATAACCTCTGCTTCTTTAAGACCATTTGCCTCAAGGGTTGCACCGGTTGAAACTAGGTCAGCGATACCGTCAGCAAGGCCTGCGCGTGGCGCTACTTCAACCGAGCCAGTGAGCATACAAGTGCTAAAATCGATGCCCTGCCCGTCCATGTAGGCTTTAAGAAGGTGTGGATAGCTAGTTGCGATACGCTTACCAGCAAGGTCTTGAGGACCGTTGTAATCCAACTCTTTGTCAACGGCGATAGATAGTCGGCAACCACCGAAGTCTAGGCGACGCAGTGTTTTAAACTCAGCTGGCTGACCCGTTGCTTTTCGCTCTAGGCGAACTTCTTCTAGTTCGTTCTCACCAATAAAGCCTAGGTCGACCACACCGTCCATAATAAGACCTGGGATGTCATCGTCACGAACCAGCAGCAGATCGATTGGGGTATTCAATGAGTGTGCCACTAGACGCTCACCCATGATGTTAAATTTCACGCCACATTTTTTAAGAAGCTCCTGACACTCCTTGCTTAGGCGACCTTTCTTTTGAATTGCGATTCTTAGACGTTGTGTTTGCATTTGTGAATTCCCTGTCAGAGGTGAATAATTTATTTAAAGTTAAAACGAAAAAACCCTTGGGGCTGGGCTCCCAAGGGTTTAAATCTTTTATATCTCTGATTTAACCGCCGGGAGCTTGTCTCCCGGATTCGCGTACCTCGCCCGAAAGACTAAACTGGGTGATGGTGGTGATGATGTAGGTTCATACCTGCAGTACGCATACGTGATTTTCTCAAAATTATTGCTTACCCCCACACTAACTAAGGCCACTAAACTTTGCAACCGTTTAATCATGAAAAATTATCGAATGCATTAAATTTGTTGCACATAAGTAGCGTGTGAATAAGTCGTATACCTATTGATAACTGGTATAAAAAAAGGAAGCTGGGCTTCCTTTTTCATTTACTAAATCTTAATTACGCTTTTTGACACGCGGCCATCTTAGAGCGAGAAAGCGCCGAAAGAATAAAGCACATTACGATAAAGGCTACCGACGCTGCCGCAAACGATACTGCCACTGAAGTAGTCAGACCTAGAGTAATAAAGCCAACACACGATACTGCAGCTACAGACAACGCATATGGAAGCTGAGTCTGTACGTGGTCGATGTGGTTACAACGAGCACCTGTCGACGACAGAATTGTAGTATCCGAGATTGGAGAGCAGTGGTCACCAAATACTGAACCTGCTAGTACCGCACCAAGCATAGGAAGCATTAGAGCTAGGTCTGTTGCGGCTGCCATGTCACCTGCGATAGGTAGCATGATACCGAACGTGCCCCATGAGGTACCGGTTGAGAACGCCATTACACCCGCAAGTAGGAACAGAATCACTGGAAGCCAAGCGGTATCGATATTGCCTTGAGCAAGAGTAGATAGGTAAGAACCAGTCTTCATATCACCGATAACGCCACCGATAGTCCAAGCAAAGATAAGGATGAGGATCGCACCAAACATAGAGCGAGCACCAATCCAAAGTGTACGAGTCACTTCGATGGTTGGGATACGCTGCTTAAGTACAGTACCTAGCGCAACAAGCAGACCAACGA
Organism: Vibrio sp. JCM 19236; assembly: GCA_000830455.1. Classification (GTDB taxonomy): domain Bacteria; phylum Pseudomonadota; class Gammaproteobacteria; order Enterobacterales; family Vibrionaceae; genus Vibrio. Next base: position 56,934 of record BBSB01000029.1, read on the forward strand.
TACCACCGTAAACAAGAGAAGTACCTACATCAGTATTCTCAAACGCACCCAGAACAGAGAACTCAAGGCCGTCAGCAGCCAGAGTTTGACCACCTGTGTACATCATAGCGGCAACAGTTGCACCGATAAGCAGTACGATAGGTAGTACCAGATCAGATACTTTGCCTTTAGTGCTTTCAGTAATGTCGAGCTCTTCATGACCTTCAGCAGAAACCTTTTCGTCTCCGTCAAATCCACGGCCCTTAGACGCTTCGATTTCATGACGACGCATTGCACCGATGTCGATACGGAACCAAGCCACAACGAATACCATCAGCAGCGCGAATACGGCGTAGAAGTTCATAGGAATAAGACGAACGTACGCGCAGTGCTGAGTAATCGGTCATGCCGTGAGTCACTAGGATGCCACCAACGATGGTCATGATGTACGCACCCCAGCTTGATGCCGGCATAAGTACACACATAGGTGCTGCCGTTGAATCAAGGATATAGGCAAGTTTTGCACGAGATACGTGGAAACGATCCGTTACTGGGCGTGAGATTGAACCCACAGCAAGGCTATTAAAGTAATCATCAATAAAGATAAATACACCTAAAAATGCCGCCAGTAGTTTAGAGCCACGCTTGCTCTTAACGCGAGATTGAGCCCATTCAGCGAATGCACGAGTGCCGCCAGAAGGTAAGTAGCGCCGTCATCATGCCTAGCAAAAGTAGGAAGGCAACGATGCTCATGTTCCAAGAGTTGATACTCCCTTCTTCGATGAATACGCCGAACACGGTGTCAAAAATGTAACTAGCTGCTCCAGAAACGGAGTAATCAGCCAAAAGGAAACCGCCAACGACAATACCAGCACCAAGAGAAAGTAGTACTCGACGAGTAATAATTGCTAGTCCCAATGCCAAAATAGGTGGCAACAACGAAATGGGAGAGGAAGCAAAATCCATTAAATTCATGATCTTCTTATAACCAATTTGGTAAGAGATCTACTGTAGAAAATATTCGACTTGATGTTGAACAAGCAATCGAATTGGCATTCGATTACCCCACAGTAGCGCTCCATAGTTTAACAACACAATAGACTATGGCAGTGTTGTCCCTTTCGGAAACAACCCCAGCAAGAGAGTTCGATACTCTTCTCTCACTTCGGCGATTAAGCTTTGGCTGACAATCAAACGGAATCACCCTTTCGTCAGTTACTCTTGCTTATCGCGCCTCTACCTCACCAGGGCATGAAAAATGCTATTTTATGCCACTAGATGATCTAGGTGCGGTGCATTCTACTGATCGCATAGCGAAATGCAATAAAAATTCACTGTTGATTCAACAAGCGTACAAAACCTAACACATTACCTTTACTCGCCGTTTTTAGAGCAAATATTCTTTTACAGCCTTCAACACAAATCTCACTCTTTGTTACAGTACGAATGAACGAATTAAACAAAAATGATCAGTCCACTACCTCAAAAATAAATCGATAGCGTCAAAAGCATTTAATCATGGTTATACGAGATGGCATTTATCAATTCTATTAGTGGAAACTTTAATAAAAAATGGCATTCGAAAAAGTTCAAAATATTTGACGTTACATTTTCATAAAATATATTTACCCATCTGCAATTCTTCTTATATAATTACCTGTATCTTTTGGCACCCCTGTGCCTTATACTGCGCTCATATCTATGACGAATTAGAATTACGGGAATTTAAAATGTCTGAATTAACAAAAACTCTTCTTAATATTCGCAGCCTACGTGCATTTGGACGTGAGCTAACTCTAGAGCAACTAGAAGAAGCTCTAGATAAAACTAACTATTGTTGTTGAAGAACGTCGTGAAGCAGAAGCTGAAGAACGTGCAGCTCGTGAAGAAAAAGAAGCGAAGCTTGCTGAATACGCAGCGCAAATTCGCGAGCAAGGTATTGATGTAGAAGACCTAATTGCAGCTCTTGCTGGCGAAGGTACAACTAAGTCAAATAAACCAAAACAAAAGCGTGCACCTCGCCCAGCTAAATACAAATATACTAACGAGCAAGGCGAAGAGAAAACTTGGACAGGTCAAGGTCGTACTCCTTCTGCAATCCAGAAGCAACTTGACGCTGGTTCTCAATTAGATGATTTCCTAATCTAATTAGAACGCTAGAAATAGAAAAGCTCCCAAAGGGAGCTTTTTTATACCTGTCATATAAAGGGAGAATTAACGCTCCCAGTATGCCTCTTCTAGCTATCTTCTCGTTCAGGTAGGCCTTTAGACAATCGCGGAGAGTGTTGAACCAACACCTCAAAACTTGCACGGTTGGCATATTTACACACTTGAGAGAATGATGAATAAGTCAAAAACTCATGATTGTGTTTGCTTGAATTCGGCACATTCGTTTTATGGAATCTATTTGCCGACAGATCATGTAGCAGTGCAGAAAGCGCAGCATCCCCTGCCCCATTAGTATTCTTAATTTTCTCAGGGCCACCCATATAAGGGGCAATATGAGAATAAACCTTGATTGGGTTTTCACACTTCGCCTTAATTGCAGGGCGACTGAACTCATAACGGTTAAATTCGGCAATCTCACCAGGAAGAAGTGGCAGTGAGGTTTCACGCTTCGCGCTTTCTTCGGTATAACCCGCCATGAATAGGCCTACTGGACCTGAGGTGCATAATACAAGGTCAGCCCAATCTAGCGCTTTATCAGCGGCCAACAAAGGATCTGAAAAACCCGTCAATGCTTCGGCTTCATCTTCGTTCATTGCAATCACAGAGATATGCTCAGAAATAAACTTCTGCCAAAACTCTGGATCATCTTGAATTACGAACTTAGTGCCTAGGGTTAATACCACAGGAACATCATACTTTTTTGCATACTCTATTGCTCTCATGGTTGCTTCGGGCATTGGCTCGCCTTCTTTACAACGAAGCAAATAAGAGGTTAATACCAAGCAGCGGCATCTTTAAATACAGATTCAGGTACGCTATTAGCGCGTAATTGGTTCATCTGACCTTCACTGATTGCGAAAGTACGCTCACCATCTTCTGAGATAAGGGTAAAGCAGCGCCCAATAGCGCCATCTACACCTTGCAGGTGATTAAGATCCATACGGCTAGAGGTATTACATAAATAACGGAAGCCGTAACTACCGATCTTAATATCAGCACTCATTACACCTAATAGAATAGATTTATCGTCAGCCAATACCGAGTAGTTATGTAAGGTGTTACCTATAGTGCCACCGGCATATTCGTTAGAAATAAGCTGTTGGTCTTTTAGTTCATTGTATAAAGTCTCAGCGGTCTCATCATCGATTACCAAAGAGTGACCTTTACTCAGATTAAACTTGGCAATAAATTCGTCGCTGACCTTAGCTTCAATATCAACCAAGGTTTGGTCAATCCCGACCACATGAGTTTGCTTCGATGCACTTGGATGAGATTTAGAAACCAAAGGGTCTCGGCTGTTAACCGGAAAATAGTGTTTAGATTTGCGTTGGCCGGGAAATTTCATGCAGATAATAAGGTTGAGATTAGAAGATCCCCTAATCTTAGACTCAGAGTTTTGTATGAGCAACACAGTGACCTTACGCAAACGGTTGGCTCTAACACCTTGTTACTTAACTGCACAGTAAATAAACAAAAACCGCAGCCTAGGCCGCGGTTTATATATTTAGCTAGCGTATTGATTAAGCCTTTGGCTTTTTACGCTTATCGGTGATTTCCCATTTTCCATCGATAAACAGACCTGTCCAACCAGAAGGTTTGCCGTCAATCTCACTACGGATATAGTTCTCTTTGCTCTTGCGGCTAAAGCGAACCACAGCAGGGCGACCATCAGGGTCATGGGTCGGAGCATCTGCCAAGTAATGGAACTTAGGCGAGATACGCTCTTTAAATCGAGCTAGCTCTTCTACCAGTGGTGCACGTGTTTCACGTGATTTAGGGAAGTTACTTGCTGCCATAAACAGACCAGATGCACCATCACGCAATACAAAGTAGGCATCTGACTGAGTGCAAGGCAGTTCAGGGAAATGAACTGGGTCTTCTTTTGGTGGCGCTACCTCACCGTTTTTAGGATCTTACGGGTGTTCTTACAATCGTCATTGGTACAATCCATATACTTACCAAAACGACCGTTCTTAAGCACCATGTCTGAACCACACTTGTCACACTCAACAACTGGGCCATCGTAGCCTTTCACCTTGTATTCACCGTGTTCAACCACATAACCGTCACAGTTCGGGTTGTTACCACATACATGAAGTTTACGCTTATCATCGATAAGATACGCATCCATCGCGGTTTCACACACAGGACAGCGCTTCTTAGCACGCAGAGCCGCCGTTTCTGGATCTTCTTCCAGAACGTTGATAATGCCTTCTTCGTCACCTAGGTTGATGGTGGTCTTACAGCGCTCTTTCGGTGGCAGTGCATAACCAGAACAGCCAAGGAATACACCGGTTGACGCGGTGCGAATACCCATAGGGCGTGAACAGGTAGGACACTCAATATCGGTCAGAACGATATGATTTTGCTCCATACCGCCATCATCGGCGTCAAGTTCTGCTTTCTCAAGATCGGTTGTGAAATCTTCGAAGAAGCTATCTAGAACGTTTGTCCAAGCTGCATCACCTTCAGCGATCTGGTCAAGCTTTTGCTCCATACGCGCAGTGAAGTCATAGTTCATCAGGTCGACGAAGCTCTTATCTACGATCAGATACAATCTCGCCCATCTTCTCAGCGTAGAAGCGACGCGAATCAACCTTCACATAACCACGGTCCTGGATAGTAGAGATGATAGACGCATAGGTCGAAGGACGACCAATACCGCGCTTCTCAAGCTCTTTAACCAATGCAGCTTCGGTAAAGCGTGCTGGCGGCTTAGTAAAGTGCTGCTTTGGATCCAAGCTTTAAGGTCTAGCTTATCGCCAAGTTTTACCTCAGGCAGGATCTGATCTTCATTTTTACCCATAGGACGCTGTACACGTGTCCAACCGTCAAACTTAAGGATACGGCCCTTAGCTTTTAGGGTGAACTCGTCAGCCTTAACGCTGATGGTGGTTGAGTCGTATTGTGCTGGCGTCATCTGACAGGCAACAAATTGATTCCAAATAAGCGCATACAGCTTGTGTGCATCCGCATCAACACCGCTCAGGTCTTCTGACTTCACATCAACGCTAGATGGACGGATAGCTTCGTGCGCCTCTTGCGCGCCCTCTTTGCTTCCGTACACCAAAGGTTTAGCTGGAAGGTATGCATCACCGAACTCACTGCCGATATAGCCACGTACAGCCTCTACAGCCTCTTTACTTAGGTTAGTGGAGTCAGTACGCATGTAAGTGATGTAACCCGCCTCATACAGGCGCTGAGCTAGCATCATGGTCTTCTTAACACCGTAACCCAGGCGCGTACTTGCCGCCTGTTGCAGGGTTGAGGTGATATAAGGTGCCGACGGCTTGCTCTTCGTTGGGCGGTCTTCGCGCTTACACACTTCGTATTCTGCTTTTTCCAGAATCGACATTGCCGCTTTGGTTTCTGCTTCGTTCTGAGGTTTAAACGCTTCGCCACTGCGCTGCGCAACCATCAAACGGAAATCAGATGCCGCTTTAGTGACTGTGTCCGCATGAATATCCCAATACTCTTCTGGAATGAACGCCTTGATCTCACGCTCACGCTCAACCACTAGCTTAACCGCTACCGACTGAACACGACCTGCGGATAGACCACGGGCAACCTTCTTCCAAAGAAGTGGAGACACCATAAAGCCCACCACGCGTCCATAAAGCGACGCGCTTGCTGAGCATTAACACCATCCATGTTGAGTTCGCCTGGGCTCTCAAACGCCTGCTGGATAGCATTCTTAGTAATTTCGTTAAACACTACACGTTTGTATCGCTCTTCATCGCCACCGATGATCTCACGAAGGTGCCAAGCGATAGCCTCTCCCTCGCGGTCCAAATCGGTTGCTAGATAAACGTGGTCAGCGTTCTTTGCCAATTTTTGCAGTTCAGAAACCACCTTCTCTTTACCAGGTAGGATCTGATAGTTCGCTTCCCAACCATGATATGGGTCGATACCCATCTTCTTGATCAGTGATTTGCGATCTTTTTCTTTTTTAATACGCGCTTTTTCTTCGGCGCTCAGTCCCTTAGTGGATACAGGTTTGGCTTTTGCTCCACTGGACTGCCCAGCTGTCGGCAAATCACGTACGTGACCGACACTGGATTTTACGATGAAGTCTTTACCAAGGTATTTGTTGATGGTTTTTGCCTTGGCCGGTGACTCCACGATTACGAGAGACTTACCCATAACTGAACGTTTTGTCCTATTTAAAAGGCACGACAATTGCCGTGCTCTACAAAAAATCTTTTTTTACTATTGAGCGAGTTTTTTCCAAAATCAACCCATTTTTAGTGTTTTGTTTCTAATTGGGTGGGATTTAGGCAAGTTAATCTGCCATTAAAAACGGATGCTATTCGATATTTTTATGTCAACTTGACGTGAGTTTATGAGTTGGATCACACCCTAGGTGTGATATAGACTAAGCGAAAATCGTCACCCTAAAGGAATCGAATAAATTATGAGCGACAAAAAACCTATCTCAGAATTTGAGCTATTACTTATCGCCAACAACCTGATTCAAGAGCATGATGCCTATATAGAAGGGATGCGTGCCACCTCTGTAGAAGAAAAAGATGAAGTTCTGATCTTCAAAGGCGAATACTTCCTAGACGCTAACGGCCTGCCAACACCAAACACCACCGCAGTATTTAATATGTTTAAGTATCTCGCGCATGTGCTGTCCAAAGAGTTCACTATCAAATAAGCAGACTTGCCCAGATACCCTCTATTTGTCTGGGCCTTCCATTTCCAAGATTTAGAAACTGGAAACTTAAAATCAGCTAACCCCAAGCTGACATTCTCACATTAAACTGGTCCCCTATTCCAGTTTACGCATATTCGTAATTCAAATAACTAAGCGAATATATTTGAATTCAATTCCCACAAAGGAGAGCTTGGTGAAATCTATTACCAACAAAAAGCCATTATTCATCGCTTTAGGTCTTGCAACCCTTCTTGCCGGTTGCGGTGTTCAAGACAAAACAGAAACCCCAGATTTCAACAGCTACACAGATGTAAACCAGAAAAAAGAAGCCTTCTTTGACTATATTCGACCACACGTTGAGCATCAAAATCAGCTTATTTCAGAGCAACGCAAAGAACTATTAGATATCGCTAAAGACTTCAAAGGTGATGAGCTTACAGGCTCTGATCTTGATGATGTTTCTGATATCGCAAAACAGTATCGCTATGAGCCAAAACAGTTTGGTCCGAAAGAGCTAAAAGAGCTCCTATCTCGCGTAGATACCATTCCTGAAAATCTCGTGCTTATTCAAGCCGCTAACGAGAGTGGCTGGGGTACCTCGCGTTTTGCCCGAGAAGCGAACAACTTCTTTGGCGAGTGGTGTTTTAGCAAGGGTTGTGGCGTAGTGCCGAACCAGCGCGCGGCAGGTAAAACCCATGAGGTGGCTAAGTTCGATAACGTTGAAGGCTCGGTAGCCTCGTACGTAAAAAACCTAAACACCAATAATGCATATGCGCACTTTAGAGAACTGCGCGCCGATTATCGCACCAAGCATCAAGAGCCGACGGCTGAGCAACTGATCCATGGCCTTGATAATTACTCTGAGCGTGGTAATGAATACATCAGAGATATTCTGGCGATGCTAAGACACAACCAGAAATTTTTGAAACAGAGC
>BBSB01000028.1:0-66760 GCA_000830455.1 Vibrio sp. JCM 19236
AATTCGTGACAACGGCCTAATTACCCTGCTCAACCAGGGAAGGCGAATCAATACCAATTGGGTGTTCGACCAATACCGTCAGGCCATTGCGAGCTTAACCATTAAGGCTGCGAAGAACTTGTATGTGGTCGTTCCTGATGATGTGGCCAGTAATGACCGTGCGGTTCAAATCGTGAAATCTCACCGTGAAGACATCCGAGAACTCAACAAGCGAGCAGAAGTAATACTTCCCATTCATAAATCAGACGACATCGAGCAACACGCACTAAATATGATGGAAGCATTAGGCTATCCGACTAATTTGCGACTTGGTATCCCGTGCCTGAAGAAGCAGGGACTTGATCTAGTGTTGCCGTTGAACGATATAGAGCGACTGCTGGCCCTGAAACACCCTACCCGCAAAACTCCGCTGTTCTCCAAGGTGCATTTTTTTGGAATGAGTGAAGCTACGAGCTCTAGCAAACTGCAATCAAGATTGTTGCTGACCAAGATGTACGGTTTACATGGTAAGGCCGTGTCGATGGACTGTTGTAGAACGACAGCATTGTTCGGTGTTGACCGAGCAGGACAAAAGACGGCGGATACTTTGGCTCAATCTCACTTGCAAGAGCAGGTTGTCAGCTCCCCAACTTATAACGCTCACACTTATGACTTTGAATATGGCTCAACGGGTGCAGGTCAGCCGTTCTTTACCGAGCAATTCTATGACTTGATTAACGAGACAGAGATATTCGACTTCTTATGCCTCTACAACGAGATAATGAAAGATAACCCAACTACTTGCTACCAGAGTTTGAGCGAGGCGAAGAAATCGAAGCAATGGAAATGGCTTGGCAAATGACCAGTATGAGAGCTGTAGATACCTACATTTTTGAACAGCTCAAGCTAATGGATTGGCAGAGATTTGTTGAGGAATGTGAGGGTTTGACTGAACTGAAAGGTGGCGAACTACGCTTTGCTGCACTTAAACAAATGTTTGCATCGAACCTGAAAGAATCAGGTCCGACACAGTTACCGTTGGTGTTTTAAGCAAAACTTAGATCAAGAGCTATGCGGGATGCGGTGTAGCCGTAGTAGAGATCGTTAAAATGGTAATTTGAGTTGTCATGGACTTTAAACCAGTGACGTAGACACTGATTAAGTTCGATTTCGCTTAGATTTTCTTCTTCATCGGCCACCCAAGCAGGTAGATCCTTTTGAGAGACATTGAGGACTCTAGATTTTTCGACTCTAGGTATGCTTGTCGCAATTTCGCTTCTTTATCAGCGATCTTGTTGTTACGTGTCACTAACATTTCGGTATGGTTCGTAAATCTCGCTTCAGTCGAAATAGACTTTGACGGAAAGGCGCAGTTAGCAAAGTACCAGTTCACTAGGTAACGCTTTTCACCATTGCTTTCAAGAAATCTATCGAGCTTACTCATGATCTGCGGAACGGTGTCAGAAGACGAGTCAGCCACGACAAGCAAGTAAGCCTTAGCAGGTCGAGACTTACCAAAGTAGGCACGGCAGAACGCATTAGCATACGGGGTTTCCCCTCTTAGCTTCTCTTTCTTGATGACCTCTGCAAACGCAATAGCTACGGCTTTTTGCGCGGGTTCGGTAGGTAGTAACGCAAGTTGATTCTTAATCATGGTCAGCCTCTTAGAAGTGTCTGTGTTGATTACTTCTATTGTCTCACCCGTGCTGAATTTCCTAAGTGGCCAAGGCGAGCTGGCTAAACCAGGCACTTATTCTTGTCGTTATGGTTGGACGGTGGATGTGGGTAAAACGCCGCGCTGCCGGTGATTTTCTTTGTTGTGGTGGTAGGACACAGGAAAGAATAATTTATTAACATATTCTTTATGGTGACTTTTTTAGAAAAAAATCAGTCTAGGTCTTGAAAGAGGTTCTGAAATATCTTTTTCTTAAAGGGTAAGTCGGGTTGAGGTGCTGTCATAGGCCGAGGACGCTCGCATAAAATGGCGATTGGGTGAATAGCTCTCTCGCAACAAAACAAAAAATTATTCACGATGAACAACATCACTCAACAGGTCGATATCGACATTAAGAAAACAGAAGTCAAAATTGAAGTTAGCCGTTCTCAGATCAGCTCAACCAGAGTCGTAAACAGAACCTTCAGAATCAACTTGCCCTACTGGTTCTTAGTCGCAATACCCTATCTACCGTTCTAACAGTAAGCCCGCTTTCGAGCGGGCCTATTGCTCTACTCTCAATTAAAGAGTCCGTCTTCTTCTTGTTCATTCTCAACTGGATCTAGCGTATCTAGCAAGAGTATTTCAGAAGCATCAAAATCTGGATCGTTGTACTTAACAGCTACTTCATCAAACGTATCCCAAGTCACCAACTTAGTATCGGCCAACTCACCTTTTAGAAAACTAACAGCCTGTTCGTGTGATGGCAGTTGTCGGGCTTGCTCTAGTATTTCAGTTGCTTTTAGTTTATCTATCATTTTGAAAGTCTATAAAACGCCGTAGATTCCTGATAGTGAACCTGCTTCTGGCCATCGAGGAACAAAGAATAATGCTTCGGCAGCTCACGCAGTCTTCTTAGCTCATTGTCCAAGTCGGATTTTTCTTCAAGATTTAAAAGCGGTTTAACGTCAGTGACACTTGGATTATTCAGGCGATGGCAGATCCAAGAAGTGATGTTTTTGGCATAGTTTTCTTTGCCTGTCTGGAAGTGGTCCAAACCCTGTGTGCTAAGAATCGTTCCTACCCCAAACTCTCTACCCTCTTGCATGATTTTCTTGAGGGTTGGGAAGTCTTGACTCATAAAGTTGTCGGCTTCATCAACCAGAATGGCTTTCTTGAAAGCGCGGTGAGAACCGTTAGCTTCAGGTTTAGGTGATTGGTGCATCTGCAAATGAAACTGGTCAAGCATTAGCTCAACAATCAAGGTTTGGATGGATGTGCTTAATCCACTCAGTTTTACCACGACAACCTGATTATCCAGCAGCCCATATAGAGACTTGCACTTGCGCGGGTTTGCTTCAAATAGCTCAAAGTCATCGAGATCGGATAGCGCAGAGGCAAGAGAATCTTCTGTCACTTTGTCTTGTGAGAAGAACGCCTTAATCACTTCGGCCATCGTAGGCGGTGTGTTCTTAAATGATTCCACATCGTTCTTGAAGATGTTTCTACGCTCATACGCAGCCACAATCAGTTTCTTCAATGCCCCTTTTTGCTTCACGCCAAGGTTAAAAATGGCGGTAAGCGTATCAGCGATCTCAACCGCCTTTTTGACAGGTGCAAGTCGGTTATCACCGTGCAGAGCAAAAGGGTTAATCGGCATATTGTTTGCCTCAAGAACCAACGCCCCCGTTGCATTAACAAACTCACTATCACAGTAATCGGATTTGTAATCGAAAATCAGCATACCAAAGGTTTCATCATTGGTGTTTAAGTGACGCTGACGGACCAACTGAGTAACGATACTCTTAACGGTTTGGGTTTTGCCCGTACCCATCGTACCGACCACAGCAAGATTAGGGTTTAGAAACTCGGATGTATCGGTAGGCTTCCAATACAAAGGTTCTGAATTGCCTTCCGCTTCTTTGTTGATTCCAACCTCTACTGCGATTGAGTCTGAAGGTGGTGCTACTACAGCTGGCTTTTTCGTTGTCTTAGGGACACTTTTAGTCTGTTTTGGCGCAGCGTGCTTTTCGTGGTCTTAGTAGAACGCTTAGTAGGTGATGGCTGGTCGGCGTTCCCGGCAGCAGGTTCGGCGTGTGTAGGTACAGTTTTCTTCGGACGAGGAACAGACTTGCGAGCTGGCTTAGTCTTCAGTTCTGGCGGAAGCACATTATCAAGCATCGCCTTATCAACCTTCGTTTTGTTCAGGGTAAAGGCTAAGTTGTCATCCAAGGCCGACATCAATTCATCGGGTAACACTAATACTTTCTTCGGACGAGTCAGGGCCACGTACAGCAGGTTGATTTCAGATTCATCTAAAGGTTTGCCTTTCGAGAAAGCGGTAATGGTTGCTTTGAAGTCGTCAGACAACATCACTACGTCATGCTCAAGACCTTTTGACCCGTGCGCGGTAGAAAGTTGCACGGTAGCTTTGCTTTGAGGGATGTTGAGCGACCAAACAAGGGCATCATGCAGTTTTCTAGCTCTAGGATAGTCGTGCTCAATCCACTCACCATACAATTGAGTTTCAGTGTCTTTTTCGTTTAACAGCAGGTGCTCAAGTGATTTGTATTTCTTGTGTGTCGGTAGGACGCTCTCTTGTCCCGCGGCAATACGCATCATGCTATTTAATTTGCGCAGCGAGTATTCTGCCTTGTTCGATAAAAACGTTGCAGGAACATTCGCCTGGTGACACGAAATCAAAACCTCTAACAGAGAAGCATTGGTGTGAGAAAGATATAGAAACGGCTCAACACCATCGTACTGAGAACCCAACACAACATCGGTGTCGTACCCTACCCCTTTGATGCTGATTTTTGGATCTACATGGTTGAGTACCTTAGTGGCCAAGTCAGCGACCTTTTGACCAAATCGGAAAGAGCGCGATAGCTCAATGCCCTCGTAAGGGATCAGGTCCATCGCATTAATCCCACCACGAAACTGATAGATACTTTGGTACTTGTCACCAACGAAAATCTGTTGGCACTTCTGTCGAAGTATCACACTCAGCAGTAACGGGTTCGCGTCTTGAGCTTCATCGAACATGATGTAGTCGTAGGCAATTTTAGGTTCTGAGAGTTGCCAGAGTTTTAAATAACAATCGTGAGTTGCAGGGCAATCGTTATTAGTATTGAACATACTCTTAATTAAGGTTTGGCTATGACTGACCAAATGCTCATAAAATTCTTTACGCTGTGTGGCCTTTATCGTTTTTTTCTTTACAAGTTGGTCAATGGCCTTAATTGCATTGTCAGGTAAATGAATCTCGCTAATTTCTTTTGATGCGGTCAGACAAAACTTATCAATGGTTTTAAGGATGTACTTGTAAACCTTATTTACATCCAAGTGCTGACAAAGAATGGAGTCATCTTTTAGATCGGAGTGAGCAAGAACAGTTTGCTTTGAATGTTTTAAACCGACTTTCTTAATGAAGTTCTTTCGTTCTTCTGGTGAAAAGCTATTTAAAGCAAAAGAATGAGAAGTGGCAATATGCACATTATGACCAGAGAATAACTTACGCGCCTCTTGCTCAAGAGACTTGTTGTAGCAAATATACAAACCTGACTTACCAGTATGGTATTTCTCAACAGCTCGAAGAACGGTGCTTTTTCCTGAACCTGCATAAGCGTAGGCTTTTATACTTTGTCCAGATAGAACAGCATCAATGAGATTATTCATTTCTGAAGTTAATTCATGCTTGCCTATGGTTTTAATCTTGGTCGTCATAATCGCCGTCCTTAGTAAAGTGACTCTTTAATCTTTGCAATACTCTTAGTTGTAACTTGCACTCTTTCTTTACAAGATGATGCGATTAACGGTTCATCATCCAAAGAAGAAGCACCAATGACATTTTTGTGCGCCCTCATTAAATAATTAACTTTTTTTCGTATAACCGAAACACCTTCCTCGATCTGTGTGATTAGGTCTAATTCCCAATCATCAGCCTTACTAAAACTGGAAGGTGGATAATGATGGCTTTTAGGAACGCTAATTGCCTTTGCTAAACGAATGGTCTTCTCACCGTTTTTAACAAACTGGATTCTGAACCAGCGAATACGAAAAGCGTTGCCGTTGAACTCTAGTGATAAAGAATAATTAGTGAACTCTCTATTGTTCTTATTGTTTTTTCGCTTAACTTCTCGTTCTGCTATGCGTCCCATCCAAATCTCTAAATAGAGTTTGGCTTCATCATAGAGATTATCTAATTCACGATAGATAGCTTGCTGAACTTCACGCACTCCACACCTCCATTTGTGACCACTTTGCTATCACTTTACCGTAAGCAGATTTTTTCCAAAATATCTACTTAACAAATGTAGTAACCTATTTGCCAGTAAATAGGTTCTTATAGTCTAGTACCTATTTGCTAGTAAATAGTAACAGTACCTATTTGCTTGCCAGAAGGTGAGCGTTGGGTACTGCTTGATTTAACATAATTTTTTAGCGAAAAAACCAGAGCCATATTTTTGTGATGAACAACGGTTTTTGTTTAAATTACGCTAAATATGTTTGAGTTTTATCAATAATTACAGTGATTTAGGTTTAGTGCAAAGTAGTTTATACTTAATATAGATACAGTTCACATTACACAGGCGGATAACATGGGTAACTGGTTATTTTTCAATTACAACAACTGGAAAGTCTTATTACCAATGGCTGCGGTGATATTACTTACTGGAATGAAGTTCGGTGTTACCATCCTTGATTTTATTGTTCTTGTAGCAATCATATTCCACTATGTATTCTGCTATGGCTCGCCAAAATCAAGAGCTAACAACAAGTCGGATGCTGATAAACCAATCAAAATTAGAAGGTAGCTGATATGTTTTTTGGATGATAATTTTTTATTGCTTCTTTATTTACTGCGCGAGACTGCACGGACACTTGGACTACACTGGTGGAAATGAGGTAAACACTAAAGTAGATAAAGAGTTGTTGGATGATATGGATAAGTCAATCGAATACTATGCAGATCCAAGTTGGAGAGACTTACCTGAAAATATATACCATAAAGATAATAAATAAAAAGGGAGGTAACTTACCTCCCTTTTTAATAAGTGAAGAAATTATTTAGGTATCTCGTTGGGATCAAACTTATAAGGTGGTAATAGTTCACCGTTATCTTTTTCTTCTTTGTTAGATGTGTCAAAGTTAAATCCAATACTATTTAGTATCTCTTTCGCCTCCCCTTTTACATCATCAACAAAATCATAAAATGCTGCTTCAGGTGATGTTCTTGATGGATTGTAATAACCTTCATCCTCAAGATATTGCATTAAGTTATCATGCACCTTTAATGCTGTGCCACCAGGATCTCTATCATTCAAGGCGTTATAAACAGCTCTTGCTTCTGAATCACTAAACGCATCTTTACCAAGAATGGCATTAGCCTTGCTTTCAAATTCTTGAGCTTCTTTTTCTACCTGCTCTTTATTATCAACAAGGTGTTGGTTGTGTTCAAAGTCTTTACTTAAATGCGTAATGTCTGCGTCTGATATTCCTTTTTGAATATCATTAACAGGCTGTTCAAATCCGCGATTTAATACATTGAAGTCCACATTACTTTGAGGCGTATTGTCTGGATTACTCCACACACTTTCTGCAATGCTCGATAAATCACCGTTGTAGTTTGCCGTTGCTGTGAGGGCTGCTAAACGAGCTGTTTTAGAATCCATGCCACGTTCACCACCGTATTCCGCTTCTTTCTCTCGGAAGTAGTTGTAAGCGCTTGGATCGTCATTTCTCAGTTCATTGATGGCAGAGTTCATGCGACCATCTACACCATCTTCATGCGCTTTCTGGCGTAGAGCTGTCATCATATCGGCATTGCTCAGTGAGAAAGTTTGCTCCATTGATTTAGCACTTTCATAAGTGTTACTGGCACTGACTTTCTCTTGGTAAGCATTTTCAGCTTTAGCGATAGATTGGTCCATGTAGCTGTTGCCTGTGGATACTCGCTCGCTGTTCTGATCCATGTAGTTTTGAGCATGATTGAATGAGGCTTGAAGACCGCTTGAGGCTGTACCCGACACTATTTCAGAAAACGCTTCAAGTTCTGACTTCGATAAACCTTCAGTAAATCTACTTGCTTGGTCGTAACCGCCTCCAAAGCCACCTGCTCCTGTTCTCGCGGCCATTGCTAAACTCCCAACTAAACTTGACGCTGATTCCTTATTGAAACCGTACTGCTCCATGAGCTGAGTTTGCATACTCGAAGCCCAATTCTGTGTTTCTGCGGTAGAACTGATTACACTCTGCCCCATCGACTGCACTTGGTCAGTGGTATAACTTTGCCCTTGTGAGTTTGTCACCATCTGGCCAACCGCTTGAGAGTAGGCTTCTTGTTTCTCGCTTGCTTGACGTTCCGCTGCTGAAACACTGCTTTTTAGGTTGTGGCCAGTGGCGATTGAACCGATTTCTGTTCGGGCTGCTTCACTTGAGACATTGCCAAATTGGTCTAATTTACCAGTGTTACGCCAACCCATATCCACCATTGCCCCACCTTGGCTAGAAATATCTGGCATTGCGTCAGCGTCTTTCGCGGTTGTCGCAGCATTTTTCATAGCGCCGAACATAGCCATTGAAGAACCCGTTACAAGCGCCATAGCCATAGCAGGAACGATTGTGGCTGAAATCATACCCCCTAGCCCCATTAACTCTTTTGCCTTGTCTGTCATGGCGTAGGCGAACTCTCTTGAGCCAATATCGTATTGAGCTGCAATCATTCCCGCATAGTTTGTGAGATCGTTGATGATGATGCTTTGGGTGACAACGAGCATAACCGGTATCAGTTGGATAACCGCGAGCAATTGCAGATACACCATCATTACTTTACTGCCTGTTGTACCCACAAGAACCATTAAGCCAATAAAAGGCGCAAGTGCGTAAATTAAGCACTCCATGATGGATAGGAATTTATCAACAATCTGAACCCACATTTCGCCTTGCAGAGTCCAAGCGTAGTCACGTTGCTGAATCGAACTGTTTAGGTTCTCCGCAAGATCAGCTGACCCCATGCGGTGATAAAACGCGAGCTCGCCAGAATCGGCCGCTTTGTTGAGATAAAGCGAGGTAAGGAAGTCACGGGAACGGCTAGAGTCGATTTGAATTGCGTCTAGTGCATCGGCTGTTCTAATTAGACCGTCCTCCCCTGGTCTAACTCCCGCAGCCACATTATTTGCAGTGATGATGTTCTCGAAAGTTTCACCCGTAAATGCTGTTTTGATTCTGTCGTAGGCTTCTGAACAAGTCACAGTCACCTGTTGGTTCGTACCATCGACTATCAGTGTGGTGTGTGCTCTTGAGTCAAACTGAATTGCATCAAGTCGGTTGGCCTCGCGCATACGCAGATATTCGTTGTCGCGAGTTGCTTTTACCATTGCACATTCTGAGTAATAAGCTCTAAGAGATTGGCATAGGTTGATGTTTGCGCCCGTGCTTGTTGCTTCACCCGCAGGGCAATTCAGCATAGAGGCTTCTCGATAAGAGGCGATTACTTTTAGTGGCGATAGATAACCACTAGACGACACGTTAGCGAGATCGTTAGGCCCACCAAAGGCGGTTTCTGATGTCTCAACTAGGTATAAACCAATGGAGCTGATCAGTGATGCAGGGACAGCGATAGCCACTGGAATGTTATCTATCTGAGTGACCGTACCATCGTAGCGATTTTCAATAGACACGCTAGTTAGAGTGCTAAAGCCCATTGCGTATATGATGATACCCGCGAGTAGTCGGCCATAAGGCAATTCAGGCTTTGCGCTCATTAAACTGACTAAAGACGAGCCAACCACAACAAACAAGGCTACGGCAATCACCGCAGCTGTATAGCCACCATCGGCAAAGATTGAGGCGATAGCGTTGAAAACCATGTTTAGGGTTTTCACATCGCCAAAGCTGACAATATCCCAAATCATAATCTACTTCCCTTGCGTGTCTTTACGCTGACCATCACTGAAATCCAGTGAATCAAGCGTTGTAATAATTGACTCAATCGGCATCTGATTACTTAGGCGTGTGTATTCTTCGATGTAAGACTTGCGACTTTCTTCAAAGGTGTCATTGGCCAATTGTTTAGCAGATTGAAGCGAGGTGTCGTTCTCTGAGTTAAGTACCGCAGATTCGGCAGCATCTATGTAGTTAAGAACTTGCGTCATGGCAGTATCTAGTGCCATTCGAGAAGCACACATATTGATAAGCTGTAGACGAATACCTGTTCCTGAATTGGCCAGTGACGCTTGGTAGATCTTTTGCATACATTTGTTGCCAACAAGAGTTGTTACGCCAAGTGTGCGTTTCGCTTGATCGGTCCACTCTTGATCTTGAGTAAGCGCCGTATCCATATCTTTGAGCGCGTCATAAACTCGATTGTGTAGCCCTGTATCAGTAATGGTTTTGTTAGGTTGCATTGGAGGATTCAAACACCCGTCAACATCATTGGTGTCACAGTCGTAGACTAGGTAATCACCCCCATTAACGAGGTCGGCCAACTTGATACCATGACCTTTAAAGACTTTGGTGCTTGGAACAGCATCGGGATCTGTAGAAGTGTCACTAATGACCACAGAACCGGTAATGGTCATCATTAGCTCAAGAAAATCATTGTCTGCGCTGTAGACACTCTCAATGTCACCATTCTTGAACGCTCGCCACGCCACATTACCCGTGATTTGGGTTTTGTATTCGTTAGGGTTTGTTGATTTTACTTTGTTACTTGCAGAGCTACCTTCCGTGCCTACCCACGACCACGCTTCACTGATGTCTTCCATCACCCCCGTATTGACTCCAAGAGCTTTTGCTGACGCATCGGCCTGTTTACCTGTCGCAAAATCTGCACTAGCATTAACTAAGCCTTCGGCCATGTTACAGCTATCAATATTCATCTTGTTGATGCCTTGCATGGTCTTCTCAAGCGAAGTCATGATCTGCTCGCATGAGGGACAGGCAGATTGGATAGCCAATTTCACCCCGTAACCAAGCGCATTTGCGCCAACTGCTTGAAAAGTCTGAACGAACTGATCTTTATTTAGATATGAAAAGCTACCACCATAGACGTCTATACCGCCACAGCCCGCTTGGATAGAGGGCGCTGTAGCCGAGACTAAATTAGCGCGTTTGGTCGGTACTTTTATGTAGATTTGCCCCCCACTCAACACACCCCGTCTAGCGGTATCATAAGAAGCTGGATCGGTCGTATTCATCAATGCGTTAAACGCATCATCCATCTTGTCATTGATAGAGCTGGCCAGTGCGGTTGGAGCGACTGAAGACAGCAATAGTGCGGTAATGAGGTTCAACTTAGACATTTGCATAATTACTGGCCTCCGATTGATTGGTAGTAGAAGTCTTTAAACTCTTGTGGCGCATCACTTGGGAACGGAAATTGGTTGTACTCACCATCAACTGACTGATACAAGCCAGTACCGCGAGTACGTTCAACGTCTGTTTCACTGATGATTTCTGCTCGTTCGGCAGCGTAAATAATGCGATTTTGTAATTGCGTGAGAGATTGAAGACCTTGAGCGATTAACTCAAAGCGGTTGTTAGATGGATTAAAGAGGTAGGTTGCAGGTACTTGGACGACACCTAAATGTTTGGCTTGGCCACTGTCTGTTAAAAACTCTGACCAGGGTGATTCAGGTAATGGTTGCCCGTCTAATGACACTGGCTTTATGGCAAACTGAAATTCTCGCTCTAGCCCTGCAAGTAGCGGTGCTTGTTGAGAACAAAAACCACAGTCTGAGCGATAGAAAAAATAGATCCCTGACTGCTCGCCAATGTGATGCAGTAGCTCCGTGCGGTTTTTTGATGCCTCGATGTTCATGCTTCGCATACCAAAGTTGGCCGTTGGTCTTTGGGTACTGCTATCTAAGAACGGATCTTCGTAAACGGCTTTTTGACGTTGGTAGGCAAAAGCAACGGCTCTGTCTCGCATGAATTTTTCAAGGTACAGGTAGTTGCGCATCGCTTCTTGGTCATACGGGTTATCAATGGCTGCATCACGATACTTCTCAAAGTTTTCTCGAAACCACTTAGTTGAAAGCGGTTCTTCTTGAGGCTTTGAAGACTTAGGAATGACAGTCGGTTGGCTTTGCAGTAGCTTCTCTTTGAACTTCTCTTTTTCTTCTTCAGGCAGTTGCTCATACCAAAACCAACCACGCTCTGCGTCATCGTAAAATTCTGGTTCAACTTGCTGTTCTACTTGACCTACCGCGAAAGCTGAGAAGATAGCTAGGCTTGATAGCGTTAGGATCTTATTTGTTGTCCTTAACATACTCGGTGTTCCTTTCTTAAAGCTGAAACGAATGGATAGACGTTAAGGCGTAGTTGCCTTACCTCTATTCACTCATGGATTTTGAAATTCCTAAATTTTGGGTGTTATCAGGTGCTACCCGTACTCAAAAAATGAGTACGGGCTACCTGTTTTTAGATTTCTGTAGAGCCGACAAAGCACTGTCCTAGTAGCGCGTCAGCTCCGCAGAACTCCCACTGTTGCGGGAAAGAATCAGTCAAATCGCACAATTGCTTGTGTGACCAACCGCTTTTGGGTGGTTCATAGCTTGCTAGAAATTGCCCTTCCAGACTGACTATCAGCAATCTTTCATGCTGATGGCCAGCCAACAAGTCAGGCTCTCCTTGGTTCACTATGTCTGTAATAAACGTCAGTGTCATGCTACTGCTCCTTGCCAAAGATAGATGTGGTGTTGTGGAAAAACGCTCTCGCCATGACTGACCAGTTCATCGTTCCAATCCACGCTATTGCCATTTTGCAGTTCACTAGGTGGATACAAGATCGTGCACTCGACACCCTCTTTATCCATGCGTTCTACTAGCTCTTTAGCAGCATCTAACCCAGCACATTTACCGTTGCGTTCTCTATCTTTATCCGCCCAAATGAAAATGTGTTTAATCCCCTTTGGTGGCATAAATTTCGATAGCAACGTACTACTTACACAAGGCCAAACAGCATCTTGCTTGACCTGCATAACACTTAACGCAGTCTCGATACCTTCAGTAATGTGTAGATAGTTACTTTGAGGAATACCGAGCTGTATTGACCCACCTGATAACATCCGATCTTCGCAAGATGTCGTCAGTTTTTTGGATGCAATAGATTCACCCTTTCGAGACAACTTGAGCTTATGCCCTGTTTCGTCAAGGTAGGTTCTATGCAAGCAAGCGGGTTTACCGTCTTCGTATTTCACCATTGTTACCAAGGCTGGATACGAGCCAATTCTCACTTTGTCGTGATATAGCTCTAAGGACGGATGAAACGTATCGTTTTACTTAGACCCTGAAGATTTAGACGTTTTAAATCCAAACCGCGAGAGTGTAAGTAGATACGTGCCAACTTGCTTCAGGCGAGGTTAAGTCAGTGGTGCTAGACCAGACCTTTCTTAAATATGCTCTGCATTTCTCAAGGTTTTTGTCAGTCGGAGTAGACTGTTCAGCCTTGTAATTTGCCGAGCGTACAGGTGCTTTCGGTGTGTAATATTGGCGTTTTAGACCGTTCATACCAAGATAGTCACCTACGGCTTTGAGGGCGGTTTTAAAATCGCAGTCCCATAGCCACATTAGCAACTCAAAACCGTTAGGTTTTGCACCGTCAGCGTTAGAGATTCCCCCACCAGTTAGATTTGCATCTTTGAAGAATCGAAAGCCATCTTTGCCACCGTTTACCGGGCAAGGGCCATGCTTAGGACAATTCTTGATAGCATCATTTAACACAGGTGCGAGTGCCGATAGAATTTCAAACCAACGACCATTAGCCGTTTGTTTTACTTCCTCAAAATAGTTATTGGTGCGAGTCATAAAGACCTCCAAGTAGTATTTTGTTTAGCAGCCAACGTAGATAACTAGCGTTCAAACCATTCGCATCACAGCAAGAGCTAAAAGAGAATGGATCTTTACGGCCCTTTCGGACTATCCACGCTTTAGCGTCTTGCTTCATTTGCTGAGATTTTCTGCCGTCATTAAGAACTTCCAGAGCTTCACGAATCATCCCCATTTGAAGTTCTTTAACGCTTTTGGCCGACCAAATATCTGTATGTGTACTTTGCTCAGAACGAGCGAGGTGTGTAGTTGCGTTTTTCATTGTCTTCTCTCCGTTGTTACCCCATTGAGGCTTTGCAAAACCCGCAGGGAAAACAGGCTTTGAAAAGCCCCAATGAACAGAGAGTCAAAACGCGACTATTCGGTAATTTTCGTCCCATAAAATTGCAAGGCGTAGGACACAGTGCCGAGCCAAATTAGAGAGAAAATCGTCAGTAGGATGTAGAACATGGTAGAGCCTCCGTTAGAGGGACTACCCCCACAGGGAATAGTCCCTGATGGTTCAAAAAGTAAGGTTATTGTGAATCTCTGATCTCTATAAGCTGTTGAAACAGCTGAAAGATACGAAGTGTTGTGCCAAGCACAATAGTAGAAACACACAAGGTCATAATGATGGACATAAGTAGCTCCTTATCGAGCTACCCCCAACGGGAAGTAGCCCGTTAGGTTTCGGTTTGAATGGTCTATAAATCTTTTACTAAACGGCGCACTAGGCTTCGTAAGCAATCAATATCTAAACCATTGTTGGATGCACACAAGCGAGAGCAAAAAGGGTGTTCTTCATTGCTGAATAACCAATCCCAAGCCTCTTGGCGCATTTTCTTTGACCGCCGATGATCTTTTAACTCGTTAAGAGCTTGATGAATCATGGCGAGTTGAATCGCGTAGATTTCCTTATCCTCATAGCGCCCAAAACTCAGTTTCAGAATCAAGGTTGGTCGGAAATAGCTTCTCTTGTGAAGCGTCTACTGCGTGGGTTCTGTATCTCCTTCTAATCATAACGTTTGCCTCATAAAGAAGGGCAAACGTCACCCCTACGGGCAAAATTTGCCCTTTTGGGTGGAAGGATAGTTCTCAGTTGATAAGTAAATCTTTAGCAACTTTGAACAACTCTTTTTTTAGTTGACTGACATCTGAAATGAACAGTGCATTGCGAAAATACTGAAGAAACTCAGATTTATAATCAGCAATATCACCAATAGCGATACCGATAACGGTTATGCCATTGCGTTCAGCTCGTTGAACCAGTTGGGTAAGCGCATCACGCTGGTCATAATTGGGAAAACCATCTGTCACCATAATTACGACTTTGCGTTCTTTCTTACTCTGTAAGACTTTTTTGAGACTATGCCAAAGACCACTGGCCGTTGGGGTGTGGTGGCCACGCCCGTCTACTCTATAAAGTCTCTCAGCGAGTTTTTTAGTGCTTTCGCCCTCGCTCAACAGTTCAATTACTTCATTTCTATCAGTGCTAGTCGGAAAAGCACTTGCTGTTATAGCAACCCCATTAATTCTGCTTAAAGCGAGAGTTAACGCGACTTGTGCCTCTTTAGCGATTTGAAGATAAGTTAAACGGCTGTGTCTATCGACAGTATCCATTGAAGCTGAATTATCAATTGATACTTCAACAATGGTGTCGATAACAGTCTTACTCGACTTGGTACGAAACAATCTAGGATCACCTGTGGCAGCACGATATAACACACGACTGTTTAGGTTACGCCCTGATGTTGCGGTACGACATCGAACCTTCGTTTCCTCCTGCACCAAACCTTGCAGTTTGGATGTAAGATTGTTCGAGGTTTGTTTAACCCTGCTTGTCAGTGCATTACCGTAGCTATTATCCCCTTGATCAATTTTCTTGAACTTAGGCATCCCTACAGTTTGACTAGCTTGGTTAGCCGAGGCTAATACCTGCATGGCTTCAATAAAATCTGACATATCATCTTTTACATCGTCTTCACCTGCGGTCAGCGCACTAGCTATAGCCAAATTCACATCTTCAGAAGATGGACCTTGTTGTTTGCTAGGTGTTGATTGAGGTGCGTCAGAACCAGAGTCACTATCAGAATTCATATCAACGTCAGTAGCGGATTTATCCTGGTTAGAACCAGAAACATCTTCACTATCATCGGTTGTGCTCGTTGGACTACCAGAGGAATTAGAAGATTGAGTATCGCTACTCTCACTATCCTCTTGCTCAGTACCATCGCCGTTAGCTTCTTCACCGTTGGCCGTTTCTGAATCATCACCATTACTGGTTTGTTCAGCACTAGGGCCATCGCTGTCTTCTTCTTCGGAAGTGTCAGTATCGCTATCGCTATTACTGTCGCTGTCGTCTGAATCGGACGAAGAATCTGAATCATCACTAGAGTCTTGGTTTGAATCATCGTTAGAATCTTCAGGTTCAGGCTCTTGTTCAGGTTCAGGTTCAGGCTCAAAATCTTCAAGTAACGTTGTAACGGCTTGCGCCAAGTTAAACGCTGCCTTTGAAGACCGCAGTTTTGGTAGCTTAGGTAGAATCAAAGCATCAAGTTCACTTTGAAATTTCCAACCAAAGGTATCAAGCAAGGCTTCTTCCGCTGCATCCAAGTATTCTTCTTGAAGATGCGCTTGGCCTCGAAACTTCACGCGACAAGTAAACAGTAAGTAATCACACAGGATTGATACCGGTTCGTCATCGTTAGTTACCGCAGGTCGAGTGCCTTCCTTTTGTCGGTTAATCCATATCTGATCTACCATTTTCTACTACCAATCATGTAATCAATCATGGCGTTTTCAATTCGTAGATCTTCAAAGATATTGTGAATAGACCTTCTTAGTGGGTTGCCGGCCATTTGCGAACGGCTAATACCTCGAAAGCTATTAAACTTTATATGAGCTGCTTCATGGCTAATGAAACCAAGAACAGCGTCTTTTTCTTCCTTAGAAGTTACGTTAAAGTTTGGAACGCAAATGGTTGTCCCATCGGTCCACGCTTGATCGCCATTCACCACTACATGAATACCGAGCTTGTCACCAAGTCCAGCACCAATCAGCGGTAGGCTATTTTTCAGAAGTTCATTTCGTTTGTTCATATGTTTGCTCCAAGTACGAGCAAACACCTACCCCATTGGGTAATGTTTACCCGCAGGGTTGAAATAACAAATACGCTCTAAATGAGCGAAATCAAAAGACCAACAAAACCGAGCAAAAGCACCCAAGACGGCAAAGCGCATTGAGAGTCGAACAGTTAAGTCAGAGTGAGTGAGTAGCCAGATAAGGCATTTCAGAAGTGATGCTTTTTCGATAGTAATAGACTGACCAGAACCATAGTTGATTTCTAGGTCGCTAATCGCATCGTAATCAATCGCAATAGAGTGTTTATTCAGGCCAGAAATCGTACCTGAGTTACCCATTGCATACCTAATAGTCCAATTGCCGTTTGACGCAGTGATCAGCATTGGTGTTCTCCGAGGAAAACGTTTTTTTCCAATGTGAACATTCGCTAGACGAACAATGGAATGACTTAGGCCCGAATCTTCAGCTGGTAATCGAAGAACGGTATCAACTTTGACAACATCATCAATCAATTCAGGTTTGATGTGAATGTCAGGATCTAAAAACATAAATCTACCTCTCTATAAGTAAAGGCAGACCGCCCTTACGGGTGATTTGCCCGTAGGGTTAAGTGGTGAAAGCTACTACATAGTAATTTTCATATCTGAAGACGACATTGAAAGCACTGGCAAACCAAGGTTTACAACTGGTAATGGCATATGCAAAAAAACGTCAGTGGCTTGTATTGCTGATGGTGTAATCAGTTCACAAGTGATTGAGGGATCTAAACCAATCCCCATCGGATCTAAATCAAACGGACAGTTCCTAAACTTCAGCTCAGTAGCTAACACATCGGTTTGTAATCGAAGGTGTACTTCACGTGGGTTTGATGGACTGACAGAGTAAGCAGCAAAGTTAAAAATATAACTTTGGCCAACAGCGTTGCGTACTTCTAAGTAACAATCATCCAGCGCACTAGGTACTAGATCGGTTTTCACTACAAAGTTCACGTAACTGAACGGCAGTATCATTTCCCCTAAGAGAAATTTTTGTTTCGCGGTAAGCATGGCGTTGCTCCATAAAAAAGAGCTACGCCCCCATAGGGAACATAGCCCTATGGGTTGATCCTCGTATGAGGATATTCAGAAAGGTAAAAGAGAATGTGTGGTGTTGTCCCTTTCGGAAGCTAGGCTTCTCTATGCGGATTCTCCGCCAACATATACGATTTCTCGTAACCACAAGCCCCGTCATCGAGCCATTTGGCCCAAGTTCCAAAGGAACTCAGTACACAAAATCTACTTTTAATATTACGACTAAATGTGAGTTTTTCAAAGAACTAAGGCGACTTTATTCCGCTAATCAGCGGTCAGTTCACCAAAGTCATATTAGCGATAAGCTACATATGTATTTTATGGTTGTACTTCATGTGTAGTTTATAGTTGCACTTCATATGTATCACATATTAGAACTTCATATGAAGTGCGGTAGTGCAATGCTCTATCGACCACCAACCATGTTACGCTGTACTTTCTTGATATATTCAATAACTTGTTCATCAGTCATATCAGCTAGAGCCAAAACAGCTGCACGAATTAGCTTTGTCTCGTTCACTTGAGACACTGAACCTAAACGCTCGATAATCAGTCCCAGGCTATTTGCCTTTAGATCGTTTGCGCGTGTGGTCAGAACGTCACGCTCCGCTTGAACGAAACGTACCGATGTTGGCTTTATCTTGTAAGTCGATACTGCTCCACCTTCAACAGAACCAAATACATTAGACTTACGGGTGATTCTTTTGATTCAGTAGAGTTAGCTTCTTTAGATTGCGCTTTCTTTTGCAGTTTATTCAATAAAGCCTTTCTTTGGGATTTAGATCTTTGCCAGCGTCTTTTTTAGCTATCAGTCGTTTAAGCGTTTCATGTTCTTGTTCAGATAACATTTTCAATTACCTCTTTAGCAAAGTTCTTGTACCACATCGCAGCTACATCACTCGACTTATACATGGACATAGGCTTATGAACAGACTCCGCTTCAGCAAAAATTGTTCGATGCCAAATATAGGTCTGCGCCATATTATCTGGAAAACGCTCGCCACAATATGCGTTGCCTTTTCTGAGAGACTTCGTAGAGCCACGAGCGATTTTTGTAGGTAGCACCATGAAGTCGATTTCGTCTTCTTCAACAAAAGCCACTTCGCAGATGTGGGTTAAGATGGTTTCAATACCGTCAAGGCTGTGCTCTGCAAACTCTGTAGGAATGATAAACTCACTCGCTGCCATCACTGCGTTCATCATCAGTACGTTCGGGTTTGGCGCGGTATCAATGATCACAAAATCAAATTCATCCATGATGTTTTGAAGGTGCAACTTTAAACGTTCCTCACGCTTAGGCACTGAGTTCATATCCATCACTAGCTTTGTCATCGCATCACCAGCTCGGCCTTTGATGATGAACAGGTTGTCGATTACATCGTTTGCGATAACGGCAGGGTAGATAGCTTTTCTAATATCAAACTTGCGATCTAGCAGAACATCACCAATGAAGTAGTCTTGATCTTGAGTAGCAAGACTTGTCAGAAACTTGGTTGTGTCAGCTTGTGCATCGAAATCCAGTACAAGAACTTTCTTACCTTTCTTGGTCAGTTCGTAAGCTAAATTTACTACGGTAGTGCTCTTAGCGACCCCACCTTTGCCGTTACCAATGCAGATTACTCTTGCCATTATTGGTGTATCCCTTCGTTTAACTTCATATGTATCACACAATATACTTCATATGTATCTCATTACTGAGCTTCTTATGAAGTACCTAACTGAAATACTAATGGTGGTAGGGCCAAAATGCAATGGTATCTATGATTAGATTCATATGTATCTCATTTGTGAACTACATGATTTTTAGGCAAAAAAAGCTGAGAACATAAGTCCTCAGCTAGTTGTGTAAGCTAGACAAGCTCTAGCTCAAATTGGTTTAGTTGTAGTTCACGCTCGAACTCTTTGTAGATCTCTTGATTCACCACATCAAAATTGATCTCATTGCCGTGCTCTATAAAAGCCTCACAGCTTTCAGCGCAATGGCCAGTTTCAAACCGCTTACTACTTCTCATACGACTGCGTAATTCGTCCTCCGTCATGGAATCGTACATCTTGGCTATACCATCCAAGCTAAGTGAGCCACGATACATAATCATTGGATCGTAACCGTCTTTAACTCGAATGTTCTTATTGGCCAAATGGTACTTCCACATATGATAAAAGTTTGGGTTCTGCTTAATCGCTAATGCGATCTTGGCAGAGGATTTTTTTATACACATCAGACAATTACCGCTTTGTTCCTCTAACTCCAAATCAAAGGGCTGAGTTTTCCACCAGTGAATGATGTCGTCCCGATCTGCTGTTACAAGATCACCCAAATACTTAATCCCAGGTTTGGGCTTTAAGCGTTTCGGTTCGTCACTACGAATACCAAGCCATGTAAGGTAGTTACTCTTACCGTAATTGGCTTTGCAATACGCATCGAACACGTCCTTTTTCATTCTTTCGGAGCAGTAAGGCCCCACAGCATTAGGTGTACCGTATTTAATCATCATTGATAAAAACGGTTCAAAGGGTGGCATGACCGCAGAGTTCATCAAGTCATTGACTGAATACTCTTGGTAAGTGTTACCTTGGCCTAGTGTGGGATTGACAATAGCTCGTAGGATAGTGAGATCGATATTCCAGAACTTCACTATGTTGCGGATAAACACATATGTTTGTGGGTGCTCTACGCCTGTGTCGCAGAAAATGTACTTCACGTTCCAGCCGTATTTCTTTCGTGCTATTTCCATCAAATAGACCAGATAAGCACTAGAACGACCACCTGAAAACGAAACTACGTGTGTGATTTGCTTCTTCATAATGTTGCCTCAAAAAAAAGAGGCAACACCCACAAGGGCAATTGCCCCTATGGGTAGTTGAATAGGTAAGAACCTATATTCGGTATGGCTAGAACGGCACGTAGTTGCCTGATTTAGCCAAATCTAACTGACAATAATGCTGAACATTCATGTAGTGCTTCAGAACGTCCAAGTGCTCCGCAGGAACTTCTGTTACAGACCTCACCGTGTAGACAAACTCATAACCCATATCGACAACTCTTTTGTCGTCCCAATCAAGGGATTCTGGATCATGTGATTCACAGTACAATGCGTAATCTGTAGCTAGGCTCTTGCAACCAGCCTCAACTAAATGTTGTGTAGATTTCTCATAACCGCTTGTTTGCACGGTTAGTTCAACCAAAAATGTTGCCATAGTGATGTACCTCAGTGTTGTCATAAAACAGCGGGTACATTCACCCCTGGTCGGGTAAAAGTACCCGCAGGGTTTTGGTTGGACGCTAGACGTACTAGCGTTCTATTCGGTGGACTGAATCAATGTAGTATTCAGTTTCAAGCTCTTTAACTTCAGCCTCAAACAGTGCTTCAGCTTGCTTTTGTGTAGTCGCATAGCAAGTGAAAAGGGTTGGTGTATCACCCTCCAAATGCCAGATTATGCCAAACATAGGTTTTCGGTTTGGACGAATACAGCGATTACTACAAATACTATCTATACAGTTGGGACACATGGCGCGCCTCCTTGTTAGCTAACAGCTCGTAGTGGGTTAGTCATTCCCGCATTTGCGATAACGAACGAGTGGACTTTGCCTTTCAGCTCAACTTGAACTTCAAGCGGTGTACCTTTATCGATCACGCCATAGCAGACCAAAATCCTACCTAACTCAGTAACTACATCTTGAGATAAGCAGTGGTCCATTCCTTTCAATTCACAGAAAACCATATATTGAGGCTCTACCAACTCCAATGTCTCGATAGTGAACATAACATCGTTATCGAGTAGGGTTAGGCCAGAGCTATAGTTTCTGAGCGTAATTTCAACAGCGTAGTGTTTTTCAAAACCGTTTTTACAGGTCTTGAAGTAACCAACGTGTCGAGAGTCTGTACGACTGTCTAATTTCAATAAGTACATAGTGATACTCCTAACAAGACGGAGTACCACCCCAAACGGAGTAAGTACCCGCGTGTTGATGGTTATCTAATTGAACCAGAAGCAAGTTCTGGTGTTGTTGAAACTAGGCTCGGTGCGGAAATACCGCTTTCCTATCATGCCTATTTTCATTATCAAAAAGTCACTTGGATTGAGTTGAGTGTTTCTAAACAGCCTTGATGAACAGACTATTAGAAATACGCCATCCTCCTTATCATCCAACTTAACCTTGCCACCACTGCCTTTTAAAACGAGGTTAAGTTCTCGCATAAACAGTGATTGTTTGTTTTGTGTATTCATAGCGATACCTGAATTGGGCTTTCCTAACCTTCGTCAACGGAGAGGAAAGCGAGGGTAGTTAAGCACTCAACAAGTAAGCCCTAAGTAAGTGAAAACACATCAAAGCCACAAGTAGCCCTGAGATCTGAAGTGAAATGTATTCACCTGCTAGCTGTTTAAAGAGTTCGGCATTTTCAAAGATGCTTGGAAACTCAGTGTGTTGTAACTGCACGGCAGGGAACGATACTGCGATAACGGATACCAATATCAACATTGGCACGACCAAGAAACGCATATTCATAGGGTAATCCTCATAAAAAAACGAGGAATACCCCGCCAATGCGAGGTTATTCCCCGCATTGGGTGGTTTATCTAAAAGAAGGTACTGTTCTCAGCAGGATTTGATGATTGATTACTGGAATCAAAATCAAATTCAAAGTCTGAAGAAGACAGTGGTGTTGTTGCAGCAGATACACTTGGTTGTGGTGTAAGAACTACTGGTTGCTGAAGACTACCCATAAGAGCAGCCAACTTGGTTTCATCTGACATCCGATACAAAAGACCCGACAAAATGTTTACGTCTGTTGTTTCGAGTTTGCCCGATGTTGGCATTTGAGCTTCAATTGCTTGAATCTCGCTAACCAACTTATTAAACCGAGAATCTAAGAACGCTAGACCGTCAATTTTCTCTCTAAGAGATTTCAGGCCACGCACGTTTGTTTGATTCGGGTGAATCGCTCCTGTCAGACTCTTTAAGAGCTGGCGAGAGTTCTTCAAAATGTCTTCATCCAATGTTTCCGTAAGACCGTCAACTTGGTTATCTAACCCAGTGTCGGCGGCGGTAACAACATTGTGTGCAGACTGGACTTGAAACATTGAGTAAGTCGCGGTGATGCGCTTCTCTACTTCCTCAGTTGGAGTAAGAGCTTGGCGCAAAATCGACTCGTAAGCAGGAAACTTACTAATCCAATCATCTTGAATAGAATCATGTCTTAGCAGGTAATTTGCTTTCTCAATTTCAAATTGCTCGATAATGACTGCTAATTTCTTAGCAATATCATCGGCCTTGTCGGTAGGAATGGCATAACCGCCCAAGAACGGTATGCCAACGCTTAAACACAGTCTTTCAGCTTGACGCTTCAGTGTGCTAAATACGTTTAACGCTTTAGGATCGGTAGTGTGTTTGCTACCCAAGTTCACAACCTCTTTTGGAGGACGTTCACCAGAGATAGATAAATCACTGTCAGCCAACTTTTTGCGACCTGTCCAGATCGAGAAATTTAGCTGTACCGCAATAACATCGGAGAGTATCCGAGGTGCTTTTGAAGTGGTCATAATGGTATTTCCTTTTTGGTAATAAAAAGGGCATACCATCCCCATAGGCTAGTATGCCCTATGGCTGTTGTAGATAAGACTGCTAGACGCTAGTGCTTATCGTTGTCTCTTAGTTCTTTTTTGCTAACTGTCTCTCACACCAAGAACTGATCTTAGGCGCATTGAGTGTTAACAGGCTAATGACTAGCCCTATACCGATAATCACGAAAATCGCGTTCATGATTAATCTCCTTATTCAGTTTCCTGAATGTTACTCCCGCTTCAGCAGTTTAGCAAAAACGGTAAACGCAACACCTGATACGAGTAGTACAACCATCTTCCAATCGAAACCAGTTTGGATAATGTAAACATACGAACCGGTATAACCAGCGATGCCTAAATTATCTACGTGATTTGCAATAGTTTTCCGATTGCCATACATCCAATCAATTGCCTTTTTTAATTGAGCAATGAACCACAGGTAGATCATGAAATAATCAAACATAGTAGATACCTCTATTTCTTTTTAAAAAGGGCATCTACCCCCAAACGGAGCGTTTTGCCCCGTTGGGTTTAGGTGCTGATTAGTTATCAGCAGGTTTAAAAGAGCTACCAAACAGACCAATAGCCCATGTTTGAATAGCCTCACGTTCTTCTTCTTCAGAACAACGGTTTAGTAAAGCCCGATCAAGCGAATAACTTAACGGACACTGAGCACCTTTATTGCGTTGAGTTTGTATCGCCCAACGAATCAAAGTACGAGTAGAGAAAGTAACTGAAAGCTCAACATTAGCTTCTTCGTCACCTTTAAAGACTTTGCGAACCTTATTGGCCAGCTCAATCATGTTGTCTCTAATTTTCTTCGGAATAGTCGGAGCTATTTTTTCCAGAATTTGTGCTTCAATTGCTGGATCTGCATAGTCCACTTTGATGATGTTGAATCTATCCATAAAGGCCAGATTCAAACGTTGCACACCAACGTACATTCCGTCACTACCAGAGCCGTTTGAGTTGGAAGTGGCTACAACTCTAAACGCGGGGTGAGGCGTAATGATTTCTCCATCAAGTTGAGAGATTACCAGTGGTGAACCCTCAAGGATGGCGTTCATATTGGCAAGTTCGGCGGGGTCCATAAGATCAATCTCATTCAAAATTAGAATGTGACCTTCTCGCATGGCCTTGGTTAAACAACCGTCCATCCAAACTGTATCGCCTTTTACCATTATCCATTGGCCAACCAAGTCCATAAACTCAGTCGAACCACCGCAGTTATATGACTGCACTGGATAATTTAGTCTTGCGCAAACTTGCTCAACCAATGAAGTTTTACCAGAACCGGTAGGGCCAGTTACTAGCAATCCATCACCAAAAGAACAATCAACGAAGTTGATAACGTCACGCAGAGTTTCACGGCGGAACACGTATTCTGTGTTCAACATAGGAACGTTAGGGTGGTTACAAGGCTCAAAACCTTGAACACGTACTTTCGTACCCGCAAAACCAAATGTATCCATCGGATACAGTTTCTCTTTAAGATTTGTCATATGTGTTTACCTTTAATAAAAAGGGCAAACACAAGACCCCCAACGGCAAAGTATTTGCCTAAGTGGTTTCAAAATTTAAGTTAATTAAGCAGTTCTGAATCGCTGTTTACGAGCAGATCTACATAATCGCCAAAGTAGCTTTCAAAGACGTTTATCGCGTGTTTGTAGTTACCTTGCTTCATGCGGTTAATGACCTGTTCAGAGTCATAACCCAATTGATGCGCCAGCTTAGTAGCTAGGTTCATCACAACAAAAATATTCCCATCGGGACCCGACAAGTCGAGTGTCACTTTAGGTATCTTCTGTTGAAGTTTCGCTTTAATGGCCATAGTGCTTCTCCTAGAAAAAGACATTGGCTGAAGATTTCTCAAAGTAGCTCTGAGCTTGGCGAGGCTGCGCAATTACAACTTCTTCAGCTTCAGGTTCTTTTTTGAACTTCAGGTGTCGGTAGACCAGGGATGCTTTCTGGCGGGGTAGGTTGTATCGGTTCATTGGAAACTTCAGCGTTAGACGCTTCAGGTTCTTCTTGAGTCGAAACTTCCTGTTCTTCAGGCTCAACCGTAGTAACACGGTAGTAGGTAGTTCCTTTCTTTGTGTGATTGTTAATCATTTCAGGTGGTATAACCACGTTCAACTGATCTTCAATCTCAGCAATGAGCTTTTTGTAATCAATGCCACCTTTGCGATCAACGCGAGTAGCACGAATACCGTCTTTATCGAAAGTCTGAACACCATCAGGAATTTGAGAAGTGAAATATTGCTCTAGCTCTTTAACATCGGCCTTTGCTTCTTTTACTTTCAATTCCAGTTCAGATAAAACTTTCGATTTCTCTTTGTAGGCTTTTACACTCTTTTCCCATGAGTTGTCGGTTTCCTCAAGGTCGTAAACAACCTTGTCTCTACCTTCAATCATTGGTGGTGGCGTTTTGGTTTGCACCAAATTCCAGAACGTTAGTGCCGCTTCTTCAGCCTGTTTAATGAACGAGTCATTACGGCGAATAGTGGTACTAATCGGTCTTTTACCACGAAGATAAAAGTACAATTTTCCTTGTGGTGCATCGGTACAATTCAATTGCCATTGCACTTGTGACGCATACATAAGGAAAGTCGGTGCTTGCCCTTTAAGCTCCAAAATCTCGTTGTAGATTTTCTCGCAAGGACATTTGATTTCTAAAACCTCTTTTTCAGAACCGCTTTGATACAGTCCATCCAACGAAGCCTTAAACAGCGGGTTATGGTCAGCCTCTACACACACAGGCATATATGGTCTTCCATACTCTTGCTCTACTGCATCACGCGCTTCAGGTTCTTGCTCAACTCCACGTTGAACGTGCCAGCTATTGCTAAGATCAGCAGGTTCTTTCAAACCTACTAATTCAGCCCAAAGCTCGTAAGGTGTTTGGTAGGCGGATAATCCCATAATTACAGGAATCATTGAGGCAGTAATACCTTGTTTCCGCCACTCAAACCACGCATCACTGCGCTGTACTAAATCAACCGTAGCCATAGTGCTAATCCTCTTTAATTAAAAAAGGGCGCACCATGACCCCAAAGGGCAAGTGTCGCCCTTATAGGGTTTAGACTGCGAGAGTCTTATTCTGGAAAAGTGTCATTAAACGCTTGCTTCAAAGTGGACTGAGCATAAGCCAAAGTCTCGCCTTGATAGCGTTCGTTGAAGTTATCTTTAGTGGTGTCCCATGAACCCGTTTCGCGGGTAAAGTTCACCATTTGTTCAATCATGCGAGCATCTTTATCTGAAACACCAGACACAAGATCGGGTTCAGCTTCAGTAGCAGCATAATTTGGTTCAGATTGAGATTGTTCAACTTCGACAAACTGCGCTTCTTCGGTTTCAAAACCGGTGAAGTCAGCATTGGCTAAGTCTTCCATAATCTCTTGTTTAACAGGTGAAGCAATCTGTTGAGGCTGAGACTCCGCATCAAACTCAATGCTTGGTTGCGCAGTAACAGTCTTCGATTGAGCATCAATAATGCGATCAGCTTCGTCTTCATCGTAGATGCCGACATAACCGAACGCGAGTCTTGCTGCTTGGATAGTAGCCTTATGACGTAACATACGTTTCGTATGCGATTGCCAAGGGCCAGCAAATCCACTTTTACCCATCGGAGGGCGATAGACTTCATCCAAATACTCAGGAACAGAGATTGGTCGAGTTCTATCTTTGCGGTAAATGACACACTCAATCCACTCAGGGCAGGGCTTTGCACCTTGCTCAGTTTTGATTTCATCTGAAGTACGAAACTCCAAACCATCAAATTGTGGGTGTGTATTAATAATCCGTGACCATCCATCAACACCAACCACAGGGATGATGCCGTTTTGCTTATCTGGAAAGGCATAGATTTCTTTAGTGAAAGGATTTAAACCGTATTGGTCAGCCACAATCAAAAGAGCCATCATTTGTTCGTCTGACGGTGCTTGGCCATTACGTTGTTTAAATGCAGTGGCCTTTAGCGTGTCCCAAAAACGGCGAGGATCAACACCAAATTTTTCTGCAATCTTACCGACCAAGGATTTCTTAGACGGCTGTGAAGCAACCGAAGTCGCAGGTACTTGAGCATTACTCATAACATAACTCCATATTCATAAAAAAACGGAGCTATGCCCCAACGGGGAAATAGCCCCGCATGGGTGGAAGAACTTAGTTAAAAGTTCGTTTGAACGTTAGATGCAACAGGCTTAGTGCCGTTAAGCACCTCTAAGCTCATTGGGTAGCAAGTGTTAGTCTCTTTACGAGCATAAGCAGGAATATCCATTAGGCATTGGCCAATAGATTGAGTCTTACTTACTTTCTTAAAAGATTGAACACTAGATCGAGGTAGCGTGTACTGAGGCACAGGTGGCTCAGGAATCACACGCAAAAGCATATTTTTGACGAAGGGTTTAAAAAACCGCAAGGTCTTCAATATGACTACACAGCAAACAACTACTGGTAGTAGTAGTAGAACCGCAGCTACTAATTGAGCTGGATTGTTAGACAAAGACATTAGAGCGATACCCGCAATAATGACCAGGATTGCTTTAGCAATCATCGAAGATGAAAGGAACATAAGTGTCTCCAATTTTCATAAAAAAAGGGACACTTACCCCATAACGGGAAGGTGTCCCGTTTGGGTGGTATCACGCAGAACGTGAAAGGTCAGAAATGTAGTGTGAACTTAAAAGTAGATTGTGGCATCGCTACTTTCGCAAGTTTTCAGCCTTGCTATGCGGTAAACCGCCGATATATCCGACTCAAAGAGTCGAAGCCAACCCTCAAATTGAGGGCATTTTGTGAGTATCCAAAATGAACACTCTCCAAAAACTAATTAAAGTTTATACAACTAATCGTAGGATTTCCAAGTGATTGTTCTTTATTTATACACCGAGATCAAAGAAGTCCAAAATAGTTTCGTTGTGAATATAGGTTACTGACAAGGCTAGAGTTTTAGTGAGGCCGTCACTTAAAGGCCAAGCTACCAATCCTTTGCACTATGGTCGATTAACTGAGAACTTACGTGCTTTTTAACCACCAGTTTTGAGCTGTTCTTAGAAAATTCTTCCGCAACTTTATACTGCAAGTCTACTTTGTAGTTACCGCACTTACTTATTAAGTAACAGCACTTTACATACACTTCATGATGCAAATCACCATCACCACCGCCATTTGGGATTCCAATAATTTCCCATTCTTGATTGTCTAACCAACCATACCTTTCTTGGTCTTCAGCGATCTTTTTTTCCAGTGAACGCAAGAACTTTATTGCTAGTGAATGAGCTTGTAGGCTTTCAGTACCGCGTGTAGCGTATTTTTTAATGTATAAGACACGGAATATCCCCGAAAAAAGAATCATTCTTTGAGTGGGTAGTTATAACGATTCAAACTACTTATTAATCGTCTGCCATGAACTCAATCATCGTTATATTTGTGAAATCGACAGCAAACCGATGTCTATCCCCATCTTCGTAATAGTGATAGCTTACTTCCGCATCCCGCTTTTTAAGTACGATTTGTAGGCACTAGTTAAATCTCTAACTGCATACCAGTCGTCAGTGTGTATTTGTCTAACTGATCCACTGTTCGTTGTAATGGTCAGAACCCATTTCTTAGAGGGCATAATCAACATCCTTAGTCATAGGCTAAAATCTACCCTACGGTTATATCTGATAAGGGTGCTCTATGTCTATCGATCTAAACATTGAGATACGTCTTGATGACCCGCGCATATTAAATTGGCTAAAAAATGGTGGTAAGGGTGACTTGGCTTTAGAGAAAGATGCTTCTTACACTGAGAAGCTAGACCTTGAATACTATCCGAGTTCAGAGAAGCAATACTCAACAACAACAAAGCACGTTCAATCGTGGACACTAAATATTCGCTACTACGCTTTAGTAAGAGAAGACCCAAAACCCCCACACTACCGCCAACGATTAAGTGAAGTAGAGATTTCTGTTCCAATGAGGCATAGCTAGAGTACGGCATTTGGTTCAAACTCTATGTGAAAAAGTCGTTGCCTGTAGAGTCTAAGAAATTGATTTATCAGTTTTATTCGAATTTTTCTATGGCTAAGGGAGATCCATCCGACTACCTTGAACAATGCCTGCAAACTGACGAAGCGAAAGATGCAGGAATAGATAGGCATAGCTTTAAAGTGTTGGCTTATCCCGTTTT
Source organism: Vibrio sp. JCM 19236 (assembly GCA_000830455.1). Taxonomy (GTDB): domain Bacteria; phylum Pseudomonadota; class Gammaproteobacteria; order Enterobacterales; family Vibrionaceae; genus Vibrio. The sequence continues at coordinate 29,336 of BBSB01000028.1, forward strand.
TAGCCAGAATCAGCAACCAGAACGCTTTGATGATGCAGCAAAAAACTAGAAGAACTCTATCACACAGGACCAGATAGTAAGGACAAGGAATATTTTGCTAGGAATCATATCTTCTTGATTTTCTTGAGAGAAGAATCTGGTTTTCCAATGACTCAAGATAGACTTGATAACAATCCGCCCTTAGTAGTCTGCGATCCATCCACTACGAATAACTGTCCTCCAGACAGCATTTCAGAAAGTGACTTAGAAAAAATAGCACTAGAAGAACATGAAAGGCTAGGGTGTTCAGGTGAGACGAAAACAAAGACCTTCAAGGATCAAATCACTTCGATAAAACGCTACAAGTATAAAGAACGTACAAAGATAGCAGTTATCGACTGCATTATCGCTGTCATACTCCAAGAGGAAATGCTGGAGTATTATGAACTCATAATTCTAAACACTACAGTCGTTTATTCAAAACAAAGGCTAGACGAGACTTTGATAAAAATAGTTAAAAAGTGCATTGGAGATTCAATGACTCCTGCGGTTTTGGCAATTGCTATATCTAATCCTAAAGCGGCTGTAATCATGTAGCTGATAACGCGGTAGAGTGCTTGAAGACGAAAATTATAGATGAACTTCCATGTATGAGTATTTCTATGAAAATCACAACAGAGTACACAGAACCGAAAAAACCATGAGCTGAAAGAAATACTTAGCTTAATAGGAAAGAGGGGTAACTTTACCCCTCTTTGTGATTGTTAAGCTGTTCAATTAAACATCGCTATGAGCTGATCTGCACTGTAACCACCGTGCATTTTCTGGCCATTCACAAACAAAGTAGGCGTTCCTGTCACTTCAAGTTGAGCACCTAATGTTCTGGTTTTAGCTACTTGCTCTCTCGCTTTTTCGGCATGAGCATTAACTGTATTGAGATCTACACCAAGGCCCACAATGGTTGAGTCGATGAACTCTTTGGATAGCTGTCTAGCTCCCATAAGTGCATTATGAAATTGATGATACTTTTCAGAATCCGTGTAGAACAATGCTGTACCCATGATAGCTGCATAGGCCGAAGTCGGTTGGTTTTGAAAGATAGGATACTCTTTCACGATAACCTTACCTTCAGGGTTCTTAGCCAAAAATTCTTCAAGTGTTGGAGATAGGCGTTTGCAGTAACCGCAGTTGTAATCGACAAACTCAACGATTACGTGCTTACCATTAGGATTCCCCATTACTGGATCGTTGGCATCGTTATATAGCGCACCGGTTAGGCTTTGGATGGTGGAGGCTTTTTCTTGCTTCGCAATCTGCTCTTGTTCAAAACGGTACTTAGCCAGAGACTTAACGATTACTTCAGGGTTGGCCATGAGCTGCGCGTTAAAATCCGCCCCTGGTTCACTACTTTGTTGTTCTAGGGAAACAACAGAGTCAGCAATCACGGCCACCGACTCCTTGCTGGCAAACTTCTTCTCAATACTGTTTAGCTCATTGAACAAGTAAATGTTGCTCGCCGTTAAACCCGCTAAGGCTATTCCTATTCCAAGATGGATACGATTGATATTCATTGTTCAAAACTCCCTTTAGTGAAACGTGTAGTTCATATCAAGTTCTTCAAGTGTTTCGGTTTTACTCAGATTAATCAGAAACTTAGATAAATCACCTTGTGCTGAGACTAATGATCGAAAGTAGTGTGCTTCCTTGGCACTCACCACCACACTGTTATCGAAGTATTCAGGTGAGGCGTTAATTTCCATGACACCGATGATCGGTATTTCATGCGAAGAAGCGTACTCTTTTAGTTCATCAAGCAATCTTTTCGCTTCACGGATCGCTTGCTCAGAAGGTGATTTTTTCATTTAGTTCTCCAATGTGACTTTTAGCACCTCCCCTCGAAGTTCCTGAGTAAAAGAGTGCAGATATTTGTCTGTGCTCGATAGGCTGGTTTGGCCTAATAGATCTCTAATTTTTTCAATGGTCGTTCCATTTCGGACCAACTGCAAAGCAAAGAATTTCCGCCAAGAGTGAGTACCAAGCATGAACTTGAGCTTTAAATCGTCCCGAACCGCCGTGTGGTGTCTATCTGCTGAGACAACGTGCATAGGCCGAGTGATTATTGTGTTGTCCTCGCCCTTGGTTCTACTGCGAGCATTGGCAAAGAGAAAATCTGAACCGTCTGAGAAGTGACGAGTTTCCTCTACAATGGCCTCTATCTCTTTAGTCGTGTAAATAGTCACTAAAGACTTTCTATACGCCTCGCGCTCATACTCTTTACTCTGCTTTGCGTCTGCTCTACCCATTCTCATGTTGAAGGGCTTTTGTTGGCAGATCGCAACAGAGTCTCGAAAGTTACCGTACTTATCGTAAAAGTCGTCATAACGTAACCAAGCAGCATCGCTGTATCTCAGCCCTGTAAGTGCAGACATCTGACAACAGAGACTTAGCGTAGGATTTCGATCATAGATCGCATCGAGTATGCGATTTGCTTCCGCTATCGTCTGCGGTGGCATCGAAGCCTCTTTTCTCTTTTTTGTCTTAGTTGCTGTAGCACCAAGTTCCGAACCTAGTAACTTTGCATCAATTCTTGGGTTCACTCGACTCACGTTCTGCCCTTACTTTTTGTCACTGGTCAACTTATCCACAATTTCGGTGGATAAGGTAGTTATTAGTCAAATTAGCACGGTTTTGAAACTTCCAAAGCCAACCCATTGCCAAATTGCTAATTTGTTTAAAATCAGTGACTTAGTGATTTATCTCCTTGTGTATTATAGCAAAGCTACGTTAAAAACTATCTAGTATTTTACTTTCGCTTGAAATCTGTAGCTTGATGTTCATAGTTAGTGTGTTATCGCTCTAAAGTTTAACGGTTACAGCGTCACAACTAACAACGAAAAAAGAGAACAGATAACCTTCCTGTTCGAGATTACTGTAGAGCCAACTCTATATCTTTAAATTGGAGTGAAGACTTTTTAAGTATATCTTCAACATCCAACGTTATATTTTCGCCTTTTGGTAGTGACTTACTTACAACGGCATTAATAGCAATTAGTAACATCGCAGGACTGCGCAAACATTCCATGAAAAAGTTATCTAGTAAATATTCGTCAACAACCATAGAAACCAAATAGAAATAATTGTTGTGACCCATATAAGCTGTTGTATGTCCTAATTCAGCAATGGAATAACACATTAATTCATCCACAGTAATATCATCGAAAATTACTTTATGTTCATCGTCCTGATACTTCAAAATCACACAAACTGACATCTGTTCACCCCTTGATTGCTTCGGTCCTATAAGAACAGTTACCGCAACGACTGTAATGCTTGCCTTTGTTTGGCCAGCTCATATCAATGCGCTTGTAGTCGGTAGAGTTGCATCGAGGCAGTTCTTACTATTTTCAAGTGCTGATATATTTTTTGTGGTCTGAATATCTCGAAAAATATCATTTAACTGTCTACTGTAATCACCACTCGTTCTAATTCTATAAAAGGTCACTCCCGCACTTTTTAATGCGTGATTTTTCACTTTATCTCTTTTTTGAGCACTAAGACTTAAATGAGATCTATCATCTAACTCAATCGCACAATGTATTTTGCTTGTCTTTTTATCAACAACCACGAAATCCAAATGTTTTCTTGAAACTCGATTAAAGGCTTTTATATCTTTAGAATTTCTTGGAATAGTTACATCAGCTAATCGTACTTTTTGAGCTACATATAAGTTATTTGGTATCGCTTGCCAAAGGGCAGTTAGGAATTTTTGTTTCTGTTTTAGTGTTTAAAAATTTTATGGCTTTGTATCTTGGTAGACCAAAGCCAAAGTTACTGCTTCTATAGAGAACAAATAGGAAAAGTGATGCCACGATAATAATTGCGATAACAGCATTTTGTTCTACTGCTTTAATTACATTTTCAATTAGCAACATGGCATCGCTCCTTATTGTCTATTTTGCACTTTTAATAAAGTCCAACTTCTCCCCGTTAGTATAAATTCTTGGGATTTGTTGGGTGTAAAGTAAGAAAGATTCTTCCTCTAAGCAGTCACTACACGCCCAAGAAGACTTGTCTTTATTCTCAATTAACAACTGTCTAGGAACAGGGCTTGAGTAGTACATATACTCAGAGGGTAGGGCAGAGGTCAGGTCTTCCATGAACTGTTCGTAGCCCTCGATACCTTCATAGCCTTTGACGTATCCCTTATCAAATGCCATGTAGTTAGCGACATCGACACCCCACCAAATTGTGTTGCCTGTTGGCACATACGCTGACTTGTCTTTGTTCAGCTCAAAGCCTCGTTTGTCGTCATAGAAGTGATCGTTGTTCATACCAAAAAGCACAGCATCATTAAGTTGATAAGCGGTCTTAGGTGGAATTTCCGCACCGCCAACTTTCGCTACACCTGCCTCTTTAGTCACAACCATTTCAATCTTATTGCCTTTAGATCTCAATAGGTTAACCGTTGCTGATTGGATTACGCTTGTTGCAATCTTCTTAGCTTCGATACCGTCTTTCGCGCTAGAAGCATCGACACTTACAACCCAGCCAGAACGTGCGCTTGGATGTCTACTAGACGCGATATTTGCAGCAGCACCACCCGCCACATCTATTGCTCCCGTTAAGTCACCGGTTAGAAGCGCGACACCACCAAATAGGATTGAGACATTACCGCCACTCGACTTTTCAAAAGCTCTCTCAGCCTCTTTTGCTTCGTCTTCTGAGAAGTCACGGAGCTTACTTTTGTAGGTTCGACCACCAAACTTGTAGGGTTCGGTTAGGTATGTTCCATACGCTTTGTTGTAAGCGGGTGAGGCGCTAGAAAGGTCAACGTCAGGCGTACTAGAACAACCGACAGTTAATAAGCCTAAGCATGATATTGTGATGATTTTCTTTAGCATGATAATATCCCTAATTCTTTATCTTATAGTTCCATTTTACAGCTGATTAAATTATTCCAAATCAGTTCTCAATAGGCGGAGATTTGATATTCCAACCGTCTTCGTAAGCATCGCGTCTTACTTGGTCAGCATCTATATCTTCTGCTCGTTCTAAATTTCTCTCAATTACGTTTTGTCTTATTTCACCTTGTTCGTAATTTAAATTAGAACCACTGCCAGTAAGAGAGTCAACGTCAATATTGATCGTATCTGTATAATTGTCGGTTCGGATCAAAATACCGACCCATTCATCAAGGTTCACGGCATCCCAATCAACATCTTGCAGTTGTTCGATGGCCAAGCCGTACAGTTTGGATTTTTTGGAGAACCCCAATCTAGGCCCATCTGAGGTTGAGCATAGATTTGTTCCATCATTATGCGTGATAGTGGAGAGTCAAAAGAGCAATAGACTCTGCGTTTTTCGATACACGCCCCAAGAATCTTGTCTTTGCAGTAAGAACCTATGTAGTGAGTAGAGAAAAGGTCACGCTTCATGGCCAAGTCGAGTTCTTCTTCTTCACACTCGTAGATGATGTTGATAAGCAGGTTAAAGACCACATAGGCGAGGTAGGCGTAGTAGACCACCATCATTGCGTTACCAATTGCAGCCATTTCAGCCGACCATGCGACTAGGCCATCTGCGGAGGTTTGGAAGAACATACTTGCGATCTCACCGCCGAATGTTTCGGTAAGATAATTGTTCGTGTAAGCCATTAACGATTGGCCAATACCGGCTGCACCGCCAGAAGTCGCAGCTCCCGTACTTTCATTCAGCGCAATATCGAACGCAGACGCAAACTCACCTTGAACAGTATCCCAAGCAGTTGTAGCCACATCTGCCGTCCAATTACTTGCGACATCCCATACCCCTGTATAACCCTCAATGCCAAATACCTGACCTGTTAGCGCATCAAATTGAATGGATTTTGTGAGTAGAGAAATGTAATCACCAAGCGAGACAGTGGCAGGGTTTTTACAGCAGTTTTGGATACCACCAACGGCTTCTTTACATTCCGCAGCAGTACCTTTAAAGAGCTGGCAAGAAACGTTCTCCCCTGGTGTAGAGTCACTCGCTAGGCTTGGAGTCGGGTAGAACCCCCGCTGTAGGTTGTTGGTGACGGCGCAGCTAAACTAAGTACCTGTCTCTGTCCTACCGCGACCATATCTTTTTGTGCGTCAGCTTCTATGGCTGCTGCCATGAACTGCATCCCCACGTATTCTTGCATCGACTCTTGAGTAACTTGAGTCTTCTCGTTTTGTGGAAGCTCACCTTCAGCTACGGCACTAGATACCGTTGTTGAAAGCATCAATCAAACGGAGCAAGAACCATCGCAAGTACGTCTTTCGTTACATCGTAACTTAAAGGCTCGCTTGCTGAATCAGTCTTAGCGGTAGGCGAAATCGAGCACATTTTGGTTGCGCTGTTAAAGTTCGGTAGGAAAGCAGGGCATGACCAATTTGGCTCAACAACGCCACCATCTTTTAAGCAAACTGTTTGGTCAGAGCTAAGTGTGTAACCCGCCTCGCAAACCTTACTTGCTGTGTAGGATTCGGGATCGCTTGTTCTGCAAATCCCCGCAGTGTATTCATAGTAACTACCGACAACGAAACCCGATCCTGCTCTACAAGTGGCTTTACCAATTTGAACAGCCGTTGAAAGGTCAGGGTAGTACGTGAAATTGCCTTGGCGCACAGAAACCACATCATCAAGTGACGGAATATGTCTGATGAATAGATGCGTTGCCCTGCTGATGTATAGGTTGTCTGCGGAGCACGTTCACAAGATGCTCTTGTAGATGTAGTTATGTTGGTTACATAGCCATTTTGATTTTTACATTCTGTTTGCTTAGGTATCTGACAACTATTACCACTGAGACTACCCCCTGCTGGACACTCCAAAGTTGGAGTAAGACTTTCAGCGACACACTTACCGCTTGATGCGTTGAAGTTATAACCTGACTCACAGGTTGGTGTAGCGGGTGTTTCAAATCGGTCTGTAGGGCTAGTTACGTTAGCCTTACAATTAACATCTTCAGGCGAGAAATTAGGGTACTGAGTAGGGCAGGTGTAGATCACCTCCATTGTTGGCGGTTGTTTGACGCAGTAGGTTTGGTTGCTGTTCAGCTCCCAACCAGACTCACAGACTTTAGTAGGTGAGCTAGTAATGGTTTTAACGCAAGTGTTCCCTGATAGCGTGTAGCCACCAGTGCAGTATTTGGTTGCGTTGATAGTGCTTGTAGTGGTCTTCTTACATTGGCTACCGCTTGCGGTCCAACCTGAAGGACAAGATCCGAATGAGGTATCTCTGGTTGCCGTGTACGGTGTTGGATTACCGTTACCACCATAATGATCAGGCGTACATCTAAACTGGCAACTCTCGCCTACTTTAGCTTGGAATCTACATTCGTAAATGCCAGATTTGTACTGCGTTGTATTACAGTACGTTGGTCTTGCCTGTGTTTGAGTTGTGGTCTTCTTACATTGAGTACCAGAACGGGTATAACCAGACGGGCAAGAGTATTGCACACCTGTAGTTACGGTTGAACGACACTGGCCATTTGTGTAGGTATAACCAGACGGGCAAGAGTGGCCTACCGACATTGTGGGCGCATGGCAAATATCATCTGAATCATCAAACGGCGTATGTTGACCCTCTAGTGTATAATCGGGTTCTTCACAAGAAAGCGTTGCAGCCACTTCACAGTAACCGGTTCTTGGATTGAGTTGGTGGTAGGCACTAGGCAACCGTCTGGATTCAATGCTGTAGAGTCATTCTGGCAAACCTCATAGAACGTATCAGTCGCAATCTTCTTCACTGCATTACCACACGTATAGGTAATGCCACCAACCTTGATTGGCTGACAACTTAAAATACTCTTGTCATCAACAACCACTGAGTTGTTCGTGAGTATCTGTATTCCGTTTCGTGGGCTTGCAACGTAGAAGTCATTTTCAGAGTAGGTACAAGCAAGCTGTCGCAGACACTCACCCGCATCAGGATCGTATTCATACCCATCTTCACAAACAGGTGTTGGCAGGTAGTCTTCAGGCGGATTATTTGGATCGTAAGGACGGTCTGGAATACCCTCGCAAGTCATATCGGCAAAGGCGTATTTCATCATTTCCATGTACGCATTTACTTGAGCAAAATCTTGGTTGGCTGGATCACGGTCAGGGCTATAACAACCCTCGCCAACACACATCAACTGACCATCGCATCGAAGCACTTCTTCTTCAGATTCAACGCCATCATTGACAGTAAACCCGCAATCGTAGGTATCTTCTTGAACGTAGCAGTTACCAGACCCACCATCTGCACCTTCCACGCACGTTGTAGAGACATAGCTACACTCAGGATTTTCTTCGTACTCTACACAGGTATTTCTATTTTCAGTGCTGTTGTCATAGCAATGCTCGACACCCTGCATATCGGTTGTGCAAAATTCACCAGAGTTAAAGTCACAGGTTGAGCGAACGGATACCGCTTTACAGAACGGGCTTATACCCAAATCTGACATTGGGTTATCACCAAAGTTTGACTCACACACTCGCAAGCCATTTATGGTTGTGCAGCCATCGGCATCCAGTGTTGGCATATCAGTACAGCGGATTTCACCCGTACAATAACCATCGTCTAGTTGTTCTTTGATCTCATGTGCTTGAGCTATCTTTTCGGCATTAGTCCAAACATCGTTATAAATAAGTCGGTTGTAGTCATAGTTGATGCGTATTGCTGAATACCCTTCGCCGTTTCCTGAAACAGACGTTCTTGTTTTGAGGTTCAATTCAGACAATGGCGCAAGTTCAGTAAAGTAACTCAGTAGATCGACATTAGGTGTCATATCCCAAGAGGTCTTCAGCTCACACTTACCCTCAGTTTCAGGCGGGAACAGCTCATTAGGCCCATTCCAAACCTTAGTGTCATTTAGCCAAACTTGGTGATAATCATCGAACTTTGAACGGGCAAGGGTAGCCTTTGTGATTACACTAGGCTGAATGACCTCTAAGGCCATAGATTCTTCGTAAATGGTGCAATTACCTGGCCAGTAGTTATCACCGATAGTACCAATCCACACATCAAGACAACCCGCACCACAAGGCGATAGGTTCACAGGACCAGATTTGTGTTTAATTACGCCCACTTCGTAGTCGTGAGAGATAGTAAAACTCGCCTCTATAGCAGGTAGACGAGTACAGGTTTCGTACTTAGGTACATGAATATCACGGCCATTGCTAACAAGCTCAGTGTTGATTTCGCAGTTAGCAAAGTCACCGGCTATTTCTTCAAGGTTGTTAAATACATCGTCCGTTACAGACCATAACGGATCATTAGATAGGTCGGGTTTTTGACGACTGAATGAGCTTTTTGTCACATGATAAGCTCGCTCACCTGATGTTTCAGCCGTGTCTAAAGTCTTCTGATCATAGGTACGTTGAGCATCTTCACCCGCCATGAGTGTTTTTGCATCATTACCATAGGTATTTGAATCGGCAGGAACGTAAGAATTGTCTGTTTGGCCAGAGAGTTCTTCTGTCGATAAGATGATTTTGCCGTTGTGAATTAAGTTGCCGTTCTCGTCAAAGGTTGGTGCTGCACGTTGGTTTCTTAGCTCTTTGGCGTATTCATTGGCTGATTAACGGCGTTGTAAAAGTCATCTTGAGCATAAGCAAGATGCGCTGTCATGCTTTGAGTCGTCAAAAGTAACAGCCAAGCTAAGACTTGGCCACTTACCCCACGAATACGATCATATAGCAACATAACAACACATCCTTATTTCATCCAATCAATGCGCCCCCTTGCGAGGCAACCCTGCGACACATTTAAGCTACCGCCTGTTTTTCAGCTTCATTAGATGCTTCTGCTTTAGTTACTTTTGCTACATCATCAATCTCTTTTAGAGACTCATTTACTTCAGCTTCTTTACCTTCGTTCTGCGCTAATTTCATCGCCACCTTAGACATATTGATCACTTGGCGAGAGACATTGCGCATATGACGGCCTAGCTTCAGCACCTTGCCATTACGCTGAGAAGAAGACAGTTCGCCGTTAAGCCATAAGCGGTCAATCAGGTTGGTATTAAGCTCGAATTTTTTGAAAAGACGGATGTACGTTGCGCACAGTGGCGAGTAAACCTTGTACTCTTTGGTGCGTTGCTCTGTGTACTCAATTTCTTCAATATCGTGTTCATCTACAAGCCCTTGTAGCTTGCTAATTTCCTTATCGAACACCGCCAGTTTTTGCTCAAACAGCTCATTGATTTTTGAGTTCGCTTCTTCGGCAACTTGCTCACTGCCGATGTAGAACAAAATCACATCAAGCGAATAGATCGCTGACATTGTTTGGTTCACGTATGCGCCCATTGCATCAATTGACGCTTCTGAGTTCACTACCACGACCTTTTTAAGCGCAGGTCTTGAGTATTTACGCTTTGCTGTTTTAGCCATAATCATTTCTCCGTTGATTGACTTTCCATTGATGTTCCTTGGTCAATCTCGTTAACCAAGAAATTTCGCGGTGCTCCGCAATTTATTGAGTCAGCGCATCCCACTAAGAACAGGCTGATTAAATCCATGCTTTCATTCACTCAGTCTCGCTAGGTTTGTCTGGACGATGCCGATGTACTTCTGTCTCGCGCCCTCAGTTCTCTTTGAGTAACCCGCGTTATAAGCCCCGACTGATAGCCAAGTTTCACCTGACGTTTCAAAGTTCTGAGCCAGTATCCAAGCCCCAACAAACACGTTGGTACATGGATCATTAATCACGACATCACGCGATATGCCTTTGGCTTCTAGTCGCTCAAACCAAGTCGAGTTAATCTGCATGAGTCCATAATCTGCCGTGCCATTTCGGTTCTTATCGTTAAAGGCTGACGGGTTCATTGACGACTCTGTAAAGGCAATCGCCTTCAGTAACTTAGGGTTCACATCAAACACTCGCCCTGCTTCTTCAAAGCAAAAGGCGGAAGCGTTGGCCGAGGCCAATATCAGTGCGATGGTAAGAAGTTTTTTCATCATCATTACCCCTCAGTTCTTAGTAGTAAGTGGTGCAACAATCGTTGTAACGCCACAGCATATAAATCGCGTCTTCTTTACTTGGGATGTTGCGCCATTCCCCCCACTTCAATGCAGGTGAGCCTATCTGGTGCGCAGAACTACGTTCAGGCACGGGATACATCATGTTCATCTTGTATTGAGACTTTGGGATGGTTGGGAAGATTGGCGCCTCACATAGCGCATCATCACCAACGGTTTGTCTGGCCAACATTCTTCGGTGCAAACTCGCTATAGAACGAGTCGCTAATAAACTGGTTTTGGACGCATTAGAGCTTTTGTTTGATACAAAGCCCGACAGTGGGTACAAGCCACCCCAAGAACCTGCACACCAGTACAAGGAATCTATTGGTTGCCCTACACTGGCTGCTGCTGAATCACCAATACAAGCAGCCAAAGAAATAGGATTGGCAAAAAGCGCAGACTCAGGGTTCGCAAAGAACGCCAGTTCTGGATCGTTCCAAGTTGGATCAAGCTCGGACACGTAAAGCAGGTCCATCGACAAGTAGCCATCACCACAGCGATTCGCTACCACCATTTCAAGCATTAGAAGCAACGGATAGCTGAAGTAGTGATAATGCCAAAATGCGTTACTCGCCCCCTCGCCTACCCCTTGTTCATTTGAGCCTGTAGTACCACGCAGACGCTTGTTGGTCATACCAAGTTCTGCACCGCCCAACGTCATCATGCAATCGGGTGTTCTGGTTAGCTCAATGATTCGAGCTGGCTCAAACATCGACTGCGTGAAACCTGGCACAAAGATGCCAAGGTCATCCTGACACGCGCAAAATGCCTTATTGGTTGCCCCATTCGGTGTTCCTGACCCATTTGGTGAGATACGAGTACCCGCAAGTCGAATTGGATACATAGCCGACCAAGCGTATCGGTAATCATCGAGCTAGAAAGAATATTCGCGTTGTCGCAAGAACCTAGCTTGTGTGGCTCAGTGCTATCTTCAGCTCTAGCAACACCAGTAGCTAACGTGGCCAACACAGAAATAGCGAGTAACTTATTCATCACTACCCCCTACTGCGACCTCTTGAATAACAAAGTGCTTATTCGTGTTGTCAGCCGTGATTACAGATGGAATTACCATTAGGTCAAAACCGGTGATCAGGTCTTCATTCAATTGCATCACAGGCGCATTTAGCTCTTTCTCAACCGCTTTCACTGCATCCCACTTCAACGTTCTGTCAAAGCGAGTCGTCACATAGGTTGTGCGAAATGTTGAGGGTGGCAGTGACTTAACAAACGCCATTTGGTCTTCGTTAGTCGCATCAAAAATCACTAAGCGTTGCGTGAACGGCAGTTGCTCAAGCGTGTTGAACTGTTGCCCTTGTGCAAATAGAACCGTGCCATCATCAAGGGTGATGTCTTCATGCAGCGTTATCAGTGGAGTAAAGATTCTCTCCTGCGTTTGGGTTGCACTAGGAAGCTGATAGAAAGTGGCATTATCCCAATAGCGATCCACCGCTTCTTTTTTAATGGTTTCCATATCTAAGTTGGCCATACGCTCATTCATCACTTCAGTCAGATCTCTTTCTGATATGGTAACGACAGCGCCATGACTTCCTAAATCACCCACCTCACCACGTAGAACCTTGTTTTCCATATACACGGGATTCGCTAGGCCAGTGGCCGTAGCAAGCAAAGTGTCTTCGTGATAGGTCAGAATCATTGGTGCATTTTCAGCGTTCACTTCGGCAAACGGTCTTGGATCGAGCACCACATGAGGCAAGGTTTGAAAACCATCAAGCAAGCGCAAGATACGCATACCCACATCGTTAATGGTTTTTTCATTTGGTAGTAAACCGCGAATGGCAAAGGAAACATCATCGCGGTATTCAAGTTGCTTAAATAGCTGATGCAGTTCGACTAGGCCCATTGCATCACTAATCAAAATGACATGGTGCAGAGAGTCAGCGGTTATAAATAGGTCTTTGTCGGCAGTCTCTATCACCCCTTCTTGTTGAAGCAAAAGATGCTCTATAAACCCTTCCTCTAACACAGCTCTACCCTTGCCGATAGCACTTGTAAGATGCGAGTCTGAATAGAAGTCATTGCTCATGGCTGGACTGTGGGAGAACACACCACAAGCGACAACCAGACCAAAAGATTTAAGATGATTTACCATAGCGGAATAGCCCCCCCTACTAATTGGTCCTCTTTCACTAAGCCGTAATAACGGCTATCAAAAGAACGAGGTGCAGTGCGACTACCGACAAAGAAATAGTGACCTTCAGGAATTACAAAGGTCTTGTGATAATGTTCTGGTGAAACCCCCAATTTTTCCGCAGCTGAGTATTCCCCGTCAGCCACTTGAGTACCATTGATGAATACACCTTGTTCGTTTTGGACGACACGATCCCCCGCCGTTCCCGCCAGGTATTTACCGATTGGTTGGCCATCACTGAAGTACGGTGACATATTGCGAGCTTTGAATGTGTAGATCCCGCCTTTCTCAAACTCAGTTTCAGTTCGGTCAACGAGATAAACCGAATACTCAGGTATGCAACGCTCTGCTTGAGTATCAAAAACAATCTGAAAACGTTGGCTTACAGCGTGAAAGAGTATGCTTCCACCAAGCATCATCGCTAGGCCAAGCCAGATCATCTTGGTTAGAAACCAAAGCGGGTGTTGGCGAGTGGTTTGAGTGACAGCATCCGTGCTCATAATGGCCTCCTAGCTCACGACTCGTAACGGGACTAAGTTACTTGAATCAACGTCTTCGTCAGCTACAGGCGCTCTAACAACTCAGCATCGTGCAGTGACTCCAACTCATAGAATGATTCTTTCAGGTACTCAGGTTTATCGAGAGAAAGACGCGCCATACCTTGCTCGGCCACTACGGTTTTCATCGCTTCTTCGAGTGGCAAGCCTTGGGCTAAATGAGCATCAATTCTCGCGTTATCGTTCGGGTTTGTTGAGTACATAAGAGAGCGCATAGGATCAACAATTAAGCGCCCAACTCCCATGCCTTTTGAGGTATTGAAGAAGATTTCAGAGTAATGACCCGCTTCAGTAGAAACCTTACGCAACATTCGATAACCCGCAGGTGGCAACGACATTAGATCGTCTTTTTCAGCTTGCGTAATCGCAGAGGTTTTCTGTGCTAGGATAAAGGTATTCGCTGCGTTCTCAGCAATCGCTTTACCCGCATCTGTCTTCTGAGTGTCACCTACCCCTTGCGTAATTATGCAACCACTGCCGTTATACTTTCTAAATCTGCGAAAGCCCTTCTCAATGAAGCTTCTACAGCTTTTGAGTTCGAGAGCAGATCCCATGCTTCATCCACAATTACCAAACGTTTAATTTTGCGGTCTTCTTTAAATTCATGGTACATACTGTGTGAAATCTGAACTATCAGCATAAAGAGAACCACTGCTTGAAGTCGTGGTGTTTCACTCAAACCGTCTAGCTCAAGAACATTGAAATCCCCTTTAAACTCAACGTTATGAGGCTTATTAAAGTAACGTCCAAATTGACCAATTGAGGTGAACGGCGAAAGTTGCTTACCAATATCTCTAATTCGAGAATCTTCTTCGGCCAAGCAAGCATTGGCTACATCATCAATCAACAAATCATGTTGCTTCACTTCCCATAGCTCACGCAGTATTCTTTCAATCTCGCTAGATTGCAGGTCTGACGGTGATGTTTTGGTAAACGCCATTGCTAGAATCAAACCACCAAGCATTTCCAAGCTATCTATAAACGCTCTTGGATCGTCTTTTGGTATCATTGTGAATGGATTTAATGAAATATCGTCATTCTCAGAACTAAACTTCGTATAATTACCGCGCAAACTCTTACTTAACTTCTGATAAGAATCACCCGCATCAATCGCCCACGCTTTGTTACCTGTACTCAAATATGCACGGATAATCTCATTAGAAAGGTATGATTTACCTGATCCCGATTGTGCATAAATATTCAAATTGTAATTTGTCTTAGAATCGAATAGATCAACACTCATTAGCTGACCAGTGCGACTAATGAAATTAAGAACGGGTGTGCCTGTTCCCTTCCATTCCGCGAAGATTGGCAGGATTGGAATAATGTGTTGGCTCGACATCGTGAAGTATCTACGAGAGTATCTAACGGCTTTTTGACACGCTCCAAATGGCATCAATTGGATGAAAGATGGAATCGCAAACGAGTCTTCATTTACCATCGTGCAACCCGCTTGCTTCATGTAGCTTTGCAGGGACGTTAGGCCATCGTCAGCTTCAGTTTCCGTTGAACCAAAAACCGCTGCTGAAATGGTGACTTGGGTGATACGGCCCTCGTTCGATACAGACTCAGTGATTGAGTCCAGGTCGGCCTTCATATCTTTAATTTTTGGCGCAAACTGAGTAAGAGCCGAGAACGACTGCTTAATGTAATGGCCTTTCTTGGTTTCCAACTTACCTTTCTCTTTGAGTGAGTCAGGGAAGTTAATGTTGACCGTGATTAAGAAGTTCTGAGTAACACAACCCATACCATCAAACGGATCACCAAACCAACGGAAAGCAGCCCCCGCTTGAGTACGTCTAGGAAAGCGTCTAACCGTA
This sequence comes from Vibrio sp. JCM 19236, assembly GCA_000830455.1. Classification (GTDB taxonomy): domain Bacteria; phylum Pseudomonadota; class Gammaproteobacteria; order Enterobacterales; family Vibrionaceae; genus Vibrio. The sequence continues at coordinate 44,856 of BBSB01000028.1, forward strand.
AGCATACGAGCAAATGTAGGCTTGTCTTTACTGCCGAGAACCACGCCATTGCGTTGTTTGAATACGCTTGTGTCGTATTGTAGAAACTGATCGTTAAGCGTCTTGTTTTCATCCACTGGCAATTCACGCTTTTGCAACCACTCAGCATTTTCTTGCCAATTGAGCATCGAGTTCATCACGTTAACAAGCATCGTTGCGGTGAGCTTTACAGGCTGAAAGAACGCCTTTGATAGACGTTGTTCCATGATGCGTTGAATAGCCAATACAGAATCAAGTTCATCTTGGGTGATGTCCATTTCAGCTAGAGGTACTTTCACAGTCACATACAGCTGAAAGTCGCGTACTTTCGTTCCTTGAATAATCTCTACAGGCTCTTTAGTGCCACTGTGCAGAAAGCCTAATGCAGAGTTTTGGCTTTCTTTGAGCAAGGGTGCTTTGCACTCTCTACGCAAGCGATCTGACTTCGCTAGGATGTTTCGTACATCAGGACTCGCCCATAGCGAAAAGCTCAACATAGTGCCAATTGGGTAAGTGTCTTGGCTCAACATCAGCTCTAATGTCGAGTTAATTTGTTCATCCCAACCAGAGACAGGCTGACACAGAAAAGAGAACGCTAGAGTCTGATCATCACACAGGAACAGTTGATGCCCTTTATCGTAGGCAAGAGGTCGAAACAGACGGCTTGATTCATTCTCTTTGAATTTATACTCGAACATTAGTAACTCTCCCTATTTACTGTTCTGTGCAAGCCAATTCATTACTTGCTTAGGCATACCCACGCTAAGTTCAGCGTTCGGTGCGACCAGTGTTGGTGATTCGCTGATCTGCAAAAAAGCACTCAGGCCGTAAGAGTTCATAGCCCTAGCTTGATCACACTTTGTAGGGGCTTCACCAAACTCTTTGTTTATCAGCTTTGTCATTAACACTTGGGAATCGGTATTCAATTCAGCGCAATTGAGCGTCAGAAATGGCTTCACGTTCTCAGGTGTCATGGGTGTAAGGATGAATCTCAAGCGATAGTCGGTGGCAAATCGACTCAGCTGATAGCGTGTTGGGCGTATCTGGATGAAATGGATCTATGAAAACCGTAAGGGTTTGCGGTTTTGATGGATTCACTACCAAATCAAAAACGTCAGTGGTATTAACGCTGATTTTATCCAGAGGTAGCTTTTGCTCTAGTTGAGCCAACTGTGTTTCAGATTTCACTTCCACGTTGGACCACATATCAAATAACTGGCCTTTCACAACCCATCGCGGGTTATCCGAAACAACTACTGCTTCCCCTGCATTTCCAAACACAATGACAGCATTGGAGTGCAGTAGTTTTTTCGGTTTGGAAGCAACCTTGATTGCTTCTTTGATCTGTTCACTTGCGGTTTCATTCGCAAAAGAGGCAGGGGTGACTATGAGTAACCAAAGAGGTATCAGAAGTGATTTAGCTAGCTTCATAGTCTCCCCCTAATCACTTAAAGAATCGCAGTGAACAAGTTGCCAATGATGGTTGGCGTGTAGTTCAGACCAAGGGCAGCACCAACACCGATAGCAAATGCCATTAGTGATTGACGAACCACACCCATAACGATACCGACCATTACAAACGCAATAGCGATACCTTTACCAAGTGAGCCAGTGATCCATGCTGTCATTTCATCTACCCATACATCAAAAGTGGTATCTGTACCGCCAGCGTGAGCCATTGCTGCCATAACGAACGTAAGAACTGCTAGTGACGCGAAAAACGCAATACGCATTTTCATTTCGTCATTCATTGCTACTTTGAAAAACCATAACTATTCTCCTTTAGTGGTTTTGGTCTTTAATAAAAAACTTTTGACTGTGTTGTACTAAGCCGTTACTTGGTCGGTGCTTGCTTCGTACCCTGCGCAGTCACAGGTTTTTTAAGTGCGGTTTCACTAGAGCTGGTGCTTGCGAATCCACCGTGCCTACCTCCCATTTGCGTTTTTCTATATCCGTGTAAACCAATGTTGAAAGATGTAAGTCATCAGATTTATCAACCCAAGGCGCGACCCAAATTCTTAAAACTTTCACATCCTTGCGTAGTACCTGTCCGTCATAAGAGAAGGTAAAAGGTACTGACACTTTTGATTCTCCCATGCGTTTTTGGGTTTCCGAAATCGACCCTTCAGAATTTTTTTCTTGTTGCTCACTAACACCTAAGCCATTGACTTTATTGAGTTCTTCAAGGGTGATCTGTTGCTTTTCACCATCTTTGACGTAAGTGATCGTTTCGTTTTCTTTAATTTCCCCATCGGTGGCTTTGTAAATTGTTCGGGAGCTAGCACATAATGCGTTTTCATCCCCTGCCGAGCAGTTAAATTCACTCTGGCCTACAGTACAACCAGTGAGCACAGCGATAGAAAGCGGTAAAAAAAGTAGAAAATATTTATTACTCATAATGATGTTCCTTGTGTAATCACCATATCGACCACTCGACCTGCCCCCACCTCAATCACAGGTGCATACTGTCTGCTAGGTTCATGTAGTAGTCAGCGAGCTTGGTCATGGCTTCGGATGCACCTTTAGCAGCACCCCCTTGGAGGGCTTGGCTTGACCAGACATCTTGATACTCTTGTTGGCCAGAACTGCTTGTCGAAATAACAGGTACAGGGTTCACATCAAACATCGAAGCCATACCCGCAGCAAAACCCGCCATCATCGCGTTGGCCAATACCGTTGAGTTGCGAGTGACAAGCGTACCTTTCAGGCCATTCTTGCCATCTTCACCAACCGCGAAGCCTTTGAATGATTGCTCAATGATTTGGCCGTCTTTTCGTACACAGGTAATCGCCTCACCTCGCAGGAACGCTCGTTCACTACTGAGATCGCCATAACCCGCCATGAGTGCAAAACACTCTCGCACATCATCTAAGGTGTGGAAGTTAGGTAAGATCGCCTCTTTCTTTAGGCGTACCAGTAGTGGGATTGGGTTGTTCTGAGCTGATGAAGCTGTAGGTGCGTCCAAACCCGTTAGCATCACACCGGTTAAGATCGACCTTTAGTAGATAGATTTCCAGTTCATCGACTACTGGCTCTACAGTCGGATCTTCAATCACACTAAATAGCGTTTCAGTGCGCTTATCACCTCGGCTTGGCTGATAATCAGGATCGCCCGTAGGGTTCGCTTTGGTCGGCAGTGTACGGATGGCACAGTTCTATCAGGCAACGTTTCATTGCTTGCTGATTGGTTTGAGCCATAAGAAAACTGACTGTTCTTCACCTTTCTTCGTTCAGGTTGGACGGTCAACGCTTCAGTGCCAGGGGTGGCAGTAGGCGCATTTCTTGAACCACCAAGAATCGTTGAAACTTCCGCTTCACCAAGCTCATAGCGCACCAATTCTTCAACTTTCGCCTTAGTATTGGCATCTGACTCAGCAAGTTGTGTTTTGAGACTGTTGATCTCTTTTAGTGCGGTTTGTAGCTCTCTTGCCAAAGCCACTGACTGTCTTGAATTGGCTTTAAGTACCTTGTTTTCTTCAGTCAGAATATCGACACGTTCTTTAGTGGCGATGTATTGCTTATTTAAGTCCGTCACCTTGTCGTTCACCGCATCAAGACCAAACTCACGCGCATTTTTGGTAGTGATTAGGTTCTCTACTTTTGGCTGTGGCTTTCTTACCGCTTGCTCAGGTCCAAGAGCTTCCATAAGGACAACGGCCACAATAATCACGATAATTGCACCACCAACCATATAGGCTTTAGACATTTGGCTTGGTGTTAGGTATTTCGATAGAAAATCATTCATAACTAACCTCCAATCAAAGAACGGCGAGATTTGTGCTGTGTGGCTGTCGGCTTCACGCGATAAAACATCACAAACACTTCAGTCTTCTCATTGGGTAGCAAATGTGTCGTTGGATAAGCCGACACCGCAACCACGCCATCCTTGAAGCAATTGTTCTCAGTGAAATTTACCGCTTGAGTAGAACGGTTCTCAGCAACGCCGATAGACACGACATAATCACCACCACTGACGAACTGGCCATTGTAGAAATTGAACGTCAAACCTGACTGCTCACAATGTGGCAGGTATTGAGCATTGACCTGTTTCATTTGATAACCGGCAGGTAGATCACCACGAACCAGATCGGCCATTACACTTTTGATGGTTTCAGAGCGAGGGCTAGAGCGTTCAAATCGTCTTGCAAGCTCCGACCCTTCAACGCTATTCCCTTTCAGCACTATCTCTTGTGGTGCAACGGATAGCGGTCGGAGAATCACCTTGATTGCAGCGGATTCATCACCTGATTCAGTAATAAAACCCGCAATAGGTTGTGTAGATGACGTTGAGATATACAGAACGTTACCGACTGATTTTGTTGCGACACCTTCAACCGCATCGAGCTTCACTGACGGGTTCTTAAATGGCGTAACGATTCGGTTCACGTGCTTTGACGAAATTACATAAACAGGACTTTGCTTCTGAGTGCCATCACTAGAGCTGGCTACACCATTGCTACTTCCCGTTGTTGCGGTTGAACCTAGAGCATTGGTTGAGTTATTCCCGTGCCCGCTATTACTTTGGCTTGGGATAACGGCCAAGTCTGTTGCGCTTGCAAAACACGCTACAAACGCCACTGTCACTATTAGATATTTAATATTCATGGTCAGTCCCTCTTAGCCTTTTGCGCTTGTTTTTGCTTCCAAGTGCTATCGCGAGGTCCACCTTCATAAACGTCTATGTAGTGAAGTAGTGGTGTGTAATTCTCCACTCCAAAACGCATTTCATAGGTGCGAGAAAATCTATCGGTTTTACCCGTTGGGCCGACCATTTGACCGCGACCAGTGATGAATACCGTGCCGTTCTCAAAAAGTGCTCGTTCAGGTGAAAACGTCATTACGACACGCTCATTAACCAGTTCGCCTAATTGAGTCGAAATCGAATCTCTAACATCTTTGTAGATGCGAGGGCCGACAAAAGGCATTACTGACTTAATGGTGTATTCAGATGAAGATGGTGTGATGTTGCCGAGCATATTTGCTATGTAGAAGCCCAATCGCTTGTGATTGTCTTCACTCATATTTGAGCGAGATAACTCACTCTCTACGCAATGCTCGTTAAGGTTATGGATCACAATCGTATCTTTCTGCGTGTTCATATAAAGCGAAACGCACAGCAGACACACAAGAACAACGTTGGCGATAACCAATAGCTTGTTGCTCTCTTTGTGAAATTTAAAATCGGTTTTTAGGCGTGAAAAATCCATAGATCTGTCTCCGTACAGTCGTAAGCAAACTCAGCGTTAAGAATGAAATTCATCAATCAACGGCGGTTGCATGGCCGAGTGTTCAGAAACGTGGTCGATAGGAAAACCAAGATCGCGCAAGCGGTGGATAAAGTACCCACGCGGTTTACCATCACGGATTTTGCAGTATTGAGACTTAGCCAGTAGACCTAAAACCAAGCCAATCATTGGTGAGTTGATAACAATCCCAACTACTAGCCCAATCGCTACAGCTGCAATTTCATCAAACTGCCAAATTAGAAAATGGATTGGTTCATCAACCAAATCTGGAATATCAATTAAGTCTTGTTCGTGTGACATGATGCACCTCCCACTGTGCATTTTTTGCTCTCACGATCTAGTCTACGGGCGAAAAAAATTTCCAAAATCGACCTAAATTTTTGGCAATACAGATGTTCCATAATCGGCATTACTGGCTAGATTCAGAGAGCCAAACAACCTTGTCGGCAAGAACTTGGTTGTTAATTTTTTAGCTAATTTGACTATATGCGGGAAGGTGTGCGGTTTTTTCTAAGAAAGCTCTCACAAGTGTCTCACTGAATTTCGCAGTCAGTGGTTTAGTGAGAAATGAGGGATTGAGAAAAGTGAGAAAAGTAAAATCGCTCACAAATGACGGGTTGAGCAGCGCGAATTTGGTGAAGATGTGACCTAAACGGATGTTTGTTTAGCACGGTTATCCAAAGAGAACATTACGCAGGAAAGGAATACAGGCGCAGCTGGTTACTGGCCTGTATTAAAGTTTGTTATGCAACTTTTTTTGCAGTGTGATGGTGGTATTTAGTCGTACCGTATTGGCGTTCTGGAACGTGAAGATTTTACTTCTCAGCTCTTTATCGAGCTTCAAATTACATACTGCTTTGCGGATATAGAAGTTTTCAGGCTTATCAGGGTTAATACTACGAACAATCTCTTGCTCGGTCAGGTATTGGTCAGGGCGTGAAAACAGATAGACGAGCAAGCGACAGTTCATAGAACCTGCATTGTACTTCGCTATCACCTCTTTTGTGTGTGCGTTGATAACAGCGCAACCATTAGGCAAAACGCCAGTTGCATAGTGTCGCTCGAAAAACTCTGCCCCTGGTACTCACTCACCCCATCGCTATTGTTTGCATAGGACGATGAAGAATCTTTGACCGGGTGCTGCGGCGTATAGCCACTATTGTTCTCTTTGTACGATAGATAACCCACAGATTGAACCGGTTGGTCGAGCTGGTAGTAAATCACAGCCAAAATAACGCTCACGGCCATCATACAAAGTACAGAAGTGATCAGCATATCCGTGTTAACGATGTAACCACCGACTTGAGTAAAAGCGTCCATTACCCTATCCCCCTTGCATCTACCACACCAAGCGCGTCTTTGAGCTTATTGTTCGCTTCGGTTTGATACACAAACATAATCTCATACACGGCTATCATCTTTGAATCTAAGGACTTGTCTTTATCAAGCGACACTTCGTTAACCTCGTTCAAGAAGTTCTCAAAGTCGAATACTCGCAGGTAGTAGTTACCAATGTGGTCAATCGGCGTGTTGAGCATATTCAGCTGTTGGGTATAGACTCTGTTCGCCTAATCAGCATCGACTTAATTAGACTTTTTATCTTGCCGACTTCGCTTGAGTCTCTAACATCATGTTGAGACAAGATAGACCTTAACTCCCTAACCTTTCCTTCTGAGTGAAACCACACGGTATTTCGAGTGTAGTTGTACGCCATTTCAGGTGAGAGTTGGTCTTTGTAGACAACGCTGTTAGATGATGTTGTTAGTAGAACCAAGCACAACGTCCAACCTAAAATTGCTGATAGGCCGAGCATCACTTTTGCTAAGGATTTATGCTTGTGTGGTAGGACAGTTACTCTTTTATTATTAGTGTTTTGATCACTGCTAAGTTCCGTCATTATTTAACCCTCGACACGTAAGAAGCATACTCTGTCGCATATCTGCTAAAAAAGCGTCTGACGGTATGCTCACTTACTTCAATTTTGTTGCTGCATAACCAGTTCGATAGAGAGGTGTATGAATAGCCTGAATACCTCAAATCAAACAAACCTTCTTTGTAGTGATTTAAGCTATCCAGCTTCTTAGTCGGCATTGTTGAGCGTTTAAATTCCTCAATGTCCACTTTTAAACCTCTCCTTGTCTAACCGTGTCTTAAAATTCCGTTTTTTGTCGCTATTTGTCTGAAGATTATTTAAGCCATTTATTGAACTTAATCGGGCAGTCTAGCCATTGACTGTCAGAAAAAAGGCCCTTGATACTGAGTATTCAAGGGCTGTTTTATAAATCAGATTTTTGTTGAAAGCGCTTTAAGTGCGCCACTGATACCCGTGTCTAACTCAACTAGGTTCGTGGCCAACATATAAGCAGGTGTGGTGATCAGTTTGTTGTCTTCGTCTACGTGATGTTCTGTAGCCGTGCAAGAAACATGATTTACGCCAGTAGGTTCAAGAGCTGCGATAGTGTCAGGATCGCTACCAATCGTTAGTGACACATTAGGAAGGGCTTTTGCAAGAAGAACAGGTGCGATACACATTGCCAGTACCCACTTGCCATTCTCGTTAAATTCGTTGATTGCGGTGTTGATGCTTGGAAGAACGCTGTACTCACTGCCTTTGATAGCAAAATCAGACAAGTTTTTGGCTGCACCAAACCCGCCGACAAACACTAGCGCATCAAAGTCACGATAACTCAGCTCAGACAGTGATTGTGTTGTACCGCGACTGACACGGTTGGACTCTACCAACACATTACGAACATCTGAATCTGATGCCTCACCCGTTTGGTGATTTACGGTATGGAGCTGGTCTACGTCTGGTGCAAATGTTTGGTACTCGATGCCTAGCTTTTCTAGTGAAAGCATGGTGAGTACACTCTCATGCAGTTCAGAACCATCAAACACACCAGATCCCGACAACACAACTGCTACTTTAGCCATAAATATTCCTTTATTTTTCTATTAATCGCACTGTTCAAAATGTCCCAATCAGGGTGAAAACGCCACCGCTAATAGGTTAAAAAATGTAAAATTTTCTATAATTACGTGCCACAATCACATGATTAAATATTCAATGATGTTGAATATCATGACCTCAAGAAGATACCCTCCAATTTATAGATTTATTGAATGGTTAAGCCGTTCCTTCCTAAGTTATTCATATAAGTGACTATTTTTAATACAAATTCATCATAGAAAACTATCAAAATCATATTACAAACAGACGACAAGCAGTACGGATTAATGTTACTAACGTGTGTTTAGTCACTATTTATGCAATAAAGTATGCAGTGCTGTTTAATTCCCCTTCCGATGAAGAATTGTGTTCCCGTACACCCAATTGGGGTGATAGCTTCACTAGCACCCACTTAGAATATATTAATTATATATTCAATAAAGACCTACCCTTTTACTTAACCAAGTAAATTTCGTATGTGCCATCCAACTTTACATCACCAATTTGAGTAATGCGTGTGGCCACTGAGGGATCGGAAAGACTCTTTTTTCGTGGTTGTCGAGGCCGAGGAAAATTAATGTTTCTATAAGTCAGTTGTGTGTCGCGTGGCAGAATGAACATTCCCCAACGTAGATCTTCACTGTCTCTGTCTAGGTACTGGATCTTTGCTCGATATTGAGAACCTGTGCGTCTACGAAACCTCATTTTTGAGTGTTCTATATCAAGACTTTTTAGGTATTCAGCTAAAGAACTAAGGGTAACTTCAACATTGTAGATTGGGTTTAACTCGCTACCCGTAACGTGAATGGCTACATCAAGCAAAGGCTTTGAGCCGACAATTCTTTTCTTAGTTGGCTCGCTTCCCAAGAACTTGTCTCTTTGAACAGCGCAATAGAACTATCCATTGTGCAGTCAAAATCGAACCCTTTGTAGGCGTTGGCCTTTCTAATGGTGATCATCACAACATCATTTGTAAGGAACGTAGGGATGTTCTTGTAAGCTCGAATCCCATGTGCAGTGTACTCAGCAGACAAAGCCCTGAATTTTTCCTTCAGGCTCTCATAGGTATCTCTACTATTCGCAACCACAATATCGCGCTTGAATGACTGATATAACCCACCTTTAGTTTCCTGCTCTCTCGCAGCTCGGATAGGAAGCAATTTTTCATTATCGAGCGCACTACGCAATTCCCTATTTATATCACCTGCAATTTCAGCTGGTTCTCTTGGTTCTGCTGCCTTGGTCATGGGATTGTTCTCGTTGGACACTTAGAATATTGTAATAATATATTCTTTACTCTCTCTAAGCAAAGAAATGTGTCGGTAGGACATTGGTTGGTTGGATTATTCGCTGCCTATACAAAAAACGTACTACTTTTGAATAGTGCCGATTTTGGCACTTTTGTTATTCGGAGGGATTTTCAAATGGGTGCAAATATTACGAATAAGACGAAATATAGATTGCGCGTTTCTTTTGATGGTCACGGAGACGATGCAGAACTTGGTCCTGGTGATCCTATGTATCACGTTAATTCAGGGCCATTTGCAGCGGACGAAACTTGGAAAATAAAAAGTAAAATTTCTGAATGGTGGCAAATGGATAGGTGGCCCTTCAAAAAATTTGACAAACATTTGGGCAAACAATGCTGATGCAAAATGGGTAATACACGATTCGGATATTGAACCTTTCCTCGGAGTAAAGAAAGTAGTTCTCCTCAACAATGGTACAAATGGAATTCAGCTTTATGACGTAGCTAATTCACGCGCCAGTGAAGGTTCTTCAGAAGAAGTGAATAAGATAATGAGTACACATAACTCTAAATTTAATATTTCATTCGGAGCTGACGGCCTAGTGAAAGCAGTTAGTATTTCTGGAAAAGCTGAAGCGGAATGGACGAGCGAAGAAAAGAAAGAAGCCGAACAAATTAAGAAAGAGGTTAATGAAGTAACACATACAACTGGTGGAAAAATTACCGTACCTGCTCATTTTTGCCTATATGGTTTGATTAGGGATGGTCAAAGTTCACCTAGCGGTTACAGTGTAGAGCCTAGCAAGTAACTATTTGTCGTACTGTGTTAAGTGTTTAGATTTGAACACTTAACACAGGTCTATTGTTACACCAGCTCCGTCAAACTCGTTTAATGGTATTGCTGACAATCAACATGATGGCCAACCCAATGATGGCGAGGATGATTGGATATACGTGTGGTGGCATGGCGATAGGTGTCACTACCGCTAGGTAAAGCAGAATTGGCATTAGATACATGAGCTTCTTTGCTAACCCGTGTCGTAGCGGTGATGAAAACTCAAAGCCGTGCTTTTTCACTTCACGTTGCATCAACCCGTGACGAATGATGCAGAGAACACCAACACCATCATCAATAGCCAAGGTTTCACCGCATAGATTCGTAGTAGCGCAAACTCCACATTCACCATAAACCCATCAATGATTTTCTCAGCTAAGGACCAAAAGCCGGTATTAAAATTCTTATCATCTTCTACCTGCCCCGTTCTACGGTATTCTTCAGGCAAGAAAATCTGCTTGGTTTTATCGGCAAAGCCTGACTCATAGAGCAGCTTATCACTCATATTCTGCGCATTGTTGTAGATGGACAATGTAGAGTTATCGCCGTACACGCCTCGCATATACTGAACTTCATCAATCATGCTTTCTCTCACCGAGTCTGGTGAAACTAAGCTCGCCAGAAAAATAATCTGAGACACGATGATGAACAAAACCAACCAGAACGGCTTGGTATCAAAACGACCTTCAAATTCGTCAGCCATAGCCCTACTCCTTATTTGGGTTCGGTTATGATTGGGATACGGCCTTTAACGAGCTTACCCCCGCTAAATGATGCTACGTACTCCAAATCAGGTAATTGGCCCATTAACTCCATCGCAAACAGGTCTGCGTCTTCTTCCATTAAGCGTTCACCAATGTTTGCGCCTAAACCGTCCAGTTCCTCATTCGAGGAATTAAAGCCTTGTGTACGCATCACGTATCGAACACGGGTTTGCGGAGTTTTGGCCACAACACGTTCTTGAGTAGGCGTATCGGCACAACGGAATGAGATAAAGTTGTTTGTAGAGGCAATTATCTGGTCAGCTTTGGCTTCACTTCCCAACTCAGCCACAAGATCACTGATCGTCTGCGTGGCTACCCATAATCTAAAATTGCTCCCACGCGATTTATTGATCAACTGGATAAGTGGCGTACATAGCATTTCACTGGCTTCATCTACAAAGATATTGATCATCGGTGCATCATCATCTTCGTAGTTGTATCGGGCAGCAGCTACCGCAGTGGCATCGGCCAGTATCATCTTACCAATTGCACTACTGACTATGCGATCTGATAGAGAGTCAGTACCAATCACCAATACTTTGTTCGTGCTCAGTACAGTGGCCATATCAAAGGACTGTCGTTTATCGTTTGGATCGGACGGTGACAGCATTTCACCCAATGCGCCGTTCGTCACCTTCGATAAGTTGGCCATCAAGTTTGCGGTGGATTGCTCTAAGATTCTTCGCTTATCCACATACATAGAAATCATGCTATCGAGCACGGGTGTATTGTGCTTTGAAGACACTTTGTTTCGGTAAAACTCTATACAAAGCATCGCCCTGGTTTCTTCGTCTTTAGAGCTGTGCAGTCTTTGGAAAATGGCACTTCGCCAATCGACTTTGCACATATCGAACCATGCTAAACAGGCTTTCTCTATCAATTCAGCAAAGTGTTCGTAGTAGTAGCGGATCTTAACCAACGTGACTTGCTCGTTGATTAGGTGCAGCGCATCAATCATGTACTGAAGCACGGTATTGGCAATGTCGCGGTAAAACGTATCGCCATCTTCAGGAATCAACGCGGTGATTCGAGCAGCCAACTCAGAAGAACGGTAGAAGTTTTTGAGTGGGTTAAGGCGAATTGACTCTCTTGGATAAGCGGGATGCCACATTAGATAACGGTCAGGCTCACCCATCATTTCACAGGTTTCTTTAGCGATTTTTCTGATGTCCTGATCGCCTTTGGGATCTAGAAAAATGCAACACTCATTTCTCAAAATGAGCTGTTTTAGAATCAAATCGAAAAAGCGAGTTTTACCCGCGCCCGAAGCTCCTGCAATAAGCGTATGGCCATTGGCCCACGACAACGGAAAGCGCACTTCTTCATCTTTCTCTAGCACACCATGAATAAATCCAGAGCCTTTGTCGTTCTCTCGCTTGCCGATAATCGACACCATATCTCGCTTAATGAGGTCATACACAAGCTGAGTCTGCGTTTGCGTCCAAACACCACCCCACCCCAAAAACAGGCTATTGTTTCGTTCTATTTTTCTGGACACAATCAATCACCTCTTTCTCTAAACCGAACAGTTTAAGTACCTTGGGATCGTTGGGATCTACAAACTCTAATGGTCTTCCCTTTAGTCGGTTCTTTCTGATGTTAATCTCAATACCTTTAACACCGACAACCAAACCAATCACGACTGACACACAGCTGAGTACCCAATACGCTGTTTTAGGCACTCCAAATAGGAACGGTGCAACAAAGCTAATTGCCCCCACAACAAACCAAACAATAAGAATCCAGATCTCATAGTTGGTGCGATACGGGAAGTTGTATTTCGTTGGATTATTCACTGACTACCACCTCGCTACTTGAGCTAATGGCCTTTTTCGCACTGGAAATGGTCCAATCCGCTTTACTCATTGAATTAATGACAGATTGAACATCACTTTTCGGTACTAAAACTGCGCCGTTCTGCACTTCAAAATCAAAAGCCTCTTGGATGAAACGAGCTGCCTCGCAATCAAAATGAGGCTGGTCCACTTGCTCAGGTTCAACTTGCACATTGCTTCGTCAATTGGTGCGATGTCACCGGGGCTGCGTTCTTCTTGATGTGGTGGTTGAACAGCCGTTTCTTCCTCCCAGGTTTCACGCTGCGCCAATGTAATATTCCCTAGCACTCGACCAACGGTATCCAATGACGATTCAAAGCGTTTTTGGTGAGTGGTAGAAGGTGTGATTTCTGGAATATCTAGATCTTCAGGTGGCACTTCTATCACAGGTGCAGTCTTGCGCTTAGACTCATGTTCCTTGATTGAGTACAGCTTATGTTGCTCAATCACCAAACGCTCTACGTTACGGATCTTGAGCACCGACAATCTCACAGGCTTCTTAGCATCACCGAGAATTTCAGGGTAAATGGCAAACAACGGTTCTTCACCATCTGGCACGGCCATGCCTTCTTCAATCATGGTTCTGGCCAACACTTCAGGCACTTTCGGGATCATGTACCCATCGTGTTCATATCTTCTAAGAGATCAGGGATAGCACTCGCCCACACCACGTACAGTTCGTCATTCACAAACCAAACGGGGGCATCTTTGCAGTTCACAGCCCATTTGTTTGTCAGAATGTAATGGCGCATAAGGTCAGCAAGAATTTGCGATAGCGGTACTCGCTTCACCTCTTTAGTGATGTGACTGTTACGAGTCAGCATATCCTCTCGACAAGAAGCACTATCAGACTCCGCTACGATTTTGGATACAGGGTGCGCTAGGTCAGCACTGGCAATCGCAGCCAACATCGCAGAGTGGATTTGCTTACCGTCATAACAAGAATCTATCCAAGACCAAGTGACTTGCGGATCATGCGTTGCATAACCATAAGCGAGGCATTTTGATGCTTCTGATGGCGCTGATCACGCCAACGGATAAAGTAGCGTTCTACGTTATTCTTCGCAGCCCATTCGTGAATGGTGTCTTCAGAATGTGCATCCCAAACAAGCAAATCGGGCTTATCTGCCCCATTGGTTACTTCAACGTCTGCCAAAATCTTCCCGCCGTCATGCAGTAGTGCAGATAGGACGGTAGCGGTTTTCCATTGGAGGTTAGAAAGCTGAGTATCCGACAAATACCCTGACCCAATTGGAAAATGAGTATGTTGCGCAGCTCTCATAGCTCGCTTGGCCACATCAAATGAGTGGGCTATCAACCCACCACCCGTTGAGTGGTGCATATATTCCGAGGCAGGTAGAAGATCGGCGTATTCAATCAGTCGTTCCATCACTGGAAGCACATACTTATTAAATTCCGCAGTGGTTAATCCAATCTCACAACGGATAAATTGGATTTCAGGCTCTAGTCTCTCGCGCAACACTCTTGGTTGAACAACAGGGATACCTTGTGGATTTGGCGGGTAGCCTATCGAATCATCATCCAGATTATCGAGGCCATACAGTTCATGCCTCACCTTAGTAGGCTTGGCACGATTATCGGTTGGTTCTTTACCTTTTAGCAAAGTTCTCAGGCGAGCAAACATCACATCTTCCTTGGTCAGTTTGGACTTTCTTATTCCATGTTACCGTTTAAATACCATTTCCAAAATTTCATTATTTATGAAAAATTATCAGCTTTCAGCTTCAAAATTTATAACTTGGGCTACTCACCGCAAAATTTTGCCGAGAGTTCGAGGGCTTGTAGAGCATTTCAGTCACCATCAAGCAGTCGTTAAATATCAAAGACTTGCATCTGTGCCTTTACCTGCGTCAGCATCTAACTGCGCGGTAGCATGGTCACAGCGCGAGAATATGCCGTTGGATCTGGTGACAGCAAAGCTACTGATGTCTGAGTGCGAGATTAAAGCAATTTGGCAAGACTTGGTTCTTATCGGGAGAGTCGATCAGGCTTATGTCGATAAACAGAACAGAGTGATTTTGGTCGATTCAAAGGCACACCCAAGCGTGACCTTCAGTGACCAACTACAGCTGAGTTTCTACGCTTACATTCTTCGCAAAAACGGGCATCATATCGGAGACTATGGCTACATTCGCTCATATGCTTGCCAAGATATTGAGTACCTAGAAGTTGATATTATTCCCGCAGTGGCCTTCATCGAAATACTGCGACTTATTGATTAGCTATTGTTCAACTAACACTTCAAAAGGAATTGAAATGAAACGAGCAGCCTTACTCACCACAGTTCTACTTCTCTCGAACAACGCCTTGGCCAGTGAGCACATTGTCAAAATGAGCAATAGCGGTATTTGCCACGACCAAAATTCATCGAGCTACAACCGCACCAAAAACTACACGCCTTTTAATACACTTGAAGCCTGTTTGGATGCAGGTGGCCGGCTACCAAAAGGGTACGTTCCTAAGTCTCAGTCCACAACGGACAATGAGTATTCCCGCAGCAAGTTCGGGCATGGTTGGGCTGACCTGAACGGCGATTGCCAAGATGCCCGTGCAGAAGCCTTAATCGCACAATCAGTTTCTACGGTATCTTTCAAAACCGATAAAGCCTGTCGTGTGGTTAGTGGCCGTTGGGTGTCGCTATTTACAGGCAACACTATTTACTCAGCTTCAGAAATTGATATCGACCACGTAGTTCCGTTGAAATGGGCGTGGGATCATGGCGCTGATAGCTGGACCGAAGAAAAGCGCAAGGCCATTGCTAATGACCCTGCCAATTTGATTGCTGTAGAAGCATCGCTTAACCGTCAGAAAGGTGCGAAAGGTTTAGACGAATGGTTGCCTCAAGCCAACCAGTGCCAATATATTTTGCGCTTTATGCGTATCAAGCAAAAGTACGGTATCGAACTCAGCCCCGCGAAAAGCGAGTCCTACAAAGCCATACAGACCTCTTATTGCAAAGGATAGTGTTTCGTTACCACTATCTGTCTGGCCAATCTATGAATAGAACGTGCAATAACCGGTTCATTTAGTGAAGTAATGCAAACCAAAGAAGCTAGCAAGCCATATGGATATTCCTAGAAATGAGCCATATGCTGCGCGATCAGTCAGGTAATCTTGGCGTTCGTACTGACCATATATGAATTCAAAGTCATAGCTAAACCAAAATACTAGAAACGCGAGCAAACCCACTATCAAAGATATAGTCATTGAGAACGCAAATTTTTTAAATTGAAGACTGTCCATAGTCCTTCCTTGTTGAATCAGAGTCTTTTTAATGTCCTTTTTACAATATGAATACCTGTTTGTAGTGCTGTCAAAACAAAGGCCACTAAATCGTGATCAACATAGTATCTGTAAGCTGTAGTACATAGCACTGCCACTAATTCAGTCTCACAAACTAAATGGCCACCGCAACGGGTGGCCATTTAAGAACTAACACTTTTTCAAATCCTAGATGTCAGATAGAAAGTCTTTTTCTAAATACAAATTCGCCTTATCCACTTCTTTTAACACATTTTCCTTAGATTTAAGGTCACGTTCCTTAGCTCTTTGAGCTTTAAGTTCAGCTATCTTCTTCTTAACATCTGAAGCTTTCTGTTCCTGACCAATTTTGTAAAGCAAAGGATGTAATTGCGTCAGAATTGGTAAAACATCACCCTTGGTTCGCTTGGTTCTATCGAGTTTTTCCATCAAATCTACAATTTTTCGAGAGACTTCAGCCACTTCATCTCTTGAAATCTCACCTTTCCAATCAACCAAAAAGCGTAATTTGTCAGCCTGTCCATCTTTGCCGTACTCAACCGCATAGCCTACCTTGCCATCGACAGTTGGTATGTGCAGTTTCTCCATCGCTTTTTCGTTGTTAGCAATAGCCTCTAAAGCGGGAGCAATCATACGGTTGATGAACTGATTAGGTGTTTTGTAGCTACTCTTTTTCAACTTACCATCTTCACCATACACGCCAAAAATCACCTGTAGCTTCTTGATTGAAGTAAAGTACATTTCTTTGTCGTAGCGATAGCGGGACAGGAACTCAAACACCTTCTTTTGGTTAGGGTTTGGCAAGTCGAGAAATATCTTATTGTTCACTTTAGCAAAGCCGTCACCGTCTTTAGCGTTAGCTATGTATTTCTCTCTTAGTGCAGGGTTCGGAACGATTAGCAGAGTGCCTTTCTTGTAGCGTATGCGGGACAAGATCGGAAAGTAATCAAACTCACCATCTTTCTCAATACCGTACTTTTTAGAAGCCAGCTCTTTTGACGGTTTAGATAAAGCAGCATACAACTGCGTCTTGTCTATACCGAACCATTCTGATAACTGGTGAGAATTAAACTCATAAACAGGCGTTTCTGTGTTATCCCAATCGCTCTCTTTCATGTGCGTTAGCATAAGAGCAAACATATCCATCATTCGCGTAGTCAAATCAGAACCAGCGTAAACCAAAGCATGGCTCTTGAAGTGATAATCCTCGTAGGTTTCATCTATGAGAGATAGATTGGGGTGAATCATGCCTGATCGTCCTTATCGTTTTTTAGCATTAAACTCAGTTCAGATTAGCATTAAACTCGGTTAGGTAAAACATTAAACTCTGTTTTGTGACGGCGAATTGAGTTTCACAGCTTAGAAAATATCCAAAATTCTAACCTCAAAGAACTCACCACAACGGCTGATTTATATGTGACCTGACGCGCAATTTGATATGTTTCTCACTTTTTCTCAGTATTCTCAGTTACATAGTCACGTTTTCTATCTGAATGAGGGTATCTGGCATTAAACTCGATCAAACACATTATTTGAGTGCTGAAAAACATTAAACTAAGTCAAACGCATTAATTCAGTTTAAAAAAGCATTAAACTAAGTCAATAGCATTATTTCACTTCAGAAAGACATTAAACTAAGTCAAATACATTATTTCAGTACAAAAGAACATTAAACTAGGTCAACTACATTAATTCAGTTCAGGAAAGCATTAAATCAAGTCAAAGGCATTATTTGAGTTAAGGAAGGCATTAATTCAGTTTCAAAAAGCATTAAGCCAAGTTGAAAACATTAATGGAAATCGTAAAAAAATTATTTTAAATCAGAAACTTGAACACAAAGATCAGCAAGCAATTATTTTAGATCCTCAAAACCATTATCTAAATCATTGAAAACCAAAACAAAATTCAGAAGATCATTAAAAAAGATCAATCAGGTATGAAAATACTTTTTATTTATCAATGCCTTATGGTGGATCTTGCGTACCCTATAGGTGTTTAGAGGTAGGTATAGGTACGATAGGTGAAAAGACCATAGGTAATCTAAAGGTTCTAGTAGGTACGTTATTGATATGTGCATAACTGCTCTCGCTAGCGCTCGATCAGTTACACACATATCAACAACAAAACAATAAAGAGAGCTTCTTTTTCTGTTGATAAAAGAATTAGTTAGAGAACCAGCTTACCAAGTTAGTAATCAGTTCAGTAGTATCAGCTCGAAAGATAGTAGCTCCCAATACAGAAACAACGGCGGTAAAGAACAGCACTACAAACACATCGTCATCTATCAACTTGTTTAAGTCATTCTTGATAGTGAATTTCATATAGACCTCCCGCCGTTAGTACGGCTAGTTAGGTAGATTGAGCAAGCTCCGCGAGCAACTGCTTCAATTGTTTAATCGTCATTGGCCTAGATGTACGGGCTGCTTATTTTTAAATGCTAGTATGATTTGTTGAGCTAACATGATGATGTCTCCTGCTCGTCTTCAACAATCAATAGTCGTCTTGAGTTATCACCAAGAAGCGTCCAGTGTGCAGCATGAATCAGAACTTTCATTCCTAGTTCTAAACAGACCTTATCTTCTGTCTCTTGGATAGTCCCAGGTATGAATACCTGGGTACACTCAATTTCAAAACCATTCGCGTCAAACCACATCCCTTTCATAACAATTCTCCTTGTTAAAATGTGCTTCTAGTTCAATGGTAACGCTGGAATTTTTTTCCAAAATCCCAGTAAAACAAAGGCTTCCAGCGTGTTTAGGCGAGGTTGGTAGTGATGTCGAAGCGTGGTTTTTAACGTACTAAGCGAGGAACAACTATTCTTATGGATAGCCATCAAAACAAGGACCGTGATGAATTACCTGTACTTAGTCGCACTACTGATCTCAGCGTTAGGGATGCTGATCTCTGTTCGTTATTTGATTGGTGAAAAGCCATAAAAGAAACGGCGATGGTTCTTCATTACCAGAGGGACTATCAAGGTTTTAGTTGGCTTGGGATGTGGCTTATTGCTTGGGGTAGTTTTAGCAGTAGTAGAGGTGGCGGTAGAACAGCCTGAAGAAAGAGCTGCGTTATCGCTAATGCTAGTAGGCTTCTTCTTCTGCCTATCAATGGTCATATCGTTGCTGTTCTACAAAGCCACTCTAACTAAGGTATTCAACATAACGGTTAGTTGGATTAGGTTGGCCAAAAGCATTGCGCTAGAGTTCCTGCTTATCGTCACTCTGTCATTAGTTGCCGTAACGCTATGGCAATTACTGGTTTAAGCAGCTGGCTTATCTATGAATCGCTCATACTCTGAATGTTTTGAAAACACATAACAAGTATCTCCACAGAAGACAGCTCGTTCGCATCGGCCTATCGCGATGGTTCTGTACCCGTATCGAGTTCTGCGCAGCCTCAGAAGACCGGCTTCTACCTTCTTAATGGTTTTTTGAGTTTGCTGTTTAAGCTGATTAGTCGCGTTTTTGGGAAAAATTATCAACATGGTTTGCTCCTGGTAACAGTGGACCTATTACCAGATTAACCAGCGAATTTTTTTTCCAAAATTTTAGGCAGGTACTCTAACAACCCGCAGGATTGTATCTACCGCAAGAGCCTGAAGAACCGGTAAACGCACCGCCTAACCAACCTAGTGCTTCCGCCACTATTAGGATAATTACGGCCACTTTCGCACCTAGAAAGAGAGCGTCACCAATAGAGGCCGTGCCTTTGGTTCTAGCGTCTGCGTAAGAAATTGAAGATACGGCGAAAAACGCGATGGCCGAGATATAGATTGCGTAGGATGTCAGTACAAACAGGATGATGCCAAAGACGGAGAAAGCAATTACCCCTTTCCAGTTTTCGAGCAAAAGCGCGAGCATCACCAACAGCACTGCACCGCCAAAAGACCAAGAAAAATATTTCCATCAAGTCACCCCCTACGCACGTAGTGTAGTAGAGAGGTGAAACTAAGACCTACTCGCCAATCAAAGCATCACGGTTGTACAACATCGGGCATTGTGGATCGAACTCTGCCCGTTTCCCAAGTGCTAAACACACATTCATGTGTTTGCAAAAAGAAAGAGCTGTTCCAGTTTAAAGACTAAAATTAACTGCGATTAGGTCTTGTTCTTATGTGGTATTCGTTCAGTTACGCCCTTCAGATCATGAGTTTACGTTGTAAGAGGGTTAGTCAATAGGACAAGTGACGCTAAAAAAGCGTGACAGTTACGTTGGAATTAAACGGCGTACTCGCTAATACAATTGCTATGCGAAAGGAGTATCAAAGTGACTAACCAACTTGATAGATTGATCGGGCCAAAAGTACCTTGGCAATTTAGATTAATGATTTTGCTCGTTTTCGCTCTTGTAGCAGGTGGTATTTTTTTAGACCATCAAGCGGCAAGAGTATCTGTACCTGACTTTGCTAGTGTGGCTGAAGAAAGAATCGACCCTAATACTGGTCAGACAATTAAGAGCATGAAAGAATTTAGCTCTGAAGACAGGAAAATGTTTGCAGAAATAGCCAAAGAAAAATCAGCAAATCTATCGGCCTCAGCAAAACTTCTATATGACTTTGCAAAAATAACTCTAGGCGCACTGCTTGCTTCTATTACCAATGTAATACCAAAATCTAGGGATAGTGAGCCAGTAGCTACACCACCTAGAGATGATGATTAATCTGTAAGTGCATAACAATCAAAGGCAGCAACGCATCATCTAGATTTGCTGATGCTCGCTGCATTCGCTTTGATTTGATTGTTAGCTACCGCTATCCCTATAACCATTTAGCTCTTTGTTCAGGTTATCAATGCTCGATTGGAGTGTGGTGGCGTGTTTATTGGCTTGCTCGTTAAGGTTCTCCAAACCACCTAGCTTAACGTTGAGTTGAGCAATGGCCGTATCCTTATCTTTGACTTCGCCATTCAGCGTTTCGACTTTAGAGTTGAGCGTATCGAGCTTGCTATCTAATTTAGTGATCTTGTCGTTGAGGTCTTTGTTAGTGGTATCCAGTTCAGAAGCGCGTTTCTCAGCACTATCCACCAATTTCTGAAGACCAGCGTTATCAGCTGACAACTTGGTATTCTCAATGGCCAGTGTACGGTTCTCTTTTACTGATTCTTTAGCATCATCTACAAAGGTCTGATTGTTCTCAAGCAGCAGCTCAGACTTGGCCAAGTCAGTTCTTAGGTTTTCTACAGTCTTACCCGTACTTTCTAAATCACCTTCCAGCTTGGCAATTTGTTGCCTCAGTTCTTCAACAAGCGTGTCGTGAGTTTCTTGTTTCTTGGTCAGCTCAGATTCATGCGCAGTATCGCTTTTTTGTTGCTTGTCTTTCAGTTCAGCAATTTCTTTGCCTTGCTGTTCGACCAGCGCCTTTTGTTTCTCATAGCGATCTTCTACACGGGCCAAGTCTTCAATAGCTTGGTTGCACTGCTCAACGGCATCGTCACGCATTGCCTTATAGCGTTGCTCTGCTTCTGCGCTAAACCGACTTATTTCACGCATAAATATCTGAGTGAAATCAGCGGAAAACCCTAGCTTCTCATAAAGAGACTTCTCGTTGGCTTCCATTTCGGCTTTCCAGTGGCGATAGTATTTGTGAGCTGTTGACGAACTCTCAAATTCATCGAAATGTGCCAGAATCATGCGAACAGTGACCTTCTCGCCTCTCGCATATAGCTCGTTGCAATAATCGGTGACTCTTTCCTGCATCGTTTTATCTGACATCTGTTTTTCTCCCCTGG
>BBSB01000027.1:0-68043 GCA_000830455.1 Vibrio sp. JCM 19236
CAATAAAGCCACCTTCAAAGGTGGCTTTTCTTTGACTAGTAGCTCCAATTGCCATCTACAAACTCTGGCTGACAGGGCTTAACAATAAGTGCCGCTCTCTGCTTTAGCTCAACACCCGGGTTTGGAAATACAATCGCACCGCTCTCTACTGGCATGGTGAGGAGCTCTTCCCCATCCCGACCTAGCTCAGCGCCTAACTCAAATGGCGAGAAATTTGGCAGCTTGGCTTCGAAGAAAAACTCAAACGCTTCATTCTGACGATAGATAGAGGTTGCTACTTGATACGCCTTTAAGCTTCCAGTCTGAGTAAAAGACTTTCCTCGCAACAGCTCGATTAGGGTTTGGTTGAACTGGGCTAATCTATTCATGTCATTGTGACCAAATTTAGCCACCTGCCTAATTCAAGGGTTAACGCCTGAGCACCATACTTTGACGAGCTTAACCAACTGAAAGTGCTAGATGCCTCTTCCGAAAGCAGCACGGCTTCGATGCCAGACTTTTCGAGGAACTCAACCAGCTCTGGCGATCGAGTTTTATGATCAGACTGCGGGCTTATCGCAAAGGTGTAATGGATGGAGCTGCGGATAGAACAGTGCAGATCCAGATGCCAACGATTTAGTTGTGTCGTACCCTCAAAGAATCGCGCCACATCCTGTTTAAGCTTCTTAGCAATCAGCAGTTCTTGTGAAGCTGGGTAGTCTTTATCGGCAAAAAGTCGGTTAAGGTTGGTCTCAACGAAGCGCTTCTCTATGGCCATAGACTCGAAATGGGCAATGATAAGTAGGATACGGCATTCAGGTTGCCACTTCTGTGCAAGTATCTCGGTCGCAATTTGATCGACCATCTCAATCGGTGCGGTCTCATTGCCATGCACGCCACTGGATAACACTATATGCTTGGTCTGCTCGGTGACTGAGCTTGGAATGATCTCAATAACCCCACGACGCCACTTATTAACCGTAACA
The DNA here is from genome assembly GCA_000830455.1 of Vibrio sp. JCM 19236. Classification (GTDB taxonomy): domain Bacteria; phylum Pseudomonadota; class Gammaproteobacteria; order Enterobacterales; family Vibrionaceae; genus Vibrio. Next base: position 966 of record BBSB01000027.1, read on the forward strand.
CCGTTTCTAGACGCACTTCATCTGAAATTGCATCTAAGTCCTTGATTGAATCTTGTAAAAATGAGGTATGGAACATCACTCCGGCCATGGAACCCTCCCTTGGTTATGGCTATGCTTCACTCAGATACCCTAAAATATCTAAGGGAACAGTATTAACTATCTGATTGGGTTGATGATATAGCGATGGAAAACAAAAAACAAAATCTCATCATTGCTGGAGCCACAGGCTTGATCGGCGGTCACGCTTTAGAGATTGCCAGCCTGCAATCTGACCAATTTGAAGGCATCTACAGCATTACTCGGCGAACCTCCAGTACGCATTCCTGTGTGCTGGAGTTAATCTCGGAAAACCTAGATATCGATCTCGACATCTACTGCAATATCGGAATGATTTGTTTGGGCAGCACTAAAAAACAGGCCGGCAGTAATGAGGCTTTATATAAGATTGACCACGACTTAGTCCTTCACGTTGCCAAGCAGATGAAAGAGATAGGCGTGACCAAACTTGCTGTGGTGTCGAGTATCGGGGCTAACCCTTCATCTCCCTCTCATTACCTTAAATGCAAAGGAGAAATGGAGCGCGATGTACAAGCGCTCGGTTTTACCAATCTCCTGTTCGTGCGTCCTGGTCCTCTGGTAGGACGAAAAGTAAAAATGCGAGCCGATGAAAAATTGGTGCAGATGATCCTAAACCCTCTGTCACCTTTAATGATTGGGCCACTGGAAAAATATCGACCTATTCATGCCCGAGATATCGCCCTCTATATGCTCAAATATCTGATGGAAAACGAACAAAGAGGCACCCACTATGCCTATCAACCAGAGATAACCGGCAAGTAGAACATCATTCTGATTATAAGATATGACGATTTCAACTAACCGCAAATTTGAAAAATCGCTAACCTAGTTCTCTTACTTTTTTTATTCATACTTTCAGACAATTAGGTTAAAGGATTACACATGTCAGTTGCGGTTATTGCCAACCTAACGGTATTCGTTGGCATACTCTATTTCTTATTTTCACAACAACAAAAACAAAACACCCTTTCTCGCCTAGTACTTATCGGTCTTGTAACCGGTAGTGGCTTTGGTCTTGCTCTACAACTTATCTACGGTGAAGGCAATGCCGCCATCGCTCAAACTCTAGATTGGGTTAAAGTGGTGGGTAGTGGCTACGTTGGCCTATTGAAGATGATCATCATGCCACTGGTTATGGTGTCGATGATCTCAGCGGTCGTTAAGCTAGACAAGTCAGGCTCTCTAGGCAAAATCAGTGGCCTAACCATTGGTGTGCTTCTTTTCACTACCGCAGTTTCAGCACTTATCGGTATCGGCGTTACCCATGTATTTGGTCTAACTGCAGAGGCTTAACTGAAGGTGCTCGTGAAACAGCGCGAATTGCAGTACTTGAAAGCCGTGCAGGCCGTGTTGCGGACCTGACTATTCCTCAGATGCTAGTGAGCTTTATTCCTACTAACCCATTTGCGGATATGACGGGTAACCGCTCTACATCTATCATCGCAGTGGTTATCTTCTCTGTGCTTATCGGCATGCTGCGCGCAAAGTAATGGTAGAAAAAGAAGAGCTGGCTCAACCAATCACTACTTTTGTAGAAGTCGCTCAATCTACTGTAATGCGTCTAGTTAAGATGATCATGGCGCTAACGCCATACGGCATCGCAGCTCTTATGGCGAAGGTAGTGGCAACTTCAAGTGCCTCTGACATCCTAAACCTACTTGGTTTCATCGTTGCTTCTTATGTGGCAATCGGTCTGATGTTCCTAGTACACGGCTTCTTGGTGTCTCTTGTAGCATGAGCCCAACCGAATACTTCAAAAAGATTTGGCCTGTGTTGACGTTTGCGTTTACCTCTCGTAGCTCGGCAGCAACCATTCCACTTAACGTTGAAACTCAAATCAACAAGCTTAAAGTGCCACCAGCGATCGCTAACCTTTCAGCATCATTTGGTGCGACAATCGGTCAAAACGGCTGTGCGGGTATCTACCCTGCAATGCTAGCGGTAATGGTAGCGCCAGCGGTGGGCATCGACCCACTAAGCTTTAACTTCATTATTTCTCTAGTAGCAATCATCACTATCAGCTCGTTCGGTATCGCAGGCGTAGGTGGCGGCGCAACCTTTGCAGCACTTATCGTGCTTCCAGCGATGGGCCTACCAGTAACAATTGCTGCTCTACTTATCTCAATCGAGCCTCTGATCGATATGGCACGTACTGCTCTTAACGTATCAGGTGCAATGACAGCAGGTACTATCACCTCTCGCATTCTGGGTAAGAAGAAAGAGAAAGAGGCGCTGCAGGAAGCAAACGCTTAATCCCAATCTCTAGTGATATTCAAAAGCTCACCCTCGGGTGAGCTTTTTTTGTTTTCGGTTAACCCTTTTAATGTCGAAGCTTGGTTAAAGTCCTTGAGCCTGCAAAACATAAATCTCCGGTCTATCAACAAGATTAAATTAGTTTAATTTCCCGTCCATTTTGAGTTTAAGTACCCGAGCTATATTGCTCCTACAAAGTTCAGAGCATACCGCTCTGACACATATGTAAGAGTGGAACTGAAGATGGAAAAAGTTAGCGTTGTCGTGATAACACTAAACGAAGCTGAGCGCATAGGCCGACTGCTTGAGGATCTTAGCAATCAGACCCATCAAGGGTTTGAAGTGATCCTTGTGGATTCGCAAAGTGAAGATGACACCTGTGAGATTGCACTTGGCTATCAAAGCCAACTGCCAGAGCTCACCGTGCACGAGATGGATGCTAGGGGCGTTAGCCTCGGCCGTAACACTGGCGCAAAACTCGCTAAATATGAACGCTTGCTGTTCTTAGATGCGGATGTGCGACTCTCTCCAGACTTCTTGAGTCGTGCCCTGCACAAGCTTGAACATACAAAGCTAGAAGTGGCTGGCGTTTACATGGGCGCAAACGGGTTACCACTTATGCATAAGCTCGGCTATGCCCTGTTTAATCTGGGGCTGTTTGCCACACAATATGCCTTCCCAACCGCTGTTGCGCCTGCATCTTTTCAACCAAAACCGTGCACGAACGCATCAGTGGCTTCGATGAAAATATCACCTTGTGTGAGGATTGCGACTACGTTAACCGAGCATCAAAAACCTGGCGCTATCGTTTGTTGCCTATCACTTTCGAGTTTGATTCTCGTCGCCTAGACCAAGATGGCATGGTGAGAACTGGGTTGACCTACCTACGAGCAAATCTGCGTCGTTTGTTCATTGGTGAGATGCGTAATCAAGAGATTCGCTACCCATTTGGTCACTACAATAATCAAGCCTGATAGTCACAGGCGATGTTATGTTGAATGAACTAGGACTGTTTTTCGGCTCTCTTTTGGACTCTTTGATCGGGCCAAATCTGTTCGTGCCCGGTGAGCCTTTCTTGTTAGCTTCCGGCTATCAACTCTACCAAGGGGCCATCTGGGGGGTAGCTGCGGTTTTACTTGGAGGCTGGATTGGCGACCAGAGCAGTTACTGGATTGGTCGCCGCTCAGGAAAGCGCTTACTAAGCATCGTCACTAACAAACGCCCCAAAACCCGTCGCTCCTTTGCCAGAGCGAGACTTCTGATGCAGAAACACGGCATAAAAGTGATGCTTTTCTCTCGCCTCCTCGGCCCTGTTTCTTGGTTCGTGCCTTACTTATCAGGGACAGCCAAGGTTTCTTGGCTTAGATTCACCGCCTGCTCCACTGTGGGATTACTATTAGGCGTCGGCCAGTTTGTCGTTATGGGCTATTTGCTGGCATCAGGTGTGAGCTTAGGAATAGATGTACTACCTATGGGGCAATCGCTAGCGCTGTTTGTTGATGAGCACACCTTAGCAATCACATTGGTTGGATTGTTTGTTTTAGTTAGTGCCGTCATCGCACGGTTTTGTCGCCGCAGAAGAGCGTATCTGATCCCAGTATTCGCTCTTCTCTGTCTGGGGCTGATGAACTACATCCATTTTTTCCAGAATTCAGATGATAACTTGGACAAAGCCAAATTGCCGAATCAATCGGTTTCTATCTCAGAGCTAGAGATGCAGGCTTATCCAGGCGCTCACAGGTCTATAAGGCTCAAATGATCAACGTCGTCTATCTAGGAGAATCACCACAGGCTTTGATGCGGAACTTAGGGTGGCAGGAGAACCAGACATTCTCACGCCACGATTTAGAGCTGAGCGACTATATTGCTCTGATAAGAGGGAAAATACCTCCAGTATCGGATCTGTTCTGGCAAGGTGAGCCCCAACTAATGGCATTTCAACAGCCAGGTTCATTACTCAAGCGCTCACATATCCGTTGGTGGAGTGCTGGCATCGATCGGGCTACGCAGAAACGCGTTTGGCTTGGTGCGCTAAGCTATGATGATGGATTTAAAATAGCTCACTATTCGGGCATCATTACCCTACTGCATCGAGTCGATTCTGACGTAGATATGGAACGTGACAAGCTTGCCAGCCAAGTTAATGTGCAATCTGATAAGTACAGTACTCAGATCATGGCGCTGTTGCCACCCAATCAGGAGAACAAAAAGTCGGACTATTTCACCGACGGTGGAGTGTTATTGGTTGCAGAGCCAATATATCAACAACTGCTAGTTGCCAGTAACTACCCATGATTGCAGTAATCAATAAAAAGGAGCTCAATTGAGCTCCTTTGTGACTTATATATCTTTCAGCTAAGCACTGCGTCTTTTGTAAAGCACAGGACCTATAGTTGGTGTATGTGGAATGTTGTTCTTCAAATCTTGCATTCCTTTCACCATGCGAATAATCCAAAACACGATAGCTACAAAGGCAATGAAGCCACCCACGAAAGGAATTGCATAAGCGATGTTGTCGATCATGGTGTTTTTGTACCAGTAATCGTTCACCCCTTTCAGCAGACCATTTGAGGTTGCTACCGTTACGATAAGGACCACAAAGAAGGTTAGATTCAAAAAGAAGGTTCGAATCAAGCCGTAGTAATGAGAAGCGACTACCTCTGAGTCTTCCCCCTTATCCAAGCGATAGCCTGCGTACACTATCGCTATCACACCTGAGATCAGGCAGGTGAAAGGAGTAAAGATACTCAAGATGTAAGCAACCCAAATCCCGTTATGAGGTTTGTTCATTTGCTGTCGCTCCTTTTACATCATCCTGCTTCGCACTTTGAGCTGAATCCAGCTCTCCATTTGCTTCTTTGGCTTTCATCTCTTCGTACCACAGGTCGTGGTGCTCTTTAGCCCAGGTCTCGTCCACCTCACCGGTTACCATGCCTTCAAGCGCCCCTTCCATACCAAATAGTCCGATGTAGATGTGAAACACAAAACCGCAGATAAGGATCAGCGCCGAGATACCATGAACTAGGTTGGCTAGCTCCATATCACGCCTTGTCTGGTCGAAGATTGGGAAGTCCAATACCAATCCACTCGCCGCAGCGATAGCTCCAAACACAACCAGTAACCAAAACAGCGCTTTCTCACCACCATTTGAAAACTCTGCTGATGGATGGCTGCCTTTATGCTTGCCTACCATACCACCGAGCTTCATAAACCACTGGAAATCCACCTTACGGAAGATAGATTTGCGCCACCATTTTAGAAGCACCAAAACTACCAAGATGCCAAACAATGGCCCCACATAGTTGTGATACTGCTTAGCTAGCCAGATCACAAAGCCCCATAGATCGGTTGGAACATAAGGCTTCAAGAAGTGCTTACCATATACCAGCATCAAACCACTGAAGGCTAATGTTAGGAAGGTAAAAGCCATACTCCAGTGAAGTGCCCTATCCCAACGAGTCCAGCGGGTCATAGTGCGGCCCGTTCGCGGCTTACTCAGCTTCATAGGTCCGACAATCAGATAAAAAGCCACCACCATAAAGATACTGCCGAAGATAGCGACGGCACCTGCTGGTGACATCCATTTCTCTTTTAGGATGTACCAAGTCTCACCCGGAGTACTGATAAGTACCCCATGCTCAGCCGAGCGGGATGTGGTTGTACCCTCAACGCCACCCTTCACAGCTCGCCAGTAATCCGCGCCAGCAAGCTGAACCATCTCTTTTGCGCCGTATTTGAAGCTCCCTTAGGTGCCTCTTCAGATGCCATAGAGAAGGTAGAGAACAAGAGCAGGATAGCTGCCATTATCGACAGCAATCCACGAGACATGTGTTTTATACCCTTAACCATATCTCTCTCCAGCATCAGCTCTTGGTTGCGTCGTAAGATAGGTCTTCGCCGTTACTCCAACCCGCTTCCTTAGCGCCACGATGAACGACACGACTACGGAAGATATCCGAGATGGTCGCTGCATCACCTGCAAGCAGTGCCTTAGTTGAACAAAGCTCTGCACACATTGGAAGTTTACCTTCCGCAATACGGTTGGCACCGTATTTTGCACGCTCTTCAGCAGAACCTGGTTCGGTTTCAGGGCCACCAGCACAGAAGGTACATTTGTCCATCTTACCGCGCTCAGCAAACGCTGACTGCTTAGGGAACTGAGGTGCACCGAATGGGCAAGCAAACAAGCAGTAGCCACAACCGATACATAGGTCTTTGTTGTGTCTTACTATGCCATCCTCGGTTTGCTCGAAGCAGTCTGTTGGACATACCGCCTGACACGGAGCGTCGGAACAGTGCATACAAGCTACAGAGATTGAGTTCTCACCCGGTTCACCATCATTTAGGGTTACTACACGACGACGTTGTATACCCCACTCGAGGGCGTCGTCATTTTCGTTTTTACACGCTGTGACACAGCCGTTACATTCGATGCAGCGCTTGGTGTCACATAGAAATTTCATTCTTGCCATAGTGATGTTTCCTTACGCCTTACGAATATTACAAAGTGTCACTTTCGATTCCTGCATCTGAGTGACAGGGTCGTAACCATAGGTGGTTGCCGTGTTAGCCGCCTCACCAATGACATAAGGGTCGGTACCTTCTGGGTATTTATGACGAAGGTCTTCACCCTCGAACTTACCGCCGAAGTGGAACGGAATAAAGGCCATGCCAGGTTTCACGCGACGCGTCACCATAGCTTTCACCTTAATGCGTCCTTTCTCTGCACCCTCTACCCAAACTTCTTCGCCATCTTTAAAGCCAAGGTCGTTGGCATCTGCTGGGTTCACCTCAACAAACATCTCTTGTTGAAGCTCTGCAAGCCATGGGTTTGAACGTGTCTCTTCACCACCGCCTTCATACTCAACCAAACGACCTGAGGTCAGAACGATTGGGTATTCGGCTGTTTTATCCTGGTCTTGGATAGACTTATAAAGGGTTGGCAGACGATAGATTGCCTTAGAGTCATCCCAAGTTGGATAGTCCGCGACAAGGTCACGACGAGGTGTATACAGTGGCTCACGGTGAAGTGGCACTCGGTCTGGGAAGGTCCAAACGATAGCGCGCGCTTTTGCGTTACCAAATGGGATACAACCGTGGGCAATAGCCACACGCTGGATACCACCAGAAAGGTCAGTCTTCCAGTTTTTACCCTCTGCTGCGGCTTTCTCTTCTGCGGTTAGATCATCCACCAGCCAAGTGCTTTTAGCATCTTATCAGTGAACTCTGGATAGCCATCCTCGATTTCAGAGCCTTTCGAGAAGCTGTCTACCGCTAGGATGTTCTCACCTTCATGCTCCACACCAAAGCGAGCACGGAAGTTACCGCCACCTTCAGCAACAGGCTTGGAGGTATCGTATAGGATGTGCGTACCAGGGTGCTTCATCTCAGCGTTGCCCCAACACGGCCATGGCAGACCGTAGGTCTCACCGCTTGCAGGACCACCCTCACCAACGAGAGAGGTCTTGTGGAAGGTGTGCCAGTTTTGCTGATGCTCTTTCAAGCGCTCAGGGCTTTGACCTGTATAACCGATAGTCCACATACCCTTGTTAAATTCTCGGGTGATGTCTTCTATAACAGGCTCGTTGCCTTTAATTTCAATGTTCTTGAATAACTGCTCAGAAATGCCGAGTTTCTGGCTCAGAAGATACATGATCTCATGGTCAGGTTTAGACTCGAACAAAGGCTCAACGACTTTGTCACGCCACTGTAGTGAGCGATTAGATGCAGTCACACTACCAGTTGTTTCAAACTGAGTGGTTGCAGGTAGTAGATAGATGCCATCGGTACGGTCATTCATAACCGCTGCGTGGGTTGGGTATGGGTCAACAATTACCATCATGTCCAGCTTGGCCATGGCTTTTTTCATCTCAGGACCACGGGTCTGGGAGTTTACTGCGTGGCCCCAGTAGAACATGGCGCGGATGTTATCGTTCTGCTCGATCTTAGTCTTGTCTTCAAGTACGCCATCGACCCAACGTGACACAGGAATACCCATGTTGTTCATCGGTTTCTTGCCGTTGTACTCGGTCTGATCGAAGCGATTCTTAACCCAATCAAACTCCAGATCCCAAACGCGAGCCCAGTGCGCCCACGAACCGTCTGCTAGACCATAATAGCCAGGTAGAGTGTGAGATAGTACACCAAGGTCGGTTGCACCTGCACGTTATCGTGACCACGGAAGATGTTTGCACCGCCGCCAGACTTACCAATGTTGCCTAGAGCAAGTTCGAGTACGCAGTATGCGCGGGTGTTGTTGTTACCTGTGGTGTGCTGAGTACCACCCATACACCAAACGATACAACCAGGACGGTTTTCAGAAAGCAGTTTCGCTGTTTTATACATGTCCGCTTCACTCACGCCCGTTACGCGCTCAACCTCTTCTGGATTCCATTTCGCCACTTCGGCTTTGATCTCATCCATGCCGTAAACACGCTGGCGGATAAACTCTTTATCTTCCCAGTTGTTTTTAAATACGTGCCATAAAAGACCCCAGATAAAGCCAACGTCTGTACCTGGACGAAGAGAAACATAGTGATCAGACTTAGCCGCGGTACGTGTACGACGCGGGTCCGCCACCACAATCTTACAGTTATTCTTCTCTTTCGCGATTAGAATGTGCTGCATGGCAACTGGGTGAGCTTCCGCTGGGTTAGACCCAATGAACAGCATCGACTTACAGTTGTGCATGTCATTAAAGGAGTTGGTCATCGCACCATAGCCCCAGGTGTTCGCAACACCGGCTACGGTTGTGGAGTGACAGATACGTGCTTGGTGATCAACGTTGTTGGTACCCCAAAGAGACGCCATCTTTCTGAACATATAAGCTTGTTCATTGTTGTGCTTCGCACTACCTAGGAAGTAAACCGAGTCTGGGCCGGATTGCTCACGGATCTCCAAACACTTACTGCCGATCTCTTCGATGGCTTGATCCCAGCTAAGCTTCTTCCACTTGCCGCCTTCAAGCTTCATCGGGTACTTCAGACGACGCTCACCGTGGCCGTGCTCACGCAGAGCCGCACCTTTTGCACAGTGGCCACCGGCATTAAATGGGTGGTCAAACGCTGGTTCTTGCCCTGTCCACACGCCATTTTGTACCTCGGCGTAAATACCACAACCCACAGAGCAGTGAGAGCAGATGGTACGTTTTACTTCGGTCTTCGCATCTGGATCGACAGATTTCGCTTCCGCTTTTCGCATCATGCTAGGAGCAAATAGACCTGCCCCGACCATGGCACCACCAGCAGCTAAAGAGGTGTTTCTCATAAAGGAACGGCGGGAGACACCGAGCCCATTTTGATTCTTGCTGACGCTCTCGGAACGTTTCACTAATTTCATGTCACAGCTCCTTACAACGTATCGTAGTAATCACGAATATGTTGGGTTTCGTGATAGCCTTTCTTGTCTTTTTTGACACTTGGCATCTCACCGGTAGCGGCGTTAGCTACTTTTGTAGTCCCAGCGGCGATCGTAGTTGCTACAGCGGCAGTGGTTATGCCTTTGAGCAGACTGCGACGACTGGTGTTCACGTCGTTCCTATCTTTCATGTTTGCTTCCTTTACCTTTCGGCATCTTGAAGGGTTAGACCTTCTCGCGTTTATTTCTTATCACTTGATAGAATCAGTGACATTTTTCACGTTAATTGTGTTTAAGCTTAGGTTGGATGCGTGCTTATCGCTAAATCGCACCCTCTCTATTTCAAAGAATGTCGTCATGAGTTTGGCGACATTCACGTAAAAGTCGGCGCTTTTGGCCTCACAGATCTGCTTATCTAGGTCGTTAAACCATGGTGCTATGTGTTTGTTAAAGAAGGCTTGTGCCTCTTGTTCTGAGTCTGGGAGCAGCATGGCCATCACCTCAGATAGAGCGGCGATATGATCCTCAGGCTCTTTAACGCTCTCTTCACGCTCAAAGCCCAACCTATCAAGGTCTTGACGCACATAAGCTAGTGGCTTATCCATGAGCGAGCCCATCTGATGCCACGAACCAAATGGCACGACTTCGCCTCGACCGACACCAATAAATAGCTCTTGATATTCATCCTCAAGTGTTCCTGAGTCAGCGTTTTGTGCGGCAACGGCCAACGCCTGCCAAGCAGACTGCATCTCACTGCTCTCCTGCTCGGTCTCGAGGGTGGCTAGAAACTTAAGCGCATCATCCGATGGTGCACCGCGAAACAGACTCGCCAATACCAAGTAAATGTCGCATCGAAGCCTAGTTTGTTCTTCCAAAGTGCTGCCCTTAATATTTGAGTTGCTGGGTTGGGTCATCGGCCATGGACTCAAACATGTCGATCACTCGACAGTCTTCACACATGGCGATGCGGCGTAGAGAGGTTTCATCAGAGAAATGAGAGTGACCGCGTAACTTATCCTGTAGCATGTTCACCATAGACTGAGGTGCAAATGGCTTCTGACAACGTAGGCAAAGAGCCGGCTGTTCTTGATGAAGCGTTTGTGGGGCTTGCCTGCTTTCTTGATCCCAGTTGAATCGAGCCTGGATAGACAGTGCATTCTCAGGGCAGGCTTTTTCGCACATACCGCACTGCACGCAATCTTGTTCAACGAAGCTCAGGTTTGGAACGTCACCATCATGGTGGTGAAGTGCTCGTGTTGGACACACCGCCACACAGCTCATGCATAGCGTGCATTTGTCGGTATCGCACTTCACCTCACCAAACGGCGCCCCCTCTGGCAAGGTAGTGACCGGCGTATCGATCGGGTATTGCTGAGCCAGTGCATCGAGTGAGGCAAACAAACGCTCACGCTTATTGCCCTGCATGTCACCAAGGCGCAAGCCTAGGTCTTGAGTGATAAGCTCAGGTGGTCCTTGGCGAAGAGACTCTAGGTATAAGATTTCTATGGTCGATTTATTCAGACTAAGCTGTTCAAGCAGGGTCTGAGCTTGCGCCACCTCTGCAGTCAGCACGCGAATAATGGTCTCTGGCATGCGCTGGCTAGCCGCAAACATCACCTGAGTGGCACCGTTCACTAGGGCTGCAAACCAGGTATCGATACCGATCGAAGGCAGGTCTTCTACCTCTATCGGAATCACGTTCTCAGGCAGAGCTTGCAGCGCCATCATGTTGTACTGTTCGTGTGGCTTACTGCACACCAAGATGATTGGCTCAACACCACCGGCTTTGAAGTAGTTGGCCAGTGTACGCTCAATAAACTTTTGTGTTTCTTGAGGTGTTGGCAAAGCGTAATGAATCGCTTCAGTAGGACAAGCGGTAGCACAGGTACCTACCCCTTGGCAAAGATAAGGGTTTATCTCTATCTTATAGCCGGTTTTGTCTGTACCGATACTCTCAAGAGCCCCAGCAGGGCAGGCATCGACGCAGCGCTCACACCCTTTTAGACCGCGTGAGCTGTGTGCACAGATATCGTTATTTAGACGGAAGAACTTCGGCTTATCAAAGGTGCCTTTCAGAGTTGGGATCTCTTCTAGGCATCGGCAAGTTTCGGGTGACCGCGCCTACTGGGTAATAACCTGGTACTGGGACTTCTTCACGCATACAGCCATCAAGGTCATATCCAAAATCACATCGAAGTGCTCTTGGTTTATCGCAACCTTAGATAGGTTTATCGTCTCACCCTGATTTTGGATGAGTACTTGAAAGCTTCCCAAAAAGCCAGAGATAGCCACCTTAGAGGTGAAATAAAGAGACAGTGCCTCATCTTTCTCACCATCGGTAGAAAGTAGAGTAACCGTAGTCATATCTGACAGTTGGCTTGCCAAAGAGCCAATAATAGAGGTGGGGCCTACCACAAGGGCATTCCCTAGACTTTCATAAGAAACGGTTGGTGGGATCAGGTTAGTGAGCTCAACCGTATTCTCCAGTGCGTACAGGCGTGCGCGACCGTTTTCAGTATCTGCTTGTTTTAGTTGTTTGTTTCAGCATCTATTCAATCCATATTAGCGACTTCAGCGTCGCTTCAGGTTATTAAAGCAATTACTGTTCCAACTTTTTAATATGTCTTAAATTACAAGGCATTAGGCCTGAGTGAGGCCTGAGAAAGCTCTAAAAAGTGTAGGCGAGACAATTTGTCCCACCTATAAACATAGCACCTGAGTCAAATTGTCCCTTATTTTTATGTGGGATATTTTGTCTCACCCTCTGACTCACCTGGTTCATCGCTTTCCTGTTCAGCTGCGATTTCAACACTCTCCTGCTGTTCTTTCTCTTCAGCTTCGAGAGGTTCATGCTCTTCAACCACCTCATGTTCGGTGGTGATCTCTTCAGGCTCTTCTTCGACATCTTTCACCCAATCTCGAAGCTTTTCAGCCACCTCGGCGCCAAGCTTACCCACTGAGGCATAGTCATGGTCATAATCGTTAAGATTATCTAGGCACTGAACTCACCACTTAGAAACAGCTTACGCAGGGCGGCTTTCTTCACTGAGGCCGCGGCCGTAGTAGTAAGGAGTTCAGCCACACTGAGATCCTTGTACTTCTCTTCATCCTCAATATCTTCCGCTACTTCTGATTCATCAGCCAAGGGCTCTGCCGTCGGCTCTTCAACTGCAGCCTCTTGCGCTAGCTCTTGAACCGACTCTTGAGCTGGCTCTTCAACTTCGGTCTCAGGATTTAGCTTGCGACGAGACCATCTATTTAAAAACTCACTGGCCACTTGAACGCCCCGCTCCTTTACGCTTCTTACGACGCTCTTCAAGAAGCTCGCCATTACGGCCAATAAAGGCTCCATCCAAGCTTGGATCGCCACAGGCATATCCGCAGACAGCACTAGGTAATCTCCATCCATATATTGACCAGCAAGGCTTTGTGAAGCGCTGATAGCCACTAGGTTTGGCTCTTCTAGGCTTTGCAATATATCCAGAACAACAAACAGCTTGGGTTGTTGCGAGCTTAGGTTAAATCGATAGTCTGTACGCTCATCGCGAAACAGCTCAAGCGTCATTAAGAAATCAGCACTTGCTTCAGGATGCAATTCGAAGCCATCCAGGTGCCATTGAGATAGACCCCATTTGTTGCCAGCTACGGCCTTTAGCTCTAGCCCACAACCTAAGGTCCACCGGGTTTGGTCTTTTACTACTTTATCGCTCAAAGAAAGCCTCATGTTCAGTTTTCAAACGAATGTCTAATCAAAGGTTTGCAATTAACGCGCCAACTCTAAGTTTAGTGCTTAAGCCCAAGCTTTGTGGAACGAGATTTGCTTTACTTAAACTAATGACACTCAGTAATAAGGCAAACAAGTGGCCCATCCAAGTATTATCAAAACCAGTGAAAACCCGATGCAAACCATAGAGGTAGAGGTATTCGACGAGTATGGCGAGAAACTCGTCAAACAGATCGCCTGTGAGAGACCTCTTACCGTTATGCTTAACTGGAAAGAGGTGGTGACCCTGATGACTCTTGGCTCTAGACCTGAATCTTTGGTGCTAGGTTATCTAAAGAACCAAGGCTTTATCTCAGATCCGGACGCTATTGAATCCCTTATCATCGATTGGGAAACCAGTTCAGCGGCGGTTATCACCAAGGAAAACATCGACCATATCGAAGGGCACTTAAGAAAAAACCGTTACCTCTGGCTGTGGTCAAGGCACCATGTACGGCAACGTGATGAAGCAATTGGAGAATTATCAGGTTCCACAGGTACCTCTCAAGCAATCGGAGATCTACGCCACTCTAGAAGCACTCACCCATTACAATGACACCTATAAAAAGCCGGCGCTGTACATGGCTGTGCGGTGTGCAAAGGCGACGAGGTGCTGTCATTTGTGGAAGATGTGGGCAGGCACAATGCGTGGATACACTAGCCGGAGAGATGTGGCTTAACCAAGACAGTGGCGAGGATAAGATTTTCTATACCACGGGCCGCCTGACATCAGAGATGGTGATCAAGGTTGCGCAGATGGTATTCCAGTGCTCTTGTCTCGCTCTGGTGTTACCCAGATGGGGCTGGATCTTGCGAAGCAGTTTGGCATTACCACTATTGCTCGCGCCAAAGGCTTGAGATTCCAAGCCTTTACCGGAGCGGACAAGATCCTATTTGATGTGAAGGGTGCCGACGCAGAGCAGAATTAAAGATTTGCCACCTGCAACTGAGGTTGCACCACTCGAGGAAGCACTATAGTAAAGGTGCTTCCCTTTCCTTCTACCGACTCTGCTAACAACTCTCCTCCAACCTGACTCAATAGACTTTGAGACAGAGAAAGCCCTAAGCCTGTGCCTTGGCGTTTAGTGGTATAGAAAGGGTCAAAGATACGGGCAAGCCTAGCAGGAGCAATACCACAGCCTTCATCAATCACTCGTATGAGTGCCCCTTGGGTCTCGCCATGCTCTACCCATCTTCACTCTCTATGATGAGTCTGCCTCTGTTATCCATAGCATGCACAGCGTTCATTTGAAGATTCACTAGCACCTGCAACAGTTGATTGCGATTAATTTCAACTGAGCTTCTCGCTTTGAGGTTTGTGATAAACTCAATACCGCGTTTTTTATCGCCGGTTTTGACCAATACCACGCTCTCTTCAATGATTGGGTTTACGTATTGCCAAGTCACTTCATCTTGGATACCGCCCTGACGGCTGTATTGAAGCAGGCTGTGCGTGATATTTCGGATGCGGTCTATCTGAGCTATGATGGTGGCCACTTCCTCGTCCACTTCAAGCTCGGATCCTGCCATGCTTAACTCAAGCTTGATAAGCTCAATGTTGCCTAGAATCACAGCTACAGGGTTATTGATCTCGTGGGCAATACCTGCGGTTAGCTCCCCAAGAGCGGCTAGCTTCTCGCTCACCACCAGCTTATCTCGGGTCTGATTTAACAGCTTGATGTGGTGCTCTAGCTGCTGAGTTTTCTCATGCAGACTTTGAGTTCTTCGCTCAACCTTATCTTCAAGACTATGCGCAGCTTGTTGAAGCTCTTGATGGCTCGCCTCTAGGCTGTCGAGCATATTGTCGAACTGACGCGCAAGCTGAGCCAGTTCATGGTCTTCATTAAGGCCAAGATCACCAATTCGGGTCGGCTTACCAATCTGAACCAAGCGCACCACGCGATGAATGCGTTCAAACGGCGCAAACAAGTCACGAGAGCCTCGATAAACGGCAATACCGGAAAGGGCGAGAATTAGCACAGTGATCACCGCTACTTCGACGATATTGGTCAGGTAGGTGGCGAGAAATGGCTTCATTCGATAGCCGGTGTAGAGCATACCTATGGTTTCATCTTGCCCATTTTTAAGGGGAAGATAAGCGCTGATATACCAAGTGTCATTAATGGTTGCGAGATCCGACCAAGTATTGCCAGAAAGAAGCACCTGCTTTCTTACCTTGTCTGAAACAAAAGTACCTACAGCGCGACGTTGATTGAGAGGAACATTACTCGCCACTCGCAAGTCATCCAAGAATAGCGTCACCGTCCCCTTCAAGGACGGCACTTCTTTTATCCTTGGATAGATGCGATCACGAATGTTATCTACTAGCTGATCATTGTTATTAATGAGGCGACCAGCAGTTAAAGTTCCCAGATACTCGCCATTTGGATCTTCTACTCGAACATGGCTAATCAAAGACAGAGCTCGGCTCTCTATGCCATCTTCTCCCTTGATTGGAACGATCGCTTTTTGTTTTAGCTTTTCGGATAATTCGCCGGCTAAAAGCACTTCTAAACTGGTTCCTGAATCGCGTGGCTTATCTTTAAAGCTAATGAAGTCCCAATGATGACTGAGCTTTTCACTTTTTAGCCAAGAATCTAACTCTTGGCTTTGTAGTTTATCTCTGAACTGATAAGAGTTTGCCAGCGCATCCAACTGTTGCTGCTGCATCGTTTGTTCTTGAACTAGCGTGTTTTTGGCCTGCTCTAAACGCTCGGAAACATCGTGCAGAGCATTCTGCCAAGTGTATTGAATGGACCAGTAGATGGTGATGCCAATAAGGGCGATCAGGGTCAAGAAAATGGGGGCTGAGGTTAAGAACATTAACCGATAGCGCACCATGGTTTGGAATCGGCGGCGCCATTTTTGCGCCCACTTAACCATTAGACGCATGGATAGCTCTCATTGCCCCACTCTTTGAACTTACGCTCTAGAGTTTTACGAGCAACGCCAAGATCCCTTGCTGCGGCAGATTTATTGCCTTGATGCTTTTCAACCACAGAGAGTATGTGCGCCTTTTCCACCTCTTTTAGAGACCACTCCAGAGGATACCCTTCTTCACCTAACTCGGGTGTATCAACAGAAATCGGCTGCGCCACTTCAATGCCGAGAAGCTGACTTGCCGGAGATTGTCTTAGCAAAATACTGCGCTCAATAAGGTTTCGAAGCTCACGAATATTACCAGGCCAGTTGTATCCCATCAGTGCCTGTATATCTTGATGCGCCCATTTGGCTCTTCAATACCCAACTCTTTAGCTAGGATACGGGTAAAGAAAGGCACCAGGTCTTGGATATCTTGCTTGCGCTCTCTTAGCGGTTTTACATCGATACGAAGTACATTCAGACGATAGAAAAGGTCAGCTCGAAAGCGTCCTTGTTTTACCTCTTGTTCAAGGTCACGGTTGGTTGCCGCCACCACGCGCACATCTACTGGGATCTCTTTTTCAGTACCAACAGGACGTATCGCCTTTTGCTCTAGAACTCTCAATAGTGAGGATTGCATTGCCAGAGGCATCTCACCTATCTCGTCAAGAAATAGCGTGCCGCCGTTAGCTACACGAAATAGCCCTTCACGAGATTTCTTAGCGCCAGTAAAGGCGCCGGATGCATGTCCAAACAGCTCGCTTTCCAAAAGCTCAGGTGCAATAGCGCCGCAGTTAACCGGAACAAATGGGCCACGTCTTTCGCTGGCTTGATGAATACCACGCGCAACCAACTCTTTACCTGTTCCCGACTCACCCTCGACCAAGATACTCGCCTTTGAAGGGGCAAACTGTTGAATCAAGGTTTTTAACAGCTTGGTTTGCGCACTGTTACCTTTGATTTCTGCGCCAACGTGTCTTTCCACTTCATGTGCTAACGCACTCTGCCATCGCTCGCCAAGCGCTTATCGATACATCTGCTTACAGAGCTCATCATCTGCTCTAGGCTAAATGGCTTTAGAATGAAATCAGTCGCGCCAAGTCTTAGAGCTGATATCGCCGTTTCAAGGTCGGCATAGCCGGTCATAAAGATGACGTCATTAGGTCTGTCTTGAGCGGAAAATCGAGTAAGCCACTCGACCCCTGTTTCTCCGGGGAGATTGATATCAAGAATGATTAGGTCGTAGTGGTTATCCGCTTTAAGCGCTTCAGCTTCAGCCACAGAGCTTGCGCTATCTACCAAGCCAAACCATTTACCGAGCGCTTTCTTGAGCATGGTCTGAATACCGACCTCATCGTCTACCACTAGGACAGAGAAAGCTTTATATTGAGAAATGTTAGAACCAATCGAAGACATTGAATAATTTACAGTTTTTATGTTTTCAATCAGTGTAACAATTACTCAAGAATACCCAAGTTTTGATGTGCGACATTTTATCCCACTTCAAATTTTACTAAGTAAAACCAAGCTCAAGGAAGCCAGTTTGCATAAGCCTCGGTGATTAATTCGACTCAAAAACCGTCAATGGGTCTAATATTTAGACAGTAAAGACCTTGTGCGGTGATTAATCTCCAAACTGGCATTGAAGTTGCTTAATTGGGTGACTGGCCTCTCTAGGCCAGATGACTCAACGTGCCCTGCAGTTAACCGCATGGCGACACAAGGAAATCTAGAATGAAAAAACACTCCTGTTACTTGCTGCACTCCTCAGTCTCAACGTGCATGCCGCTGACGAGCATCGTATTCGCCTAGCCACCACCACCAGCACCTACCACTCTGGTCTGCTGGATTATCTGTTGCCAAAGTTTGAATCCGATACTGGCATCAAGGTTGATGTTATCGCAGCTGGTACAGGTAAGGCCCTTAAGATGGGCGAGAATGGCGATGTAGATGTGGTTATGACTCACGCGCCAAAAGCGGAAGCGAGTTTTGTTCAAAGCGGCTTTGGCGTCATGCCAAGAAAGCTGATGTATAACGATTTTGTGATTGTAGGTCCTAAGAGCGACCCAGCTCATCTTAAGCAAAGCGCTTCTGCGGAAGACGCCTTCTCACGTATTGCTGACAACAAGGTTATCTTTATCTCTCGTGGCGATGATTCAGGTACTAACAAGAAAGAATTGAACCTGTGGAGCAAGCTGCAATCAAGCCTGAGTTTCAAGGTTATCGCGCTGTCGGCCAAGGTATGGGGCCTACGCTCAATATGGCGTCAGAGCTTCAGGGTTACACCCTTACAGACCGAGGCACCTGGCTTGCGTATCACTCACGCCTAGACCTGAATGTTTTGTATGAGGGTGACCCACAATTGTTTAACCCATATCAGGTAATCCTGATCAATCCAGACCGCTACCCGACCATCAAATACCAAGACGCAAAGGCATTCAGTGATTGGCTAGTGACTAACAAGGGGCAAGACCTAATCAACGGTTTTCGTCTGAACGGCAAACAGCTGTTCGTGGCTAATGCCAAGGATGCGAAATAAGCATGGATTTGTGGCAAACCACCACAGAAGCACTCAAGCTCCTTGTCAGCTTTGACATGGATCTCTGGCAGATAGTAGCAGTTTCGTTTAGCGTCTCGTTGAGCGCGATTTCACTGGTGCTGCTACCCGCCATTATCTTGTCCTTCTTCCTTGCTTACACCCAGTTTAGGGGCAAGTGGTTCCTGCTCTCTATTATCAATACCATGCAGGCAATTCCGACTGTGGTAATTGGCCTGCTTCTATATATGATGCTCTCCCGCTCAGGCCATTAGGTGATTGGCAGATGCTGTTCACGCAAAAGGCGATGATCTTTGGGCAGATGCTTATCTGCTTCCCAATCTTGGTTTCTATGATGCACGGCGCGCTTCAATCCAGCGACCGCCGGGCGGTTGAAACAGCTATCACCCTTGGAGCCTCAATTCCGAGGATTATGGCTACCCTTATCTGGGAGACCCGTTTTCCACTAATGGCCGCCACTATCGCAGGTTTTTCGCGAATAGTGACTGAGGTGGGCTGCTCCATGATGGTCGGTGGAAACATCTTAGGCATTACGCGAAACATCCCCACCGCCATTGCCTTGGAAAGTAGTAAAGGTGCTTTTGCACAAGGTGTAGCACTAGGAATGGTTCTACTAACGCTCGCACTTCTGCTTAACTTTATGTTGACCAGTATGCGAGGCAAAGGATATTTGAGAACGTAGGCATGACAATAAAAATAAACGCCAAGCAAGTTTCAATGCGATTTAGAGACAGGGTGCTGTTCCACATCCCTGAACTGGTTATCGGCCTAACGACGCAATTTATCTCAAGGGTGATAACGGCGTGGGTAAGACTACCCTGCTTAAGATCCTCTCTGGTCTTATCAACCCACCACAGGCAAGCTAATACCACCGAGTCGAAGCCTGCTTTCACGCTTTACCGGGCAGAGTGGTCGTAAAGACGTTATCTATCTGCATCAGAACCCTTATCTGTTTGACGGCACCGTCTATCAAAACGTGGCTTACGGATTAAAATTTCAGAAGCTGTCTCCGCAAGAAAAGCGCGCTCAGGTGATCAATGCACTGCGCCTTGTAGGGTTAGAGACCATCGCTGATGAGCATATCTCTGTATTGTCAGGGGGTGAGAAACAGCGCGTTGCAGTCGTCAGGGCGTGGATTTTGAAGCTTCTATCCTGATGATGGATGAACCAAGCGCCTCTCTTGACCAAGAATCCATCGACCGAATCGTAGAGCTCTCCAAGGATTTGCTCGCTCGCGGGTCCAGTTTGATCATCACGAGCCACCAAAGTAATGCTTTGACCGCACTTTGCAAAAAGCAATGGTGGATTAAGGAGAATACTTTGATAGAGTCTCCTCTATTACAAATCGTGAAATCAACAACCTACGAGAATCCTTATGCCTCAACCAAGCTCAATTAGTTGGGTAATCCTAGCGGGTGGACAAGCCAGTCGCATGGGTGGCAATGACAAAGGGCTTATCGAACTAAACGGTAAGCCACTTATAAAACACGTACTAGACCGCTTGTCTGCTCAGACAGCACACATCACCATCAACGCAAACCGCAATCAAGACGCCTATGCCGATTTCGCACCGGTCATCTCAGATTCAGTAGCCAACTTCCCTGGCCCCCTTGGCGGCATTCATGCTGGCTTGCAGAATACCGATACCGACTGGGTCGGCTTTGTACCTTGCGACACGCCAATGCTGAACCAAGACCTAGTAGAGCGCTTTACCAGCTCTATCACTGAAGCGAGTGACATCTTGGTCGCCCATGATGGCAACTTCGTGCAGCCAGTGTTTACCCTGTATCACAAGCGCGTTCTACCTAAGTTAACTGAGTTTTTAGAGCGTGGTGAGCGTAAGATCATCCTGTTTTACAAAGAGTGTAACGTGGTCAATGTCGACTTTTCAGACTCTCCAGACTGCTTCGTGAACCTAAACACGCCTCAAGAACTTGAACAATTCGGAAGCCTCTCATGATTCAAACTCGCCTTCCACTACTTGGATTTGCTGCCTACTCAGGCACCGGAAAAACCACCCTACTAGAAGCCCTACTACCGAAACTCACTGAAGCTGGACTTAGAGTGGGTATGCTAAAGCACGCACACCATAACTTCGATGTAGATAAACCGGGCAAAGACAGCTATCGCCTGCGCAAAGCCGGTGCGTCACAGATGCTTATCTCATCAAGAAACCGCTTTGCGCTGATGACTGAAACCCCTGAAGCCGAGGCAAACTTTGAATATCTGCTGACTCGCTTCGATCATGACAAGCTAGACGTTATCTTGGTTGAAGCTGTAAGAACATCGCCTTTCCTAAGATAGAACTGCACCGCAAAGAGCTAGAAAAGCCGTGGCTTCACCCGTTTGATAGCAATATCGTGGCCGTCGCATCTGACGAAAACGTGGATACTGATCTGCCTCAGCTTGATATCAATGACCTAGATGCTATCTCTGCCTTCGTGCTTAGCTTTGTGGAAAACTATTCGACTGCTAAGCCATCTTTGGCAGCAAGCTGCGACACCCTATCACCAGCTTTCTTCTCGGTAGAGCAAGGACAGCAAAAGATCTTAGAAGCGGTAAACCCGCAATCTCTAACCGAAACCATCGCAGTAGAAAATAGCTATAAACGCGTTCTAGCAGACGCTGTGCACTCACCAATTAATGTTCCCGCTTACACCAACTCGGCAATGGATGGCTACGCTATCCGTGGTGATGACCTTGACCGTGATAGCTATCAGGTTGTCGCAGAGGTAATGGCTGGCTATGCCTACGATAAACCTCTACAAAAAAGTGAAGCGGTTAAGATCATGACCGGCGCGCCAACCCCAGAGAATGGCGATACGGTAGTAATGCGTGAGCAAGCAACCCAAACTGATGAAACCGTTACCTTTGGCGATGCCAAAATCAAGGCTGGTCAAAATGTGCGTCAGGCAGGTGAAGACTTGCCAGAGTCTGGCCTAGTGTTTGATGCTAACACCCGTATCTATTCAGCCGAGATGGGTATGCTAGCGTCCATTGGACTCGGCGAGGTAGAGGTTAAACGCAAGCTCAAGGTTGCCATTTTCTCTACTGGTGATGAGGTGCAAGCCCCTGGCTCTAGCTTTAAAGCCAACACCATTTATGATTCAAACCGCTATACCCTGATGGGGCTTTTGGAGAATCTAAACTGTGAGGTCTTGGATTACGGGATCCTTGAAGATAAGCACGAGGTGATTGTAGAGGCACTATCAAAAGCTTCAAGTGAGGCGGACGTGGTACTGACCTCGGGGGGCGTGTCTGTAGGTGATGCGGATTACGTGAAGGATGCCCTAGAGTCTCTAGGAGAAATCAACTTCTGGCGTATTAATATGCGTCCAGGTCGCCTCTGGCGTTTGGTAAAATCAGTAACAAGCCTTTCTTTGGTCTTCCAGGAAATCCAGTAGCGGTAATGGTCTCATTCCTTAACTTCGTTGAACCAGCACTGCGTAAGATGCAAGGAGAAACGGATTGGGAGCCACTTAAACTACAAGCTGTGGCTAGCGAGCCTTTGCGTTCTCGTATCGGCCGCACTGAGTTTAGCCGAGGCGTATACAGCAAGGATGAGCATGGCCGTTTAACGGTTCGCACAACGGGCAAGCAAGGCTCTGGCATCCTGCGCTCTATGAGTGAAGCGAACTGCATTATCGAAATCAACCCAGCGGTTGATAACGTTAAGGCTGGTGAGTCAGTGACCATAGTGCCACTTCAGGGCCGACTTTGATGTAAGGCGTTATAAGTTAACACTTATAACGCCAGTGATGACTTGATATAATCACAAGTGGATTGCCCTTTGGCCAACACTTTGAATTATGGATAGTTTTTATGCAGGCTCCCCAACCGACTTTTTTCTTTTTTGATTACGAAACTTGGGGAGTAAGCCCAGCCAAGGACAGACCTTGTCAGTTTGCAGGTGTGCGCACCGACGCTGATCTAAATGTCATTGGCGAGCCCTTGGTGATCTATTGCCAACCACCCGCTGACTATCTGCCAAGTCCAGAAGCGGCATTAGTCACAGGTATCACGCCACAAAAAGCACTCAATGAAGGCCTGTCTGAGCCTGAATTTATTGCGGCTATCCACGCCGAGTTAAGTAAACCCAATACCACCAGCCTTGGCTATAACAGCGTACGCTTTGACGATGAAGTAACTCGTTATACTTGCTACCGAAATTTCTTAGACCCGTATGAGTGGAGCTACAAGAACGGTAACTCTCGCTGGGATCTGCTAGATGTAATGCGAGCCTGCCATGCGCTGCGTCCAGAGGGCATCAACTGGCCAGAGAACGACCAGGGCTTTACAAGCTTTAAACTCGAGCACCTTTCTGTGGCAAACAGCATCGAACACAGTAATGCACACGATGCGATGGCCGATGTTTACGCCACCATAGAACTGGCTAAAAAGGTCAAGCAAGCCCAACCGAGGCTGTTCGATTTCTTCTATCAGCATCGTGGTAAAAACAAGCTCAACACCCTAGTTAATATTCCAGAGATGACGCCGCTCGCGCATGTCTCAGGCATGCTCAGCAATGAACATCTTAAAACCGGTTTGGTTGCCCCAATCGGTTGGACACCACAAAAGGCCCTTATCTGTGTCGACCTTACGCAAGACATTACCCCGCTTTTTGAACTCTCAGCTGAAGAGATTAAAACAAGGTTGTATACACCTAGAGCAGAGCTAGAAGATGGCGAGGTGCCTATTCCAGTGAAACTAGTTCATCTAAACAAGTGCCCTATCCTTGCACCTCTGGGGGTATTAACCCCAGATGCACTAGAGCGCACACAGATAAACAAGTCCCTTTGTCTGCAAAGACAAGCTCAACTTAAGCAGGACCCAGAAGTGCGTGAAAAACTGGATTTTGTGTTCAGTGAAGGACGAGAATTTGCCAAGAGTCCAGATGTGGATCAACAGCTGTACGATGGTTTTTTCAGCCCTGCCGACAAAGCGCAGATGCGTATTATCCGAGATGCTAATCCTGAAGCTCTAGGCTCGCTCGATATCCAACTGGGTGACGAGCGAATTAAACCGCTACTGTTTCGCTATCGTGCACGCCACTACTTCCATACCCTAACGGACCAAGAACAAAGACAGTGGCTTGGATACTGTCGTGATAAATTCGAGCAAGAACTGCCCGACTACATGCTCAATCTGGAACGACTCGGCGAGGAGCATCAAGCCGATGAGAAGAAGATGCGGGTGTTAAAAGCCGTGTTCCAATACGTTCAACAACTTGTTTCGTAAGCTATGCAAAAAGCCCTTTACTATATCTTAAGCGCCGCGCTTATCTGCATTGCTCTGCTGGCTGGTAACTTTCTTCAGGTTCATCTGTCTCTGGCGATCCCGGGCAGTGTACTGGGGCTTATTATTCTGTTTTTGGGTTTGGTTAGCGGGCTAATAAAACCGCATTGGGTACAGCCGAGCGCGTCACTGCTGATCAAATATATGATCATCTTGTTTATCCCAATCAGTGTCGGCTTGATGAACCACTATCATCTTCTGCTCGACAATGCGCTAGCGATTATCGTTAGTGTGGTTTTGGGAAGCTTATTTGTGCTCTGCGCGCTCTCTTTAGCACTGGATAAACTTTTGGGAGAGAGTAAAAAATGAGTTGGCTGCTTCTTACCATAGTGGCCTACTTTGTGGCCCGCGCTATATCATCAAAGTTGCGTCATCCACTGGCAAATCCTCTGCTGATCTGTTTGTTTATCATTATCCCGTTCTTATTGTTTTTAAAGTGCCATATCAGACCTACTTTGAGGGAAACAGTGTGTTGCAACTACTACTTCAGCCTGCGGTAGTGGCCCTTGCTTATCCTTTATATGAACAGCTAGGCGAGATACGCGCTAAGTGGAAGCTGATACTCACCACCTGCATCATAGGTTCAGTCGGTTCCATGCTCACTGCAGGCCTACTGGCAGTATGGCTTGGCGCAGAATCGACACTTATTGCCAGCATCATGGGTAAATCTGTCACAACCGCTATCGCGATGCAGATCTCAGAAGAGCTCGGAGGAGAGCCAGCAATTGCAGCCATACTAGTGTTGCTAGCCGGTCTGTGCGGCGCACTGTTTGCCTACCCTATCTACAAGATGCTTAACATCCAGCACCCTATCGCTAAAGGATTAACCCTTGGCACCGTCAGCCATGCCCTAGGAACGGCGACTGCGTTTGAGCACAGCCGACGAGATGCCGCTTTTAGCTCGCTCGCCTTAGTACTGTGCGGTGTTATCACCTCGATCTTTGCTCCTATGGTCATGGGGTTAATGCTGTCGCTTATGTGAGCGAAAACGTTTAGTGAGGTAAAACAAGTTCTTAGTTAGATAGCCATGGGCTATTATGTCTCTAAGTTAATTTAACTAAGGAATCCTGATGACCTCTCGATTTCATGATATCTATAAAACCCCTACCCCTCGAGTTGGTAGACTCATTCAAAGCTATCTTCGATGAGCCAGACTTCAAAGGCGTTGTCACTGAAGCGCAATTCAAAACCCTACAAAAAGCATCGGCGTTAGACGAGCAAGAGCTCAAATTGGCACTACTGCCATTTGCCGCAGCCTACTCTGTTGCCCCTATCTCGAACTTCAATGTGGGCGCTATCGTTAAAGGCAACTCCAACACCCTATATTTCGGTGCCAACCTAGAGTTTGCCGGTGCTCAATTGGGTCAAACCGTACACGCAGAGCAGTCAGCGATAAGCCACGCTTGGATGAAGGGTGAAACGGGTATCCTAGATATCACTATCAATTTCAGTCCTTGTGGTCATTGCCGTCAGTTTATGAACGAGCTTTCCACTGCAGATAAACTTCAGGTTCAGCTACCTGAGCGTGATGAGATGTCTCTTCAGGCTTACCTGCCAGAATCCTTTGGGCCAAAAGATTTGGGCATCGAGAGCGGGCTGATGAGCTGTGGACCATGGCTTTAGCTCTGAAGAGAGTGATGAGTTGGTAAGCGTTGCGCTAAGCGCACTGAACAAGAGCCATGCGCCTTACACTAAGGATCACAGTGGTATAGCGATTAAGGCTAAGAGCGGTGAGATTGTTAGCGGCAGCTATGCTGAGAACGCGGCTTTTAACCCTAGCCTCCCTCCACTGCAGGTTGCACTGGTGCAACTGCAAATGTCAGGCATCTCTTTTACCAACATTGAAGAGGTTGCGCTGGCGGAGATGGAGCAAGGCTCAATCTCTCACCTCGCCGATACTCAAGCGACGTTAGAGGCTATCGACCCGGACATTCCAATCCGCTACGTTGCCATCAGCGAATAAAATACGCCCTATTCTAGTCATCAAACCCAGCAATTTGCTGGGTTTGTTTTATCAGATAAAAAATCACTGAAATTCACCAAGCAAACGTTTGCGTTATGACTAGATTTGGGTATCATTTGCCAAAAATTTTCCACAATTAAGGTATTTAAAATGCTAGGTACTGCTACTGCTACTGGTGCTACTAAGGTTCTACTTCTTGGCTCTGGCGAGCTAGGTAAAGAAGTTGCTATTGAGTGTCAACGTCTAGGCATCGAAGTGATCGCCTGTGACCGCTACGAAAATGCGCCTGCTATGCAGGTTGCGCACCGCAGCTATGTTCTGGACATGCTAGATGGCGAAGCGCTTAAAGAGATCGTTGCTAAAGAGCAGCCTCACTACATAGTGCCAGAGATCGAAGCTATCGCGACCGATACCCTACTTGAGCTTGAAGCCGAGGGTACAACCGTGGTGCCAAACGCGCGCGCAACTAAGCTGACCATGAACCGTGAAGGTATTCGTCGTCTAGCCGCTGAAGAGCTAAAGCTAGTGACCTCTCCATATCAGTTCGCTGACAGCCAAGAGCAGTTTGAAAAGGCAGTGCTAGAGGTTGGTATGCCTTGTGTGGTTAAACCAATCATGAGCTCTTCTGGTAAGGGTCAGAGCGTTATCCGCACTGAAGATGACATCGCTAAGGCATGGGAATATTCTCAAGAAGGCGGTCGCAGTGGCGAAGGTCGCGTTATCGTTGAAGGCTTTATCGACTTCGATTATGAAATCACCCAGCTTACCGTGCGTGCTGAAGACGGCGTTCATTTCTGTGAGCCGATTGGCCACCGTCAAGAAGATGGTGACTACCGTGAGTCTTGGCAGCCACAACAGATGTCAGAGAACGCTAAGAAAGCAGCGGAATACGTTGCTGAGCAGGTAGTAAACGCTCTTGGTGGTTACGGCATCTTCGGTGTTGAGCTATTTGTTAAAGGCGATACCGTTATCTTCAATGAGGTGTCCCCTCGCCCACACGATACCGGTATGGTGACGCTTATCTCTCAGGAGATGTCTGAGTTTGCTCTGCACGTGCGCGCATTCACTGGCAACCCTATCCACTCTATCAACCAAAACGGTCCTGCGGCTTCAGCGGTAATTCTTGGTCAAGGCACCTCGAACAACCTTAGCTACTCTGGTATCGATAGAGCAGTTAACAACCCAAACACTCAGATCCGTCTGTTTGGTAAGCCTGACATCGATGGCCGTCGCCGTTTAGGTGTTATCTTGACTCGCGGTAAAGATACCCAATCAGCGGTTGATTCAGCGATAGAAGCGAGCAAGAAGGTTGAGATCCACTACTAAAGGCTCTCATTCTTCAGACATTAAAAAAGAGGTCGTTATGACCTCTTTTTTGTGCATCCTGCTATGACTCTATGAGCATCGCCTTTCTTCAATTCCTCAACGCGAGCTTTTAATTTCTGGCCCGGTCTAAACGTCACAACTCGGCGTGCTGAGATCGGGATATCCTCTCCCGTTTTAGGATTGCGTCCAGGACGCTCTCGTTTGTCTCTCAGATCAAAGTTACCGAATCCGGACAGTTTTACCTGTTCGCCACTTTCAAGTGATTTACGAATTTCTTCGAAAAACACTTCCACGGTTTCCTTGGCATCCCGTTTACTGTATCCAAGATTCTCAAACAGGTTTTCCGCCAAATCGGCCTTGGTGAGCGCCATAAAACTTTCCTCAAAGCTAGATGTATCTTAGCTACTTTCAGCAGTAGCCCCTAAAAAGTGTCTAACAATCAACTACATATTGATGACTCGATCGAAAGTGTATGACAAGCTTTTCGGTTTCGCCAACTTTTTTCTGCCTAAAGTTGATAAGAATTAAACACTTAAACCCTTTTTTGCGTTTCAACCCTAACCTTAGACCAAAATTGCAAAAAATTAGCCAAAATGTAATGAGCAGTGAAAGTTTATTTATATATATCAGTCACCTATAGGGGACAACTTGAACGAGAAGCCAGAGAATATCTAGGGTTTGAGAGAAATCATACCCAATTCAATTTCTGAATGAATTAGGCTAAAAAATGGATCGATTTAGAGAAGTATCAAAGCGGAGATTTTGCAAATCGAACTCATAAAAAAGCCAGGCCTGGAAACAGGACTGGCTTTTTACTGAATCGGGTTTAGCGATTAGTCACGCAGAGTTGCGTCAAACTTCTCAGCTACAGCCGTTACAACCGCATCCACCGCGCTTGCAATATCTGCTTCTTCAAGAGTGCGCTCTACAGATTGCAGAGTCAGAGCAATAGCAAGGCTCTTCTTACCTTCCTCAACGCCTTTACCTTGGTAAACGTCGAATAGCTTAGCATCTGTTAGAAGCTCGCCACCGTTCGCCGCACACGCCGCTACTACGTCACCTGAAGCTACGCTTTCATCCACTACTAGAGCGATGTCACGACGGTTTGCAGGGAACTTAGAAACCGCTACTGCTTCTGGAAGCACGCGAGTATCGATTGCTGACCACTCGATCTCGAACACGATAGTGCGGCCGTTTAGACCAAACTTGCGCTCAAGCTCAGGATGAACAGTACCGATAACACCTACCTCTTTGCCATCAACGATGATAGCTGCCGCTTGGCCTGGGTGAAGTGCTGGGTGCTTAGTTGCTGCGAAGCTGTACGCTCTCTCGTTGCAAGTCAGCTCAAGGATCGCTTCTAGGTCGCCTTTAAGATCAAAGAAATCAACAGTGTTGGTTTCGATGTCCCAGTGCTCTTCGCTACGGCTACCTGAGATTACGCCCGCTAGCATCATTTCTTGACGCATGCCGTTCTCAGCACCAACCTCAGGGATGAAACGCAGGCCAGATTCGAATAGACGAACGCGAGGCTGCTGACGCTTCTGGTTGTAAACAACCGTGTTTAGCAGGCCTTGTAGAAGCTGAAGACGCATTGCTGACATTTCCGCAGAGATTGGGAAAGGCAGGATCAATGGCTCAACGTCTGGCACGATTAGCTTTTGTTGCTCAGGCTCAACGAAGCTGTAAGTCACGGCCTCGTGGTAGCCACGGTCAACAAGTAGGTCACGAACACGCTTAAGTGGCTGAGCCGCTTCTTGGTGGTCGTTCATAGTTAGTGATGCGATTGGCGCTTGGTTAGGGATGTTGTTGTAACCGAAGATACGGCCAACCTCTTCCACTAGTCTTCTTCGATAGCGATATCGAAACGCCATGATGGAGATACTGCGCTCCAGCCGTTGTCGTTGGTTTCAACGTCGCAACCAAGGCGCTCAAGGATCTCAACTACGTCTGCATCTGGGATAGCGTAGCCCAGTAGGCGGTCAAGCTTAGTGCGACGAAGCTCTACCTTGTTTTGGCTTGGTAGGTTGTCAGCAAACTCTTGACCATTGATAGGTGCAACGTCACCGCCACAGATTTCAACTAGAAGCTCAGTCGCACGCTCCATTGCTTTGTGCTGCAGTGCAAAGTCAACACCACGCTCAAAACGCATTGAAGAGTCGGTATGCAGACCGTAAGAACGTGCACGGCCACGGATGAAGTCTGGTGCAAAGAATGCACTCTCTAGAAGCACGTCTGTGGTCTCAGTGGTAACGCCTGAGTCTTCGCCACCGAATACACCTGCGATTGCAAGCGCTTTGTTATGGTCTGCGATAACTAGGGTGTTTGCGTTCAGTTTCGCTTCGTTGCCATCAAGAAGGGTTAGCTTCTCGTCTTGCTCAGCCATACGCACCACGATACCGCCTTCAATCTTGCTTAGATCGAATGCGTGCATTGGTTGGCCCTGCTCTAGCATCACGTAGTTAGTAATATCTACTACCGGTCGATAGAGCGGATGCCACAACGACGCAGCTTCTCTTGCATCCAAATTGGTGTGCTTGCTTTAACGTTTACGTTCTTAACCACACGGCCAAGGTAACGTGGACAAGCAACAGACGCTTGGATATCAACCGCTACAGTGTCAGTAATGGTTTCTGTTACTGCGTTTGCTGCCGGCTCCGTTACCGCTTCGCGGTTTAGTACGCCAACTTCACGAGCAAGACCACGGATGCTGAAGCAGTCAGCGCGGTTTGCTGTTAGGTCAACGTCTACAGTTACGTCGTTTAGAGACAGATACTCACGGAAGTCAGTGCCGATTACCGCCGTCTCTGGAAGCTCCATGATGCCGTGAGACTCAACGTCGATACCTAGCTCAGTGAATGAGCAAAGCATGCCGTGAGAAGGTTGACCGCGAAGTTTCGCTTTCTTGATCTTAAAGTTGCCTGGAAGAACAGCACCTACAGTTGCAACCGCAACGATAAGGCCTTCACGGCAGTTTGATGCACCACAAACGATGTCTAGAAGTTCTTCTGCACCAACATCTACTTTGGTTACGCGAAGTTTGTCTGCATCTGGGTGTTGGCCACATTCAACAACTTTACCAACCTTAACGCCGGTAAACTCGCCTGCTACAGGAAGAACGTCGTCTACCTCTAAGCCAGCCATAGTGATTTGGTGTGTTAGTTCGTCAGTAGTAACCGCAGGGTTTACCCACTCACGAAGCCAAGATTCGCTGAATTTCATCTAGTTCTGCCCCTGAATTACTTGAACTGTTTTAGGAAACGAAGATCGTTTTCGAAGAATGCACGCAAGTCCGTTACGCCGTAACGAAGCATAGTCAAGCGCTCAACACCCATACCGAATGCAAAGCCTTGATATTGCTCAGGGTCGATGCCTACAGCGCGAAGTACGTTCGGGTGAACCATACCGCAGCCTAGAACTTCAAGCCACTTGCCGTCTTTACGCTTAACGTCAACTTCTGCTGAAGGCTCAGTGAACGGGAAGTAAGAAGGACGGAAACGCACCTCTACTTCTTCTTCGAAGAAAGCAGTTAGGAACTCAGACAGAATGCCCTTAAGTTGAGCAAAGTTGATGTTCTCGTCGATCATCAAACCTTCAACCTGGTGGAACATTGGAGTGTGCGTTTGGTCGTAGTCGTTACGATATACACGGCCCGGAGCGATGAAGCGGAACGGCGGTTTACCGTTTTCCATAGTACGGATCTGAACACCAGAGGTGTGAGTACGCAACATCAGGTCAGGGTTAAAGAAGAAGGTATCGTGGTCAGTACGCGCAGGGTGGTCTTCCGCGATGTTTAGTGCGTCGAAGTTGTGGAATGCATCCTCGATTTCTGGACCAGACTCAGTTGAGAAGCCAAGCTCACCAAAGAAGGTTTCGATGCGCTCGATAGTACGAGTTACTGGGTGTAGACCACCGTTCTCAATACGACGACCAGGCATAGTTACATCTATAGTCTCAGCAGCCAGTTTTGCTTCTAGCTCTGCTTTTTGCAGTGCGTCTTTACGTGCTGCGATAGCTTGCTGAACCGCGCCTTTCGCTTTGTTGATCTCTTGACCAGCGCTGCGACGCTCTTCTGGTGGCAGTTTACCAAGGCTTTGAAGCTGTTGAGTTAGCTCACCTTTCTTGCCCAAAAATTGAACGCGCACTTCATCCAGTGCAACAAGCGAATCTGCGCTTTCGATAGCTGCAGTCGCGTTCGCAATAATCTCTTGTAGATGTTGCATTATTTCCTCATCTGCCTCAGGCAGTGTCCTGCGGGATTTAGGGTATTTTTGAATAGCTACACATAGTAATAAAAGGCAGGCTTAAAGCCAAATCCAAATGGGGGAAATTCAGTAATAATTGGGCTTTCGATGCAACTTGAGGAATATTGAATCGTTATTAACGTTCTAATCTGGTTACCAGAACGCAAAATGGAGCCTTTCGGCTCCATTTCTATGAATATGATTTAAGAATTTCTCAATCTAACAATACGCGTACGATTACTTCTTATCGCGCTTCGCAGAGTATCTAGGTCTTCATTGACCCTATCGATAAACTTTTGCTCTTTTCTACCACGCCATTCTTTCTGATAGAGCTCTTCACCCGCGGACAATTCAGACAAAAGGCTACGCAAATAAACGCAGCGTGCGGTAATTTCAACCTTTCTCACAATGAATTGAGTGACGTTTAACAGTAGCATTTTTAGTGGCTTCATATTAATTCCTTCATTGCTTAAAAATCAGCACACTGAATACCGAACGCATGAAGCATTGAGTACAGTGTTGGAACGAGCTCGCTATTTTGGGAATTTTTGCCCCACAAATGTCAGGGTTTTGCTAGAAAACACTTTACTCGGTCAAGCAAAGGTTAAAACTACTTAAATGATTGAGTCTCAAGTAAATTCATTTCACGTTCACTCTTTATGCTTAACTTAAGAGATCAAAAGCCACGGACCTAGGTATGCTCTCAAACAGTCTCGAATTAGTTTATATCCTCTTGCTTATCCTGATATTTATCGGGGGAAGGCAGATTCTAAAACGCCTATCTCAGCTCGAGACAGAGGTGGAAGACCTTAAATTGCAGTTGGCACTGAAGAAGGTGGCTGAATATCAGGGCTCGTCGAAGGCAAAAACAAGCGAAACTGCAGAATTCGAGGTGCGGGATAGCAAGGAACAACAAGCACAGCTTTGGCAACCTGAACAAGTCGACAAGAGCACTACCCTCTGGTCTGAACTGGATAAACCCTTCAAGAAGCTCTTAGAGAAAATATCCAGCAATAGCTTACTTTGGCTAGGTGGTTTCGTTCTTGCTCTAGGTGGTGTGTTCTTAGCTAAGTATGCTATTGAGGCCGGTCTTATCTCTGCTGAAGCCAGAGTTCTATTAGGCTTCACATTTGGTATCAGTTTACTCGCCATTGCCGAATATCTAATGCGTAATCCTGAGCGATTCAATATACAGTCGCCCCAAGTAAGCGCAGCCCTTGCATCAGCCGGTATTATCACCTGCTTTTCTATGATGGTAGTTTCTACTCATTACTATAAATTTATTCCGCCCACTCCCGCGCTGTTTGTCACTTTACTCGTCACCAGTGTCGCGACCTTCATGGCGCTTAGGTTCGGCCCAATCGTCGCCTTTATTGGTATAATAGGATCATATGCAGTACCGGCGCTATTTTGGTCCAATGAACTGACGCTTTTAGAGCTTTCGCTATTCGTCACCTTTATCAGTAGCTCTGCCATCTACATAACCTCTAAGGTCAGCAACCGCTATCTTTGGCAATTGAGTTTTCTTGGACACTTCAGCTATCTGCTGTTGGCGATATTTCTTTCTAGGAGTGGCAACGAAGTTGCAGTGCTGCTTTCATTTAGCCTTGCCTCGCTGTACCTGTTCACCCTCAGCCAGTAATGGGTTGGCGCCTAGACGGCCAAAATCAGAAGCCATTGCCACTCAAGGTTCTGCTTATGCCCCGCAAAGAGCAGGCAGGGGTACTTTGCGCGATCCCGCCTATCTGGATTTATTATGCTATTTGGGGATACCAACCAGAATTAGTCGCCTACAGTTTGGTTTTCACCGCATTGCTGTTTTGGGCATCTTACCGTCATTCCGCCTTTGATACCTGGCCCATTTTGGCGCTAATTCTCAATCTTTCGACCCTTGCTATGCAGATATCCTACACAGACAAAACGGATATTCTGTTTATGAACACAGGCGCGCACCTGTTCACTCAGGTCAGTGGGGTTATCTTCTTTACCTATGCGCTACTGATGCACTTCAAGCTCCCAACAAGGCCGGCTTTCTCTCTGCTGCTTGGGGTCTCGACTCCACTTCTATTCGCAATTACCTACGTTCTGACACCTACTGAGATTTCAGAGTCGTTATATCCACTTTGGGCTGTAGAGCTCGCTCTATTTGGCGCGATAGCGGTCATGATCACCAAGCGCTATCAGCAGCCACATATTCAAGTCTCGGGATGGCTTTTGGCAAATGCTAACTTGAGTTTGATCTTTACTATGCTGCTCGAGGCTGGAACCTTAACCTTGGCTCTTACCGCTCAGTTGGTATCACTGGCTTACTGGAGTCGCAGATTCAAATTCTCTGCGCCAAACTGGTTGATCCAAGCTGTACTAGTTGTCATTCTCGCCCGTCTCACCACCGCACCTTGGCTATCACCCTACGAGTCGGAAACCATACTCGGCATTCACTGGACTCTGGTTATCTACCCGGCTTGCTTTGGGCTTGTATTGCTAGCTCCAAGCTATTTGAAAGGCCATCATTAGAGCCATGGTTATCCGGCGCAAGAATGCACCTCTTAGCTCTGTTTGTTACCACTGAGTCCAGTTACCTTTTGATTGGTGACTACCCCTCTCTTTTTAACTTTAGCTATCAAGAGTGTGTGCTCCTAGCGCTCAACTATCTGTTCCTTGCGTGTGTATACCTTTATCGCGCATCTCAGGCTCAGCACAACTTGGTTTCACATCTCTATAGTGTGTTCAGCTATGCCCTGCTCATCGCATCAGCTAGCTTGCACTTAATTCTTCTAGTTCAATTCAACCCCTTATTCACCAACCAAGACCTAGGCCGGATGCTTGTTATCAACTGGATAACCCCTATGTGGATCTTGCCGGCTGTCATCTTAACCTCTGCATTGAAGCTAAGAATATTTGAAACACGTCTGGTTCAAGGAATTCGAGTATTAGCCGACCTATTCGCAATTGGCAGCGTTAATGCCGTTATTCGCCACTTTTATCATGACGGCTACATCGGGATTGATTTTGGCATTCAAGAAACAGAGCTCTATACCTACTCGGTGGTTTGGCTTGTTATTGCCGCCGCTACTATCGTTTGGTCACAAATCCATACCAGCAAATTGGCGCATCAAATTGGCTTTGGATTGATGTTTGTGGTGATTTTAAAAGCTTTTGTTGTGGATATGTCTGAGCTGACCGGGCTGTTACGCGCGTTCTCTTTCTTAGGTTTAGGGCTCTGCCTAGTGGCGATTGGTTGGCTATTCCAACGTCTAAAACATGGCGAAGATAACTTAACTCATTCGAGCCAATAGTACGTATGAACTGAGGTCGTGTAACTCGGAGCAATATGTTGAAACGGTA
This sequence comes from Vibrio sp. JCM 19236, assembly GCA_000830455.1. Taxonomy (GTDB): domain Bacteria; phylum Pseudomonadota; class Gammaproteobacteria; order Enterobacterales; family Vibrionaceae; genus Vibrio. The sequence goes on from BBSB01000027.1 coordinate 36,005, forward strand.
TTTAGTGATAGCTTTTCTTTTGCTCACTGGCTGCGAGCCTGTGACAGTAGAAGATAAATTTGAAGACTATCTGCAACGTATCAGTAACGTACAGCAGCAACAAAGCCCTGCCCTAGATTTACCTCGTCATGAATACCCTCGAAAGCGAGATCTATACATAGAACCACCTCGACATAGCGTTGGATTGATGGATTCATTACAGCTATCTGAGTGCCAACTGTTGTCTTTGATAGCAGAGAGAAACACTGTACTAGGAAAGGTACAAGACCAGTTTCGTAACCTCGAATATCAGGTGAATCTCTTGTCTGGTTTAAAGGAGTGTATCGACTCAAACGAACTCGACGCTGACTTTGCTAGTGAGGTGTATCAGATCTATCAAGCGAAATGGCAGGAGCTCCCTATCCATATAAGCAACACTCTCTATACCAGCGATGCCATGTACGCCAATGCCTACTCAAACCTATGGTACAGCAAGGAAAGCAATAGAGGTTTAATTGCATTAAGAGACACGTTAAGAGAGCACAATCAATTAAACCAGATGCATCAACAAGGGGATTTGATGCAAGGGTTTTCTATCCTATCGCTGCAAGAGGAAGTAGAAAAGTTTGACCAGATGGGGCGCATCACCAAGGCGCTGCAGGAGTCCGGTTATTACCTAAACGTTACTACCAAACAGCTTAAGGCTTATGACCACGAGGTTTTTTGCGGCCTTAATCGAGACCCAACTCGTTATCAGCGCCTCAAGAATGTGTTCTACACCTATTACATAGCCGAGATACAGCCATACCTCGCAGATTTAAATTCTGCCTACCAAACCCTTTCACCTTATCTTTCTGTTTTATATACAAAAAACCTACCGGAGCACCTTCAACACCCTATACTAGATGCATACATGGACTATAAGGTCGCTAGTGTAAACCATGCGCAATATTGGATAGCCCTTTTTGAGCGTTGTGGAGACAGGGTTGGTCGACAGGAGAAATTAGAGTGAAACTGAATAAATTGAGTCTACTGGGTATTTTGGGGTTAAGCTCCTTTGCAGCGCAAGGCTACGAGCTAACACAAGTAGGCAGCGGTCTTTCAATACCTTGGTCTATTGAGTTTGTGGATAAAAATACCGCCCTTATCAGCGAACGCAACGGCTCAATCGTCGAACTCAATCTTGACTCAGGAAGCAAACAGGCACTGTTTAAGCCCGACAACGTTGAGGCGTCAGGACAAGGCGGATTAATGGATCTCGCTATTCATCCAAAGCACCCACAAACCATCTATCTCACCTACTCCAAGGAAACCTCGTCGGGTCCAAAAACGACCCTAGCTAGCTTTCACTACCAAGGCGATGAGGTAACCGACTTCAAAGAGCTTTATGTCTCCAATACTCGCTCCAGTTCCGGTCGTCACTTCGGTAGCCGTATCGCCATCGATGATAACGACCATATCTACTTCTCCATCGGCGATAGAGGTACTCGAGAAAATGGGCAGGATCTACAATTGGATTCTGGCAGCATACTGCGATTAAACGGTGATGGTACCGCACCAAAAGACAATCCATTCGCCAAAACAAAGGATGGGCTAGATAGCATTTGGAGTTATGGACATCGAAACCCTCAGGGCATGACTTTTGACAAACAAACTGGCCAGCTGTGGGCTATCGAGCACGGCCCTCGTGGCGGTGATGAGATCAACCTGATCCAAAAAGGCGCCAACTATGGCTGGCCTATCACATCACACGGTAAAGAATATTGGGGACCTTTGAAGGTAGGAGATGCTGAGCATATGGAAGGCATCGAATCACCAAAATTGGTCTACATACCATCCATCGCACCGAGCGGTATGGTGCTTTATCGTGGTAAGAACTATCCAAAGCTCAATGGCAAACTTCTCGCAGGAGCCTAAAGCTCACCCACATCAATGTAGTGGAAATCACAGGTAGTAATCTCAACGAAAAAGAGCGCCTATTTGAGGATCTGGGAGAGCGAATTCGTGATATTCAGGTCTCTCCCGACGATCTTATCTACTTCACTACCGACAGTGGCAAGGTGTATAGAATCGAGCCAGAGCTCTAGACCTCTATTGGCAGTGATTCGTCACTGCCCCATTCTGCCCACGAGCCGTCATACAGCTTGGTGTCAGTGAGGCCACATACGTGAGCTGCCAAGATCAAGATGCAGCGGTTATGCCGGAGCCGCACGACATGATCAGTGCATCACCGTCATCTAGCCTAGATTGGAAAAACTTTTCTTTAACTCGGGTAAAGCTTTAAAACGCTCTCCATCCATCAAGCTGGCAAAAGGTAGGTTCTGAGAGCCAGGAATATGACCTGCTCGTACACCAGGCCTTGGTTCAGCTACCTCAGCATTAAATCGAGGCGCACCGCGCGCATCTAACACTTTTGCCTGTGTAGTCTCTATATTGCTCACCACATCTTGGGCATCACACACCAGTGTTTGGATTGGTTTAGCTTCTAAATCACCCCAATTAGCCGGTGCTTCGAACTCATGTGCGACATCAAAACCTGCTTCAATCCAAGCCGGTAAACCACCATCGAGCACCGCAACCTTATCAAATCCCATTAACCTGAAGGTCCACCAAGCTCGAGGCGCACTGTAGATACCTTGGTTGTCAAAAATAACCACGCTTGAGTCTTTGTTAATCCCAAGCTCACGTACCTTCTGCGTAAATTGCTCTGGTGTTGGCATAGCATGCAGCTGAGTTGAATCAAGGTCGCAAAAATCGGTTTCTATATCGAATGCAAGTGCTCCCGGTATAGTAGTTAACTTGTCATATTCAATAGGCTCCTTACCCACTACCTTCAACATAAAGGCATCTAACAAAATCACTTCATTCTTATGCTCTGCGAGCCAATTTACATCTACCAGAACTTGATTCACATCTGCTCCTTATTCTTCCATTCTTCTCGGCTAAGACCATAAATAGCGTGGTCCACCACTCTTCCATTTAGATTCTCTGCCCGAGTTATGACTCCCTCTAGGGACATTCCTAGCCTCTCACACAGTGCGCGACTCGGTCTATTCTCAGTCGCAGCTGAGATTTGCACCTTATGCATCTCAAGTTCGGTAAAAGCATAGCGAATAAGGTAAGAAACACACTTACTCATAATGCCTTTACCTTGATGTGCAAAGCCAAGCCAATACCCTATCTCCACACTCGATAGTGAAGATGATATGGAATTGAACGACACGTTACCCACTAGCTCGTTCTCATAGAAAATGGCACACACCATCGCCTTGTTATTGGCATAATCGTTTAAAGACTTCTTAAAAAACTCAGAAAAGAACGCCTCGCCATCTGCATGGAGCGGCCATGCGAGCCACTCACTCAGATAATTTCTATCCTGCTTAACCAGAGAGTAATAATCAGGGATATCCTCGGATGAGCTAATCTCAATTCCAGATTCGGTTCTATCACTGCTCGAAACATACTACACCGCCAAACTCATCATGTAGATACAGGCGCTCACGCCGACCACAACCGTGATACTACGAAGGGTCGCAATATTCATAAGGTATAAAATTGGATGGATAACTCGGGTTATGCCAAAGATCACAGCAGGAACGGTCAACAACTCCCAATCCACACCACTAAAGCCACATGTCATGATAACCGCTGCATAAAAGGCCAGCGCCTCCCAAGCATTAGACTGTGCAGCTATGACACGCGCTGTAATACCTGTCGCTGATTGCGCTTGTACCCTAGGGTGACGATTATCCAAATGGCCCAGATGTTTTATTTTCATGTATCCGCCAAGCCCTGCTAGCAGATAAGGACGATAGCAACAAACAATAAAACCCATAACGCTACTGGCATATTAGTTCTCCTCCGAGCCTTATCTCGACGCGCTCTTTGCCCTTGCCAACATTCTTGCGCGTGAGGCGTATCTTACCCACCTCGGAGGTGCGCTTAAGATGAGTGCCACCACAAGGCACCTTAGCAAAACCATCCACTTGCCAGTATCTACGTTCATTCTCCTCATCAGAGAAAGCACTTTTAATTAGGCTATCAGATTCGATAATGGCCTGTGCCTTGGACTCTATTTCTGCAAGTAGCGGTTTTATATTGGTATCTGAGGCAAAGTCGATTCGGCTCTTGTCTTGTGAAATATGCGCGCCGATTTTATCTAGCTTGGGATAGAGTGTAGTGAAAAGCTCGAGCACAACCTCAGCAGCAAAATGAAGTTTCATTAGTGCATAACGCCTAGGCCACTCGATTGCGACTTCAACCTCATCTCCAACTTTAAAGTTCGGAGTCTCGGCTAATTGGTAGAGTATTTTAGTCGCGTGTTTTTGTGCGGCGAGAACTTGGATACCACCAATAGTCCCAGCATCACTCTCCTGCCTCCGGACTCGGCATAGAAAATGGTGCGTTCGAGCTGCACCACATCTTCCTCAATCGAGGTGATTTGTGCGGTGACTGAGGTGAGATAAGGGTCTTGCCAGAAAAGCTTTTGAACCAATCCATGTTCTCCCGTAATTCGGTTAGAGCTTTAACCTAGCAGGGAAACGGACGACTTGTCATGGGTTTGGAGAGAAAAGTGAGGAAAAAGAATATTTTAGACATAAAAAAGGGAACCCTAGGGTCCCCTTTCTCTTAAACCTGACAACTGCTATTAAAGAGCAGCTTTTGCTTTTTCAACTAGAACTGCGAATGCAGCTTTGTCGAATACCGCGATGTCAGCAAGGATCTTACGATCGATCTCGATAGATGCTTTCTTAAGACCGTTGATGAAACGGCTGTAAGATAGACCATTTTGACGAGATGCCGCGTTGATACGTGCAATCCATAGTTGACGGAATTGACGCTTCTTGTTGCGACGGTCACGGTAAGCGTATTGACCAGCTTTAGTAACTGCTTGGAAAGCTACACGATATACACGTGAACGTGCACCGTAGTAACCTTTAGCTTGTTTTAGAACTTTCTTATGACGTGCACGAGCTTGTACACCACGTTTTACGCGAGGCATTATGCTTCTCCTAAACTAAACGAATTATAAACTAAAAAGAATTAAGCGTATGGCATCATACGAGCAACTGCTGCTACTTCAACTTTAGGAAGTAGAGCGTTTGGACGTAGCTGACGCTTGTTCTTAGTAGTACGCTTAGTCAGGATGTGACGTTTTGTAGCGTGCTTGTACTTAATACCACCAGCAGTTTTCTTAAAACGCTTAGCAGCACCTTTGTTGGTTTTCATCTTAGGCATGATGAATAACTCCGCATTGTTGAGTTGTTTAAACAATAGTAATTAGGGCGAATGAAACCCCGCCACCCTTAAGGCAGCGAGGTTAGATTACTTGCAAAGCCTTTAATTACTTCTTCTTAGGGGCTAGCACCATGATCATCTGGCGGCCTTCGATTCGAGTCGGGAAAGATTCAACAACAGCAAGATCCACTGTATCTTCTTTCAGACGATTCAAAACGTCGACACCGATTTCTTGGTGTGCCATTTCACGGCCACGGAAGCGAATTGTTACCTTCACTTTGTTGCCGTCTTCTAGGAAACGCGTCAGGTTGCGTAGTTTTACCTGATAGTCTCCAATATCAGTTCCAGGACGGAATTTTACTTCCTTAATCTGAATCTGCTTTTGCTTCTTCTTCTGCTCTTTAGCAGCTTTGCTCTTTTCAAAGAGGAATTTGCCATAGTCCATCACACGACAAACTGGTGGCTCGGCGTTAGGCTGATCTCAACAAGATCCATACCAGCTTCTTCAGCAGCAGCAACAGCTTGTTGGATAGATACTACACCTACTGACTCACCATCTGCGCCGGTTAAACGAACTTCACGAACGCCACGAATTTCACCGTTTAGACGGTGCTGGTTTTGTTTGGCCGGTTGTTGGCCACGTCTTCCACCTTTAATAATCTTATTCCTCTAGATTGAGCTTACGGCTTGAAACCTCGGCTTGGATGTACGAAATAAAATCATCCACTTTGAATTTACCAAGGTCTTTACCCTTACGAGTACGTACTGCAATTTCGCCAGCTTCCATTTCTTGGTCACCAACTACCAACATGTACGGTACACGTTTTAAAGTATGTTCGCGGATTTTAAAGCCAATCTTCTCATTTCTCAAGTCCGCTTTGGCTCTAATTCCACTTTTTTGCAGTTTTTGCACAACTTCTTGAACATATTCCGATTGTTTATCAGTAATGTTCATGATCACAGCTTGTGTTGGAGCCAACCAAGTTGGGAAGAAGCCAGCGTAGTCTTCCATCAGAATACCGATGAAGCGCTCTAGAGAACCTAGAATCGCACGGTGAATCATTACTGGAGTATGACGCTCGTTGTCTTCACCAACGTAAGAAGCACCAAGACGACCCGGCATAGAGAAGTCTAGCTGGATAGTACCACACTGCCATGCACGGTCTAGACAGTCATAAAGAGTGAACTCGATCTTAGGGCCGTAGAATGCACCCTCACCTGGCTGAAGCTCGAAGTCTAGATTGTTCGCTTTAAGCGCGTCTTCTAGAGCTTTTTCTGCTTTGTCCCAGATTTCATCTGAACCTACACGTTGCTCTGGACGAGTCGATAGTTTGATATCAACGTTTTCGAAACCAAATGTGCTGTAAGTATCGAACACCATTTCGATGCACGAAGATACTTCTTGCAGGATCTGCTCTTCAGTACAGAACACGTGCGCATCATCTTGAGTAAATGAACGTACACGCATTAGACCGTGTAGAGAACCTGATGGCTCGTTACGGTGCACAAGACCAAACTCAGCCATACGGTATGGTAGATCACGGTATGACTTAAGACCTTGGTTAAAGATCTGTAGGTGACCTGGGCAGTTCATTGGCTTAACAGCGTAAGTGCGTTTTTCAGACTCAGTAGAGAAGATCATGTCGCCGTACTTGTCCCAGTGACCTGATTTTTCCCACATGCTCACGTCAAGGATGAGTGGTGCACGTACTTCTTCGTAGTCGAACTTAACAAGTTGCTCACGGATGAAGCCTTCTAGCGTCTTATAGATAGTCCAACCGTCGTTGTGCCAGAACACCATACCTGGTGCTTCTTGTTGCATGTGGAATAGATCCAGCTGCTTACCAATCTTACGGTGGTCACGCTTAGCCGCTTCTTCTAGGCGAGTAAGGTGTGCTTTAAGAGCTTTCTTGTCATGGAATGCAGTGCCATAGATGCGCTGAAGCATCTTGTTGTCACTGTTACCACGCCAGTATGCGCCTGCCACATTCAGGATAGTGAAATGTTGGCAGAAGCCCATGTGTGGTACGTGAGGACCACGGCACATGTCTACATATTCTTCGTGATGGTAAAGGCCTGGACGATCGTCTTTTTGATACGTTCTCATCCAAGATTTCCATCTTGTAGGTTTCACCGCGAGCTTCAAATGTGTCTCGCGCTTCCTGCCAGCTAACCTTTTTCTTGATTACTTGATACTTGGTTTTCGCCAGCTCTTTCATGCGCTTTTCAATCTTTTCAAGATCTTCTTGCGTTAGAGACTGCTCAAGGTCGATATCGTAGTAGAAGCCGTTATCGATCGTTGGACCGATAGCCATCTTAGCTTCAGGATAAAGTTGCTTAATAGCGTGACCTAATAGGTGTGCGCACGAGTGGCGAACGATTTCTAGACCGTCTACTTCATCTTTATTGGTGATGATTTCAAGAGAAGCATCTTGCTCGATAAGATCGCAAGCATCAAAGCGTTCGCCGTTTACACGACCTGCGATGGTTGCTTTAGCAAGACCTGGACCAATTGATTGAGCGACTTCTAGAGTTGAAACTGGGTTGTCAAATTGACGCTGACTGCCGTCAGGAAGAGTAATTACAGGCATTGTCTGTCCTATTCCAGTGGTGTTACACACGCAGTAACACATGTTTAAAATATACCCTCGCCTTTCAATGCCTTAGAAAAGCGAAGCCGAGATGATTTCTATTCAAGGCAATCACAATTACCGATGTGACTGGACTCCTCAAACAGTAAGCGGGTTATTTTAACTAAATCCCTTAAAATAACAATCACAGATTCACTCGAATACGCTTGTATTTCAAGCTGGTTTATCGAGCAAAAAGCGAACGCCTCCCTACTGTAACCATCCAATATTACATCTTAATTGCTAGCAATTGTTACTGGATAGACCATTGAAATTTATGCGTTTGATATACTCCCTTAAAATTTTGGCTAGTCACACATAAATTAATAAGCGGTTATGTTTCTAACTCCCTATTTTGTTCAAGAAAACAATCAGTTCCATTTCACCCGCGCGCAAGCGAGTAACTTTGCTAAAGGCATCGCCGGTGACTTCAACCCTATCCATGACGAAGACAACTCTCGCTTTTGCGTACCGGGTGACCTGCTGTTTGCGGTAATGTTGCAACAGGAAGGTATTTCGCGCTCTATGGAGTTCACCTTCTCGGGCATGGTAACCGAAGGTACTGAGCTTCATATCAACCATGAGAGCGAAGAGAACAAAGCCGTAGTGGATGCAAACGACAAGGTTTACCTTGGCATGCATAGCGAGGGTGAAAACTGTCACAATGCCGAGCTTATCGAAGAAGTAATTCGTGGCTATGTGAAATTCTCTGGTATGAACTTCCCGCACATCATGGTTCCTCTAATGGAACAAGAGCAGATGATGTTCAACACCAAGCGCCCTCTTATCATCTATGAGAGCATGAAGCTTGAGTTCACCAAGTACGATGTATCAAACCTTAACGTTGACCTTTCAAGCGCAACCTTCGATGTAAAAGGTCGCCGCGGCGTGGTTACCCTAAACTTCGAGTTCAAGCTAACGGTGAGATCGTAGGCACAGGTAGCAAGCGCATGATCGCCAGCGGTCTTATCCCTTGGGATGGGGACGCAATGGGTGCTTACGTTGAGAAGTTCAACAACGCTAAAACCAGCTTCCTAGCTAAGCAATAAATTAGCACCGAATAGAAAAAGGGTTGGCCATTGCCAACCCTTTGTCGTTTTAGATGATGGCTAACAACGCCTGAAGTGGATGCTTCACCGCTTCACCCTCAAATCGCTTCACCTGACTTCGACATGAATAGCCTGTCACTAGGCAGCGCTCTTTCGGAAGGTCTTGAAGTCTTGGCTTCCAACTTAAGGCATACACATCTTTAGACCATTGGTACTTGTCCGCTTCGTGGCCGAAGGTACCTGCCATACCACAGCAACCTACAGGTACCGTCTGCAAGCTGCCACCAAAGTGAGCGAAGATAGCGCCCCACTCCTTCTCCGCGTTCGGCAGCATGGTCTTTTCCGTACAGTGCGCAAGCAGATACCAAGGGGTACTATCATCTGTTGATTGATAGGTTCACACTGCTCGAGCCTTGGCAGTAGCCATTCATGCACGGTCAGCACATCAAAATCAAAGCCTTTGTCTAGATGACGATACTCATCGCGATAGCAAAGCACCAATGCTGGGTCTACCCCAACCATAGGTATGCTTAGGCTGGATACCTGTTGTAAGAAATCACCAGTAGAGCTCGCGGTCGCATTAAACTTCTTCAAGAAACCCTTGATGTGTTGCGCTTTACCATTTGGTTTAAATGGCAGTATCACCGGCTTAAAACCCAGTTTGACCGCAAACGATACAAAATCATCCACAACACTGGCGTCGTAATAGCTGGTAAATGGGTCTTGCACTATGATCACGTGCTGCTGTTTCTGCTCTTCACTCAGAGCAGACAATTTCTGCATATCAAACGGGACTAATTGCTGAGCCTTTAAGCGTGATTTCAATGTCGGCGAAGACATCAATGGCGCGTCTAGATAGCCGATCGAGTTTGCCACCAAAGATTGAACCCATTTAGCATTCAATACGCCATTAACCAATTTGGGAGATGTCGCCATGACCGGAAGCAAGCTCTCGATATTTGCCACAAAGTAATCTTTAAGCGGTCTTTGGTAACGAGAGTGATACAGATTTAAGAAGCGCGCTCTAAAGTCCGGCACATCCACCTTAATAGGACACTGAGTGGCACACGCCTTACACGCAAGACAGCCTTGCATCGCCTCATACACTTCATGAGAAAAGTCATATTCGTGTCTTTGGTTGAGACGATTACGAACCCTATCCAACATGCCTTTGAGTGAGCCACTACTTTCTAGAGTCTTACTCTCTAAGTCGAGAACATCTATGCCCTGCTCTGAAAGTTGTCGTAGCCACTCACGCACGATACCTGCGCGACCTTTGGAGAGTGTCTGCGGTCAGCAAGCACCTTCATCGATGGACACATAGGAGATGAGGTATCGTAGTTAAAGCAAAGGCCGTTACCATTACACTCCATTGCACCGCTAAAGCTGTCGCGCACAGTAACTGGGATCTGACGGTCGAAATGCGCACGCTTGACCCCAGCAACCTTCACCAACTCGTCTTCAGAGGTAAGCGGCGTACAGATCTTGCCAGGATTCATTTTATTAAGCGGGTCAAATGCCCCTTTAACCCGTCTTAACTGGGTAAATAACTCATCGCCAAAGAACTCAGGGCCATACTCAGAGCGGAACCCTTTACCGTGCTCACCCCACATCAAGCCGCCATATTTTGCCACTAAAGCGACAACTTGATCTGAGATTTGATGCATCAGCGCTTCTTGCTCTGGGTCACATAGGTCAAGTGCTGGCCTAACATGCAGTACACCCGCATCCACATGCCCAAACATTCCATAATGCAGTTTATGGCTGTCTAGCAATTCTCGGAACTCAACAATAAAGTCCGCTAGGTTCTCAGGTGGCACGCAGGTATCTTCCGCAAAGGCTACAGGCTTAGCAGCCCCTTTAGTTGCGCCAAGAAGACCCACCGCCTTCTTACGCATCGCATAGATTTTGCCGATGCTAGCAAGGTCACTACATACTTGATAACCAATCACACCGCCCTGCTTATCTGCAATCATCTGATCCAGCTTAGCGGTCAACTCTTTAATCTGGCTTCAATCTCTTGTTCATCAGCGCCAGCGTATTCAACCACATTAATACCTAAAAGCTCTTGCCCAGGTACTTCAGTAATTAACTCACTGACCGTGTGCCAAACAATGTCCTGTTTGGCCAGATTTAGAACGATAGAGTCAATGGTCTCAACAGAAAGCGCATTCGCCTCAACCATCATAGGTGCGCTGCGCAGTGCTGAATCGAAGCTGTCGTATTTGACGTTGACCAATACTCGCTTCTTAGGAATCGGAGTAAGGTTAAGTTTCGCCTCGGTGATAAAGCCGAGCGAACCTTCAGAGCCACATAAAACTCGATGTGATACGAACTGCTCTTCATCAAGGGCGTTCTTAAGGTCGTAGCCTGTAAGAAAACGATTCAGGTCTGGGAACTTCTCTTCTATCTGAGGGCGATACTCGCTGCATATTTCGAAGGTAGTTTTCACTGCCTTGTCTGCAAAGCTGCCCTCAGGATTCGAGTCCTGATTACTTGTGTCAAGAACAGAGCCATCAGCCAACACCGCTTTTAGGGCTAGAACGTGATCGGAGGTTTTACCGTAGCGCAATGAACCCTGCCCAGAGGCATCGGTATTGATCATACCGCCAATGGTAGCGCGGTTACTGGTGGAGAGATCCGGAGAAAAGAAGAAACCATGCGCTCGTACAAGGTCGTTCAATTGATCTTTCACCATGCCCGTTTGAACCCTTACCCAGCCCTCTTCAACATTGAGCTCCAGCAGTTGGTTCATGTGGCGTGAGAAATCCACCACAACGTGCTCAGTAAGTGACTGACCATTAGTACCGGTACCGCCCCCTCGCGGAGAGAAACGAACACTATGAAAAGCTTCTTCGTTGCCAAGAGCAGTCAGCAGTTCAACGTCTTCCGAGCTTTTAGGGTGGACAACACCTTGAGGCAGTTGTTGGTAGACGCTGTTGTCCGTTGCAACAGCCAGGCGGCTTGCATAACTGGTTTCAATATCACCACTAAAGCCTCGCTCAGCGAGGGCTTCAAGGTAATTTTTTACGGTTTCATTTAAAGAGGGAGTAAGATCCAATCTTGGTAACATAATGCTTCCTGCCAAAAACTTCACTGGAATCTAAGCGATGTTCGAAATGAATATTTAGTCGTTGCGCAACACTTTACATGATTTCAAGCGCTTACAAAACCACCTGATACATAGATCACAAAATGTCCTTTATGCGGACAAGGAAAACCGCTAAAATAGGTCCCCCTTTCGAGCAGTGTTAGAGTCTATGAATAAACATAAAGCCCTGAAAAAGATAGCGAAATGTCTAGAACTAGGTAATTCAGCAAACGTCAATGAAGCCGCAAATGCCATTAAAATGGCGCATTCTTTGATGCTGAAGTACGGACTAGAGAAGGATGACATTGAGTTTATCAAGATGGGTAAGACTCAATCCTCTCACCTACTGCCGAGTAACGTTGGTCATAACCTTCTACGTATTATCCGTGGTATTAACACCAAGTTCGGCGTAGAGGCTGTATTACTTAATCATAAAGGCCTTAAGCGCGCCGAGTTTATCGGTGAGGCTGATCGTGCAATCTTTGCTGCCTTTGCCTTCGATGTTGTCTATCGTGAGATGAATGAACACACAGGTCGTTTCCGTAACAGTTTTGCAGGAACCGGTACTGCCTCAACTGAGGTGACCCGACGCGTAAACTCCTTCCTTTCTGGTTGGATAGAAGGTGCTCTGGAGAAGCTTCCAACTATTGCACCGGATGACAACTCCGAGAACAAGATCAAGAACTACATAGATAAAGAGTTCAAGAACATCGACCGTGAGACCTTCAAAAAACAACTTAAAGAAGCGATGAAAAACATCACTGAAGACTATGAAGTGGGACTTAAAAAAGGCCGTACTTTATCAGTGAGTCGACCGGTTGAAGGTGCGAGCCAACGCAAGTTGCTCAAATAGACGCCATACCGACGTGCCTTGGTCACGAACCCTTACACAAAACATTAACATTAGCTTTGCATGAATGTAATTTACCCTTTCTAATCTCATAGCGACGACAGGAAGTCGTTACTTGAATTGAGATTTGTTAAGTGCCGGAGTAAAGATTTCATGCAAAAAAATTCGCTGCGTGCGACTGGTGTAAAAAAGTCGCATTTGTAGAGCCTCTCACCTATCTAGACGGATACACAAACTACACCTGTGACACCTGTAAGCAAACGGCTCTCATTGACGTAAATCGCTACAATCAAGAAGAGCTAATCGCTAATCAAAATAAGTCCGTCCGAGACAGCGCTCGCTAAGGTTTCAAGCAAACCCATAAACATGACCCAGCCTAAGGCTGGGTTTTTTGTTTAAAAAATCTATATTTGGTGCTTGATCTTTACCCATACAGGCATTACTGTTTGTTTATACAGTATGTACGGAGATACAGTAATGCATTTCAACACCACATATGATTCAACCCCTGCTAATCTTGCTCATCACCTTATGAGTGACAGTTCTTTCAGCCTTCTCGCTAAGGCATCTGCAGCACCTAAGTGGGTTCTATTTACCGCCCAAACTGAACTGCCAGAGAGAGACTATTTGTTAAGCATCAAGTGGAATGTGAAAAGGTGGTACAACTAAAACCATCTAATCAACACAATGAAATGGAAGTGGTTATTCGTGCCCTTACTAATGGCAATGCAAGTGCCGTCGTTGCCAGTGGCAACTTTGATGCCAATGCCAAAGCTCAACTCCTCTCTCTAGCCGAGCGTAGTAACTGTTGCCTTATCTTTACTGGCACTACAAAAGCACTACTCCACTGATCAAAATCAAGTAAAAGTTTGTGATAGGAGAGGATTTGCGCAAACGTTTGCTTTAGTAATGGATCACTCATTATTTCCTGTGTATGATTCGCATCAGATTTTCCTGCACTGGATTCCAAATATGACTGTTGCGACTCAAGTATTAGACGTTAATGATGATCTACCTATCCGTACTGATAAGCCAGTACACAGTGGTAAGGTACGTTCGGTATATTGGCTGACGGAAGAAGATAGCCGTCGCCTAATCAAGGAAAAAGGCTACGATGTAGCAGAAGATGCTCCGCTGGCTATCATGGTGATCAGTGATCGCATCTCAGCATTCGATTGCATCTGGCATGGCGAAAATGGCCTTAAAGGCGTTCCAGGTAAAGGGGCAGCTCTAAACGCTATCTCTAACCACTGGTTTAAGCTATTCAAAGACAACGGCCTAGCAGACAGTCATATCCTAGACATCCCTCACCCACTAGTGTGGATCGTTCAAAAAGCAAAACCTGTTATGGTTGAAGCTATCTGCCGTAAGTACATTACAGGCTCTATGTGGCGCGCTTACGAAAAAGGCGAACGTGAATTCTGCGGTATCGACCTGCCTGATGGTCTAACCAAAGACGGTCTTTTGGACGAGCTACTAATCACCCCGTCCACTAAGGGTATCTTGCGTGGTATTCCAAATGTACCAGAGGCGGACGATGTAAATATCACTCGTAAAGACTTGGTAAACAACTTCTCAGCTTTCAATTTCTCTGCTGTTGAAGATGTAGATAAGTATGAAGTGCTTCTAAAGCAAGGCTTCAACGTTATCGACAATGCTCTAGCAGAAATTGACCAGATCTTTGTCGATACCAAGTTTGAGTTTGGCTACGTGAAAGACGCAGCAGGCAATGAAAAGCTTATCTATATGGATGAAGTGGGCACTCCAGATTCATCTCGTATCTGGGATGAGGCAAGCTACAAGCAAGGTAAGATCGTAGAAAACTCTAAAGAGGGTTTCCGTCAGTTCCTTCTTAATCATTTCCCAGACGCAGACATCCTTTTGAATAAAGAGCGTATGGATGAGCGTGAAGCATTGGCTCGCGACAACGAACTGCCTCTTTCTGCAATGATGGATCTGTCTCGCACCTATACAGGCATCGCAGAGAAGATCACCGGTAAACCTATCGTGCTAAGTGATGACCCTAAAAAAGAGATCATTAAAGTGCTAGGCGAGCAATACGGTCTGATCGATTAATCCCGATTATTCATACAAAACGCCTGCATATTTGCAGGCGTTTTTCGTTAGTAGCTATCGAGTTGATTACGGTTTATCTGACTCACCAATTGGTTCTTTACCCTATGGTCGAGCAAGGTATAGTGGATTTGTCTAAGCGCACCTTCGAGTTTCCACAACAAGTTAAGGCTTAAGTCTTGGCCATAGACCTGCTTGAGCCTGACGTAAACACAGGCAGCGCCAAGGTTATTGAGTGTTTCGATATCGCAAACCCCGACCCGAACCAACATTCTCTCTATGCTTAATTGCAGGTTTGGTAGGTCCCTTAAGCGGCGGCATTGTCCCCTACAGTCCTTGTCTTGATGTGCAAACGCCAGTGAGTGCTTTAATAGCACCTCAAAGTCATCACTCTGGCGTCAAATAGATCGTCTATCTCAAAATATTCCACAAGCGCACAACCAATACGCTTTTGAAAGGCAAACTGCTGACACTGGTACTGCCTGAATTGTTCAGATAACTCCCCGCCACCTCTTAAATAAGTCTTGCCATCATAAACCAATAGAAACATGGCATCACCTTGGAAATACCCGATACCGCCAAACATAGAATGAGTCGATATCCCATCCAAGTCTCTAAGGTATTCGACTACCTTACTCTGTTTATCCTGATTTGAGTTCATCCAATCCCTCCTCTCCTTTTCCCTTTTAATCCTAAATTTCTAGCCGATAGAGTGCGTAATTAGGCAAGTAGGAAACGCAAAGGAAAAAGTATGAGAAAGTGCGACTTCACCCCAAAATCGTTTTCCTGTTTAAAATCTGCGTAAATATGAAGAAAAAACGATTAGGAATGGAGATAAATAAAAAGTTGGCGCAAGTATCTGAACCCAATAAGAATTTTGCACCTGCTCACGCTTTGTTATACATTCTCACATTCGTTTAATAAATACTTATTCATTGTCTGCGCATGTTATCTGGTCTGCTGTTTATCTTTCTCCCTTTAGTGGTGGGTTATCTCATTTCCACCTCAAATCAGTCATTATTGGGCCTGCTCAACAAGCTTTGCTCGCATACAGTTTTATTTATCTTGTTTTTGATGGGACTGAGCATTGCAGACATGGAAGGACTGGGAGCGAATGTTCAGAACATTCTCACTATTACTGCTACCTTCTTCATCATTATCTCGCTGTGTAACCTTATAGCCTTGCCATTTATCGACAAAGTGATGCCACTGAAGGTAGAAGGTAGACAAAACAAATTGCCATTGCTGCAGATGGCGTCAGAGTCATTAAAACTGGTCTTTATTGTGGCACTGGGAGTGATCGTTGGTTTGCTGTTACCTGGATACTGGGCTTGGGTACACACCGCCAGCGAATGGACACTGTTCGTACTACTTTTCTTTATCGGTATACAGCTTCGCAATAGTGGTCTGACCCTAAAAGAGATACTTATCAACAAACAAGGCATCACCATCGCGGCAGTCATCGTTATTACGTCCTGGATAGGCGGTATGATTGCAGCAACCCTGTTGGATCTACCTTTAATGCAAGGCCTAGCCATGGGCTCTGGTTTTGGATGGTACTCTCTTACTGGCATACTGATAAGCGACAGCTTTGGCCCTATGTACGGCAGCGCTTCGCTAATTATCGAACTGCTTCGAGAGCTGTTAGCGCTTATTTTTATCCCTGTACTCATTAAAAGCAGACCTTGCACCGCTATCGGTTTTGCCGGTGCGACCGCGATGGACTTTACCCTGCCAATCATTCAAACCACTGGGGGATTCGTTGTGTACCGGTGGCTATCGTTAGCGGTTTCCTACTGTCACTATTGGTTCCTGTGTGTATCCTGGCTTTTGCTGGCTTTGTCGGTTGATTTAATCGCCACCAGCACGGCGCTTCATCACAACTCAGTAAATAGCTTGTGTCTTGAAGTGCCGAATTTGTTAGATTAAACGCACTACAATCAAAGGGATTTAAACGATGAAAAAAGCGTTGTTTTTGGCATGTGCAGCGGTATCTACACTCTCTCCAACATTTGCGTTCGCTGCCAACACTGAGTGCCAGATTAATAAATACAACACCTATATCGACGCTCTATTCAGTGGTATCAGGACCTAGCTGAACTCACTAGTACAGCAAACCCAGATCTAAGAGAAGTAAGTGACTGGTTCCTTGATGGTCGCGAAAAGCACTTTGAGCTGAATCGACTTGCGGTTTCTACCCTACTGACTGAACAACCAGTTAAGGTGTCTACGGAGTTGGATGTGGAATCTTGGCTACAACTGAGTCAGCAAGATATTAAGGCTCTTTCTGAGCGTGACGATAAATTAGGCGAAGTCGCCAAGGCAAGCTTTGAATATCGTCAAGCGAAACCTCACCCACAAAATTACGAATTTCGCTCTGCTCTTGCTGAACTTTTAAGCCATCCGAACAAGATTCAACCTGTATTGGATGCGTATAACACTTCTGTTCAGCAAGCCAATGAAACTAATTGCAAATAATAGATAAAGCAATCTTATCTCATTGCAAAAATACGGGACATTGACTAGATTATCTATTACATTGTCCCGCCTGTAATAGCGAAATATAAATTCGGATATGGTTTCACAGGAAAGAAAAGCACTGGTAGATTTTGAACGGTTGTTGAAGATATTCACTGTCCCGGAAGGGCCAGAATCAACCCTAACTCAAATTGAGCAGCGTTTGTCCCTCAACCTAAACGAATTTCTCAAAGAGCACATCGTTGCGGAAGAGAAGCCTCTGCGCGAGATTGAAAAAGACTTCAACTCAGCGGACCTTCCAGAGCAACCTACATTTGTTTCTGAGCACACCCAGCATCTTCTCGATACCCTAGTTTCGCACTCGGTTCATACCTCTGCGCCAAGCTTTATCGGCCACATGACCTCGGCGCTGCCTTACTTCTTAATGCCGCTGTCGAAAATCATGATCGCTCTTAACCAGAATCTGGTGAAGATTGAAACTTCTAAGGCTTTCACTCCTCTTGAGCGTCAGGTATTAGGTATGCTTCATAACCTCACCTATGGTCGTGAAGAGTCGTTTTATCAGCAATGGTTGCACAGTGCTAAACACTCACTGGGTGCGTTTTGCTCGGGCGGTACTATAGCCAACATCACCGCTCTTTGGGTAGCGCGTAACAACGCCTTCCCTGCCGATGGTGACTTTGAAGGTATTCAGAAACAAGGCCTTTTTGAAAGCGCTTTTGCATTACGGCTATCAAGGTATGGCTGTATTGGTCTCTGAGCGTGGTCACTACTCTCTAAAGAAAGCAGCGGATGTATTGGGTCTTGGTCACGACAACCTGATTCGAGTAAAAACAGATGCGAA
Organism: Vibrio sp. JCM 19236; assembly: GCA_000830455.1. Classification (GTDB taxonomy): domain Bacteria; phylum Pseudomonadota; class Gammaproteobacteria; order Enterobacterales; family Vibrionaceae; genus Vibrio. Next base: position 54,237 of record BBSB01000027.1, read on the forward strand.
CAACCGCATCGATATCGATGATCTTAAACTGAAGCTAGAAGAGCTTGAACAGAATAAGATCAAACCTATCGCTGTAGTGGGTGTGGCGGGTACCACCGAAACAGGTAATATCGACCCACTCAATGACATCGCAGATATCTGTGAACAACACAATTGTCACTTCCATGTGGATGCGGCATGGGGTGGTGCGACCTTGATGTCGAACACCTATCGCCATCTACTGTCGGGAATCGAGCGCGCTGATTCAGTAACTATCGATGCTCATAAACAGCTATATATTCCAATGGGCGCTGGTATGGTCTTATTTAAAGACCCGAATGCGATGTCGAGTGTTGAGCACCACGCCGCCTATATCCTGCGTAAAGGCTCTAAAGACCTTGGTCGACATTCTCTTGAAGGTTCTCGTTCAGGCATGGCAATGCTGGTTTACTCGAGCATGCATATCCTAAGCCGACCGGGCTATGAACTGCTTATCGACAACGGAATCGACAAGGCTCGCTATTTTGCCGATCTGATCAAACAAGAAGATCATTTTGAGTTGGTCACAGAACCTGAGCTTTGCCTTCTGACCTACCGCTATGCTCCGCCACATGTACAACAAGCGATGGCGATGGCCAAAGGCAAACAGAAAGCAAAAATTGAATGAACTTCTCAATAGCCTTACTCAGTTTATTCAAAAGCGACAGCGTGAAAACGGTCTCTCATTTGTTTCTCGTACTACACTGACTCCACATCAGTTTGATAATCTGACCACCACAGTATTTAGAGTAGTGCTAGCAAACCCGCTAACCACCAAAGAAATATTGCAGAATATCCTTAAAGAGCAAAAAGAGATCGCTATTTTAGCGCCGTCTCTAACTAAGCAAATTGAAGCTACAACCCAAGCTATTTTGGGTGAAAAACTGTAGTTTTTTTACTTCACAGCTCGAAATAATAGTGCAATTAAATCGCGATTGAGCGCTTATCTCCTACATATTTGATCGGCCAAGCCTCTCATATTTGAGGCTTGTCATATTCTAACGTTTTTATTTGTTATAAAGTTTCGGATTTATTACACCGTGAAGGAAGTTCGGTATATACTGAAATTAATTTTTGGAGTCTCCTCCCCCTTTTCATGAGACTTCGTTTTCGACTATTGATTGTGCCAACCTTATGAATACTTTAGAAAAAGTTCAGAAGAACCTTGATAACTTCAGTAAATCAGAAAGAAAAGTAGCTGAAGTGATCATGGCGAATCCGCAGACTGCAATTCACTCTAGTATTGCGACTTTAGCTAAGTTAGCCGACGTGAGTGAACCTACAGTAAACCGCTTTTGCCGTCGTTTAGATACCAAGGGTTTCCCCGACTTCAAACTTCACTTGGCTCAAAGCCTAGCTAACGGCACTCCTTATGTAAGCCGAAACGTTGAAGAGAGTGATGGTCCTGATGCATACACGCATAAGATCTTTGAATCGACCATGGCTTGCCTTGATGTTGCTAAGAACAACCTCGATGCGCATCAGATCAACCGTGCTGTAGACCTGCTTACTCAAGCAAAGCGTATCTCTTTCTTCGGTCAAGGTGCATCATCTGCAGTAGCAAAAGACGCGCAAAACAAATTTATTCGTTTCAACATCCCTATTTCTTGTTTTGATGACCCTGTTATGCAGCGCATGAGTTGCATCAACAGCACGGACAATGATGTTGTGGTTTTAGTATCACATACAGGCCGCACTAAGAGTCTTATCGAAATTGCGACCCTCGCTCGTGATAATGGCGCAACGGTTATCGCCATCACTGCTAAGGATTCACCTCTGCACAAGGCAGCCTCGCTGACTATTACCTTAGATATCTCAGAAGATACCGATGTGTATATGCCAATGGCGAGCCGAGTCGTTCAGATGACCATCATCGACGTACTTGCAACCGGCTTTACCCTGCGTCGTGGCAGCGGTTTAGAGACAATCTAAAACGTGTAAAAGAAGCCCTGAGGGATTCTCGATTTGGTAAAGACGAAGAACCTCGTTAATTTCAAACCCAATTAAAAAAGCCTGCTCATTGAGCAGGCTTTTTGTTTAGTGTGTATTTTAAGGCTTAAGTGCTAGTACAGAGTCAATATCGGCTGCGCTGTGACGTTCTACCACCTGCTCATGATCTTCACCCCATGAGCGATTCACGATACGACCACGCTGAACAGCTTCTCTCGCATCAATATCCTTGGCCCAACGCTGTAGGTTCTTATACTCATCAACCTGCAGGAACTCGGCCGCGTCATATAAACGTCCAAGTACCAGACCGCCATACCAAGTCCAAGTGGCCATATCCGCAATAGTGTATTCATCGCCACCAAGATACTGATAGCGACCCAACTCTTTATCCAATACGTCCAGTTGGCGCTTGGCTTCCATAGTGAAACGGTTAATTGGATATTCAAACTTCTCTGGTGCGTACGCGTAGAAATGGCCAAAACCACCGCCTAGATACGGTGCCGAGCCTTGAAGCCAGAATAGCCAATTCAGTACTTGGGCACGCTTGGCAGGCTCGGTTGGAACAAACTTACCAAATTTCTCCGCTAGATAGAGCAAGATGTTACCCGATTCAAACACGTTTACTGGCTCATCACCGGATTTATCTACCAGCGCCGGAATTTTCGAGTTTGGGTTAACCGATACAAAACCTGATGAGAACTGATCGCCATCGCCAATACGAATAATATGAGCATCGTATTCTGCTTCTTTAACACCCGCAGCCAGAAGCTCTTCAAACATGATAGTGACCTTCTGCCCATTTGGCGTGCCAAGTGAGTAGAGCTGAAATGGGTGCTCCCCTTCTGGTAAGGTTTTCTCATGGGTTGCGCCAGAGACCGGACGGTTTATCTTAGACCATTCGCCTCCAGTATCTGTGTTGGTCCATACCTTAGGCGGTACATAGCTAGAAGACATTCTCACTCCTTCGTTTAATGCATTTCTGAGAGATCGCCTCTGCGGGTTTTATCCGATGAGGCTTGATTAACAGGACAGTAACAAACTTGATTCAACACTTCTACTAGCCTGTCTTCTGTTAGTGGTAATGGGTTACCTTGAATGGCTACCGACTTGAGCGCATCTTGCGCCACCACATCAAATGCGGTATCACAAAGTCCGTAATAAGAGAGGGTTGGGATCTCGAGTTTATCCAGCATCTGATTAACCCACTCGATGCCATCTTCCATCTGTGCATCCGAATCCTCGGTTAAAAGCTGTGAAATCTTACGATATCGAGTTAACAGGTCATTTCGACCATTTTGTTTGGCTGCACGCATATTCTCACGCATGACAAAGGGTGCGAGGCGTGCGGTAATCACGCTGTGTGGCGCCGAAATCTTGCCGCCTAATGCTGAAGCCAAGCCATGCGCTGCACCGAGCTTGGCGTTTGTAATCGCCATGCCACCTAACATAGCGGCAAAAGAGAGATCCGCCCGAGCCTTGGATTGTCTTGACGACAGCCTGGTAGGATTGAGCGAGATAAGCGGCGAAGCCTTCTTCACAAATCATATCCGTGAGCGGATTTGGTTCACCACAGACATACGCTTCCATTAGGTGTGTAAAGGCGTCCATAGCGCCACGTCCTGACGTTCTGGGGTCTGTGCCATAGGTAAGGGTTGGATCGACAATAGCGACGTTTGGCAAGATATCTGGACTTCGTAGGCTTACCTTAACCTTATCCTGCCCCGATTTAAGCACCGCATTTTTAGTTACCTCAGCGCCGGTACTGGCTGTGGTAGGAATGGCTATCATAGGTACAGGTTCAGCCTTGATAGGCACGTTTCGACCCACTACCTCTACATAGTCATAAAGGTCTCCGGTATTGGTGACCATAGCAGCTAGTGCTTTACCCATATCCAGCACGCTGCCGCCACCCATGGCAACGACCATGTCTGGTTTGAAACGACGTGCCACCACGGCGGATTCTTCCACCATAGTAATGTTCGGCTCACTTGTGACAGAGATGTGTTGATAACGCATATTTTGGCTTTTCAGATAACGTGTGATGACCTGAGAGCGAGATAGGTCCTTACCTGTGACCAAAAGCACGCTGTAGCCGAACTGATTAAGAACAGACAGTGAAGATTGGAGCGCCCCTTCTCCGAAGATGATGCGAGACGTAGTCATGAATTGGAACATATCTTTACTTCCCTTGTAATGATGATACGACCAGAATGCTTCCTAGCTAGCGATTAGTTATTGATTTAGTTCAATATACCTTATTGCATATTTACTATTTAGTTTAGATTACCTAGTTGATCACAAGTTGGCAAAGTTTGATTCTGCTTTAATAGGCATCACCTATCACACTAAACGGCAAAAGTTTCTTTATTTCCCCCAAGGCTTAAGGCATCATTTGCAAAACAAATAAGGAGAAATATATGTTTGTAGTAATTTTTGGACGTCCTGGTTGCCCATTCTGTGTTCGCGCTAAAGATGCGGCGGAAGAACTAAAAGCAAAACGTGATGACTTTAACTATCGTTACGTTGATATTCACGCAGAAGGTATCTCAAAGGCTGACCTTGAGAAGACTGTAGGCAAGCCAGTTGAAACTGTTCCTCAGATCTTTGTAGATCAAGAGCACGTAGGCGGTTTCACCGAGTTTGAAGCTTACGCAAAAGAAAACCTAGGTCTTTACTCTTAATCGAGTACACCGGATATAAGAAAGGGGCGCTAACTTAGCGCCCCTTTTTACATTCTCTTCAACGAAGATTAGATGTCGATAACCTCAAACGCTACGTTTGGATTTACATCCGCTTCGTAATCGATGCCTTCGATACCAAAGCCAAATAGGCTTAGGAACTCATCTTTATACTCTTGATAATCTGTTAGCTCTTTTAGGTTCTCAGAGGTGATCTGAGGCCATAGGTCGCGACAGTGCTGCTGAATGTCATCACGCAGTTCCCAGTCATCCAGACGCAGACGGTTTTGGTCATCTACTTCAGGAGCTGTGCCGTCAGCTTTATACAGACGCTGGCTGAACATGCGGTAAATTTGCTCCATACAACCTTCGTGCACACCCTCTTCACGCATCTTCTTAAATACCATAGCGATATAAAGAGGCATTACCGGGATAGCAGAACTTGCTTGAGTTACTACAGACTTCAGAACCGCAACGTTAGCCGTGCCGCCGATTGCAGATAGTTTCTCGTTTAGCTCCGTTGATGCACGGTCTAGGTCCATCTTAGCGCGGCCTAGCGCACCGTCCAATAGATAGGCCAAGTCAGCTCAGTACCGATGTAGCTGTACGCTACTGTCTTACAGCCTTCTGCTAGAACGCCTGCTTCAGAAAGCGCGTCCATCCAAAGTTCCCAGTCTTGACCGCCCATTACGGTAACGGTATCAGCGATCTCTTGCTCAGTTGCCGGCTCGATACTCGCTTCGATGATCTCATCTTTGTTAGTATCAACTGCCGTTGAGGTGTAAGTCTCGCCGATTGGCTTTAGAGATGAACGGATCAGTTCGCCGGTTTCTGGAAGCTTACGTACTGGAGATGCCAGAGAGTAAACCACCATATCGATCTGACCTAGGTCTTGCTTGATAAGCTCGATAGTCTTTTGCTTAGCTTCATTAGAGAAAGCGTCGCCATTTAGGCTTTTCGCGTACAGGCCTTCTTCTTGCGCTAGCTTGTCAAACGCGGCTGCGTTATAGAAACCAGCAGTGCCTGGTTTTCTGTCTGTGCCCGGCTTTTCAAAGAAAACACCGATAGTTGAAGCACCACCACCAAATGCAGCTGCAATACGCGACGATAGACCGTAGCCACTTGAAGAGCCAACAACTAGAACGCGCTTAGGTGCGTTCTCGATCTTGCCTTGAGCCTTGGTATATTCAATTTGTTTTTTTACGTTTGCTTCGCAGCCAACTGGGTGCGTTGTGGTACAAATAAATCCACGAATTCGAGGTTTTATGATCATATTCACTTCCTTAAAAATACCTGCGTAGCATAAAAGGTTATCCGCTGATTCGCATCACTTTTATGACAAATCGCCTCGAAATATGAAGTGGTTGGAGCACTTTACACCCATTCGGTGACCGCAATCTCACGCCCTCTATCCCTCGAAAAAAGAAAATTGTTAATGGAATCATATTTTTAGCATTCGAGTATAAGATTAGGAAGAATTGTTGATTGATATCATGCGCGCCCGATGATTGTTTCCTAAACTAAAGATATACCTATGTAATTCATAGACTTATAAACTGTGGAGGGATTCCCCATGAAAACATCATTCATCGTCAATTTCATTGGCACAGCTTCACCCTCGACGATAAAGCGGCTCTCAGCCATCACACATGAAAACGGCGGCAAGTGGCTTATCAGTAAGGTGAATTTTATTGATAATCAGGTTGCGGGGGTCATCAAGGTAGAAATGCCAGAGGTCAACGCCGATGTGGTCAAAAACGCCTTTGCCAACGCTGAAAATCTAGTTTCGCAAATCACAGAGAGCGATGATTCGTTGCACGATACCAATGAGATCTTTAGTCTAAGAGTCGACGCTGGTGACCGCGCCGGTATCGTCAACGAGATCACTCAGGTTCTGGACAGCCAAGGCATCAGTATCCTAGATATGGACTGCCACCGTGTCTTCCTAGCCGGAGGTGGCGGTGTAAGCTCAAGTCTGTTTACAGCAGAGCTCGCACTCAAACTGCCAGCAGAGGTTCAAGTAGAGGATGTTCGTAAAGAGCTTGAATCCTTGAGCGAAGATACGCGGGTTGTGGTTGAAGAAGCCTAGGCCCCTAAAACAACAAAGCCCTGCTCAGTGAGCAGGGCTTTTTAATATTCAGATTATACCGACCACTGTGACAGTGAGCGTTTAAAATCTGAGTAGTCAAACTCGTTCAATTTAACTACCTCACCGCTCACGCGCTGACAGTAGATAGATGGCATCTTAATGCCGTTGAACCAGTTTAGCTTCACCATGGTGTAGCCTGCGCTGTCCATGATATGCAGACGCTGACCAATCTCTAGTGGCTGCTCAAATTCAGTTTCACAGACTGATCGCCTGCAAGGCATGAACATGAGCCAATCACATAATGATGCTCTGCTCCATCAGTGGCTTCACGAATAGAGGCTGGCTCGTCATAGATAAGGGTATCTAGACGGTGCGCCTCGGTTGCAGAGTCAACGATAGCCGTCTTCTTCTCGTTCTCAACGATATCCACCACAGTGACTACTAAGTCAGTAGTCTTAGTGATGATCGCCTCACCTGGCTCTAGGTATAGCTGCACGCCGTGCTTTGCAGAGAAGGCTTTAAGTGCTGCGGCTAGTTTCTCCAGCTCATAGCCAGGCCAAGTAAAGAATACTCCGCCACCTAGGCTCACCCACTCCATCTTATCCAGATAGTGACCAAACTGGTCAGAGATAGAATCTAGAAGCGCGATAAAAGAGTCCGCACTCTTGTTCTCACAGTTCATGTGGAACATCACGCCATCGATGCTCTCGAATACCTCAGGCTTGATTTGACCCGCTTGAACACCTAGACGCGAGTATTTACGCGCTGGGTTTGCAAGGTCTTGCCCCGCCACACTCACGCCAGGATTTAGACGCAAACCAACAGAGGCCTTACCTTCCACAAGGTGACGATAGTGAGCAAGTTGGCTTTGTGAGTTAAAGATCATCTTGTCGCAGATATCTGCAACCTCTATAACGTCTTGCTCTGTGTAACCAACGCTATAGGCGTGAGTTTCACCGCCAAAGGTTTCATGACCAAGCTTCACCTCGTAAGGGCCACTACTGGTGGTGCCATCAAGGTAAGGCTTGATGATGTCAAACACACCCCAGGTAGAGAAGCACTTAAGCGCCAGTACTAGCTTCACACCAGAGAGCTCTTTTAGGGTCTTCGCTTTTTCCAAGTTCTCAATAAGCTTGGCTTCATCGATCATGAAGAATGGAGTTTGCAGTTCAGAATGATTCATAGATTTCACTTTCATCATAAAAAAGCCGATGCGAGCATCGGCTTTGAATTCTCTAGTCGATCCTTCGATCTTATTTAAGGATCTGAATGTCTGGAGTCGTTTCTGCATCCAGCTCTTGAACGTGCCAATCTAGCCGATCTCAGGCATAGTCTCTAGGAACGGATCTGGGTCTAGCTGTTCCATGTTGTACACGCCAGCTTCTGCCCACTTACCACGGAAATATTGCAGTGCAGCTGTGATTGCTGGAACGCCAGTGGTGTAAGAGATCGCTTGGTGCTCAACGTCTTCGTAAGCCACTTCGTGATCAGCGTTGTTGTAGATGAATACGCTGCGCTGTTTGCCATCTTTGATACCACGAACCCAAGTACCGATACAGGTTTTACCTGTGTAGCCCGGAGCTAGAGAAGTTGGGTCAGGTAGAAGTGCTTTTAGTACGTGCAGAGGCTGAACTACAGTGCCGTCATGCAGAGTTAGCGGATCTGGGCTTAGCAGACCGATGTCACGCATGCAGTTGAAGTAGTTCAGGTAAGTGTCACCAAAGCCCATCCAGAACTCGATGCGCTTAGCTGGGATAAATTCCTGCATAGAGCGAACTTCGTCGTGCGCCATAGAGTAAACCTTGTGCTTACCCACTAGCGGGAAGTCGAACTCAAACATACGAGAGTGACAGCCTACTTGCTTCCACTCGCCATTTTCCCAATAGAAAGAGTCACCTTGGATTTCTAGCATGTTGGTTTCTGGGTCAAAGTTAGTCGCAAACTTCTTACCGTGGTCGCCTGCGTTCACATCCATTACGTCGATGGTCTCGATCTCATCGAACAGGTGCTTAACCGCGTAAGCAGCAAATACGCTTACTACGCCCGGATCGAAGCCCGCGCCTAAGATGCCAGTAATGCCCGCTTCTTTAAACTTGTCACGGAACTCCCACTGCCAATCGTAAGCTTGTGGTACTTGCTGGCCTTCTGAACATAGGTCAACAGCAACAGAAGTATCTAGGTAAGAAACCTTAGCCTGCAGACACGCTTCCATGATGGTGATGTTCACCCACGGAGGACCCGCGTTGATCACTAGATCAGGCTTCACTTCTTTAATTAGTGCAACTAGAGCTTCTACGTCATCAGCGTTTACTGAGCGAGATTCCAACTTCTTAGAAGGATCTTTTAGGTTGTTTTTACCCTTGATAGATTCAATGATCTTGTCACACTTCGCTACAGTTCGAGATGCGATGGTGATGTCACCCAATACGTCGTTGTTTTGTGCTGCTTTATGCGCAACAACCCAACCAACACCACCAGCTCCGATTTGCAAAACTGCCATATTGTTTTCCTTATAGTCCAGAAGCCGCTAGCTCAACCGCTAGCTTATCAATGTCATTTAAAAGTTTTTCAAAGTCTGAAAGAGTCAGACAAGGATTCAAAATAGTAAATTTAAGTGCAGAGTGACCGTCGACAACTGTCTCGCCCAAAACAGCCACACCACGAGTTAGCGTTTCGATACGCACCTTTTGATTTAGCTTGTCGAGACGCGCTTCATCTAGGTGCTTACAACGGAACAGAACCGTTGATAGCGCTGGGTCTGCTAGCAGATCAAACATCTCATGCTCGCGCACCATCTGAGCTACTTCTTGAGTCTGATCCAGCAGGTGATCATACATTTGACCAAGCGCCTTAGGACCCACGTTTTGCATCGTTATATAGACTTTCAATGCATCGAAACGCTTAGTGGTCGCAATAGACTTGTCTACTAGGTTTGGAAGCTCATCGTGCTCTCGGTTTAGGTAATCCGCGTGATGAAGGAGGTACTTAAAGTTCGACTTGTCTTTGATAAGTAGCGAGCCACAGCTGATTGTTTGATAGAACAGTTTATGGAAATCAACCGATACTGAATCGGCATTCTCGATACCTTTTAAACGGTCTTTACGACTGCTTAGCATTAGCGCGCCGCCATAAGCACCATCAACATGTAGCCATAGGTTTTGCTCACGAGCGACTTCGGCCATCGCATCTATGTTGTCGATAGCGCCGTGGTCAGTCGTACCTGCAGTCGCTACTAAAGCAAATGGCATCAGGCCCTGTTCTTTTAGCGCAGAGATTTCTTTTGAAAGCGCTTCGATGTGCATAGTGCCATCGGCATGAGTATCTACAGTTACTACCGCTTTCTCACCTAGCCCCATCCAAGCCGCAGCTTTTTGCACAGTAAAGTGAGATTTCTTGGAGCACACGATACGCAGTTTATCGGCGTAGTCTGGGTTACCCATTTTCTGGATAGAGTGACCGCTGGTGATGTCTGCAAACCAATCACGTGCCAGCATTAGGCCCATTTGGTTACTCTGGGTGCCGCCACTGGTGAAGATTCCGTCAGCCTTATCACCCATTTCGTACTGCTGACACATCCAGTCCACAACCTTTTGCTCAACATAGGTGGCTGCCGATGCTTGGTCCCACGAGTCCATAGACTGGTTAAGACCTGCGATCATCGCCTCTGCCGCTACTGCAGACATTAGAGGTGGCGTGTGTAGATGTGCGATGCAGCTTGGGTGCTGAACCATAATTGAGTTCTTGGCAACCAGCTCAGAAGCATCATCTACCACGTCAGTAAGCTCTCGATTACCCGTGCTTAGGTCAACGCTGTTGATAGCTCGCTCAAGCTCTGCAGTTCATGCCTGAATATGGCTTGTCTGTTTGCTCGAATACCGCTTTTAATGATTCAGTCGTGTGGTGCATCACCTTAGCAAATTCAGCAGCGCCCTCTGCGCCTGTGTGGATGAAGTGCTTCTTCCACTCGCTGTTAGTTGGCTCTGGGTCAGTGTATGAACCGCCAGCTGCAATGATTGCCGCTTCCATTGTCTTAAGAGCGAAATCGATCTGCTCAAGTGTGATGATCAGAGGTGGCAAGAAGCGGATAACACTACCGTCACGACCGCCCTTTTCAACCATCAAGCCGCGCTCAAGCGCCGCACGTTGAATGCCTAACGTCAATGCACTATCAGCAAGGCGCTCGCCGAACTTGTTGCGCTCTCCCGATGGTTTAACGATCTCAACGCCAAGCATCAGGCCTTTACCGCGAACTTCAGCAATACAATTAACTTTCTTCTGAATTGCCTCAAGGCCTGCTCGCAGATATTGGCCGGCTGTTGCTGCGTGCTCAACTAGACCATCACGCTCAATGATCTCGAGTGCTTTTGCGCCTGAAACCATCGCAAGTTGGTTACCACGGAAGGTGCCTGTGTGCTCACCTGCGTTCCAGGTATCGATCTCTTTCTTGAACACAAGTAGAGACATAGGTAAACCACCGCCAATCGCCTTAGATAGACATAAAATGTCAGGCACGATACCCGCCTCTTCAAATGCAAAACGGTGACCGGTTTTACCTACGCCACATTGGATTTCATCAAGAACAAGTAGAATATCGTGCTCATCACAGATACGGCGCAGTCACGTAGCAAGAAGCAGGAGCAGGAATAACGCCGCCCTCACCTTGAACTGGCTCAACAAAGATAGCTGCTGGCTTCATGATGCCCGCTTCGTCATCATTTAGTAGACGCTCGATATAACGGATACCCGCTTTCGCGCCAGCTTCGCCGCCTAGTCCGAACGGACAGCGTAGGTTGTATGGGAACGGCATGAAATGAACATCAGCCATCAGACCAGTACGACGCGCCTTGGTGCCTAGGTTACCCATCATGCCCATGGTGCCATTGGTCATGCCGTGATACGCACCACGGAAAGCAAATACGGTATTACGACCCTTGGTTTGCTTCGCAAGCTTAATAGCTGCTTCTACTGCGTCTGCACCCGATGGACCACAAAACTGAATAGCAGAGTGTTTAGCAAACTCTTCAGGTAGGAAAGCTTTCACTCGCTTGATGAAGTTGTCTTTAGCACGAGTGGTAATATCAAGGGTCTGATATGGCAGACCTGATTCTAGCTGCTCTTTCAGCACTTGGTTGATCTCAGGGTGGTTGTAGCCCAGTGCCAAGTGCCGGCACCTGCAAGACAGTCTAGGAACATTTGACCGCGCGTATCTTCCACTAGGGCGCCATAAGCACGCTTAATTGCTAGAGGAAGGCGACGTGGATAAGAGCGAACTTCAGATTCGTGTTCAGCCTGGTCGATTAACATTTGGTCTGGGGTAAGGTCGTATACACCCTCTACCACAGGAACATCGCTTGAGAAGCCAGCGCTGTTTGCTGACATTTCAAATTCAAATGCAGAACTCATTTATATTTTACCTAAAACAAGAGTAATAAAGATTCCGAGGCGGCGACGTACAGACTGAACAGGCGCACAAGGAAATAAAAGCGTACTATCTCGATTTCGAGCTAGTTAAAAGTGGAGTGACAACAAGACGCTATCAAAAAGGTAGATCAAGGCTCAGTAATGATACTGCTAGCTGGGAGAACAAAGCTGATTTTAGATTGTGATCGATTCATGTTGGGTGCCTATATGCATGCCATCACTGGCGATATCTTCCCGTCTACCAAACAAGGAGTGTTTGGTACCTACCCTACGTGATATCACAATCAGCTTAGAATGGTTATCACGCGTATCCCCCAGAGCCTCTCTGAGATTGCGCGAGAATTTAGCAAAAAACTGTGATCGTGGCAATGCCTTTCCTGCCCAGATTTCATACAAAACAGTAAAAAATCATTGATTTTGTTAAGCAACGAAATGAGTTGAGCTGGTTCGAATCTGTACCGTTTCAAATATGATAAGGCGAACATTTGAATTCGGAAAAATCGCGAAGAATAGAAACAAAAAACCCTAGCAACAAAGCTAGGGTTTCAAATGGAAATTAAGACTCTTTTATGGGGAATCTTTGTTCATACATCTCCATGAAATCTTGACGTATTAGCCCTTCAAGATGATTGGCTTTGTCCGTCGGACAGAAGATCATAAAGTGCACCATCTGCTCGGCGTTGACATTGTTGGAGATATGGATATGTGGCTCAGCGCCAGGCAGATCCAAGCCGGCATGCTTTTCAATCATCGCATTGTAGCGAGTCGCTACCTCACTAAGTACGCGCAGTGCTCTTCTATCTTCTCTGTCAGCTCAGGGAATAACGGATAGAGATTAACGAAATCTTTAACCACTATGGTGAAGTTGTGGTACACGTAACGCTTCATGAAATTCAGATTCTTAACCGGATAGGTAAAGAACATACTGTTAGGCAAGGTCGCGGTTTTACCTGTGTAATGGTATTGGCCATGATGCAGATCGATCTCTTGAATGACGGTCGCCATCATATTGTGTTCAATCACCTCTCCGCTTAGTTTTCCAACCTCAATCCAGTCACCGATCTGAACGAACGCGAACTCGCTCTTTGGATAGAACCGGTAAAACAAAGAATAATCTCTTTAGATGCCACCACTATCGCAACCGCAATTGCGGTCACGCTTAGCGCAAACTGATTAATCTCCGACTGCCACAAAATAAATAGAATAATCAGGGTGAAAACGAAGGTGCCATTCTTGGTTCTCGACATCCAGTTTCGCTGTTTCTCAGAGATGAAGGCATCTTCACCCCTGATCATCGAAAGCAATAGACGACGTAATAACCAAATAACAAGCAAAACAAGTGCGGTTAATACGCTCTTGTAGGTAAGAAGAAAATCAACAACTTGCTGCACTTTCTCCATCAGTTTCTCCTAGTATAGATTTGAGTCAAGAACGCCCTATCCTTCAGATAATAAACGCTTTCCTTTCATGAGGAAGAATAGCATTGCTCGTTTTGCGAGGTGTGCGAAAAATAGATAGGACTCAACTAATAGAGAATAGTTAGAAACGAAAAAGCCCCAGCATTTCTGCTAGGGCTTCTCTATATCTGGAGCGTCTCGACCAGACTGGGCACGAGGTTCCTCGTGTAAAGGTCCAGAACTCTTTATATTTT
>BBSB01000026.1:0-68332 GCA_000830455.1 Vibrio sp. JCM 19236
GAACAAGCCCCTCATTTGAGGGGCTCGTTTTGTCATTTCATCGACTGCATATCGATGACGAATCGATACTTAACGTCAGATTTCATAACCCTTTCATAGGCATCGTTGATGTCCTGCATGTTAATCATCTCTACGTCTGACACCACATTGTGCTCAGCGCAGAAGTCCAGCATCTCTTGAGTCTCTTTAATGCCGCCTATCAAGGAACCTGAGATAATTTTACGACCAAACGAGAGCGCCATGGTATTGACTTCGGTCACTGCCACACCGACCACTGCCATGGTTTTTCCCAGTTTAAGAAGAGGAATATAAGGGTCCATGTTGTGGGCAACTGGAATTGTATTGAGCAGGAAGTCGAACTTGCCCACCGCAGCTGCCATCTGCTCGTCATCTCTCGAAACCAAAACGCCACTGGCACCCAAGCGCTTGGCATCCTCACCCTTCTCTGGAGAAGTGGTAATCATGGTCACTTCTGCGCCCATAGCGACAGCTATTTTAACGCCCATATGACCAAGGCCACCCAAGCCTATCACCCCGACCTTATCACCAGCTTTCACATCCCACTGTTTTAGAGGAGAGTAAACCGTGATGCCCGCACACAGCAGTGGCGCCACGGCTTTAACATCCAGAGATTCTGAAACGCTAAGCACGAAGTCTTGGTCTACAACTATCTGGGTTGAGTAGCCACCTTGGGTAATGGCATCTGCGCCCGATTCATCAGGGCTACCATACGTCATGATCATGCCCTTCTCGCAATGCTGCTCGAGATGATTCTTACACGGCTCACAAGTACGACAAGAGTCCACCATGCAACCTACACCAACAAGATCACCCGCCTTAAAGCGGCTCACATCCCCGCCCGTAGACACAACCCGCCCGATGATTTCATGTCCTGGGACAATAGGATATTGAGTAAAGCCCCAATCATTGTGCGCCATATGAATATCACTGTGGCATACCCCGCAGTATAAGATTTCGATATGCACATCCTTGGCACCAACTTGACGACGATTGAAATCATAGGGTTTGAGATAATCATCGCTATTGAACGCAGCGTAAGACGAAGTAGGTAGCATAGTTTTCTCCCCGAATAGTCTGAATAAAACCACAATTGAGTATAGGAGGATTTCTTACTATTCGAAGGGCAACCAAGGATGTAATCTCCAAGATATGGAGCTCAAAAACCATATCGTTATCAGCATAATAATCTCAAATAGCATAGGATGTTGGAGCACACTCACTACAAGCTAAAAACCCGAAAGGTATGAATCTCAAAACACTGTTAATCGTGACTCTCTCCCTATCTCCGGCAGCCAGTAGTGAAGAGCTACTCCAATGTCCCGAAGTGAAAAACGAAACGGCACCCACTAGTCGATACAGCAGATTCGATTCGTTGAATGGCTGGGGTAAACACTTTGGCTACGAACACTCTGCTCAAATAGTTACTGACCATTAAATGAGAGAAATAAAGTACTGCGAGTAGAACTCAGAGACGGCGAAGTTTATAAGACTCGCAGTGGAGAGCACTATCGAGCAGAAGTCTATGAAACCTTCAGAGCCAAGTTCGACACTCCCATGAAGTACAGCTTTAAAGTACTCGTTACAGACGAATGGCAAACCGCGGATGTACGCGCCTTGATAGCTCAATGGCATGGAACGCCAGATAGACACCTAGGTGAGATCAGTCGCAGCCCTAACCTTGGTATCGAGCTTAGAAATGACCGTTTTTTGATAAGGGGCCAAACCAGCAGTGAGCCTATCAATAAGCACAATAAGATAGGTATGCACAGAGAAACCTATTTTTTAAGTGAGCCCATCAAACGAAACCACTGGTATCAATTTGATATCGATGTCACTTGGAGCCATACAAGTAACGGCTCACTTAAGCTCAAACTCGATGGTGATACCGTCGTCGACCGTCAAGGCCCTACTAGCTATTACGACTGTGTAGGCCCTTACTTTAAAATGGGCATTTACCGAGATAAAACGCCAATGCCTTTTATCATCTACTTTGACGATTTTAGTCGGCAAGCAAATGTAGACTAACGAGGTGCAAGCACGCGTATCTTGGTTTGCTCCAGTTCCCAGAAAGGGTCATCCCAAGAATAAGAATCTATCCTGTCAACCAGCCCATTGTGCACAAAAAAGAGCTCTGCGCTTTGCTCCGTTGTTTGTTGGTTCTCGCCACGCTTAATTAAGACATCTTGAACGATACAGCCAACACCCGAAGTATGGTTTGGCCAAGAGGTAATAGAGTGCTCTAGTAGTGAGTCATCGTCTTGTTTCTCTTGGAAGTTTGCGGTCTCTCCACAAAGCTGAATGGACGAAAGGTCTACTTTGAAGCTCTGCGCACCAGGTTTAGAAAATTGGTCTAATCCATCGCCTGAATACTCCCCCTCTAGAAGGCCATTGGAGATTTCCAAACGAATATGGTGCCCGTTAGATAGAAGGACTTCCGTAAGTGATTCGTCTTGCCACACTTTCTCAGGGTCTTGGCTACTCGAAAACATAAAGGAAAGAGGCGTACTTTGAGAACCGCCACAACCATTTAGCATGGTCGCCACGGCTAAAACGAATAGGTATCTCTTCATGGGTGAACTCGGCTTAGAAATTAAGCATCGAGTATAATATTGCGTGATTTTTATACGAGGTTAGGAATTAATAGAATTGTTCCGCTTTTAGATAAAAAAGAGCAGGCCTAAGCCTGCTCCAACTATTTAATTAAAGCGTTTGAAGGAAACTGCTTATCTTCTCTTCATGGTGCTTAATGGTAGCTTTACTAGGGATCACCGCATCTTTATGGGTAAAGTAAACCAAGATAGCCATCTGTGCAGTCAAGCGGTTCTCTGCCTCATCAAATGCTACCGAGTATTCACTTTCTAGCGCACCGCGTGTCACTTCTTCTTTATCGTTTGCAGGTAGACAGTGCAGTAGCATAGCGCCTGGACGAGCCTTAGCCATTAGCTCCTCAGTGATAACATAGTCAGGCATGAATGCAGCCAAGCGCTCTTCTTTTTCATCCATCTGAGTAACCCAGTAGAAGCTATCGCCGTACACCACGTCACACTCGCTGATGCGCTCTACGTTGTCAGTGATCTCAATGGTTCCGCCAGACTCCTCACAGAAATCTAGTGCCATGTTAATCCACTCTTGCTCCATGTGATATTTCTTAGGACCAATCTGTTTAAAGCCCATACCGTACTTAGCGCAGGTTAGCATTAGTGAGCGACATACGTCTGTCGCATCCCCCATAAAGGCCAGTGTTAGATCAGACAACTTGCGACCATCTGTGATGTGCTCACGGATAGTAAACAGATCAGCTAGCATTTGGGTTGGATGGAAACGAGTATCTAGACCGTTAATCACAGGCACGGTAGACATCTCTAGCAGACCATCTAGCATCTCTGGGCTGTTAGTACGCGCCATGATGATGTCGCACATACGTGATAGAACACGTGACGTGTCGTCGATAGATTCTTTGCCACCTAGGTGAATGTCTTTCGGAGATAGGAATAGAGCATGACCGCCTAATAAAGTGGCTGCGACTTCGAAAGATACACGAGTGCGGGTAGAGCCCGCCTCAAAGATCATGCCTACTGATTTGCCTTTGAACAGCTGAGGAATCGCATTGTCTTTGCGAGCTTGTTTCAGATAGCTCATCAATTCCATCATGTTGTTCATCTCTTCAACAGAGAAGTCTTTCATAGACACCATGTGCTCTAGGTTCGCTTTTTTCAGTTCAGTAGCGCTTGAAGAAGGTAGTTTCATAGTTTTGTTTCCTATTTTTAGTATTTTTCGCCCAATTAAGGGAATCTGTTCTTAAGTCGGTAAATTAGACCTGTGGTACTTGTTGGGTAATGCAGTGGATATTGCCGCCACCTAGTAAGATTTCTCTGGCTGGGATGCCATTGACCTCATAGCCTGGGTAGAGGTTTTCTAGGATGCATTTCACATCGTTGTCGTAACGCTCATCCAGCAGGGGCAACACAATTTGGTTGTTGGTAATCAGATAGTTGGCGTATGAGGCAGCCAGACGTTCACCCGCCTCACGCTCCATTCCCTCTGCGATATCGATACCTGCTGCTTCATCAGCAGACATATACAGAGGACCTGGCATCGGCAGTTTATGCACCTTGATCTCACGTCCCTTGGCATCTGTTTGGCCTTTCAGATATTCATAGGCCTCACGGCTGATCTCATATTGAGGATCGTTCTCGTCATCGCACCAAGTCAGCACGACCTCCCCTGGCTTAACCACATGCAAGATATTGTCTACATGGCCATTGGTTTCATCGTTGTATAGGCCTCGCGGTAGCCAGATGATCTTGTCGACGTTTAAGTGATCGCACAGGGTTGCAGTTAGTTCTTCCTTGCTCCACTCAGGGTTTCTGCTTTCATGCAGCAAACACTCTTCAGTGGTATACAAGGTGCCTTGGCCATCCACATGGATAGAACCACCCTCTAAAACGATTGGCGCACGATAGCGGCTGTCACGAATGGTTTCGCACATCTTCTGCGCCACTTGGTCATCGTGATTCCAAGGTGAGTACAGGCCATCAATCAATCCTCCCCAAGCATTGAATTCCCAATCAACACCGCGGCGCTCATGGTTGTCATTAACTACATAGGTGGCACCTATATCACGCATCCAGGAATCGTCGGTAGAGACCTCAAGTACTCGAATTTCCTCTGGCAGACGAGACGCCGCATTATCGTATTGATCTGCGCTGACCAACATGGTGACTGGTGTCGTCTTACTGATCTGTTTCGCTACATCAGAAAACACCTTCTGAGCCGGTTTCGCTCCATTGCGCCAGTTATCTGTGCGCTCTGGCCATGCCATCCAAATTTCACTGTGCGGTTCATGCTCACCTGGCATTCTGAAACCGTCTTGTTTTGGGGTTGAGTTTGCTAGTTTTTTCATGGTTCCAACTCCTGATTAAGCCTGAGCTTCTTTATGATCTTGAACTTGTTCTTCTTCAGCTATTTGCTGCTTACGTTTTAGTGCACCGAATAAAATCCACTCACCGGCTAAGATGGTTGCTATCACCCCTGTCAGTACTGGGCCTGTGTAACTCCAGTCAGCGACGGTTAGATCAAGCGCTTCAGGAAGATGAACAGCACTACCGCTTGCAGGATGACTAGGAAACAGACAATCGAAATAACCCATTGGAATGCGGCACTGCCCGGAACTTTGAATGGTCGCTCACGCTCACCGTCTGTCACACGCAGTTTCAGATACGCTGGGAACATAAATAGATAAGGCAATAGGAAGATGCAGCTTGAGAAAGCAAAGATTGACCAGAACAAATCATCATTACCCTGAGCAAACAACGCGTAAGACAAGATAACCACGGTTGATACTGTGCCAGTGATGTTATTCGCACCCACAGGTGAGCCACGCTCTGATACCTTAGCCACAGGAGCTGGCAATTCGCCTTCTTGCGCCGCTTCTGCTGCTGCGCGGCTTGCCCCCATAGTCCAACTCACCATGTTGCCGATTAGGGTTAACAGTGCGAAGGTACCGAACAGATACACCATGCTGTGCCAAATACACCACCACCAAATAGAGTCTTGAATGTATCGATAAGACCAGCAACTAGACCGATATTTTCAACAGGCAATGCCATCAAGATGCCAACGGTGCCGAAGATGTAGAGGAAAGCAGTGATACCGATGGATAAGAACACGGCTTTGGGCATATCGCGCACGTCCTTCATCTCTTTGGTCATGGTGGCTACAAGCTCGAAACCCATTAGGTTGAACACTATTGCTGGGAGGAAGTTCACTGCCGAGTCTAAGCTTGGCACCATAGCTTGAAAGGTAAACTCGTTGGCAACACCATGCTTCATTGCATAGACAAAACCACCCACACCTAGAGTACCGATCACAAGGATCTTCAGTACTGCACCTATGTTGGTTACCCATACGCCGATATCAGCTGAAACATTGCAGATCCACACTGTTAACCAAGTAAGCAACACACAGATAGCGATTTGGCCCCATAAAGAGAGGTCTGGCATAAAGAGTTCTGCGAACATACCAGCAAACATGATGTACACCGCTGGCATCCAAAGTCCTACGTTGATCCAGTAGAACCAAGTTGTTCGCACTGCCCATTTAAAGTTAAACGCCTGCTTAACCCAGTCGTAGATGCCACCCTCTCCTGGATAGGCTGTGCTCAATTCCGATGTGATCAGCGTAAGGGATCACGAAGAAGATCAACATCAATACCCACCAGCCAATGGCACTCACACCAATACTTGCGGATGCGGTTAATGTGTCGACCACCAGTACTGCGCAGAGAGTAAATAGCGCAATACCTGTGACTCCCATTTTTCCTTGAGTTTCTATACTCATTGTTTCGCTCCTTAACACTTAACTTGGGATTAATTAAACGGCAAACAGGAGCTGTGAACCTTGATGGAAACTGAATATCGGTTTTAATTGCAGGATTGAGGAATAAAAAACGTACTGAGGCGACAAATAATTGATTTTTTATGCTTAACAGATAAATATTTGATTTTAATCAAATATAGCCATTCTGCTTCACTGTTATTAAGGCGATAAGAGGCATCGACCGAGATCACATATCGAGTTTTAAATAAAAAATAGGTAGAGTTATGTGATATGGATAGAAGTAATTATTCAATATTTCCGACAGCAATCGAACTGTGATTTTTATCCGATTAATTTCTCTTTATTTAAATAGAGTGTGACTACTTATTTGAATAGCCCAACCGGAGAATTAATTATGTCAAAGCCTATTATTGTCGTTGCCGTGGGCGGTAACGCTCTCCTTCAACGAGGCGAGGTAATGAGCTGTGAAAACCAACAAAAGAGCATTGCACAAACAGCTAAGTCCCTTGCGTTACTGAGTAAGGATTATCGCTTAGTAATAGTGCACGGTAACGGGCCTCAGGTAGGCCTACTGTCACTACAAAATGATGCGTTTAAGGACTGCCCTCCATACCCATTCGATGTACTAGGCGCTGAGACCCAAGATGATCGGCTACCTCATTCAGCAGGGTCTAAACGCTGCTATCGAAGACCGCTACACCACTACTATCTTGACCCGTATCGTAGTAGATGAAAACGACCCTGCCATAGCCAACCCAACCAAGTTTATCGGTCCAGTGTATGCCGAAGAAGAAGCGAAGCAACTGGCAGAACAAAACAACTGGATAGTCAAACCTGACGGAGCATACTGGCGACGTGTCGTTCCTTCACCTACACCTAAAGAAGTGCTAGAGATCAAGCTATTCAAGACCTGCTAGAGAAAGAACATCTCATCATTTGTGGTGGTGGCGGTGGTGCTCCGGTTGTTGAAAAAGATGGGGCCTACTATGGGTTTGAAGCCGTTATTGATAAAGACATGACCGCAGCTTTGATAGCCCAGAAGATTGATGCCGAGCACCTACTTATCCTGACCGACGGCACACACGTCTGCTTGGATTGGGGTAAGCCAACTGAGGAGAAACTTGAAGCAGTCACTGTAAATCAAATGAGAAAATACGATTTTCCTGTCGGCTCTATGGGTCCAAAAGTAGATGCTTGCTGCCAATTTGTAGAGAAGACCGGCAAAAATGGGCATATTGGTGATCTTTCTCTTGCAATGGAAATAATTGAAGGTAAGTCCGGTACACACATTCATAAATAAAACTAATTAACATGATGACAAATTAGTTTTCACATAAATGAGGCGTAAAGCTTATAAGTCAAATTTTTAGTCATTTAAATGGATAAAATTTCTTATACCCTTTATGTTTCATATTCAACATTTAATTTTAATAGTGTACGCATGCGAAAAGTAAAAACAGAAGAAAAGCTAGCAAGGATTAATAGTGCTGTTGTTCAACTTATGCAGCGAAGAGAAGCGACCGATATATCTATGTATGATGTAGCCAAGGAGTGTGGAATGGCAACATCTACGATATATCATCACTATCCAAATATAGAAAACTTATTCCATTGCCTATTAGAAGATGTATTCGACGATTTCGATTTATTACTAGAAAAATGTATCGATGATAAAAAATCACTCACTGGAGTGATATAAACAGAATGATCGAAACCGCTTACGTCAACTACTACAACAAAAACCCGGTCGCTAAGAAGCTCATTTTGGGTCGCCATACCTTTAGCGAACTTGGTCACGCTGATACTGAACACGACCTTCTACTAGGCCAACAAGTAGAAATGATCTATCGCGAATACTTCGATATTCCCAAGCTCCCGCAGCCGATCAATATCTTCGCAATCTCACTACAGGTAGCCGACAAGATCTATTCACTCTCTTATCGAAAGTATGGCTATATCACTCCAGAGCTAGCTCAAGAGGCACTGCGGTTAACTGAGTCTTATCTACAGCTGTATATCCCAAATATTTGTCGCAAATCTATACCAACTCCAGAGATAACCACTCATTGAGCCTAGCGGGCGGTTTATCCGCCTCTAAGTGAGCCATTTTCTTTAGCCCTCGTAAGCACTTTTATTTTCAACATTCGAATATGCAGAAAATAAACATAGTGTGATTTAAACGAGACTTGCGTTTAACTGACCACCAACCGCTCAAAGAAGCGATTTCAACGGGTACGCCTACCCTGCTGTTGTACATCTTTGAGCCATCGCTTCTGGATGACCCACACTATTCAGAGCATCATTGGCGATTCGTGTGGCAATCTCTGCAAGACATGAACCAGAAACTGGGGAGCTACTGTGTGCATACCATGCATGGCGAGGCAATTGAATACTTGGAGAGATTATCCCAAGACTACCAGATAGCCAGTCTCTACTCTCACCAAGAAATAGGGATACAGAAGACCTTTGGTAGAGATAAGCGAGTAGCTGATTGGCTAGCAAACAAGGGCATTAGTTGGAAAGAAACACCCTATGGCGCTGTGATTCGAGGTGCAACTAACAGAGAAGGTTGGGATAAGCACTGGAAACAAGTGATGCGAGGTGAATGTGCCAACCCTGATATAGAGCGGAGCAACCTACTCTCTGTTGATATTGAAGAATTTCAGCCCCCACAAAGCTGGCGCACTAAAGAATCGAGTATGCAGATCGGCGGCGCAAGCCATGCATGGCAGTGCCTTAACAGTTTCTTTGAGGCTCGAGGGCAAGACTATTACCGCAAGCTATCCAGTCCAGAAACCGCAGCTCAAGCCTGCAGTCGTATGTCGGCCTATCTTGCTTGGGGCAACATCTCATTGCGAGAGATGTATCAGCAAGTATTACTTCGTTGGAACGTTAAGGGTTGGCGCAGAAGCTAGTCGCCCTCTCCTCTCGCCTTCACTGGCATTGTCATTTCATTCAGAAATTCGAGTCTGAGTGCCGTATGGAATCTCGATGTCTGAACCGAGGCTATGAGTCTTTACTTGCGAGCGAGCGCAACCGAGATTTAATACAGGCTTGGCAATCGGGTAAAACAGGCTTCCCACTAGTGGACGCCTGTATGCGAAGCCTTGAACAAACCGGATACCTCAACTTTAGAATGCGCGCCATGCTGGTTAGCTTCTTAACTCACCACCTCAATTGCGACTGGAGAGATGGAGTGCATCATCTTGCTCGAGTCTTTTTAGACTTTGAACCCGGCATCCACTATCCACAATTTCAGATGCAGGCAGGTGTTACTGGAATCAATACCATCCGCATTTATAACCCCACTAAACAAGCGATAGACCAAGATCCCGACGGCACCTTCATCAAGCGCTGGATACCAGAACTTGCGAAAGTTCCGGTTCCCCTTCTGTTCGAGCCATGGAAGCTCACGCCCATGGAACAGCAGATGTATGGAATCGCAGAAGATAGTATCTATCTAAGCCCCATCATCGACCTTAAACAAGCAGCCAAAGAGGCACGAGACCGATTGTGGGCATGGCGAAAGCTGCCTAGCGTGCGACAGGAAGCAGATAGGATATTGGCTCGGCATGTGAGAACCGGGACATAAAAAAGCTCGGCTATAATCACCGAGCTCTGTGCCTGTCTTTTAGTTAAAAGCTCTGGCGAGCGAACCTCTACCCTTGTACTGATAGACCATAGCCTCATGGCTCACGAACACTGACTCGCCTGCTTTCAACTGCACGCTTTTTTCACGGGTAGACACCTCCACCTCGCCTTCGATACAGAATAAGATCTCTGCGCTTCTCAAGTGCTCGGTTCCAGTTTCGTCAATCACTGTGAGGATCTCAAACCCGAAGTCTTCAACTGGTATTGGATAACTCAGCTTTCCACCAGTTGTAGTCGGTGTAAGCCTGATATTTTGAGGATGAATAGGCTCAAACACCGTGTTATCAATAAGCTCAGGCACATCGATATACTTAGGTGTCAGGCCAGCTCTAAGCACATTATCTGAATTAGCCATGATCTCAAGGCCTGTACCCTCTACATAGGCGTGAGGAGTTTCTGCATGCAAAAACATAGCCTCACCAGGGGCAAGCTCTATGGTGTTTAGCATCAAGGGGGCGAACAATCCAATATCACCCTCATAGTGCTTACGAAAACTTAAGCTATAACCCAGCGCTTCTTCTCCTAAAGAAGACTTCGCAGGTCGCTCCATTGCAGCGTAAAGCTCATTCAAAGCAAGGCTCTTTTGCTCACCTTCAAGAGACATAATAGTGGCAAAGAAATCTTGTAGACCTTGGCTGTTTTGTTGCTCTTGTAAGGCATCAATCTCGTCTTTCAAAGAATCGATTTGAGCCTCTCTAAACAGTGCCATTATCTGCTCAATCGGACGAAAACCATTCATCGCCTTGTAAAAGGTCAGCGCATAAACCAATTCAGGCTTATGGTTTGGATCCCTATAGTTGCGGTTGGCGGCATTGAGGGCAATGCCTTGCTCATTTTCACGAGCAAATCCAAGCTCAGCTTTTTCCTTGCTCGGATGCACCTGAATCGAGAGTGGCGTTTGTGCCGCCAACACCTTGAATAGGTAAGGCAGTTCACCAAATCTATGATGGGTATAACGGCCTAGAACGAAACCAGGATTTCCCGCAATAAGTTCTGACAAAAGCTGGCCTGACTCGGCAAGTCGAGAGCAACCATTCGGATGTGCGCCCATCCAAATCTCAGCCTGCGGTTCATCTTTTGGGTTCGCTATGCCAAATAACTCACCGATGGAGCTTTTACTGCCCCACGCATAGTTTTGAATGACGTTATCCAGTTTAAAAAGAGACATCTTAACTTCCTGACACAAGGGATCTAACATTGAGATCCAAGGTAAATGATTGATTACTAGCTAATTGAATTGGTTGACTAAAGACGGCAGGTTCAATGCACAGCATCTTGTTATAATCGCTGTCGTGCATATCGGTCATCTTGCTAGCACCCTCTTGCCAAGGATTCCACACCACCAGACTGTCTGCGGAGCCACTTTCAATCGCAAGGCCAGCACTACCCAAGGTACAAGGCGAATTCTCAAACACATAGTCCAGAGCCTTATCTAGCTTAAATGGAGCCTCTACCTTGATCGTTCCCCCCTGCTCGACGCTATCCAGGCAATGGTCACCCAGACCATGCAAACGTTCTTTATGAATATCCTCTACAGCAAAATAGCTGTGCAGCGCTCCAGTAAATTCAAACGCTTTGACGTCTAGATTTGTCACTTCTAGCTTTAACTCAGGGGTTTCAGCAATAGTCACCTGAAGTCTTAGCCCAAAGCGATAAGGGAAAAGAGCTTGGGTCTCTTTTGTGTCTGTTAATACAAGCTCTACATAGGCATGGGATTCCACACTCTCTAAGCGAGATAACGTCCAAATAGAGTTGCGCGCAAAGCCATGGCTCGGATTACCTCGATTTCCAAACCAAGGCCAGCAAATAGGAACGCCACCTCTTATAGCTCTATGACCATCAAACTTAGCCAGTTCACTTAGCCAAAATACCTCTCGCCCAGAGCTGGGTTTAAATGAAAGCAACTGACCACCAAACAGGGAGATTTCACAGTCCGCCTTGGGGTGACTGACTTTAAGTATCTCAACCTTGTCTTTGATATCTATCTGATAAGAGCCTGACTGGATTTTGATTAGAGCGCTCATAACAGATGCTCCTCAATGTAATGGGCAACGGCGTCGTCATCAGCATCACCGATAACCTCAATTTTCGGCAACACTTGTCTTGGCCTTGGCGCAGTCATCCCCATAAATAGCCCCTTGCCAACACCACTCAACATCTCGATATCGTTCATGCCATCACCAAAAGCAGTGCAGTGATTAAGATCGATTCCAAGGGCTTTTGATAGGATCTTTAGGCCGCTCAGCTTATTAATACCCAGGTCCATCACTTCAAGGCATTGCGGAGATGAAAAACAGATACTCAGTTTGTCACCAAACCGACTAAGTAAGGTTTGCTCAAGCTCAAGCAAGCAATCTTCACCACCCTCTAGAGCCGTGAAATAGACCTTGAGTATCTCTTCAGTTGGTGGCTCGATAAGATTCATCACCTCATACTCAAGCGGGATCTGGCTGCGATTGTTCTTGACCCAATCCGTTTCTCTACTGATAAACCACTTGTTTTTGTTATAAAAATTGATGTTCACCATAGGTAGGTCACGAGCAGCTTTAACCAGAGGTTCAATCAATCTGGCGAAACAAAACGCTCAAACAATAGTTCGCCGCTGGCAAGGTGAACTTGAGCACCATTGGCTGAGATAAGATGAGTCGAAACACCCGCGACTTGGGCTTTACTTTTGACGTCCAGAAAATGACGTCCAGTGGCGAGAACCACCTGTTTTCCTTGAGATAATGCCTTATCTAAGACATTGGCACTGTATTGGGAGATTCGTTTGTCGCTTCGAAGCAAGGTGCCATCTAAATCGCTGGCAATGAGTCTTGTCGACTTTAGTGTATTCATGAATTGCTACCTAAAAAAAGCCACTCGTTAAGGGGGCGAGTGGCAATCTGGACTAGATGTAAGTCAAACCATCAAAAAGCAATTTGCTTCCTGAAATAAAAAGGAAGATATAACAGAGCTTATAGATCAGCTCTTGGCTAACCTTGTGCAGTAAGATCACACCAAGCTTGACCCCAATTGGCGCAAGTGGAGCAAGCACCAATGCTGTAAGCAGGTTGTCGATACTGAGCCCGCCAAGCCATGTATAAACCCCCAGCTTGGTAAAGTTAATAATGGCGAAGAACCAAACTATGGTGCCTATCAGTTTGAGTTTATCCAGCTTCTGAGGAAGAAGATAAATACTCACCGGCCCGCCACCCGCATGGATTGCGGTACTGGTAAAGCCACCAAGCCCACACCAGATAGAAGCGCCTAGGGTGCTGACTTTTTTCTCGGTAGCACTACGTTTAAACACGTAAAGACAGACAAAGCCCACCGAGATAGAACCGATAAGGATCTGCAAACCATATTCTGGGAGTTGTTTTAAGAATATGGCCGCTATCGCCACCCCAGCCAACCCGCCCGGCAACATACGCTTTATCTGCGACCAATCGACGTTGCGCTTATGATGTTTAAGGGCCGCTATATCCATTACTATCAAGATTGGCATCAAGATTGACGCAGCCAGTTTGGGAGAGATAGCCAGCGCCATTAATGGCACTACCACATCACCAACCGCGCCTCCCAGACCACCTTTACCTATGCCGTAAACCAAGATGGCAGGTATTGCGACCATATAGAAAACGGGATCTTGAATTATCATATTTGGTACTCGAGTGTGGCCAGCCTAAGCTGACCACACATCCATGGTTAGATAATACGAGTGCTACGCAACTCACCTTGACGAAGCTCTGGCTTCACCTCACCTTGGCTTTGCTCAAGAAGGTTGGTTACCTCGCTCACCTGATAACCGTGAGTTGAGTTAACCTTACCCGCATCAATAGCCTGCTCTTCAACGTTGTACATGCGAAGAATGAAGCCATTACCATCTTTCGCCTTGGTTAATGTCGAGAACACCGCATCGGTATCTTCTACTTCCATCAAGCTAAAGTTTGACGGGATAGCTTGGTTAAGTGGATTCGTATCGAAGAAGCTGATGTTGTACTCACCTGCACGACACAGTTTCTGCTCATGGTAGAAAACAGTCTCGGTTGCGAACTCAACATACTGGCGACGAACTTGGTTAGAGTTGTAATCGGCACCGGTTACGATAGCCAGATCAAAGCTCAAGCGCTTAAGAAGTTGGCTATCCGGAGTTGGCGTGATCTTGTTCGGTGTACCTGACGCACGACCTGGACGACGAGACAAGTCTGGCAGACCAAAGTGGCCACAAGCACGGAACAAGGTGATGGCAATCTTATCGAACTCGTCACCAACGATTTGATACTCTTTACAGCCATGAGCGAATACCGCAGTGAACTTACCCTCTTCCTTAAGCGCTACTGTGTTTAGTAGAGGTTCGGTCGTGGTCGGTTCTTCTAGCCAGCCATCCTCTTTCCAGGTTTTCACCTCAGCTGGATTCACATCACGTGCAATCTCAGAGAACTGGGTACCCGCGTATGAGAAACCGCTCGCCACTTGAGAATCTACAACCATGCGCAGACGGTGGTTAAGTGATTGGTTGTCCACCTCAATATGAACACCGATAACCTCAGAGGCATTGTTTAGAGATAATGAGAACTCGAAAGGCATCTCTGCACTCACAACGCGTGCCGCGCGCTCTTCCATGTTCGCAGGTAGAAGCCATTTACCTTTTGCAGTAAGAGTTTGGGTTGCTGCGGTCTTTTCAACGCTTACTAGTGTATTGTTAAGATCTAGGTCCAGAGTCCAGTCGTTCTCCATTGGGCTATGGTCATAGTTGTCACCCGCATCCGAATCGTTGCTGAAACGGATTGCGTCTTGATAAACCACGCCTGTTTTACGGTTCTCTATGGTGATCTGGCCACGCTCTAGCGAGATAGCATAGTCATCGTTTTCAATGCGGTTAGCACTCTCTACTTGAGCTAGAGTCACATTCGAGCCTAGACAAGAGTCATCTACCTCAATAGTCATGTATGAGAAGCCATTCATCTCAAGGGTCAACTCAACCTCGGTTACGAAGTAGTATTTCTCTTCATCATGCAGGCTCTCATCGGCGCGGATAACACCACCGTATGGGCGAGTTTTGCTACTATGCTGTATGGCAGTTCCTTACCTTCACAAGAAAGTTTGAAGTCTTCATTCTTGGTGTAGATTTTAAAGCGATCACTGAAGGTGCGCTTGGTCGGTAAGGTATTTGCCACAACCATAGGCGTGCTGTTTGCACCGCATTCCGAAGATACTGCAAGCTTACGCGCAATAAAGGCTTGAGCAGTAAGCGCTAGGTCATAAGCCTCTTTTAGACGCACATAGATGCGCTCGTTGGTTTCGTCCGTGTTGGTACATACACTGTGTGTTTGAGCACGAGACAGCAGGTTCCAGATCTCTTTCAGCAGGCCACGCTCATACGGCAGGCCAACCTTGTCGGCAATCGCCATCAGCGGTTGAACCGTGTAGGTCATCAGGCGCTCTACCTTGTCGTGAAGCTGCTTCACGTCGTAGCGCACTGAGTTGATAGACTTGTGAATACGTGAATACTGAGGACACAGCAGTTCGCCTTTGTAAGTCGGTAGAGAGTCACCCGCTTCTTCACGTACCTTAGCGAAGAACTCGTCATAGGTTGTTTCCACGAACTCGTACAGCTCAGATTCTTGGTTGTATTTCTCAAGAAGGCCATAGAAGTTGCCAAACGCTGGGGTCTGGTCTGCGCCTAGTGGTAAAAGGAAGTTCTTGGTCGGTGCCTTGTGCGCCGCAAGCTCCAGAGAAGTCATATCGTTGGTGGTGCACTCTGGGCGAATGTTTTCAGTGAGCAGAGTACCTTCGAAATAAGGCTCAACCGCCCAGTGGTAACCATCGATCAGCACGTTAGTCATGATCTTAGAGCCGTCGTTGCTCTCCCACCAAACTCAGTTGGAACATTGTGCTTATCACCCATACCACGACGGATAGATAGGTTTTCAATGTTTAGACCGTTGAAGATCTTAGGGAAATCCGTTGGATGACCAAAGCTATCTGGCAGATACGAAACATAAGAGGAGCCACCTAGCTGATCCGCATACTCAATACCGTAGACAAGGTTGTTGATCATAGACTCGCCCGATACCGCGAAAGTCTCAGCTTGAGTGTGCCATGGACCGATAAACAGCTTGCCTGCTTCTACTAGATCAATGATGCGCTGACGGTCATCTGGCAAACATCCAAGTAGTCTTGGATAGCCGCAGTTTGACCATCGAACAAGAAGTACTTCATCTCACCGCGCTCTAGCATAGATAGGATTTCACGCACGTTGTAGGTTAGCTGCACCTGAGCTTCACGGTCTGTGAAGTACCATTCGTTGTCCCAGTGCGTTTGCATTACTACGTTAGCAATTTTTTATCTGACATCTTTTCCTCACGAGAATGTTTAGGGACCCTACCCACCTGCTGTGGCAGGTAGGGCCAATCTGATTTATTAGTTAGTTTTTTGATTTGTTGGTGGG
Organism: Vibrio sp. JCM 19236; assembly: GCA_000830455.1. GTDB lineage: Bacteria > Pseudomonadota > Gammaproteobacteria > Enterobacterales > Vibrionaceae > Vibrio. Next base: position 16,445 of record BBSB01000026.1, read on the forward strand.
CTAAATCGCTAAGGGGTTTGCCTGTTGATTCGATTGGCTGGAAAGGCTTCCAAATAATCTTCAAGTTGGATTTTGACGTTACTCACCGATGCGCCGTAGATAGCTTGAATATTGTTGCCACCGGCATCGACCACATCTAGAGCACCGAGCTTCTGCCAAGTTTTCTTAGACATATCAACTAGAGACTTGTCATGTACGGATAGCGAAGTCGAGTCATACAGTTGTCCACTGTCGCTACGTTATGTGCGCCGCCAAGAGCTGCAATGATGCCTTCTACTCGGGTATTGCTTTGACCTGCCATCTTGCCGATGAAAGATTCACCTTCTTCTTCTACTTCACCCTCTTTCTCACGGCCAAGGATGACAATGTCTTTCTTGCGGATGATGTAGTTGAAGGTGCCTGCATAGATGAAGAACCACACGATACCTGTCACTAGCCATACTGCCATCTCCCACCAGCGGCCCATGATGTAACCCTACAGACAACACACCGGTTGTGATTACATTTGGAAGACCACGCAGATACCAAGTCATGATAGATGGGTCATTGAAGATGTCTTTGTATAGGTCTGGAATCATCGCAATCACAGATTGGAATACCACGTTTACGCCATACAGGATTGGGGATGCGAACACGAACATGAACTCAAGTGGCTCAGAGAAACCTGTGAACACAACCGCTAGCGTAGTACTTAGGTAGATAGATTTAACCTTGGCAGTACGACGCTCTTTTGGAATTGCCAGGTACATACCTAGAGCTGCACCAGGCAGAGTAAAGATGCCGTGGAAGTCAGCTGCGAACATCACCTTACACATCTGTGGTTGAGCAAGAAGTGCATCGGCTGCCGCGATGTTGCCGTGGTTGAAGTGCTGGATGATTTCATCCATACGTGCCGGACACATCTGGTGAAGGCCGATCACCGACATATCTTTTAGCTCTGAATAGAACTCACCACCCACCGGAGTGTATTCCCATACTGAGTTGGTTACATGGTGCATACCGATTGGTCGAAGCAGTACCTCGAACAGGTTCTTAAAGAAGGCTGCATAGTAATCGCCATTGTTAGCGGCCCATACGCTCATGCTATCTAGGCCCTCGCCCACAAGTGGCCAAATAACAAGCAGGACTAGAGCAAAGATAAAGGCATAGAAGAAGGTGACGATGACACAGAAGCGTTGACCATTGAAGAAGTCGAGCGCCATAGGCAGTTTGTCAAAGGTCTTATATTTTTCCCAAATTCTTGCTGAAAGAACACCGACAACAATCGCACCCACAATACCTACACGGAATGTCGGCATGCCAAGCACCACTTGGAAGATATCTACGTATTCTGGATTGGCAACGGGATTCACAAGATCCATTGCGGTTTGAATGGTATCTATGCCTTTGAAGGTACCGAAATACCAAACACTTAGCTCGCCACTGAGCTTATGTAACATAAGGAAGAACAAGCCAGCGATGATAACTGGACCCGCTTGTTTGTTACCTGTCAGGGATGAGGCAACACAAAGCGCGAAGAAGAGTGGAAGGTTCGATAGGATGACCCAACCGCCCACGTTAAGGTACTTACCAAAGAAGGCGAATCCTTCTCCAACAAAGGGGATCCCACCAAGTAGCACTGGGCTCATCATTATAGAGCCGAGCGATATCATGATGGCAGCGAACGGCAAAATAAAAGTTACGGCAAAGAGCATGGCCTTTGCGAACTTTTGTATTGAATCTAGGTTGCTAATTTTCATTTGCTTACCACGGTTATTTTTATAGGTGTGTAGGGTCAGAATTCTGATTTAGTTGTTCTCTTCCGGACGCTGAATAAATTACCTAAGGATTGAATAAATGAATAATTGGTTTATCTGTTAAACCACGCATTTTTTACCAACACACACTAAAAACGGGGTCTTTTGTGACATCAATCACTAGAAATGCGAATTTTATGCGAGTTTAATGATTTACCGATAAACCGAGGATAAATCATGGCAAAACCAACTATTCATGATGTCGCTGATTACTGTGGTGTAAGTGCAACCACTGTCTCACTGACATTACGTGGTAAAGGAAGGATCTCTGAGGCCACGAGAGAGCGCATCTTTGATGCAATAGAAAAAGTCGGATATGTATATAACCAGTCCGCCGCAAACTTAAGCTCGCGCAAGAGCAACTCAGTGGGGCTGATACTGCACGATATCACCAACCCCATCTATAACCAGCTTACAGCAGGCATCAGTCATAAATTCGATGAAAGTGGCTATTTGCTGTTTCTTGCCAACTGCGAAGCCAACGCCGAGAAGCAGCAGAGGTTTATAGAATCCTTGATGAGCCAAAACACCGCTGGGCTTATCATCTGCCCAGCCAAAGGATTGGATACGGATTACCTGCACGCCTTAGACGACGCAATATCCCCGTAGTGTTTGCGGTGCGCTCCCCAGAATTAGACGAATACGACTTTGTTGGCATCGACAACTTTAAAGCGGCACAGATAGCCACAGAGTACCTGTTAGACCTCGGCCACCAGAAGATCGGCTTTGTCGGCAACTTGCATAACTCCAAGACCGCCTCTCACCGAGTAAGCGGCTTTATCGGCAAGCTGATGGAAAGAGGAATCCCACTCAACTACGACTACATCACCAAGGCTACACCAACTCGCGCCGAGAAGGGTACTCTCAAGCGGTGGCCGTATTGAGTGATAACCCCGAACTCACCGCCCTAGTTTGCTACACGGATACCATGGCCTACGGTGCTATGCGCGCCTGTCAAGATAAGGGGCTCAAGGTGGGCAAAGACATTGCCATTATCGGCTTCGATGATCTACCTGAGTCTAGTGAAACCATACCGCCGCTAACGACCGTTTCTGCCTGTGCACAAGAGCTAGGACTTGTGGCTGCCAAAACATTGATGCACCGAATCGAAGGCAGTGACGAACCACCAAAGCAGATCATATTGCCACCCAAACTCTCGATTCGTGAATCCTGTGGCGAAGAGAAAAAAGCACTGCGTGTGGTTTAGATATAAGCAAATTTAGGTTTAACGATAAACCTAAAAATTGATTTAAAAACCAAGGTTTATAAGGAAAAAATCACCATTCGATTCGGAGTGTGAGGTTTAACGGATAAACCAATTTCGGCGAAATCATCTCGGCCTTATAGTGAGTCCATATCCACATAACAATAACTAGTGAACAACTTATGACGTACCTGAACTGTCCACCTAATTACGATAAATTTCCACACATCAATGTTACCGGATTCTCTGGCCATGCTTGGCAAGGCTGGAGCGCGATATGGGATGCCATCAAGAGTGCACCGCGCGGCCAAGAGCAGATGGTATTAACTATAGATTGCTACCCTGGGGTTGATATTGCTGAACTAGAACGAGAATTAAAACAGCAATTCCCTCAGGCTCTACTGATCAATGCTGAGCAAGCAAAATACTCAGAAGAGGTCATCTTCAATAAGATTGAGCGTCATATCACCGATGACCGAGTATTTGGTTTTATTGCTCCGCATAAACTGGACGAGTTTTTCGACCAGACTATTATCGCCGACCTAAAGCAGCAGGTTCTAGACTCTGAGCAAGAGGTAGTGGTATTTGGTAGTGGCGCATCCCTTGTTCACCAAGGCACCACCTCGGTATACGCCGACATGGCCCGCTGGGAGATCCAACAACGCTTCCGTCATCAAGGCTAGGTAACTGGGGTGTAGAAAACGCCGATGAAGATATTCTACGTCGCTACAAGCGCGCCTACTTCATCGAGTGGCGAGTGTTTGACCGTTACAAGACTCCGCTACTAAACAAGGCTGACTTCGTCCTAGATACCAATGATCTGTCTGAGGCAAAACTGATAACAGGTGATGCATTCCGCGCAGGCCTTAAGCAAGCGACGCAGCAACCTTTCCGCCTAGTGCCATTCTTCGATCCAGGTGTTTGGGGAGGTCAATGGATGAAAGAAGTGTGCGACCTAGACCCGAGTAAAGACAACTACGCTTGGTGCTTTGACTGCGTACCAGAAGAGAACAGCCTATGCCTAAAAGTCGATGATGTGGTGATTGAGATCCCATCTCAGGATCTAGTATTACTGCAACCTCGCCCTCTACTAGGTGAAAAAGTACACGCACGCTTCGGCGCCGAATTCCCAATTCGCTTTGACTTCTTGGATACCATGCAAGGTCAGCATCTGAGCTTGCAGGTTCACCCTCTCACCGAGTACATCCAGAACGAATTCGGTATGCACTACACCCAGGACGAAAGCTACTACATGTTGGATGCCGGCGATGATGCGAGCGTCTATCTCGGGGTGAAAAATGGCGTTGATAAGCAAGCCATGCTAGAAGACCTAGCGGCCGCCCAGCGTGGTGAAAAATCCTTCGATGACGAGCGCTTTATCAACAAGTTCCCGGCTAAGAAGCACGACCACTTCCTGATCCCTGCTGGCACGATCCACTGCTCTGGCAGCAATGCCATGGTACTTGAGGTGAGCGCGACTCCTTATATCTTCACCTTTAAACTCTGGGATTGGGATCGTGTGGGTCTAGATGGTCAACCTCGCCCTGTACACCTTGAGCATGGTGAGCAGGTAATCCAGTGGGAGCGCGATACTACTTGGGTAGAAGAGAACCTGATCAATGCAGTTAAGCCTATCGCCGACGGTGAAGGCTGGCGAGAGGAGAGCACAGGTCTGCATGAGCGTGAGTTTATCGAAACCCGCCGCCATTGGTTCACAGAGACTGTATCTCACGACACCGAGGGCCAGGTTAATGTCATCAACCTAATCGAAGGGCGTGAGGCAATCGTAGAGAGCCCAAGCGGCGCATTCGAACCTTATGTGATTCACTATGCTGAAACCTTTATCATTCCTGCCAATGTCGGTGAATATACCATACGTCCATATGGTGAAAGCGAAGGTAAAGAGATAGCAACTCTAAAGGCATTCGTTCGTAACTAAAACAGAAAAGCACAGGTGAGAGCCTGTGCTTTTTCGCTTTCAATTGAGCCTAGACTGCAAGCCCATTTTGTTTGGCGAACTCCACCAGCTTAGGTATGTCTCCTTTAACTAGAATTGGCATTGCTTGTTCAATCAATTCGATCTGCCAATCCCACCAAGCAAGCTCTAACAGCACTTTCTGCTCTTCTTCAGTGAACCTTGCTTTAACCACTTTCGCTGGGTTTCCTACCGCTATGCTATATGGCGGGATGTCGCTGGCCACCACAGATTTCGAGCCTACTATTGCCCCATCACCAATAGAAACACCCGGCATCACAGTGACTTCATACCCTAACCACACATCATTGCCTATTACCGTATCTTTGAACTTTTTGAACGGATAATCGCTCAACGGCAAAGCCTCTGCCCACTTCTCACCAAATACAGCAAATGGGAAGGTGGTTATCCCTGAGGTCGCGTGATTGGCATCAGGCATAATGAACTGCACACCGTTAGCAAACGCACAAAACTTTCCGATATGAAGAGAGTTGCCAGAGATGCCAAAGTTATACAGGACATTCTTGGTTAAGAATTCTGTTGGATCTTCAAAATCACTGTAATAGCTATAATCGCCAGCATGCACATTCATCACATCGCTTTCAGCGATAAGCGGTTTCAATAACACTGTGTTGGTAAAGTCTTTGATCGGAAATTTATTATTTGGGTTCATTGAGTCGTTCATGTAGGGTTTTAATTTTTATTATCTCACAAGCTAGACGATTTTCCTTTGGTCATACTTCCAGTACTAACCCTAAATCAATAAAAAAGGAGCCCACTTAGAGCTCCTTTAAACAAGTAAACTGGGTATTCAACCTAGTTAAAGGCTCTAGCCAATGAGCCCCTGCCTTGATAGCGATACGTCCCTGCTTCATGACTCACGAACACTGACTCGCCTACTTTCAACTGCACGCTTTTTTCTTGGGTAGAAACCTCTACCTCGCCTTCGATGCAGAATAAGATCTCCGCGCTTCGCAGGTGCTCGGATCCAGTTTCGTCAATCACTGTGAGGATCTCAAACCCGAAGTCTTCAACTGGTATTGGATAACTCAGCTTTCCGCCGGTCGTGGTAGGTGTAAGCCTGATATCCTGAGGATGAATAGGCTCAAACACCGTGTTATCGATAAGCTCAGGCACATCGATATACTTTGGTGTCAGGCCTGCTCGAAGCACATTGTCTGAGTTGGCCATAATCTCAAGCCCTGTACCCTGCACATACGCATGAGGCGTTTCTGCATGCAAAAACATAGCCTCGCCCGGGGCGAGCTCTATGGTGTTTAGCATCAAGGGTGCGAACAGACCGATATCATCTGTGTAGTGCTCGCAAAAACTTGAACTGTACTGCAATGCCTCTTTGCTCATCGGCGATTTTGCTGGGCGTTTCATTGCCAGATGCAACTCATTTAGCGCTGCCTCTTTTTTCTCACCCTCTAAAGACAAAATAGAGCTAAAGAAGGCCTGCAGACCTTGGCCGTTTGGCTGCTGAGCAAGAGCGTCGACCTCATAGTTTAATGAATTGATCTCCGCTTCTCGAAACAGAGCAACTATCTGCTCGATTGGGCGAAAGCCGTTCATCGCTTTGTAAAAGGTCAGCGCATACACCAACTCTGGCTTGTGGTTAGGATCTTTGTAGTTTCGATTCGCTGCCGACAGAGGAATGCCTTGCTCGTTCTCACGCATAAACCTAGCTCTGCCTTTTGTTTGCTTGGATGCACTTGAATCGAAAGTGGAGTGTGCGCTGCCAGTACCTTAAACAGATATGGCAGTTCACCAAACCTATTCTGAGTGTATTGGCCTAGAACAGACTCAGGATCAGCCGAGATCAGTTCAGATAGCAACTGATCTGACTCCGTGAGCTTGGAACAGCCGTTCGGATGAGCGCCCATCCATATCTCAGCCTGGGCTGATCATCTAGGTTAGGGATACCAAACAGCTCTTTGATGGAGGTTTTGCTCCCCCAAGCATAGTTCTGAATGACGTTATCAAGTTTAAAGATGGCCACTATGACTTCTCACTTTTCGGCACCCGCCTGCACAAAGCAGAGCGAGTGCACTTTATCAAACACCAACTAAAGCAGCAGGAATAAAAGAGCTGAAATAGCGACACCGACACCTAATACGACTGGGTAGGCGATATGACTGATATCGCGCGCCATTACAGGGGTTTCTTCGTCTGAAGACTCAGGCTCTGCTTCTTCTTCATGGCCAAACAGCGCCATCACTTCGCCTTCGGTTTGAGCTTCCAATAGCTGCTCACGGAAGCTGTCTTCCACTAAAGATGAAGTAAGAGTGGTCAGCACCTCCATATGGGTAGAGCCTGCTTCTGCTGGCGGGATCGCCAGCAAGAAGATCATATTGACTGGCTCATCACCATCGATGCCGTTCCACATCAGCTCTTGCTTTACAAACGCACACGCAAACACAGGTTCGGTCACCGCAGAGGATTTTCCATGTGGCACAGCAAGGTGTTCACCAAGCAGGTCGGCCCCTCTTCCTCTCGCTTCATCACTGCGTCCAAAAAGGCTTGTCTATCTGTAAGCTTGCCTTCTTGGTTGATTTTGTCAGTCAGGGCTTCAATCGCATGAATGCGACTCTCAAACACGGCATCTAGAACGATTAGATTCTCTGAGGTTAGATTCGATAATTTCATGTTCGCTTCTCTTATTGTTGTTTTAGCCAAACAAACTGATATGGATTCAATTCAAATTGCGCATCCATAACCTGTCCTGAAACCAGATCGCTACCACCCTGTGGAAGAGTTACCGGTTGTGCCTTCTCAGTAATGTTCACCACAAAGTAAATCGTATCTGCACCTTCACCGCGTTTTAGGCCAAACAAGCCATCACCGAGTTCAAGAACCTGCTGTGACGAGCTCGGAGAGAAGGCCTGTTGCTGCTTACGAATGGAAAGTAGCTCAGTCAATTTAGAATACACGCCATTTCTTAGAGAGGCCGATTGCTCAAGCTCTTGCTCAATGGCATCGAGCGCAAATTTCTCACGGTTAATGCGACGGTTGATGCCTGAGTCCAGCATGCCTTGTACATCATTTTCACTGCCAAGGAAGCTGTGATAATAAATAGCAGGCACACCGATGAATGACAGCAAGATAGATTGAGCCGCGACAAACTTAGCCACCTTAGTGTCAATAGAGTCACTAGGCTCTGTGATTGCGCTTAGGTAGTTGATATTGAGCTCGTAAGGGGATTGCGTGCCATCACCGTTGTTCTTGTAGTTTACGCGACCACCCTTGCGCTCAACCTCACCACACATCATAGCTCTATCTTCATTACTCAGGATGCCTTCGGTTGGACGAACACCAATGCCATCATGGCTGGCCAAGAAGTTAAAGTAAGTGGTCTTTTTGCCCTGCTCCAAGGAGTCCATCGCCTCTTGAGTCAAACCCTGCGCCCACTGGGTTAGCACCGAACTGTTTTGGCTCATAAACCGTGTAGGGTCAGAGGTGGCAGTGGGAACTGATACACCATATGCGCTTCATCGCCGCCGCCAAAGTAAGAGATGTTCTCTTTGTGAGGAACGTTGGTCTCGGTAATGATAAGCGTGCCCGGCATTACCTCATCTAGGATGATACGCCACAGCTTGATGATCTCGTGCGCCTCTGGCAGGTGGATACAGCTAGTATTGAGTACCTTCCAGATAAAACCGATGGCATCTAGTCGGATCGAACGACCACCATTGGCAGCGTACATCAATAGGATATCGATACTCTCAAGCAGTACCTTTGGACTCTTGAAGTTAATGTCTATCTGATCATCCGAGAAGGTTGTCCATACGTGTGTTGTCTCACCTGAAGCCTTAGTAAACGGAGTCAGAAGTGGCAATGCGCGCGGACGCGTTACACTCGAATAGTCCAGAGCTGGATCAGACTCAACGAAATAGTCCTGATAGGCTTCATCGCCAGCCAGGAAGCGCTGAAACCAATCACTGCTCTTCGAGATATGGTTGATCACGCAGTCATACATAAGGTCAAAGTTTTCTGACAGTGCGTTCAATTCATTCCAATCGCCTAATTCTGGATCTACCTTACGATAATCCACAACGCTGAAGCCGTCGTCCGATGTATATGGGAACATAGGCAGAATATGAATATTCGAGATTGCCTTAGCCAAATACTTGTCCGCAAAGCGCTTCATAGTGCTGAGCGTTGGCTCTCCCTCTTGGCGAAAGCTATCGCCGTAGGTGATCAAGTATGCTGTGCTTTGGTCAACCCAATCCGCATAGTTTGGTGCTTTGCCTTGCCACTTTTCCATCAGCGCATGAATATCAGAGGTAATAGCTGCAGCTTGGTCTTCTCCGTATAGGCCGCGACCTTGTTATAAATCTTTTCGTTCATTTGATTACACCTTAAACGTCACACGAATATCGATTGAATTATTTGCTTTTACTGCCCACTCTTGAGCCAGGGTGTGTTCGCGATAGTTCACCCTTTCTACCTCACCAAACTGGGCAAACTGAGTGATGTCCAAGATCTGCTCTTGGTCAGTGGCATTGAACAGACGCACAATCACAGCATTATCTTTAATAAATGAGTGACCTATGCTGGATAGCATTAGCGGCTGATGTACCTCAAATAGGCTGAATTGCTTCTGGCTGGTGCGCGATTCAAAGCGCACTTGGAAGCGCTCTAAACGATTTTCAAAGCTATTTAGAGACTGCTTCTGATAGCTAAACGGCGTGTCTAGGTAGTCCATCTCTAGGCGACGTATGGTCTGGTGATCAACCTTATCGGTAAGTGCGATAGAGAACTCAAAGCTCATTGATTTTTGTAGCTGAGCATCCGGGGTATACACCACAGTGTTGTTGATACCTGAGGCACGACCCGGTCGCCACGTTAGGTTGTCCTTACCCAATCGTCCGGTAGATTTGAATAGAGTCAGCGCAATAGCGTCAGAGTGCTCCCCTTTGATCACTTGGAACTCTTTGATACCACGACCATTCACGACCAAACCCTTACCCTGCTCAGCGATAGCTACTGCGCCGTCTGTGGTCTCAATATCAATTGGGCACTCACGGAATTTTTCACGCCACCCCTCAAGGTTTGGAGCAACCTCTCGCTGCATAAGCGCAAACGGCTGTGTGCTGATCGAGGTATCGGTTTGAATATCAGAGCTAACCAATACTCGCACTCGGTGATCGTCTACCTGATTAATGGTATTGACCTCAACCTTAAGCTGCTCATCACCTTGGCTTAGGGTCAGTTGGATATCTAGCACAATCTCGGCATCCATAATGCCTTGCTGGCGTGATTCCAGATTCTTTGGCACAGCAAGAGAAGCTTGCAGGGCCATGCGTTGTTGCATCTCGCCCGCCTGAGTTGAGACCCAATTCAGTTCACGAGTAGTCAGCGGTGTATCGCCCTCTAGCGGAGAGAAATCGTATGAATCACCATCGTCCGCCTGCTCTTCAAACGTCAGCAGTTGCGGTAGTGAGCGACCTGTGAGTTTGTCCTCTAGGGCCAAATTGCCCTTCTCAAATACAAGCTTGAATCGTTCGTTCTCAATGTATTGGTTATTGCTCGCCAAAACGGCGCTAGCACTGTCAGACTCAAGGACTTGGAAGACCTGATAGCCCATAGCCGGAAGTGCTCCCACTTCCACAAGGAGCTCAAAGCGATAATACGGAGGAACAGGCACCTCTTTTTCACCATCTTTGGTGACTTCGATGACCATACCGCCATCCAGTGTCTCTCTATTGAGAACCTCACAGGTCAGCTCTTTCTCACCATCAAACAGCGAAATAGCTTCAGACTTGGAGAATGCAATCACCTTAGCTTTGCCACTGTATGGCTTAAGCTGACCGTTAAAGATCATCACCTCAGATTCATCACAGGCGCTGGTAGCAATTTCTTTGATGACTAGGTTGTAAAGGCCGTGACAGATCTCTTCAGCCTGCTTAAGGCGATGCATGATGTCGGCATTGGTCGCATCACTGTTACAGCCACCAATACTGTCATGGGCGTGACATTCGATGATCTTCTTCCATGCAATATCAACCAGCTCAGTATGCACTGTAATGCCTTGAGCCTTAGCAATAGCGATCACTAGCTCTAGCTTCTTCAACAGGAACTGCTCAATCTCAAAGTTAAGCTTTTTGATGTCGTAGCGAACCGAGCCTATGGTCTTGTGGATACGGGTATATCTTGGGGCTTTAAACTCACCAGTATAGGTTTCAAAACCTTGGCTTTGCTCTCGAAGATAGCCAACAAAGCTCTCCATAGAAGAGATGCTGTAGATATCATCAGCTGGTGAGCGCTCGCTCGCCACAGCTAGGGTATTTGGCAGTTCCGGGTCGATATTGACTTGGTCGCCACCTGATGGGATAAGCACTTCATCAAGGCCTGACAACTCTTTGATCTTCTCAATCATAGGGAAGATCTTCTTATCTAAGTGCTCATCTGCAGGGATAATGTTCTTAGCTGCGCCATAACCATGAACTAGGTTGTAGGCATAGATGTCATCACCACCTGGGGAGTGCCACATGAAGTGTGACTTCTCTACCTGCTGATCATAATCAATGCCACGCCAGAAGATGATGTTGTCGATGCCCGCCCTTTGGAATAGGGTCGGCATCTGTGCATTGTGACCAAAGGTATCCGGCAGATAGCCACTTGCATTGAGTGGCCTAATTGCTCAGCAATGTGCATCCCATACTTTAGGTTACGGATAATCGACTCACCCGCTACATTGTAGGTATCGGTCTGGGTATACCAAGGGCCAATGAAGAGTCTTTTGTCTGCCACCAGTTTACCCATGCGCTCACGCATGTGAGGCAATACCTTGAGGTAGTCTTCCACAATGGCCGACTGTCCATCTAGGTGATAACAGGTGTAGCTCGCTTGGTTCTCAAGTGTCTCAATCACCTTAGTGAAGTTGTAAGTTGCCAGCACATCACTGTCTTGCTGAGTGAAGTACCACTCACGATCCAGTGAGTGTGCGGAATGACATGAACTTTAGCCATGGGGGAATTCTCTAGTATCTCTTGAAAGTTCAGCCCCCACTCGGAGGGCTGATGGAATTAGGTGTTTGAAGGTTGAGGTTTAGTGCAAAGCAGGAGCGCTATTGCGATAAACATGGAGCCTGCAAATACTGAAATGGTGTAGCTCACAGGGTCTGAGGATAGGAACCATCCCCATACAGCTGGTAATGGTAGGCTCTGCCAAACATCCAACACAACCGCCAGTTGAGTACCGATAATGGAGCCTAAGATCATGATTGGAATCATCTTAGGGTTCTTCAAAATAAATGGAATTGCACCCTCAGAGATACCGATCATGCCGAGCATCAATGATGTCTTACCTATGGTTTGCTCTTCAGCGCTGAATACTGGCTTACGGAATCGACCATCCAATAGAGCGGCCAAGCCAACACCGATAGGTGGGATTACGATACCTAGCTCACGAGCAATCAGGTCAAAGCCCTCGCCCATGCCGTTCAGACCCAATGCTACCGAGCCTGCGGCTTTGTTGATTGGGCCACCTAAGTCAAAGGCCGTACCGGCAGCAATCACCATAGAATAGACGCCGCGTCCTGCATCTCCTGCTTGGGTAAACAGGTCAATCATGGCTAGGTTTACCGCGCCAAAGAACGGTTGATGGCGTACTCCATGGTCAATACCATCACCACACCAGTAACAGCAGGCACCAGCAGCATGGTCTTAAGGGTCGTAAGCTCGGTCTTCACCTTGATTACGTCATTCAGGTAACGAACCAGATAACCCACTAGGAAACCAATGGCGATAGCACCAAAGAAGCCTGATGCGCCCAGCCCTCTAAATCAAAGAAGCGCTTGTAGGGCTCATCGGTCATCAAGCCACCGATAAAGGCGGGAATAAGCGCGGGTTTACCGGCAATGGAATAGGCAAGGTAGCCGGCAAAGATTGGATACATGAACTTGATAGTCATGAAGCCAAGCTTATCTAGAGTTTCGATAGGCGTACCCGAGATATCGATAAACTCACCGGTGATCTTGGCTACCGCCATTAGCAAACCCCCCAAAACCACAACCGGCAGCATGTAGCTGATACCCGTCATGATATGACCAATCGCCACCTGATACGCAGAGCGCTTCTCATCTGGCGACTCAACCTGAGCAGTCGTTTTTTCTTTGCCACGCAAGAAGGCGGTAGGCAGTAAGTCGTCCACACGCTTGATCAGCTCTTGGGTGCGAACCTTAAGAGGATTGACGTTATCGAAGCGTTCCATATCCATGATAGGCACGTCCACAGCCAGCACCACACCGTCCGCGCTGGCGATGTCTTGCGCCGTCAGTTTGTTCTTAACGCCGTCACTCCCTTGGGTTTCAACCTTAACCTCATAGCCTTGCTTTTCAGCCAGGCTTGGATTTTCTTGGCAGCCATAAAGGTATGTGCAATGCCTGTAGGGCAGGCGGTCACTGCAACAATTTTTTTGCTCATGGTGATTTACCGTTATCGTTATTTATGGACGCAGTATATGGAGCAGCACCGAGCGCAGATACTGTTTCATGGTACAAGATCCGTATGACGATACTTTTGTGACATCAATCAATGTATTTCGATACTTATTCCCGCCTAATATTATTCATATAGTTTCCGTCTCCTCTTAAAGTATGATCACTTATAAAGGCATTGAGCGAACCATTTACGAATTTCTGATAAGTCACGCCAGTGAGCTGCCGGAAATCTCGGCCAAAACCATTGCCAATAAAGCACTCACCACCACTACCTCGGTGAACCGCGTGTGCAAGCGCATGGGCTATGCCAGCTACACTGAGCTTAGGTATCGCTTGGCTGCGGATCTCGAGAAAAAATCCGGCACAGAAGGCATCAAGGAAGAGACGAAGAATGAGATCACCCAGATCTCTGAGCTATTAAAACGCTCACCTGTGGTTTATCTCTACTCACGTGGCGCCTCCATTACCAGCGCAAGCTATATGTCGCGCTTTTTATCTCTGGCGAACATTCCGCATCTTGTGATTACCGATATCCACCAGCTTACTCGCGCCGAACTGGGCACATTGCTACTGGTGAGTAAATCGGGCGAAACCCAAGCGGTTATCGAGATGGCAAATAATGCCAAGCGCAAAGGGTTAAAGGTGATCAGCATCAGCAAAAGTCAATCCAACCTGTCACAGTCCACGCACCTCAATGTGGGGCTAGAGGAGCAAGTGGATGGCATTTCTCTTTATAGCCGTGAATCACAGCTGCACATTCTCAGCATCGTGGATGCCATCGGCAAAGAGCTACTGACGTTTTAAGCCTATTTGGGAGGTAGCATGTCACCTTGGGTCAAAGCCGTTGTTACACAGCTAGTACCATTACAAGACAGCGATAATGCCAAGGCTATGAAGGCCTATATGAGAGACAAGTTTGAGTTTCTTGGCATTCAATCTTCCCCAAGGCGCGAAGCGCTTAAGCCACTCTTTACCGCTAAAGGGCTTCCACAGAGTTCGGCTATCGCTAGTATCGTAGATGAGCTCTGGTCACTGCCTGAAAGAGAGTATCAACTGGTGGCTATAGACATGCTCATCAAGCGCAAGAAACACCTTTCAGCTGATATTCTGCCAAAGCTCGAGACATGGATTACCACGAAATCTTGGTGGGATACCGTGGACATGCTAGCCACTAATGTTGTGGCTACTGTTTACCTAAACCACCCTCAGCAGACCTCAACTTATATCCAAAAATGGCGCAGTTCTGAGGATATTTGGCTACGCCGAACCGCCATTTTGTACCAGCTTAAGTTCAAGCAAGAGACAGACGTTGAGCATCTGTTTGAGCTCATCAAAGAAAACCAAGCCGATAACGAATTCTTCATTCAAAAGGCCATTGGGTGGGCGCTTCGCGAATACTCCAAAACCGATGCGGATTGTGTGATCAGGTTTATTGAATCTCAGCAGATTGAAGGGCTTGCTAAGCGTGAAGGGCTAAAGTGGCTCAAGAGTCGCGGTGTGCTCGAATAGGCTATCCCTTTTGCTTCGAAACAAATTGTTACCTCTGACTGTGTAAGAAAGCTGAATGTGCTTAGGTCTAGAGAGAAGAGTTTCGAATCACTTATAAGGAATAGTATGAACAGCTCGCTCAAACAAAAACTCTCCATTGGCCTTCTTACCCTTCGCGTCACCATCGCCTTAGTATTTGTTATGTGGGGACTGGATAAGATCCTCGTACCTGAACACGCGGTTAAGGTGTTTGCTGGCTTCTACGGGCTGAATATCTCTATCGGTATGTCCATCTTTATGGGCATTGCCCAGATGGCTTTCTTGGCTCTGTTTGTCCTTGGTCTATGGAAAAACGTTACCTATCTACCATCTTGGTGTACATGCGGGCTCTACCCTATCCTCATTCGGTAAGTATCTGGACCCGTTCAATAACCTATTGTTCTTCACCGCTTGGCCAATGCTGGCGGCCTGTTTCGTGCTTTATCTATTAAAAGACTACGACACACTGGTGCTCGGCAAATCACGTAAGCCTGCAATGGCTTAAAAAGTAAGGACCTAGCCCCTAACTCCAACTAGGGGCTATTGACCTTGCAACGTATTGAAAGTTATGGTTTTTATTAAACCCTATAGAGAAACCAACAGCATGACTTTCGAGCCTATAACTCAAGATGAATGGCCACAGATATTTGCGATATACAAGCAAGCTTTGTTTGAGCATGTAGAGGCGGTTTTTGGATGGGATGAGGCATTTCAAAAGCAGAGGCTAGTGCAAGAGTACGACCAAAAATGGTTTCATTGGGTTTATCACGGCAGGGATAGAGTTGGCCTCATTTGTTTTAAGCCAACCAAACACGCCATCCATCTGCATTTGCTTATCTTGTTGCCGGACTATCAAGGACAAGGGTTGGGCAAGGGCGTGATGCAACTGATTGAAAGATTAGCTCTGGAGTCACACAAAACGTGCGTGACCCTATCTAGCTTTACTCGCAATCAAGTAGCCATTCACTTCTATCAAAAGCTCGGTTATCTACAAATCGAGCAAGACTCAGATTTTATCTCGATGCAGAAACTCATCTTGGATTAGCTTGGACGCTACGCCAATCAAAGCGCCTTTATCGGTATGTTTACAGCGCATGATATCGCAGAACTCAAGATATTCGGGCTCAACCTGATTGAGGTTTTCGATCTGCTCTTCAAGATAACCTGCTTCTTTAGTGATAGGGCCGCCGATAAGCACTCGCTCAGGACCAAGAACGGCTATGATGTTGCCTATCATGGCTGAGATCTGACGATTATTTTTGCGGATCACCGCCTGAATAGCCGAGTCATCCAGATTGTAAAACTCTTCAATCAGACTGTAGCGATCATCTGAGATTCGGTTTACCTTGGTGAGCAAACCGCGGCATCCCGCTTCGGCGCCAACAAAGGGGGATACCTCATAATCTTGCAACAGCGTTGCGCCAAACTCACCAGCGTTACCCTTCTTGCCGCTAAAGAGCTGTCCATTAATGATGACTCCACCACCAATTGAGGTGCCGATAATCACTACAGCCACATTGGATAAACCTTTGGCATTGCCCGCATGAAGCTCTGCCAGTGCAAAGGAGTTCACATCGTTCTCGACCGCCACCTTTAGACCATTGCCCAAGGCATTAAAATCAATCTTACCTAAGTCTGGTACGCTGCGGCTGATAGAGACCGCTTTCTGCATTTGTTGGTCGTAACCCGCTGCGATACTAAAGCCGATACCATCAACATCTGGAAACTGGCTGATGATATCTATGAGGACCGCCTCGGTTTTACCTATCCCTTGAGCAGGTGTCTTTACCGAAAAGTTTTTCTCTAATTCAAGGCATTCATTGACGATGCCGTATTTGATATTAGTCCCGCCAATATCGATGGCTAAAATTCTTTTCATCACAACATTCAGTGCCAATTCGCTTCTTCTTCACGGCCTTCAAACTCGACCGCTCTGCCCTCGCCAATAAGCTGGGCTATCTTGATAGGCCTACCCTCTTCATCCAGTTGAACTAAACCGATACCTGAGTGATTGAGCAAGCGCCGTCCTGAAGGAGCACCCATAGGCTTTCTTGGGGTAATGCGCATCAAGCGTCTTTTTGTGAGCCAGTTCAGTGGTGAGCGTGGAGAATAGAGCCAACGATTGAGTTTATCCATAATGCCGAGCAGCGGCTCTGGGAAGCTGTTTCTTAAACCACTGCTACAAATCTGCCAGATTTCTGGACTGTTATGGCGCCCTCTTAGCTCCACGTCATACACAAATGAATAATGCACATCGCCACTCAGCACCACAAAGTTCTGCGGTGTCTTCCTATGACGAAACACATTTAAGATACCTTGTGCGGTACCGGGATGTGCCATCCAATATTCAGCGTCCACCGCAAGGGGATGGCCACACGCAGTAACGATACGCTGAATGACCTCGATCAGCTTGACCCCAAAGATGGGGCTGCTGAAACCAAAAGCACAGAAGAGTGACCACTCAAGCGATTCTGAAGCTCAGTTAGCGCCTCCCAATCCAATAAACCAGAAGGCTGTGTGGCTGAGCTTTCGCTGCGCCAGCGGCGAGTGCGGGTATCCAGCACTATAAGCGGCGGTGACGTTTGCCATTCGAAGTCCCACGCCTCGAGTTTGATGAGCTTATCCAGTAGCGCATCGAAAGGTGGCTCTGTTGGCGCATTCAATGCCTGCTGCACCTTTTCAAACGTAGTCGGTAAGAAGGTATTTGGATTATTGCCCCAAGCCTGATTAATAAGATAAGCCAGCATACCGTTGCCCACCATCCGCTTGGATAACGGATGGTTGTATACCGTCTCCTCCCAGCCTCGATGAAGGTTAAAATCGTCGGTGATATCGTGATCGTCTAAGATCATGGCAACTGGCAGATGCGCCATCACCCGCTGAACATTTGTCAGGCCAGCGATAAAGTCTTCCATCGCCAACAGCTCTTGTTGATACAAAGCCTGCTTCGCTTGAGCTATTGTAGGCGGCATAGCAGTGTCAGTTAGCTGCCAAGGCGTTTTCGACCACGACAGCAGATAGCACGCTATATACTCACCCAGACTGATGAGATGATTGTCGGCATTGGTGCTGGTAAAAATTGGCTTCTTGGCCCCGCCAAACAGTGTCTTCACCAGATTACGATTGTCTTCAGTGCATGGCAGGAGTTGGTCACGCTGATAATAGCTATCTGGATGCTGATAAAGTTCGCCACTGCTCATGGTAACATCGGAATCTGGGTCGGTTCCCCACCGCTCCTCCGGAAACTCAAGAATGTTCGCCACTTGATGTATTGCGCTTAGCATAGGCCCTGCCACATCATCGGCATAGATCTGATCGCCCGACATCACCAACATCGAAGGCCACTCGTTCTCTACCTCAGAATGCTCCTTTGCGACAAGGCCTTGCAGATACTTATCCGCCTCAACCACGCCGTCAGTGCCTTGATAATGAGGCTTACGACATGAACCATGCAGTAGCGAACGTACACGCTGTGGAATTCGAAATTGAAGGGAATCTTGTTCTGGGTAGAGCAAATCAGGAACAAGCTCAGTAATATCTTGCCAGCTGTCATCTGATTTAAGCTCGAGACGATACTCTATAACGGTATCGGTTGGCAGCTCTGACTCTAGCTCAATATCCAGCAATTGATACTTAAGCGCCGGCGAGAAATCTAAACTGATCAAGCCCTGGCTATTTGGCTTTAGATGATAGTTCTGTCTAGCTCCCTCATGCGGTGCTAGTCCGAGCTTAATCTCGACATCCTGGCTGGTGACCAACCAGATAGCCAGCTCAGTGCAAGAAACACGGCGCAGTATTGGACCTGCAATAAGAAGCGGAATGTTGGGCTTGTGTTCAATCGTCAATTGAGGTGTTGTCCTTAGCTCAATAGGGCTTAGAGTGTAACCAAATATAGATTACTGAAAGCCAAGGTTATGTAAACAATTGCATTCGGCTTTTCTGAGCAAATCTCGAGCCTCATGAACAAAACCGACTCTATACTTAAGGTTCAAGGAAGATAACTGGGCTTAGGTGTATGGATATACCTTTTGCAGGGATTCGCGGCGGATTGGCGCGCCTGTTATTTCTGCTTTTGTTTACCACTTCTATAGCGATGGGCTTTCGCTATTTCGAGTCCGCTACGCTTTTTGAGCAAGGACTCGCTTTAAGCTCTAGTCTGTTGTGGCTCATCTATGCCTTTATCTATCCTGAGGCTAGCAAACGCCTTTGCATCAGCTTGTTGCTCAGTACTCTAAGCCTGTTTTCCTATAAAGAACTACTCACTAGTTCCCCAGAGTATGGCTCCTTGATTGTTATCAGCAATACTTGGCTGCTGCTGTTCTTAATGAGTCACTCTCAATATCTGATTGCTCGGCTTATCAGCCAACTGTTTGCCACTACCCTTACCTTGTTGGCTACTACTATGTTACTCACTGCCCTCTACTACGGCAGTATGGACAAAGAGCTAGTGTTTGCCCTGTTGCAAACCAACACTCAAGAGGCATGGGAATATATCTCCTTTCTAGCTGACAGCAAGGCTATCGGCACGCTTGTGTTGTGCTTGTCACTGCTTGGGTTATGGTTCTTTTCACCACGAACAACGCATATATCGGCTTCTCTATTTGCCTACTGTTAATTGCTATGTCTGCAATCGCGACCAATCTACCTAGCAGTTTTAGGGGCGTTAACGACTCCCTTGCCCATGTAAGGCAATATCATTTCGAGTTGGCGCAGCTACGGGAGGTCATTAACAAGCGTGGCTCATCAAACTACCAATACAACGCGACAGCAACCAGCGATGCTAGCCTGCATCTACTGGTTATTGGCGAATCACTGTCTCGTTTCCACATGTCTAACTATGGATATCGCCGCAATACCGCACCTTGGATAACTGAATCGAAACCGATTCAAATAGAGCATGCCTACTCAAGCCATACCCACACTATGGAAGTGTTAACCCTAGCGTTAACTCAGAGCAATCAATATAACCAACTAGACTATTTCGAAAGTGCATCCCTTATCGATGTTCTCAATCAAGCCGGATTTCAAACCGCTTGGATCAGCAATCAGATCTCCGCAGGAGAGTGGGACAACCACACCTCTGCACTCGCCTACGAAAGCGACTACGTGCGCTTCATCAATACCAATGTTGGTAAATCCGATTTCACCCGCAAGCCAGATATGGCCTTAGTATCAGAGCTCGAAAGCTACCTATCAACACAAGACCTCAATCAAAACCACTTTATCGTCTTGCACATGATGGGTAGTCATATCGCCTACTGTGACCGCATCAAGGGAGTGCCTAGCTCCCTATCTCCTGCATCAAACTACCTCTATAGCAGCAAACAAAATGACTGCTACGACGAGACCGTAGCCTATGCCGACAAGGTGTTAGAGAAAGCCTTTGACCTAGTATCCAAAACCCCACACTTTAGCTCGATGACTTTCTTCTCAGACCATGGCGAAGAAGTGTTTGAAAAACTGGGTCACGATGCTCGCCGATTTAAGGAAACCATGGCCGAGATCCCTTTCTTAGTATGGACGGCGAGCGAACATGCTGAGCTTAAATCAAACCAAGACCGTGTATTCACTAACGACCTATTATTTGAGTATGTGCTCGGCTTAACGCAGGTTGAAAGTAGCCTAAGAGAGGATGTATTCGATTTAGGCTCTAGCGGTTACGGGCTTGATGAGCACAGTGCCAAGACCATGCACGCCACTATTGCTATTCAGAATCTGCCTTTCTATCAGGTACAAACCACACTTGCGGACAAAAACCTGATGGCGCACAGAGTAAACACTATAGGCGCAATGGATGATGCTAAGTATCAAGGATTTAAGCAGATAGAAGTTGACCTGATTTTCGATGAAAAGAGCGGCAAGTTAGTGCTAGGCCATGGTCAGAAAACACTGTCTGGGCAGAGCTTAGAAGAGTATCTAGCCTTTGAAAACGGTCAGTTCGAAGCATTGTGGTTCGATGTAAAAAACCTCGACCAGAACAACTTAGAGGATGTAATCGAACAGCTAGAAACCTTGGACAGTCGCTATCAAATAAAACCAAGAACTCTAGTCGAAACTTCCTCGACTTCCCTTCAAATAGCCAAGCTTAGCAGCCTAGGTTGGAAGATGAGCTATTACCTACCAACGCAGTTATCTCAGCAGTTGCAGCAAGCAAATGAAGCAGAGATAACTGACTATGCTAAGGGCCTCTTTTTACAACTCAAAGAGCAAAAGATGCGATCGCTGAGCTTCGATATCTCGCTACTCCCTTTCGTTGAGCAGAGCCTCAAGCAGGCTGTAGTAGAGCCTCTCGAACTAGAGATGAACACTTGGACATCATTTAAGGCGAGTGACCAAGATCTCGAGACCAAACTTATTCGAGCAGGAGCGAATGAAGGATTCGAACACGTGATTGTCATTCACAACACTCGATTCAGGCTTTAACCAAAGGCATCACCTTTTTCCTTCAAGAAATCGATAAGAGCGCGCACTCTAAGAGGCATTAATGCCTTTTCCTGATAGACAGCGTAGATAGGGATTTTAAGGTCATGAACCTCGGGCAGTATTCGCACTAGCTCGCCACGCTCAAGCTCATCATTCACCATAAAGCTTGGCATGATGGCAAAGCCACGTGATTTAGCACAAAGCTTTTACCGAGGCCGAGGTGCGAAGCTGAACCTTGGGACTGTGAACCAGCCGAGTCACTTTTCCTTCAGAATTGGTAAAGGTTAGCTGTTTATCTCCATGAACAATCTGATGGCTCACCCAATCTAAGTCCAGCAATTCCTCTGCGCTTGCTGGGGTTCCATTTTCCTCAAGATACTTGGGTGTTGCGCAGAGCATATCGCTAAAATAACCGAGCTTGACTGCATAAAGCTGGAATCTTCCAAGGCCGACGATGCCCGTAGTGCCACATCACAGCGAGACTCTATAAGGTTGCTGTAGCCATCGCTCTCTATGATATCGAGCTTTATATCTGGGTAGAGATGCAAAAACTCACTGAGCAGCCCTCCGAGGGCGGCGATAGGTGTCGCCACACGAATGGTGCCACTGGGCATTTGATTAACATCCTGCGTCTCGGCATTGGCCTCACTCGCAAGCTCATCGATAAGCTTGCACTTCTCGTAGTATCGTGCCCCTGCATCGGTCAGAGACAGAGAACGAGTGGTTCGATTAAGTAAGCGAGTATTTAGGTTTTGCTCGAGTTTGGTGACTATCTGCGAGACCCGCGCTTTGCCAATATCTAGCTCGTCTGCCGCCTGAGTAAAGGACTGTTTTTCCGCTACCTTGGCAAACACCATCATGTCGTCGAGAGAGATCATAGAAGCTTTGTTTATTTATACTTAACAATTAGTTTATTAAATTGCTAATTATCTATCAAATTGAAAGCTATATAGTTACTCCATCGACGCGGCACTCACCGCCCTAATCCAGATGGAGATACAGATATGTCACACTCAAAGATTCTAGTCACCGGCGCTTCAGGTAAACTTGGTCAAGCGGTAGTAAAGAGCCTACTTAAAGAGATCAAACTAAGCCCTGAGCAGCTTATCGTTACCACTCGTAATGCCGAAAAACTCAGCGCACTGTCTGACAAGGGTGTCGAGGTTCGAGAAGCTGATTTTTCAAACCCAAGCTCACTAGAGAAAGCCTTTCAAGGTGCCGATAGCCTGCTTCTGATCAGTATCGACGCATCAGGCCCGCGTACTGAATCACACCTAAATGCGGTAAAAGCAGCTGAGAAAGCTGGAGTTAAGCACATTGTTTACACCTCGATGCCAGCAGCAGAAAAATCACCTGTAGGTTTTGCTCACGAGCATCAAGATACAGAGAAAGCTATCAATGAGAGCCAGATCCCGAATGCG
The DNA here is from genome assembly GCA_000830455.1 of Vibrio sp. JCM 19236. Taxonomy (GTDB): domain Bacteria; phylum Pseudomonadota; class Gammaproteobacteria; order Enterobacterales; family Vibrionaceae; genus Vibrio. The sequence continues at coordinate 39,237 of BBSB01000026.1, forward strand.
ACCATTCTTCGCAATAACTGGTACTTTGAAAACTTGCCTGAGTACTTTGCAAGCATCCTACAAACCGGTCACTGGCTAACTTCAGCAGCTGAAGGCAAAACTGCTCAATTATCTCGATCAGACCTTGCACTGGCGGCTGCTTCTGCGGTAGCTAATCCAACCGAGGGTAAGCAAACACTTAGCATGAATGGTGTCGATTCCTTTACTCAAGATGAAATGGCTGCTGAGCTAGATAAAGCACTAGGCACTTCTATCAATATGGTGCACTTGAGTGATGAGGCATACCAAGCACAGCTGGAGTCTTTCCAATTGCCCGCGCCTATCGTTGAATTGTGTGTGACTATGGATAAGCACAACCGCCAAGGTCTATCCGATGGCAACAGCGACGCATTTGAAGCCCTTACCGGTCGCAAGCCAATCAGCTTCAGGAACTGGATTGAGCAGAATAAAGAACAGCTGAAAGCTCTTGCGAATCAATAATGTTATAGGGTGGCTTTGGCCACACTATTTTCAAATGAGCTACCGCGTTTAATGATTCAGGACCATGATTTCATAATCTGATTTAGAGAAGTTCACCTTCTTGTACGCATTTACTGCGGTATGGTTATCTTTATGAACATATAGTCGCAATTCCAGCCCTTTTTGTAGCAGCATTTCATGTTTTACCGCGTCCAATAGCAAAGCCATAAGGCCTTTGCCTCTGTACGACTTGGACAAAAACATGCTTTGAATCCACCAGTAATATCCGGCGTTCCAGTCGCTCCACTCTTTAACTGCAGAAACACTCCCCACCGGAGTGTTTTCCTCATCGACTAACACCCAATATGTTGCGATTGCGGGGTCTTCAAGGGCGGCTAAGATTCCCTTTTCCAGTGTTTCAGGGATCTTAATACTGCCTTCAGCCTCTATTGCCTCTTCTGCGGTAAAGGTCACAAGGTAAGGTAAATCTGTTAGTACGGCTTTTCTTACGTGCATCATGTTTAAGCTCTTTGAAAACAGTACTGTTAGTCTATCAAAACAAGCAAAAACATATCGTTTGGAATAGGGTAACACCTCAATCACACGTGATAGGTTCACTGAGCATTGTCACTAAAATCTGGGTATGAGTTCGAACATAATTAGGGTTACACTAAGCTCATTCGCCCTCTCTAAATTAAACTTATGACCACCTATATTGCCGGTTTTTCTCTTGGCCTATCGCTCATTCTCGCCATTGGCTCACAAAACGCGTTTGTCCTAAAACAAGGACTAAAAAATCAGCATATCTTCGTTATCTGCGCGGTGTGCGCCATCTCTGACGCTATCTTGATAAGCCTTGGGGTGGCTGGGTTTGGCGCTATGGTGAATCGATTTCCTGAGATAGAAACCTTCGCTCGCTATGGTGGTGCACTCTTTTTGAGTGTATACGCTCTGCTTAGCTTTAAATCGGCATTTACCACAGACCATGCGCTGCAATCCGCTGGAGAGTCCAAGGGCTCACTGACCAAGGTTATTCTCATGTGTCTCGCCTTTACTTGGCTCAACCCACATGTGTATCTAGATACTGTGGTACTGCTTGGTTCAGTTTCTACTCACTATCATCCAAACCAATTGCAGTTTGCCGTTGGAGCAATGACCGCCTCTTTCGTATTCTTCTTCTCTCTGGGCTACGGTGCTCGCTTCCTCGCACCAATATTCAATAAGCCAAGAGCATGGAAAATCCTTGAGTTGTTAGTAGGTGTGATTATGGCTTCTATCGCGATTACGCTAGTTCGAGGGGCATAGCGACTACACTTTATCAAAAGGGATTTAATTCAAAGTCTTAAAGGATGGAATTCATGACAACGAATCACAAAACTAATGTCCTCGGAGAGCCGTTAGAGCTTTGCAGTTGTTCCCCTAATACTGGATTTTTTAGAGATGGCTATTGCCGCACCCATGGAAACGATATGGGAAGGCACGTCATCTGCGCTGAGATTACCGAAGACTTCCTCTCCTTTACTAAATCTCAAGGCAATGACCTATCTACCCCAAAACCCGAATTCGACTTTCCTGGACTAAAACCCGGTGACCATTGGTGCCTTTGTGCACTGCGTTGGAAAGAGGCTTGGCAAGCCGGATGGGCACCACTGGTAGTATTAGCAAGTTGTGAAGAAAGTGCGCTAGAGATTGTTCCACTAGATGTACTGAAAATGTACGCAACTACATCCAAATAGAGTTGGGCCAGTAATGAGTAAATGTAACCCCTCCCCAAAAACCTCTATGAGAAAGAGATAGACTGCCTAGAAACCAAGAGAAACTTTTAGCCCAACAATACCCACCTATCAGGCAATCCAAGGCATTCATAAAGTAGCACTGCGCTGAAAGAGCAGAGTTGAATGACCTTGCTAAAGCCGCCTTTATGTCTCGCTTCCATTACATGAGAATAATTAAGTTCATGTATGGAGTGACTCTACGAAATTGCCTAAAAGACCTTTGCATCAACAAAATAACTCGCTATAAAAACCAACTCAAAAGGTCAACAGACCCTACTAGCATCCAATACGGTAACGGCGCATCTAACCAAGCAAAAACACGCACGCGAGCTAAAATTGTTGAGTTATCACTTCATCAATATTGAGGCATTGAAATGAGTGCATTCTTAGTAACTGACCACATTGTTAGTGCCTTGGCTGTAATGCAAGCCTAAGCTGAACCCTAAGAGACGAACCATGTTTAGCCGCAAACACGTCGCCAAGCTACTCAATTCGTTTCTAGTCAGCTATCAAGCAAGGTTGGTCATGCTCAATCACAATTCCTATAGCAGTATCCGACAACCAAAAAATGGATGGCCATTACTGGTGACCCTAAAAACTGGAGCTAATCCATGACAGCTCAGCTATGTTAAAGGCTACTACCCAAAAGAGCTCCAGAGGTTCAATAAAAACAATCTAAAATAAGTTTTCTGGTCACCTTCGCTATCTTAAAGCTAAACAGAAACAGACAGGGTGCCCATAAACGGCTGTTGCCCGCAATGAGCAAAAATAAAACCACAACTACAGATTGATTTCATTCAAAACTTGTAGGTCTCTTTTAAACTGATTGTGGAATGAGTCTCAAACAGCTGTGTTAAGCTTGGGATTGACTCGAACGCATGTGAGCTGAAATGTCTTCAACGCCAAAAACATTCTATGAACAAGAGATAGACCGCCTAGACAGCGAAGGGAATTTGCAACCAAAGCAATATCTACTCATCAGACAATCCAAGGCGTTTATGGAAAAGCATTACGCTGAGAAGGTAGAGTTGGATGACCTAGCTAGAGCGGCCTTTATGTCTCGCTTCCACTACGTGAGAATATTTAAGCTAATGTATGGTGTCACCCCGCGAAATTACCTTAAAGACCTTCGTATCACCAGAGCAAAGCATCTACTCAAGGCGGGAAATTCGATCACCCAAACCTGTCTAGATGTAGGTTATGACAGCCTTTCAACCTTCTCAGCTATGTTTAAAAAAGGAACTGGCTACTCCCCAAAAGAGTATCAGCAGCTCAACAAAAGCAATCTAGAATAAGTTTTTAGTGACCACTTTCGCTATCTTACCCCTATACACAAACAGACAAGGTATTAACCAGTGATTAAGATTGCCCTAACCAGTGTCCCAGTCGAAGACCAAGATAAAGCCCTCGATTTCTATACCAGCTTTCTCGGCTTCATCAAAAAGACCGAAGTTCCCATTGGAGAGCACAAGTGGCTCACTGTAGTTTCACCTCAGGAGCAATCAGGAGTGGAACTGTTACTTGAGCCCCTCGCTTTTGAGCCAGCAAGACAATATCAACAATCGTTAAAAGAAGCCGGTATCCCTTGGACATCCTTTGCTGTCGATGACATCCAGGCCGAATTCAAAAGGCTTTCTGATTTAGGCGTGGAGTTTTCAATTGAACCACGAGAAGCAGGTCCTGTGATGATTGCTGTATTGGATGATACTTGTGGGAACTACATTCAGTTGATGCAAGAGATATAACTACACAGTGAGAAGCTATATCACCCTTGTGAGTAGCTACTCCTGCCCCCCTTTGAAGATCTCTAATCAAATTCTCTGAGCAATAAATATACATTTTTTCTTAAAACGCTTGCAGTCATCCTTCAAAACAAATAAATTACGCACTGACCGGACGGTCAGTCGATAACACTTAGAGTATAAAGAATGGATAAAAGACAAGAGATCATCGAAGTCGCGACTCGCCTTTTCTCAGAGAATGGCTTTGAGAAGACGCCCGTCTCTCTAGTTTGTGAAGAAGCAAAGATATCCAAGGGGTTAGTTTTCCATCACTTTAAAAACAAGAACGAGCTTTTAAGGCAAGTCTTTGTACACATCTCAAAGGTGATTGAAGAAGTCGACAAAGCCGATGAAAACGTAAGTGACAAGGATATCCAACTAGAGGCTATGATCGATTCTATCTTTGATGGAATGACCGTCCCACAACACAGAAAAATGTACCAATTCAATTTCAGTGTCATGGTTCACCCAACAACCAGAGCGATAGTTGCGGACTTAATTGAAGAGCGCTATGAAGGACTTCAGGCCTCAACAGAAGCTGTTTTTCGCGCGTTAGAACACCCAAAACCTGAAGTTATAGCCAAGATGTTTATCGCAGAAATCGATGGGATATCAATGAATTACCTGCTTAACGATAATTTTCCTATCGATGAAGTTAAGCAAGAGTTTATTAAGAAATACTGTTAAACAGATTCAAAAACACGCTAAACAACAGCGTGTTTTTTAGAAGCAACATACTGACCGACTAGTCAGTCATTAACTTATAAAGAGGACAATAGAATGAAAACACCTTATCAAATTCAATTCGAAGCATTTGCCAAAGCCGGTGGCCTTTACGACGAAAGGCACGCAAAACTATACGCCGAGTTTGCTGACAACCTAATCGCAGACGGTAGCTATTCAATAATCTATGAGGGTGTGGCACACGCCTGTTACACACCTATCACCATAGATGCAGCTCCACATCTTAAATGCTATGTGCTAGCACCATTGGCAGTGCTACCTGAATATCAAGGTCAAGGTTATGCCACACGATTGATGGAACAAGCAGAAAGTGAGTTGGATGCAGACGTCATCTTTGTGATGGGCGAACCCTTCCACTACGCAAACCGCTATAACACGCCACACAAAGTGCTACCACCGGTCAGAACGCAAGCACCTCTGGAATGTTGGTTCGCAAGAGAGCTCACTGATGGTGCTCTAGATGGTGTCGGTGAATCTACCTCATCGCTTACAGGTCCTTACGCAGAACCATTAATGTGGGGCCACCCTAGCGAACAGGTATAAAAGCAAGGAGAGCTGACAAATTCAGCTTTCCTGAAAACAAACGATTTAAAGACAAGAGAGAACAATGAACATTTCGAAACACGAACAGCGTGTATTGCACGTCCTAGCATTAGGCGGAGAAATTCAATACCAGCGTAGTGAGAAGAGCAAGATCAACGAAATTCTGTGCTTCACCCGTGAAGGTCATGTACTTTCCGACTGTACATTAGAGGTATTCAAAAGACTGAAAAGCAAGAAATTCATTCGATCTAAAAAGAGCATGCCTTATCGCATAACTGAACTAGGTGCGGCTTCTGTTAGGTCTCAAATGGTGCAACGTTAGCTTGGAACTACAAGTATGTACTAATCAAACCCACATAAACTGACAGGTACCGTAATTAGCGGTGCCTTTTGTTTACAGGTAGCTGGTTGATTATTTTACACTCGTTTTTACTTCATCATTGGATAAGTGAAAAACAGCAAATGAGTGAAATTAAACAAGAAGTGGAATAGCACTGCGACCCATAATCGCGAGCTGAAATGAAAAATCAATCCATAACCAAGGCCTGCTAAGGAAGCAAAAACAACCAGCAGTAAACCACCACCCATATGTGCTAAGCCAAATAACAGACTTGCTATCGCAACACCTAAATGCCAACCATATTTTTTGCACAGTACCTGCTGAAGAAAGCCACGGAAAAAGGCTTCTTCAGCCACACAGGTAAGCAGAAAATTATTTAACAAAAACAACCACCACCAACTTGGCAGTGAAAGCTCGGGCGATAGAGAGCTATCCACCACGCAATTAACAGCAAGCTAAACAGTGGGACTGCGCTGTATAAAATAGCTTTTTTATTAAATACTTCCTTACTGCCAAAAAGCGAGGGGTAAGCAAATAACAAACCAAAGAAGACAAAGGGCTTATCCAGGTTCAAGTGCATAGTAAAGGGTATACTTCGCTCTCCAGCCGTAACAGCATCGAGAACCTTGGCATTACTAAAACCCGGTATTAAGTGTAAAAAGAGAGCCGCACTCCAAAGAACAACAAACAGGTAACCTAGGAGTTTCCACCTACCTTGTAAAGTTGGGATACGATACGCAACGGTAAGCCCTGTACCAAGGGTGATCAAACCGATTGTATTGATTTTGCTCTCTATAAACCCACCGATTAAACTAACAGCAATGAAAGCTATGCTGAGCTTGGTTTGATGGCAAAAAGCAAAAATTATGGCTAGACAAAGCGGTAGCCAAATCCACATTGAGGAATCTAGAGACAAAGGAAATCCTTTAAGGTGTGTGCTCCATAAGTGTTTGTTTTAGAGTGCCTTTGTGAAAGTGAGCTTGTGATCGCCTTGATCATAATAGTGCTCAATCACGCCCTGCTCCGCGTAACCAATCGATCTATAGAAACTCCTAGCAACTTCGAAGTCTGGCTGACTGGAGGTTTCAACCAATAATAACCTTTGAGACTGTTCTAATAGAGTCTCTTCCATCAGAGACATCAGAGCTTTACCAATGCCTTTTCTATGATGCTCTGGGTCAACAAGTAGCATCAATACGTTCCATGTTTTGTTGGTCATCTCCATAGGCTCACAATAGGCAACACCTGTCATCAACTCGCCTTCAAATGCCCCAAACCAAAGAGTGCCTTGTTGGCTGTTGTCGAAAGACTCTCCTATGTAATCTACCTCTTCTGCTTCGAACATCTGTGATTTCTTGGCTAGAGATAGAATGGAGGTTTTATCGGTTGGGTGCAGTTTTCTGATCATTGTTATTCCTTTTGCTAGCGCTAGGTATTAGTGCTCTTGATTCCGGTTCTAGAGCTTATTTTATTGGGGTTTAGGTCTACCCCAACTTCCCATATATATAGGCAAGCTCTGCTACCGTTTTTGACTCGAACTTTTTCATCAGATTCGATCTGTGTACTTCAACGGTTCTCATAGCAATACAAAGCTCGTCAGCAATACGCGCGTTGCGCTTTCCTTCGATAATGAGCTTTAAGATATCCAGCTCTCTTTGGGTGAGAGAGTCATAGGCAAGTTGTGCTTCTTTAAGATCAAGAACACTTAAAGACTTAGCCAGACCTTCATGAATCGCTTGGGCGAGGTCGTCACCTTTCACCGGTTTTTGGAAGAAGTTCACCGCTCCCGCTTGGAGTGCATCCACCGCCATAGGCACATCACCATGACCGGTCAGGTATATCACCGCTAAGGGACTCCTAGCATCATTTAAGATCTGATGAACCTGCTGTCCTCGAAGGTTTGGCATTCTGCTATCCAAGATAACGCAGCCCGCTTTTGTGATATCCACACCATCCAGAAACTCCTGTCCACCCTCAAAGTCCGTCACTGAAAAGCCGTGCTCTTCCAACATAAAGGCAAGTGAATCTCGAACGGACTCATCATCATCGACCACATAAACCGGAAGTGAAATATCTTGCTCGCTCATTAAATCTGTTGCTCCTTGTTACCTTACTCATCAGCGGTAAACGGCAAACTCAAAGTTACCATACAACCCTTTGGTTCAACTGACTTTATAATAAATTCACCATGATGCATCTCCATCACATCTCTGCAGATACTTAAGCCCAAACCCAATCCATCATTCTTAGTGCTTACGAACGCCTCAGTCGGTTTGTCATGGGTAAGACCAGTACCATTGTCGCGAATCCCAATCTCAACCTGACCTTGCTGATAGTTGGTGTACAAAACGATCTCAGCTTGATAGTCGTCTTCGTTCGCTCGTGCCACACAGGCATCAATCGCATTGTTTATGACATTCACCAGTACCTGCTGAATTCCAACAGGGTCTACCTCAATAAACCTGGCTGTACCTTGCTGTCCACGTATCAAATCTATCGACTGTTTTTGCAACCTGAAATCAAGAAGCTCTACGGTATCGCTGATCAGTTGTTCTAGATCCGTTTCACTCATCTCCACGCTGCGCTTTTTAATCAAATTTCTCAATCTTTGCACAATCGCATCAGCGCGCTCTACCTGAGCCTGAATCTTAGTCATTACCGGGATGATATCTTGATGGGGACGTTCTTTTTGCAGTCGCAAAAGCCCACCTTCACTGTAGTTTCGAATCGCCGCCAATGGCTGATTAATCTCATGGGCAATGCTACTGCCAAGTTCACTGACTATCATAAGGCGCTGGGAGTGTTCGAGCATCTCGCTCTTTGCTTTTAATCGTTGCAGGGTCAATTCAAGCTCTCGCTTGCTTTTACTGAAGCGATACTCGAGCCAAAAGTGATAGATATTCAGGAAGATAACGAAAAGAAACAGTGCCCAACCCCACTCTTGGTGAGTTCGAAGCCACCTCAGCCCCTCTTGCCACCATGGTTGCTGCAAAGGGTGCAAGTCCATCGCCTGATAAAGCTTATCGATTGAAAGTAAACTGACCGGAGGTGCCCAGCCTGAGGCTTTAGCTGCAATTGCAGCTGGATTGTCGGATTTCATCGAAAGCAGACTTTGACTCATCTTCTTTGCCAATTCGTCAGAGCCTTTGCCTGTTTTTGCCAGAGACCAGTTTGGATACAAAGCGGTCGACACCTGACAACTTTCCTCAGCTGAGCTTTCAGCATTCAGGACTCGAAACTTATCGACATCCAGTAACCCCTCTCGCCCCATCTGCTCAAGCAAACACGCAGGGACAACCGCCGCATCTACGTATCCATCACGGAGCTGATATAGGTTTGCATCTACAGGAAAGCCTAAGAAGTTAGCCTCTGCATAGAAGGTATTTGGGTCAATCCCTTGCTGGATTGCTTCATACCTTAGGGTCAGGTAGCCACCAAACGCTCGCTCCGACACAGCTGCCATGGGATGACCAGAAACATCTTGAAGACTTTGATAAGACGAGTCGGCTCCTACTACTAAGGCAGAACCTATGCTTGCATTGATATTCTGGCCATTTCGATTAGAAAGCGTCGCTATCCAAGAGAGAGAATACTGACGCCCTAGCCTTACCGCCTGGCCGGGGTTGGTCAAAACAAAGCTCATATTCTGATTTTTCACAGCCTCACTCATGCCGTCTAGGTCGAGCAAGTGCAATACAAAATGTGCCTCGGGGATAGTTTGATTTAACCAGTCTATTGTTGGTTGCCATCGGCTCTTGGCATAAAGATGACCGCGAATGGCCAGCACTCCAACGTCTACCTGAGTTTTTTTCTCAAGCGTCTGTCCACTTTGTGTTACCGATGATGTCTGTGCTTGGCTGAACATCGACATCAAGCTCAATAGCACCAACAAAATGGTCTGAGATATACGAACTTTTTTCATGTCAGGTGAGTTGTGATTCCTTGTTTACTCATTCAAATATCATCCTGATGAACCATTCCTTTTTTGTTCTAGATCAATCTAGATTCGAGTATGTGGAAATCCACAATACCGACTGCAGGCGCCTTTTTCGACAATAGATTCAAGCATTAAACAATCTTAGCAGGTTCGTTATGGATTCTACCAAACGTCGATTTCTCAGCGCGATTACCGCTGGCGCTGCGCTGATCCCTGTTGCAGGCATAGGAACTGCAACAGCAGCACCCATTATTCGAAACAACAATGAGCCCGACCGAAAAGGTCAAGTGGGTAAACGCTACGCCATGGTTGTTGACCTTCGCAAATGCGTGGGCTGTCAGGCCTGTACCGTTGCGTGTAGCATTGAGAACCAAGCCCCAATCGGTCAATTTCGTACCACGGTTAAGCAGTACGAGGTGAGGCTCAGCGACGGAACGACGGCGACCGAAGAAGTAAAATCCTTCATGCTACCTAGCTCTGTAACCACTGTGAGAACCCACCTTGTGTTGCTGTTTGCCCAGTTCAAGCCACCTTCCAGCGAGAAGATGGGATTGTAATGGTAGATAACAGCCGCTGCGTAGCCTGCGCCTACTGTGTTCAAGCTTGTCCTTACGATGCACGCTTTATCAACGAATCCACTGACTGCCGACAAATGCACCTTCTGCGCCCACCGCCTTGAGGATGGTTTGCTACCCGCTTGCGTTGAAACCTGTGTTGGTGGTGCTCGCGTAATTGGCGATCTTAATGATCCAAATAGCAAGATCCGCCGACTCATGACAGAGCACAAAAAAGACATCAAGGTACTAAAACCTGAGGAAGGCACCAAGCCACACGTGTTCTACATCGGCATGGACCAGAGATTCACCTCTCATATCGAAGGCAAGTCTGCTATCTACGACTCTGAAGGAGACAAAGCATGATCATTACTGAAGTACTGGTGCCGCCGCAAGCCGTTGCTTGGCTTCCATGGGCCGTTCAATATTTTTTCTATATAGGCTCAGCCTATGCCGCTGCGATCCTATTTCTGATAGCCCTCGTATTCTCCAACCATACCAGCCATAGACTCCGCTCTGCCTTGGTACTCACCATGGCGATTGGCGCTATCGTGGGCCCACTGGCACTTACTGGCGACCTCCACCAGCCTGGAAGAGCGTGGCACTTCTACGCGCACCTTACCCCATGGTCTTGGATGTCGCTGGGCTCACTGTTCCTACCCCTGTTCTCAGCAACCACAATTGCAACGGCTTGGCTTTATTTGCGAACAGACTTGGTAAAACTGGGTGAGCAACAAAGTAAGGTGTTTCAATTACTGTCGAAACTCTCGCTAGGTAATTGGAAAACCAGCCGATCCCTTATCTTGGTTTCTGCCAGCCTAGCGGTACTGTCGGGCCTTTCTATTGCGCTCTATACCGGCGCAGAGATCGCAGTGGTTCAAGCACGCCCCCTTTGGCACCAACCCGCATCTCCTGTGATCTGGTTTGTTACCGCATTCTTTGGTGCAACGGGATTCGCTCTGCTTCTTTGTACACTTATCCCTTCAGATACCAAGCTCACCAATGGTGATCGAAAGCTACTTAAACGAGCAGTCTCCATCACTTCAGTATTGGCATTATTAGTTCTTGTTATTTGGGCTTCAGGTCATGCCTCCATCCCTATCTCTGAAGGCAGTCATTGGGTATTTAGAATCTCGTTACTGTGCGCGCTGTTTGTTGCCTGCTTTGCTATCACCTATGCGGTATTCAACAAGCAAAAAACCAATCGCATTGGCTTGATACTGTTATCTGTCTTCACACTAGTAACCTGCTGGGCAGTGCGCTGGGTCACCATGATAGATGTGCAAACCATTCCAAAATTTGATGTCGGCCCTTACCCCTATGAACTGCCTCTAGGTGCCAGTGGACTGCTCGGTATTGTAGGCATGTTTGGTCTGTGGATAGCACTCGCTCTGCTTGGTTCAGAGCTAGTACAAGACAAACAACTTACATCAAAACACTAATTTCAGAGGATTTCATTATGGATAACAAACGTCGTCAGTTTTTGAAATCTGGCTTAGCAGTAGGTGGTGTAGGTGCCTTTGCTGCTGGTTATGCTTCAACAACCAAACATATGATCCAAGGTGCCGTAGATGGCACTGCGGGTGAGAAAACCAAAAGCATCCATCACGGCAATTCATTAGAGCCTGAGTATAAGGTCAACAAGAGTGGCAACCTTATCCCAAACCCAAATCAAAGAGTTGCTCCTTCTATGTGCTTCGGATGTTGGACCCTATGCGGGCTTAGAGTACGAGTAGACAACCGAAACGATGAAATACTGCGTGTATCAGGTAACCCATATCACCCGCTGTCTCATCAATCGCACATTCCCTACAACACTCCAGTGAAAGACGCCTATCTTGGGCTGACTGGTGAAGCAGGTCTTGAAGGGCGTTCCACCGCATGTGCTCGTGGCAACGGCATGCTAGAGATCCGAAACAGCCCTTATCGCATCACTCAGCCACTTAAGCGAGTAGGCAAGCGCGGTGAAGGTAGATGGGAACCTATCAGCTACGAACAGCTGATCAAAGAAGTGGTATATGGCGGTGACCTGTTTGGTGAGGGGCATGTTGAGGGTTTAGCTGAAATTCGCGATCTAACCACGCCTGTTGATCCAAAAAACCCTGAGTACGGACCAAAAGTAAACCAGCTATTGATGACCAACGGTAGCAACGAAGGCCGTGATGATATCTTTAAGCGCTTTGCTTTCAATAGCTTCGGTACTCGTAACTTCGGTCACCACGGCTCTTATTGTGGTTATGCGTTCCGCGCTGGTAGCGGCGCATTTATGAATGACCTCGATAAGTTTGCTCACCTTAAACCAGATTTTGATAACGCTGAATTTGTTATCTTTATCGGTATGTCACCGGCGCAAGCGGGCAACCCATTTAAGCGCCAAGCACGTCAATTGGCAAAAGCGCGCACTGAAGGCAAGCTGGAGTACACCATTGTCACCCCTAGCCTACCTGCTGGTTCGTCTAGCTTGCTGCCGGTGACAGAAACAACTGGCTACCAATCAAACCTGGTACCGATTCCGCACTTGTGCTTGGCATGATCCAATGGATCATCGATAACGAGCGCTACAACAAAACCTTCTTGGCGCAACCTGGACCTAAGGCGATGGAACGTGCTGGAACCGCACACTGGTGTAATGCCACACACTTGGTTATCAGTGACGATTCGCACCCAAGACACGGTAAGTTCTTGCGTGCATCGGAAGCTGGATTGGCATTTGAGGGAGAGCCATTATCTGAAACCGACCCATATGTCATCGTAAGTGCCAGTACTGGTGAGTTAGGTGTGAACACTCAAGTAGAGGAAGCTGAGCTATTTGTGGACCGTGAGGTTGAGCTAGCATCAGGCCTTGTTCGAGTGAAATCCTCACTTCAACGCTTAAAAGAAGAGGCCTTCAAGTATGATCTCGACTTCTATAGCAAGCAATGTGACGTTTCGGTAGACGACATGACGGTCCTTGCCAAGCGCTTTACCAGTTACGGAACCAAAGCCGTAGTAGATACCCATGGCGGTAACATGCACACCAATGGTTTCTACAATAGCTTTACCATCATGATGCTCAACGCCCTTGTGGGTAACATCAACATGAAAGGTGGCGCCATGGCCAAAGCCGGTGGTTACCCTACTTCAGCAAACGGCCCTCGTTACGACTTTACCAAGTTTAATGGCAAGGTAGCACCAAAGGGCGTATTCCTATCACGTAGCAAGTTCCCTTATCAGAAAACCAGCGAATACAAGCGACGCGTTGCTGCCGGTGAATCTCCATATCCAACTCGCGCACCTTGGTACCCTATCTCAGCACCGTTGTTAACCGAACACCTGTCGGCTGCTGTTGATGGCTACCCGTATCGTGTGAAAGCGTGGATAAACCACATAGCTAACCCGCTCTACGGTATCCCAGGCTTAAAAACACTGCTTGAAGACAAGCTTAAAGACCCGAAACAGCTTGGCTTGATTGTCTCTGTGGATGCGTTTATCAACGAAACGACGAAACTCTCAGACTACATAGTGCCAGATACCGTGACCTATGAGAGTTGGGGCATGGCGATGCCTTGGCACGATGTGCCAGTGAAAGCCATCACCGCTCGTTGGCCTATCGTTGAAGCGCGCACAGATAAGACTGCCGATGGCCGTAATATCTGTCTCGAGAACTTCCTTATCGATCTAGCTAAGGAGATGAAGCTGGGCGGATTTGGCGACAAGGCTATCAAAGGTGCAGACGGCAGTTGGCACGCAATTCACAGTGCTGAAGACTATTACCTACGCTCGGCGGCTAACTTGGCCTACGTAAAGGGTGGCGTGCCAGAGGTCACCGCAGAAGATATAGCTTGGTCTGGACTTGAACGTTTGCTACCTAGCATGCAAAAAGCACTTTCCCATGAAGAAATGAAGCGCGTGGCCTACATCTTGGCTCGTGGTGGTCGTTTCGAGGATGCAACCGAGACCTATAAAAGCGAGCAAATGAAGTATAAATGGACTCGACCTGTGGCTATCTGGAACGAGAAAGTAGGCAGCTCACGAAACACCATGACGGGTGAGTTGTATAGCGGTTGCCCTACTTGGTATCCACAAAAGCTGATGGACGGTACACCGCTTGAGAGCATGTATCCAACGAGTGAGTGGCCATTTAGTCTTACCAATTTCAAATCGAACATTCATAGTGCTGTGTCGAATCTGTCACCTCGTTTGAATTCGATTAAGGGCGTGAACCCTGTTTATATACACCCAGAAGATGCGAAACGAGCAGGCATTGAGACCGGTGATGAGTTTATCATTGAGACCCCTAGTGCCAGCACCAAGGCATTAGCTATGGTGGTATCTGGCATCCGTCAAGGTAGCCTCGGATTTGAGCACGGCTTCGGTCATACCGAGCTTGGTGAGCGTTCCCACTGGATTGGTGACAAGCAACAGCCGGTGAAATCTCATAGCCAAGACGGTGTTAACATCAACGATGTGGGTTTGATTGACCCAACCCGCGAGGGTAAAGGCGTGATGCTTGACTGGGTGGTGGGAGCTGCTGCTCGCCAGTCACTTCCTGCGAAGATCCGCAAAGTCTAATTGGCTCATTAAAATGCCCCGCTTTATCAAGCGGGGCATTGTGATTTCTGTAGGGGCTAGATCTTCACACATCTCACCGAGAACATGTAATCCTTAGTACTGGTTGTGCGTCTTATCTCACCTTTGTGAGGATTCCACCAAGAGTACGCTAGGGTGCGAATATACGCCTCTTTTTCGCTAGCATTGCTCGCTGTCCAAAACTCGGTGTAAGCCCCTTGGGTGATGTACCACCCTTTCCATTTAACTCCAGCGGGGCGCGCTGCAAAGCCGTATTTATTCACATCAGCACTGTCGAACTTCTTAAACAGACCATCTGCTTGCTCTTCTTTAAGTTGTACGCCAAGGTCTTACTCACCACCACGCCAACCATCTGAGTTCACTTCGGTTTCAGACATACCTAAGGTTCGTTCTAAGGCTTTCCAATCTTCATCGGTTGCAATACGAAAACCCTCAGGACAGATGTTTCTGTCATCATTCACATCATGCCAGTTATAGAGGCGACCGTATTTCAGTAGGTTCGCTTCATCATCCTTTGGGATTGCAGCAGAACTGATCACAGAGCCATCTTGAAACTGGGTGCTTCTGAGGTTTTCAGCCATCCAGATCTGCTCACCAATTTTCACAGTGCGGTAGGTATTTCCTTCCCTATCTTGAACTGTATCTTGTTGATTAATGTCATTAGCGAAAGAGGTAGTAGCAAGCACCATACTGACTCCTAGAGATGAGATAAGCTTTTTCACAAAGGTTAGTCCCGATTGAGTATATGCAACTACTGTATCTCTCCCACAGGCTACAAACTAGGCGACATCCTCTTTAAAACATGCCTATTCGTATCAATTCAAGTTAGGCTATGTTTTCTAATAGCGCTTTAGACTGGCTCCACTGCTTAGGTGATTGTCCATACATGCGCTTAAACTCGCGGCTAAACTGGGATGAACTGACATACCCCACCGCCATCGCAGCTTCACTGACATTCATGCCCGCCGCTATCTTCATCGCAGCGTTGTTCAGGCGCATCGATTTCATAAACTGTATGGGTGACATTCGAGTAGCTTGTTTAAATTTACGGTGGAAAACAGCGCGGCTCATTCCCACCAAAGAAGCCAATTCGTCGATGGTAACGTTCTTACCTAGGTTCAAAGATAGATACTCGATCGAGCGGGCGATCTCGTTGCCAATGCCAAATGCTCTGCGCGCCGATATACCTGCATCCCCTTTCAACACCGCATAGTAAAGCTCACGCAAGCGACTCTCACCAAGCACGGCTATATCCGTCTTATCATCACCAATCTGAAGCAATCTAAGTAGCGCATCGGCAAAGTTGTCGTCCCAATTAGCCAGCGACAAACCCGGGGGCTGTTCACTGCTTTTCGGTAGCTTGATCGCTCCTGCTGCACTCTCCATCTCTATGGCAAGCTCGGTCATCACCTTAGTATCGAGTGAGATATAAACTCCCAGCAAAGGAGCTTCTGGTGAGGCATCTGGTGTGCCCGCCTCTACTGGCAGTGAGACAGTGCAACACATGTACTGACTATTGTCATACACGTAGCGGTCACCCTCTAAGATAGCTTCTTTCTTACCGCTCAACATCACAATAACCGTAGGGTCATAGACTGCAGGTGCACAGGGAATGGAGTCGGTCACCCTAAATAGGCTAACCCCCTTTATTCCGGTTTCAAACATACCGTCTTCAGAGAGACGACTTTCCACCAATGCTTTTATTTTCTGCTTGAGCATTTCACCCACCAATCACGCCAAAGATACAAATAGGCAATTTTTAGACATTAATACGCCTATTTTAGTATCAAGTAGAGAGTTATAGTAACTTCCACACAAAGATACTACCTCCGATAGCCGAATGTAAATCACTTTATATTGCTATCAAAACGCTCAATTAAACGACATAAGGTAACGATTATGACTACATTGCATTTTGGTAAAAAAGGCTGGACTCCAGAACGTATTGGCTCCCTAACAGGTAAAACATATCTGATCACTGGCGCTAACAGCGGCGCTGGATTTGAGGCCTCTCGTATCCTGCTTTCCAAAGGCGCTAAGGTGGTCATGCTAAACCGTAACCCGAGCAAGTCTAACGCGGCTATAGCTCAATTAAAGCAGTTACTTGGCAATCAGATAGATGTGAGCTTGGTGCAGGTTGACCTAGCCGAACAAGACTCTGTGCGCAGAGCCGCTAAAGAGATACTTGAATCGGCAACGCGCATAGATGCGCTTATCTGTAACGGCGCGATTGCTCAGGTAGCCAAACAAGAGATCACTGTTGATGGCTTTGAAAGCCAGCTAGGCGTGAATCATCTTAGTCATTTCCTGCTGTGTGGTTTGTTGTTTGATCGTATTGAAGAGTCTCAGGGCCGCATTGTGATGGTAGGCAGCAACGCCTATAAGATGGGATTAAAGCGCATCAAATTTGAAGACCTGCACTTCGATGATAAATACACAGCGTGGGATTCATATGCTCAGAGTAAGCTTGCTCAGATGATGTTTGGCTATGAACTGCAGCGCCGTATCAAACAATCAGGTAAGAACGTAGAGGTATATGTATGTCACCCTGGCGCTTCACGCACCAATCTATTGATGGATACCGCTAGCACCTTCAACAAAGTTCTTTGGTCAGTGATGTCTCGTATTGTTGCCCAGTCTGCCGAGCGAGGCGCTTGGCCAGAGGTGATGTGTGCCACCGAGCAGGCCCTTGCCACAGCCAAGCTATATGGCCCAACCAAGCGAGCCAATACCGTTGGTCCTGTAGGAGAAAATAAGTTGGATGCGGTTGCCCTAGACAAAGATATGGCGGCTAAACTGTGGCAAGTGTCCCTTGAGAAAACCTCACTAAACTGGCTTTATAGACGAGATTCGCCCGAGATAAAGCGGTGATCTTGCACTAACCGACAATCGTAACTAACGCTTATAAGGGAGAAAATTTAGGAGCGATACGTGGATAGCAGGCTAACAGTAAAAGAGTTTCTCAAGGTGTTTGATTGCGTGCGCTCTAACGGAGAAAGAACCGAGGATAGCTATCAACTAGGCATGATCAACGCATGGCATGACTACGACGGCTACACCTGTTGGATTGGATACAAGGACGTTACCGTCACTTTAATGTTCCATGGTGCGCTGAAGATCGAATATCGAGACACCTCCCACTACAATGAGTTCATCCAGCAATGCCTTGCGCTTACTGCAAGCAAACCGCTGCAATAGGGGAGTTCGTCATGCTAAGGCTCCCTACTCTCTTGTATACACCTATGTCTCTCTGGTTTTTACTGGCTTCTTCACTCACACTCTCATTAACTGCCCATGCCTCAGATACCGCTATGATTGATCTCACTAAGCCAAACGAATACCAACTATGGCGCTCAACTAATGACAACGTCATGGGCGGAATATCACAAGGCGGCGTTCGCTACGACGGTGAGGCGAGCCTTTTCTCTGGAAGCTATCGCTAGAAAACAATGGAGGCTTTAGTTCAGCGAATCGCTCTGTGGAAATAGCGCCAGAGATGACAGAAGCAGTGTTAACCTTCATCGGCGACGGTCGTACCTATCAAATGCGCTTTGCTAGCTGGAACAATGGCAACCGAGTTACCTATAAGCATGAGTTCACTACCGAGAAAGGTAAGCAGCAGACAAAGACATTCAAGCTTGAGGACTTCAAGGCGACCTTCAGGGGAAGACCCGTTTACAATGCTCCCACTCTTATAGCCAAAGATGTAAAACAACTTGGGGTGTTGATAGCAGACAAGCGAGCTGGAAGCTTCGAGTTAAAGCTCATCAAGATTGAGTTCCAACCCTAAATCATCTCTTTTGAAACACACCAGCGAAGTGTATCAAGCGCTTCTTGTTCAGCTCCTCAGAATTACCGCTCACTCCTGCCACAGCCACTAGCCTTCCATCCAGATAGAGCGGTATGGCAAGGCAATTCAGGTTAGGTTCTGCCTCTTCTAGATCCAATGCATATCCCTGTTCGAATACTTGGTTCAACTCTTGTTCAAGGGGAGCAGAAAGCTCACCTCGAAGACGCAACGCACGGCGCAGTCCATCATCAAAGGCCAGAAATACCTTACCAATGGCGGAGGTCGCCAAGCGCTCTCTATTACCTCTAGGGCTGCGGATGGTAAGTGGGTTATCTCGCTCAATGGCATCGATATACAGATATTCTTGAGCGCCACTTTGCACTGCTAGATATGCGGTATTGTTGGTAAGTTGCGCCATCTGTTTAAGCAGAGCACTAAAGTAAAGGCGTATGCTTTCATCGTTTTGCTCGAGGGGTTTAGACAACTCTCTTAGCCTGAGTCCAAGGGCATAGCCTTGCTCTACTCGGGAAACATAGCCAAGTGCGGATAGGGTAGCCAGAATGCCATGCACCGTAGTTTTACTGATCTCAACCGCATCGCTGATCGCCCGCAGAGACATAGGTTTTTCAGCGAGGGATAGCACCTCTAAAATAGAGAATCCTCGTTCGATAGACTGGATGCGTTTCGGTTCTTTAGCCAATGAATTTCTCTAGTAGTACAAACTATTGATGACAGTATGAAATATAAGTGCTCAATAACAGTGATGTCATCCTATTTAATCTGTTATTAAACTTAGTGCGCTTATCAGAATAAATCGTCAGTTGGGATAAGCAAAAAAGGGCGCTCTATAAAGAACGCCCTTTTGCATTTCAGAGGATCAAGCTAGTTCTAGTTGATGACTTTGCTTGCTCTGCTGTAGATGAGATGTCTTGGTAAACTCAATGCCAAACTCGTACACGTTTTTACGTGTGCTCTCTTCGGCATACAGAAAAGAGCGAACCTCTTCCCTATCCATCACATAAGGCTTGCTACACGCAAACTGCCCTTGCTTGATGATGATCTCTACCTTACCTGCTCCCAGATCTCTTACCTTAAACGCTAGGTCTAGGGTAAAGTCGAACATGTTCTCTAGGGCAGTTTTAACTAATCGTTCACGACCGATAGGCATCAGGCTAAGCCTCCTGCTGCAACTAGTGGCCAGTCACCTTCTTCGATCTGAGCCTCGAAATGTAGGCAAAAATCGACAATGTGATTGATGACTTTAGTGTCTTCTAGCAATAAATAAATGACGTCTACACGCGAAAGAATCAGTGGCACACTCTTAGCACACCAACCTTCCGAAATGACGATTTGCACTCGCCCTGAGCCCAACTCGTCTACCTGGAATCTTAGGTCCGGGTTATGTTTTAGTATGTTTTGTAGCTTCCCTTCTACTAACGTTTTACGGTTAATAGTTTTCATTCTAAGCCTCTTTGTGGGGAGCTCCATTATACTTACAATTTTGAAAATTTATATTTCAGATCAAAGAAATTTTGTGATTTTGGTGACAAATTTTCATCTTAATTATGAGGACTTATCAGTTAATATGTAACTCATTGATGTGATTTATGGGTATAGATTTGGAAAATATAACCTTAATTAGAATAAGGAATTAATGATTATATATGGCAATTAATGCGCTCTCTATTTCATATTTATTCTAAATAAATTCTTACAATGTGACACAACAATAAAGCAATTGATTTCATAATATAGAATTAATCGAATTAGGAAACACACTAAAGTGTCAATTAGCCCACTGCCGCATCAACTTTCCAAAACCCTCTACCCTGAACTGTTTAATGCCTTTCAAAATCACGGTAAACGAGTGCGCTATAGCCATGGACAGACCATAGTTGGGCAGTTCGAAAAACCTGACTATATGGGGATATTGATAGAGGGGGTTGCTGAGGCACACATTACCTCGGCGGATGGTAACAGCTATATTGCGGAACAGCTTCAGACTGGCTGGGTATTTAATGCGGCTTGCTATCTCGATAACGGCACCTCTCCTGCCGAAGCGCTTTCAATAAATGATTGCACTCTATTAACGCTTCCTTTTTCTGTGTTGCGAAAACACCCTGCTCTTAAGGCTGAAGCCACGCAACTGGCCGCCTATTGTGTAGTGCAGCTATATCGAAGGTCGGAGGTATTGTTTACCTCTGCCATGTTGCTCCCCCTAGAAGAGCGTATCCTGCGAAGGCTCAACACCCTTAAAGACAAACAACACAGCATCAATATCACCACAGATAAGCTCGCGAGTTACCTCGGAGAGAGTAAATTTAAGGTGTATCGAGAGATCAAGCGCCTTGAGCAAAACAATGTCCTCAGCACAGGCTATGGAAGCATCACTCTGCATCAAGCCGGCTTGCTAGATTAAATGCCTCACCCAACTTAAGCCCCAAATAACCTTTCATTCTGCTTCGTGTACGCCTGTCAACCATACACTTCGAAAATTACGAAGTTTGTATCGATAAAATACCTGCTCGAAAGTTGCAAGGTGCAACTTTTGCTTTGAGTAATTTCGGTAATCTAATCGCGAAACCTAACACGTAGAGTGCGCCCTTATATCCTGTGCACTTTGCAAGGTAATCCATGTAGTAACAAGCAACACCCCGTATGGATTTTTGTCGTCTATGGTTTGCTAATTTTGTAAATAACATCAGCGACAGGTATCAGGTAAAAGTTATTGACCTCCTCACGGTGGGGAAGATACGTGTCGGTTCGTTTATCGAATTCGACTGAAAACCCTTAGGCCAGTGCAACCCACTGGCCCTTTTTTATCTTATCTCCACCAAATCACACTCGCACTTAGAGTGCAAAAACGCTTTTCTAGCTTGGTTAAGATCGAGTGGTTTTCCTACTTTCGGTCTTGTTATGAACAAAAAACTGTTAACTCTAGCACTTACCGGTGCCTTCTCAGCAAACGTATTTGCCGGCGGTATCCTGCTTCACGAAATTGCTACCTTTGATAGCGTCTCATCTGCAGGTGTTTCTAACCCAACTAATCGCACCGATGCGAGTGCGGCTATCACCAGCCCGGCTGGCCTTACTGCTATTGGAGACTATAGCTTTTCTGTTGGTTTGCAATATCTGGATGCTTACTCTGAGCAAAATGGTGTCAATGCGCTAGGCAATCCGGTAAGCACTTCTGGCGAGAATCAATCTCCAGTGCCAAGCCTTGCCTATGCGCACAGGCTAAACGAAGACTGGGTGATTGCAGCCTCTCTGCACGGTGATGGCGGTCTGGGTATGGACTATGAAAATGGTCGTTCAGGTATCGGCATCATAGATGAAGAGTCTCAAGAAGCGCTGAACGTTCACTTTGCGGCGGCCTACCAAGCCTCTCCTTCTCTCTCCGTTGGCGGCGCGCTAGTGGTTCAACACCTTATGACCTCGGTTGATTTATCTCTTGGTAATATGGTCAGTAGCAGTGGTGACGAAGGGAATACCGCTGTTAGCTTTATCCTCTCTGGTATGTATGACCTAAATGAGCACACTTACATAGGCATCAACTATAAGCACAAGGTTGATCACAGCGACAAAACCGTGGATTTAGACCTCTCAAATGGCGGTAAAGCATCTGTGGACGTCGGTGTGAACTGGCCTTCTCGCCTAGACCTTGGTATCTCGCACAAACTAACAGAAAAGATCACCCTTAAAGCCATGACGGGCGTTGAATTCTGGTCTGATTTCTCTGGTGCGCTGGATGCTAACGATATCTACACCCTAGGCGGTGCGGCTCAGTATCAGCACAATGGCTGGACCTATCAGGCAGGCTTGCGCTACGACTCAGCCATGTTTGATACCGATAACATGGTTCCAGAGCTAGCAATTGCTGAAAACTGGTCGTTTGGATTAGGCGCTGAAAAGGCACGCAGTAATGGTCATCGCATCGGCCTAGCCTACGAGTATCGTAACCTAGGTACTCATGATGTGACCTACAGTATTGGCGATATCCCGTATTTTGATGGTCGAATGGATGAGCAGCGAATCCATGTGCTCAGCCTAAGTTACGCTTACTAATGCAAAAAGACCTACTCGTTTGAGTAGGTCTTTTTGTGATTAACTGCGTTAAGCAAATGTATCAAATTAGTGATCTTGGTGGACTTTTAGTTTACCAAAGGATTGCATTTAAAATATTTAAGCTTACACTTGTGCGCTCATTCAGCTAACAAGTGTAAGCTTAAATAATGAACACAACACTTAACCCTTTGAAGCGCTTCGTTAATGCTTCGCTGTTTAACAACACTTCTGCTATCGGCTGGTTAGCTCCGGTCATTCAATTACGTCGCCCAGGATGGCAGCCTGGGCTATTTCGCTGTTATGTAACAAGCAAACAAGTCATCAATCAGCATGTGCTTCAACTGAGCCTAAAACCTTCGGCAAAATGGCCTGGTTTTAAGCCAGGACAGCATATAGAACTGAACGCCCTGATAGATGGTCGCCAGCAAAGTCGTACCTTCACCATTTCGAGTCCCTTGTCTTTGTGGCAAAAAGAGGGGGAAATAGAACTCACTATAAGATGCCACCAAGATGGCAAGTTCACCCCCACTTGTTGTCTGCCGTTTCGTCAGGTGACCGTTTATATATCAGTGAAGCAAAGGGAGACTTCTATCCTAGAACAGACAATTCTCCTTTACTCCTGATCGCCGGTGGCACGGGTATTACGCCATTTGCAAGTTTCCTTGATCAGCAGGTTAAACGTGACACACCAGTAACCTTGTTGCACTTTGCACCGACCTCCGATGACCATCTGTTTAGTCAACATTTCACTGAGCTCTCACAGCAACATCCGCATTTTCGCTATTTGCCAATAAGTACGAGGGAGCACGGCTACCTGAGTCGTGAAATACTGCGTCAGAATCTGAGTGAGAATGAGGATGACCATGTCATGGTCTGTGGCCCTGACGAATTAATGAAACAAGCTCGCAAGTTGGCGTTAGCCGCAGGCATCAATGCGGAAAACTTCAAAACCGAAGCCTTCTCTTTGTCGCTGGGTAACCTTGAATCTGGCGCCGCGCAAGCTGTCCCAGCTATTTCTGTCAGTCAAAATGGCACTAGCAACAAGTACAGCCAGATAAAGCCGATACGCTATTAAATCAACTCGAGTCAGCGGGAGTGGCTGTGCGCTCTGGATGCCGTATGGGGGTGTGTCACCAATGCAGCTGCATTAAAGTCTGGCACTGTCGTCAACCTGCTTACAGGTAAAACCTCTGGCCCAGGTGAAGAACGCATTCAAACCTGTATTTCCCAAGCGCAAACTCCAGTCGAACTTAGTCTTTAGGAACCAACATGAAGCAATTAACTCAGGCCGATTTCGATAATCTGGCCCGTGACTTAGACCAAATCAAAGCTGACACCCAAAAAAGATCGGCCAAACCGATGCTCGATACATCCGAAAGGTTATTCTGGTACATCGAGTAGCGGCTATCGCTGGCCGCATTCTTATCTTTGCGGGTTGTCTCGTCCCTTTGCTCTTGATCCCCGGTATACTGCTTCTGGCGCTGGCAAAGATCCTCGACAATATGGAAATTGGCCACAATGTCATGCACGGTCAGTATGATTGGATGAACGATGCCAATATCAACTCGGATAAGTTCGAGTGGGATATCGCTGGCGACGGCGGCAGTTGGAAGCGTGTTCACAACTATGAGCACCATACTTACACCAATATTATTGGTAAAGATCGTGACTTTGGTTATGGCTTGTTGCGTCTATCTAATGATTTTCGCTGGAGAGTTAAAAACCTCTGGCAACTGATCACCTATGCCATGCTAAGCCTGCTGTTTCAGTGGGGCGTGTCATATCACGAGCTCGCAGGTGAGCGTGTATTCTTCGGCAAAAAGAAGGAAGGTCGTGAGCCAACAGTTCCACACAGTGAACTAAAGAAAGCCTTCTTCGCTAAAGGTGCTAGGCAAATATTCAAAGATTATCTATTGTTTCCAGCCCTTGCCGGCCCTTTCTTTGTGACCGTTCTTTTGGCCAACTTAGCTGCAAACGTACTGCGCAACCTATGGACCTCTACCATTATCTTTTGTGGTCACTTCCCGCAGCAGACTCGCACTTTTACTCAAGAGGAGTGTGAAAACGAGTCTAAAGGCCAGTGGTATTATCGTCAGGCCTTGGGTTCGGCCAACATCAACGGCAAGCCGTGGTTCCATATTCTAAGTGGACACTTGAGCCTGCAAATTGAGCACCACTTGTTCCCAGATATGCCTTCGTCGCGATATCAGGAAGTAGCACCTCAGGTTCGAGAGGTGTTTGCCCGCTACGGTATTCCTTACAACACAGGCCATTTTGTGCGCCAATATGCATCGGTAGTTAAGCGTATTACACGTTATTCATTCCCTTAATTTACGGGACCAGACATAAAAAAAGGTTCTTCGCAGATTAGAGGGGAGCGCAAATATTCCTTCTGAGCCAGTCGCTCCCTCCGAGTGTTTGATTCACAAGGCCGCGGTGAACCCATCCTTGGGCGCTTGAAGCTCGCTCCCTGCGAGCGACACCTTGCTCCATCAATCACTCTCCAGGAGCGGCATCGGTATGTAGGCCTAACTTGGTAAAGCTCAAAGTCATCGCTGATGCCCCGGACGGAGCGAGCGGCAGGCTGTGGTGCAGGGCAAGTGTTTGAGGCAAGGATGCCGAAACCAAGCCTACAGGGAGGTATTTACGGCGGCTTGCCATGCATCGCAGGCAGAGTGAGCGCACGAAGCTGAAGTAGCTGTTCGCATCAATCTGCGATGAACCTAAAAAAGGCCTACTCAAATGAGTAGGCCTTTGCTTGACTCTTATGTTTGTATTTTACTTTTTTATTTGTCGGTAGATTTCACTACTGCCATTGTCATTACGAACGACAGTGCGAACACTCCTAGTACACCCATTACCGCCTGGATGAAGTTCTGAGTACCGGCTGCTAGATATGCTGGCAGACTGAACACAGAAGATAGGATATAGCTGGTTAGGTGAGTATCAATCGTTACCGAGATTGCACCTACGATACCTGTTGCCAAACTCGCAGTGAATAGCGCCTTGGTGTACTTGGTTAGAACACCGAATAGTGCTGGCTCTGTGATACCTAGAATCGCTGTCACACCTGAACCTACAGTCACTGAAGATTGCTCTTTAGATAGAGTTTTACGTTGCTTGTACCAGATAGCTAGGGTTGCACCCGCAATAGCGATGTTACCTAGACACATGATAGGCATCAGCAGATCCTTGCCGTATAGAGCAAAGTTGTTCAGGCTGATTGGCGTCATGCTGTGGTGGATACCAAACACGATAGTAATTGGACGGGTTAGACCGAAGATAAAGCCAGTTAGGGTTGGAGAGATTTCAAGTAGAGAACTCACTACCCAACCTGCGCCGTTACTTAGCCACATACCCGCTGGTGCTACGAAAGAAAGCACAACTGTTGAGGTTACAGTGAACGCTAGTAGCGGAGTAAATACAGGCTTAGCCGAAGATGGTACTAGCTTGTCTACCAGTGGAGTAATCTTAGATAGCACCCATACCGCTAGGATTGCTGGTACGATAGCGCCACCATAGCCCATTAGCTCGATTGGCACTGCGCCGAGAACCGTAAGCGTAGGATCGGCGCCTGCATCTTTTAGCGCTGCCGCTTTGTCAATCAATGCTGGCGAAAGCATTGCCGACGATACTGCCAGAGCGATGTATTCATTTACCTTAAATACCTTAGCCGCTGAGAAAGACACCAGCATAGGTAGGAAGAAGAATACCGCTGTAGAAATAGAACGGAAGAAGAAAACGGTATCAGAGGTTTCCGGAATTACGTTAGTTGCGATAAGGCCCGAAAGCAGACCCATCAGCATACCTGCACCTGCGATAGCCGGTACGACTGGACCAAAGATGCCTGCAACGATACGCATTGCGTTCTGGAAAAGCTTGCCTTTCTCTTGCTCGATCTCAGCTTCTTCAGATGCTGCTGCCTTGCCAGAAAGCGCGTTGTACCACTTCTCAACGTCCACACCGATGATAACCTGAGTCTGGCCTTGAGCCAGCACTACACCCTTAACGCCTTTTACGCTCTCAAGGATTGCCTTGTCGGCCTTAGATTCGTCTACCAGCTTGAATCTCAAGCGAGTCATGCAGTGAGTAATGTTGGCGATGTTCTCTTCGCCACCAAGACCCTGAACTATCTGCTGTAGGTTTTGTTCAAAGCTATTTTCTTTGCCTGGGGATGCGCTGAAGGTTCCGCCGTTTGTTTCTGTCAATTGCATCATATCGCCCTATGTGCTTGTCGTTATCAGATGTGCTCATGGTATCTATCCAGGTTATTAATCCAATCGAGAAAACGGTGACTTTCATCACACAAAACGCTCCAAAAAGTTAATTTTCAATCATTTTCGCTGATTGGTTCGTTTTTTTAGCGCAAAACGAAACAGGAACGAACCAGTTAATTTTAGGTGCAAAATACCCCTTGAAATCTGTTTTTTTTCGCTGTTAGATAAAATAAATCCAGTTAGCCAGAGACCATCTGAAGTGAACAAAAATACCATTACTAACATTGAATGCATTATTACAAGGCCAGACCGACACAATCTGATCACGGTAATTGTTGAAACTGAACAAGGCGTGACTGGCTATGGATGTGCCACTTTTCAACAACGTCCCCTTGCGGTTAAAACCATGGTGGACGAATACCTTAATCCACTACTGATCGGTAAAGATGCCAATAATATCGAAGACCTATGGCAAATGATGATGGTAAACGCTTATTGGCGTAATGGTCCCGTTATCAACAATGCTATTTCTGGTGTCGATATGGCGCTTTGGGATATTAAAGCCAAGCTAGCTAATATGCCTCTTCACCAATTATTTGGCGGTAAGTCTCGCGATGCTATTCAGGTATATACTCATGCCACCAGCGATACTATGGAAGGCCTATATGAGCAAGTGGATAAATATCTAGAGCAAGGCTATAAACATATTCGTTGTCAGCTTGGTTTTTATGGTGGCGTGCCAGAGAATCTAAATACGGCAGAGAATCCAACTGAGGGTTCTTATTACGACCAAGACCAATATATGGCGAATACAGTGGAGATGTTTAAACAGCTTCGCGCTAAATACGGTAACCAGTTCCACATCCTGCACGATGTGCATGAACGCCTGTTCCCGAATCAGGCTCTGCAGTTCGCGAAAGCGGTCGAGCAATATAATCCATACTTTATCGAAGATATCCTCCCCCCAAGCCAAACTGAATGGCTGGATAACCTTCGCAGCCAAACCAGTGTGACCCTTGCGTTGGGTGAGTTGTTCAACAACCCAGAAGAGTGGAAGCAGCTGATCATTAATCGTCGCATCGACTTTATTCGTTGCCACGTTTCTCAGATTGGCGGTATCACCCCAGCCTTAAGCTAGGCCATCTGTGTCAAAGCTTTGGTGTTCGTATCGCATGGCACTGCCCACCAGATATGACTCCGATCGGCGCTGCGGTAAACACTCATATGAACGTTCACCTGCACAACGCGGCTATCCAAGAGCACGTTGAATACAAGGAAAACACCCAGCGTGTATTCCCTAATGCTCCTGAACCAAGAAACGGTTACCTGTATGCTCAAGAGAAGCCTGGTATTGGTGTTGAGATGGATGTAGCAGCAGCGAAGGATTTCCCTGTTGTCTATCGCCCGCACGAGTGGACTCAGAGCCGCCTACCGGATGGCACTATCCATACGCCTTAAAAGGGTAAACAAAAATATTTCAAATCACAGACTCGGCCACCTATGGTGGCCGTTTCTGTATCCGGGGAGAAGAAAAGCCCTATTGCTCGCCCGATGTATCTCTGTATTGCAGGCTCTCGCTATTAAACTTTGTGTGATAGGTACACTGATAATTAATATCGATAATGTCGCTAACTACAAATACTTCACCGCTAGCTAAAAACCCTCGATTTGTAATATTCATAGCCGCGCTTGATCGTTTCACTCCAAAAAGATTTGCATCTTCTGAAGATAAATTAATCGCTTGATAACTAGTTAGATAACTTTCTATTTCTAGCCCGAGTGATAGAACATGTTTCTGCAACGAACTTTCAATAATTTCATCGGTTATTTTCGGGAATAGAGAGACTGGCATTCTAGCCTCTTCTATTTGAGTAATTTTATCCTGAACGAGTCTCAGTCTTCTTATATTCCAGATATATTCATCTTCTTCAATAGAAAACACCTGCATCTCATGGGCAGTCGGAAGGCGCTTATTAAGTTTTAATTTCTTGTAGGATATTTCACCGAATTTAGTTTCAGTGATTGAGTTATAAATTAACGGAGCACCGATAATAGAGGTATTAACATAGTAACCCGAGCCTATTTTAGACGTTACCATACCAATAGCTTCAAGCTTAGACAGGGCTTTACGTACAGAAAAACGAGAAAGCTGATACTTTTCAACAAGTTCACGTTCGGACGGGAGCTTGTCAGTAATAATATTCTGACAGATCTTACTGACTATATCTTGTACTAGAACTTCGTATTTTTTCATCGTTAAATTGTTATTGTAATGCCTCTAAATATATTACTCGCACATCTTGCTTATCTCCACAAAAACAA
>BBSB01000025.1:0-68962 GCA_000830455.1 Vibrio sp. JCM 19236
TGAGATGTTAACCCCTATTTGCTCTCCAGAATTGTGGAATAAGGTGATGGAAGACAACTGGCAGGATACAGACTTGGCTAAGTTTACCTGGTTGCATGCCGATATAGAGCAAAGAGATTGGAAGCTGTGGCTTAACAAGGGGGGGATAAATTCGGTTCGAGCTAGGCGAAACCAGACTTTTTCAACCTAGATCAGGCCATGAATGCAGCCCAACAAGGGTTCGGTATCGCGATTGGCGATGTCACTCTCGCAGAGCAGGACCTAAAGCTCAATAGATTAATGAGACCATACAGTAAGTCCGTCGCGTCGGGGCAAAGCTATTACTTGTTGAGGCCGGAGCAAGCACAAAGCGGTGCAATAGATATCTTCCTAGCTTGGTTGATAGATCAAAGCTCCGACTCGGCTTCGTATGGGACTGAACTAGAGGCTTTGGAACAATAGCCCCCCACCTTTCAAGAATGCAACGTCATATTACTTGGCTCTGTCTTGGGCCTGATTGAATTAAGTTAGGTTTATTAGTTTTAGGAGAGCCAATATGACCATACAGCACTACGTATTATTCAAGCTTAATGATTCAGTTCCAAGCGATGAAGTCGCTAGAGGAATGCTCCCTTTTGTGGCCAAGCTAAGTGGTATTCCGGGCGTTTTGTCCGCAACCTTTTCACAAAATGGATTTCAGCGAGATGGTAACTTTGACCTTATGTTACAGGTTTCTTTGCAAGATAAGAGTGCGCTAGAAACCTATATTGATCATCCGATCCACAAGCGCTTTTCCGCTCAGATACAGCCTTTTATTGAAACTAAAGTAAAGTTTGACCGTGTGATGGGCTAGAAAAGCCAGTAACAGTCGGGGGACCGTCACTGGCTGGAGCTTAGCGGAGAGGTGGAGATGTAGCTATGACAGTTCAACCGGTGCCGGGAGAGCACCTATTGAGTTCAAAAACACATCTATTTTTGCAGAACCTCACGTTTAAGTGACGGGCAAGATAATCGTACCAAATATGAATAGCAAGTAATTTTTCGTTCCGAATACGATTTGTGATACTATCGCTCTTATTTTGTTAAAAGACCCCTGACATGGCTAGAATCACACAACAGCAAAAAGCGGAAAACTTGGCTCGTTACAACTCAATCATCCTAAGAGTCTTTTTAGACGAGGGTTGGGACAGCGTTACCTACGATAGATTGGCTAAGGAAACTGGACTGAGAAAGAGTACCTTGCAAGGCTACTATCCGTCGAACAAGGACTTTGCTCAGGCGATGCAAGGCAAGGTTATGCCGATTGTGTTGGAGCAACTGGACTTTAGTTCTGCAGAGGCATTCGTTGAATCTTGGATGAAAGGCCTAGAGCAGAAACGGTTTTCTATGATCGTCCGAATGTTTGTATCTAACTCTACCAAGCCACATCCGAACGAGTTTACCCAGCGTGGTATTTTAGGGCTAAAACAGATGCTCGTCTCACACCTTCCTGATGAGAATGCGGATGAGATCTTAGAGTCAGTATTAGGTAAGTCAGTAATGAACCTACTTTTCTCTAATAAAGCTAAGTTTTCTTAATTTTTACGCCCCATTCGATGTTAAGTCGAGTTGGGGCGTTTCTTTATCTGTAGTCTTATAATTTTTTTCAGTTTGTAACCCATTGATATAAGTGATGTATTACCAAGATAACTTACACGCAAACGTTTATATGACTAAAAACACGTTGACTCTGTGATTTATATCACCATAATACCGCCCGTTTGTCTGAAATTTGCACACGAAATTGCTAAGTAGTACGGAGGTAAGTATGGCTGGTGACAACAACTATAGCCTTGGGCCGGTTCCTGAGAGCGCACGAAAAGGTGTCGCATCGCTAACCATGGTGATGTTGGGTTTGACCTTTTTCTCAGCGAGTATGTGGACGGGTGGTTCGCTCGGCACAGGTCTTAGTTTCAACGATTTCTTCCTAGCCGTAATCATCGGTAACCTAATCCTCGGTATCTACACTTCCTTCCTCGGATACATAGGCGCCTCTACTGGCCTTTCAACTCACCTTCTAGCTCGTTTCTCTTTTGGTACAAAAGGCTCTTGGCTTCCATCGGCACTGCTTGGCGGTACGCAAGTAGGTTGGTTCGGTGTAGGTGTGGCTATGTTCGCTATCCCTGTTCAAAAAGCGACTGGCATCGACACTAACATTCTTATCCTTGTATCTGGCCTACTAATGACAGGTACGGTTTACTTCGGTATCAAGGCGCTAATGGTGCTTTCAGCTATCGCAGTACCTGCTATCGCTATGCTTGGTGGCTTCTCAGTATTCACGGCAGTGGACAGCGTAGGTGGCCTGGATCAGCTTCAGCTTATCAAGCCTGAGACCCCAATCGACTTCTCGGTAGCTCTGGCTATGGTAGTAGGTTCATTCGTGAGCGCAGGTACGCTAACTGCTGACTTCGTGCGTTTCGGTAAGAAGGCCTCTAGTGCGGTTGTAGTGACCATGGTGGCGTTCTTTATCGGTAACTCATTGATGTTTATCTTTGGTGCGGCAGGTGCGGCAGCAACGGGTCAAGCGGACATCTCGGATGTGATGATGGCTCAGGGTCTACTTATTCCAGCAATCATCGTTCTTGGTCTAAACATCTGGACCACTAACGAGAACGCGCTATACGCATCAGGCCTTGGCTTCTCAAACATCACAGGTAAATCAAGCACAATGCTGTCGGTTATCAACGGCCTTGTAGGTACCCTGTTTGCGCTGTGGCTATACAACAACTTTGTAGGTTGGTTGACCTTCCTATCTCTAGCGATTCCACCAATCGGTGGCGTAATCATCGCTGACTTCATCATGAATAAGAAGCGCTACCAGAACTTTGAAAAAGCAGAGTTTCTAACCGTTAACTGGGCTGCAATCATTGCCGTAGCGGTAGGCGTTGCAGCTGGTAAGTTTATTCCAGGTATCGTGCCTCTAAATGCTGTACTAGGCGGCGCACTGTGCTATATCCTGTTGAACCCTTTGATGAACAAAAAAGCCATCGCTTCTGAGCAAGCAGCTTAGGATTTTCCAATGAATTCATTACTGATCAACAACGTTCGTTTCCCAGACCAAGAAGAGCTCCATCAAATTTTGGTGGAGAACGGTCAATTTACCCGTATCGAAAAAGCGGGCACCCTAGATGCGTTTGAGGGTGAGACCCTAGATGCGGAAGGTGGTATTGCTGTTGCTCCTTTCTGTGAGCCTCATATTCACCTAGATGCGACACAAACCGCCGGTGAGCCGAGCTGGAATATCTCAGGCACGCTTTTCGAAGGTATCGAGCGTTGGGCTGAGCGTAAGCAACTACTTACTATCGAAGACGTTAAGACGCGCGCTAAGCAAACCCTAAAGTGGCAGATTGCTAACGGTATCCAACACGTACGTACACACGTAGACGTTTCAGACCCAACTCTACTGGCGCTTAAGGCGATGGTAGAGGTTCGTGAAGAGATGAAAGAGTGGGTTGATATCCAGATCGTTGCATTCCCACAAGAAGGCATCCTTTCTTACCCGAACGGTAAAGAACTGCTTGAAGAAGCAGTACAGCTTGGTGCAGACGTAATCGGTGCTATTCCTCACTTTGAGTTTACTCGTGAGTACGGCGTTGAATCTCTGCACTACATTTTCGAACTAGCGCAAAAGTACGACTGCCTGATCGATGTACACTGTGATGAGATTGACGACGAGCAGTCTCGCTTTGTTGAAACCCTTGCCGCTCTTGCGCACAAGTTTGAGATGGGGCATCGCGTAACCGCTAGTCATACAACGGCGATGGGCTCATACAATGGTGCCTATGCATCGCGTCTATTCCGCCTGCTTAAGATGTCGGGCATCAGCTTTGTGGCAAACCCGCTAGTGAACACTCACTTGCAAGGTCGCTTCGATGATTATCCTAAGCGTCGCGGTGTGACTCGAGTGAAAGAGATGCTGGCTGCGAACATCAATGTCTGCTTTGGTCACGACGACGTATTTGACCCTTGGTACCCACTGGGTACGGCAAATATGCTTCAGGTACTGCACATGGGTCTGCACGTGACTCAGGTGATGGGTTATGACCAAATCAATCAATCTTTGGATCTGATTGGTCAAAACTCTGCCAATGCTCTGAACATTCAAGACAAATACGGCATTGAGGTTGGTAAGCCAGGTAGTCTGTTGATCCTGCCGGCTGAAAACGGCTTCGATGCAGTTCGTCGTCAGGTACCAGTGCGTTATTCTGTGCGCCACGGTAAGGTGATTTCGTCGACTGTTCCTGCGTCTACAACGATTACACTAGACAAACAAGAAGAGGTAACCTTTAAGCGATAATCGCTCTAGGTCTCTTTCTAAAAGGCGGAATTCACCTCTGGTGGTTCCGCCTTTTTGCATTCTGATACCTAAAATTTATTGATCTGGTGTGCAGATTATTGGATCTTCTGTGAAAAATGACCTTAATTGATATCTAGGCGTATTAACTTGCGGATTCGCCATATTGGCGCCCCTAGTGAACCTAAGGAGTTGATTCATGATTAAGAGCTTCTAGTTGTATCGCTATCCGTGCTGTTTGTAGCTGGCTGTTCAAACACGAGCGTAAATGATAAAGACATCAGCTGGTCATCCTATGGCTACGAGACCGGATCTAATGGTAAGCGAGCAGACGCAACCTTGCTTGCCCTTGCAAACGCAGAGCAACGTCAAGAATTTGAGCAAGGTTATGCCAAAGGCAACCAAGAGTTCTGCTCGCAAAATGGTTATTCGGTGGGTTTGACCAGAACACCTTATTATGGGCAATGTGCAGATGTTGCATCGAATTTTGAGGCCGATTACTACCTAGGCTTGGCGGACAGCGCCAAGATGTATATCTCTGATCGCAGCTAACAGCACCATCAGAGATACCAAACAGCACTCTTTCGAATAGAGAGAGTGCTTTTTTGTATTTTAGGTAGACTATTTATTGAGATACGCTTAACTAATCTATTGATAGTTATAGAAATTTAGTTGTAAGGAAAGGGTATGCTAAGGAAAGCATTATTGGGTCTGACACTATTTGCTCCAGTGACATTGGCGGCGAGTTCAGTGGAGCTTAAATATGAGAAACGCGCAGATAGCAAAGAGCAGCGTGTGTATGAGCTTATTAAAGAGAGTGGCGTAAACGAGCAGTTTATCCAACTTTCAGATGAGCTGTTTCCATTCGAGGAGCCAATGAAGTTAGTGTATGGTGGAAGTGAGGGACCACTGTATGACCCGAGTAATCACACCGTATATATTCCCTACGCTTTTGTTCTAGAAGCTCAACACTACTTCTCAAAGCACAGGCCTAAATCCGAGGTAGACCAAGGGGCTATCGATACCCTAATGCATACCCTACTCCATGAGGCGGGTCATGCGCTGGTTTCTGATAATGGTATCCCTATCTTGGGTAAAGAGGAGGATGCAGTAGATAACCTCGCCACTATTATCATGCTGCAATATCTGGACAATGGAGCAGAAGCCGCAATTAACGCCGCAGATATGTTTAGTTATGAATCGGAAGAGGGCGGTGAGTATTACGACTTCGGTGAATATGCGGGTGTGCATAGTTTTGATATGCAGCGCTATTTTGCCACTCTGTGTCTGGTGTATGGTAGTGATCCAGACGGGAATAAAGACCTGCTGGATGAGATAGAAGAGGATTATTTGCCTGAGCAGAAAGAGACCTGTGAAGAGACTTATCTGCAGCTCGATTATAACTGGCATGAGTATCTAAAAGGTGATGCTAAAGGGGACTAAATGAGGACATTGCTGTTGTCTGGCGCACTGCTTTTGCGACTGTTGCATACGCTGAGGTTATCGAGGTATCGCCTGAAAAACTGAGCCAGATCCCAAGCAATGGAGATATCTGGATTCATGTACAGAACCAAGGCAATCTGAGCCAGTATCAGGCTCGCTTCACTTCAACCTTGTCCAAACAATGCATTGAGAAAACCGATTTTGCATTGCCTAAGGTGCTAGACAGTATTAACCGCAAAACACGATTTTCAGAAGATGAAAGTGGTCAGTTAAAGGGTAATCGTCCGGTCGGTTTTTTCGATATTACCTTTGATATTGATGTGACCACTGAAAGGGGTGAATCTGGTACCAAGGTCCAGCAACACCTGCATAACTACAATATGTTTGTAGATTCCGCCGAGTTTCAATTCACCATGACGCCCCAATCCGACAGCAATGTGCTGGTGGATCTGATTGCCTCAAATCGAGTCAGTGATGACATACCTAGTTGGTTGAGCAATATGTTCCAGAGTGATGTTGGCGATAAGGTACAGCACTTTCAGAATGCGCTGAATGGCTTGTGCGACTGAGGGTTGAAAACCTTGGCTAAGAGATTATCGGGGTGACGGGATAGAGAAAGGGCACGTTAGTTACGTGCCCTTTGTACTTATTTGATATTGATATTCCTATCTCGTTTATCGTACATGTCAGGAGTGGTGTGTACACCGCCTGCATAGCCAGCAGCTTCTAGGGTTTCACGTACCTCTTTCACATCATCTGCGGTAACCGGAATAGTCCTAGCACCTAAGTGGTAGCGAACGAAGGTAATGAGATCCGCCAATGCTTGGTCAGACAACACATCCTCAAAGCTCGCCATTGGCATGAAGTTTTTGTCTTCATCCAAGTAGGTAGGCTGCAATCCTCGAATGGTCACCGCTATGGTGTTGAATGGGTCGCGGTGCATGATAATACCGTTGTCCAACAGAGCCGGAGCGATAGGCTCTCGACCTTTACCGTCTTCACCATGACAGGCACCACAGGTTTGCGCATAGGTCTGATAGATCTCGTTGGCATAGGCACCCTCAGTGAAGCCTTTAGGCTCGAGTACTACCGCGTCTGGTGCGATGAAGTTGTTCACATCCCCTTTGAGTAAGTAGTAAGACATGGATTCTACGTCCTCACGGGTCATCAAGCTGAGGCTGTTCTTGATAACGTCGGCCATACCGGCAAAGGCAGTACCCTTGTCCGAGTGACCTGTGTGCAAGAAGTCGGTGAGAGACTTGATGTCCCAACCGTCCACATACAGCTCGTTGGAGGTGATATCAGGTGCATTCCAACCGTCGATCAGGTTACCTTGGAAGATGCGATCACTAATAATGGCCTGGGCGATGTTTCTCGGAGAGTGACACTCAGAGCAGTGCCCAAGGCCGGCTACCCAATACTTACCCTCTTGCCATTTTTCAACATCATCGACTTCATCCTTAATTTCCGCAGGGACCTCGTAGGAAAGCGGATTAGTGTCCATAAACACTATGTTCCAGCTCAAGAGACCGATACGAATATTGGATGGGAAGATCATGCTGTTGTCATCGTTGCGGCGCGGCACCGCTGTGATGGACTGCATGTATTCCCACATATCTCGCATGTCTTCTTCTCTCACATACTGATATGAGGTGTAAGGCATAGCAGGGTAGAGATACCCGTGACGACCTTTACCATCCACCAGTGCCGCTTTGAAGTCTTCGTAGTCGTATTCACCGATACCTTCACTGGCGTGTGGAGTGATATTGGTGGAGTAAACAGTACCAAATGGGGTTACGAAAGGAAGACCGCCAGCAAAGGGT
This sequence comes from Vibrio sp. JCM 19236, assembly GCA_000830455.1. Taxonomy (GTDB): domain Bacteria; phylum Pseudomonadota; class Gammaproteobacteria; order Enterobacterales; family Vibrionaceae; genus Vibrio. The sequence continues at coordinate 7,579 of BBSB01000025.1, forward strand.
TCACCACCCTCGGCACTGTGACAAGCCACGCAGTCACCCGCATGGGCAAGGTACTCCCCGCGTTTGACTGACTCTGGGTCTAAGCTTGCCAGTTTCTCGTCGTAGTCCAATCGAGACTTGGTGAGCATGGCACCGATAGCGAGGATTTCATTCTTGGTGAGGTGGTTCTCGAATGCAGGCATGACATTGTTAAGACCATAACGAATAGTGTGTTGGATCTCCTCGATACTGCCGCCATGCAGCCAGGTGTCATCTGAGAGCAAAGGCACGCCAAGCTCTTCATTGGCAAGGGAACCATCACCATGACAGGCGGAGCAGTACTGCATAAACACCTGTTTACCCAGCTCGACTTTCACTGGTGGCACATTACTGTGCCTCTGATTGAGTGAGGCAAGATAGTAAGAAGCTTGGCAATCTCATCTTCCGTTAACACTTCTAGATAACCAGCCATAGCGCCGTTTCGGCCTTTCTCAATAGAGTGGATGATGCTTCATCACTGCCGCCATACATCCAATCGTTATCGATGAGGTTAGGGAAGTGTTTTTGACCTTGCGCGTTGTCTCGGTGACAGGCAGCGCAGTGGGTCTTGAATAGCATGGCGCCGCTGGTGGTGATTGCCTCGTTAGTCGCGAGTGACATGAGTGAGGTGTCGGTTACCTCAGCAAATTGTTCATCAAGTGTGGTTTGAGGGGAGCTCAGCTTGTCATCACTTTGCACCCAGTTAGCCAGACCTTCCCAGTTACCCATACCAGGGTAGAGAATTAGATATCCGACGGTGATAGCGGCCGCTATGGTGTAGGAGATAAACAGTAGCTTTGGCGCTGGAGCATCGTTTTCGGCAATGCCATCAAAGGTGTCTAAAGTCTTATCGGCATCGGCAGTATGGTTCTTCTTCCAGTAGTAGATGACGACCACTACCATGACCACGAAGAAGAGCAGAATGGCGATGACAGTCCATAGGTTCCAGAAAGTACTCATTGCATTACCTCCTGCGCCGTATCAACACCGAGGCTTTGTAGATATTGGATCAGAGCCTCACCCTTGGTTCTACCCCTGACCTGCAAGCGAGCATCGGCAATCTCTTGGTCGGTATAGGGGACCCCAAGCTTACGCAGTGTTTCCATTTTTCCTGTAATGTCATCACCGGAGAGTTTCTGTTCAAACAGCCAAGGATAAGCAGGCATGATAGAAGTGGGTACGACGGCTCTAGGGTCTACTAGGTGGAGTACATGCCATTGGTCAGAGTATTTGCGTCCTAGGTTGGTAAGATCTGGCCCGGTGCGTTTGGAGCCCCATAGGTTAGGGAACTCGTAGATGTCGTCAGCCTCTTTGTTGGCACGGCCGTTGCGCTTCATCTCAGGCTCTAGTGGACGAACCATCTGGGTATGACACACATGGCAGCCTTCGCTGATATAGATATCGCGTCCTGCTACCTGAATAGCAGTAAGTGGCTTGGCAAGGCTGCCTTCGGCGATATCATCACCGCGCACTAGGCTAGGCACAAGCAATACCACGATAGAGAAAGAGGCCACCGCTATGGTGGTTATGATGAGAATCACCAGTGATTGCGTGAAGTCTTTACTCATGCTTGAGCCTCCCTTCTAAGAATCGGCTTCGGCATATTGACGGTCTTGTAAAGGTTGTAGGCCATCAACACCAAGCCCAGAACAAACAGTGCGCCACCAAAGAATCTTAGGAACAGCCAAGGGGCTTTAAAGTCCATCGCCTCGACAAAGCTGTAAATCAGTTCGCCATTCTCTTGTTGAGCTAGCCACATATAGCCCTCGCCAATACCGGCAACCCATAGGGCGATGGCGTAGATGGCAACACCTGCATGAGCCAGCCAGAAATGCCATTTGATTAGGCGATTAGACCAGAGCTTGTCTTTGCCCCACAGCTTTGGAATAAAGTAGTAGAAGACTGCAATACCAGACATACCCACCCAGCCCAAAGCACCGGAGTGCACATGTCCGATAACCCATTCACTGTTGTGGGCAATCATATTGAACCAACGGATGGCCAATAGCGGGCCTTCGAAGGTGGCCAAGCAGTAGTAAAGCACTGCTGAGAAGAAGAACAGCATGATGTAGTCGGTTTTGAGCTTTTCCTTGTTCTGCCACAAAGTCATACCGCTATTAAAGGCGCCGGCCCATGACGGGAGCCACAGGATCAGCGACATCACTACACCTATGTTTTGTAGCCATACGGGAACCGATGAATAAACAAGGTGGTGTGTACCTGCCAAGTGTAGAAGCCGACAAGCCCCCAAAAGTGAATAACCGACAAGCGGTAAGAATAGATAGGACGCTCTGCTACCTTGGGGATGAAGTAGTAGTTCATGCCGATAACGCCGGCAGTGAGTAGGAAGCCAACCGCGTTGTGTCCCCACCACCACTGTACTATTGCGTCCTGTGCACCAGCGAAGACGGAGTAAGACTTGGTGAAAGAGGCCGGCATCGCAAGGTTGTTCACCACAAAGATCAGCGCAATTACTATGATGAAGGCTGCAAAGAACCAGTTAGCCACGAAGATGTGGTTAACCCTGCGTTTCGCTAGCGTGCCGAAGAAAAGCACTGCATACAAAACCCAAACAAGCACTATTAGTAAGTCGATTGGCCATTCAAGCTCAGCGTACTCTTTTGAGGTGGTATAACCCATTGGTAGTGACAACACCGCGAGTAGCAGAACCAGCTGCCAGCCCCAAAATACCATCCAAGCTAGGCTCTTATTAAACAGCGAGCACTGACCGGTGCGCTGGGCAATATACAAGGAGGCGCCCATGAGAATGTTTACCACGAAGCCGTATATGACCCCAGAGGTATGCAGTGGACGCAATCGCCCAAACTGGAAGTACTCGGAATCGAAATTGAGAATAGGCCAGTAGAGTTGGGCTGCGAGGATAACCCGATCAGCATGCCCACCAGTGCCCAGATGACCGAAGCCACCACGAAGAACTTGACTACTTTAGTGCTGTAGTCCGGTGCTGTAGCGTCCATGTTGTCTCCTGATTACTCGTTCTCACTGCCTAGTTTCGAGTAGAAATAAGAAATGTCTTCAATGTCTTGGTCGGTAAGGGCGTCAACTTGCTGTTGCATTAGTATCGCAAGTCCACTGGTTCGTTCACGTGCTTTGTAATCTTTAAGGGAGGAAATAAGGTATCCCATTTTTTGCCCACGGAGATTTGGGTAGGGATCTAGGGTGGAAATGCCGTCTTCACCGTGGCAGGTCATGCATACCTTCGCTTTTGCCTTGCCAATTTCAAACTGTTCATCTTTGGTCGTGTCAGCATGAACTGTAAAGCTCAGTGCTACCAACAAAGTCCAAACAAGCTTCATAGATAAGTCCTTTATGCGCTGTTTCCGCAGAGGCCTCTGCGGACAAATAGTAGCCAAAAGTATAGTTTAGAAAGAGGGGAGTGCTTTGGATCACACTAGATGCTTACGCGCTTCGGCCGAAAAAGTTCGTTTTTGAGTGAAAAGTGCTGTTTATTTGCTTTGTTTAGCTAGAAGCTTAGCTACTGAAACCTATACGAAAATTGGGCGATAGAACTCAGCCAAACCCGAGAACTTGGCATAGACTACAAGGGTCTATTGACCTTTTGAGTTTGTTTTTGTAGCGAGTTGTTGGGCTTTTATACAAGGCAGGCACTTTTAGGTGTAGTGGTTCTACATGAAAAGAGCCTAACGCGGTAGAAATGCCCAACAAACGCTACCCGAAGGGCTCGGCCAGAGACGATTTACTCTTTGTTGAGCCCCTTTTGCTTAGATGACTAGCTACAAGGACCTCGCCGCAATTAAATCGTCTCTGACTCGAGCAAAACTCAACCGCAAAAGGTCAACAGACCCTAAAGTAGTTATTCCAATTTCACGTGTTTGAGAGGCTAAGGATGGGCGCAATATTATCGGTGAGACAAAAGGCGAACCTGTATCTGAAGATGTTCAGTTTTAACAAGGTTCCACTGCTTTGGCTGTGTAGGCCTAAAATTGTGCACATTGACGAGGCTATGGTGGAGGTGAAGATCCCCCTTCGCAGGCGCACCAAGAACCACCTCAACAGCATGTATATGGGTGCCCTAGTCGTTGGTGCAGATGTGGCTGGTGGTTTCCTCGCTGCAATGAAGGCGCAGAATCAACGTCAGCCTATATCACTCGCCTTTAAGGGAATTAAGGCTGACTTTTTAAAGCGCCTGAGTCGGATGTTCACTTTATCTGTCGCGACGGTGAGCTTATCGATGAGATGCTAAAAGAAACTATATCTACAGGTGAGCGTGTGAATAGAGATGTCACCATTATCGCAATCTGTCCTAAGCTAGATGCTAATGAGCCTGTCGCGGAGTTCCAGTTGACCCTATCACTGAAAGCTAAGTAAACTCGCGGGAAAGGAGGACGTTTGATGTCTAAAACCCGCTTATTGCTTTGCTCTTTATTTACAACAGCTTCTCTGCCCGTGTGGGCAACGACTGGCTTTCTAGAGTCTGAGAGTACACAGGGATTCTCCAAGGTGTGTTTTTACGACGTGCTGGGTGAGATTCATTCACTAAACCTAGGCTCCACAGACCTTTGTCCGCTCACTTATGAGTTTGATATTACCCCTAAGCTGCAACAGCCTAGCCCTGAGGCAAATAAGACCGGCTTTTTCAAAGAAGAGAAGACCCAAGGCTTTAGCAAGCTCTGCTCTTATGACGTGCTCGGTGATACCTATGTTTTGACCATAGGCAGCACGGAAATCTGTCCGCAGACCTACAAATTTTAAAGGAGACCACGAGGTCTCCTTTTTCATGTTAGCGAGCTAGCCAGCCGCCATCCACAGCCATAGTATGACCGTGCATATAGTTGGAAGCACTTGAGGCAAGGAATACGCATGAGCCAGCTAGGTCTTCTGGGGTGCCCCAACGACCCGCAGGGATGCGACCAAGGATCTCAGCATTACGCTTCTCATCCGCTTGAAGCGCTGCTGTGTTGTTAGTTGCCATATAGCCAGGTGCAATGCCGTTTACATTGATGCCGTGTGTCGCCCACTCGTTTGCCATCAAACGTGTAAGACCAAGCACGCCGCTCTTTGAGGCTGTGTATGAAGGAACTCGAATGCCACCTTGATAAGAGAGCATGGAAGCGACGTTGATGATCTTGCCACCCTCACCTTGAGCGATGAACTGTTTAGCCACTGCCTGAGAGAGGAAGAATAGGGATTTAAGGTTGATATCCATCACCTCATCCCAATCTAGCTCTGTAAATTCAATAGCATCGTTGCGGCGGATAATGCCTGCATTGTTGACTAAGATATCGATGCGACCAAAGGTTTCTAGGGTCTTCTCAACAATACCAGGAACAACCGATTGGTCTTTAAGGTCCGCTTGAATGGTCAGGAATCGACGACCCAGAGCAGTAACCTTTTGCTCTGTCTCGGTTGGAATGGAGCTGTTCACACCCACGATGTCACAGCCAGCTTGTGCTAAAGCGATAGCCATGCCTTGACCAAGACCAGTGCTGCTTCCAGTTACGATTGCCACTTTTCCTTCAAGATTAAAAGCGTTCAAAATGCTCACGGTATTCGAGCTCCTTATTTTGTAATACAAATCGGTTTATACCTGATGCAGGGAAAGATGCAAGAGCGCAGAGGGTAAAAAAGCGACACTAGGTCGCTTTCTGTTGTTCGTGAGAATACTGCGGTTAACCGATCAGAGTCATCTCGTTTACGGTGAAACTCTCAACAGCTCCTTCAACCGCTTTAACGTATTCAGCAAGGTGGGTATTGCTCATGTGATCTTGCCAAAGCTCGCGAGACTCCCAGTTTTCAAAGAACAGGAAGTGCGCTGGGTTTTCGTTGTCTTGGTGAAGATCGTAGTTGATGCAACCCTTCTCAGCGCGAGTGGTTTCAATTAGCTTTAGAAGTTCAGACTGAACCAATTCAATCTTGTCCTGCTTGGCGATGATGTTTGCAACGATAGTTAGAGCCATCTTTATTCCCTTTATGAGTCGAGTGATGATTTATAAGACCTGTATAGCCTAGACCTTAAACGGTCTTAGTTTTGATTGAGAGATCAAAACTGGGTGGAAGGTCAAAAAAGGCAACCTAGGTTGCCTTTAGATATCAGAATTTGAAGTTGATGTTCATGTTTACATCTGGATTTAGCAATTGAGAGCGCTCGTGGGCGAGGTCTTTGCGTTGTTCTCTGAGTTGCTTGGCTTTCTTAGCATCTTTCTCGTGACTGATTTGATCGTCGAGAGAGGCAATCTGAGCATTAAGGTTGTTCAGGCGTTGCTGTCGTTGGTATTCCTGCTTACCCATTTGGTAATTCTTCAGGAACTTAGGGTTCTCGCATACCCCGTAATATTCACGACCTTCAACACCCACTTGATAGCCATTGCTTGGGTCACAATAGACCTTAGTTCCCTCATGGAAGCCTTTGGTCCATTCAATGCGATCTACTACTACTTTAGCTTCGGCACAATCTTGCGTGTAGTCGTTTACGATCTGAGGGTTTTCACCTTGCTGACCGTCTTGATAGCCAACCTGATGCCAGTTAGCGGCTTTGCACTCCTCAGGAGACATGCTGGCACAGCCTGCCATAGTGGTGACAACTAGACCAAGCAATAGGCCGTGTTTGGCGTATTTTGAGATAGAGCCCCCACGCTCAAAATTTGATAAAAGTGACATTGGGTATTCCTAAAACTGTTGATGCCTGCTTCCATCCAAAGCAGACTAAATTTTGGAATGACCCTATCACGTTAAAAACGCGGTTTGACGTGGAGATATCGGGAAGAAAGATACCGTATTTGGTTACTATATCGAGAAGATATGCAAATTCATGACTGGAATTGCTGAATAATCAGTTGATTAACAGCCGCTGTACTCTTCTGTAATCACTGGTTGTTCGCCGTTGCTCAGTGCCTCTTGGTAATCTAAGTAACAGTTTTTCTCGCCGTAATCAGCGATGAATAGTCGGATGACTCTAGCTTCATCGACGTTGTCTTTCTTTTGTATGCCGACTTCATTGTCGAGAGTAACAAAGAACTTTAATGCATCCCCAGTTGCTGCGATGTAACCGTAACGCAACTGTACTTTTCCTGCATCAAACTCAGGAAATCGCCACTCTTGGGTTGTCTCTTCACCTTTAATTACGGCTTTACCATAAACTTTCTGGTTCGCTGAGTTAATCGCCCCTTTCACACCTTGCAAAGTACTGATCCGAGCGTCAGTTTGCAGGTTCAAAAATCGTGGTGCTGCTATTATGGCAATAATACCAAGTACTAGGATAACGACCACTAGCTCAATCAAAGTGAATCCGGATTTCTTGTGCATTTTTTGAACCGAAATGAAAATAAAGCGCGAAGTATATAGAAAGTTAGAATTAATTAAATAAAGGGAAGGTTATGGATTAGAGTGTGTTTTATATTTTGAGTGAATGGTTAATTTTCATATAAATGATGTTTATATGTGAACCATAGTTGACTTTAGTTATTTAAGTTCCAATATTTGTTTTATTTTTTCACTGTAAGTCTTGTAAGTTAGAGATTTATATTCCTGTTTGGCGCTCTGATATTGCCGATGAATAGTTTGAAAAATCGAACTGCACTCTTCTTTTAAATATAAAAAGGAATTTCGGTTGATTCTAATAAAATCACCAATAATTAACAATGAAACTAAAATTATTTTCAGTTCTTCTCAGTGTTCCAACACTAGTATATGCAGATACCATTTCCATCAATAATTTAACTGAATCTTCCATATATGGTGCGTTTCAATCATCCACAATGACAGGTGTAGCCGCTGATTCAGTGAATGGAATAATTAAACCAGGCCTTGATCATGTGTACTTTGAGTCTGACGGATTTTTCCAAGCAGGAAGTGTGAACATCAAAGTAGGGGATACAATTACAGCTATTTCTGTTTTTGATATCACCAAAAATGAATATGTTCAATGTGCAGAGAATGTGTTGTTTCGCGGTGCGATGACCTTTGATTATGTAGGCGATGCATGTGTTGTATCGGACAGTCGTTTTTCTTATTCAACCTCAGAGGCTTTTTCAGTGAGGGTTGAAGGTGGTTCACAAGGAGGGGCTTCAGCTAGAAAAGAGTGGGTGCCGGAGCCACCGCTCAATGAGTACATTGGTTTCCGAGCGATCTATGATGTTACTTATGAACATACAGGGGCTGCAGATGAGTCTCAGTATAATGTTTCAACTTTTTTGTACTCAAACCCTTGGGTTACACAAGAGCGACAAAATCGTGGTTACTTAAAACAGGATCTAGCCAATTCATTTGATTTTCATGCACCACTGGGAGGCGCAAAGTTTTGGGTAGAATCAAATGGGGATGTTGAACTCAGAGGTATTCCAGGTGGCATTGAATACTCTATTCAACATTTGAATACCAACAAAAATATCCCTGCATATAATTCAGATACTGAAAGTTGGAACTATAACATCGCTTCCTTTGCAGATGTTCGGATAGAGCTATTTAACCCGGTAATGACTGAGAAAGAGGGGTTTATTGGTGATAGTGGCGAGTGGCATAGACCAATTTTGACTACTACACAGGTGAAGATAAGGGAAGAACAGAACAAACAGTGCCTTATACGTCTCTAGAGTTTACGGTGAATGCATCTGGAGTGTACGGATTTAAAACCGCAAACAAATTGCCAAGTGGAGGGATGACAGTTAGAAGTGTTCTGTATGTTTTTGATGGTAAACCAAAGGAAGTTGGCGACTACGACAACCTGTTAGCGGAGCATTCTCAAGGGCACATTGCAGGAGTATATCTTGAAAAAGGGAAAACCTATTATCTCGTAAACAGTGATGACTTCGCATCTAGTGATGCAAAATTTCTATTGTTTGTAGGTGGACCTGATAACGTTGTATTCAAATAAGCATTAACTTTTCCATAGTTTGTAGAAAAGGGGCTCGACGCCCCTTTTTATAATTAGATCTCTACAATCACCTTACCGATAGCCGTTCGACTTGCTAGGTGGTCGTGTGCCTTACCCACTTCCTCTAGTGGGAATACCTGAGGGTCGATAATAGGGGTTAAAAAGCCTTCTTCAGCAATGTGTGCCATTGCCTTGAGAATGCCTGAGTGTTGCTCTCGATTGACGTTGTGTATCATCGGGATCAGCATGAACACGACGTGTAGCGACAGGCCTTTGAGGTGTACCATAGAAAGGTCGAGCTCCAGCAGAGATACAGTTGTCGCTATCTGTCCGTTGAGCTTAGTTGCTTCAATAGAGTTCGGTAGGTTTGCACCCCAACCGAGTCATACACTACGTCAAATCCAACGCCGCCTGTATATTTCTCTACGTAATCGGTAACGCTTTCTGTGTTGTAGTTGATACCAGTAGCGCCCAACTCTTCAATCAGCTTGATCTGTTTGTCTGAACTACCGGTCGCATAGACGTCCGCGCCAAAGTGTTTAGCCAACTGAATAGCAATATGACCTACGCCACCTGCGCCGCCATGAATCAGTATCTTGTGGCCTGGTCTCAGGCCGGCTCTATCAAGACCTTCATAGGCGGTAATGCCTACCAATGGGATTGCTGCTGCTTGTTGCATGGATAGGTTTTTGGGTTTGTGAGCAATTAGCCTTGCATCTGCCACCATATATTCGGCTAGCGTACCCTGTAGGTCTCCTAAACCGCCTGCACAGCCGTACACTTCATCACCAACCTGATAATCATTAACACCATCACCAACGGCCTCAACAACGCCTGCGAAGTCCATACCTAGCACAGCAGGAGCAGGAGGGGAGAAAGGAAGGCCAGGACCCATTTCGCGGATCATCATATCGACAGTGTTTACGCTGGTGGCGACTATCTTGACTAGAACGTTGCCCGCAGAGACCTCGGGCTTGGGAATATCATCCAGTACGAAGCATCACTGCCGCCAAATTCTTTTACAACCATAGCTTTCATAGCGCTTCTAATCCTTATTGGTTATCGAGATGCTTCCTAACTGTAGAAATGGATTTCTCAGTCTACAAATAAAGATGGGCTGAAATCGTGCAGAAAACGGGAAGGGGAACAGAAGATAGAGTAAGAGGATAGACATGAGAACCAAACTCGCAAAATGATTCTCATATCTATAATTATCGGTTCTCAATAGTAGAGTAAGGTCTGCTGCTCAAGACACATGGCGTGATAGTAGTCGATTTCCTTCCTATAACGATTTGCCTCTCTAATGGCGAATGCACGGAAATTATCGAAGGTTGCATCAAATTGGCGGTCTTCATTGTTGGTCATTTTCGCTATTTCATCCAAAGCGCTTTGTAGGTGGGATTCAATGGCAAACACCTCTGCGCGGGCGCTTAAGGAGAGTTGGGTAAGTGCCACCTCTCCCTTATTACATTCATGTGTCTGTTGGTAGCGACGATAGACGTCATCAGCATTTAGCTTGATCTGCAGCAGTTCATCGATGTGAGGCTCTATGTTGCGATACACAGACATAGCCGCCTGATAGTGGGGTTCATCTTTAGCTAGGCGAAGCACGGTGTCTAGCTCTGTCCATACGACACGTTCTGACATATACATAACTTCCTTCCTTGTGAAATTGCGTGCTCGAATTTTGATTTGCATATTGCGTGCCTATTTTTTGTACGACACCGAAAAATGCTCCTGAGCCACCTCAATTTTCATTCTGTATACAAAAATACGAACAAACGGGCTTCGTAGTTTTGTATACAAGTTATGCATTTTGTGCACTGACTCTTTTGGCGTATCTATTTACTATGTGCCTGCACTTTCTTGATAGCGGGCAAAAATGATGCGTCTACCCAGTTATATAACACTCTTTTTGGCACTTACTCTGACGTTAGTGGGTTGCAGCTCAACGCCATCTATAGCTTTGAATCAGTCTGATGAGTATTACGACTACATACAGCCGACCTATTCTGAGTATCTTTCGCAGACAGAGCAGTGGCTGGTGGAGAATCGTGGCTATATGAGTGAGGAGCACGATAAAGAGATCGCGATGAACATGCCGTTTGAGCTAAAGCCAGAGGGAGAGACCAACAAGGCTATCTTGCTAGTGCATGGGCTTGGGGACTCTCCGTACAGCTTTTCGGATATTGGTCAAACCCTTCAGCAACAAGGTTTCTACGTGCAAACTGTGTTGCTGCCTGGGCATGGCAGTAAACCTTCAGACCTGATGCTTCCGAGCTATCAAGATTGGCAGACCATGGTCGATCATTATGCGAATCTACTGAAGCAAGAATACGATGAGGTATGGCTTGGTGGTTTCTCTACCGGCGGCAACCTAGTGACTATTCACAGCCTAGAGCAAGGCGATATCGATGGTTTGATTCTTTTCTCTCCTGGCTTTCAGTCAACCACGCCGGTTATGGAGAAACTCGCACCGATCGCCGCTCTATTTTTTGACGGCTACACTACAGAAGAAGTAAACATGGCACGCTACAGTTCGGCTCCTCTTAATGCTGCAATTGCTTACTCAGAAAGTGCTAGCAAGGTACGCGACCTGTTAAAGGAAAATGAGGTAACAGTGCTACTATGATCGCTTTGAGCGAGGCAGATAGCATAGTTGACCCTGAGGCGGTTAAGTCTCTGTACGAGCAAAGATTCACTAACCCTAACAACCAATTGGTGTGGTACGGAGAGTCGGATGTAGAGCTTAGCTCTGAGATTGCATTAAGCATGAAATTGGACTCGCTACAGATCAGCACTGGCTCACACATGAGCCACTGTTCGCACCTTCTAATAGCTACTATGGCAAAAATGGCGAACATAGAATGTGTAACAACAGCATGAGCAAAGACGCTACCGCATTCTGCGAGCAGGGCGGAGACGTTTGGTGGTCTGCTTGGGGCTATGAAGAAGAAGGGAAGGTACATGCGAGACTGACTTGGAATCCTTACTACGAGGAATTGACGCAAAGTCTGGCTGAAGTCACTCGCATTTAGTCTGGTGTTGATAAGAGCGAGCCCTTTAGCTCGCTCTTATTGTATTCAAATGCTACTAATCAGCTTGCGGTGCAAACTGCTGATACCACTCACTCTCGCTGATCAAATCCTTGGTTGATTCCAAGCGGTCGATAAAAGTCAGGCCATCTAAGTGATCGAGTTCGTGTTGGAAGATGCGAGCTAGAAATCCGTTAAATTCTGTCTCTTGAACCTGTCCTTGTTGGTCATGGTAACGCACAGATATCGTTTTATGCCTTGGTACAAAACCCCGCATATTCGGCACGCTCAAGCACCCTTCCCAACCTTTTTCCATCTCAGAGCTCGCTTGAATAATCTCTGGATTGATGATGGCGGTAATTGGCATCAGCGGTGCATCTGGATAGCGTGCATTTGGCTTGGATGACATGATGAAAATGCGCAAGCTCTTGTAGAGCTGTGGAGCAGCGATACCTACACCGCTTGCTTGCTCAACCGTGTCAATCATCTCGGAAATTAACGCTTGGCAGTCGCTCGCTAAAATATCATCAACACGTGTGCTCGTTGTCTTAACACAGGGTGCCCCAGTTGAGCGATTTCGGGTTTACTTGTTGTTTCCATGAGATGCCTTGCTTGTCTAACCTGCTGATGCCCTTTCTATCACACCTTGCCCAAATCATGAACACTGGGTTGAAGCAGAGGGATCGCGTGTTTGGCATAAGGTATAACTCATTGATAAGTATAAAATGGAGTAATTGGACGCATATTAACGAACGTCTATTGACCCGAGGATATGAAAATATATTATGGATGTCTAGACATCTAATGTGTCATTTCTCGTTTAAATGGAATTAATATGAAATTCACTAAAAAAATCACACTACCTCTGTTGGCATCTGCACTTGCATTCGGCCTGACCGGATGCGGAAATCAAGACGAGTCTGTTATTAAGATTGGTGCTACGGTTGGCCCGCACGCACAGGTTGTGGAAGCGGTAGCGAAGGAGGCTGAAAAGCAGGGCATCAACATCGAAGTGGTCGAATTCTCAGACTACATTACCCCGAATGCAGCCCTTGCAGACGGGAGCATCGACCTAAATAGCTATCAGCATCAGCCGTTTCTGGATAACTATAACGATGCCCATAGCAGCCACCTAGTTTCTATTGGTCGCTCTATCTTGATGCGTATGGGTGTTTACTCGAACAAATATGACAACCTTGAGTCTATCCCAGAAAATGCTCGAATCGCGATTCCAAACGACCCAACTAACGGCGGCCGTGGATTGCTACTGCTTGAAGAAGCAGGTTTGATTACCCTAAACGAGAATGCAGGCTACAGCGCAAGTTTGAACGATATCGTTTCAAATCCAAAGAACATTAAGATTGTAGAAGTAGATGCGGCTCAACTGCCACGCACGCTAGACGATGTAGATGCAGCCGCGATCACCATGAACTATGTGATGTCTTCTGGACTAAACCCTAAAGAGCAGGGTATCTACCTAGAGTCAAAGGATGCACCTCTAGCGGTGATGGTAGTGGCTTCACGTAATGCGGATAAAGACAAAGAGGTCTATGAGCAGATCATGTCTATCTATCACTCTAAAGCAATCAATGACTTCTTGGCTAGCACCTTTAAGGGTACGATTGAAGCTGCAAACTGATTTAGTAGCAGTCGAGTGAAGAACTAAATTGAGGCGAGCTTCCTAGCTCGCCTTTGTTATTGAAGCAGAGCTGGACTGTATAGCTACCTGGTGGCGATAGAGAAATCCAACGCCAACATGTCGTGCTCTAAAATTAACTGAACATTTTTACCCTCTAGGTTTGAGGAGTAGATGTTGTAGTCTTCTGACCAATATATCTTTTTGTCCGCAAAGTCGACGGTCATACCCAATATGCCATCTACGACCTCTTCAGGAGCGGTTCGAAGAGTCTTAATCTTGACCTGATTTCCAGTGATTTTTGCTTTGTAGATGAATCTATTGTTTGAGAAGTAAATGTTCTTACTTTTCGGATCTACTTCCATGTGTTTGATAGAGTCTTCTGTATCGTTAAAGAAGCCATCGGCGGTTGTAACCTCCTCTACTCGATCAATCTCGGATGAACTTCCTAAGGTTGAACTGATGATCTTTGCATCATCACCAAAGCCATATGCGAGATAAAACCTATGATTTTCTTCATCCACAAACATAGCCCCTGGTTCACACCCCGCCATACAACCCTCTGCAATAGGATCTAGGATAAACTCGTAATCTTCTCCCTCTTGTGGGTAACTGTCATCGCCATTGCCAAAAAACATCTTAAGCACCGAGTCATTGACGCTGCTTCCCACGTAAACCTCGTTTTGATTGCGGTCTACTGCTATTGGGAGTCTTCCTGCCATTGGAACATAGTTAAACAGTGCTTCTTCCGTACCATCAGTTTTCACCGTCCATATGCCTTGTGCCGCTGTTGAGCTGGCCGATACATATACTGTATCTCCAACAACTTCTATAGCCGAACCGCCGTTAGTATCCGCAACCTTGCTCACCTGTTTAGATTCAAGGTCTAGTACACTCAGGTGGTTGTACTCCTCTTCACTCGAATACGTCATCATGTATATGTATTGAGTATTAGATGAATTTTTATTTGTTTTCTTGAATGGCGCTTTTATCGAATTATTTGCACTAGATGAAGCAGAAGTGGCAAAAATTAGGGTGGTAAGTATTAGTTTTTTCATTTTTATCCTCCTTTGTTGGAGTGCATATTTATGCTTGTTGTGGTTATTTAAATGTCATGAAAATGTTAATGGCCTGTGTTCGGTGGCGGATTTTTGCTGGCTGAAGTGCTTTTAATGAAAATGACATATTTGCTTCAAGGCAAACTAAGAGGCGCGTTCCATTTCATCTAGATTAGTATTGCAAAATCAATGTATTAGCTTTAAATCGCGCGCGACGAGTGGAGTGCAGAATAGGGTGTAATTTCTGAGGCGAAAAAAACGGGCTCCAACTGGAACCCGTTCTGATATCAATTTATGAGTAAAGATTACTCTTCCACGTACTCGTCAATGCTCGGGCAAGAGCAGATCAGGTTACGGTCGCCGTACACGTTGTCTACGCGGTTTACGGTTGGCCAGTATTTCCAGATACGTTGAGACTTAGACGGGAATGCGCCTAGCTCGCGTGGGTATGGACGATCCCACTCACTGTTTGCAAGATCAACTTGGGTGTGAGGTGCGTTAACCAGTGGGTTGTTTTCCAGTGGCCATTCGCCGTCACGAACCTTGTTCATCTCTTTGCGGATAGCGATCATCGCATCACAGAAGCGATTTAGCTCTTCTAGATCTTCAGATTCCGTTGGCTCAACCATTAGTGTGCCCGCTACTGGGAACGACATGGTTGGTGCGTGGAAGCCGTAGTCCATTAGACGCTTAGCGATGTCTTCCTCACTGATACCCGTCTCTTCTTTAAGTGGACGGATATCGATGATGCACTCGTGCGCAACGCGGCCATTAGTACCACGGTAAAGAACAGGGTAGTAAGGAAGCAGACGCTCCATTACGTAGTTCGCGTTTAGGATAGCGACTTCAGTTGCGTTAGTCAGACCTTGCTCACCCATCATAGCGATGTATGCCCAAGAGATAGGCAGGATAGATGCGCTACCTAGGTCTGCTGCTGAAACTGCATGGTCAGTACCCTGTACACCGTTTTCGATATGGCCTGGTAGGAAAGGTGCTAGGTGCGATTTAACACCGATAGGACCCATACCTGGACCGCCACCACCGTGAGGGATACAGAAGGTTTTGTGTAGGTTCAGGTGCGATACGTCTGAGCCGATGAAACCTGGGCTAGTTAGACCAACCTGTGCGTTCATGTTCGCGCCATCTAGATAAACCTGACCGCCAGCAGCATGTACCATCTCACACACTTCTTTCACTTGCTCTTCGTACACACCGTGCGTTGAAGGGTAAGTGATCATGATGCTTGATAGGTTCTCAGCATGCTTCTCGATTTTAGCCTGTAGGTCTTGGATATCGATGTTGCCGTTCTCGTCACACTTAACAACCACAACCTTCATTGACACCATAGATGCCGTTGCAGGGTTGGTACCGTGTGCAGAGCTTGGGATCAGACATACGTTACGGTGACCTTCGCCACGCGACTGATGGTAGCGTTGGATAGCGATAAGACCCGCGTACTCACCAGATGCGCCAGAGTTTGGCTGTAGTGAGAAGTCATCGTAGCCAGTGATCTCACAAAGTTTGGCTTTAAGATCGTTTGCTAGAGCCGTGTAACCTGCCGCTTGCTCCATAGGTGCGAACGGGTGGATTGCACCGAACTCAGGCCAGGTCACTGGGATCATCTCAGCAGCTGCGTTTAGCTTCATGGTACAAGAGCCTAGTGGGATCATACCGTGAGTTAGAGAGAAGTCTTTGTTCTCTAGCTGCTTAAGGTAACGCATCATCTGGGTTTCACTGTGGTGGGTGTTAAACACAGGGTGCGTTAGGAATTCAGTTTGACGACGGCAGTCTTCTGGAATTGCCGCGTACTCGTTCTTCGAGATCTCTTCGCTTAGTGCTTCGATAGACTCGGTTACTTGGAACACGCTGAATAGTGCAACGATGTCCGCAGTAGTCGTTGTTTCATCGAAGCTGATACCT
Organism: Vibrio sp. JCM 19236; assembly: GCA_000830455.1. Taxonomy (GTDB): domain Bacteria; phylum Pseudomonadota; class Gammaproteobacteria; order Enterobacterales; family Vibrionaceae; genus Vibrio. The sequence goes on from BBSB01000025.1 coordinate 24,097, forward strand.
AGCTTGCCGTCTAGCTTGCGAAGGTTGATGTTCGCGCGCTGTGCGATGCCGTATAGAGAGTCAGTCTTCTCACCAGTGTTGATGGTGATTGTGTCGAAGAAGCTGTTGTGGCATAGCTCGTAGCCAGCTTGAGTTAGGCCAGCCGCTAGAATAGCTGTCATGTGGTGCGTACGACGTGCGATAGTCTTTAGACCCTCACTACCGTGGAACACTGCATAGAAAGCAGCCATATTTGCAAGAAGTGCCTGCGCAGTACAGATGTTCGAGGTCGCTTTCTCACGACGGATGTGCTGCTCACGAGTCTGCATTGCCATACGTAGCGCTTGATTGCCGTTGGTATCGATAGAAACGCCAATTACACGACCAGGCATAGTACGCTTGTGCTTGTCACGCGTTGCCATGAAGCTGCGTGTGGACCGCCGTAACCTACAGGAACACCGAAGCGCTGTGCTGAACCGATTACTACGTCTGCACCCATCTCGCCTGCTGGCTTCAGAAGGGTAGAAGCAAGTAGGTCAGTCGCTACTGTTACTAGGGTCTTGTTCGCTTGCGCGGCTGCAATGATGTCAGTCAGGTCGCGTACTTCACCCGTTGTGGTTGGGTACTGTACCAGTGCGCCGAATACGTCTTGCTCTGGTAGAGCATCGATTGGGCCAACCTGTACTTCAAAGCCGATAAACTCAGCACGAGTCTTCACAACCTCGATAGTTTGCGGGTGAACATCGTCAGCTACGAAGAAGGTCTTGCTCTTGTTCTTACCTGCGCGCTTACATAGCGTCATCGCTTCAGCTGCTGCTGTTGCTTCGTCAAGTAGAGAGGCGTTCGCAATCTCCATGCCGGTTAGGTCCATCACCATCTGTTGGTAGTTCAGAAGTGCTTCTAGACGACCTTGAGAGATCTCTGGCTGATATGGCGTATACGCCGTATACCAACCTGGGTTCTCTAGAACGTTACGCAGGATAACGTTAGGCGTGAAGGTGTTGTAGTAACCTTGACCAATGAAGGTGCGCTTTACTTGGTTTAGTTCAGCAAACTTCTTCATCTCAGCCAACATACCCGCTTCGCTCAGAGGCGCTTCTAGGGTCATTGGTTTTTCTAGACGAATTTGAGCTGGAACGGTTTGCTCAACTAACTCTGCAAGGCTAGAAACGCCAAGGCGCTCAAGCATCTTCTGTTGGTCAGCTAGGTTTGGACCATTGTGACGAGCAACGAACTCAGTGTCCGTGCTTAAACTGCGTAGTAGATCAGTCATAACTTTGTTGTACCCTGCCTTCTATGAGGCTATGTGTGTTTCCTATTAGACTTTCTGCATTCAGAGCAGGCGATAAAGGTTTATAAGAGTTTTTACCTGTCTTCTGAATGGCAAGATCCCCGCAAAAGCGGGGATTTTGTTAACTTGTTCAATTTGAAGCGAAAATTACTCGTCTTCGATGCTAGCTAGGTAGTCTTCTGCGCTAGTTAGGTTGTCTAGCTCGCTTGCATCTTCAAGCTTAACCTTAACGATCCAACCCTCATCATAAGAGCTTTCGTTGATTAGCTCAGGCTGTCTTCTAGCTCTTCGTTGATAGCAACGATTTCACCAGTCACAGGAGCGTAGATATCTGAAGCCGCTTTTACAGACTCAACTAGTGAGAAGCTCTCACCTGCTTCAACGCTGTCTTCTACTTCTGGTAGGTCAACGAATACAACATCACCAAGCATTTGTTGTGCGTGCTCTGAAATACCGATAGTAACAGTGCCGTCACCGTTGTCGCGCACCCACTCGTGGCTCTCGGTAAATTTTAGAGTGTTGTCCATGATTAAAATCTCCAACAATAATCAGATAGAAAGGAATGAGTCTCTTTATGCTCGAAAAATACACCGAGTTGACTCTGTACTCAAGCTGAAATTTCCTATCGGAAACAAAAAATTCAACTTTGCAACTTATCTCTCACTTATTCTTACCTTATCCTCTTCATCAAAATGGCCAGTTTGTGGCACACTTTCTGACCATAAAACAGGATTGAACGCGGTGAAGGAACAGATGAAAGAGACGATTTTGGATGAATATCCATCTCTAACCATAGAGAAATCCTCGGTAGAAACAGCGTCGAACCGTTAAAGTTAGGTGACAAAATTAAGTCAATTCGAGGCAAGCTCGGGTTGACCCTTGAGGAGGCGAGTCAGCGCACTGGACTGGCTCGTTCGACCTTGAGCAAGATTGAAAACGAGCAGATCAGCCCGACCTTCCAAGCGATGCAAAAATTGGCTGTAGGTCTTGAAATAGATATGCCACAGCTATTCACTCCACCCAAGAAAATCAAGGCTTCCGGACGCAGAGACGTCACCTTGAAGGGGGCAGGAAAATCGCATCCAACCTCTACCTATGAGCATGAACTTCTTGCTACAGAGATGTCTCAAAAGCGCATGATGCCGTTCAAGTCTGTAGTGCGTGCTCGTAGCTTCGATGAGTTCCAAGGCTGGGTTCGTCATGACGGTGAAGAGTTCTTGTTGATACTCGATGGCGAGGTGATGTTTTATAGCGAATTCTATGAGCCACTGAAACTCAGTGAAGGCGATAGCGTCTATTACGATGCCAATATGGGTCATGCACTGATTTCGGTAAGTGAAAGCGACGCACAAATTTTATGGGTAACCGCGAAATAAAACTCGTTTATTGTAGCGGTTGTGTTAAAAAGCAAAGTTTCCTATAGTGTCGGCAATCGTTTGCCTGTACTTTTAGGTTAACTCATATATGAACAGTTTGTTACGCCATTTCAGCATATCCGGCGTGACAAATTAAGGAGAAATGATGACTGAAGCACTACTAAAAACGCCACTGTTTGACCTTCACGTTGAGCAAGGTGCGAAGATGGTTCCATTCGCAGGCTACGAGATGCCAGTTCAATACCCACTTGGCGTTAAGAAAGAGCACCTACACACACGTGATGCAGCGGGTCTGTTTGACGTATCGCACATGGGGCAGCTTCGTCTAAAAGGCGCAAATGCAGCTGCGGGCCTAGAGTCTCTAGTGCCAGTAGACATCATTGATCTAGCTGAAGGTAACCAACGCTACGCTTTCTTCACTAATGAGCAAGGCGGCATCATGGATGACCTTATGGTAGCGAACCTTGGTGATCACCTATTCGTTGTGGTAAACGCAGCATGTAAAGCACAAGACATCGCGCACCTGCAAGCTAACCTGCCAGCAGACGTTGAGCTAGAAGTGATCGATGATCGCGCTCTTCTTGCTCTGCAGGTCCTAAAGCTGTAGATGTTCTAGCTGAGCTAAACCCAGCGGTTAAAGAGATGGTATTCATGGATGTTAAGCGCATTGAACTGCTTGGCGTAGAGTGCATCGTGAGCCGCAGCGGCTACACAGGTGAAGATGGCTTTGAGATCTCTGTTCCTAACGAGAAAGCAGAAGAGCTAGCACGTAAACTGACTGACTCCGAGCTAGTTGAGTGGATCGGCCTTGGTGCTCGTGACTCACTTCGTCTTGAGTGTGGTCTTTGCCTATACGGTCACGACCTAGACCAAACAACGACGCCTGTTGAAGCAAGCCTTCTATGGGGTATCAGCAAGATCCGCCGTGCAGACGGCGAGCGCGCAGGTGGCTTCCCTGGTGCAGACATCATCCTTGATCAGATCGCAACTAAAGATGTTTCACGCAAGCGCGTTGGCCTAGTAGGTCAAACTAAAGCGCCAGTGCGTGAAGGCTGTAAGCTGTTTGATGCAAACGATGTTGAAGTGGGCGTGGTAACAAGTGGTACTGCAGGTCCTAACGCTGGCAAGCCAGTTTCTATGGCTTATGTTCGTAGCGACCTAATCGCAGTGGGCACTGAAATCTTTGCAGAAGTTCGTGGCAAGAAGCTACCAATGACGGTAGAGAAAATGCCTTTTGTGCCTCAGCGTTACTATCGCGGTTAAGTTCTGAATTAGTCTTCGCTTTCCTAGTTTATCGGTGGAAAGCGAGTCTAGCTCTCGAGTTGAAATGAGATGAGTAAAGTAATCTTAGAGGGATATATCCTTGTCCCTAGCAGTCAGCTTGAGCAGATAAAAGTTTCCCTTAAGAAACACATTCAATTAACCCGGCAAGAGCCGGGTTGTTTGGTTTTTGAGGTAGTGCAAGACGACACAGAACCCACGCGCTTTAGCGTGTATGAAGAGTTCGAGTCTGAACAAGCTTTTGATGCTCATCAGCAAAGGGTAAAACAGAGCGAGTGGGGCAAGGACACAGTCGATGTGGAGCGCCACTACACCATCAAGATAATGGAGTAACAAATGGAAAAGGTGTACTTAAATAGGTCAGCGATAGCGCCAGCTAAGTTGGTGTGTATAGGCAGAAACTATGTGGAACATATCTCTGAGCTTGGCAACGAGATACCCGACCAGATGGTGGTTTTTAACAAGCCGAACTCCTCCATTACATCTGTTCTAAAAAGTGGCACTGAAGAGCCGATACACTACGAGGCTGAGCTCTGTTTTGTTATGAAAAACAATGAGTTTGTGGGCGTTGGTTTAGGGTTAGATCTAACCAAGCGCGAGTCTCAATCTCGTCTGAAAGCCAAGGGGCTTCCATGGGAGCGAGCAAAAGCCTTTGATGGTTCGGCGCTCTTCTCTGACTTTGTTGATTTTTCAAACCTTGATGATCTCAGCCTAGAGCTGTATGTCGACGATGAGCTTATCCAGCAGGGTGGTGTCGAGCTGATGATGTATCCGCCTCTTGTGATTCAAAAAGAGTTATCTAGCTTCATGCGTTTACAAGATGGTGATGTGCTTATGACAGGCACCCCAAAGGGCGTGGGTGTGGTGAACAAAGGCTCTACCTTCAAAGGCAAGGTGCTAGAAAAAGGTGAAACCTTGGTTGAGGTAGTATGGATAGCTCAATGATTTCCATCGAACAGATTAGCTGGCAACAGACCATAGGCTTGAGGCACGCTGTATTGTGGCCTGAAAAACCACCTGAGTTTTGCCATGTGGAAGACGATGAAACTGGCTCACACTTTGGCGTTTTCTTTGATGCGAGACTTGTCTGTGTGGCATCGCTGTTTCAAAGTGAAGACTCTATTCGCCTACGCAAGTTTGCCACCGACCAAGATTATCAAGGCCAGGGCATTGGCAGTGCGCTACTCGAGCACATGCTCGATTTTGCTAAAGAGCAGGGGGCGAGTAACTTTTGGTGTGATGCCCGCGAAAGCGCGATTCCTTTCTATAGCCGATTTGGCTTTGGGCCAGAGGGCGAGCGATTCTACAAGGGCGAGGTGCCCTACTTTAAGCTCTCGATAGAACTCGAGACTTAACCCAGTACGTATTGCTGAACCACCCCAACTAAGATGAGTGCGCTAATAAACACCAAGAAAAGGTTTTTACCAACAAAAACGGCGCACAACTCCCTGATTTGATGCACCTTTGTCTGTATCACTGCAACTATCTTTCCCGCACCCACAACTCATTCGGCTTTCCTTTGATGATTAACTTCAGCGCTCAACTATAACGTATTTGTGGTTAATAATAATTATTATCAACTAAATCATAGATCCAAGAATTGATACGACACGCTTTTGTGACAAAACTAATCAAGCATCATTGTTTAAAGATGCCTGTCACATGGTAAAGTGTTGTTCGTTATAGAATTTAGTAAGTTAGCAACAGATGGCATCAATTAAAGACGTTTCTAAACTCGCCGGCGTATCTTGGATGACGGTTTCCCGAGCGATAAATAACCCTGAGAAGGTGAAAGCGGAGACGTTAAAGCGAGTCAATGATGCGATTAAAACGCTTAACTACACCCCAGACCATTCGGCTAAACAGATGCGTGCCAAAGCGGTGCAGGGATATCAGGAAACCAGCATAGGTGTATTGGCGCTCGAAGTTGCCACAACGCCGTTCTCTGTTGGTATCAACCACTCCATAGAACACACAGCGACTAGCGGTGGTTGGAACTCTCTTATCATCAATACCTTTGACCCAGAGCCAGATGCCGCAACTGTTGACCGCCTGCTTTCCCATAAGCCAGCAGGTATTATCTTTGCCACTATGGGTTTGAGAAAGGTAGTGGTGCCAGACGCACTAAAAGATAGGCCAGTGGTTCTAGCCAACTGTTTCTGTGATGACCCGAGTGTGCCTTGCTATGTGCCAGATGATGCCATGGGACAATATGTTGGCTCAGACGGCTGCTAGATAAAGGTTATAAAAAACCATTGTTTATCATGCTAAATCAAGACCTACCAGCGGTGGCTCTACGCAGTCAAGGTATTGAAAAGGCACTCGCGGAGCAAAGCTTGAGTAGCTCAGATTATCGCTGGCGTTATATGGCTCCAGAATGTGACTACCATGACACCATAAAGATCATCGACAAGGCACTAGCAGAAAACTACGAGTTCGATTCTATCGTCTGCGGAAACGACCGTGTGGCTTTGGTGGCTTATATGCATCTGCATCGCTTGGGCCTCGATATTCCTGAGGATGTCGCCATTCTTGGCTATGACAATATGGAAGAGGTAGCAGACCTATTTGTACCTGGCCTAACGACGGTTGAGTTGCCCCACTCAGAGCTTGGAAAGCAGGCTGCGCTTCATATCATGGAGCAGCGCACCGAGACGGGTATTATCAGGGTTGAATGCCCGGTTATTGAGAGAGAGTCTTTGTAAGCGAGTTGTCTACTCTATAGGAAGAGAGACCTGACCGCAGTGTGTTTGCAGTCAGGTCTTTTACTATTATGCGTTAGTTATCTGTAAACATTGGTTTTTACCAGCCGTAGTAGCTCTTCTGAGCATAACAGGTGGATGTTTTAAGGTTATCTGGACTCTGGTCGTTGACCTTGGATGTCCAGACGTTGGTCGCTTCTTGTATGGTTGGTATGTCGATTCCAATGACATTTGCGTTCATGTATTTTGCGTAAGCATTGTAGTAAGAGACGCGCTGTGGTGGTCCCGAATGGTAAGCCGCTGCCTTATTACACTCTAAGCCACCATTAACAATATTAATTACCGTGCCCAGCCTATAAGAGATAACCGCTTCGTCATAAGACTCCCCCTCGGCGGTAATAATGCTTTGACCATCGTTTCGTTGCGGTAAGCCAAGTTCTTGACTGGAGGATGACACATTGGTGATGTTCCCCTGCATGACGTCATGAGACGATGGTTTCGCACCTTGTGGCGTCATCCAGAACCAGATACCAGAGAGGATGGAAAGAGCACCATTGCTTGCAACAAAGTCTGGTCGTTTCAGCAATATATCGCGTTCGCTGATAACGTCTCGCATCAGACCATTATCATATAGCCAGTAACTAAAGGCACCATAGTTGTAGTTCCAGGAAAGCTGGATAATGCCTCGGCCGTAGTATGAACGACCTTCTACTGGTGGGTATTCTGTGGAGGCATGATCAACATAGTTGATGGCTGAGCTAGTGCCGTCAGGATTAGTAGAATAACCCACCTCTTCAACCCAGTAGAGAGCTCCTTTCCAAACGATTCCAGCGTCCTGATCATCTACTATCCAAGGCTCGGGCGCGTTTGCCCATGAACCTGAGGTTTCTCGCGCCGACTTAGCCCAAAACGTCGTAAATTCGAGAGCTTGTTGCGACTTTGAGCCCTCGTTCAGGAACTGCTTGTAACCGTTATGCGCTGCCCAAGTATTGTATTCGAGAACTGCCTTTTTAAACGCCTCTAGAGTAAAGGTATCTAGAGAGCCATCTTCTGATGCATACGGGGGGTGATTACGAGTTCCTCCTTCGGCATTGTAGCGACCAGAGCGCATAGGGAAGAACCAATCCCACTGCTCTTGGGTGAGCTCGCGCAGGAAAGCATATCCATCAGCGGGTAAATCTACCGGTGGGACAACCACTGGAGGCTCTGGGTCGACAGGTGGCTCAGGATCAACGGGAGGTTCTGGATCTACCGGCGGCTCTGGGTCTGGTGTTACTGGTGGTTCTCCTTCACCAGAAGGTTCATCAATACGCTTCCATGGCGTCTCCCATTCTTGAACACTACCCCCATCGGTGATTGTTAGTACTGGTTCGTCACCTTTAGTCCAATGGCGAGCCTCAAAGTAATACTGTGTATCAGAGATAGTATGTTTAACTTGATCACCGCCACTGTAGGCAAAAGAAGACTCCCAAGTATTGATGTTTGATGCCTCGGGAAGATAGTTACCAGCGCTGTCTGTTTCGGCAAGGAATTCCCAAACATCACTGGCACCAGTGAAACTAGGCGCATCGACTTGTGTCCACCACTTGTTCTCGAAAACACCCCAGCGACTGCCATCCGTATACCGGACAATATTACCTGCTGCCTCGTACACTTTAGATGCGTCAAATACCTCCAATTGTTCCCAACCTGGGTAAGCGCTACCTTGCGCAGTTAGCACGTTGAAGGCTCTTGCTTGAGCGATGTTTCCCATATAGGTATCTATAGACTCAGCACTGGGCATACCTTTGGATGCTGGAGCAGTGATTGTTTGTGAGTGTACACTCGTAGAGATTAAGCCAGTAGTAATTAAAGCCAAAGTAAGTTTATTTGGATTGAAATTATTCATTATTATATCCTTATATTCCACACCAGATGTGTGTAATAAAAACCTTACTACCTGATAATTAAAAATGTTATTAAGGTTTTATTAAAATAGTGGAGGTCGGATATGTTGATAGACCGGTGTTTTAGTTGGTTATTTGTTGTTTATCACACTTGTTTTAATTGTTATGAAAATTAATATTCATTTTGATTCATTGTTTGTTAATGTTTGCGCTGGTTTTTAATGCGAAGTTTTCTCCTTTAGTTTCAGTTGTTTACTGGTGCTGGGTGCTTTTGTAGGTAGGTGTTTATAGTTGGGAATAAAAGTACTGGAATAAATATTAATATAGCTGAATTATATTTTATACATCCACATTGGATATTATTCTTTGGTCTCGGTTAATTATCTTTATGTTTTTTATCTTAGAGTAATTACTTGATTTTAATATTTGTTGATTAGCTCACATTATTTTTATCCTTTGATGTAAAAAAGCGGCTCTATTCTAGAGCCGCTTATGTCTTATTTATTTTATATGATGTTTATAATTGACTGCTTTTAGTGAGCATAGCCCGTGTGCTTGTTCTCAACCTTGTAGAAAGTGGCTTGTACATAGTCGTTGGCATCGCCAGTGTTGTTTTGGTTATACACACCAGCCTTAAAGTACATGTACTGTCCGCCAACGTCATAACCGCTGTTGCTCATGTCTACACTTTGCACCACATCTGGTTTGCCATCTCGAGTAATGGTTACGATGAGTGTGTTGCCTTGGACGTCGATCTTGTAGCCAAACACCTCGCCAAGGGCGATGCCGTCAGATGGATTGCTGGCACTGCTAGAGCGACTGCCAATCATCTCATACCAAGATCTGAGCCACCGTTTGGTTCGTGAGCAATATAGATAGAGCAGTGAGTTGTTCGGAAGCTTGCGATAGTAGATACGAACAGGTTCATCATCATTGGCATGGATCTGGCCAACGATGACGCGGCCCACCTGAGAGCTACTACCAGTTGTGGTCACATGGTCAACCTTTAGCTCTGCAGTCAGAGTGCCATCAACACCGCCAGCGGCATTTCTATCTGAAGATGGAGCGCTAGAGAAGACCCAGTTGTTTTTACCCACGCCTTTGGTGTCATGGGAGGTGTCGCCTCGACGAAGCATCTCACGAAGTTCTGAACGCGTATAGCTGGTATTGCTAGAGGTTTTTGCCCCGTCAACCGGTGCTTTGAAGGTCATCCCACCATCGGCTTCTGTGTAAAAGAAAGAAGAGTGTTCATAGCTTGCCGACAGTTCATTTTCTTTGATGGTATCTGCTTTGCCATCACCGCTGTTATCTACAGGAATGCTGAGGGTCCAATCTAAAAGATCAAAGTTGCCTGATGGTGGAAGGCTAGGGTCGAGATCCGATGGAGGAGGGGTAGGATCACCACCACCTGAATCACTGCTACAGCCATATAGGTCGACCTCTAGGATACTGTTCCAATTGTTGGCCGAGTTTCCTTCGCCGACAATTCTTACGTAGCGGGCATCTGATTGGCTAAAGGTGTAACTTTCAAAGCCTGCTGTAGTGCCACTAGAGGTATTATTCGAAATGACTCTTTGCCAGTTTTGGTTATCATCGGAAACATCAACACTGAAGTACGAACTTCTTGTGTCACCTTTGTACCAAGCGATATCGATTTGTGCCACAGTGGATTGAGAACCGAGATCGTAGGTAATTGTTTTACCTATACCCTGACTCGACCATCGAGAGGTATCCGCTAGGCTCCCATCTATGGTGTTCGCTGGAACATGACCGTCGTTGGTACCATCATCAGTTGCTGAGACAATGGAAATAGGGGTACTGCTGCATTCGCCACCACCGCTAGAACTATTTTGAATCAGTTCAAAGCTGTCGAAGCGCCCCTCGCCTGAGGAATAGGAGCCGCCGAAGGTGACCTCACTGTTTGATCCAGAGTCAAACGTAACCTCTACCATGCTCCAGCCACTGTCACTAGAGCTCTGTTGTGTGCGGTTCCCCCCAACATCGGCAAACAGAGTACCGGAGCCTTTGATGTATGCGGAAAGGGTATAGTTGGTTTGAGGTGTAACAGAAATAGTTTGACTAAAAACGGCGCCACTGCCGCTTATCTTGGCGGAATGCAAACCTTGATGGGCATCACCCGAGATGGATGATGGGTCTACATCCTGCCAGCCATCCCAATTACCGGTTTCAAATCCGGGATTCACGATGTCGAGGTTGGTCGCATTCGCATATGAAGAGAGTGCACCGATTACGCTACATACCAACAGTTTGCTACTGAATTGGGTCTTCATTAAAACTCCTTTTACTCGTTTCTAGGTGGTGTGTCTAAAAGGCTAATGTTGACTAACTGTAGCCAATTTGTGGCTATACAATCATACAAGCTGTGGCTTTGTGACTAATATCTCATCAATTGTTTTCGTGTATAAGAACTGGCTTTCATATAAATGATCGCTATTTGATCTTTGCTATCTAATTGAAATTTATGGATTAAGTTTTGGGTTGGATTTCTATGTCTCCTAAATGAAAGCGAACCACCAGTAATTATTCTTGAGTTATTGTATTAATATATTGAATGGTATGTTGTTAAACCAAAACACCCGATACTAGGTACCGGGTGTTAAGAATCAAACAAATCAGACTCGAGAATTACTTCCAGATATCTTCAAGACTCCAGATGGATAGCTCTTCAAGTTCCACCGAACCATTTTCAGCAAACAGCTTAACACCTAGACTAGTTTCTGATGGATAGATGCGACTAGTGATCACTTGTTCGCCCTGATTCATGAACATCTCCACTGATGAGCGGTCTAGGAAGATGTGAAGTTCTACTGAGTTACTTGAGGTATCTAGGTCGATGCTACGCACCCCAGTAACCGCCTCGCCTGAAAGGGTGCGGTCGAAGAAAGCGCGCTTGGCCATGTTGTCGTAACCCAAATGGTGCGTTCAAATGGCGTATCACCAACGCGTAGCATTAGACCGAATCGTTCTGCGCTGTTGCCCGCAAGAGAGAACTTGACTTTGATCTCTAAAAGGTCACCCTCTATCCCCGTATCCAAGATTTGGCTGTCTACTTTCTTTAGGTTCGAGGTGTCGAATTTATGCTGACGCAGGGTTTCTAGTTCACGGATTGGGGTTTGCCAGATCTTGCCATTGTCATCGAGTTTTAGCTCGCGTGGTAGGGTCAGTGCACCACACCAGCCTCGCTCTTTAGTTGGCATTTCGCTGTGCCACATGTCCATCCAAGCGATAGCAATGCGTCGACCATCTTCGGCTTCAAAGGTTTGGCAGGCATAGAAGTCATGACCATAATCCAGTTCAACAAACTTCTCGAAGCTGAATTTACAGGTTTCTTTATCTAGGTCACCAACCATGTAGCCATTTTGGTGGAAGTTCAGGTTGTTGTAACCGTCCGCTTCCATCCCCATAGGTGAGCAGATAACTACGCGCTTGTCTTCAAGAGGGAAGAAGTCTGGGCACTCCCACATGAAGCCGATACCAGGCCTTGCTCCCGTCATCACACCCTTGTAGTCCCAGTTTTTAAGGTCATCGGATTGGTAGTAGGCAATTTGGCCTTGCTCACCATCCTTCATGCCCACAACCATGTGCCAGATATCGTCTTCATTCCATACCTTAGGGTCGCGGAAATGCACCATATCGGTTTTCGGAGCGTCAGGGATGATGATGCCTTGTTTCTGAAATGGATACCATCCTCGCTGGTTGCTAGGCACTGGATCTGCTTCATGTGGTCATCATCGCCTTCCTCGCCAAGCCAAGTATGGCCGGTGTAAAGCAATGCGAGAGTATCGCCCACTGAAACCGCTGAACCAGAGAAACAGGTGCCTTCTTCTCCCGGCGCAAGGGCGATAGTTGGTGTTCCCAGCGCACCATGTCTTTTGAGGTTACATGGCCCCAGTGCATTGGTCCCCAGTCAGATGAATAAGGATGGTGCTGATAGAAGGCATGGTAGATACCGTTGTGGAAACATAGGCCGTTTGGGTCGTTGATCCAGCCTGCAGGCGCTGCGATGTGAAAGCCTGGTCTGTGGTGACAGCTAATTTCTGCAGCTTTATTTTGTACAAACTGGTTTGGTGTTTGAGTGTCGTTATTCATTGTAACTCCAAGGGAAAATTGGTTCCCCTCTCAAGTAGAGAGGGGATAAAGGGTTAAGCTGTTGCTAGCTCTTTAGGCTGCTCTTCTGGGTTTACCGAGGGAGTCTTGTCGCTCACTAGGGTAAAGATGGATAGGGTAGCGAACACTGCTACCACTGAGCCAAGGATCAAGTAGGTATGCTGGAAGCCAATCACGTCGTATGAGTGACCCACCAGTGGCGATAGGATGCTGGTGAACACCTGAATCACGAACTGGAAGCCAAATAGATATAGGGTCGATGCGAGGCGAGTATCGAAGTTCTTGCTGAAGTACTTGAATACCGCAATCAGTAGGATTGGAAGTTCAACTGCGTGCAGAAGTTTCATTGCTGAGATTCCAATTGGGCCATCTACTAGACCAGAGCCGATGATGCGCGTTGCCATGATAAAGCCCGCAATCACCAGTGAGTTCTTTGCACCTACTCGGTTAACAAAGAAAGGTGCTAGGAACATACCACCTGCTTCTAGGAATACCTGAAGTGAGTTCAAGTAACCGAACATACGGTTGCCTTCTTCCACTGTTGGGAACTGAGAAGAGAAATAGATGCAAATTGCTGATCGTACACACCGTAGATACAAGCACAGCCAAAGATGTACAGGGCAAAGGCGTGGAAGCGCGGCATCTTGATAAGCGCTAGGACGTCAGTCACTTTTACAGGATCTGAGTCAACGTCTTGCTGAGCGGCGTTTTTATCGAACTTAACCATCATGATCATGATGGCTGCAACGATTGCAGATAGAGATGCTAGCCAGAAGTTAATGTTTGGGTTGATGTTGATAAAGGTGCCCGCAAAGAAGGTAGCGAATGCCCAACCGAGTGAACCCCACATACGTGCACGGCCAAATTCAAAGCTAGATACGCGACCAACGCGCTCGACATAGGTTTCAATTGCACCCACACCGGCGAAGAAGGCTGCACCTAGATATACGGCACCAACAGCAGCACCAAGCACTATGCTGGTTTGAAGAAGTGGGCCGTAAACGAAGATGATAAATGGACCTACGAATACCAACAGCGATGCGATGAACCACATCAGGTGTTTTTCAAACCGAGTCTGTCTTGTAGGTAACCATAGAGAGGCTGCAAACAAAGAGCACCAATGGCATTGAGCGAGTAGATGATACCTGTATTAGCGCCATCAAGACCTAGGTGCTGGCTTAGCCAAATCGGGAATAGTGAAAACCAGAATGACCAAGTGACAAAGAAAAAGAACAGCGTGGCGCTGAGTAGTATGTAGTTCCTATTTTTACCAAAAATCATGGAAGCCTCGTGTAGGTACGCAGTAGTAAGTATAATCTCTGTTGTTTATGTTAACGTTATCATTTATTGGGTTTTAAAAACGCATACTCAGTGCGTTCTAAAATGTTAGTCCGAAAGTTAACGTTAACATTTTGGGTGGATTCTCTACCTTTGAATTACTTTGAACAAGTTGAAGGTTCAAAAAATGTGAGAAGATCCTAGCTTTGAGATGATCTTAGGGCTGAAAAATTTGAGGTATATCTCAGACTTCTATGGTGCTTAGAGAGTTTTTCATTGCATGGATTCCGCTTGTTGCAGTCTTGGCACATGAGGAGGTAAATATTGTCTATACTATGAGAGGTTTTTATTTATCTTATTGATTTATATGGACAATAGTGAGCGATTGCTTGGGTTGAGAATGATGTTAAGTAAATTTACTCTATGCTCGAGTTTTTAGGTCACTATGCTTTGCTACTCAATTTTTTCTATGTTTTTTGATTAGTTATTCTTCCAGGAGAGCTTTAATCATGTTTGAGGTTAGCTACCAACGTATCACCGATGATTCTCCTCATTTTGCTAACCTGACTAGCTTGTTTAAGAGTGAATGGCCCGAATATGAGCCGGAGGGTGACAGCACTTTGCCTAAGCCTATCGTTGCCATTGTAGAGGGGCAGGTCGTAGGGGGAATTGCCTATACAAAGTTCGCTGAACCAAAGTCAGACAGAGAGGTTATCTGGATTAACGCGGTTTATGTAAGCGAGGGCTGGCGACATAGAGGGATTGCTCACAAGCTTATCTTCCTTGGTCGACAGCAGGTTAAAAGTCAATCCAAGTTGTATGCCTATACCCATGTTCCAGGTTTGTATGAAAGTCTCGGGTGGCTCCGAGAAGACAAGAACGACCAAGCCAGCGATGTGGTGATGAGTTGTTCACTAGAGTGAAACTTCCTCACTTAAGCCAGTATTGTGCAATAGGTAAAATAAAAGGCTTTACTGGCTGTCCAATTAGTGTACTATGCAATCCACTCTGTGATTCAGAGTTATTAATGAGTTATCAAGTAAAAGTAAACCCCAGTATTTCTGCGTTTCTGTCGTCATCCTTTGTGTTTCTTAGCTTCATCGTAACATTCAATAATTCACAATTGCAGCATACGCGCATTAGCGAACTATATTTTTTTTAATAAGGTGACATCATGTCTAACAAAACTACTGGTACTGTAA
Source organism: Vibrio sp. JCM 19236 (assembly GCA_000830455.1). Classification (GTDB taxonomy): domain Bacteria; phylum Pseudomonadota; class Gammaproteobacteria; order Enterobacterales; family Vibrionaceae; genus Vibrio. The sequence continues at coordinate 39,220 of BBSB01000025.1, forward strand.
AATGGTTTAACGAAGAGAAAGGCTTCGGTTTCCTAACTCAAGACAACGGCGGCAAAGACGTATTCGTTCACTTCCGTGCTATCGCTTCTGACGGTTTCCGCACTCTTGCTGAAGGCCAAAAAGTATCGTTCATCGTAGAAGAAGGTCAAAAAGGTCTTCAAGCTGCTGAAGTAACTGTACTTTAATCAGTTTTTGTATGGGTGGCTCTATGCCATCCATACTCTCTTATCTTTTTATATCGTAACACCGCAAAAATAACCTCTCTCGCATTTACTGCTCCTAAATGTCGTCACGTTAAATTTTTCCTTCGCAACACTATATAAAAGCAACACTAACTGTTTGTGTTTGAATTCAGTTCAACATTCATGGTTTATTTATATAAGGAAAGTTTTATGTCTCGTTCAGTCGGTCGCAAACGTTTTTGGTTCCAAAAACTGCGTACAGAACCTACTCATAAACAAAGAAAAACACGCTAGTTTTTATTTTAAACTAGAAAACAGAACCTCCTAACTCGGTGATCGTTAGGGATTCTTAATCCATCTTTTTAAGTTTTCAGACTTCCCTCAACAACACCTTGTGATCTGCACAGGTGTAAAGCCTCACTCCTTTATCTTATGTCACACTAGAAATGGTGTTTAAAGCCGTTATTGGTTGTATAATCAAGCGAATTTGACCCCATTTGATCAAGGTAATTGAAATGCCAAAGGCAAGTGAAATTAAAAAAGTGCTGCTATCGAGCACAATGGCAAAGTTTATTTTGTTAAAGAAATCAACAAACTAACTCCAAGTGGCCGTGCTGGTGCAAGCCTGTACCGTATGCGCATGTACGATGTAGCGACAGGTGCAAAAGCTGATGAAAGCTTCAAGGCAGATGAAATCATCAACCTAGCTGACTTCAGCCGCCACCCATCTATGTTCTCTTACATCGATGGTAACGAGTATGTATTCATGGACAATGAAGACTACACGCCTTACAACTTCAACAAAGAAGCTATTGAAGAAGAACTCCAGTACATCAACGAAGAGACACAAGGCCTTTACGTTCTGTGTGTTGATGGCAACCCAGTTGCTCTAGAACTACCTTCTGTAGTTGAGCTAGAGATTGTAGAAACTGACCCATCAATCAAGGGTGCATCTGCAAGTGCTCGTACTAAGCCAGCTACTCTAACTACTGGTCTTATCATCCAAGTTCCAGAATACATCGCTGGTGGTGAAAAGGTTCGCGTGAACACCTCTGATAAATCATTCATGGGCCGCGCAGAAAAGTAATCTAATTACTTAAATCAAATTTGAAAAAATACACGCCTTTGAGCGTGTATTTTTTGTTCGATATAAATTATTCTTATCCAAACATATATTTTTTCTTGGTCATTTAATTGATCGAGGTTGGAATAATAGATATTACCAATGATTGTTCTGCCAATATTAAGCGATTTGTTGTAAGTTACGCATATGCTCTAGGTTGACTATGGGTTCAACTAAAAGTTGAAACATTAATTTTATGAATCAATATGTCTTTTTAGCGGAGTAATATTCGCTGGTGTATACCAGTATGTTCGCTATGGGAGGGGAGCATGTACAGCAGGTCAGACAGTAGCGTTAGTTTAGAATCAGTTTGTGATTCTATTTCAACTGAACCAAGTGAAAGCATGAGCCGATATGAGTTTATCCTCAAGGCAAGGCAACGTTACGGTTCCTTATATGACTATTCAAGAGTGCCAGAGCAGGCCTTGAACCAGACAAGCTTAATAGAGATAGAATGCCCGAAACACGGCCGTTTCACTCAGACCGCTCACTCTCACTTACATCTTTGGTCTGGTTGTAATCAGTGTGAAAGTTACTCTACTAGCGTCGAGAGACTGAGGCATAAAAGAGGTTTCAACTTAAAATTATACCGAGCTTAATTGTATTAATAATTAGAAAACGAAACCAATAAATGCTTGGAAATTAAAAGGAACTTATATTTAGCTTTCAATAATTAGCTTAAATGAAAGTTAAATAAGTAGAACAGACTCTGAGTTGTATTATTAATCAGAGCGATTTGGATATTTTAAATATGTATAAAATTACCTTTGATGCAAGTTATGCTTGTGTCTCTAGGGTTCGTGTATTCGTTTGGCTAGAAACGAATACAACTCATACCGTGCCTGACATAGTGCTCAGGGAGATATTGGATCCTGCCATTGATGAGGTTGAGGCGTTTATGACTCAATCAGCAGTACGTTTTTCGTTTGGATAAGCGTACTTGCCGAGCCTTCCACAGTTTGCTTAAGCGTTCGTGTGAAGAGGAGTTATCTCTGTTTAGTTTAGAGGTGTCGGTTAGTGATGCTGGGTGCTGCACACACCCGATGATTAAGACCGAAGAGCAGCGAGAGTTTCATCGTCTATCCAAGAGCTCAGACAGTCATACATTGTATGCGTCATTTGTACGACGTTTACAGGCAGAGTTGCTGGAGATCGGTATAGGTTTTTCGCTGTTGGGCTGTAGCGAAGTCACAGAGTTGGAAAAGTGATTTTTGCAAAAGCTGAGATCTTGCTTATCTTTCTGGTAAGACCACTAAGTACGAGCACTCCATGTCCAATACCTCTCGCATCACCTGCACTGTAGATGAAAACCAGATTGCCATTGTTTCGTTAAACCGTCCTGACAAGCTCAACGCTATAGATCTTGAGATGTTTATGGCAGTAAATGACATGAGCCGTAAGCTGAGTAAAAACAAACAGATACGTGCAGTGATAGTGAAAGCAGAGGGTAATGACTTTTGTTCAGGACTAGATGTGAAATCGCTCCTGAGTGATAAGAAAGGCGCCGCTAAATTGCTGTTCAAGTGGCTACCATTTAAACCTAATTTAGCGCAAAAGTTTTCATTGGGTTGGCGAGATATCCCATGCCCTGTGATCTTTGCTATTCATGGGCGCTGTTGGGGCGGTGGTCTGCAATTGGTGAGTGGTGGTGATTTTCGTATCGCCTCTCCTGATGCCAATTTCTCTATTATGGAGGCCAAGTGGGGTTGATTCCTGATATGGGAGGCGCTATTGCCTTTCGCGAGTTGATGCGTCAAGACCATACCCTTGAGATGGCGATGACCGCTAAGGTAATAGATTGTGAAAAAGCCAAAGAATATGGCCTAGTGACTAAGATTGCCACGGACCCGTTTGCCAGAGCCTATGAACTAGCGCTGGAATGTATCAATCGTTCGCCAGACATACTCGCCGCCAACAAAAAGCTCTATCACAACACTTGGTGGTCGACGCCGGGCAGAGCATTAGCGCTTGAGACTTGGTATCAAATCAAGGTGATGATGGGCAAAAATCAAAGGGTTGCGGTCAAAAGAGAGCGCAACCCCGAAGATAAACCCGCCTATATCAATAGACAGTTTAAGTAGCAGCGCGCCTCTTTTATGAGGCGCGTATTGTTACTTCATTGTCAGGTAACTATTTTTAGCCTGCTCTAATATAGAGTTTGCTTCTTCGGCTTCACCCCAACCAAGCACTTCCATACCGCCATCACGGCCTTTATAGCTTTCGAACCAAACCTTGATGATCTCACTTACGCCAACAAAGTCGTTGTTGAGCTGTTCAATCGATTTCACGTCGGAGAACGGCGAGTCGTTAGTAAGAACGGCAATCAACTTATCGTCTTGTTCGCCATCATCCATCATCTTAAGCACACCAATCAGGCGCACATTAATCACATCACCACGTGGTACTGCCTGACCTAGAACCAAAACATCAAGCGGATCACCGTCACCACCCAGTTCTTTTGGCAGTGCGGTTTGAGGGATAGTGCCGTAGTTACCAGGGTAGCCAAGGTAGTTCACGATGCGTGGTGCGTCGTTCTTAAATTCCCAGATGATCTGATTTGGATTCTCTTTATTAAGCTCCCATTTAGCAGAGGTACCCGTTGGGATTTCAACGACGGCATTGATAGAGCCGTTGGCACTAATCACTGGGTAATCATTAAAGCTACGTTTACGCTCTATGGTAAAGGTATCAACCTGATTCACCGTCACCGGCGTTTGAGTGGCATCGTAAGCTAGACCATTACCAGACTGTGAGGTCTTAAAGCGAAGCATATAGTCCAGCTTGCCCTTGGTCTTAGAAACCTTCTCTAGTCCCTTCTCTTGATAGCTATCGAAGATACCCATCTCTTGAGTTGACTTACCTGATCCACCTACGCTGTCGGTTTTGATAGAAAGCAGATGCTTGGACACGTCTTGGATAGCGGCTTTGTAGCCTTCCATAGACGCAAGATCATACTGATTAGCATCGGTTAGCTTGCGCAGTTCCTTAGACCAATAGAATTCAAGGAAAGGCACCGGCTGTTTTGGTTTGTTCCAACTGACATCACGAGAGAAATACATCAGAGAGCGATACAGGTCATTGTCGAAGTTGTAGATACCTAGGCTCTTTGGTAGTTGGTCTGGTGTGATTGGCTCGCCGTTTAGATCGTACTGCCAAGTGTTGCCATCTTTCGCCATCGCATCCCAGAACTTATCCATGGTTTTTAGGTTGCGGTAATCACCGTCGATAACTACGTTAACCTTAAAGTTCAGACCACCACCATTCATATGAGTGAAGGTGTTGAAGGTATGATGGCCATCGGTTAGATAATATTCACCATTGGGAGCAATCACCACAGTTTTCATGTCTTTCTTGATGCTGCCCACTTCCTCTTCGCAGTCAAAAGAAGCAGGTACTCCCGGTACGGAATTCTTGCTATATGACTCTAAGCCTTTCTGACCAGAGGCCTCGCAGATCTCATCAAATTGCTTTTTCACATCGAACTGATAACGACCCAGTTTGTACATCACCTGGTCATAACCGATTGAGGGCTGAGTAGGGTGCAGCTCCGAGAGTGATAAGTTGATGATATCGCCCACTTTGTCTTGTGCATAAAGTGGGAACGAGAGCGCTGCAACGAGAGGCAGTAGATATCCTTGTTTCATGATTAGTCCATTGAAGGTTAGTTTGTTCAAATCAAGGTCGTTTATAGAAGAGTTGTGTTACTACAATGTTTCACAGTTAGTGAAATTTAAAATCTACTTACAATTCTTCATCTAAGTGAAATATTTCTCTAAGATCAGGGTCTTCTGTATATCTACCAAATGTTTCTCGGGCTTAGTGCTAAACGATGATGGCTTGAGGTGTGTCATTAAGTTATTGAATTGTTATCAATTTGGTGGAAGTACGACCAAGGTAAGGGTTATAGTGACCAAGGGTAAAGGAATTACCAACTAAACTTACACCAGAGCTCTAGCGTACAAGCAAGAGCTTGGATGGAATGGTTCGCTTGCGAGGGAGAGGGGTATGCGTAAAGCAGTTTCCGTAGCTTGTTTATTGTTAGGCTCGATGCATGCTGGTGTCGGCCTAGCTAATAGTGGAAGCAATTCCACCTACATCGTTAATGGCATCAACGTCTCGATTGATGACTTTCCCTCTTTTGCCAGCCTCTACTTTGATCAATTAGATACCTCCGGTCTCTATCAAAACTACTGCGGTGCCACCATACTCGATGCCTATCATGTACTGACTGCTGCCCATTGTGTCGAGGGTGATAGCTACTATTACACCTACACCTCGGTCGCTCCTCAGGTACAGAACGAGCTTCAGGTTTTAAACGGTAGCGTTGGTTTGTATCGTGCCAGCGAATTTTATTACCCTGATGGTTTTCGAGATAGCGAGGCGCTGAGTTGGCCTGATGATATCGCCATTATTAAGCTTGAAGAGCCGTTAGAGGTCGACCCGAGTGAGTATGTCACCCTTGCCAGCCTTCGGACATTGCCTCTTATGATTTTATCGGCACCGAGATGTTCGTCATCGGTCACGGTTTCACCACCGACGGCGCTGATGATTCCAATGTTCTGCAAGGCACCTTCCAAACCCTTTTGAGTGCAAGCCAATGCCGCTCAGCCGGATCAACAGTCGACAGCTCTGCCTACAGGGCGACTTTAACTCTGAAACACGCTTGAGAAACTCTACCTGTGGTGGCGACTCGGGTGGACCGCTTTATTGGAACCGTGGCGGGCAGTATATCCAAGTTGGGATAACCAGTTTTGGACCATCTGACTGTGGCGACCCAAGCGCTGATTATTCGTCTGCCTACACTGAGGTTGCTGAGTACCGAGATTGGATTAATCGTGTATTAAACGGTTTTGAAGTACCTAAGATAGTGGTGACCCAAGAAAACCGCGACAACTTCGTACGGGCAGAGGAAGAGACAATCTCTAGCGGTGACGATAGCGGTGGTAGTTTGGGATGGTTTGGTCTTTCAGCCCTAGCTATGTTCGCTTGGAGACGCCGCAAGCACTAGAGCCTGCTTTCAATCCGTGATACTTTTTTGTTACTTATCAAAGAAGTAAGGGATTGAAATGACAGGGATTAGTATACGCCGAGCCGAAGCAAGAGATGCTGAGGCCATTCGCGACATCTATGCAGGGGAGAACGCCTATTCAGGCACCTTGCAACTTCCTAACCCTTCTCTCGAGCTTTGGGAAAAGCGTGTTTCTAACATTCCAGACAATGTCTATGCCTTTGTCGCTGAGGTAGAAGGCGAGATCGTGGGTAATCTAGGTATGGAAGTATGCCCGAACCCAAGGCGTCGTCATGTGGCTTCTTTTGGTATGGGCGTCAAAGATGCCTTTCTTGGCCAAGGGGTTGGCAGTGCTTGGTGGCAACTATGGTCGACCTAGCTGACAACTGGTTGAATCTTCTAAGAATTGAGCTCACAGTATTTGTGGATAACAAAGCCGCCTTGGGTCTATACAGTAAGTTTGGCTTTGAGATAGAGGGTGAGTCTGAGGCATATGCCTTCCGAGATGGAGAATACGTCAGCGTTTATCACATGGCCAGAATCAAAACCAATCAATAGCAGAAGAGGGCATTTAGCCTCTTTGTTCATGGTGCATTCTGAGAATAATGATGGAGAACTGCTCGCTATCTCATTCGCGTTGGCTGAATAGTGATAGAGACTGTTCATGGTGAAGCCAAAAATGGCTCCCGCTAGGACAAACTGAATCGGCTTGAGTTTCATAAATACGTCTCACTTCCATTGATGCCACTCTACTTTCAAGTTAGACACCCATTCCACTGTTAGCAACTTATTCTCAGTATATTCATCAAGATGCGTTTAGATACTGGTAATTTTTCGAGTCTTTTTTCTTGGCTGTGACGATGCGCTCTGCCAGTTCAGCAAACCCAAAGCCACCGTTTTCAGTTAGAAGATGACTTGGCTGGTGAGAGAGTTGCTCCAATACTTTTTGAATATTGTTCACGCCAAAAGATGTCGGCAGCCATTCAAACATGGCCTCGTCATTTTGTGAGTCACCCACATAACTGATATTAGAAAGCGACAGGGACTCAAAATCACAGTTCTGCCTAAGATAAGCTTCACCGCTAATGCGTTTACTATGCTCTCCAAGCCATACATTCAAATGAATGGAGCTTAATGAGGCATATACCGACATTCCATCGATAGTCAGTGCCCTTGCTTTATGTAAAAGCTCTTCAGCAACTTCTTGAGGGACGGGCTCTCTGTCTTGGCTTAGGTTGATAGCCACATCGCAAAAGCGAAACGGCTGATCGGAAGCAAAGTCGATACCTTCATAGCCTTCAAGCAAAAGCTCGAGCTCAGTTCTAAGTTTCTGTTGTTGAGTACGCATCTCCTGAAGCGGTAGCTTTGAGCTTACCGCAAAGCCTGATTCGCTTTTTTGCATCCAGAAAGCACCGTTCTCACCGATCACGCCATGCACGGGCCACAATTTAGCGATTTGGTCGCACCAACCAGCACAAGCACCAGTGACAGCAACGACCTTAACGCCCACTTCTTCAAGCTCATACAGGGCCTTTAGAGTTGCATCGGGCAGTTTGCTTCCCAAGTCAGAGTGTCGTCTACGTCGGTTAGAAGCCACTCTATTTGGCTAGCTTGCTGGTGGTTAAGAGTGGAAATGGGCTTAAGCATTCACCACCTCCGCAGTAAACTGCTCAATACAATTAAATTCGATGCGCTTTTCATCTTCTGCGTCGAAGAGGTGAACGTGTTCATTGTTGAAGCTGATCCCCAGGACATCACCGTAGGTGATCTTCTCATGGCCATCTACGCGCACAACAAGGCGCTGAGCATCAGAATCTAGAGTGTTGCAGTACAGCAGCAGGTCGGCGCCCAATGCCTCTACTAGCTCGACCTTGACGGTAAACCTAGGGTTCTGATTGTCGACTCTTAGGTGTTCAGGGCGAAGTCCCAGCTTGACCTGACCATGCTTCAGTCCATGTGTAGAAATCGGCAATACCGTCTCTGCTAAGTGAATACCAAGCTCACTGACACCTGCGTCTAAGACATTCATTGCTGGCGAACCCATAAAGGTAGCCACGAACAGGGATGCAGGTGCATCGTAGATCTCTAACGGTGAACCAACCTGCTCAACATTACCCTTGTTCAGAACCACAAGCTTGTCAGCAAGCGTCATGGCCTCAACTTGATCATGGGTAACATACACTGAGGTAGTGTTTAGACTTCTCTGTAGGCGTTTGATCTCAAGACGCATCTGACACGAAGCTTTGCATCTAGGTTTGATAGAGGCTCATCGAATAGGAACACCTTTGGTTTACGCACAATGGCGCGCCCCATGGCCACGCGCTGACGCTGACCACCGGAAAGCTGCTTTGGTTTGCGTTCAAGAAGATGCGATAGCTCAAGCATTTCAGCGGCTTGAGTTACTAGTTTCTCAATCTCTTGCTTAGGCGTCTTGCGGTTACGCAGTCCATAGGCCATGTTGTCATACACTGACATATGCGGATAGAGCGCGTAGTTCTGGAACACCATAGCGATGTCTCGCTCACCCGGTTCGCGGTCGTTGACAACTAGGTCGTCGATCTTCAGTTCACCAGCAGAGATCTCTTCAAGGCCTGCAATCATGCGAAGTAGTGTTGATTTGCCACAGCCACTTGGACCTACCAATACAACCATTTCACCATCTTCGATGGTTAGGTCGAGTTTTTGAATAGCTTGATATCCGTTTGGATAGCATTTAGCGATATTAGAAAGAGTTAGGGTAGACATAATTTATTTCTCCGAGTCCACGAGCCTTTGACGAACGCTTTTTGCATCGCGACAACCACGATGACAGGGGGAAGCATGGCGATAATGGTGGTAGCCATGATCTTGTTCCATTCAATGACACCGTCCACCACACCTAGCATCTGCTTGATGCCCATAACTATGGTGTAGTAGTTAGCGTCTGTGGTGATTAGCAAAGGCCATAGATACTGGTTCCACCCGTAGATAAAGGTGATAACGAATAGGGCTGCGATATTGGTGCGCGATAGCGGCAGCAAGATATCGAAAAAGAACTTAATTGGACCTGCACCGTCAATGCGGGCAGCTTCAACCAATTCGCTCGGCACCGTCAGGAAGAATTGGCGGAACAAGAAGGTTGCTGTTGCACTGGCAATCAGAGGTATGGTCAGGCCATAAAATGAATTCAACATATTGAGGTTAGTGATCACCTCAAAGGTGGGCATGATGCGTACTTCAACTGGCAACATTAGGGTGAAGAAGATCATCCAGAAGGCCAGCATGCGACCAGGAAAGCGGAAGAAAACCACTGCATAGGCCGACAAAATAGAGATAGTCAGCTTACCTATGGTGATGCACATCGCCATGATGAAGGAGTTCAACAACATCTGCGGAATAGGCAGAGCGTTGTTATTGAACGCTTCATTACCAGAGAGCAGTTGCTTAAACACGCTAAAGCCAAGGTCACCGAACCATAGCGGTGTGCCTGTGGCGAATTCAGTGTTTTCATGAGTGGTTGCCACAAGTGCGATCCATACAGGCAGAGCAATAGATAGGATGCCTAGGATCAGAACTAGGTGACAAAAAATCTTAAATAGTGGGCGTCTTTCTACCATTAGTAAGCCACCTTCTTCTCAACATACTTAAATTGGATAACGGTAAGACCCGCTACCAGAATCATTAGAATTACCGACTGCGCCGCCGATGAGCCCAGGTCTAGCCCGACAAAACCATCGTTATAAACCTTGTAAACCAAGGTCGAGGTACTGTTGCTCGGTCCGCCTTGAGTCATGGCGTGGATAACCGCAAAGGTATCGAAAAATGCATACACAAAGTTCACCACCAATAAGAAAAAGCTGGTTGGAGAAATCAGCGGAAAGCTGATGGTGGTAAAGCGTTTAATCGGTCCACTACCGTCAATTGCCGCAGCCTCGTGCAGAGATTTAGGCACAGACTGCAATGCCGCTAGGAAGAACAGGAAGTTGTAGCTGATCTGTTTCCAAGTAGAGGTGATCACCACCATCCACATGGCATGTGTGCCGTTTAGGGTTGGATTCCAGTTTACGCCAAACAGGTTTAGAACCTCAGTGATGACACCGATTGTTGGGTCAAAAAGGAACAGCCAAAGAGAGCCTGCCACCACTGGCGCTACTGCATAAGGCCAGATAAGGAAGGTGCGATAAAAGGTCGCACCACGCATGATTTGCTCAGCAAAGGCCGCCAGAACTAGGGCGCTCACCAGCGCCAACACTGCAACGCTAATACTAAATTGCATAGTGGTAATGAATGAACTCATATAGAGCTTATCCACGAATAGATTTAGGAAGTTTCCAATCCCACAAACTCACGGCTCATGCCAAAGGCATCTTCTAATTGAGTCGATTGGAAAACCGCCTGGCCAGCAGGCCAAATAAAGAACACCAAGGTGATGATCAACTGCGGTGCTATCAAGCTATTGGTAGCCACTTGTGTTTAAACACAACTTGAGAAGACATATAAAATTCCGATGTTCGCTGTGGCTTTCGCTTTACAGCCTAACTGAGACAGGAAGGACGCGGTAAACACATCCGTGTGGGCTTGACGCTCGCTTCCTTGCGAGCGACACCTTCCTGCTTTCAGCTAGACCGTTAAGTAATTATTCAGCCGTAGCGAGGTGTTACTTAGGATTACTTTTGAGTGCGCTCGAAGCGACGCAGTTGCTGGTCACCACGTTGAACCGCTGTGTTCAGTGCTGTGGTCGCTGATTTACGTCCTGCCCATACCGCTTCTAGCTCTTCGTTGATGATGTCGCGAGTTTGCAAGAAGTTACCAAAGCGAACGCCCTTAGAGTTAGCTGTTGGAACTGTTGCAGTCATCTGCATTACCGCTGTATCAGTGCCCGGGTTTTCCTTGTAGAAGCCTTGCTTCTTGGTCAGCTCATACGCCTCTTTAGTGATAGGTAGGTAGCCAGTGAACTGGTGCCAATCTGCTTGTACTTCTGGGCTAGATAGGTAGCTGAAGAACTTAGCAACACCTTTGTACTCTTCGTTTGAGTGGCCCTGTAGAACCCATAGAGATGCACCACCTATGATGGTGTTTTGTGGTTTAGAAACTAGGGTATCTTCGTATGGAAGCTCAGCTACCCCAATCTTGGTGCCCTTCATGTTCTCCTGAATACCTGCAAGGCCTGCCGATGAACCCATAGTCATTGCACACTCACCTGTGTAGAACAGTGGCATACCATCAGACTGACGACCGCCGTACTTGAAGATGCCTTCTTTTGACCACTTAGCCATCTGGTCGATGTGTTTCACATATGGCTCGCTGTTGAAGGTGTACTCAGTGTCGAAGCCATCAAAGCCGTTATGTTTGGTCGCTACAGGGATGTTGTTACGAGCACCGAAGTTTTCGATCTGTACCCAAGATTGCCATGTAGTAGTGAAGCCACACTTAGCGCCCGACTTCATTAGCTTGCGAGAGGTCTCTTCCATCTCTTTCCATGTTCTCGGCGCTTCTTTGATACCCGCTTTTTCGAACATGTCTTGGTTGTAGTACATCACTGGGGTGGAGCTGTTGAATGGCATAGACATCATCTTGCCGTCATTCGTGGTGTAGTAGCCGGTTACCGCTGGAAGGTAATCGTTAGAGTTAAACGGTTCTTTAGTATCTTCCATTAGTTGATAAACAGGATAAACCGCTTGTTTTGCGCCCATCATGGTCGCTGTACCTACCTCGAAAACCTGGACGATAGCTGGTTGCTCTTTAGCACGGAAAGCTGCAATCGCACTTGTCATGGTCTCAGCGTAGCTGCCCTTATAAACTGGCTTGATCTCGTATTCAGATTGGCTTGCATTGAAGTCTGCTGCAATCTCATTCACTTTCTGACCCAATGCGCCACCCATAGCGTGCCACCATTCAACCTCGGTCTTTGCATGAGCTTGTGCGCCAAATAACGCTGTTGCTAACACTGCGCCCGTCAGGTGCTTAATCGACATAGTATTTCCTTTTCAATGTGAGTAGTGAATGCAGAAATGAACCTTGATGTTCACTTATGTTCATAACTGCGACTTTACGTCGTTTCTTAAGTTCGAATGAAAGTTAAAGGAAAAAAATGACGCTTCCGTGACAGAAAAATGAACTTAATTGAAAGGTTTTATGTTCAAGAATGTGACATAAGGCTGTCATAAATGGCTGACATTCTTCACTTGAACTCAAATGAAAATGGAATGAAACTAAATGCATACGGTATTAAAAACCACAGCCCATCGTGGTCTGTCTAGCCAAGCTCCCGAAAACACCATGGCAGCCTTCAAGCTAGCAGTTGAGCAGGGTTGTGATTGGATAGAGATCGATGTTCAGCTCTCAGCGGATGGCATACCTATGGTTATCCATGACCAGACGGTAAATCGTTGTACCAACGGTAGTGGTAAGGTTGCGGAGATGAGCCTATCTCAACTCGAGATGCTAGATGCAGGACTTTGGTTTGGTGAAGAATACCGAGAAGAGCCGATTCCGACCTTATTAGACACCTTGTCGTATGTGAAAAATGCTAACGTCAGCCTCAATATTGAGCTCAAGGTCTATCCGCAAGACGATATTCATACCTTGTGTCAGAGAGTTAAGGAAGTGATAGTGCAAACGGGTGTTAGTAGTGAGCAGATCTTGTTTTCTAGCTTTGAAACCAAGGCACTATTGAAAATGAAGCAGTTGCTACCTGAGGTGCGCCGAGGTCAGTTATGGCAATCCATTCCAAACGATGCAATGCAGATTTTACAACAGCTCAGCGCCTACAGTGTGCACTGTGACTATCGCTTTTTGACTGAGTCTGTAGCGAGAAATATTAAACAAAATGGTTATCAGCTTTATTGCTATACGCCAAACTTCCCAGAACTGGTAAATGAGCACTGGAAATGGGGGTAGATATGATGATTACAGATACGCCTCAAGCGTATCTTGAGGAAGCCTAGAACAAGTTATGCAAAACCTGAGCCTTCGCCAGCAACAGATCATAGAGATCATTTCACAGCAAGAATATTGCACCATTGAAGCTCTCTCAGAGCGATTCAATGTCACCACCCAAACCATACGTCGTGATATTAATGAGCTGTGTAATCTCGGATTTGCTCAGAGACATCACGGTGGAGTTAGTTTGCCAACTACGCTGGCAAACCGTAGCTATCTGTCGCGAAGTAACACTAATCAAGATGAAAAGCGGGATATTGCTAGTGAAGTGGTTAAGCATATTCCCGATGGTTGCACCCTATTCCTCGGTATAGGTACCACCATAGCCGCCATTGCGGAGAAGCTAGTCAATCATCAGCAATTGCGAGTGGTAACTAACAATTTTCAGGCTGCGCATATCCTCTCTCAGTTTGATCATATCGAAACTTGGATTGCGGGTGGAAGATTGAGAACCACCGATGGTGATGTAGTCGGCGATGGTGTCGGGGCTTTCTTTGATAAGTTCAGCGCGGATATCGGGATAGTGAGCTGCGCATCTGTTTCTAACGTGAGAGTGTCTAGTACACAAGACCTCGTATCTGGCAATGCCGATGGAAAGGAGCCTATCGAATTCGCAATGGAACATGAGCTTCGTGAAGCAAAAGTAAGCCAAGCTATCTTGATGGGCTCTCAGCAGAAGTGGCTGGTGGCGAACTCTAGCAAGTGGCACCGCAAGGCGAACGCTAGAGTGGCGGCGTTGGCGAGTTTTGACAGGGTGTTTGGGGAGAGGGCGGAGCGGTAAGTCTCGAGCTATCAGCTGTCAGTTAGGGTTTTGGATAGTTGCTCTTTACAATGAGAAGATCCCGGCTAAAAGCCTGCCGGGATGACGGTCGCTGGTATTCATTGAGTCCTTAATGCGAAAAATCGTCATCACGGAAGGCAAAGCCTATCCGTGATCTTTATAACGAACATAATCAGCTTTTATCGCCCATACAATCTGAAAGCTTGCAGCTGATAGCTATCTACTTGTAAATAATCTCAGCCCAACGAGCAAGACCCGCGGTCACCGAACCAAAGTAGTTACCACTTACAACTTCAATATTCGGCAATTCAGCCTGCACAGCATCACGAAGCACCTGAGAGCGCGCAGAACCGCCAGTCATAAAGATAACATCCGGCTTGATACCAGATTGAGTAACCGCCTCTGCAACCAATTTCTGGATCTTTTCACGTGGTACCTTGATGGCCTGTTCCATCTCTTGCTTAGAAACCGGAACCTCAAGGACTTCATCGATAAGGTTCAGTTGGGCTAAGTAATTTGTATTGTCTTCAAGGTCGATCTTCGCACGTTCTGCCTGAGCTACGATCCCATAGCCAAGCGCATCGCCATGAAGCTTGATAAGGCGTGAAACCTTATCTTTTTCAATCGCCTCACGAGCTAATAGCTTGAGTACAGCAAGATTCTCTTGTGAGTAAAACTCACGCTGAGCTTGAACGTTATTGATAAGGATTGGATGCCAGAACTGACTTACTGGAAGCTCAAGCCCCGATGTCTTGCGTGAGCCTTTACCAAACTCGTTCATAAAGTTTTGGAAAGCGATATGGATATCAAGATCGTTACCACCCACCATCTGACCAGTATGTGCTAGCAGCTTTGGCTACGCTCTGCACTGCCACGCCAGCTTGGCCCATTTGGATCATTGAGCAGTCGGTGGTACCACCACCGATGTCCACGACCAAAACGTTTTGGTCTTTGGTAAGAGCATTCTCATATTCAAGGCCCGCTGCAACAGGTTCATATTGGAATGCGACTTCTTTAAAACCAGCACGCGTTGCCGCACGCTCAAGAATACCCACAGCTTGCAGGTTTGAGTCTTCACCACCACGGCCAAGGAAGTTTACTGGACGACCGATCACCGTATGGCTCAGGTCTTGTTCTAGGCTAATTTCAGCCTTGGATTTGATGTTCGCCATCATGGCGCATACTAGGTCCTCGAAGTAAGCCAATTGAACATCACGCAAGCCACGAGCACCAAGGAAAGACTTAGGTGACTTGATGTAGTAGATATCCTTCGGGTCTTGCAGATAGAGATCTAGAGCAGGTTTACCGAACAGAACCTCCTCCTCAAGCACGTCGATACCTTCTTCGCGGTTTTCAACGATAGCGCGCTTTAGGATTGCCTCTCCTGCTGGGGTCACTGGACGGATATCGAGTTTCTTGAACAGATATTCAGAGATGGTTTCTGATGTAGGAGCGCAAAGGGTAGACGGAATGTATTTCTCGCCATCTAAAGAGACATGGTTTACCTGACCATCTTTTGCTTGTGCAACTGAGCAGTTAGCCGTGCCGTAGTCAAAACCAATAATCATCTCTTTCTCCTGCATCATCAAAAGGGAGCGCATCATATAGGTTTCGATCACAAGTTACCAGAATAGAAAAATATGTGCTCAAAGTGAGCTTGAGCAAATTGCGGTATATCCCTATGATTTTATGAGCATATTCTTGGAATCGAACTATGGATCTGAATCTTTTCTCTACCTTTCTTGCGGTATATCGTTGTCGTTCAATTACCGTTGCGGCTGAAAAGCTCGACCTTACTCAGCCAGCCGTTAGCGCAGCATTGAAGCGCCTTGAGGCAAACCTAGGTCAAACCCTGTTTGTTCGTGAAGGACGTGGTATTGCGCCTACAGGCTTTGCAATTTCGTTGGCGAATAGAATAGAGGATCCATTAGCAACGCTGGAGGTGATAGCTGAGAGTCAACAAGAGCTAAAGGTATATTGCGCTGAGTCTATGCTGCATAAGGTCGCTCACATTCAGAATATGAGTTTTTCTGAAGCGCCATTGGAAGAAGATAAGCTGTTTGATGACCTTACAACCCAGAAAGTAGACCTTATCATCGATGTTTTGGAAACCAAGCGACAAGGTTTAATTGTTGAACACTTGGTCGAAGAAGATGGTGTGTGCTTAGTTAGAGCCGATCATCCAAGAATCAACGAACAGATGGATTTCGATAGCTATTTTGCCGAGGAGCACATCGCTTTGAGGATACGTAGGGGGGAACAAAATACCCTTGATTATCTTGCTGAAACGCCTTTACCGTTGCGAAAGGTTAAGATAGAGACCAGTTCGATATCGAGCATGTTATTGCTTGCCTCTACCACAGATTTTGTCGCTGCATCCAACCGCTCTTTAGCTGAAAAACTGGCTCCATCTCTTGGGTTGAGAATCTATGAGTTCCCGTTCGAACTCAAGCCACTTCGATACAATCTGATCTTCCATCGACGTTACTTAAATGATCCTTTCCACAAGCAAAAACGAGAACAAATCCATCAAGCTTTCGCTAATTCATAAATAGAATTTATTTCACAAGTGAAGTTGGCTTTATTTATATGAAGTGATCTTTATCAAATAATCTCCCGCATCCGAGCAACACTGCTCATCACTGTCTCTACACGGGAGATTATTATGTCCAAGTTAAAACTACTGACTGCTTCAATTGGTTTGGCCTTCGCTGCATCTGCAGTCGCCGCACCAGTTGAGCTCTATATCGAACAAAACGTTGCCTCAAATGCTGCTGATGATGGCACGTACACCACTGAAGCGGGTGCAACTATCGAAACCTCTGAAGATGGTTATGTGTATATCGGTTTTGATGACCAAGGCTGGCTAGCCGCGGGTTACGGTTACAGCTTCGGTCTTACCGATGCTCTAGACCTAAATCTTTATGGTGAGCTAGGTAAGTGGGAAACCGGTGAAGAGCTGTTGGCTGAAGCTATCCTTCAATACAACATCAACGACAACTTCAATGTGTTTGGTGGTTATGCTTATAACCGTTCTGGTCAAGTTATTGAAAACTTGAGTGATACTTCAATTAATACCAATAAGTTCATTGCTGGTACCGGTATGACTTTTGGCATGTTTAGCCTAGATTATACCTACACTCATGAAAACCGTGAGGGTTCAAATGGTGGCTTTACTCATATCGGCAACGAATATTACTTTAGCCAAGATAGCTACCGCACCAACGAGCATGAAGTGATCCTTTCAGCACAGATTGATGACTTTACCCCTTATGTCAAATACACCTATTTCAATACTGCTGAAGGAACCTTGTTTGAAAGTAATACTGGTTCAAACTCTATGCCAGTAGAAAACGATAGCATCTGGACCCTAGGCCTAGCCTACCAGTCTAATCCAAAAGTTATTTCCAAGATGTGAGCCCATCAATTAGCGTCTTGGTTGTAAACCCCGTGCAGAAGGATTTGCCTAATTGACTGAATATCTAACTTTGATTGAATTATTCAGAATAGGTAAAGCTGTGAAATCGAGTAAAACGCAAACCGTAGGGTCTGTTGACCTTTTGAGTTCGTTTTTGTAGCGAGTTGTTGGGCTTTTATACAAGGCAGACAATTTTAGGTGTAGTGGGTCTACATGAAAAGTGACTAACGCAGTAGAAATGCCCAACAAGCGCTACCCAAAGGGCTCGGCCAGAAACGATTTACTCTTTGTTGAGCCCCTTTTGCTTAGATGACTAGGCTTCAAGGTGCTCGCCGCGATTAAATCGTTTCTGACTCGAGCAAAACTCGAACGCAAAAGGTCGACAGACCCTTGTATACCTAGCGATTGTTGTTCTTCTGATGACATCGTCTTTACCCACTGTATTGGCAGATTACGGTGCTTCGTATGAGCAATATTTGAGCAAGGCTTGCAATGGACACAAGTCTTAGTTCATGAGTAACTTGTTTTTTCATTATTTTGGTTAGTTGAACCTGACTGCTAATTTTATTTTTTGCCCTAACTGGTTTTAGTTGGGGCTTTTTTTCAGCTGGATTATTGGAACAAAAATACAACGTCAGTAGGTTAGAAGCCTGAGTTAATCTGGGTATACTAGAGCGGTCTAATTACCGGCTTACAAGGATGAAAATGTCCGCTCTTTATCGACATATAACAATAATTTACACCCTACTTTTAACTGGAGTTATCGGGGCATCACTATATGCGGGTGCTGTGGTTGCTCCAGTTATTTTTAATTCAAAGCTGGCATTAGGAAGTGCTGAGTTGAGCCGTTTTCAAGAAGGCTTGATCATGACTGAGAACTTCGTTCGCCTTTCCTACCCATTAGCCTTGGTGTGTTTGTTTTCATTTTATTTTCGAACTACACCGTTACTTCAAAGTACAAACAGATTGGATAGCATTGATCAGTATGTCACTGATGGTGGCAACGGGATTAATGTTCAGTTTCTACTTCGTACCTGAGATTGTTCACCTTCAATCGCAAGGCCCTGAAGTCACCCAAAGCCCTATGTTTAGCTCAATCCACAAGACCTCAGAAATTAGCTTCAAGATAACTGCGATTTCAGGCTGATCTTGGCTTATAGAAATTTGATGAAGCTCAAGGGTTAAACCGAATCTCGTTTTTGACCTCTCCAACGCCTTCAATGGATACTGATACCACGTCTTTGTCCTTGAGGCTTTGGTTCTACCTGG
Organism: Vibrio sp. JCM 19236; assembly: GCA_000830455.1. Lineage (GTDB taxonomy): Bacteria > Pseudomonadota > Gammaproteobacteria > Enterobacterales > Vibrionaceae > Vibrio. The sequence continues at coordinate 57,922 of BBSB01000025.1, forward strand.
GGTGCCCATAAAGATAAGGTCGCCCGGTTTTAGTGTGAAGTAGTGACTGAGGTAGTTCACTACTTTCTCAGGGCTATGAATCATATTTTTGGTGCTTTCCTGCTGAACCACCTTGCCATTTAGACGAGTCGTCAGCATCACATCTTTATAATTGATGCCTTTGGTAATGGTCGGTGCTATAGGGCCAAATCCATCACTTGCCTTAGCTCGCATCCATTGCAGATCTCGCCCTTGCCAACTGCGTTCGGTTAGGTCATTTCCAACTGTTACACCCCAGATGTAGTCTGAAGCATCATCCAGCGACACCTCTTTGGCCGTCTTACCTATTACTAGCACCATTTCTCCCTCAAAGTGCACGTTCTTAGCATCCTTGGGTGCTGTATAGTCTCTCCCGAAAGAATCAATGAGGTGGGCAGTTTAAGAAACAGTGGTGGCGGAGCAGAAGATGACGAGGCAAGGTGGCTGGCAAAATTCATCCCAACGGCAAACACCTTTTCAGGTTCGGTTGGCAAAAGCAGGATTACAGAATCTAGGGAGATGCCTTATCCGAGATCTCGTGCTCAGAAAACAAGTCTCCTGAGATAGGGTAAACCTGATTATTGTTCAGCTTTCCGTATTGAACCTTTCCCTGCTGTTCAAAGCGAACGTATTGTTCAACGCTCGCAAACACGTTGAAAGATAAGACTATCGAGACAAGCGCACCAATCCATTTCATCTGCATCACTCCTGTTTAGTTTCTCAAGCATAGATAAATTTTCTGCTAATGCAGTTACGAGGCAGTAAATACAGTTAGATCATAAAGATGCAATCATAGTTTGATTAGGGGTTAACCAAGTTTAAGCCCATAATTTGTTGGCTTATTCAACTAAGTGCATCTCTGGGGAGGGGTGGAGCACTCGAATTAAATGAGGGTGTTTTAAATGCAAATGAAGTTAACAAATGTGGCGGTTTTGGTTCTTGGTTCTCTGCTATTGGGAGGCTGTAATAGTGACAAGATTGACCATGCTAAAGATAAAGTAGAAGCAGGTCTGCATCATGCGGGCGATAAGATTGAAGAGGGTGCGAGACACGCAGGAGATAAGCTAGAAGAGACTGGTCATAAGATAGAAAGCTCGGTACGCCATGAGGTGCAAAGAGCTCAAGATAAATTGACAGAAAATGCTGAAAAAGAAAGCCTACGTCAGTTAGGTCTTGATGAGGCTGACATTGATTATGTAATTAAGCATTCGCCTGAGGATGCGATGGCTGTAGCCAAGCAAGGCGCAGGCAATCTTTTATTTCAAACCAAGTATAACTTTGTCGAAGGTTCAGGTCAGAAAGGCGGTATGGATCTGTATAGCTGGAATGCACCGCTGAATCAGTACTACTATCCAAATACACAAGTGGCGACTGATTACCAAGACTCTGCGGCGCACGAAGGACAGGCTAAATCGAATCTGAATAAAATTCTTGGTCGTGTTGCATTCGTGATTAACTCACCTAAGTTTGTGAAGTTGTTTAATGGCAATACTCAGTACTTAGAGAGTTCGACTTTTTATCAACCACCACAACCCGGTTATGGTGAATATCCAAATATCATTAAAGATGTTCCAGATACCTATGCTGATTTCAAAGCCGCTGTAAATACTGCTCTAGTTAGAGAACATAACTCTTATAAACTATATGCCGTAAAAGATTTTCAGGGTGGTGATGCGAGAGGTGATGTAGGGCAGTTATCGGCTTATTTTAAGCTTAAAGGGATGGCGAACAGTACATTGAAAGCTAGTGCCCTCTTGTTCTACATGAATTGACTCACACATTCGGATATCAACACGCTGCTTCAAATCAAGATACAGTAATAATGCAGCCAAATAACATCCCTTACCTTGTTCAGTTGATGACTATGGATAGTGCTCTACAGAGTCAATACCAGGGAGATATGTTGATGTTCTCAAACTCAGTGAGAGGGAAAAATCAGATTCAATGGTATGCAGGTGAGAGCATGTTTAGTGGATACTTCGGTAACGATTAATCTTCAAATAAGTAGTCGGCGACCTAAACGGTCGCCGTTTTCATCACTCAACCGAAAACGTATGTGAATACGACACAACCAGTTTTTGGTCAGAACCATAGTCGTTATCCGACACGATCCCCATCAACTTTATAGAATCCTTGGGCGTAAACTTATAACCAGCACCAACGCCAAACCAATAGCCAAAATAGTCATTCGAACCTACCGAAGCGCCACCGAAAGACATCAGGGTATATTTGTCATCGAGAGGCTTTAGTGAGAAATAACCTAAGTAGCCACCTGTGCTGCTCGTTGGGTGGAGTACATACTCGTTAAGTGAGCTATCGAAACTCGAGGTATTTTGTTGTTCGACAGCAATCTCACCCTCATTGTAGTTGAATCCGGCCATTGGGAATATTTGCCAGCCATTGGGTTCAATACCAAATACAGAAAGAGGGACGAATGTGCCGATGTTGTAGTTATTAAAGTTAGACCCGTCTTCGTACTCACTTCGGCCAAAATTGAAGTTAACGATACCGAAGTCAAATAACCAAGAGCCACCTAGGCTCCATTCGTCAGTTTCAGGATGGTAGCGGGCATTGATTTTCTGCGCTTCGCTAAGGCCTATAGACCTGTAATGGCGTAGCCATCTGTTCTGATTCAAAGTTGTAGTCAGAGCCCAGTCCAAGACGAGTTACTATTCGAGTTGGGTCGTCAACGTGCTTATTCTCGTTGTCGTAAATATCTGGCTTTTGGTTGCTTTCCTTAGCGACTGCTCCTCCTGATGCTAGCCTATAGCAAGCGCTACGAGGCATAGACTATTAATGCGTTTAGTCATGGGAGTTCGTCTTTAAAAATAAAAAATTAGTTGTAAGTAATTAGTGCTGAGTCTGGAAAGAAGTGTGACCAAACATCTAAATAAACGCCATTGTGCACATGCTTTTGTTTTCCGGTGACGAAATCAAACAGCTGTACCACGTCGCCATCGGTTCCTATCTGTAGTAGTTCATCACCAATACTGATGATGGTGCCATGATTGGACTCGGCAAAATGTGGATGAATAGCCACTTGCTGCTCGCCATTGTTGTAGCCGTAAACCTCTTGTTACTATCTGAAGTTGCTCTGTCGCTCTCCAATGCCAAGGTATCTGGATAAAGGGAGCTATTAATCCCTGTATTCTCATCGATCAGACTTTCATTAAAATCAACAAGATAAACCAGTGCATTCGGATACATTTCTTTTGCCTGCTCCCAAGTCATCATAGTGTTGGGTTGGGTAAAAGGGCCAAGCTTTGCGCCATCAGAAACCATGATTTGTTGCATCACAATTCTGTAGTCTTGGTGTTTCAACACTAGGTTATTGTCGACCTCTTTAAGCAGTTGCATCTGAGAGGGATTAGACTCAGGTGCTATCTCTACCACCACAGGAAGATTTGAGTCATCACATAATCTGTGCCATCGACGCTCCACTCAGCCGCCTGAGACAGCTGCAAGTGATATCTAGGAAAGATACGAGTCTCACCGCTTATGTTGGTGACGTACACCCGGTTATCGCTGATTGGAATAAACCTGTCAGCGACTTCCACATCGTAGTAGGAAGCCGGCTGTACGTTCTGTTGTGCGGGGAATAGCTGTATGTAGCTTGATGTGACAATCATAGCTCCAGCTAGGCTCATAAAACCAAAATGCCAGTATTTTTTGAATAGATTTAGTAGGGCGAGAGACACGAAGCCAACATGGCCAATGCAATATAAACATCCAATGCTTGATACCAGTTGGTGCGAAATGTCTTAGATATATTCACTGGTAATTCAGGCGCCATTATGAACAAACCTAATAATGAAAAACCTGTAACAGTGAATACAGCGAAACTAAATACCATTCTCATGAGGAATTACTCTTGGTTCTGTCTCTGTCTTTCAGTTTCAGAAGCGAAAACATTATTGGTGTTTTTCACGCACTCAGTCGTAGTGCCACCGGCATGAATACACTCTTCCAAGAGCTGGTTATAAACCTGATAAGAAAGGTCATCGTTGCTTGGAGCTGCTGGGCCATTATGGACATCGGCATAAACAGAACCAGAAAAAAGTGAGATAAGAATTAAGTGTTTTAAAGGCTTTTTATTTCTACGGGTAGTCTTCATTAATCGTTACTTCATATTTGTGTAAAAGGAAAATCACTATTAAATATTGAATGTTCTATAACAAGAATTGAGTTGTAAGAAAGTACCTCACTCAAACTAGAGCGAGGTACTTGGCTTCTGAGTTTAGAAATTGATGATTTCTGTTGTCAGAACACGGGTTTTAGGGAAGAACTGAGTCCAAATTCCGTAGTGAACACCGTTATGGGTTGGTACTTGAGTACCAGATTCGTCAAGAATTCGAACAATCTCACCGTCGGTATCGATAGTTAGGATTTCGCCACCAACATTAAACTTGTGTCCATTGTTTGCACGAGCAAACTCAGGGTCGATTGTAATCTGCTCTACGCCGTTGTCGTAACCGAAAATCTCTAATTTCGGGTTAAGGCGTGTATCTTCAAGATTAAGCGTGTCGAAGATAAAGTCAGGGTTATTGATATTGCGCTGGTTCTGTAGCGGTTTCTCAAATAGACCAAGGATAACTTCGTCTAGAACTCGCTCCATGCCGTACACATATACCATTGCATCTGGGTACATCTCCTTCGCTTGGCACCTATCCATCTGTGTATTTGGGTGAACCGTTGTTGAGTGGTCAGTAAATTCTGACTGCATAGTGATCTGCTGGATCGCTGTACCGTTGTTTACATCTTTAAAGATCAAGTTGTTATGGGTTTGACCAAGAACCTGGAAGTCTGATTCACCAAGACCGTAATCGGTTTCTACCACCATAGGTAGGTTGGATAGACCGCAGTAAGTAACCGCATACTCAGTACCTTCCGATTTCCAACCCGCTACGTGTGGAACCTGCAGGTGGTAGCGAGGGAAGATGCGTGTTTCACCATTGATATGAGTTACGTAGACCCTTGAATCTTCGTCTGGAATTACCTTATCCGCTTCTTCAACAGAGTAGAAATCTGCAGTGAATTGCTCAGTCGGGAACGCCGCTGGCATCGCGTAGGATTGAGCCCAGAAAGTGAATGCTACACCTGCGGTTGCAAGGTACATCCAGACCGGTTTCCAAAACTTACCTTTAGTGTTCGCAATCCAAAGACCCGCTAGAGCAAGAGCTTGTGCTAACCAAAATACTTCCATGTAACGATAATAATTAAGTACCCAGTCGCGAGGTACGTTAAGTGTTTGACCTGGCTCAGTCATAAGAATCGCACAGTAAATAGCGATAGAAGCCAAGACAAAAGCATATACGTTAAACAGTATTTTCATTAAATAGCCTATTCATTAATTCAACGAGGGCTATTGTAATTTTTGGTTACGTTTTAATTAATAAAGCTAACTTTAGGTGAGATATAGAAGGTGTTTATGTGAGTGTTTTGCTTGGGTGATTAGTGACGTAAGCGTCGACAAGTGACAGTCTCACACTCACAAACAGTAGTAAGTCGTTGATTACTCTTCACAAGGAATAAGTAGCTCTCCTAAGCCATTTATCGCTATTCGAAACGGCATCAGATCCAGTATTGAGTAGTCGTTGGTGCAGACTCGGTACACTAAGCCCCAGCGTCTGCCGGTTTTGCTTATGACAGGTGGCTCAGCCTTTTAAGGAATCCGGGTGCCGGGTGATTAGAAGCACAGCCAGATAGGAACAAGGCAGCTGATAAGGCTGTAGCAATGTACAAATTTTGGAGTGTCATCTTCATATCAATACCCAGTACGTTTATAGGATAAAGTTTTTATCTCAGTTTCTCTATGCTAAATCAGTGAAACTCAGCGCTTAATTGGTGGGTTGCGAATATTAATATCAGGTACGAATTAGTACTAGTGATTTTTCAAGCTAGTAAGAAATTTGCTACTTAAGGGTTAGGAGCTCTATTGGAGATGGTTGTGTTGTCTTACTTGGAAGTCTTGTTCACATAACAAATAAAGCCGGCTTTAATAGCCGGCTTCGGTAGTGTGAGAGGTTACTTAATTCTTGGATAGTTTCTTATGAAGAAACCGGTAAGAATCAGCATCAGTAGCAGGAAGTCGAAACTACCGCCGCTTGAGCTTGAACCCTGACCATCTTGTGAGTCGTTATCTCCGTCTTCATCCCCACCATCGTTTTTCTTAAACTGGAACACCACAATTGCTGGATCATGATCCGAAGAGCGATACGGGTCGCCATACTTTGGTAGGTCACCACTGTATTGGGTTGAATATTCAAACAACGTTGACTCTACGGCATTGATTGGCCATACCTGAGCATCTACTACATAACCTTTCAGGTCAGCATCAACCAGCACGTAGTCTAGGGTTCCTACTGTATCGTTATAGGAGTAGCTGTAGGTGTGAGGTTTTAGTTCTTCGACAATATCGATGTAGCCATATGAGTGCTCGATAAGCGCACCTTGCTCACCGTGTAGTGGAGTACCAGATGTCTCATCACCACCAATATAAGTATCACGCGCAGCCCAGGTCTCATAGCTTTCTGGTGCATGCTCACGGTTGGTTAGAATGAGCATAGGGTCTTCTAAGCCATAGCTGTTTAGGTCGCCCATTAGCACCTTATAACCGTCGATCTTTTCTAGTTCTTTGGCAAGTTGATAAGCCGCAGAAACACGGAAGTGCTCGCAGCTTCCTTGCAGATTGACGTCGTTCTTCTGGTCATCAGTTTGCTCGTCTTCCCAACAGGTAGAGCCTTTAGATTTAAAGTGATTGGTAGAGATAACCAAGTCTTCTTTGGCATGGTTTACCTTGAACGAAGCGGTGAAGGCATCGCGTTGGTAAGCACGCTTGAAGTTTCCATCTCCCAAGTCGACATGTTGCTGTGGCAGTTCTATAACATGCACATCACGCAGCTTGGCTGCTTTTGAGCGATAGATGATCTTGTTAGTGATCGCATCGGTGCCCACGTAGCCTTCGCCTTCAAGTTTGGCTGGCATCGCAATCTCATACTGCTCTTTTTTGTCCAGTCGGCTGTTAAGCTCTTCAACTAGAGTGTAGATAGCAGATTGCTCATCAAAGCCGTTGTTCTCTATCTCAATCAGACCATAGATATCAGCGTCGATAGCGATAAGTGCAGAGACGATCTTCTCGAGTTGGATCTCGTACTCTTCAATGCTCTCTGCCCCTCGGTTTTGCTCAAGAGGGTTATCCCGACCACCAAATGGAGAGGTAAAGAAGTTCTCTACGTTGAAGCTAGAAACGACCAGTTCACCTTCTTTGAGCATAGGAGTTGTTGGCCTTTCATTGGCAACGAAGGTTTCGTTATCCGCCTCATTGTTAACATAGAGGCGATACTCTGAATACGAGTAACCCAGCACTCCCGTTAATCCTTGCTCACCTAGTGTTGCACCGACACGGATATAGTTCTCAGTGGTTCCTGTGCCATTGTCTTGAGCAAATTCTGGATACCAAGGCACTACACCATCAGCGGCTTTGAATGGTGACTCAACAAATAAGCGTCGCTCAGCATTACTCTCATCCTGCGCTTTGGCTGCGTCGGTTAAAGGTACGTTGAACTGGTTCGGGTGATAATTTACTGAGTTATGGCTCAGCACCATATTGTTTCGATAAGAGCTGTAATCAAACCCAAATGTACGGGTTACGTGCATATCAGTTTTGTCGTTGACGCGCACTAACATACCTTCGTAGCGCTCTAGGGTGTGCTCAAAGGTTTCGTCGCTGTCCATCGGCTCTATGGTGGTTGGCGTGATTGTTGCTGTGTTGCCAGTAAGCTCAACAAAAGCAGGAGTATTGCTTGAACCCAGTTGAGTCCAACCGTAGTGCTCACGTACTTTAGCTGTGACTGTTACCTCATCACCGATATTAATGTCGTTTTTACTTGCATTAACAAAGATGCCATCAGAAGTTTTTGGATTAGCGTCGCCGTGCTGATCTTGAATGAAGAAGCCAGAAAGAAGGTCGCCACCAAGATTGGATTTCTGTACGTGCGTCACTATGCCGGTTACTTCGAATATCTCATCTGATTCGTACTTGTGGTTCTCAGGATCGGTATATGGTGACCACATACCCTCACCTTGAAGTTCCATGATGGTAGCAGTGATACCAACAGGCGGTTCTGGTGGCTCTGGCTGTTCGCAAACCTCGTCTATGTTGCCTAGGTTGCTCCAGTCGTCTTTAGGCAGTATGTACCAATCTGATTTGTCCCAATCTAAGGTCGTGGCATAATTGCAGCGCACGTAAGTCTCTTGTTCATGAAAAGTATGTCTGTCGTATTCGTCTGGGTTAGGACCAAACATATCGAGCACTTGTCCATTCTTAGTCAAGCGAATAGGGTCGTCCCCGTTGAAGGATACGAGAGTGCCTGATGTACCAGGGATCACCAGATCTGAAATACTTGTTATGCCTGTATTAGCTGAACCACTACTAACTACCCATGTTTCGAAAGGCTCTAAAACAATACCATCTAGGTTGACGTCATATTTCCAGCCGTTCCAGTTATTATTCTGTTGAAGAACATATCCATTAAGAGTGATTCTGGTTTGGCCTACGTTGGCTATTTCTATTGCTTTATTGTAGCTAGAGCCTCGTACTATCTCAGAGATAATAATATCCGCACTCGCATTACCCGCTAGTAAGAAGCATGGCAATGTCCAAGCGATTTTGAACTTATGCATGTTAATCCTTTGATAAAGGTTTATTTTAATTGAGCATAAATACTAGCTAGGTAGGTAATTTTAAATCAAATTTACAGAAACTTAGTTTTGCTTATTTTGATATTAATTCTGTAATAAAGGTGAAATTTAATTGGAATTTATTCCCGTAACTAGTGATTCTATGTGACCAAAATAACATTTTTATATCGCAATAATGAACGTATTAAATAAAATCATCACTGATTTTAAATGTAAGTATTTGTTTCTGTTTTTCAGGTTTTTAGATTATTGATAATTAAATAAAATTGAAGCATTTCTTTAATTATCAGTCATTAGCATGCTCTTTTGTTCAGGCTACCTGTAGTCGTAATCACAAAGACATGGAAATAAAAAATGAACAAGAAACTATTAGCAGTGGCTATTGTTATTGGCTTAGCGGGTTGTAATTCCTCCAACTCGGATAATGATAGTCAGGATAGAGAAGGCTTCGATCTTCGTATCCTGCATATTAATGACCATCACTCTAAACTGGATGCTACAGAAGAAGTATCGATGACTTTGGGCGGTATCAAAACCAAGGTTGATGTGGGTGGTTATCCTCGCCTAGTGACTAAGTTTAATGAGCTTCAAAACAGTAATACTTTGCGTCTGCATGCGGGTGATGCGATTACAGGAACCATGTATTACAGCCTATTCCGAGAGGAATTACCTGATGCACTAATGATGAACCAAGTTTGTTTTGATGCGTTTGCGTTGGGTAACCACGAGTTTGATGACGGAAATGAGCAATTGGCGCACTTCATCAATACGCTGAAAAATGGTGAAGACGCATGTGGTACTGAGGTGCTTGCTGCAAACATTGAAGTCCCGTCTACCAATCCTATCTATGGCATCTATGACCCATATAAGGTTTTTGACGTAGCGGGTCATCAAATCGGTGTTATTGGAATAGATATTTCTAGTAAAACCGAAGCGTCATCTTCACCTTCCGAAGACACTGTATTCCTGGATGAAGTAGAAACCGCACAGCGTTATATCGATAAGCTAAAGGAAGATGGAGTAGAGAAGATCGTTCTATTGACTCACTACACCTATGAAAACGATATTGCTATGGCGAAGCAGCTTACTGGTGTTGATGTCATTGTTGGTGGTGATAGTCACTCCCTGCTTGGCGACCAAAATGTGTTTAACACTATCGGTTATGGGTCGGTAAGCGGAGATTATCCTACTGTCGTACAAAACGCCGAAGGTAATGATGTGTGTGTCGTGCAGGCTTGGGACAACAGTAAGGTTCTTGGTGAGTTAAACGTTAAGTTTGATTCTGAAGGTAATATTGCAGCCTGTTCGGGAACGCCTCATCTATTACTTGCTGATAATTTCTTTGAAGGATACTTGGAATACGATGAAATCCAGGTCGATGAAAACGGAGATCCTATTTACGATGAAGAGGGTAATGTCGTAACCGAATCAGTTAAAGAGAAGGTTCATCATAGTTACGATGAGTATGAAGCGATTCGTGAGTACGTTCACTCCATTCCTAGCTTGAGCATTGTTGAAGATGATGTGATCGCTTCTGAAAAGCTATCTGTTTACAGCGACGAAATCGAAGAGAAGAAGAAGGACGTTATCGGCAACAGCCTAAACAACCTGTGTAATGACAGGGTGCCGGGTCAGGGACATGGCTCAGGTGACATTTGTGGTTCAGGCACGCCTGAGCGTGAATTCATGGATCAGTATGGCAGTGTTATGGGGCATATTGTTTCCAAAGCTTTCCTAGAGCTATCCCTTCAGTCCGATATTGCTATTCAAAATACGGGTGGTGTGCGAAATAGTATTCCCGAGGGTGACGTTACTGTGGGTCATGCATTTGATGTGTTGCCGTTTACTAACCTGTTAGTGAATCTAACTATGACAGGTCAAGAGATTGTAGATACGCTTGAAGATGCAATCGATAATGTTGTGGAAAACAACTCGACAGGAGCTTTCCCAACGGCCGCCAACCTGAAGTTCAAGGTAGATATGAATGCTGCCAAGGGTAACCGCGTTACCGAGGTAGAGGCTCGTCGTAAAGGAGATGATGTCTACTCTGAGTGGCATGCAATCGAGCTTTCAGAGACTTATGTCGTTGTGACAAATGATTTTATCGCTAATGGTGGTGATCGCTATGATTCGATGAAGCCTGTGTTTGAAGACCCTGATCGTTCTGAAGAGACAGGTCTTCTCTATACAGACTCTTTGATTAAGTACATTGATGAGCTTGATGGTACTCCACTGGAGCAACCGCTAGCTGATGATATGCCTATAAAAAGCTTCATCCCTAAAAGCTAAACGCTTAATTTGTATCAAGCCGGCTCCTGTAGCC
>BBSB01000024.1:0-71698 GCA_000830455.1 Vibrio sp. JCM 19236
GAAGAAGCAATCACTAAGACTCAGAACAAAGTAATTCAAGGTGAAGAACAACTCCGCCAAGCTGGCACAAGAACTGTTGAACTTCTTCAATCTCAACGTTATGACGACGCATTGAAGCTACAACAGGTTATGGCTGCAATGCAGGGTCAGATGGATGAGCAAGCCAAGCTGATTGCAGAGCTTCAAAATGGTGAAAACCCATCTATTCCATCGGGTATTTCTGAAGAGCTGATTGCTGGTTTGGAAACAGCGAAGGTTGAAGTTGAAAACAAGTTTAATCAGGGTGAGGTAGCGCTGAAAGAGTCTGCAGCGGAGGCTAAAGCAGCAGTTGAAGCTCAACGTGCTCAAGATGCACAAGCACTACAGGCAGTTATTGCGAAACTTGAGAGCCGTATCGCGGATGTAGAATCAGGCTCAAACCCAAGCATTCCTGGTAATGAGCTAAATGAAGTGGCTGTTGCAAAACTAGAGCAAGCTTCTAAGACTCTACAAGCTAAGATGGGCAAAGCTCGCGTAGCTTTAGAGACAGTAGCTGAAGGTGCTAAGAATGCTCGTAACAATAATGGTGATGTTGGTATCAACCCTCCTTCAAACGGTGGCGGTTACCCAATGGACCACGAGTTTGGCAGTATTGGTCAAGATCAAGCTATTGATTATGTGAGTAATAAGGCTGATGTAGCACTGAGCGATAATCTGGATTCTGCAAATGAGTATACAAATTCGCAGATTGCTCAGACTACCCAACGTATCGACGAAGGTGAAGATGAACTACATCAAGTTATTTCTGCTATGCAAACTCAAATGGCTGAACAAGCCAAGCTGATTGCAGAGCTTCAAAATGGTGAAAATCCATCTATACCATCGGGTATTTCTGAAGAGCTGATTGCTGGTTTGGAAACTGCGAAGGTTGAAGTTGAAGACAAATTTAACCAAGGTGAAGTAGCGCTGAAAGAGTCTGCAGCGGAGGCTAAAGTAGCTGCTGAAGCTCAACGCACTCAAGATGCACAAGCACTACAAGCAGTTATTGCAAAGCTAGAAAGCCGTATTGCGGACCTAGAGTCAGGTTCTAATCCAAGTGTACCTGGTAATGACCTAAATGAAGTTGCAGTGGCAAAACTAGAGCAAGCTTCTAAGACTCTACAAGCTAAGATGGGCAAAGCTCGTGTAGCTCTAGAAACAGTAGCTGAGGGTGCTAAGAATGCTCGCAATAACAATGGTGATATCGGTATTAACCCTCCTTCAAATGGTGGCGGTTACCCAATGGACCACGAGTTTGGTAGCATCGGTCAAGGTCAAGCAACAGCTTATGTAAGCGAGAAAGCTATCTATGCTCAAGATGCGACTCTAGAATCAGCAAATGCATATACAGATCAACAAGTTACTTTCTTGAATGACCGCATGGATGATCTTCTAGAAGATATGGACTCAGTAATGGCGACTAGCCAAGCGGTTACAGCTGCGCGTCCTTACCTGTCGACTAATCAAACTAACGCAATCGGTGTTGGTCTTGGTCAAGCGGGTTCAAGTGAAGCAATCTCTGTTGGCTATGCACACCGCATTACTGAGAACTGGACTGCTAACGCGAACGTTTCAGGTACCAAAGGTAACGAAGTTGATGTGTCGTTCGGTCTAGGTGCTTCATACGCTTGGTAATAAATTACCTATAAAACTAAAAGTTTTAGCCCCTCTTCGGAGGGGTTTTTTCGTTTTCTAGCGAGGGAGTTACCCAAAAAGTAGTAAAATCATACCCAATATAAAAACTGATCTAGATCACAAAAATAATTCTTGATATTATTCGTATTTAGTATCAATTGGTTGAGAAAAACCCAAATGGCACGCATATCAAGAGCGCAATACGAAGCAAATAAGCAGAAGTTGGACGACCACATCTGGGAGCTTTTTAAGACCGAAGGCTGGGAAGCGGTTACATATTCTCGTTTGGGCAAGTTCATGTGTACTCGAAAAAGTACCATTCAAGGATACTATCCAAGCAGTGCCCATTTTTTAGAGGGTATTGAGGGTCGGGGTTTTCCAGAAATGCTACCTCTTTTAGACATGAGTTCGCCGGAAGCATTTCTAGACTCTTTCGCGGAGGGGATAAAATTACCTCTGTTTAGGAACGTCTTTGAGCTTTTTGTGCTGGATGGGGTACATGGAATTTCTGGTACTCATGCTAAGAAGATCTCAACCAACATGAAAACGATGGGTAAGCATTACTTTGGTATGGATGAACAACAGGCTGAACATATGTATAAAATGATCATTGGCACTGCACTCGCTTCCATCATTGAATCCGATAGTATTTAACCACCTCATATTTTCGTTGGATCTTCTTTACTCTGAGATGAGTTTAAATCTTGGAATTGAGATTGTTAGATATGAGTAAACCCGTCGTTGCAGATAGCAAGCCGATCAAAGTTGAACTCACCAACGGGAAAGAGTATTACTTTTGTACCTACGGACTCTCCAAGAACCAACCCTTCTGTGATGCTCCCACGCCAGCACTGACTTCTAGCAGAAGAGCTTTGTAGCAGACCAGAACGGTGACAATTCTCTATCTCGTTGTAAGCACTCAAATAGCCTTCCTTTCTGCGATGGTTCGCACAAGCAATTTAGCGATCATTAGGTTGGCCCAGAAGCTCTGTCTAAAATGGGGCATCACGGCCCTATGACCTCTATGGGGGTTCCGAGTCACTTACCTCCTCATAGGTATGATATTCAGGTGCTGGTATCTCTTACGCTTGGTAATAAATTACCTATAAAACTAAAAGTTTTAGCCCCTCTCCGGAGGTTTTTTCGTTTTGGGTCTGTTTATCAGAAAGCTAGGAATCGTTGTGAGCAAGTAGGAAAGTAAACTCGCTTACCAAATGTATAGTAGTTTGACCTAGATCAAAGCATAGTATCCTGATACTATGCGTATTAGGTATTTAATATTAAAGAGCGCTCCATGGCACGTATTTCCCGAGAACAATACGAAAGAAATAAGCAAAAGCTAGATGATTATATTTGGGAAGTTTTCAAGACAGAGGCTGGGATGCCGTATGTTATTCACGTCTTGCTAAGTTTATGGACACCCGTAAAAGTACAATTCAAGGTTATTACCCAAGTAGTCTCCACTTCTTGGAAGGAATAGAGGGTAGAGCTTTTCCCGAGATGTTGCCATTGATGGATATGACTTCCCCCGAAACTTTTTTAGAAACCTGGTCTGAAGCGGTAAAGGTACCAGTTTTTAGAAACTACTTAGAGTTGTTCTCTATTGATGCAACTAAAGGTCTAACTGGGTCCATGCAAAGAAAATCTATTTGAAGCTGAAAGGTAGGCTTGCGATGACATTTGACTTGGATGATTCCGAAGCGGAGAAGCTATTTTGTATGGCCATTGGTACTGCTTTTGCAACGTTAGCAAAGGAACAAGATCTCTAAGACATTGGCACATAGGTTGTACATTAGGATTCCCCATTCTTTGTTCCTGAATGTACATTAATAAAAGAGGCTAAATGCCTCTTTTTTATTTCTGTATCACTTTAAACCTAGGGTTAGTTTTGCAGATAACATAATGCCGGCCACGGCGTTTTACTATCTGACAGTCAGGATGGCGACTCTTGGCACTCTTAAGAGATTTCACAACTTTCATAATCACTTCTCTTCTTTGCTGAACTGAGAAAAACGGCGGTTGAAGTTGGCAATGCGGCCTTCTGCCTGAACTACTCGTTGTTTACCTGTGTAGAACGGGTGTGATGCTGAAGACACATCTAGCGTGCAGTATGGGTAGGTTTTGCCATCTTTCCATTCAATGGTTCTGTCAGTTTGTAGCGTAGAACCAACAATAAAGTACTCATCGACACTGGTGTCGTGGAAAACTACCTTTCTATATTCTGGGTGGATACCTGGTTTCATAACTCTCTCCTTCTTAGTGGTGAGATGTTATATCATAACAAAATGCAAATGATAACTATTTTCATTTGTCAATTAAGGTAAATTTGGATAGGCGGTTTTTTGAACTAAACTGCGTTTTGATAATTAGACAGTATTTATCGTCGTTCCATTTAATCATCTCGGCAACATGGAGGTAAGGTTATGGCGACATTTTTAATTCAGTTGGTTGTTGGCTCATTGGGCGCCTTGTTGTTTTGGGCATTTATAGAACTCAAATCTATGCCGGGTAACATCGTAGACTTTGGTGTTTTGGGTATAGCGGTTATTGATTCAATCATCCTCACCATACTTATTTCCGGGGCACTAACTTGCTTAGCAACAGTAGTTGTGTTGTTCAGGCAGTATTTTGACTAGATATTACTTGCCACTTTGTCTCGATGCTTACCTTACAGGGAGTTCAACTTATGAAAGAGAGTAAAACCCTAATAATCGCCATCCGGGGTTGGTCAAATGCCAGTAGGTTTATGGGGAAAGTCAATCATGGTGGTGAAATCCCAAGTGCAACTTTGGATAAGATTTCGAAAGCTTTACCCAATGCAGAAGTTTGGGTGCCTTCTCTAGATCTTCCTATTTTCTCTCTCGAACGTCCTGAAGATGTGGTTAATAGCCTGCTCGAGGATATCGAAATTTATCTTGAGCAAAGAGGAGATATTAAATCTATTGTTCTTGTCGGATATAGCGCAGGCTCACTACTAGCACGAAGCATCTTCTGTAGAGCTCATGGTGCTGATAAGTGCGGAAATATTGTTAACCCCCCCGTATCTGGGCTACAAAGATTCAACGTCTAGTATTTTTGGCTGGAATTACCAGGGGCTGGGAGTTTTCTTCGGCTTCTCCTGCCCATGTTCGCTATCTTTCTCCAGTCATCGCGGGTCTTACTCAGATAGTTAGCTGGTTTAAATCTGTTTCAGGTAAATCTCGTCGTAGGGTGCCCTTTATTATGCAACTCAGACGTGGTTCCACTTTCGTAGTGACTACTCGCCTTCAGTATTTGAATGTTATTCGTCATTTAAAGAGAACAGCTGAAGACAAGCAAGATCTTGGACTAACCCATTCGGGGTTGCCTACAACACTATTCTTACTGGGTGCTCAAGATGAATATATGTCTCCAGCAGATTGTACTGAGCTTGGGCCAAGGTCGGAGTTTTTGTATGCGGAACTTCCGGGGTGTAATCATGCGCAGGCGCTAGATATTGCAGATAGTTCGGAAGATGGTGTTATCCGTGGCCAGAGACTGATTGCTGCTTGAGTGAGCCGTTTGCTGAGTTGAATCAAAAAGACTGGATTCTTCCAGCACAGGATATTGATGATTATTTAGACCCTATGGACTTGGTTTTGGAAACGCCGGAGCAAAAAGTCGAGGAGCATGTAGAGCACGTTGTGATTATCGTTCATGGCATCAGGGATAACGGTTTCTGGACCAAGCGGGTAGCTAAAGAGCTGAAAACTTTGGCTAGAGTAGAACAGATATCTCTACGGGCTCCGACTCCGAGTTATGGCTATTTTTCAATGTGGGACTTTGTAAGGCCTGGTGGTAAAGCTCAAGCCACACGCTGGTTTATGGAGAAATACGCAGATGTTAAAAGTCATTTCCCCAATGCGGAGATTAGTTTTGTAGGGCACAGCAATGGCACTTATATTGCTGGTAAAGCCTTGAATGAATGCCATGCAATAAAGTTTCATCGAGTAGTGCTAGCCGGAAGTGTATTACGTTGTAGTTTTGATTGGCAACGAGTGAGTGAACGAGTCGAGCATGTGCTTAATTACGTGGGAAGTGCTGATTTAGTCGTGGCCTTTTTACCGGCGGTATTTGAGAAGCTAGGTTTGCGATTTTTAGATGTGGGTGGAGCTGGTGCCTTTGGTTTTGATATCGCTAGCGATGAAGACAAACTTAAATCGCTACACTGTAAGTTTGATGAGGTTGAATACATCAAAGGCGCGCACAGCGCTGCCATTGGTGAAGATACTTGGCCTGAGATAGCAAGCTTTGTCATAACTGGAAAGGTACCAGAACATCAGACCGTAAAGAGAAAAGAATGGATATCAAGCCTATTCTTGTCTGCTCCAGCTGTTACGGTCATTGTCTTAATAATTGCGGCTATGCTCTTATTCGCTCCTGTGGTAGCACAACTTTTTGTTGGCGGTGGATTGGCAGTTTTCTTCGGACTGATTATTTCGTGGGCGGCTAGTCGCTTCATCAAAGCGTGGTAAATCGGGTTGAACATGTTGAGGCTTTCTTCTTTACTCTGAGATGAGTTTAAATCTTGGAATAGGGAATGAGGGACATGAGTAAACCAGTCATCGCAGATAACAAACCGATCAAAGTTGAACTCACCAAGGGGCAAGAATATTACTTTTGCACCTGTGGACTCTCCAAGAACCAACCCTTCTGTGATGGCTCCCACGCCAGCACTGACTTTAAGCCGAAGAGCTTTGTGGCAGAGCAGGACGGTGACAATTATCTATGTCGCTGTAAGCACTCGAATAATCTGCCTTTCTGCGATGGTTCACATAAGCAGTTTAGCGATGATCAGGTGGGCCAAGAAGGGCCTGGCGTACAGATCCAGAACGTAGAGGTTATGCCTGTAGCGACTCCAACCAAAGAAGAGCCAACGGTGGAGTTTATCCATCAACTTGCACGAGAAGGTCTGTCGAAAATGGGGCATCACGGCCCTATGACCTCTATGGGTGTTCCGCGTCATTTGCTTCCTCACTGGGATGATATTCAGGTGATGGTGGCTCAGATGGCGACTAAGCCTTTGATGGAAGATGTCCCTGTTGCGACTGAGTTAGTCATAGGTCCTCAGGCGAGAAAACCCCTCAAACTCAAGATCCTCTGTTTGTCTCAGACATGAGCTTTGGTGCACTCTCTGAAGAGGCAAAGGTCTCTCTAGCCAAGGGTGCAGAACTGGCAGGTACTGGTATTTGCTCTGGTGAAGGGGGAATGCTCCCCGAGGAGCAAGCAGCCAATTCACGTTACTTTTATGAGCTTGCTAGTGCTGGTTTTGGCTATGAAGAATCAAAGCTCAAGAATGTACAGGCGTTTCATTTCAAAGGTGGTCAGGGTGCTAAAACTGGTACCGGTGGTCACCTGCCAGGTGTGAAAAATATTGGCAAGATCGCAGAAGTTAGGGGAATCGAGGCGGGTACAGCAGCTATCTCTCCACCTACCTTTAAAGACTTGCATACGGTGGAAGACTTTAGGAAGTTTGCGGATAGGGTTCGAGAGGTGACAGGTGGTATTCCTGTTGGTTTCAAACTCAGTGCTAACCATATTGAAGAGGATATTCAGTTTGCTTTGGATGCCAGCGCAGACTACATCATATTAGACGGTCGAGGTGGTGGTACCGGTGCGGCGCCACAGATGTTCAGAGACCATATTAGCGTGCCAACCATTCCTGCCCTTGCGAGAGCGAGAGCTTACTTGGATGCTGTTGGTGCTAGTGGTCGAGTGACCTTGATTATTACAGGTGGGCTTCGCGTGCCAATGGACTTTGTTAAAGCTATGGCGTTGGGAGCCGATGGTGTGGCTATTTCCAACAGTGCGATGCAGTCTATTGGCTGTGTAGCTGCACGAATGTGTAACACCAATAACTGCCCTGCGGGCATCGCTACTCAGAAAAAAGATCTGCGTCAGAGGCTCAATGTCGATAAGGCTTCTAACCAGCTTAAGAACTTCTTCGAAGCATCGACAGAACTTATGCAGGTAATGGCCAGAGCATGTGGACACAATGACTTGGGGCAGTTTAATCAAAAAGACTTAGCCACTTGGAATAGGGATATGGCGCATTTGTCTGGGATTAGGTACTCCGGACTGGGCTAGATAAGTAAAAAAGAGTGGCTCTCCATCCTAGAGGGCCACAATTTGGTTAAAGGACGTGGATTGCAGTCATGCAAAGTGCTTCGCAGTCGAACCTATTTCTTAGAGTGGAACATCGGTTGGTCACGTTTGTCTTTATCAGACCAAAAGTTAATGTTGAACTGAGCATCATCACTCATCTCAATACGATGCCAGTATTGCGGTGGGCTTGTGGCGAACTGGCCGGCATCGATTACTACTTTTAGCTCTGGCTCAGTAGCATTTTCATCAGCAAAACCAAAGTAGGTTACGCTACCTTCCATCACACACAACTGACCAAATACACCTGCTGCCGTATTGTGATGGGTAAGCAGAGCCTGAGGCACGGTTTCTTTGGTGAAAAATGGTGTGGAGCGCTGGATAGTCCAGCCTTTAGGGATTCTTAAATGGCTCATAGTATTCTCCTGAGATTAGATAGTGGCATCAGCTGTTGTTGTAGTCTTCCCAACTCTGATTGCTCCGGCCCAGATGCTCTTAAATAGCGATAGCAGTACCGACTCTTGTGTCTCTCTGGGGTGGCGGAAAGAACCACAGCGAAACTCTTCAACATAAGCCTCATCGGTTCGATTCTCTAAAAACATCTGCTGCATGGAGCCCTCACTTGCAATTTGTTGTTGGTTACTGTTGTTTTATAGATAGCAAGCGTCATGCCAAAAATTAAAACCCTATACTTTTCAATGCTTTGATTGTTTCTAAGATAATGTTTTTGTCTAATTGACAATGGCGATATATTGTTAAAAATACAAATAATTATCATTTAGATAAAGGGCCTATTTGTATGGGGTGTCTCACTTCCAACTGTTTACTTGAGATAGACTCAAGGTCTGGCTCAATTAGGGAATAAACATGGAAGAGAGAGCAAAAGATAGCGAGCTTGCTCAAATGGGCTCGGCCAGTGTTGCTATGGTTACCCATAAAGAGAGCGTCTGTATTCGCAAGAGCAATGCCAGCCCTGTTGAAAGGAATTTCTATAAGCTTGTCGCTCCAAAGCTGGTGGCGCGAGGGTGGGTATTCCTAAGTTAATAGACATGACCGAACAGTCACTATTTATCGAATACATTCCCAACAAGGTATCACTAGCGGAGTTGTCCAGTTCTCGCGATGCTTTTGCCGCACTTTCGGCCATTCATCGATTCCCGCACAAACACATTGAATCACTGAAGTCGCATAGTTGGACAGATAGAGATACAAACCGAGCCCTTTCAAGGTTGTCTCTGCCCGAAATGAGTCGGGCGATTCTATGTGATATGCAAAAGCAGGCTCAACACTTGTTTACCGCTGATACCTTGGTTTCAGGAGATAGCAATAACGGAAACTGGGGACGGCGAGACAATGGAGAACTAGTTTTGTTTGATTGGGAGCGCTTTGGTTGTGGGCACCCAGCTATTGATCTCGCGCCTTTGGTTAAAGGAATGGGAGCTTATTCTGAGTACCTAGCCATCGCAGAGCGTTATGTGCAAATCAATCCACAAACTGACCTTCAAGATCTGACTAGAAGTCTAATCCTTGCAAAAGCATGGATAGTTGTAGAGGTAGTGAATATCTTGTTCGAGCGTCAAAACTCAATGAAGGACAAGTATGTAGATTGGTATAACAGCACTTTACCCTCTTGGTTTAAACAGATAGAGCGTTATTTATAATCTAATATTGATTGTTATTTGCTCGCTTCTACAAGGGCTAGACTATAGCCATGTAGCTTAATTTAAGTAGTAAGATTAATTTATCTTTAAATATGATTTAGAAGACCCTTATCTGAAACATGAATATGCCATTCGCCTGAATTTTCCTTATTTATCGAGTACCTATGAGGTACGGGTGTTTGGTACATTTTTTCTACTAGTCGGCTTGCTAGTTTCTTATTTTCAGTAAACTGAGTCAGCTTTCGAATGAGTTTGTTGTATAGCTTCTCATGCCGATGACAGTGCTTCATATCTTTACCTATCTCACCTCGATAAGGACGATGAATTGCTATCTCTCCTTTTTGATAAAGAACCGGATGCTTGCCTGAAAGAAAGGGATACAAGCACGCAGAATTGCAGTAGGTCTCAACACGAGTATGTAGGCTATGTTCATGAATATACTCACCAATTTCTAGTGCTGGCGAGATATAACCTCCGTTCGATTGCAACAAGATGATGTCGATAGGCAGCGTTTGACTGTCTATGAACCGTTTGAACTTTGAATATTCATCCTTTTCTATTTTTCCATTTACAGTGACTATATGTTTATGGTCTGTCGGCCGGTTAAAGCTGTGATATGTTGCGGCGAAAACACCCATAGAATAAACAATAAATATTGGGATAAAAACTTTTTGGAGCATTTTATATTTCATCGCTCCACCTAATAATTAGTTATTTTACAACGCGCAAAATGTAATTATGTGTGAGCTTACTATCTTTGATCTAAATCATTAGTTTAATTATTTGTAATACATATATATAAAGCTACTGTACAGTATAAAATTAATGAAACTTGTTTTTATTTAACTCTATATATTAAGAGTAAAACTAAAGCAAGGTAACCTAATATTCATTTTATATAGTGAGATATTCGGTATTGAAACTAGGGCGCTTTAAGTATTGGTCTTTGGGCGATTCTACTGGCGTAACGGGCTACCTTTCTAGATGTTCATAAAAACTTAACCTTATCTAACTTGTTGTTTTATATGTGAAAAAGCTTTATTGAGTTGATTTTTATCTAGGTTACCAAAAGTTAACTAATTGCAAATGGGTTTCAGGTAACCATAATAAACCACATCGAAAGGCAAACGCCTTATCTGACTAACAATGTTGAAACCATCTGAAGGATTAACATCATGAGCAATGTTCTAATCATTAATGCACACGAACCATCACCTTACTCAGAGGCAAACTAAACGCCGCTCTAGTAGAAAAGGCGCGCACCAAGCTTGAATCTAAAGGCCACGAGGTTCGTGTTGTGACTATGCAGGACGAGATTGTAGCTGATGAGCAACTGGCTCATTTCGAATGGGCGGATCGCGTGATCCTTCAATCGCCAGTGAACTGGATGACAATCCCTTGGTCTTTCAAAAAGTATATGGATGATGTTTTCACTGCTGGTATGGGTGGTGCACTTTGTAACTTTGATGGCCGAAGCTCTGAAGAACCGACTAAAAACTATGGTACTGGTGGTACTCAAACTGACTCTAAGTACATGCTTTCTTTCACTTTCAATGCGCCAAAAGAGTCGTTTGACGATAAAGACGAGTACTTGTTTGAAGGCCGTGGTGTGGATGACTTGATGTTCCATATGCACGCAAACTTCCGTTTCTTTGGTATGTCAGCACTGCCAACTTTTGCGTGTTATGACGTAATGAAGAATGCTGATATTGAAAATGACTTCAAACGTTTTGAAGCTCACTTGGACGCAAACTTTTAATTGAAGTTGAATAGACCTTCAAAGGCGCGGTGCTGGTCACTGCGCCTTTTTTGTTTGAATGGTCTGAATTTTGAAATCAGAGCAGTTGTTAAACTTAGCAAACGCGATCAATTCTTGTTGAAGTGCTTCGATAAAGGCGTCTTTGTGTTTCAGTTTTGACTCGATAAACAGGTTCAACACTTCGAGTACTGACTCTTTCTTATTGGCCTTACAGTCGGCCATCGCCACCAAGTCACCATCCCATAGAATCGGCAGACAAAAGTAGCCATACTTCCGCTTCGCCTGTGGTACGTAACACTCCAGTAGATAGTCAAAATCAAATAGCTGTTGTGCTCGCTTTCGTTGGATAAGCAGATTATCAAAAGGAGAGAGGATCTTAGCTTGGCGTCGGTTGAGCCTCTGATTGAGTAAATTTAGAGAATCAGTCAACGCAAAGTACGAATTACCTGCAACCTCAATCGGTGTGATCAGCTTATCTTCGGCCAGTTCTGCAAGCGCCAATTTCACATTCGACTTAACCCCTTTTAGCAGATAACTCATCTGCGCCAGTGTGCCTACGCCATTTGCCTCGAGGTAGTTAGTTACTAGATAACGGGCGTGCTCTTTGGATGAGGGAGTGGATACATCAATACCTTGGGGGAGAACGCGCTCGGTGATGTCATATACCTTATGGAAATTGTTTCGCTCAGAGATCATCAGATCCCCTTGCATGTACAAACACTCCAGAGCTTGCTTGGTGGGCTTGCTACCCCATACTTCATTTGGATTGCGTTTAGACTCAAAATCCTTAGTCATCAATGGACTCGGCCTTGATGCGCGCAAGCACCTCTGACATCAACTTAGGATTCTTAGTAAACCAATGCTTTTGTTCTCCCGACTTGATGGCCTGTTTGCGACGAAGGGTAAACCGGTAATCTCGCATGTAGATAGGAGGCGGCGTGTGACCAGTACTCAAATACCTTCTTCTGCGAAACCAGTTCATCTAAATGCTCAGGGCGATAGTTAGGGCTTCGGCTCCATAGCACGTGGTGATGGGCTCGCTGCACCACAGAAATGGTATCGATCTGCACATAGCCCAAGCGTTCGAATGCCTCTAACGCAGAGGAAGTGCGTTTGGGTGGTAAGCCTGAGAGAGTAGGACTAGTTTCTTGGCTTGGGCAATAGAGAGCATCTTATTGACTCAGGTTTTCGTGCATCTTGCTGGAGATTGCCTTGAACTGTTTCAGTTCATCTTCGGAAATCTCGGCACACATCTGCTGAAATATCTCAGCGTCGATCTCTTGGATCTGCTCAAGTATCTCCGCACCTTTATCAGTGATTGAAAGGAGCTGGCTACGTTTGTCTTCAGGGTTTGGCATCTTCACGATCAGCTCTAGGCTGATAAGGGAGCTTAGCAGTCTTGTTACCTGAGCCTTATCGCGATTAAGAAACTGAGAAATATCGTTGGCCGTGCACGGAGATTTGCGATGGATGATCTTGATGACGCGCACGTGCATAGGCGTGATGCCAAGGTCGAGCTTCTCTACTTTCTCATGCATTTTGCGCTTAAGCATGATGACCAGATGAAAAAGGCTATCGAAGGAGCGTGTTTCAGACATAGGGATCTCTTTGTATGAATTTAGTTGACAATATCAATTAATGTTCTTATAGTAGACATTATCAACTATACAGCAGGTTAGTTGAAAAGTCTCAAAGTTCTAATCAGGAGAAGCTATGAAACGTCTAAGCAGAAAAGATAATGTATATCGCATCACTATCGAAGAAGTTGGCACCGATACTCAAGATTCCCCACAGCGTCTAGAGTTTGAGGTTCAAGACAGAGAAGATATGTTCAAGGTTGTTGAAAAACTTCAGCAAGGCAGTGGTTTAGAAGCGGATACCGCGACCCGAGTAGGTGTTGCGTTGCGTCTGTTAGGCCCTGTAATGATGGTCAATCGAAAACATGACTTGTTTGCGGACTTCATGCCGCACTTTAAAACCTTTATGCAGAATTTAAAGAGCACCGTAAAGCGTGCAACCGCATAAAATATTTGCCTGACATGGAAGTTCAGCTAAGACAAATCTCTTAAACCGAAGCCTAGCTTCGGTTTTTTATATGGTCGATAAAGTTTCATAGAAATCAGTGACATATCGTCACGTCACATTATTATATTGTCTTATTTTTGCTTGAGTTATGTGTGATCTGTCTCACGGTTTACCCTTGAGGGTGGGCGTATATTCGCCCCCGAAAAACAGAGTCGCATAGACGCGACCACGGGCAACATAGTCCGACAACGTAGTTGGCTGCTACATTCAAAGGTAATGATCGGGAGAGGGCGAAATGTCCGGGGGCGATCATTACCTTTTTTCATTTCTAAGGAGCCAAAATGTTCGCAGTTATCTTCAAAGCCGAGGTGGGTGAGCAAGACCAAGAATATCTGGATGTGGCCGAGCAGTTACGCCAGTTGGCATTCGACAAGTACAACTGCCAAGACTTTGTGGCTGTGACTGAGGGAGCGCAGGAGATCGCCATCTCTTATTGGCAAAGCGAACAAGATATTCAGGCTTGGCATAAAGACAGCACCCATCTCACCGCCCAAAAGCTTGGGCGAGAGAAATGGTACCGCTCTTATTCAGTGCAGGTGGTAGAGATCACAAGGGAATACGGAGGCTAATGAGCCTCCTTTTTACTTAGCCGTTAGGCTTTGTGGCAAGTCTTCGAACATGGTTGGATTCTGCTGAATATCTGGCCACCGTTTGGTTTTTGCCAGTTGAGTAGCATGATGGCAAGTACGTTTCTGTGTTCGCCCCATGCGAAGCTGAAGCTACCTGTGTCTGATGGCACCATGTTTTTCTCTTGGTCTACAGAGCTGTAGATGCGCTTTTCTATTTTCTTCAGTGCAGGCTCATCATACAGGCCAGCCAGTTTAAAGCTGAGGCCTATCTCTGCGATGATGTCCTCTTTGGCATATGCAAGATATCGTCGATGTTGTCTCTAAAATAAGCGTAGATCCAAGGGTGGTCAGACTCTCTGACATTGTGTTGGTAGTAGCCAGAGTCGGCAATGATGATATGGGTCATGCCGTAGAGCTTGTTACCGAACTGCTGTTGTGACAGCAGGTAGTCTTTACGATCAGGGTAGGTCTTTTTCAGGGTTTCTAAGAAAAGGTCGGTGTAGTCTCCCTCACCAATCTGCTTTAGCCAATAGGCTTGGTTTGCCAGTTGAGCGGCCCAAGCCTCAGTCATGGTTTTGTTGGAGAAGAGGGCTTTAAAATCATAACTACGTAGTAGCTTTCTAAAATAGGCGTCGTGCTGGTGTTTTAGGCCATAGTCATCCAAACGTGCCATATGATGCAGCAGGTCTAGCGCTATATAGAAATACTCAGGGTGTTTTTGGGTTGCTTCATATCGCCTTACACTGCGCTCGTCTTTTCCTTTTTTATAGCTAGCCAATCTGCCTTCTACGTAGCCATCTAGTTCTGCTTTGTTATGCATTTGATGGTAGAGCTTGTCTAAACGCAGCGACATATCCGCCACATCCGCACGAATAGTGGTGGTGTATTTAGGGTCTAGGGTTTGGCGATACATACGAAGGCCAAAGTGACTCTGTTTGTAAATAGAGAGCGCAAACAGCCATGTTCGTAATGGGTTTTGATCTTGTCTGAGGTTTGTACATGAGCCTCTTCGGGGAGAGGTTTTTGAAACCAATAAATAGCGAATGCACCGGAAAGGGCAACAGTCAGGAATATTAGGGCTTTAAATTTGGTATTTGAGGCTTTCATGGAATGCATCTTTATTCCTAGGATAGGTAAAGATTAGCAAATTTATTCAGATTTTTATTAGGGGATTGTGAGGATTAATTTCTAGAAAACTTTGAATAAGCGCACAGTTTAATATAAACAGTTGCTCCGCCGTCCGTGGCGGATTGGGTATTTTAAAATACACCCAAACGGCGACGAACCGCTAATTCGCATAGGTCGATTTCTTCTACTGATTTAGGGATGATCAGTACAGTATCGTTACCACCGACAGTGCAAGAATGGATGGGTCTGGGTCGAAGTCGATGAGACGCGCAACCAATTGAGCGCTACCAGCGTGAGTTTTGACGATAACCATAGATTGGTTATGTGTGATCAGTTCAATCTGAGAAGCGATAGAAGAAT
This sequence comes from Vibrio sp. JCM 19236, assembly GCA_000830455.1. Taxonomy (GTDB): domain Bacteria; phylum Pseudomonadota; class Gammaproteobacteria; order Enterobacterales; family Vibrionaceae; genus Vibrio. The sequence goes on from BBSB01000024.1 coordinate 15,336, forward strand.
TGAAGTGAACAGCCGTATTCTCTGGTTGCAGGCAATATACCTTTTTACCCAGAGAGTTTGGGACCTTTACCACACCAAGCTGGCATAGCAGACGAGATACTGTCGACTGACTGATCCCTTCAAAGCCTCTCTCTTCTAGCGTCGCTCTGAGCTGATTTTGGTTGTGGAAGCTTTGCTCCTGAAGCAGTTGTTTGCATACATGAGCGAGCTTTTTCTCTTCGTTTTTAGTCGTTCTATCCGCGATTAAAGTGTCCATAGAATCACCTTATAAGATTATTATTGTTGTTTTATGCAACTGGTTAAATACGATTTACAAGTCTTTAGCTCGGCTATCAGATAAAAATCCAGTTTAGTAAATTTTAGGTGGGTATTTTATCAGCGTAATATGCTGAATAATATGAAGGGGATCACCGAATTAGCTTAATTTAGCAGTGATGCAACAGCGAAAACGTAAGATTTAAATAATGATATTAAATACATCTCATATTAACGCTGTTGTCAGTTTTATATTTATTTAGATAGTTGCTGCATTAAACGTTATGCAACGTCTTTAATATTTTTTCTCCGTTATTATCTCGCGAGAGAATACTTTTTCGCAGTAGTGACACTTGAGTCGCACCTTTTCAGTTTTTTGAATCACTTTGAAGCGGCTTTCAACTGGTTCACCATGAGAAATGCAGTTGCTGTTTGGACACTGAAATACACTCTCGATTGTTGATGGTAGCGCTAGGGTGATTTTGTTCACCACCTGATAGTCATCAATTTGGTTTACGGTGGCGTGTGGTGCATACAGTGCAATCTGGCTTGCCTGTTCTTTGCTCAGGAATAGGTTCTCAATTTTGATCAGGTCTTTACCGCCAAGAGCAGAAGAGGGAGATTGAGGCCGATAGTGACTCGCTCTTCTATCATATTTAGCTTTAGCAGTTTAAGGATTTTTATGCCGATATTGGAAGGGATATGGTCGATCACGCTACCGGTGCGGATCGCTTCTACTTGCAGTTGGGTTTTAGTGGTCATCTCTTTCTCCTTAAACCTTGTCGCTCAATACCAATGCCAATAGTGCCTCGCGAGCGTAGACCCCATTTTCTGCCTGCTCGAAGTAGTAGGCGTGCTGGGTTTTGTCCACATCTACGGTGATTTCATCCACGCGAGGAAGCGGATGCAGAACGCGAAGGTTTGGTCTTGCAGGCTCTAAGGTTTGCGCAGTCAGAATAAAGGCGGACTTCATATGCGCATATTCTGAAGCGTCGAAGCGCTCTTTCTGCACACGGGTCATATAGAGGATGTCCAACTCACCCACAACGTCTTCGATATTGTCGTGCAGGCTGTATTGGATACCTGCTTCATCTAACTCGTCGCAGATGTAACCCGGCATAGCTAGTACTTCTGGAGCGATAAAGAAGAAACGGTTGTTGCTGAATTTAGCTAGGGCTTGAGTTAAGGAATGGACTGTGCGCCCATATTTTAGGTCACCCACTAGCGCAATATTTAGGTTATCTAACTGCCCTGGGTCTCATAGATTGAGAACAGATCCAGTAGTGTTTGAGTTGGATGTTGGTTGGCACCATCGCCGCCGTTAATCACGGGCACGCCATTTGAGAATTCAGAGGCAAGTCGAGCCGCGCCCTCTTGTGGGTGTCGCATCACGAAGGCATCCACATAAGAAGAGATTACCTGTACTGAGTCAGCCAGTGTTTCACCTTTTTTAGCTAGCGAAGTGTTGCCCCCGTTATCAAAGCCGATGACCGTACCACCCAGTCTCTGGATAGCGGTTTCAAACGATAGTCTGGTGCGGGTAGATGGTTCGAAGAAGCAGCTAGCGATCACCTTATTCTTTAGGATTTCTGGATTGGGTTCAGCCTTGAGTCGGCCAGCGGTTTGCACGATAAGCTCTAGTTCGTCACGACTCATCTCAGGAATAGAGATGATGTGCTTTTGATGCAGTGAATGCGTCATTAAAGGAATCCTCTAGGTATAAAAAAGCCCTCCGTCAAAGACGGAAGGCAACAGCAATACGGAGAGAGCTTCTCCGATTCGCGAAAGAAGGCGGCGACAGTAAAGTCGGGAAGGGACGTAAATGAGGAAGATACGTCGTATCCCCTAGAAATTAAGGCAGGACTAATGAGCACCTTGATTTCGTCTGTCGCCATAACTGGTTTAGCTGGAAATTTTAGGAAGTAAGAATTAGGGCGATATAGTTTAAATATCACCCCTTATTTACTAGCTACCTAGGGTAGCTACCATTACAGCTTTGATGGTGTGCATACGGTTTTCTGCTTCATCGAACACAATAGAGTGCTCAGATTCTAGAACCTCGTCTGTCACCTCACAGCCGTCTTTCAACACTGGATATTCAGCGGCAAGCTGTTTGCCCACTGTTGTGTCTTCACCATGGAAAGCCGGTAGGCAGTGCATGAATTTCACCTGCGGATTGCCGGTCGCCTTGATCATGTCCATGTTAACTTGGTAAGGAAGCATCAGGTTGATGCGCTCGTCCCATGCCTCTTTCGCTTCACCCATAGATACCCAAACATCTGTGTATAGGAAGTCACAACCTTGAACGCCTTCAGTAACGTCGTCAGTTAGGGTGATTTTAGCGCCAGTGTTTTCCGCGATAGCGCGGCACTCAGCTACTAGGCTCTCTTCTGGCCAGAATTGCTTAGGAGCCACTAGGTTGATCTCCATGCCCATCTTAGCCGCGCCAACCATAAGTGAGTTGCCCATGTTGTTGCGTGCATCGCCTAGATAAGCAAACTTCATTTCGCTCAGTTGCTTAGTCGGGCAGTGCTCCATCATGGTTAGGAAGTCAGCCAAGATTTGAGTCGGGTGGAACTCATCAGTAAGACCATTCCACACTGGCACGCCAGCGTATGCGCCTAACTCTTCCACGATCTCTTGACCAAAGCCGCGATACTCGATTCCGTCATACATGCGACCAAGAACGCGAGCAGTGTCTTTCATTGATTCCTTGTGACCGATTTGAGAGCCAGATGGGCCAAGGTAAGAAACCTGAGCGCCTTGGTCGAATGCCGCTACTTCAAATGCACAGCGAGTACGAGTAGAGGTTTTCTCAAAGATAAGTGCGATATTTTTGCCTTTCAGACGTGGCTGCTCGTAACCATTGTACTTCGCCTTTTTCAGCTCCATAGATAGCTCAAGAAGGTGCTGGATCTCGCGAGGGGTGAAGTCTAGTAGTTTTAGGAAGTTACGGTTGCGTAGGTTAAAAGCCATGATAATTGTTCCTTTTTATTAGGGTAGATAGCGCCTCTCTATTCTTCTTTGAGAACATGCTCTGAGACAGCGCATTTTTTATTATTTCTGATAGCTGATAGCTGATAGCTGATAGCTGATAGCTGATAGCTGATAGCTGATAGCTGATAGCTGTAAGTTAAAGGTCGCGGGTAATATTGGTACCAGCGGTGCCTTTTAGGATCTCAAGGCCGTCTTGCAGTGCGCCAATGCCCACTACCTTACCGCCCGTTTTGATGAACTCGCAGGAAGCGTCGATCTTAGGCCCCATAGAACCTTCATCGAACTCAACCTTGGCCAGTCCGCTCGGAGTTGCGTTGCGAATCACATGCTGAGTTGGTGTTCCCCAATCCAGATAAACGCCATCGGCATCGGTTAGGATAAGTAGTGCATCTGCGCCTAGTTGACGGGCTAGGAATGCAGCTGACATATCTTTGTCGATTACCGCTTCCACTCCTTCAAGCTTGCCGTTAACGCGCTTAACTGGAATACCACCACCGCCAGTACAAATTACCAAGTGACCTTCGTGGATAAGCTTCTCGATAGCGTCGTGCTCAACGATGCCAGTTGGTTGTGGGCTAGGTACTACGCGACGGAAGTATTCACCGTCTGGCTTGATGGTCCAGTGGTATTTCTCTGCCATCTCGCGCGCTTCGGCTTCTTTGTATACAGGGCCGATTGGCTTAGTTGGGTCTGCGAAAGCAGGGTCTTCAGGGTTTACCGTCATCTGGGTCAGCATGCAGGTCACATTGACATTCGGCATCTGATTCTTGAACTCTTGCATCAGCATGTAGCCGATCATACCTTGGGTTTCGCTTCCCAATACGTCTAGCGGATACGGATTTACTTTCTTGTATTCCAATCCTTGTAGAGCCAACAGGCCAACTTGAGGGCCGTTACCGTGCACTAAAACCACGTTATACTCTTCGGCAATCTTAGAGATGGTCTCTACTGCGATTTGGATGTTTTTGCGTTGAACTTCTGCTTCCAATGGCTCGCCACGGCGAAGCAGAGCATTGCCACCTAGGGCAACCACAACAGTTTGCTTTGTCATATTCTTTACTCTTTGATAGGAGTGGAGCAGGGCTCCACTCAGCCATTGAAATTAGATACCGTCACGCTCGATTGGGCAGCTCATGCAGCGTGCACCGCCACGGCCACGACCTAGCTCATCACCTGGGATAGGCAGAACTGTGATACCCGCTTTGTCGTATTTCTCATTGGTGTAAGTGTTGCGCTCGTAGCCGATAACCACGCCTGGACGCACGGTTAGCACGTTGTTGGCATCGTTCCACTGCTCACGCTCTGCTTCGAAGCTGTCACCACCTGTGGTGATAAGGTTTAGCTTGTCTACATGCAGGGCTCTCTCAATGGTGTGGATATAAGAGTCTTGCTGTTTAGCAACTACGCGACCCGACTCATCACCGGTTAGGCTCCAGGTCTTCACATCATCTGGAATCACGTTTGGATAGACAGAGAAGGTGTCTTCACGCATGTGAGTCATTACCGTATCTAGGTGCATGCAAGAGCGCTCTTTTGGAAGCTCTAGTGCAATAACCTGCTTGGCTTGACCGTGCTTGAATAGGTTAGAAGCGAGCTGCTCAACGCCTTGTGGTGTGGTGCGCTCGGACATACCAATCAGTACTGCGCCCTTACCGATAACCAATACATCGCCACCCTCGATAGTTGAGTGATCGTAGTTTTGTTGCTCATCGCCAAAGTACTTCACAAAGTCTTGGCCAGCGAAGGTTGGGTGCCAGCGATAGATAGCGCGAACATGGTTAGTTTCACGTTGACGAGCTACCTTAGCCATTGGATTAATGGAGACACCACCATAGATCCAGCATGAAGTATCGCGGGTAAATAGGTGGTTAGGTAGAGGGTCGATAATAAAGTCAGTCGGCTTAGACATCGCATTTAGAATCGCCGAAGACTGCATTGGCATCTGACCGAATGCTAGACCGCCAGTTAGGATCTTAGCCAGTTGTAGGTTAGGCAGGTCACCTAGGTAGCAGCGTACGTCGTTTGCAAATGTTGGACCTAGACGCATGTCTGAGATTTGAGTGCGCAGTAGCCAGTCTTTTGCTTCGGGCACTTCTAGGGTTTCAGCCAATAGGTTGGTTAGAAGCAGAACCTCAACGCCTTGGTCGCGTAGAGTCTGTGCAAATGCGTCATGCTCTTCGCCAGCTCGTTCTACAGCAAGCACATCATCAAATAGTAAGTCATGACAGTTAGAAGGGGTTAGGTGAGTTAGGGAACGCTTTGGACGGTGAAGAAGCACTCTTCTTAGTTGTCCAACTTCTGAGCCTACATAGAATTTGCTCATGTTATATCTCTCTTATTATTTTTCTGTTTCACGTTATTTTTTATATGGGTTTAATTTAATTAAATCCCCGTTCTTTTCTGTAGTTAATATTACCCCTAGACGGCGATTAAACTAAGATCGCTATCACACAATTATTTAATTTAGCCCTTTGTGTACTGTTATCTTTATTAGCAATTTGTATTCATTTAGTGCGTTTTTATTTGCTATTTTTCTATGCATTAAAACTGACTTTGTAGGCATTTAAGTTGATTTAATGCCTTGTGAGGCTTGGTTTGTGTGCGTTTGTATTGGTGTCGTATCTATGCGCTAGTACACATAAGGATGTAAAAAATGAATAACTTGGCAGTTAAATGTATTAATTAACAAACGGGCAACTTAAAACAGGAAGGATGTTTGATTAAGGTCAATTTATACTAATTATTTAGGGGTGTTAATTAATAAGTTGATATCATTAATATAAGTCTGGGTGATAATTAATAAAACTAATGTGGGAATAAAATATATTAGTTATTCGGGGTGGGGATATATTTATTCGGGGGAGTTTAAGGTTTAAAAAATAGTTGAGAGGGAGTTTTTGGGAGCTGTCAGCTGCAAGCTTTCAGCGGTCAGTTTTGAGCGGGTTGATTTGTGTTTGGGTGACTTTTTTGGGGAGCTGGTCGCTTGCTGATGCCCTTTTTGAGGGGCTATCGGGTTGGCTTTGGTGCCTTACGGTGGAAGATACCGGAATGCCGGCCACTGGGCTGGCATTCCAGCGAAATTTGCATCGCAAATATCCGGGATCTGTATTGAGTGCTATTGCTGAGCATGTACACCGGAAGATCCCGGCTAAAAGCCTGCCGGGATGACGGTCTGGACGGACGATTAGGCGTTGACGCGCGAGAACCGAGCCCTACACTCACCCTGATAGCTGATAGCTGATAGCTGATAGCTGATAGCTGATAGCTGATAGCTGATAGCTGATAGCTGATAGCTGATAGCTGATAGCTGATAGCTGATAGCTGATAGCTGATAGCTGATAGCTGATAGTTCGCTCCGTATCCTTTTACTTCCGAACGCAAAAAGCCACCCGTAGGTGGCTTCTTCGAAAAGGTATCAGTCTCTAGGTAGATCAAAGCACCTATGCTCAACACAGCCATACAGAATACAGTCAGAATACCAATTAGTGGCATTACCCACTTAACCCAGCGCACGTAAGGGACGCGAGCGATTGCTAGGCCACCCATAACTACCGCAGAGGTTGGGGTGATTAGGTTTACTAGACCTGCCGCAGATTGATATGCGGTGATTACTAGGTCACGACCTACACCCGCAAAGTCGGCTAGAGGCGCATGATAGGCATGGTTAGCACTGCTAGACCTGAGGTTGATGGGACTAGGAATGACAGTAGCACTTCGATAAAGAACATCACGTTGATGAACACTACTGACGACAATCCTGTGATCATCTGCTCGGCGTTGAACAAGATGGTGTCAGTAATCATGCCGTTGTCCATGACTACCACGATGCCGCGAGCGATACCGATAATCAGCGCAACACCCAATAGGTCTCGAGCACCGTCGATAAAGCTGGTGGTGAAGTCTTCTTCGCTCATGCGTGCTACTAGGCCAACGATGATAGAAGCGGCTAGGAACATTGCAGAGATCTCTGCCATCCACCAACCGACTACCGCTACGCCGTAGATCATTACACCAAAGGATGCTGCAAAGATGCCAAGGATAAGTTTGCGAGTGCCAGTGAACTCTAGTTGCCCCTCTTCTTTATTACCCAGGAAGTGTGCCTTGTTTTCTTCGTATTTATCGTAAACCACTGATTTAGTGCCATCTTCACGAACCATGCGAGCATAGCGCATCACATAAGCCACACAGATAAACCAGCCAACCACTAGCATAACCACGCGAAGTAGCATGCCTTCTGTAAATGGAATCGCTGATGCGTTAGCTGCGATTACGGTCGCAAACGGGTTGATGGTAGAGCCCAACACGCCGATACCAGCACCCAGCAGAATAGTGGCTGCCGCTACCATAGGGTCAAAACGGGCTGCCATCATCACAGGTACTAGTAGTGCATAGAAAGGTAGAGATTCCTCTGCCATACCATAGACGGTGCCCCCTGCTGCAAACAGTGCCATGAGTATGGGGATCATCATCTCTTCTCGCCCTTTAAGACGAGCTGTGACGCGCTCTATACCGGCATCTATTGCACCTGTTTTGGTTACTAGGCCAAGGAAGCCACCGATAATAAGGATAAATAGAGAAACGTCGATTGCGGCAGCTTCGTAGCTGTTGTGGTCATAGAAGCCGTCGATAGGCGCAAGCAGTACGTCGACCACCCTTGCGGGTTGGCATCCACGGAATGATAGGTACCCGTTACGGGTACTTCACGGCCAAGGTCTTCATTCATTGCACGCTCATATTGACCTGCTGGAATAATCCAGGTCATAAGGGCAACGATAGCGATCAAGGCGAACAAGATCGTATAGGCGGAAGGGAATTTAAAGTTGGCAAAGAAGCCACCCTTTTTCTCTTCAGTAGGTAGTGTATGCGTTGTCATTGCTTATCTCCTGATAACAACTTGAATCAAAAAATCCATGTAACTTCATTGAGTTACGAGTTGCTTAGAAAAGAACGGAAGATTTAAGCATTAAACGGAACAGGGACAGTCTAGCGCTGTTTTGAAACAGTAAAACCCAGTTTGATCACACTCTTTTATGCCTGATTTTCACCCAGAACTATGCATAGAGTCTGGCATTGGATAATTAAGGACTGGGGCGCACTTTCATTCAGTACGATGCCTTTGACCCTAGATTTTTGAAAATCATTATTCACTTTTTGGGATATCTTGGCCTGTTCAAGAATTGTGCGGAATTTTGAAACTGTTCACAGAAGCTGGTGGATTTGTGAGCCCAAAGATAAAAATAGGCGCATATTGTGCTGTTTTGTATATAAAACAATCAGTTAAGTGGGTTTAGGCATAACAACTCGTAAAAATACCTGATCTGCATCAAGTAAGAGTTTTTAAGGGTGTTGCTCCTTGAGTTGCACAAAAATTACTCCAAAGGTGCAATGACACCATTTGCATATCAGTTAATAAATCATACAAATGAAATGGTTGATTTATATGCAATTTTCTATGCATGCATTTTCTGATTTGTGTACAAAACAGCATCTTTCACATTCATCTCATCTATTGATTCCATAAAACAGCAGAGCCGTTCTCAAAAATGAAATGATTGATGTCGATATTTGCCGTTAGATCACAGAAATTTAGGAGTAACTTTATTCCTACCGAAGCGATAGTAAATAAGTTTTATATACCTTCGCTTCATTGGGGAATATAAACAGAAAACAAAGCACCTTATGAGTTATTCATAATATTCTCTGCTCACTGTTTATATGTTCTTAGCCACTAAGATACGAGGTTTATTATGAAGCTGGAAGGTGTCAGCACGAGCATTATCGTTGCTGCCAAGAGAGTTTTTCTCTGCCAGATAGTATTAGCCGTCGGTGTTGTTTTATACGAAGTGGTATTCGGGAATAAGCTAGATATTGAATCTGCAATGTTAGGTTGTGCAATTGCAATGTTACCAGCATTAATTGGCTTCTTTTATTCCAGCTTAAAAGTTCAAAGAAACCCAAATTATAGTCTTCGCGATTTAATGCAGATGAGTAGAGTCGTGAAATTAATATATACCTTTGTCGCTTTTATCGTTGCATTTAGATTCTTCATGCTCGATAACCCAGTTATCTTAGAGGCATATATTGTGACTATGGTTGGCTATTTCTTGACTCCGTTTATCGCGGACTCACAGTCGGAGTATGCGTAACAATGGAACAAGTCACAACTGCTCATGAATATATTGAGCACCACCTGACCTTCGCAACGTTAGGTGATGGTTTTTGGGCAATCAACATTGACTCAATGATCATGGTTTGGTTGACCGGATTGCTGTTTATCGGTGCATTTAGATACGTAGTAACCAAAGGCACTAGCGGCGTTCCAGGACGTTTCCAATGTCTTATCGAAGTGACTTTTGAGTTTGTAAACAACCTAGTTGAAGAGATCTTCCAGGCCAAAGATAAATTAATTGGGCCATTAGCACTGACTACATTCGTGTGGGTATTGCTAATGAATGCAATCGACTTAATCCCAGTTGATTTTATTCCTAGATTTCTCGGCGCACTAGGCGTTACACACTTTAGGGAACTTCCAACAGCAGACGTAAATATTCCAATGTCTATGGCATTAGGCGTATTTATTCTACTGATGATTTACACGCTGAAGAGCAAAGGTATTAAAGGATTTATTAAAGAACTGACTACTCAACCATTTGAGAATCCACTTCTTTATCCAGTAAACCTTGTTTTAGAGCTTGTAACGTTAATTTCTAAACCAATTTCTTTAGGTCTACGACTATTTGGCAACATGTACGCAGGTGAAATGATATTTATCCTGATCGCATTAATGCCATGGTGGATGCAATGGGCACTAAGTGTTCCATGGGCACTATTCCATATCCTAATCGTGTTCCTACAGGCATTTATTTTCATGGTTCTTACCATCGTCTATTTAGGCATGGCAGTAGAAGAACATCACTAAGTTTTATTTAATCGAATTAATTAACAAATTAAAGATAATTGGAGACATTCAATGGATATCGTAAGCGCAGTTCTATATGTAGCGGGTGCATTGCTAATCGGTCTAGGTGCTGCTGGTGCGGCTTCAGGTATCGGTAACCTTGCTGGTAAATACCTAGAAGGTGTTGCTCGTCAGCCTGACCTAACTCCTATGCTACGTACTCAATTCTTCATCATGATGGGTCTTGTGGATGCTGTACCAATGATTGGTGTTGGTATCGGTCTATACATCATCTTCGCTGTAGCGTAACGCAAGGCAAGAACCGATTTAGTAGTAATCAAGATTTAGTGAGGAAGCTATGAACTTAAATGCAAGCATGCTTGGCCAAGCAATCTCCTTCGTGATTTTTGTTTGGCTGTGTATGAAATATGTATGGCCACCTCTCACTGCGATGCTAGATGAGCGCCAAAAGATGATTGCTGACGGTCTTCGCCATTCAGAAAACGCTGCAAAAGAGCTAGATATTGCAAAAGCAAATGCAGCCGACCTAGTTGACGAAGCGAAACGTAACGTGTCCGAGCTCCTTGAGCAAGGCAACAAACGTCGCAACGAGATCATCACCCAAGCTCAGCAAGATGCTGAAAAAGAAAAAGCACGCATCCTTGAGCAGGTAGAGCGGAATTGGAAGGCGAACGCCAGAAGATTCGCCAAGAACTTCAAGCACAGATGGCAGACGCGTAATTGAAAGTGCTCAGAAGTTGATTAACAAGAACCTGGATTCAGACGCGAACCGAGCTCTGGTTGATCAGTTAATCAAAGAAATCTAGTAGGGGGCAATATGTCTGAGTACGCAAGTATTGCTCATCCATACGCTAAAGCATCGTTCGACTTTGCTTTAAGTGAGAACAAGTTACAAGAATGGCAATCGATGTTGGAAATTCTTGTGACCGTGACAGAAGAAGAGAGCATCGCATATGCCATCTCTTCTGCAGAGGGAGCAGGCTCCCAGCAAGCGGAACAAATCGCTGACGCCATCATCGAAATCTGCCAAGCATGATCGATGAGCCAGTACAAAACCTGATTAAGGTGATGTCTGAGAATGGTCGTTTGTCACTCTTCGGCGATGTATATCAACTGTTCTGCGAGCTAAAGGACGAATACGAACGCGTAGTTCCTGTCACCGTCACAGCATCAGAGCCACTTTCAGAGCAGCAGGTAACGTCATTGACCGCTGCACTAGAGAAGAAATTAGAGCGCAAGGTTGAACTAGAGCAAGAGCTCGACACCACACTGGTAGGCGGCATCGTCATCAAAGCGGGTGAGACCATTATCGATGGTTCATTGAACACTTCCATCGAACGACTAGCTAGTCAACTTCGCGCGAGATAGGTAACGAATATGCAACTAAATTCCAATGAAATCAGCGATCTAATCAAAGAGAGAATCGCGCGATTTAATGTGAGCACTGAGGCTCGCAATGAAGGTACCATCGTTTCAGTACGTGACGGTATCATCACAATCAACGGCCTAGCTGATGTAATGCAAGGTGAGATGATTGAACTGCCAGGCGGCCGCTACGCACTAGCTCTTAACCTTGAGCAATACTCTGTAGGTGCGGTTGTTATGGTCCTTACACCGACCTTTCTGAAGGTATGAAGGTGAAAGGCACTGGCCGTATCCTTGAGGTTCCAGTAGGTGAAGGTCTTCTTGGTCGCGTAGTAAACACCTTGGTGAGCCAATCGACGGTAAAGGTGCAGTTAAGTCTGACCAACTAAACCCAATCGAAATCATCGCCCCTGGTGTAATCGAACGTAAGTCTGTAGACCAACCAATCCAGACTGGTTATAAAGCGGTTGATACCATGGTGCCAATCGGTCGTGGTCAGCGTGAGCTAATCATCGGTGACCGTCAGACTGGTAAAACAGCAATGGCAATCGATGCATCATCAACCAAAAAGATTCTGGCGTTAAATGTATCTATGTGGCCATCGGTCAGAAAGCTTCAACTATCGCTAACGTAGTGCGCAAGCTTGAAGAGCACGGCGCTCTTGAAAACACTATCGTTGTGGTAGCGTCAGCATCAGAATCAGCAGCACTTCAATACCTAGCACCATACGCAGGTTGTACCATGGGCGAATACTTCCGTGACCGTGGTGAAGATGCACTAATCATCTACGATGACCTATCAAAACAAGCGGTAGCTTATCGTCAAATCTCGCTTCTTCTAAAACGTCCACCGGGTCGTGAAGCATTCCCAGGTGACGTTTTCTATCTTCACTCACGCCTTCTAGAGCGCGCAGCTCGAGTAAACGAAGATATGTAGAGAAGTTCACTAACGGTGAAGTAAAAGGCAAGACAGGTTCTCTAACAGCTCTGCCTATTATCGAGACCCAAGCGGGTGACGTATCAGCGTTCGTACCAACTAACGTTATCTCTATCACCGACGGTCAGATCTTCCTTCAGACTCAGCTATTTAACTCAGGCCTACGTCCAGCGGTTGACCCTGGTATCTCGGTTTCTCGTGTAGGTGGTGCAGCTCAGAGCAAGATCATCAAGAAGCTATCTGGTGGTATCCGTACTGCACTGGCTCAGTATCGTGAACTTGCTGCATTTGCTCAGTTCTCTTCTGACCTTGATGAAGCAACTCGTAAGCAGCTTGACCACGGTGAGCGCGTTACAGAGCTAATGAAGCAGAAGCAATACGCTCCTATGTCTGTAGCGGAACAAGCAACGGTTATCTTCGCAGCTGAAAAAGGTTATCTAACCGACGTTGAGCTAAACAAGATTGCTCGCTTTGAAGAAGAACTGCTTTCTTACGCTAAAGCTCAAAACCCAGAGTTGTTCGACAAGATCAACGCAACGGGTGACTACAACGACGACATCGAATCTGCTCTTACAGAGATTCTAGATAGTTTCGTAGCGCTTAAGCCTTGGTAATCGCTCCGGTTTGTTGACTGGAAATCCAAAACAAATAGGAGCAGATAATGGCTAATACAAAAGAGATTCGCACCAAGATCGGCAGTGTGTCTAACACACAAAAGATCACCAGTGCTATGGAAATGGTTGCGGCAAGTAAGATGCGTAAGGTTCAGGATCGTATGGAGCTTACACGCCCATACGCCGAGAGCATGCGCCAAGTTATCGCTCATGTCGCTTCGGGTACATTGGAGTACCAACACCCGTACCTTCAACAACGCGAACCTAAGCGTGTTGCTTACATCATTATCTCCTCAGACCGTGGTCTGTGTGGCGGCTTGAACAACAACCTGTTCAAGAAAGTGCTGGAAGAGATGTCTGAGTGGCAAGCAAAAGGCGTGGAAGTAGATACAACCCTTATCGGTTCTAAAGCTATCAACTTCTTCCAACGCATGGGTAACGTGGTTGCACAGACCTCAGGTTTAGGTGACGCACCAAAACTGGAAGAGATTCTGGGTACGGTTAACGCAATGCTTAGTCACTACGATGAAGGCAAGATTGACAGTTTGTTTTTGGTTTACAACAAGTTTGTGAACACCATGGTGCAAGAGCCAACGACAGCACAACTGCTGCCACATCCTTCAGATGTAGACACGCCGAAAGAAGAAAAGCGTTGGGACTACATCTATGAGCAAGCACCACGTGACATCCTTTCAGACCTGCTACACAGATACATCGAATCTCAAGTGTATCAAGGCATTGTAGAAAGCATCGCGTGTGAGCAAGCAGCCCGAATGGTAGCCATGAAAGCGGCCACCGACAACGCCGGCCAACTGATCGACAACCTTCAGTTGGTGTACAACAAAGCGCGTCAGGCTGCCATTACCCAAGAGCTGAGCGAAATCGTTTCAGGCGCTCAAGCGGTTTAAGGGTTACGAGAAGAATTTGAGGATATAGACATGAGTCTTGGAAAAATAGTTAAAGTGATCGGTGCGGTGGTTGACGTTGAATTCAGCCACAACAATGGTCCTCGCGTATATGACGCGCTGAAAGTTCTAGGTGACAACGTAGGCAACCTAGTACTAGAAGTTCAACAACAAATGGGTGGCGGTATCGTTCGTTGTATCGCAATGGGTTCTTCAGACGGTCTGCGTCGTGGCCTGCAAGTGGAAAACACTGGCGCGCCAATCACAGTGCCTGTAGGTGAAGAAACTCTTGGTCGTATCATGAACGTACTTGGTGAGCCAATCGATGAGTGCGGCGAGATCGGCCAGAAAGAGAACTACGAGATCCACCGTGAAGCGCCTTCTTATGAAGACCAAGCAAACAGCACTGAGCTACTAGAGACAGGTGTTAAGGTTATCGACCTTATCTGCCCATTCGCTAAGGGTGGTAAAATCGGTCTATTCGGCGGTGCGGGTGTAGGTAAGACCGTTAACATGATGGAGCTTATCAACAACATCGCGAAAGCACACTCAGGTCTTTCCGTATTTACTGGTGTAGGTGAGCGTACTCGTGAGGGTAACGACTTCTACTACGAGATGAAAGAAGCGGGCGTACTAGACAAAGTTGCCATGGTTTACGGTCAGATGAACGAGCCACCGGGTAACCGTCTACGTGTAGCGCTAACTGGCCTAACTATGGCTGAGCGTTTCCGTGATGAAGGCCGTGACGTATTGTTGTTCGTGGATAACATCTATCGTTACACCCTTGCGGGTACTGAGGTTTCGGCTCTACTAGGTCGTATGCCATCAGCGGTAGGTTATCAGCCAACACTGGCAGAAGAGATGGGTGTTCTTCAAGAACGTATCACCTCTACTAAGACTGGTTCTATCACCTCTATCCAAGCGGTATACGTACCTGCGGATGACTTGACTGACCCATCACCAGCGACCACATTCGCTCACTTGGATGCAACGGTTGTACTGTCTCGTAACATCGCAGCTCTAGGTCTATATCCTGCAATCGACCCACTAGATTCGACTTCACGTCAGCTAGATCCTCAGGTTGTTGGTCAAGAGCACTACGACGTAGCGCAAGGCGTTCAAACTACGCTGCAACGTTACAAAGAGCTTAAAGACATCATCGCAATCCTAGGTATGGATGAGCTATCTCAAGAAGATAAGCAAACTGTATCTCGCGCTCGTAAGATTGAACGTTTCCTAACTCAGCCTTACCACGTAGCGGAAGTATTTACCGGTCAGAAAGGTGTATTCGTATCACTGCGTGACACCATCACAGGCTTTAAAGGCTTGCTAGAAGGTCAATACGACGATATCCCAGAGCAAGCATTCTTGTACTGTGTTCTATCGACGAAGTGCTTGAAAAAGCGAAAACCATGTAAGGGTAGGGTGCATTATGGCTATCGGAGTTACAGAGAATACATTTCAACTTAACATCGTAAGTGCGGAAGGTACGCTGTTTTCAGGGCCAGCACACGCTCTAGCGGTTTCAGGCGCAGATGGTGAACTGGGCATACGCCCAGGTCACTCACCTCTACTAAGTAAGATCAAACCGGGTGTAACCGTGTTTGTGACCGATTTGAAAGCAGACGAGCAAGTGCTGTATGTATCAGGCGGTCTGGTAGAGGTTCAACCTGATTCAGTAACGGTTCTTGCTGATACCGCGCTTCACGGCACAGATATCGACAAAGCTCGTGCCGAAGAAGCGAAGCGTGCTGCGCTTGAAAACGTCAACAAAGGAGCAGGGGACGCTAACTTTGCTCAAGCACAACTAGAGTTGGCCAAAGCGATTGCTCAACTGCGAGCTGTGGAGCTTACTGCTTCATCTGCACGCCGACACTAGTGAGTAGCAAAGCTACTCATAAATTAGAGTAAACATGGCTTTCCGTAAGCCAGATCCTCGGATTAAAAACCATGTTTACTCTCTGACTTGAACTGCTATCCAAGTTTTTGGGTAGCCACTTGAAAAGCAGATAAGCGTAAGACTTTTCAAGCTCAAACCATTTCTTTTAGCAGAGAAACTCAGAACCGTTTTCGTTCTGAATCCTTTTGCCCTACGTGACTCACCCTCTCTGTAGGCTTTTTTTGTCTTTTGATTCCGTAGTCACTAATGTAGTCACCTAGTAGATCTAACAAAGCTCCATTACAAGTGCGGGTTTGTTGATTTACTGCAGACTGCCTTTTAATCACTCTTTCATATTTAGGTCTTGGTTTTTCTATATTCTTTTGGTGAGTGACCACTCCATTTTTTGAATGCGTGTCGAAAGTTAGCGCTATCAGAAAAGCCGATTCTATCGGATATCTCTTCAATCGTAATCTGCGTGTTCAGGAGGTAGTGCCTTGCTAGGCGATAACGGACATCATCGAGCAGCTGTTGGTAACTGGTACCTTCGTTCTTTAAATGGCGACGCAGTGTGCGCGATGACATGCCAAGCTCTGAAGAGAGCGATTCAATGGATGGATAGCTTCCAAGTCGTTCGACAAACAGTTGAGTGATCTTCTCATTCAGACTGGTGGATCCCTGAACCGTTGCTAGCAGTTCATCACATGACTTAAGACACATTTGCAGTGTCATGGTGTTGGCCGCTGGGAGTGGGTCGTAGAGTGTGGTTGCGTCAAACTGCCATTCAAGACAGTCCGCATTGAACTCAACGGGGCAATGGAATATCTCTTTGTAGAGCTCGCTGTGTTCTGGTTCTGGGTAAGGAAAGCGAATCAGTTTGGATGAGAACGGTTGTTGCATCACTTCTTCGCAGAGGTTTTGAATTGCAGTAAACCAGTATTCGCAAAAGAAGGGCAGTAAGTCTCTGAGGTCGATGAGCTGCTCCGCACGAAAATACCCTAAATTGTTTTCAACCCACATTTGTTTCTTTAATACTGGCCCTGCTAGGCGCAAGTATTTAAAGCCCATCATTAAAGCATCTAACATGGTGTTGCTGCTAAAAACGGCGTAACCCAATACGCCAAAGTCACTAAACCTTGCTTGTTGGCCCACCTTTAAACCAAGGCCGGGCTCATGTACATGGGAAAGGGCGTTGCTGAAAATCGCCATCTTTTGCGCCATCGTAACCTTGGTATCGGGTTGGTAGAGTTGGTCTGCGGTCAGTGGGGTGCCCTCAAACAACGATTCGCACGGCATTTTACCCTCAAGGTATCGAGTCATAAGCTGAAGATCTAAAATCCCGCACGCTTGTAAATCGGGCTCGTAGACTGCCGTGTACTGCATTGCTGTTTCTCCCGTTTCGAACTGACTTAATTTCAATAAGTTAGCGTCAAAATAGCTCAAGTCCGGATATCTCATGTCTGACGAATGTCCGAATATCACCGTTTTTGTCTCTATGCAACCTGTGAATGATGTTATCAGAATGTTGTAATTGAGAAAAATAGCTGCGGGAAAAATAAATGAGCGCAATAATTGATTGGTCAAAAAGTAATGTAGTTGAAATTAATGCTCAAGTGCTAAGTGAGTTAGTGACTTGGTTTTCTGAGCTTAAAGAAGCGTACCAGCAAGAGACAAATCCGAGTCTTGCGATAAGAAAGCAGCGTTTACAAGCTCTGAAAACGCAACTGACTCGTTACCAAGATGTGTTGGCAGAGGCGATGAGTGACGACTTTGGTGGTCGTAGTCATACAGAGTCCATTATGGCGGATGTGTTAGCGCCAGTTCTCGATATCAAGCATGTATTAAGCCACCTTAAAGGCTGGATGAAATCGCAACGTCGCCCGACAGAATGGTTATTTAAGGGCAACAAGTTGGAGGTTCGTTATCAGCCGAAAGGGGTGGTTGGTATTATCTGTCCATGGAACTTCCCACTCTATCTATCACTTGGTCCTATGATCACCGCTTTGGCTGCTGGTAATCGATGTATGATCAAGATGCCACCAAACTGTCCAGCGACCACTAAGGTGCTCAAACGCATGCTGGCAGAGATCTACCCAACAGATTTGGTTCGAATCGTGGATGGTACCCATCCTGAGGCAATGGAGGTTTCTCACCTTCCCTTTGACCATCTGGTTTTCACTGGCTCGCCTGCCAGTGGAAAATCGTTATGGCAAATGCGGCTGCAAACCTAACGCCGGTAACGCTTGAACTGGGCGGCAAATCCCCGGTTATTGTGTTTGATGATTACGATATCCAAACGGCAGCGAGCCGCATTGCTCACGGTAAGGGTTTTAACTCTGGGCAGATCTGCATCGCTCCTGACTATGCGTTTGTTCCTGAGTCTAAAGTGGCTGAGTTTGTGAAAGCATTGAAGCAGAGTCACATCGCGATGTACGGTGAAATCAAGGGTAATGCTGACTACACCTCACTAGTGAATGGTGCTCAGCATCAAAGATTCAATGAATTGCTCGAAGACGCTAAGCAAAAAGGTGCAACTATCACTCAATGTTTACCGGTTGGAGAAGGGCGTAAAACACCGCTTTATGTAGCGACCAACCTAACACCCAACATGCGTATCTGTCAGGAAGAGATCTTTGGTCCTCTGCTGCCTGTCCACAGCTATCGGGACATCGACGATGTGATTGCGTACATTACCGAGCGTCCAAGACCACTCGCTTGTTATCTCTTTAGCCACGATAAAGCAGTGCGTGAACATGTGTTAGAGCAGACCCATAGCGGTGGTGTCACTATCAACGATTGGGGCTGGCATGTGCTTAACCACTCGGTACCGTTTGGTGGTGTGGGTAACTCTGGTATCGGGAACTATCATGGCGAAGAAGGCTTTCGAGAGTTGAGTCATGCCCGCTCTGTATTGCAGATGCGTGGTTGGTTCCCGATTCAGTTGTTCTCTCCCCTTATGGCACCTGGGTTCAGAAGCTGGTTGTGCGCACTTTTGTCGGAAAGCCAGATTCGAGTCTCAGTAAACGCAGTTAGTAACAGCTCACCATCATCCCATAAAAAATTCAAAATCCTCGTCTTACAAGAATCTTCGGCACGCCAGCGAGGGCTGGCGTCGTACACCCAAAAAGGAGACCTAAGATGCACAACCTCGCTGTAAATTTAGAACGGAGTGCTGCGCTTTTCCCTACTAAAGCTGCACTTAAAATGGGCACCGATGACGTGAGTTATCAGCAGTTGAACGATTACGTTAATGTCGTGGCTCACAATCTAGTAAAACTTGGCTTAGTACCGGGTGATAAAGTGGCGCTATCGTGCCCCAATATGACCTATTTCCCCATTGCGTATTACGGCATTTTGAAGGCTGGATGCGTGGTGGTTCCACTCAATACCCTATTCAAGAGTCGAGAAATTGCTTATCACCTAAATGATTCTGACGCCAAAGCATGTTTCTGTTTTGAAGCAGAACTAGCCAGTACCGATGAGCAGTATGGGCGAATTGGCTTTGCTCAGGCACCACAATGTGAGCACTTTATATCTATGCTGGCATTGAACAAAACTGAGCACTCACTTGAGGCGTGGCTTGAAGCATCGCCGCAACCGTTTGAGTCTATCTCTCGGCAAGGTGACGATCCTGCAGTTATTCTCTATACCTCAGGTACCACAGGCAACCTAAAGGGGCAGAGCTTTCCCATACCAATATGCTCACCAATGCCATGGCATCTCAGTATTTGATGCGTCTTGAGTACAGCGACACCACGATGTTGACCCTCCCTTTATTCCACAGTTTTGGTCAAACCGTGATGATGAACGCCAGTGTTTTAACAGGCTCGACCATGGTGTTGATTCCGCGCTTTGAACCTAAGTTAGTGATAGAGCAAATCATCTCGCATAAGGTGAGTGTGTTTGCTGGTGTGCCAACCATGTACATTGCATTACTTACCGCTGGCGAGCCGTCTTTGGAGCAATCTGAGCAGGTTAAACACAGCTTGAGACTGGGTGTGTCGGGTGGCGCATCTATGCCTGTAGAGGTGATTCGTCAGTTTGAATCAAGGTTTGAACTGCCAGTGTTAGAGGGCTATGGCTATCGGAAACTGCGCCCGTTGCCACCTTTAATCATATTGATGGCGATAGGCTACCAGGCAGTGTTGGGCAGCCGCTTTGTGGTCATATGATTAAGATTACCGATGTTCAGGCAACACTTTAGCCGGTGGTGAGCTCGGTGAGGTATGCATTAAGAGTCCGAGTGTAATGAAGGGCTACTATGGGCGACCAGAAGCAACTGCTGAGTCAATCCGAGACGGCTGGTTTTTGACGGGCGATATAGGGCGCCTAGATAAGCACGGCAATCTTTTTATTGTTGATCGCGTCAAAGACATGATCATCCGTGGCGGTTACAACGTCTATCCTCGAGAAATTGAAGAGGTATTGATGTGTCATCCTGACGTCGAGATGGTTGCGGTAGTCGGGGAGCCTGATAACAAGTTAGGGGAAGAGATACATGCGCACGTGGTGCTCCATGAGACCTCCAGCTGCGACGGAGAAACTTTGGTCGCATGGTGTAAAAGCCAGTTAGCAGATTACAAGTATCCACGTCGAGTGTTCATTCGCCCGTCGCTTCCTATGACAGCGACTGGCAAGATCCTCAAGCGAGAATTGCATCCTCTAGATATTGTCAAAACCGTTGCAGAGGAGATCGGCAATGGAACGCTATGATTTTATTATTGTTGGCGGTGGCTCCGCTGGGTGTGTGCTTGCCTCACGTTTATCCGAGGACCCTTCCGTCACAGTGTGTTTGTTAGAGGCAGGTGGCAAGGATTCAAGCCCATTTATTCACACGCCTGTTGGCTGTGTAGTGATGATGCCGACCAAGATAAACAACTGGGGTTTTGAGACTGTACCTCAGCCTGGATTGAATGGTCGCAAGGGCTACCAACCGCGTGGTAAAACACTTGGTGGCTCGAGCTCAATCAATGCCATGATGTATGCGCGAGGACACCGTTATGATTACGACCTGTGGGCATCATTAGGAAACAGCGGTTGGGACTATGAGCAATGTCTGCCTTACTTCAAAAAGGCAGAGAATAACGAAGTCTTGAACGATGAGTATCACGGTCAGGGAGGGCCGCTTAATGTGGCGAACCTGCGCTCACCCAGTGAAATGGTTGAGCGTTATCTTGATGCCTGTGAATCAATTGGAGTGCCAAGAAATCCTGATGTGAACGGAGCGGAGCAAACTGGTGCGATGCAAACACAGGTCACCCAGAGAAATGGTGAACGCTGCAGCGCAGCGAAGGCTTACCTCACGCCCAACCTACACCGGCCTAATCTAACTGTGCTTACTAAAGCGACCACCCACAAAGTATTGTTTGAAGGTAAGCGTGCAGTGGGTGTTGAGTATGGATTGAAGGGTCAGCGATTTCAGATTTTCTGCGAACGAGAAGTGATTTTGAGTGCGGGCGCATTTGGCTCGCCGCAGATCCTCAAGCTTTCTGGTGTGGGAACGAAAGCCGAACTCGATAGACATAACATTGAGCAAGTGCACGAGCTTCCCGGAGTAGGGGAGAATCTACAAGACCACATCGATTTGGTCCACAGCTATAAATGCTCAGCTAAGCGAGATACGTTTGGGGTGTCGCTACAGATGGCAGCGGAAATGTCTAAGGCATTGCCGAAGTGGTTGAGACGGCGTGAAGGTAAGCTCAGTAGCAACTTTGCAGAGGGCATTGGCTTTTTATGCTCCGATGATAGCGTGTCGGTACCAGATTTAGAGTTTGTGTTTGTTGTCGCTGTGGTGGACGATCATGCGAGAACTATCCATGCCAGCCATGGCTTTAGTTCTCATGTGACTTTGCTGAGACCAAAAAGTATCGGGACGGTGAAGCTCAATAGCGCCGACCCTTATGATGCTCCACAGATTGATCCCGCTTTCTTTAAAGATCCTGACGATATGGAGGTCATGATTAAAGGCTGGAAGAAGCAACATCAAATGCTCAATAGCTCAGCGTTTGACGAGGTTCGCGGGGATTGTTTTTATCCTGTTGACCCAAATGACGATGAGGCGATAGAGCAAGATATTCGCAATCGCGCTGATACTCAGTACCACCCGGTAGGCACCTGTAAAATGGGCATTCAGCAAGACCCATTAGCTGTAGTGGACAATGAGCTTTGTGTTTATGGGCTAGAAAACCTAAGAGTGGTGGATGCGTCGGTGATGCCGACCCTAGTCGGGGGAAATACCAATGCACCAACCATTATGATTGCAGAGAAGATAGCGGATGTTATTAAGCGAGACTACGCAAATGCCCGCGAAGCGAGGATGTTCATGTATAACCGTTTGGATAAAGCTAATATCGTATCGTTGTAAACTAAAGCACCAACCCTGATGGTTGGTGTTTTCAAGCTCAATGGTTAGGCGAGATTGTTAGCCAAACCACCGATTTGGTGGCCTGAGGAATCAACGTGAATTTCACTACCACCCAACATGGATAGGTTTAGTTCCTCAATCACTAACTTCTATAATCAGGTTGGTTTGCTCCTAAGATGGCTGGGAAATCTCGGTTTTATCTGTTCATCCCGCAAATACAGAACTTCAAACAAAAAAAGGGAGGCCAGTGGCCTCCTAAAATCGCTAATAGTCTTTGCCTGTTTGGATTTGAAAGAAGGTAGCTGAGCTTATGGGGGAGTCCAAAGCTCGACTTAAGCGAGTCAGTTGCATGCTCGTTAAGCCTGATGGTTACCTTATCCAAGACCCAAATCGGCGTAGATAAAAAATATAACTCATGAAAAAGCTAATGATGAATTTTACACTGTTTCCTGTGGTCGTTCATCGTGTACTACTATGCATTTAATCTAGACAAAAGTCTAGTTGGTATTGGCGATTTTAGGCAGATTTTATATTTATTTAACTCGTTTTAGGCAATTAAACCAATAGTGGGTTATTAGAGCAAGTCTTTAATTTATATAGGATTTTATTTGGTAAATCGATTCTGGATTTACGCCACAAAGTATCGTAAATCCAAAAGTTAGAGTGGGCTTTAAGCTAGGTGTTCTGGGGAATGTTCCCAACCTAGGTGTGCTGGGAACAGCAGACAATTAGAAATAGAAATAACAGTGAAGTTGGCTTTGAATTATATTTTCCGAGCTTAGGGAGTTAGGCTCGATTATTTGCTGTTATCTGTTTTGCCATATTATCCATAATAGGATCAGTATGGCGGAATATATGCTGATACGACTCACACAAGTAATTGTGCAGGAACTCATCATCAGTCTTTACAATGCGCTGTTTAGGCATCCGCCGTAGCATCGTTCTAGATAAGGGCACTGCTTACACTTCTCGGTCAGGGTCTCGTATTTGTGATTGCCAAACGCGACTTGCTTGTCGCTGGTGGCTAGGACATCTAACGGCGTGTCTTGAATATTGCCGATTTTATTTTCTGGATAGACGAAGTGATCGCAGGAATAGACATCTTCATTTGCCTCTATGATGAGGTTGTCACCACAGGTTTTACTGAAGATACACAGGCCGGATGGATAGCCAAGCTTTTGCGCCAGTAGCATTTCGAATGACTGCACGTAGATTCGACCTAGGTCATGCCTTACCCACTCATCAAACACATCGGCAATAAAGACCCCATAGCCTGCTTTGGGTACTGAGAAAGGAGTTACCTTTTCGGTGGCTTGGGGCTCAAAGCGCTCATCGTGAACATGGTCTTGCTCTACCACTGGGATAAACTGCATATGCATGGAACCAAGCTCTTTTAGCGTCTGATAGACCTGTTTACCCTTGTTCCAGTTCGCATCGTTCACCACGGTGAGGGTATTGAATTGAACGCCATGATCTTTCAATAGCCCAATAACGTGACGCACACGCTCAAAGGTAGGCTTACCATTTGTGGAGATGCGGTACTTGTCGTGGATAGTTGCATCACCATCAACCGAAATACCTATCAGAAAATTATGCTCAGCAAAGAAGCTTGCCCATTGCTTATTGATAGCAATACCGTTGGTTTGGAAGCTGTTGGTGATGGTTTTTCCGCTGGCGTATTGCTGCTGGAATTTCACTGCAGCTTTATAGAAATCGAGCCCGGCTAGGGTGGGTTCGCCCCCTTGCCAAGCAAAGTCCACATGCGCTTGTTTTGACCCTTGGATGTAGTTCTTCACATAGTTCTCTAGGGCATCCATGCTCATCTTGTCTTGATCAGGGTAATAGGCCTCTTTTTCAAGATAGAAGCAGTAGTCGCATTTGAGATTACACAGGTGGCTAACGGGTTTAGCCATCATATGGAAGGGTTTTTGCTGCATGTTTAACTCATTATTCTTATGTTTCCGCCCCGGTTTCCCGAGGCGGTCATCACGCTTAAGCGCTCTTTTTAACTAGGTTCTTTGCATTGAACTCTAGGGTGAGATTGTTCTTCTGCATATACTCTTGCATGCGCTTCTCTGCGAAGGCTGAGATTTCTTCGTATCCAGGAGTATTGAACAGGTTTTCTGTCTCTTTAGGATCTTTCTCTAGGTCGATAAGGATCTTGTAGTGCTTATCGTAAACCAAGCTCTCTACGTATTTGAAGTTCTCAAAGCGGAACATACGCGAGAAGTAGTTCTCGCAGAACACCTCTTCATGAGTGAAGGCATCGCTCTCAACACAGCTTTGTTTGAAGCTCTTGCCATCGATACCTTGTGGGATCTCGATATTACATAGGTCGAGCAGGGTAGGCATGATGTCTACGGTAGAAACCATGTTGCGGTTATCTACCTCGCCACCCTTGATTGATTCAGGGTAACGGATAATCATCGGCGTCTTGGCAGATTCTTCGTAGAATACCGTCTTAGCGATCAGGCGGTGGCTACCCATCATCTCACCGTGGTCTGAGGTAAATACGATGATAGTGTTATCGTCGATGCCTTGTTTTTTAAGTTGATCCAGCACCAAAGCAACTAGCCAGTCGGTCTTTTCAATCAATAAACCGTAGGTGGAGATGAACTGCTTCCAGTAATTCTCATCAAGGTCTTCAAGCTCTTTGTACATATAGTCTTCGTGCTTGATCATGCCCTCAATGTACTTGTCAGAGAAGTTCTCTGGAAGGCCCTTACGCTCTTCATTACGCAGGAATTTTTCGTCATCATTGCGGCAGAAGAAGATGGCATCTGAGATGTTCTTACCACCCACAGGACCGCCTAGGGTCTTACAGATATCGTGCGGGTTGATGAATGATAGTGTCAGATAGAACGGATTCTCACGATCTTTCTTGATGAAATCGATAGCGTCTTTGGCAAAGATGGTATCGTAAACAGAGCCTTCCGCTAGGTAACCACCACCTGTGTAGCTCAGGCTGCCTTGTTCATCGATACCGCGCCAGCCGTAACCTGCCGCGTGCTCTTTACCGAAGAAACCAGTGTCGTAACCTGCTTCTTTAAAGGCTTCGCCCATGGTCTTGGCGTCGGCTAGGAAGTTGTCTGGAGTCGGGAATTCGCCAGTTTGATGCTCGATGATCTCTTCGTTATCGATAAGGCCGTGGTTGTGAGGCATTAGGCCGGTAAACATACTGGCACGCGCTGGGCAGCAAAGTGGGTATGAGCTGTAGCTTTGCTCAAAACGCTTGCCTTCTTCGGCTAGGGTATCTAGGCCAGGGGTCTGCACAAAATCGTTCTTACCAGAGCCATCTGCCATTGCTGTGGACCATTGGTCAGCAACAATAAAAATCACGTTAGGTTGCTTGTCTTGCATTGTCTTTCTCATTAGTAGTATCTTGTGTACTACTGTAAATCAAAAGAAAGTTGCTCACCATAAGTCTGGTAGTGAAATGCGACATAGATTTTATGGCGACGATCATAAGCAGATTGGCTACTACAAAATCAGTGTGATCGGGTTAAAGTTTTGTAGTGAGTAGAGTACCTCGCAAACAAAAACAGCCCACTAAGAAGTGGGCTGTTTGGTCAGTAAATACCCCAGTCTTAAAGCTGCTTGATGGTTTTACTCGGGTCGATATTTTTGTAATGGAACTCTTCAGTTGGTGCGTATTGGCGGACCAGCACGTTCCATTCCTGACCGTCTTTCAGACCTTCAAGAGGGATGTTATTCGCACCATATTTCTCTTCATCACAACCAAAGTAGATGGTGTAGGTGCCATCAGCATTTGGTTTAGCTACACCGCTGTTTGAGCTTGCGTCGTCGTTAAACATAAAGCCATCTTCGTTATACACAGTAAATGACCAGAAGCCTTCGTTTTTCGGGTCTTCGAATGTGGTTGAATGACACTCGTTAGACGCAAAGTTTGGTGAGTACTGATACACGTTGTCTTTGTAGGTTGCGCCGCCCCAACCGTAAGCCGCACCTTGGATGCGCTTCTCAGGCGTGGTGTATTCACCTAGGCCAAACATCTGAGCTGAATCAGGAACATTTTCTGCTGCGATCTCTTGTAGAATTTCTTTCTTCACAGGCTCTAGCTTGGTAGCAAGAGTCATCAGGTCATAACCACCGTAGATAGGGTAGTCATCTTTAGATGCAGCAGTGATCACTAGCTGATCTTGTAGCTTGTTAAGCTCTTTTATCTCTGCCGCGTCGTTCAAGTTAGGTAGGTAAGCACGTACTACTACAAACTGGAACTTAGTCGTTTCTGGAACCTGAATGGTCTCATTGCCCTTGGTGTAGATAAGGTCTTGGGTTACGTGCTTTTCATCGGTGAACTGCACCATAACAAAACGGTCGCCAAAATCAGGCAGTGTGATGGTTGCACCCTTTTCAGTATCGATTACCGCGGTTGAGTAGATGGTATCGCGGTTCATACGAACGATAGGTTGAACCTCGGTCTTAGGTGGAGTACGGAAATGACGCCAGCTGTTAACACCGTCGGTTGCTTTTGCTTCGGTTACCGCAAAATATTTTGAGGTTTCTGCCTCGATATAGTTATCACGGTTAATCTCTTGAGCAGCCCAAGCAGTTGTTGCTGTCATCGAGGTCAGTATTGTCGCAATTAGCAGTTTCTTCATCTTCGTCACCTTAGTAGCTTTTGATATGCGTACGAGACGCACATCGAAATAGACTTTGAACTTGAGCCTTGATGGCTCGGTGTTCGTTTGATGCAGAAATCATAGCTATTTAATATAATGCATGGAAATCATAATATTTTATAAATGATATGCATGGTATTTATCATTAGATGTTGCCCATAAAAAAGGAGAGCACTCAGGCTCTCCGAAAAATAGGGGGTAAAGCGTCACAAATTAAAGGGAAATGTTCTCTTCGTGTTCACCGTCGAACACATGGCAGAAGCTGGTATCTAGGTTGAAGTAGAAGCTCTTGCCGATGTCAGCTGTGGTGATATCTACACACGAAACACGAGCGATAATGATGTTTGCACCAACACGGAAGTGCAGATATTTCTCGTTACCCATGTTCTCAACCACGGCCAACTTGCCTTCGATGGTATTTAGCTCGTCCGCCGATTCTGCAATAGAGATGTGCTCAGGGCGAATACCAAAGTAAACCTTGGTATTTACGTGTTGGCTAAACTTGTGCGTTTTATGGGTCGGGATCACCACGCGAGAGCCCGGAGCCAACTCGATAAAGTAGTTACCGTTCTCTTCTTTTAGCGCGGTATCGACTAGGTTCATCGCTGGTGAGCCGATAAAGCCTGCTACGAACTTGTTCGCTGGGTAGTTATATAGGTTGGCTGGCGTATCTACCTGCATGATCTCACCCTTGTTCAGAACGCAGATGCGATCGCCTAGAGTTAGCGCTTCGGTCTGATCGTGGGTTACGTAGATCATGGTTGCTGGGTTGCCTTCCTCTTTTAGAGATTGGTGCAACTGAGCGATCTTAACGCGCATTGAAACACGCAGCTTGGCATCTAGGTTTGATAACGGTTCGTCAAACAAGAATACGTCTGGTTTACGTACGATGGCTCGGCCTACCGCTACACGCTGACGCTGACCGCCAGACATCTCTTTCGGTTTACGAGAAAGCAGGTCAGTGATCTCTAGCTTTTCAGCCGCTTCGGTTACACGCTCTTCGATCTCTTCTTTGCTTTTGCCCTGCATCTTTAGGCCAAAGGCCATGTTGTCATACACGGTTTTGTGAGGATAAAGAGCGTAGTTCTGGAACACCATCGCGATGCCGCGATCTTTAGGTGCTAGGTCGTTTACTACCTTTTCGCCGATACGGATTTCGCCGCCTGAGATCTCCTCAAGGCCAGCTACCATGCGAAGGGTAGTCGACTTTGCACAACCCGATGGACCAACAAATACCATGAACTCGCCTTCTTGGATATCAAGGTCGATGCCATGTACTGCTTTAAAACCGTTTTCGTATTCTTTTTCTACTTTACGTAGGCTTACCGTTGCCATGATTTGCTCCGCAACCTGAAATTAATGTTTAAAAATCTTGTTTAGCCAACCCGGCTTTTCGCTCTGGGTTTGGGCTGATGGTTCAGACGCTGGTTTGTTTATGCGCTTCTTAACCAGACCGTTAAGTACCGCTAGCGTCTTAAGATATTCTTTTGTCTCTCGTGCTGGGTAACCAGAGAGATGACTGTTTGCTGGACATGAGCGGGTTACCCCAGCTTGTGCCTTGATTCGGGTGTTTTGACCTATGGTGATACCACCTGTGATGCCCACCTGTCCATGGATCAAAACTCTGTCTTCTATGGTGGTCCAGCCTGCAATGCCCACCTGAGAAACCAATAGACAGTGGCGTCCAATCTTCACGTCGTGACCAATTTGGATAAGGTTGTCTAGCTTAGTGCCCGCCCCTATAACCGTGTCACCTAAGGTGCCTCTATCTATGGCGTTGTTACAACCGATCTCGACGCCATCTTCAATCACCACGCGCCCAACGCTCTCTAGCCTGACATACTCTCCCTTCTCATCGGTGAGGTATTCAAAGCTGAAGTTACCGATAGAGCAGTTAGAGTCTATGGTGACGTTATCGCCGATTACCGTGCCCTCTTTGATCACTGTGTTGGCGTGAATAGCGACGTTATTGCCGATAGTCACGCCGTTCATAATCTTCACACCTGGTTTAAAATGGCAGTTCTCACCTATAGTGGTGTGCCTGCGATATAAACATCGGGGAGGGTAGAGGTGTTGCCTTGGTCATCGAGACGGTATTTGTTGACCTTATACCAGGTTAAAAGAGAGTTGATGGCGTCTGCATTCAACTTATCGATCACTATCACAGTCGCATCTGTGTCTTCACAGATGGACTCTGGACCTATGATGCATCCGCCAAACTCTGTTTGACCTTTTTAGGTCACTGGGCTGGCGAACAATGGCTAAACCGCCGCGCTCAGGGTGAGTAAGTTCAACCAATGTATCTATATTGAGCTCGCTATTTCCCTTTATGCGACCGTTTAGCAGTTCTGCTATATCAGTGACCTTGATCATTACTATTTTTCCTTATTAGAAGCGGTACTGAGCCATTAATTTCAGCTTGTTGTACTCTTCGTTACCTGAGCCAACTTTGCCGGCGCCCACATCTTGTTCTTTGTCTTCGTTGAACAGTTCAACCTCGGCGCCAACCATCCAATCTTTGATGTTGTGTTGATAACCGATAGTGGTCTTGTTAACTGTGCCGAAGTATTCGTTGCCATTTGCCTGAGTCGTGGTTTTCTCTGTGTAACGCTGTTTCACAAACAGGCGTCCACCGAAATCGAACTGATAAGCGATTTCTGGCTCAACATAGAACTCCTTGAAGTTCTCTAGGTGCTGACCGCTGCGCTTGCTCTCGGTGTCTTTATCTTCGTAGTACAGCTCAACGCCGACAAAGAAGTTACCGAAGTTTTTGTATGGCTTCAGCATAACCTTGTAATAGGTTGTATCTTTGCGACCCCAGTCACCTGAGTCCAGCTCGTTAGTGTCGTCTTGTAGACCGTAGCTCAGCTCTGAGTAGAAACCGCCGCGCCAGTCATTGTTCCAGTAACCTAGGAAGGTATAAAACTGGTGCTGGTCTTTATCAAGGTCACCCTTAAGGTTGCTTTGGTAACGAGTACTGCGCTCAATCTCGGTTTTCCAACCTAGGCCAGTGCTTAGGCCGTTGCCAAAGCCGTGACGGTAGGCAAGGTTGGTAGATAACTGAAAACCATCGTCTTTTTGGGTAAAGGTGCCTTCAGCATTACGCCAAGTGTTTTGGATCTGCTTAAAAGAGTAGTTAAGAGAAAATGGCAGATCCTTTTGATAAAGGAAGCCAGTGATCAGGCTGTTCTCAATATATTCGTTGGTACCGTTTAAGCTACCGTCCTCGTTGTACACCTTTTTGTCTTCTTTTTCGAAGAAGGCACCTACATGTCCCCCTGTACCGTCAATAAGCGCCGAGAAGTAGTCCTGCTCTGCTGACTGAGCATCCGTAGAGTAGATGTCAGCCAGTGCATAAGGCGCATAGATTGCGTTAGCAATCAGTACAGACAAGATTGACTTGTTCATTCTTTGAGTTCCGTTTTGGTCTGTTTCACATTAGGGTTTGGTGGTACAGGGTGTACTACTATAATTCTCGATGTAGATTTATTCGTCACTTCGATAAACGGAATAATGTGATAGTCATCATGATCGGTCAGCAGAATATATGCGTGAGATCTCGTTTTTGGGCTTGATAATAATGAAATTCGCCTTTTATTTGGTTTTTCTTGTGCTACGCGGTCAAATATTTCTCGTGCACAGTTTATTTATATTCATCAGGTTTCTAAATAAGTGATTACCTGCAATTGATGATGAAAATCACAATTTTGTTTTAATAGGTGCAGAGTTTCATTGACCTATAACTGAGCCAGTAGTTTAATTGGGAGTACAGGGTGTACTACTAAATTGCAAAGTTCGAATAAGGAAAACATAAAATGAAGAAAGCCATCTTATCTGCCGTGCTTGCGACAAGCTGCATTTGTGGTTCGGCAATGGCTCAAGAAATTGTTCCAGAGGCTGATGCAAAACTAATGGTGTGGGCTGACCACGGCGCTAGCACCAAGTTTATGAAGTACGCGGCTGAAGAATTTAATAAGCAAAATGGTTACAACGTAGAATTTACGTTCCGCTCTCTATCTCCAGTAGATACTGCAACCCGTCTTATCCAAGATGGTGGCACTACCCAAGTAGGTGATGTAGTAGAGATCGAACACGATACCTTAGGCCGTCTAGTTGTTGCTGGTGGCGTAATGGAAAACCTAGTAAGTACAGATCGCATTGAAAAGGAAATGATTCCAGGTGCGGTTGCGGCATCTAAAGCAAACAACGTTGGTTATGGCTTCCCAGTCTCATTTGCAACTCTGGCCATGTACTACAACAAAGACCTGCTGAATGAAGAGCCAAAGACCTTTGAAGAAATTATCGAGTTCTCAAAGACCTTTAATAACTCTCGCCAGAAGAAATATGCACTATTGTGGAACGTACAGAACTACTACGAATCTCGTATGTTCTTCGCGATGAACGGTGGCTATGAGTTTGGTAATGAGGGCTCTAACCCGCAAGACTTAGGTATTGCTAACGAAGGTGCTGTTCAGGGCCTAACCGCGATGCTTAAGCTGAAAGAAGCGAACAGCGCCAATTCCGCTGACCTTACTGACCCGCAAGTGCGTCGTGGTCTGTTCCAAGAAGGTAAAGTCGCTGCGCTTATTGATGGCCCTTGGGCAGAGGCAGGCTTGAAGAAGTCGGGCATCAATCTAGGTGTTACCTCTATCCCTACTCTTGATGGTCACCACCCACGTACCTTCTCAACGGTTCGCCTAGCGGTAGTGTCTGCCTTTACCGAATACCCACGCGCTTCTCAGCTGTTTGCCGACTTCCTATCGTCAGAAGCGATGGCGGAAAAACGCTATGAGATGACGGGTGCGATTCCACCAGTAGCAACGGTAATGAAAGAGATTGAATCGAGTGCAACGCCACTGACTCAGGCTGTGATCAACCAAGCTTCCATGCTGACGCAATGCCGTCTATCCCTGAGATGGGCTATATCTGGCAACCAATGGCTGCGGCGGTTACTGAGGTATGGAACAACGGTAAAGACGTAGAGGGTGTGCTGACTAAGGCGCAAACCATCGTCGAGCAGCAAATCTCAATGCAACAGTAATTATTTGGATTATTCCCTATGCAATTAACTGCTAAGAACGAGGCGCCTAGCGCGCCCCTCTCCCTGCTCATTATGGGGGGAGTCAACTAAGAAGCGGTGCTCACCTGAAGGCTTTGCCTTTCTATTTATCCAGATTGTCTTTATTTACTTTGCGATAGACCTGTTCACTGCCATCAAAGGATTGATTACCTTGGGCGAGGTTGCCCAGACGCGTAAGGGCTTCGACATTATCCAAGGTGATAACTCGATCTTTATGTTGGTAGAAGGTGTGGTAGCCATCTTGATCGTCGCTTTGTTTGCGTTGGTTTACCGAGCAAACGTAAATGACGCTAAGACTCTGGATGACCAGCGCCAGCTAACCCTGAAACAGCAATGGGTTCGCATGTACGAGAAGAACTTTGCCTTCTTGATGTTAACACCAGCGGCCGCTGCCGCACTGCTGTTCATCATATTGCCAATCGCTATCACGGTAATGGTGGCCTTTACTAACTACTCAGCGCCGAATCATATTCCGCCGAGAAGCCTAGTGGACTGGGTTGGCTTTAAGAACTTTGTCGCTCTGTTTGAACTGAAAATCTGGTCTGGCACCTTCTTTGGCGTTGCGACTTGGACAGTTATCTGGGCGGTGTGTGCGACGGTATTTACCTTTGGTTTTGGTTTCATCCTAGCCCTTGCGGTTGAGAACAAAGATATCAAGTTCAAGAAAGCTTGGCGTCTTATCTTCATCCTGCCATACGCGATTCCAGCGTTCGTAACCCTGTTGGTGTTCCGACTGCTACTTAACGGCGTGGGTCCGGTAAACAATATGCTAAATGGTCTAGGACTGGAGTCGATTGCATTCCTGTCTGACCCATTTACGGCCAAGGTGACGGTGATTTTAGTGAGCGTGTGGGCAAGTGCTCCTTATTTCATGCTGATGATCTCGAGCGCTCTGACAAACATTCCAGCAGACCTATATGAGGCAGCTGAAGTAGATGGTGCGAGCAAGTTCCAGCAGTTTAAAGAGATTACCCTGCCTATGGTCCTAAACCAGCTAGCGCCATCTCTGGTGATGACCTTCGCACACAACTTTAATAACTTCGGAGCCATCTATCTGCTGACAGAAGGCGGTCCGATCAACCCAGATTATCGCTTCGCGGGTCACACAGATATCTTAATTACTTGGATCTATAAACTGACCCTAGACTTCCAGCAGTACCATATTGCAGCGGTTGTCTCGATAGTTATTTTCTTGTTCCTTTCTACGATTGCGATTTGGCAATTTAGAAGAATGAAGTCATTCAAAGAAGATGTAGGTATGTAATTATGTCGACGACTAAGAAACCTCTAAAAATTAGTACCGTATTCGTCTATATCTTCTTGTCTTTGAATGCGATTGCGGTGTTGGCTCCGGTAATCTGGACGGTTCTGGCTTCGTTTAAGCCAGGTACCAACCTGTTTAGCTCAACCTTTACCGGTTTTGACTTTACTCTGGACCACTACCGTACCCTGCTGAACGATACACCTTATATTCAGTGGTATAAGAATACGTTTTATCTAGCGGTGGCAAACATGCTTATCTCGCTAGTTTTGGTGACCATTACGGCGTATACATTCTCTCGCTACCGTTTTCGCGGAAAGCGTAATGTAATGCTAAGCATCCTAGTGCTGCAGATGTTCCCTGCGTTTCTATCCATGACGGCTATCTATGTTCTGCTCTCTAAGCTGAACCTTATCGATAGCTACTGGGGTCTGCTACTGGTGTACGTGACCGGCAGTCTGCCATTCCTATCTTGGTTGGTTAAGGGCTACTTTGATGCTATCCCAACCTCGTTGGATGAGGCGGCTAAGATTGACGGCGCGGGTCACCTGACCATCTTCTTTGAGATCATACTTCCATTGGCAAAACCTATCTTGGTGTTTGTGGCATTGATGTCATTCACCGCACCTTGGATGGACTTCATCTTGCCAACGCTGATATTGCGTAGTGAAGAGAAGATGACCCTAGCTATCGGTATCTTTAGCTGGATTCGCTCAAATTCCGCGGAGAACTTCACTCTATTTACCGCAGGCGCACTTTTAGTCGCGGTACCTATTACCTTGCTGTTTGTTGCAACCCAAAAACATATTGCAAAAGGCCTCGTCAGTGGCGCAGTAAAAGAATAAATGAAATGGCAGATAGGGTTTGTTGGCCCTATCCCCGCCGAAAAATAAAGATTTAGGAAACACAATAATATGATTACTAAGAGCTCTATTGCGCACACGCCAAAGAGTGCGGATGCTTACGCCTTCGATACAGAGACTTTACACCTGAGACTGCCAGCACCGCGAAAAACGAAGTTGAGCGCGTGGTACTGTGGATTGGTGACCCTTACCACTGGGCTGAAGGTGGCCTAGACGGGGGTAACCTTGGCGGCAGTGAAGCACACGGCTGGGTTGGTGGCAACGAAGTGAAGATGGAGCTTGAAGGTCAGACTGAGCATCATGACCATTGGTTCGCAGAGTTCACTCCACCTAAGCGTCGTACCCGTTACGGCTTTATCCTAGAGGGGAAAGATGGTGAGAAGATTATCTATGGCGAGAAGCGTGTTGTGGACATCCGCGACCCTAAAGTAGCCGAGGCTGAGTGCAGCAATATCAGTAACTTCTTCTGCTTCCCTTACCTGAATCCACGTGACGTGCTAGACACGCCAAAGTGGGTAGAAAAGACGGTTTGGTATCAGATCTTCCTGAGCGTTTTGCTAACGGTCGTCCTGAGCTCTCTCCTGAAGGGGTTCAGCCTTGGGGCACAGACCCTGACCCATTCAACTTCATGGGCGGTGACCTTTGGGGTGTAATCGACAAGCTGGATTATCTGCAAGACCTGGGTGTAAACGGCCTCTATTTCTGCCCAATCTTTACCGCGAATGCGAACCACAAATACGACACTGTGGATTACTACAATGTAGACCCACACTTTGGTGGCAATGAGGCGTTTAAAGCGCTGGTCAAAGAGGCGCATAAGCGCGGTATGAAGGTGATGCTGGATGCAGTATTTAACCACATCGGTGACCAATCTCCACTATGGCTAGACGTGGTAGAGAAGGGCAAAGAGTCTAAGTACGCGGACTGGTTCTGGATCAACGAGTTCCCAGTTTACCCTGATACGCCGAAGAGCGAGTGGGACTTCTGGAACTTCAACTACGAAACCTTCGCTAACGTTCTTGAGATGCCAAAGCTCAATACTGAGAACGAAGAGTGTCGTGCATATCTTCTAGATGTAGCGCGTCACTGGGTTGAAGAATTTGACATCGATGGCTGGCGTTTGGACGTTGCCAATGAGGTTGACCACGAGTTCTGGCGTGACTTCCGCCGCGTAGTAAAAGGCATCAAGCCGGATTGCTACATCCTAGGTGAGATTTGGCATGAAGGTATGGCGTGGCTTCGTGGTGAGCAATATGACTCACTGATGAATTACCCGATGACTCAGGCGGTAACGGACTTCTTTGCACTGAACCTTTCTAACAAGCAAGGCTTCATTGATGACGTAAGCCGTTCATATATGTCTTACCCACGCAATGTGAACAAGGCGATGTTCAACCTGCTAGATAGTCACGATACCACTCGTATCATGAGCCTGTGCGGTGAGAATAAAGACAAGGCAAAACTGGCTTATCTGTTTATGTTCACGCAAGTAGGTTCTCCTTGTATCTACTACGGTGGCGAGATCGGTATGACGGGCGAGCGTGGCATGACCTACGACCAAAACCGTCGCTGCATGATTTGGGAAGAAGAGAATCAAGACCTTGAGTTTAAAGCCTTCATTCAAGAGATGATCCAGATGCGCCTTGGCTATCCAGAGCTAAATGATGCGTCTATCGACTGGATCGAAGTGGCAGACGACAGTTGTGTTGCGTATCAGCGAGGCCGATTGACCTTTGTTCTGAATAACTCAGAGCAAGAAAAATCGGTAGAGGTGAACGGTCAACAACTGACTCTAGCACCATACGGGTATCAAATCTTAGGTAAATAAAATAGTCGCTTGCTGTGCACTGAGTAAAGAGCGCAGCAGGCCTAAATCTTTAAAATCGATACCCATGCGGGTTTATTCGAGCCCGCATCATTATCGAATAATTGTGAAGTGTGAATTCAATGGGTTAGGCGTCATGACGCACCCAGCACTAAGTGGTAATCTAAAGGGCTGATTGTGAATAGTTTTAGAGGACAAACCGTGCCAGATCTTGTGACAAAGCTAATGGACTTTGGGTTTACCAAAACAGACGCGCTTGTGTATATCAATCTACTCAAGAACGGCCGAGCGAGTGGCTATAAAATCGCCAAGGAAATTTCATTATCCCGCTCGTCCGTCTACTCCTCGATCGATAACCTTTATAACAATGGTTATATCTTTATGTCCGATGGCGACACCAAAGAATACGAGGCCAAGTCTCCAGATTTGATATTTAGCCAGATCGAAAAGAAGACGGTTGAAAATATTGGCTTCCTGAAGAAAGAGCTTTCCAAGATGATGCTCCAGGAAGAGAAAGAATTTGTTTATAACCTCACCGGTTATGACAACGTGGTACAGAAGGCGAAAGAGCTGATTAATCAGGCTGAAGTTGAGATCTATATGAACTCAGACTTCAGATTGAACATCTTCAAAGAAGAGATCTGCGATGCCATCGAGCGTGGCGTGCGCGTTATTGGCTTTTCGTTCAACCGCATCGAAAAACCCCATGAAAAGATGGAGTCTTTCTCGCGCCACAACATTGAAGAAACCCTATACCCATCTCACCGCTTTATGCTGGTGGTGGACATGTCTTTGGCGCTTATCTTCTCTCATCGAGAAGAGACCAAGGGCTTGTATACCAACAACCGCTTGATGGTGAAGATGACCGCAGAACATATTCATAACGATATCTATCTGACCGAGTACGAGAAGAACTCTGCGATAGAGCCAATCCGCATCAATACGATTCATGAACAGACCAACGAAATGGTTCTGGATGAAGAGAAAAAGATGTCCAACAAATAGGACCTACCATGCTAGATGAAGACCGTTACCTAGTTATTGATAATTTTGAACTGCCTCAGTTGGGGCGCACCAGAACCATTCGCGTTTATCTGCCGAAGGATTATCACAACTCTGACAGCCACTACCCAGTAGTGTATATGCATGACGGTCAGAATCTATTTGATTCATCTATCTCTTATGGTGGCGATACCTGGGAGATCCCGCGCAATGTAGATAGCTTCTTTGAAGGCAAAGATGGCGTTATTGTTGTGGGTATCGACAACGGCTCTGAGTTTGATGGCCTATGTCGTATGTATGAATACTCACCATGGAAGATGGACCAAGACTTTATTTTGTCGGCTTGGGATCCTCTGGTGTATCAGAGCGGGGGCGATGGCGCTCGCTATATCGAGTTTATTACCGATACCCTTAAGCCTTATATCGATCAAACCTACCGTACGAAATCTGAGCGTGACAATACGGTAATCGCGGGTAGCTCTATGGGTGGCTTTATTAGCTTGTTCGGCATCATGCAGCGCCCGGATGTCTTTTCTAAAGCGGGGGTTTTCTCTCCAGCCTTTTGGTTCAACAAGCCAGCCATGTTTGACTACCTGCAATCCACCGAGCTTGAACAAGAGATTCAGGTCTATATGGATATGGGTACACAAGAGAGCAGTGGTCGTGGTATCGGCTTTGAGAAAATCTATCTTGATGGCTCTAATGAGGCCAATGCTTTATTAGAAACCAAGGCCAACATCGACCTTAAATATATCGTTGATGAGGGAGCGCAACACACCGAGTCCGCTTGGGCTAGGCGCTACCCAGAGATGCTGAGCTTCTTCTTTAAATAATTTCTAAATTAAACACTTTTATAATTTGAGCCATTCTCCAGCAGGGTGGCTCTATTTTCTGACGCCTGGAGAAAATGAAATGATTAATGAAACTGTTCTTGGATATATTGCTGCCACTTGTACCACCTGCGCTTTTATTCCCCAAGTTATCCATATTCTTAAAACCAAAGATACCTCGTCTATTTCCCTTGGTATGTACACCATCTTTATTATGGGTGTCTTCTTGTGGATGACCTATGGCTACATCGTTTCTGACATTCCTGTGATGCTCGCCAATGCCATTACCTTATTGCTGGCAAGCATCATCTGGATCATCAAGATAAAACACACCCTGAAAAAGCCAGCTTTGTGTAAGGAGTAATCTTATGTCGATTTCTGTACCAGATAATATTACAGCGCTCCTAAACAGGGTCGGGCACCAAATCTATCAGCCGCTCACAGAGCTGAAGATAGAGGGGTGGCTTTCTAAAGAGCCCCTCTCGTTTACCGATAAAACCCAAGGTGAATATCGAGAACTCACCATAGGTGATAGCTGGGGTGGTTTGTTTGATTGTGCGTGGTTTAAGCTCTCGGGCCCGGTGCCAGCATACCAAGATGAACTAGTGCTTATGGTGGATGTAGGTGGAGAGGGTCTAGTGTTTGATAGCCTAGGCAATCCAGTTCGTGGCATCACCAACAAGATGTCTTCTTATGGTATCCCGCCAGATAAACCTGGTAAGTGGGTGGTTGAACTGGATCAAATGGCGGGCGATGAATTTGAGATGTGGGTAGATGCGGGTTGTAACGACCTGTTTGGCTATGTACAAAATGGCGGAATTATTACCGATGCGCATCTTGGATCTTGTAACAGCGAGCTCAAAGCACTCTATTATGACCTTGAAGTTTTGATTGATTGGATTAAGGGTGATGAAGGCTTTGTTTCTCATCAGCCTAAAGGTGCGCAGGCTAATCAAACTCTGACTTTAGAGAATAATGACGCTCGCTTTGAGCGCTTTATTCAGCTTATGCAGCGTGTCGACCAAACCTTGGTTGGATACTCAAAAGATGAGATAGAGCAGTGCCGCGCCATTCTCTCAGAGGTTTACGATGAACCGGCTAGACAAGGCAGTGTAGATATCACTGCTACCGGGCATGCGCATTTGGATCTAGCATGGATGTGGCCGCTGCGAGAGGGCAGACGTAAGGCGATGCGCACCTTTACCACCGCTGTGGCTAATCTTGAAAAATACCCAGATTATCTGTTTGGTGCGAGCCAGTATCAACTGTTTGAGTGGGTGAAAGAAGACCATCCACAATTGTTTGAGCAGATCCAACATCAAGTTAAGCAGGGGCGTTTTGAGCTTCAAGGCTGCTTTTGGGTGGAATCAGATTTGAATCTAGTCAGTGGTGAGTCTTTGATCCGTCAGATCATGTACGGTCGCAAATTCACTGAGCAGCATTTTGGACAGAGCGTTGACTATCTGTGGGAGCCGGATGTATTTGGCTTTACCGCAGCACTGCCACAGATCTTGTCTAAATCTGGGGTTAAATATATTGCCTCGCAAAAACTGTCCCAGAATAAGGTGAACCCTTTCCCACATCATATGTTCCGCTGGCAGGGTTTGGATGGCTCCGAAGTCATCATGCATAACTTCCCTGAAGACACCTATGACAGCCGTGCTCGCGCGACCTCTTCACTTAAGCTTGAAACTAACTATAAAGAGAAAGAGATCTGCAGAAGCCTTGATGGTTTATGGTGTCGGAGATGGCGGCGGTGGTCCTGCCGAAGAGCATATTGAGCGTTTTCAGCGTATTCAAAATCTCGACGGTTTGCCTCAGGCTAAAAACGGTCGTGTGGATGCATTCTTTGAGCGAGTGGAGAGCTATCGAGACAAGTTACCCGTCATGCAGGGCGAGCTCTATTTCGAGGCGCACCAAGGCTGTTTTACTACCGAATCTCGCACCAAGCAGGGCAATCGTGATATGGAGTTTCTGCTTGGGCAGTTGGAGTCCTTGATGGCTATCAATGGCGATTTTAGTATCAAATCTGAGTTGGATAGCCTTTGGAAAGAGACATTAACCCTGCAATTCCACGATATTCTGCCGGGCTCTTCTATCGTACGGGTCTATCAGGAAGCAGAGGTGGATTACGTTAGATTAACCACCAAAGCTAAAGAGCTGATTGACCTGCAAAAAGCTAAGCTTGAAGCAGGCATCAATACCTCATCTTTTGCAAAGCCTTATATGCTTTACAATCTGTCGCCATTCTCACGCAATCAGTGGCTGGATCTCGAAGGCAACTGGCAACAGGTTTGTGTGCCAGCTATGGGTTATAAGGTCGTTGAGCCAAACAGCGCCGAGTTTATTGCGCCAAGCGCATCGCCACTATGCCTTGAAAACAGCCAACTGAAGGTGGAATTCAACAGTTCTGGGCAGATAATCTCGTTGTTTAATAAAGAGCTGAATCGAGAATTCATCTCTAAACCTATGGCTAATCTTTTGACGGCTACAAAGA
Source organism: Vibrio sp. JCM 19236 (assembly GCA_000830455.1). Classification (GTDB taxonomy): domain Bacteria; phylum Pseudomonadota; class Gammaproteobacteria; order Enterobacterales; family Vibrionaceae; genus Vibrio. The sequence goes on from BBSB01000024.1 coordinate 55,571, forward strand.
ACGCGCCACTCAATATGCCGCGTGGGACTTTGCTGATGACTACAGAAACGGAGAGTCATCTTCCCTTGAGCTAGTGGAAAGCAGTGCTTTTACCCGTGGACCGAACGCTGTGGTCAAGCAGGTATATCGCTATGGCGATTCTATGCTCACTCAAGAGATCTCTATTGTGGAAGGCAGCAGTCGCATTGATTTTAATACCCATGTCGATTGGCAAGAACAGGATGTATCGCTCAAGGCAAACTTCCCTATCACGGTCGAGGCAAGGGATGCGCAGTGCAATATCCAATTTGGCGTTATCGATAGACCCACCCATAGCGACGATAGCTTTGCCATGGCTAAGGATGAGATCCCCGCGCACCGCTGGGTGGATGTGAGCGATGGTGAGCAAGGTATTGCGATAATGGCGGACTCCAAGTATGGCTACCGCGTGAAAGACCAAGAGCTTGAGATCACCTTACTGCGCTCACAGAAAAAACCGGGCTCTGAGTTTGGTAAGTTACAAGATGTGGACTTCACCGAGAACAACTTTGGTGACATTGGTGAGCACAGCTTTAGTTATTCCATCTTTACCCATACTGGTGATTACAAACAGGGTGGTGTGGTAGAGCAGGGCTATGCACTTCGGGATCTAAAAGCGGAACCTATAGCGGTTAAGGAAGGTTCACTGTTATCCAGCACTCAGGTTGTGCGTTGTGACAACAGTGCTGTGGTAATTGAAACCTTGAAGCCTGCTGAAGATGGCAAAGGGGTTATTGTTCGTTTGTTTGAAACGCATGGTGAAAACCAAGCGGCATCTGTTGATGTGAGCTACTTCGGATTTGAGGTAAGTGAAGTCAATATGATGGAGGAGTTGATAGAGCCACTTGATGCTACTCAAGGTAATGTTGAGCTTGTGTTTACGCCGTTTGAGGTGAAGACACTTTATGTGAATCGAGGATAAAAAGATACCGGATAACTACTTCGTAGTTTCCGGTATGACGATAGCTTCTTAGAAATCAGCCAAACAAGGTGTCATCCCGGAAGTTGCAACGCAACTATCCGGGATCTTCTCAAGCACAGTCTCTCACTCACTCCCCAGCAAACGTAACCTGTCTCAAAATAGTCTCAGCCATCGGCCTTAAGTTCAGCCCTCCAACACTCAAACTCGGTGTCTTGTGACCACACAAAGAAACCTTGTTTACCTCATTTAGAATCGGTTGCTGCTCTTCACCAAGCGTCAGTGGTACAAACTCTTCTTTCATTTGATACTTACGATCGGCAAAGCGGCCTTGTAAGAACTCGCGTTCGATCTTCTGCTCAGACTCAAGCGGCAGTGCATACACCAAAGGACCATAGCTGAAGAATCGCTCACCTTGCTGGTCTAAGTGTGTTTTAGGTGTGGTAATAAACTCGATATCTAGGCTCGCTTCATGCCACTCTCGGGAAAGCTTAACCATACCGTTTTGTACCTTAGCTGGCTCCCCGTCGATAAGCACAGTCTCTGCCCAGCTTGGTACACGTAGGCTTAGGGTGAAGTTCACCGGCTTTTCACTGCGGACATGGATTGTAGAGTTGAGCTCGGTCGGATAGGTAGAGACCTCTTCAAACTCAACCTTGATGCCTTGGATTTCAGTTTGGAAGATGCTTGGGCCATATAGCGCCTTTAGTACACCTTCTTCTTGTTCAAGCCACATTGATTTCACAAAGTATGGGGTAATACGTCCCGCGTTTGGTACGCAACATACCGCCGCTTCTTGGTGAGTTGGGGAGTATTTATAGCGGGTTTGCACCTCATGCACTGTGCCGCCACATTCATGACAGCCTGCATCACCGGTCATGGAATAAGAGTTGTCTGTCTTAAGGTAGGCGATGCCTTTGCCATCAGGGTGACGAGCGCCTAAGGCAGCGTTGAAGAAGATCTTCTCTACTTCGTCGAGCCAGTTGAGGTCACCACTATTGCGAGTCAGGATAATCAGTGAATCTAGCCACTCTTGCAGCGAACAGTATTCATAGCCGACCTTGGTTGAATCAACGTATTTGCCAGAATGAATTCATCACCAATCGGCGCACCCGATGGGGTGAGGTAATTAGGTAGGCGCTTCAAGAAGGCCTCTAGACCTTGCATCAGTAGCGGGCTTTTTGAAGCAAAGCAGGACACTACTAGCGGACGCAGGTGTTCCCATGTATGAACCGCGTGCCCTTGGAATTTATATTCCTCATCCAACAGGTTGCCCCACATGATGTCGTTGTCGCATAGCTCGTATTGGCAATAATCCAGATACAGGAAGTTAGCATAGTCTAGGTACTGGCTATCCTCGGTGTAGTCGAAAAGACGATCAAGAACATCAGTATAAACCAAGCCATGACCAACACCGGCATATGGCTCAGAGACGTTAAACGGATGACTTTTACCAATAGGCCAAGCCTGCATGGTACGGCTGACCGAGCGGATTACTGCATCGAGCACATCTTGACGTTGAGTGTGTTCGTAATAACCAAGTAACACGCGCAGCAGTGATGCTTGCGCCCATAGCTCGCCATTCTCACCCTTGGCTTTGTAACGCAGATCCGGCGCATAGATACCGAGATAACCGTCTTCATCTTGGCTCGCTAAGATACGCTCGATGTAATTCTCAACCTTCTGCTTGTGCAGGGCGTCGCCCACAAGCAGCGCGTGGCGCACATAACCATCCCACCAGTTCGATTGGGTTTCCGAATTCCACCATAGGTACTGAACTTCCCAGTCGGCATCTTGTGCCACAGCGCCGACATCTTTCGCTTTATCTTTGCTGGTAAGGCGATGAGAGTTGTAGATGTCATCTTCGATGATGAGGTCTGGCACTAGGTTGTCTAGTGCGCCGACAAAACCTTGGTTAAGGTCAAATTCCAGTTGCTGTTTAATCCAGCCTGTCGGGGAAATCTTGCCCGACAGAGGTGCGTGTAGGGTACGTTGCATCTATAGAACCTCAGTTGCAATAGTTATAATTAGGCTTAGCGCGATAACGCCAATGGTAATGCGATAAACGCTTTGGTCGCTGATGCGCCTTAGTAGGTAATTGGTTAAAGGAATGCTGGCGATTGACCCGGTTACTAGGATAGCAGCGGTCGCCATATCTCCTTGGCCATTCTTGGTGTAATTCCAGGCGGTAATGGCAGACAGCATCAGGGATAGCACCACGGATGAGCCACAGCGCGCTTGATATTCACGCCGATCACCGAGTTGAGCAGAGGTAGCAGTATCACCCCACCTCCAACACCCGTTGAGCCAAGCAGAGAACCACAAAACATCCCAGACAGAAGAGAGGTGCGTCGCTTGGGCTTGCTGATTTCTTTTACTTCGACCGATTTATGCTCTGAGCGATACTTTCGAATTACTAGCAGCAGTGACGCCAACATCACTAGCACTATCATGGCTTGCACAGCTTGGTTTAGCGCTACTTGATAGTTCGGATTACCGTTGAGGCTCACGATCACTTGAGTCTGATAAGGGTAAGAGGCACGGCGCCCAAAAACATCAGGCCGACCTGTTGCCACTCGACATTTCGCTGTTTTACATGGGTAGCAGCAGCACTCAGCTTCACTATAGAGGCAATAATGCTCGCGGTGCCTACTGCCAGTACCGTATGCATTCCAAGCACAAACTGCAAAAGCGGGATGAGTAGCACCCCGCCACCAACGCCGGTGAGCCCAAGACTGAGACCAAAGGTAAAGCCAATAGCTAGCTTAAGCATTACGTCGCCGCTAGCTAATATTTCATACAAAAAGGAGATGTCGGGAAGCATGGATTGTCACTTCAAAAATCAGATGACAAGAGTTTAAATTTGAACACTCTCAATGATTTATAGTGACGATCATAAATGGCCCGCAAAAGCTGTTAAACTCTGGCTCGGTCTCATTTAGGAAGTAATAGTTAGTATGATCAATCAGGTGTTGCAAGAGGTTACCGCTTATACGGATGAGCGTGACTATGCCAAGCATCAAGTGGTGTACCGAAACGGTGCCCCAACCAGAGGATTCTTTTATGTTAAATCTGGACTGATAGGTCTCTACCAAACCACAGAATCCGGCAAAGAGAGCCTGCTGCGTATCTATGGTCCTGGCTATTTCTTTGGATATCGCTCACTGTTCACCAAACAAGACTATCGCTCTACCGCAAGAGCCATGTTGCCAAGTGAGTTACTACAGGTAAATCTGAGCACCTTTACTGAGCTAGATAGCGTATCGAGTAATCTATCGGGTTTTCTGGTGCGAGGCGTATGTTATGAGTTGGGCGAGGCCGAGAACCGCTTAACTCAGATGACCTCAAACAGCGCCAAAGTGAGGATCATGGATGCCATTTACCATCTATTCGACAATCATCCTGAATATCAGTGGACCTATCGAGAGGTCGGAGAATACAGTGGTACAGACACCACCACTGTGATTCGTTTCTGTAAGGAACTAAAGGGAATGGGGATCCTTGATTCAGAGAGTCGAAAACTTCAAGTAAGCTCTATCCAAGGTCTCAAGGCTTATCGAGATGAGTTGGCTGGTGATTAAAAAAGGCGCTTGAAGCGCCTTTTCTATTTTTAGTGGTTAGTCGAGGTTTTGAAATGCTCCACGACCAGCAAATCGGGCAGAACTTCCCAGTTCATCCTCGATACGCATCAATTGGTTGTATTTCTCAACGCGTTCGCCCCGGCATGGAGCACCGGTTTTTAAGTGACCCGTGCTCAAACCTACCGTCATATCGGCGATGAAGCTGTCTACTGTTTCACCCGAGCGGTGAGAAACAAAAGCGCCCCAGTTCGCTGAGTAACATAGGTTTACCGAGTCTATGGTCTCGGTCAGAGAGCCGATCTGGTTAGTTTGATAAGGGCCGAATTCGCTGCGCCTAAATCGATGCCTTTGGCTATGTATTTGGTGTTGGTCACAAAGAGGTCATCACCGACAATCTCAATACGGCTACCCAGTTTTTGGTTGAGCAGAGGCCAGTTGTCCCAGTCATCTTCGGCTAATCCATCCTCGATAAGAATGATAGGGAACTCGTCTACAAGTGCAGCATAGTAGTCGATCATCTCCGCCGAGCTGAGTTTGCGGTTCTCTGAATGAAGCTGATAACCTCCATCTTCAAAGAACTCACTCGAGGCAGGGTCTAAGCAAATACCTACATCTTCACCCGGACGCAGGCCCGCCGCCTTAATGCCCTGAACAATCAGTTCAAGGGGTTCTTTGTTTGAGTTTACCTTAGGTGCAAAGCCACCCTCATCACCAACACCGGTGGAATAGCCTTGATCGAGCAGCACTTTGCGCAGGGCTTGATACACTTCGCTACCCCATTGAACGGCTTCTCGCATAGAAGAAGCGCCGATAGGGGCAATCATATATTCTTGGAAATCAGGTCCTTGCCAGCGAGCGTGCACACCGCCATTAAGTATGTTCATGCAAGGAACAGGTAGGACGTTAGCGGATACGCCACCGATATAGCGATATAAAGGGACTTCCGCTGCCAGTGCAGCTGCTTTAACCACTGCAATGGATACAGCGAGTATGGCATTGGCGCCAAAGCGTGCTTTGTTTTCTGTGCCATCCAACTCAATCATAGTAGTGTCTATCTTGCGCTGTTCGCGTGAGTCCATACCAAGTAAGGCTTGCGCAATTTCGGTATTCACAAAGTTGACCGCTTGCGCCACACCTTTACCACCAAATCTGTCATCACCATCTCTTAGCTCTAGCGCTTCTCTTGAACCTGTACTAGCCCCTGATGGCGCTGAGGCGCGGGCTTGAACGCCACAGAATAGTGTTACATCTACTTCAACGGTTGGATTGCCGCGTGAATCGAGTATTTCGCGGGCGACTATGTTCTCAATTGAAAATCCATGGATTATCTCCTGGTTAGTAGAAACAGTTATTTTGCTTAAAGTTCGGCCTTACTTCGTGTTCACCAATGTAGCTCTGTTGCAAATGATAATCAATATCACTTAGGTTGCAGGTTTGGAAAGTTACGTACCGCTTTTTTATTTTGAGCAGACTTAAAAGGTACTTTCGGGGAGGCATATGTCTCCTCTTCTACACGGCCTGCTTTTGGCAAATCAGACCTAAAGTGTAGAAGAGGATGAAAGTGAGAGGAGTTGGGTGACTAAACCGCCATGTCCTCTTGAATAGGAGAGGGCTGTTTGAGGCTGGATTTGATGATCTGAATCTGAGTTTCTGCGTTTTGTACTGTGGTGAGAACTTTGCCTTCATCAATCTGATCGAGGTCGAAGGTGTATTCTGAGACGATGTTTAAGCCGCACATCAAGGTAGCAAGGCTTCTTCTGAGGAGAGTTCGCCGAGGTCTTGCAAAATGGAGTCTAAAGCGGACAAGCTTTTTTGGTTGAGTCTATGCATAATCCTTTCCTAGCAAAATTGCTGACAATATTGGTACTGGTTGTAGTCGTTATTGGTTCATTTTTGTTTTGTAATTTTTATCAATACATTAAAACACTGATAAGTCAGGGGAATATCAGCAAAATAGGACAGCAAAGACTAAATTCAAATAAATTACCGACAGCGCTTGTAACATTTTGTTTTAACTAGTTTTCTATTTCACCGATAGAGTAGAGCACCAGCAGTTCGGGGTTGTTGCCTTCTCCCAAGCTCTGAATGTCCTCCCCTTCCTCTTTGAGCTGACGAATGATCTTGAGTGCTTTTACGGGATCAACGCCTATGATGGTATCCATCTCTGAGGCAGACACTCCAAAGCGTGTTGCTATCAATAGCTCTTTTACTTTGCTCTTATCTGTTTTGAACATTCTTATACCCCTTAATAGGTAAGTTTCACATCTAACCTACACATCTGGTTACATATTATTTATAATCCTTGTGAATGCATGAGGACAAGTATGATCTGGTTAAGTGTCAAAATTGTTCAGATTGGATTTGTGATTGTCTATAGGGAATATAGAAAAAGACAAGATAGTATGAATACGCCCCAACTGTAGGGCGTATTTTTTGCCTAGAGAAAAGTGACTAGGCGAACTCTTTTTGTAGGTAAGCAACGATATCTGAAGACTCGTACATCCAAGTCTCTTGACCGTCTTTGTTGATCTTAAGGCAAGGCACCTTCACGCGACCGCCTCCTGAAAGCAACTCTTCGCGAGCTGTCTCATCTTTCTTCGCATCCTTAAGCGCAATCTTTACTGATTGACGCTTCATTTCACGACGGACCTTCACACAAAAAGGACAGGCTTCAAATTGATATAGGGTGAGGTCGTTTGCCTTGCTGTCAGCCTGTAGCTGAGCATCTTGAGAGCGCTTTACACCGCGCGGGGTGAATACAAAATCGAGTAGCAAGATGATCTTGCCAAGAATGATTCGGATAAGTTTCATAACAGTTTATGTGTCTTCCATGTTAATAATTAGGCACATGCTGAAGTAAAACGGGCTTTGAGTCAATTTGTAGCTGGAGTGTTAATGGTGTGTGCTTGTGAATAAGTGAGCAAGGTTTGTTCAAGTAGAATAAAAAACGAGTAAACAATCACTTGTAACTGATTTAGGGCTTTTCTTTTCAACCAGATGTGGCATATTGAAGTTGTCTTCACGATGATGCGTGCATCGTATAATGCTATTACCTCAGCCTTCCAAGCTGATGATGCGGGTTCGATTCCCGCTGCACGCTCCAATCTTTAAAATTCCCTTTTCTAAAATACAAACGCTTAACTGCGTGATTTGTCGTTTCTGGTGTTTATTCAATATCTGGATGTGTTTTCACATAATAGCGATAGCAAAGTGCTATCAGCACACATAGAACCCCAGGTAGAAGCAGAGCGTGAAATAGAATGGCGTTAAAAAGCAGAGCGCCAACTGTGCCGCCGAAAATAAAACCTAGGCTGATCAAGCTAAACAAGATGAGCTTTCGCTTGTTGATGCTCTCGCCCCTGAGGTAGTGGCCAAACATAAGCCCAAGGTCAGTGATGATACCGGTAAGATGGGTAGTACGCACCACGGCGCCGCTATAGGTGGTAACCATGGCATTTTGCAGACCGCATGCCATAGATGCGGTGAAGTCACCATAACCGCTGTCGGTGGTTAGCAGATAAAGGGTGATGAAAATCAGTAGAGCTTCAAGCAGTAACGGTATCTCGTAGTGACGCTTTAACTTCAACGATGAAGACTTAAGCACAAGCCGGATATGCTGAGCCTAAGAAGAAAGAGGCAATCACACCGGCAAGATGCAAACTCTTTGATAGAGGAGAGGTGAGCAGTTTGGTGCCAAACAGGGTCGCTGTACCTGAAAGGTGCGACACAGACTGATGGTCGATTCCTAGAAGCCCGATAGCATTTATGGTACCGGCGATAAATGCCAGCAAAAAAGCCCCATATTCTACCCATCTAGGTAACCTTGTAATCACGCTATGCCTCGAGTCACTGTTCAAAAGATGCCGTATTCTAGCGCCGCTTTTTGCGCCTGTTTTGATGGAAGGTAAGTTTTCTTCAGATAGTGATTGTTAGTTCCTTTATCGATTAAAGGTCAGCTTCTATATTGTTTTTAGGAATATCACCGAATGAGCAGAGAAGATGTCGCAGATAGAGATAAAATTAGAACGCCCACGAGTGGAAGAGCTCTTTTCACGCTATAAGCATTTGATTGGAGATGATTATCCTGGCTATCGCAATCATGTATACCGCACCATCACCTACGCCATGCATTTTCTTGGCAACGACCCGGAGCTTGAGCAGATTGTCGAGACCGCTTTTGTCTACCACGATATAGGCCTTTGGACAGACCATGAGCTTGCTTACTTAGAGCCTTCTGAGGCAGTGGCTCTGAGAGACAATGAAGAGTTCGGTTGGGGGCTCGACCCAGATGAGCTCACTGGTGCAATTCATTGGCATCATAAGATCACTCCTTATAAGGGGGCTCACCAGAGGGTGATAGAGGCTTGCCGTAAGGCCGACTGGATTGATGCGTCTAAAGGCATGGTGCGCAAGGGGTTGAGTAAGGAAACCATCAAGCAGGTAGAGGATGCATTCCCGAATAATGGCTTCCACGATACCTTGATGCGACTAGCGAAAGACCTCGGTGGCTCGACCTTGGTTGGCGGGATTAAAGTGACTAAGGGGATTGTTAAATGGTAGGGGGAGCGTAGCTGTTAGCTTTGAGCGATCAGCTGTCAGTTTTTGGTTGTCTGGGTTAGCAAAGGCTGTTTACTGTTGATTTGAGTGTGTTTGTGCGTTTAAACAGATCCCGGATATTTGCGTTGCAAATTCCGGGATGACGCGAGTGCGTGAATACAAAGCTAGTGGCGCAATTGATCAAAGAATTCGTCATCCCGGCATGCTCTTAGCCGGGATCTTCGTGAGTTCGAAACAATTGTTTAAAAGCCGATATCCCACACCGTAACACCCCTCTGAAAGCTGACAGCTTAAAGCTTACCGCTATTTTCTAACCACAATCCTTCTCGGCACCAACTCCACCCCAGGGTTATACCTCTTCGCCGAAGCATTCAACGCCAACTCCATTGCGCTGTCCGCAATTAATTCAAACTGCTGCGGTAGCGAATTGATTTTAATCGGTAGAAAATCCAACAAGCGATTATCACCAAAGGTGCCGAGCTTAACCTTGTTCATCAATTCAGGCTTTTCCAACATTACATCTAGAATGCCTTCAAGCAGGGTGTATGAGGTGGTGATTACCGCATCTGGAACACTGCTTCTTTTTACCCAGTCAGAGAAAAGCTTTTACCCTCTTCTCGGGAGAAGTGATGACCATAGTTTACCTGTGTCTCATACCCTTCTTGCTGGCATACGGAGCGAAATCCTTGTTCACGTTCCTTGGATACCTGCAGTTCCGGTAGGGCACCGATTAAGCCCATGCTTAGTATCTTGGATGAGATAAGGGAACGAGTGAGATCGTGGGCAGCATCGAAGTCTTCGCTAATCACGCAGCTGAAGTGTTCGTCATTCATAGCACGGTCGAGGGCGATAACCGGAGTACCACTGTTTTGCAGTCTTCGATAGTACTCGCTGGCGTTGGGCATGGTGCTGGCAACGAATAGGGCATCGATACGGCGACTGATGAGGGTATCCGCTACCTTTTGCTCTGTGTCTGGATCATCATCGGAACAAGCAATCAGGATTTGGTAGCCTGCTTTTCGGGAGTTCTGCTCGAGCAGTTTGGCTAGGCGGGCGTAACTGGTGTTTTCAAGATCTGGGATGATCAAACCAAAAGAGCGAGAGTTTCCAGCGCGCAGAGAGGAGGCCGCGTGGTCTGGGCGATAGTTATGTTCATCAACCACTGCCATGACCTTACGCTGGGTCTTTTCGCTGATGCGATACTTCTGTGCTTTGCCATTTATGACATAACTCGCGGTGGTTTTGGATACACCAGCCAGTTTTGCTATCTCATCGAGAGTCATTGATTCGCCCTATCTTTTGTGCACCGGATCAAATTCCGCCACTAATGATCTAAATTCCATTTGAATTATATGCTGAACCGATTCAGTATAAAAGCTGAAAGGATTCAGCAAATCTTGTTAAGTGACGCAGCTCACTCATTTCACGAAATGAAATACACACTTAATTGGGAATTGTTGAACAGAACAACATAAGAATAGCTATTTGCTGAATCGATTCAGTTCAGCAGGGTGAACAAATTAAAATATTCGCTAGGCTTGAACCTAGCTAAACAAGTAAAGCTGGAGAAGCAACCATGCTTAAACTAACCACCAATGACATTAGCTTGTCGCAATCAGCGCAAGACAAGTTTTCTGCAATCAAGGCTATCGCTGCCAGTCTGACTGATAAAGGTCTGGTAGAGCAGGGCTATGTAGAAGGCATGCTTAACCGAGAAAACCAGAATTCAACCTTCCTTGGAAATGGTATCGCCATCCCTCACGGCACCACGGATACCCGTTCTATGGTTAAGACCACAGGTGTTGCGGTTCATCACTTCCCTCAAGGTGTAGATTGGGGCGATGGCAATCAGGCTTATGTGGCAATCGGTATTGCGGCTAAATCTGATGAGCACCTAGATATCTTAAAACAGCTGACCAAGGTTCTAAGTGCTGACGGTATTCAAGAGCGTCTGCGTGATGCGAAAGATGCTGATGAGATTATTGGTTTGCTTAATGGTGAGGTTCAGCTCGAGGCGGAATTTGATGCATCGACCATTCAGCTGGGTTTCCCAGCAACGGATATGGTTCAGTTGAGCGCGGTAGCCGCTGGTCTTCTTAAGAATAATGAGTGTGCGAGCAGTGAGTTTGTTGCTGATATCGTAACTAAAGCACCGACCGCTCTTGGTAACGGTCTTTGGTTGGTCGGTAGCGATAAGGGAGTTTCACGCACTGGCGTATCATTTGTCTCTAGCGCGAGTGAGTTTGAATTAGACGGCCAAGCGGTAAAAGGTCTTATCACATTCGCAGCTTGTAATGGCGCTCACGCAAATATTCTATCCAACGTTTCTAAGTTGGTTTTCGATGGCTCTCAAAGCAAACTACTTGATGCTGACGCCTCTTCAATTGTTTCGCTATTAACTGGCGGGGAAGCTGAAGCAGCTTCTAAAGATGGTAATAGCGCAATCTTTAAGATCAAAATGCACACGGCCTGCATGCAAGACCAGGCGCCATGCTGGTGGCCGAGTGTAAGAAATTTGAGTCCAACATCCGCGTTGCCAACCTAGATGGTGACGGCAAGGTAGTGAATGCCAAGAGCTTGATGAAAGTGATTGCCCTAGGCGTTAAGCATGGTCATCAGCTTCAATTCACCGCTGAAGGTAGCGATGCGGCCGAGGCTCTAGCGTCTATCGGTAAGGCTATCGAATCTGGTCTGGGTGAAGGCTAAGGAGTGGTTATGTCAGAGATGAAAACCAATAAGGTTGTCACTATTACCCTAAATCCAGCGTTGGATCTTACAGGCAGTCTGCAAAGCCTCAACCAAGGTTCTGTGAGCCTAGTTGAGAAAAGCAATCTGCATGCTGCTGGCAAGGGGGTAAACGTGGCTAAGGTACTGAGTGAGCTTGGCGCCGATGTGACGGTTACTGGCTTTCTTGGTAAAGACAACCCAGAACTTTTCCATCAGCTGTTTGAGCAAATCGGCGTTCGTAATGAATTCGTCGAGGTAAGCGGTGCTACTCGTATCAACGTTAAGTTGGTGGAAGCAACTGGTGAAGTGAGCGATATCAACTTCCCTGGTGTTCAGGTAAGTGAAGAAGAGATAAAGCGTTTCGAGCAGACCCTATTTAGCCTAGCAGAAACCCACGACTATTTTGTGATTGCGGGTAGTCTTCCGGGGGGTGTAACCCCAGAGATGTGTGCAGCCTGGATTGAAAAGCTAAACCAATTAGGCAAGAAGGTATTCTTCGATAGTAGCAAAGCTGCGTTAAAAGCAGGCATTGCTGCCAAGCCTTGGCTTATCAAGCCGAACGATGAAGAGTTAAGTGACTTTGTCGGTGAAAAGCTAGAAACGCCTGAGCAGTGTAAAGTCGCTGCCGAGTCTCTTGGTGAGCAAGGCATCCAGAACGTGGTTGTCTCTATGGGCGCTGAAGGCGTGATGTGGCTAAACCAAGGTGAGTGGATCCAGTCCCAGCCCCCACGTATGCAAGTGGTTAGCACTGTAGGCGCGGGCGATACCCTGGTCGCAGGCCTTTGCTGGGGGCAGATGCAACAGATGCCAAAAACAGAACTTATTCGCTTCGCTACCGCTTTATCTGCATTAGCAGTAAGTCAGGTCGGTGTGGGCGTATCTAGCCAACAACAATTACAACAAATCCAACAAGAAACAAAAGTTATCCAGCTCTGAGAAAAAGGTTCCCTAATATGAATATCGTAATGATTACAGCTTGTCCTAGCGGTGTTGCGAACAGCATCCTAGCGGCAGGTCTACTAGAGCAAGCAGCTGCTAAGCTGGGTTGGAATGCTAAGGTTGAATGCCAGTCTAGCGTTATTGACTCTACACCATTATCAACCAGCGACATCGAACAAGCCGATCTAGTGGTAGTGGCTTCTGATGTGGCTATCGATTTATCGCGCTTTGCAGGCAAGAAGCTTTATCAAGGTGCAATCAATGAGGTTACCGCTGATTCTGTGGCGTTTCTAAACAGCGCTAGTGAGAAAGCTGAGGTTCTTGCTGAGTCAGAAGCTAAGGCGGCTGCGAGTTCAGAAACTAAGAAGATTGTTGCTATCACAGCATGTCCAACTGGCGTTGCACACACCTTTATGGCGGCAGAAGCCCTTGAAGAGGAAGGTAAGCGTCGAGGTCACCAAATCAAGGTTGAGACTCGCGGCTCAGTAGGTGCTAAGAACCAACTGACGGACCAAGAGATTGCTGATGCGGATCTTGTGATTATCGCCGCTGACATCGAAGTGCCACTGGATCGCTTCAATGGTAAGAAGATGTACCGTACCAAAACCGGTCCGGCACTGAAGAAAACCGCTGAAGAGATGGACAAAGCCTTTGTTGAGGCCAGCGTTTATCAACACTCAGCACTAGCCAATCAAGCGCGGCAGAAGAGAAGAAGGGTGCCTATAAGCACCTGATGACAGGTGTATCGCACATGCTTCCTGTTGTGGTTGCAGGTGGCCTTATCATCGCTCTTTCTTTCGTATTTGGTATTGAGGCATTTAAAGAGCAGGGCACACTGGCTGAGGCTTGATGACTATCGGTGGCGGCTCTGCGTTCGCGCTTATGATCCCTGTGCTTGCGGGTTACATTGCGTTTTCTATTGCAGATCGTCCGGGTCTAGCTCCAGGTCTTGTGGGCGGTATGCTTGCAAGCTCAACAGGTGCAGGTTTCCTTGGTGGTATCGCAGCAGGTTTCATTGCAGGTTATGCGGCTAAGTTCTTGGCTGAAAAGGTTAGTCTTCCACAGTCGATGGAAGCACTTAAGCCTATCCTGATCATTCCATTTGTAGCGACCTTGTTCACTGGCCTTGTGATGATCTACATCGTGGGTGGCCCAGTATCTGGCATCATGAACGGCCTGACAGATTTTCTGAACAACATGGGCTCTGACAGTGCGGTTCTACTGGGTGTGCTTCTTGGCGCTATGATGTGTTTTGACCTTGGTGGTCCGGTAAACAAGGCCGCGTATGCGTTTGGTGTAGGTCTTCTAGCCTCACAAACTTATGCTCCTATGGCGGCGATTATGGCAGCGGGTATGGTTCCTGCACTAGGTATGGGCCTTGCGACCTTCATCGCTAAGAGCAAGTTCGACCAAAGTGAACGTGAAGCAGGTAAAGCGTCGTTTGTACTGGGTCTGTGCTTTATCTCTGAGGGTGCTATCCCATTTGCAGCGAAAGACCCAATGCGCGTTATCCCAGCATGTATGGCGGGCGGTGCACTAACTGGCGCTCTATCTATGCTATTCGGCGCAAAACTAATGGCTCCACATGGCGGTCTGTTCGTTCTTCTTATCCCGAATGCAATCTCTCCAGTACTTATGTACCTAGTAGCAATTGCAGCGGGTACAGCGGTAACAGGCTTTGGCTATGCGTTTCTTAAAAAGCGTAGCGAGAAGACAGAGCTAGTTAGTGCCTAATTCTTAAATATCTATTGAAGGCCTCCTAAGTGGAGGTCTTTTTTATTTTTGAAAAATATTTCGTCTTTTCTAGAAATATTCCGTCTTATAGGTGTATCACTTATTAGAACAGGAACAAACTGTGTTTAAAATCGAAGCAAAGCATAAAGAAAATCAGCATAATTTCATAAAACATGACGCTAACATGCTTAATAACATCTATGGTGCCACTGACCTAGATTCTTATTGGATCGCGGATATGGACTTCCCGATTGCACAGCCGATCACCGATGAGTTGCAACGTTTGGTGAGTCGCGAGCTATTCTCTTATGAGTTCGACTCAAAGCGTGCTTTCAGTGCCATTGCTGATTGGAATATGCGTCGTCATTCCCTAGAGCTTAACCCAGAGAACTTTGTTCAGGTGCCGGGTGTGCTAAGTGCTATTGGTCTTCTTATCCGTCAATACACAGAGAAGGGTGATGGGGTGCTTATTCAAACTCCTGTTTATCACCAGTTCCGTCGTCTGATTGAATCCGCTGGTCGCAAGGCTGTTGCCAACCTCTAAAAGCTAATGGGGAGAAGTATGAGATAGACTTCGTCGACTTTGAGGCAAAGCTAGCTTCAGGCAAAGCCAAGATGGTGCTTCTGTGTAATCCACACAACCCTGTTGGCCGTGTGTGGTCTCATGCTGAGATGGAGAAACTGGTTAGCATCGCCAAGAAATACGATGTAGTCGTAGTGAGCGATGAAGTGCATGCAGATATCGTGTTCGATAAGCAGAAATTCACCAGTATCTTAGAGTTCGATTACTCAAACACCATCTCGATTATTGGCTCTCCTGCGAAGAATTTTGGTCTCAACAGCATCTCTCTTGGTTTTATCTACACCAATAATTCTGAGATGAAGTCGGAGATATCTGACATGGTCAGTTCACTGGCACTAGACCATGGTAATGCGCTTACTACTTACGCCACTATTGCTGCTTATGAGAAGGGTGAAGTGTGGTTTGATGGTTACCTTGAATACACCAATGCGAACCGTGATTTTATCCTTGATCACATAAAAACTAACGCACCTCAAGTTAAAGCGTATAAGCCTCAAGGTACTAACCAAATCTGGTTTGATTTTACTGAGTTAGATTTAGAAGCAGAGCAGTTGAAGTCTCTGTTGGTTGAAAAGGCAAAGCTTGCGTTAACCCCAGGCACATGGTTTGGTGAGTCGGATCCAAACTTCTATCGCATGAACTTTGCTGTGCCACGAGAAAAGCTAGAGGAATCATTGCAGCGTTTGGTGACTGCAATAAATAACAAGCCTTGCAGAGCAAGCGCTCAAGCTACTCAAGTCTCAAAAGGCTGCTGCTGTTAATAAAAGAAAAGCGCCCTAGGGCGCTTTTTCTAAATCTAATCTAGGGTGAAGCCAATCTTGATGGTCACCTGCCAGTGGGCCACCTTGCCGTCATCGATATGACCTCGCACTTCCTGCATCTCGAACCAACGCATGTTGTGGACACTCTTGCTGGCTTTTTCTACCGCGTTATTGATTGCGTCTTCAATTCCATTTGGTGATGAGCCGACAAGCTCGGTCATCTTATAGGTGTGATGTGGCATCTAGCTTCTCCTTGAGTGTTCTGGATACTCAATAAAAACTAGACCTGCATTTTGCTAGTGGCAAGAA
>BBSB01000023.1:0-72259 GCA_000830455.1 Vibrio sp. JCM 19236
CTGTCATACCAGTGGCAAGATCCAAGTAACAAATCTGGTGGCGGTTACACCTGGGAAGACCCAAGTGAAAAGTCGGGCGGTAACTTTGCATACCAGTGGCAAGATCCAAGCGATAAATCTGGTGGTGGTTACACTTGGGAAGACCCAAGTGAAAAATCAGGCGGCAACTTTGCATACCAGTGGCAGGACCCAAGCAATAAATCTGGTGGCGGTTTCACCTATGACGATCCAAGTAACAAAAGCGGCGGAGGTTTCGTAGAGCAAGGTGGTCAGAGTCATTTCTCTTAATTCATAAATAGTCGCGCCTTTAAGCCTGGTAATGTATCTTAAATATCAGAAGGTTACAGGCTTAAGGTGAACAGATGGCGCGCAATTTGGATGACTTTTATATCTTCTGTCAGGTCGTCAGGCTTGGGAGTATGAAGGCGGCTAGTGAAGAGCTAGAGATCCCCCTATCGACCGTCAGTCGCCGAATTGCCAACCTAGAGGAGAGCGTAAGCTCTCCTTTGTTCGTTCGCTCTAAAACGGCCCTGAAACCCACCAATACAGGGCTGCACTACTATCAGCGACTCTCTCCTCACTTTACGTCTCTATATTCAGAATTAGATACCCTTGATAGTGACCTTAATGAGGTGACTGGTAAGGTCTCCATCGACTGTACCGATTTCGTATACGACTACTTCCTCAAGTCTGGCGTAGAAGAGCTGCTACTTAAGTATCCAAATCTCAAACTCAAGTTTATCCCTTCCCGAGACACGACTAGTTTTCATCCAGATGCCGATCTCGCGATACTGGCCGGAGAGCTTCCTGACAGTAATCTTGTGGTTAAGCGTCTCGTTTCAATCGACATGCAAGTGGTCGCAAATACTCAGCTCAAGCCAGTTCCTCTCAAGTTACAAGATTTGAAAGAACTGCCATTTATTGGGCACCTACAACAACAGCGCATTACTGGCTATGACAGGCACTCTAGGCGCTTGAGAGCATTAACCTTTATCCTAAGCTATCCCTTTCAGAGCCCGATGCAGTGGCTGAGATGGCCTGTAAAGGAGTCGGTTTTGCATTTGTACCGAACTACTTTGTCGATGATTCACTTAAAAGCGGTGAGCTGGTGGAGTGGCTAACAGATTATGACTTTGGTCAGAGAGAAACCTACTTGGCTTACAGGCATAGAACCCAGAAGTCTCGGCACAAGAGGTGGTCATAGAGATGATCGAACGCTGCTTTGACAAGTTTAATCAGTAATAACAGGTATAGGCTAAAAGCATTGTTTGAAAACTAATCAGAGCTCTAGACTCACGTTTTTTATATAAGTGGGGGTAGGGCATGGAATGGCTAGTATTGATCGTCGTTTTGATCTTATGTTGGAAAGGCCTATTATCAGTGTGCTGGCTCTTTTATCAGTTCCTGATAGGTTTCTTCGGTGGATTCGTCTTCCTTATTCTCCTATTCATTATTATCCCTTTTATAGCCATTGGCCTTGGATAACAGACATAAAAAACTCCAGCCTAGGCTGGAGTTTTCAATTTGGGGTTTAACTAGCTAGCTTAAGAAGCCGCTGGTTTTGCACCTGTCTTAGATGCGTTCACTAGTAGGATACCAACTGTTAGTACAATCGAACCACATAGTAGGAACAGTAGACGACCAGTAGGTTCGTTTGGAATCAGAGCCATAGCTAGGATACCGAAGCCTGCTGTGCTGATTAGCTTACCAAGCATTGAACGCTGAGCTGTGTCTAGGTTCTGCTGCTCTTCGCCTTCAGCTACTACTGGAGTGTTCCAGTTAGTGAATAGCTGCTCAACTTCTGCTTCACGCTCAGGTGATAGACCTTTGTATAGAAGCGTTGTTGCGATGAAGAAGCCACCTGTGAACACTACGTGTGCTGCTAGGCTCAAGCCAACTTTCAGGTCAGCCCACTCACGTGCTGTAAGCGCATGCTCTAGACCAAAGATGTTTTGGATGTCGTCTGCAGTTAGTGCGATACCGAAGATGTAAGATACGATACCACCAACGATTAGAGTCGCCCAACCAGCCCAGTCTGGAGTCTTGCGAATCCACATACCTAGTAGGATAGGGATTAGCATTGGGAAGCCGATAAGTGCACCGATGTTTAGTACGATGTCGAATAGGCTTAGGTGCTTCAGTGAGTTGATGAACAGACCGATACCGATGATGATGAAGCCCATGATAATGGTTGTTACTTTACTGACTGCTACTAGTTCTTTCTGGCCCGCTTGCGGACGTAGGATAGGGCTGTAGAAGTTCATCACGAAGATACCAGCGTTGCGGTTTAGACCTGAGTCCATTGAAGACATGGTCGCCGCGAACATTGCAGACATCAGTAGACCAACCATACCCGCTGGCATTACGTTCTGTACGAATGCTAGGTATGCTGCGTCACCTGCTTTGCTACCCATCGATGCGTACTGAGCCGCGAAGTCAGGTTGGAATGCAGCCATGTACCAAGGTGGTAGGAACCAAATTAGAGGACCAACGATCATTAGGATACAAGCTAGACCTGCTGCCTTACGAGCGTTCTCTGAGTCCTTAGCACATAGGTAACGGTAAGCGTTGATGCTGTTGTTCATTACACCGAACTGCTTAACGAAGATGAATACTACCCAAAGGATGAAGATACTTACGTAGTTCAGGTTGTTACCCAACATGAAGTCGCCTTGGAAGTTGGTAACAATGTTACCTAGGCCACCACCGTTGAAGTATGCTGCGATAGCACAGGTAATGGTAACTGCCATGATAACTAGCATCTGCATGAAGTCAGAAGCTACAACAGCCCAAGAACCACCTGTAACAGCCATCAGCATTAGAACAAGACCAGTTACTACGATGGTCCACTCCATTGGGATATTGAAAACAGCAGCAACGAAGATTGCTAGACCGTTTAGCCATACACCAGCTGAGATCAAGCTGTCAGGCATACCTGCCCATGTGAAGAATTGCTCTGAAGTCTTACCAAAACGCTGACGAATTGCTTCGATAGCGGTAACAACACGTAACTGACGGAATTTCGGAGCGAAATAAATGTAGTTAAGGAAGTAACCGAATGCGTTAGCTAAGAATAGGATTACAACGACGAAACCGTCGCTGAATGCGCGTCCTGCGGCACCTGTGAACGTCCATGCTGAAAACTGTGTCATGAAGGCGGTAGCACCCACCATCCACCACAGCATTTTGCCGCCACCTCGGAAATAGTCACTGGTTGATGTCGTAAACTTCCTGAACATCCAGCCAATGGCCATTAAGAAGAAGAAGTAGGCGAGAACAACAAAAGTATCGATAGTCATCTTTTCAGCCTTAAATGTTTTAACTAAATACTGAGAGCAAGATTAGCCTGTTTCTCGATTTAATTGTACTACAATATGCATTTTTAGTGATCTAGCGCACATTCAAGTGCAACTGGTTACTTGTTGATATTTTTCTTTATATATCAATAACTTATGCATATAAAAATTAGAAAATACTCACGAAGTGGTCTTTTATATCCCATATTTGAAATATTTATGGTCATACAAAAATATAAATGATCTCAAGTGTGTATGTGTGTAACAGAGTGTTACAGAGTATAGATATAAAAAAGCGAGCATGATGCTCGCTTTTCAAAAAGAGGGTGTTTGCTAATTAAGCAACGTGGTTTACCGCGTCACGTACTAGCGCACCTAGCTCGTCCCACTTACCTTCGTCCATTAGCTTAGTTGGAACCATCCAAGTACCACCACAAGCAAGAACTGCTGGGATGTTTAGGTATTCGTCAACGTTCTTAAGGCTAACGCCGCCAGTAGGCATGAAGTTACTGGGTAAACAGCTGTTAGTGCTTTAAGCATTGGAACGCCGCCAGAAGGCTCAGCTGGAAGAATTTAAGAGTACGTAGACCCATTTCCATTGCTTGCTCAACTAGCTTGGGTTGTTAACGCCAGGTACGATAGCAACGCCTTTGTCTAGGCAGTACTGAACTGTACGCGGGTTGAAACCTGGGCTTACGATGAAGTCAACGCCAGCGTCGATAGAAGCATCAACTTGCTCGTTAGTTAGAACAGTACCAGAACCGATTAGCATGTCTGGGAATTCTTTACGCATAACGCGGATAGCTTCGATTGCACACTCAGTACGTAGAGTGATCTCAGCACATGGCATGCCGTTTTCAACTAGAGCACGGCCTAGAGGAATTGCATCTTCAACACGGTTGATAGCGATTACTGGGATAACTTTTAGGCTAGCTAGTTTATCGTTTAGAGTTGTCATGATATTTCCATTAAATAATGTGTGATTCTGAAACTTCAGAATTATAGAGACAGTTCAGGCATTGCTTCAGCTGGGATGATAGCACCAGGATACTGGATTACAGTACCTGCTACCGCGTGACCCGCTGCCGCTGCTTCTTGTGCTGTGCCACCGCATAGACGTTTCGCTAGGAAACCTGCGCTGAATGAGTCGCCCGCTGCAGTTGTATCAACAACGTTGTCGATTACGTTTGCAGAAACGTAGTTTGCGCTCTCGCCTTCAACAACTAGGCACTCTTTGCCGCCGCGCTTGATCACAAGCTCTTTAACGCCAGCGCCTTGAGTACGCTCGATGCATTGCTCAACGTGCTCGTCACCGTATAGGTCTTGCTCATCATCAAAAGTCAGTAGGGCAGTATCAGTGTGCGCAAGCATCTTCAGATACCACTTCTGAGCTTCTTCTTGGCTAGCCCATAGTTTTGGACGGTAGTTGTTGTCGAAGAATACTTTACCTTCAAACTTCTCTAGGAAGTTGAATAGCTCGTTACGGCCGTTTTCAGTCAAGATTGCTAGAGTGATACCGCTTAGGTAGATAGCATCATAGCCGCTTAGAGTTTCGATAAGTTTTGCAGAGTCAGCTTGGTCAAACATGAACTTAGCTGCTGCATCGTTACGCCAGTAGTGGAAGCTACGCTCGCCAGTGCTGTCAGTTTCGATGTAGTAAAGGCCTGGTTGCTTGTCAGAAAGACGCGCGATTAGGTCTGTGTCAATGTTCTCTGCTTGCCACTTAGACAGCATGTCTGCGCTGAATGGGTCTTGGCCCAGAGCAGTTACATAGCTAGTTTTGATGCCATGGCTATGTGTAAGACGAGATAGGTAAAGAGCAGTGTTTAGAGTGTCGCCACCGAATGCTTGCTTTAGAAGTTCACCTTTTTGCTGAAGTTCTACCATGCATTCGCCGATGATAGCGATGTTTAATGATGTCATTTTTGTACCAAAAGTCTGGGGGCTGAATAATTATTTGAGGAAATCTTCTCGTGCCGGAGAGAAGCAGTCAAGTAGAACACTGCCTTCTTCTAGGGCAACCGCACCATGTTTGAAGTGTTTGGGTGCAATGTAAGCATCTCCTGCCTTAAGAACCTTCTTTTCGCCTTCGATTTCAGCTTCGAAGCTACCGCACACTACGTAACCGATTTGGTCATGAATTTCGTGGCTGTGAACTGCGCCAACAGCACCTTTTTCAAATCGAACATGTACTGCCATTAGGTCGTCGGTATAACCAACAATCTTACGAGAGATTCCATCTCCTAGGTCTTCCCAAGGTTGATCGTCTGCAATGAAGAATGGTTCATAGTCTTGTCCTCGATTACGGGGCGAATTAAAGAAACTTTATCTACTGTTTATCATAATGGATTAACTCTAATTGTCATACAATAAGTTTATAGATGTGTGACCTAGGTCAATTGTCCCTAAGTCCTTGTTTGTATAATCAAGGAGTTAGAGAACTATTCTACTAATTTCTTAAGTTTAGTGATTGAGAAAATATGCAAGGAACTGTGATTTTTCTCATTATTTTGCCACCTAAGTATAGGATAATTTCTCGTATTGTATTACTTTATAGCCACAAAAAGCCCTCAAAGACCTCTGTTTTTCAAATTACACAGAAGTCGTTGGCTAAAGAGCTCATAAAATTAAAAATTCGTGCACAAAAGGTGAAACGAGATGACTCCACAACCGATTTTGCTTTCTCAAGAAGAAATCGAGCAACTTCGTAAAGAAGTAGGCCGTCCAACTTTGATGGGTAAATCCATCGCAAAACACATTGCTGAAGTAGATGCTTATATGGCACTTGGCCTTGATGTTCCTGGACACGGCGAAGCAGGTGGTTACGAACACAACCGCCATAAGCAAAACTACACCTATATGAACATTGCTGGTCGTCTTTTCCTTATTACTCAGGAAGAGAAGTACGCAACCTTTGTTAAAGACCTACTAAATTGGTACGCAGACAAGTACCTAACCCTAGACTACCAAGTTCAAAAGAACACCAACCTACCGGTCGTCTATTCCACCAGATTCTAAACGAGCACGGCTGGCTCCTATTCACCAGCATCGCATACTCTTGTGTAGCCTCTACTATGAGTCAGGAAGAGCGTGACCGTATCGTTGAGCGTGTATTCATCCCTATGATTGAGATGAGCACAGAAAAATACGCTTATCGTTTTGACCACATTCATAACCACGGCGTTTGGGCTGTAGCGGCAGTGGGCGCATGTGCGGTTGCTATCGGTAAGCCAGAATATCTTGAGATGGCGGTGTACGGTAAAGACCGTGAAGCGACCAGTGGTTTCCTAGATCAGGTTTCGAACCTGTTTGCACCATCTGGCTACTACCTAGAAGGTCCTTACTATTCGCGCTTTACTATCCGTCCTTTGGTTCTGCTGGCTGAGATCATCCATCGCCATATGCCAGAGGTGGATATCTACAATTACAAAAACGGCGTTGTGGGCAACACGGTACAAGCACTGCTTGCTACTGCTTATCCTAATGGCGTTTTCCCAGCACTTAACGACGCATCGCAGAGCATGGGCATTGCCGATGCTGGTGTACAGGTTGCTGTAAGCATCTATGGTGCGCATTATGAGCTGGATGATAACATCCTAGGTATGGCAAAGATCCAAGATGGCGTGTGGATGCACCCATGTGGTCTGAAGCTGTCCCAAGCGTATGAGAAAGCTCAACAAGAACGTGAAATCGGCCTTCCATATTGGCCAAGCATGGAGCTGGCAGAAGGTCCTGATGGCGACCAAGGTGCACAAGGCTTTGTGCGTATGCAAGATGATAGCGGTGACGTTACTCAACTAGTAATGAACTACGGCATGCACGGCATGGGTCACGGTCACTTTGATACGCTAGGCATTACCTTCTTCAACCGTGGTCAAGAAGTGCTGCGTGAGTACGGCTTCGCTCGCTGGGTAAACGTTGAGCCTAAGTTTGGTGGTCGTTATCTGCCTGAGAACCCAGGCTATGCGCGCCAAACTATTGCACACAACGCGATTACTATCGATGAAACCTGCCAAAACTACTTTGATGTAGAGCGTGCAGACTCAGTAAGTGGTACTCCACACTTCTTCCAAGTAAACGACGAAACCTAAAAGGCATGAGTGCGTTTGCTAACGAACACTATGATGGCTTTGGCCTACAGCGCAGCGTGTTCTTGCTTTCTTTAGAAGAGCTTGAAGCTCCGCTTCTGATTGACCTATACCGAGTGAAAGGCGAGGGCGAGCATCAGTACGATTACTCTCATCAGTATCAAGGCCAGATTATTCGCACCAACTTTGAGTATGAGACCTATCAAACACTAGAAACACTGGGTACGGACGCCGGCTACCAGCACCTATGGAAAGTGGGTGCAGGTGAGGCAAGTGAAACTGCACTAGTAAGCTGGCTACAAAACAACACCTATTACACCTGGCTAGGTACAAGTTCGAACGACAATGGTGAGGTTATCTTTACTCGCACCGGCGCGAACGACCCTAGCTTCAACCTTCGCAGTGAGCCTGCGTTTATTCTGCGTAGCAAAGGCGAAACCTCACTGTTTGCCTCTGTGGTAGAGACACACGGCTATTTCAATGAAGAGTTCGAGCAGTCGGTTGATGCTCGCGGCAAGGTTAAGAACATCAAAGTATTGGGTCACACAGATGCAGCATCGGCTGTAGAGATCGAGACTGAGCAATCTCGAGTGACTCTGCTACTGTCTAACGATGCGAATGCATCCGAGACATCTGAAAACGAATTAACTATCAATGATAAAAAATACAACTGGACAGGTTTCTATTCAGTTGAAATCCAAGCTATCCCTCAGGAGACAGTTTAAATGAGCTATCAACCACTATTACTTAACTTCGAAGAAGCGGCTGAGCTTCGCAAAGCACTAGGCACGGATAGCCTGCTGGGTAAAGCGCTAGCGCGTGATATCAAGCAAGCTGACGCCTACATGCAAGAAGTAGGTATCGAGGTTCCAGGTCACGGTGAAGGTGGCGGTTACGAGCACAACCGTCACAAGCAGAACTACATTCACATGGACATCGCTGGTCGTCTATTCCTGATCACAGAAGATCAGAAGTACCGTGATTACATCGTAGATATGCTAACGGCATATGCTAAGGTGTACCCAACTCTTGAGAGCAACGTAAGTAAAGATACCAACCCACCGGGTAAGATCTTCCACCAGACGCTAAACGAGAACATGTGGATGCTTTACGCATCTTGCGCATACTCGTGTGTATTCCACACGCTTTCTGATGATCAGAAGACGCTTATCGAGACTGATCTGTTCAAGCAGATGATCGACCTGTTCGTAGTAACCTACGGTCACGACTTCGACATCGTGCACAACCACGGTCTGTGGGCAGTAGCGGCAGTAGGTATCTGTGGTTATGCGATCAACGATCAAGAGTCTGTAGATAAGGCACTTTACGGCCTGAAACTGGACAAAGTAAGCGGCGGTTTCCTAGCTCAGCTAGACCAACTGTTCTCTCCAGACGGCTACTACATGGAAGGTCCTTATTACCACCGTTTCTCTCTACGTCCAATCTACCTGTTCGCAGAAGCGATTGAGCGTCGTCAACCAGAGATCGGCATCTATGAGTTCAACGACTCAGTGATCAAGATCACTTCTTACGCTGTATTTAAGACTGCATTCCCAGACGGTTCTCTACCAGCTTGTAACGATTCATCTAAGACTATCTCTATCAATGATGAAGGCGTTGTGATGGCAACATCTGTATGTTTCCACCGCTACGAGCAAGCAGAAACACTACTTGCGATGGCGAATCACCAACAGAACGTTTGGGTTCACAGCTCAGGTCTGACTCTATCTAACGCAGTTGAAGCGGCTGATGAAATCAAGCCATTTAACTGGGGCAGCCTATACATCACTGATGGGCCTAAAGGCGAGAAGGGTGGTCTAGGTATCCTGCGTCACCGTGATGCACAAGATGACGACACTATGGCGCTTATCTGGTTTGGTCAGCACGGCTCTGATCACCAGTACCACTCAGCGCTAGATCACGGTCACTACGACGGTCTGCACCTAAGCGTATTTAACCGCGGTCACGAAGTTCTGCACGACTACGGCTACGGTCGCTGGGTAAACGTTGAGCCTAAGTTTGGCGGTCGTTACATTCCAGAGAACAAGTCTTACTGTAAGCAGACTGTTGCGCACAACACAGTAACCGTTGATCAGAAAACTCAGAATAACTTCAACACAGCGCTAGCTGAGTCTAAGTTTGGTGAGAAGCACTTCTTCAACGTTGAGAATGAAAAGCTTCAAGGCATGAGCGGTCGTATCTCTGGCTACTACGAAGGCGTAGATATGCAGCGCAGCATCATTCTTGCTGACATCGAAGAGTTCGAAAAGCCACTAGTAATCGACGTGTACCGCATCCAGTCTGAAGAAGAGCACCAGTATGACCTACCGGTTCACTACTCAGGCCAAATCATCCGCACTGACTTCGAATACAAGACTAACTCTACTCTAAGCCCTGTTGGTGAGTCTGATGGTTATCAGCACCTGTGGAACCTAGGTTCTGGCAAGGTTGAAGGTAGCTCGCTGGTTAGCTGGCTAGTAAACAACAGCTACTACTCGCTAATCACTAGTGCAACCGCTGACAGTGAAGTGATCTTCGCGCGTCTAGGTGCTAACGATCCAGACTTCAACCTACGCAGCGAGCCTGCGATTATCATGCGCCAGTCTGGTAAAGATCACGTGTTCGCTTCTGTACTTGAAACTCACGGTTATTTTAACGAAGAGTTCGAGCAGTCTGTAAACGCTCGTGGCCTAGTTGAGTCTGTAAACGTAGTGGCTGACACGGCTGACGGTACTGTAGTTCGTATTCAAACTACTTCTGGTAACACTTACCACTTCGGTATCTCTAATCGTGCTGAGGAAGCTCAGCAGTCAGAGCACACTGTAGGTGAGTTCAGCTGGACAGGTTCTTTCGCTAAGATCTAATCTTTAGTCGAAATTGAATCATTAACCGGATGTGGCGTAAGCCATGTCCGGTTTTTTTATGTCTGTGATTTAGCTTATGCAACAGCTTACATTTGCTTGCAATTTGCTTTGGGAACTTATGCGAGTCGATGGCAGGAATATGCACTGGGTAGCAAAAATCATACAAATAAATAGTAAAATATGGAACGTGGTTTCAGTTTCAATTTTTACACTATGAGGGCTTATGGAATTGTTAGATTTGGTCATTGTTTTGGCCTATTTCGCATTCGTTATCTTCGCAGCAATGATCTTCAAACGGTTCGCCAAAACCTCTTCGGGATTTATCCGAGGTGGCGGCGCGATGATGTGGTGGATGGCAGGTGCTACCGCCTTTATGACTCAATTTTCAGCATGGACCTTTACGGGAGCGGCGGCCAAGGCATATGAAGACGGCCTGACGGTGTTATTTCTGTTCTGGGGTAATGCGATGGGCTTCTTTGTCGCATCTTATTACTTCGCAGAGCGCTATCGTAAGCTTCGTGTGGAAACCCCGATGGAGGTGATTAAGCTTCGCTTCGGTCGTATCTCAGAGCAGTTCTATACCTGGCTTAGCTTTCCCTTAGGCATCATTTCTGCGGCTATCTGGCTTAATGGTTTGGCGATATTTGTCGCAGCTGTGTTCAATATCGATCTCTACATCACTATCTTGATCGTCGGTGCAGTAGTGACCTTTGTCGCTGTCAGTGGCGGTTCGTGGACGGTTTCTGCTACCAATGTTATCCAATTGATTCTATTGGTCTCTATCACCATGACAGTCGGTGCGTTCGCTCTGTATGAAAGCGGGGGACCGGTGAAGATGGCTCAGCAGTTCCCTGGTGATTTCTTGATGGGCAGTGGCATCGAATATTGGCACATCTTCGCGCTGTGGATTGTCATCATCATGAGTAAGCAGACTATCAATACTAACAACGCTCTGACCTGTTATCGCTTTCTAGTGACCACTAACGAGAAGGAAGCAAAGAAAGCGGCCTTTGTAGCGGGCGTGTTGTTTATCATCGGCCCTGTGATGTGGTTCATTCCTCCTTGGGTAGCGGCAGGTATGGGAGTGGATTTGCAAGCCTTCTATCCAAACCTAGCTGAAAGCGCCAATAACGCAGCCTATCTTTTCTACATTGACCACTATATGCCAACGGGCGTACTTGGGCTTGTTCTTGCGGCCATGATAGCGGCAACCGTAGCTCCTATGACGACAGCTCTAAACCGCAACGCAGGGATCTTTGTGCGTAACGTTTATCAGCCACTGATCAATAAAGAATCCACAGAACGAGACCAAATGAAAGTGGGTAAGATAGCCACTCTGGTGTCTGGCTTATTGTCGGTAGGCGCAGCACTGATGTTTGCCTCTATCCGTGAATACAGTTTCTTCGATCTTATGATGCTGTTTGGCGCGCTGCTTCAAATGCCTATCTCTATTCCATCTTTGCTGGCGCTAGTAATAGTGCGCACGCCAGATTGGTCTGGCTGGGCGACCATAGTGGTTGGTCTATGTGTATCGGCCTTTATGCAGTTTGTGTTTGAGGTCAACTGGCTATTGCCACTATTCGGAGCGGAATCCTTCACTCATCGTGAGTACGTAGACCTGACGGTTGTAAGCGCACTGCTTGCTCAGATAGTCATTACCGGTGGTTTCTTTGCCATGACCAGTTTGTTTTATAAAGAGCGAACCGGAGAAAGGGCAGAGGAGACTAATACCATGCTTAAAAACCTAAAGACACCGATTAGCGGCGAAGAAGAGGCAGACGTAGACCGCAGGCAAGGTGAGTACTTAGGTAAGATGACTCAGATATTGGGAGGACTGATCATGGTGATCGGCCTAACCGTTGATACTTGGGCAGACATGCTGACCTTCTTTATTATTGGCGGTTTGATCTTGCTGTCTGGGGTTCATTTGTATCGGACTAGGAAAGCGCCTCAGACTGCTTAATCCCAATAGCCAACTACAGACTCCCCCCGTCATCCCCGGAATCCTCAATGAGGATATCCGGGATCTTCCTGTAAGCTGTACGTAGTTCAAGGCCAGTACAATAAACCTTCAATTACTACGACACAAAATATTAAAGTCTCTCGATCGATTTTTACTAGCCCAACAAGATCAGTCCTACCTCTAACTCTCGCTTATCAATTCGCCTTTAACCCATTGTTATAAATGATTTTATAGTGAATCCATCATTTATTTATAACCCCGAATTAAATGTTAGTTTGTAACTAAATGTTGTTTAGTTTATTTGCATTTATCTTGTCCGACCACCCCATTAATATGCGCCCCGACTTAAGGAATTAAGACTTCCAAATCCGAATGGCACGGACGCCCTTTTTGGTTTTTATGTTGGCAGAAGACCTGCCGTACAAATCATATTGGGAAAGCATGAATAAAATAACTACAGCTCTAATTTCATCATCACTGCTATGCGCAGCACCTGGTTCGCAAACCAACAACAGGACGATGAGAAAGAACAGCAAAACACTAACTCGTCAGTTAACTATCAAAGTGAAGCGTATCACTATCAGGATTTACGTGATCGCAATACAGACCTAGAAGTGGCTTATGCCGACTTCGACTACGGCAACAGTATCTCAGTCCTAGGTAATCTTGGGCTGTTGGATAATCGACTCTCAATTGGCCTTGGATATACCAATTTTAGTGGCGACAACGATGTCGTTGATTATGACCACTACTATATCGATGCACAGTTTAATTTGACCAATAACATGGTTTTAGGCGCGTCGTATTTTGAGGACATTGAAGCGTTTAAGGTGAATTTTGACTATGTGGCTGATGCTAATTTTGGGGTATGGGATGTTGGCGCTTACGTGTTCGATGGCGATATTGGCCTACGTGGCGGTCTCCTTATACCGTTTTCTTCTGCCTGGTATTACCGTGGCGATCTAGATTGGCAAGACTTCGATTATCTCACCTTTACAAACCGCGTAGGCATTGTAATGGGAGCCTTTGACCTTGGCGCTGAATATGTGCTTCAAGACAACAACAATGACCACTGGAAGATCAGTGTCAGTATGCACTTCTAGGGAATTGACTCAGATGTTTAAGAAAAGCACTAAACAGACATTCAATTTTATTTCAATTTTGGCTACGGCGTTGATGCTAACAGGCTGTGTAGGTAGCAACTTCGTCACAGGGAAGTTGATGGAATTCAACCTAAAGGTTGTGGACAACCGATATGCACGTGGTGGAGTTAATTTCCTTCTCGCACCCGTGTACGGTTTTACCATGTTAGCCGATGCGTTCGTGGTCAACTCTATCGAATTCTGGACTGGCTCTAACCCATTTAGCGGTAAGCCGCATATCTTCGACAGTAAAGTTGATTCGATGATCAAGGTGAATGGACAGCTGGACCCAAGTCTGCACGATGCTCCAATTGATCCTATCTCGTTAAACAGAGAGGCTGAATCAGGGACAATTCAGGCGATTGATGAAAACACTATTCAAATGGACGTGGTGTATTCAAATGGAGATGAAGTGACTGTGTTGGGCAAGAAAGAAGGGGATACCGTTCGTTACTATGTCGATGGTGAATTGGTATCAGAAACCACCCTTACCGATCTGAAGGAGGCGTTTAGCTGAGTAAATTTTAATTCTGATATCAAAAGTTGTTGAAGCCCGAGGCGAACTGAAAAGTTCGCCTTTCCTAGTTTTAACTTATTGATTCTATTATTACTCTATACTCGTTTAGATACTGAAAAGCGATGATAAGAAAGGTAACCCGTTAACTAATGAAGCCTAAGATTGACCTCAATCTGATAACTGTATTCCTTGAGGTCTACAAATATAAGTCGATTTCCAAAGCAGCGGGCGCTCTAGATATTACGAGCGCGTCCGTTAGTGTTGCGATAAAGAAATTAAATACTCAGCTTGGCCATGAACTGTTTGTGAGACAGGGAAGAGGGATTACGCCCACCCCTTATGCCTCAAGAATAGCGAGCCAGCTTGAGCCAATGATGGAAGAGATTGATAACATTTTGTCTTATGGAGATGAGAGTCAACAGTTAGACCCTAACCTTGAGTTTGTTGTCTATGCTCCCGAACCCATTATCCTGCGCTCACAAAATGCGACCTTGAATCTTCGTAAAGAAGGCCTTCCGAAGATTAATTTCATGGACTTGGATCTTTTGGATAATGGTAGCGAGGAACTCATACGTTATAAGCAAACCGATGCGTCATAGATATTACTCGTGTTGAGGGCAACGCTGTAGTTAACGAGGTCATTGCAGAAGATGATGTTGTGGTAGTGTGCTCCAGTCGCCATCCAAGAATTGGCGATGCTATTTCTAAGGAGCAGTTTTATAGCGAGTACCATTACACTTGGAAATATCGCTCAGCCGGGGAACAAGTCTTTGATTTCTTAGCTGATGAAGATACTAACGAGCGAATTATCGCAGGGACATGCGCTTCTCTGTTCTCAATGATGGCGTTAGTAAGTGACTGCAACAGTATCTGCATTGCTCCGAGAAATTTAGTCGAGCAATATGCGCAAAAGTTTGAGCTGAAGATATTGGAATGCCCGATTAAGATGAAGAAGATTAATTACTATCTTATTTATCATAAATCCAAGCTAAATAGTCCCACATTTAAATGGCTTAGAGAAACCTTGGTGGCTCAGTTTGAGCCTGCCTCTTCTGGTATTGTGGAGTAGAGAGGTTCGATGTTATATCGAGCTAGTGTGTATTAGACAGATACTGGCTCGGAGGCTGGTGTGGCGGTTTTGATAATCGAGAGGCTATTAAATCTATCGGTTGTACATGTTTATAACATAGATGTCATCCCGGAATTTACAAAGTAAATATCCGGGATCTCCCTACCATCACGTTTGATGCGTTATAAAGGTACCGGCTCAAGGCCGGTATGACGCAGTTTTATGTGGGTGTGGTAAAGTGTAAAGAAACAAAAAACCCGCAAGACAAACCTTGCGGGCTTTTAAATCTTATTGCTTCAAATGCATCAACTACATTGCAGCAGCAAAGATATCAACGATCTCTTTATGTGAAGCTTGCTTAGGGTTCGTCAAACCACACGCATCTTTTAGTGCATTGTCTGCTAGCGTGTTGAAGTCTTTTTCTTTCACGTCTAGCTCTTTAAGGCCCGATGGGATCTTCACATCTTTAGAAAGCTGTTGGATAGCTTCAAGTGCCGCTTCTGCACCTTGCTCTGCGGTCATGCCAGCAACATCTACACCCATAGCTTTTGCTACGTCTAATAGACGCTCAGGGCATACTTGCGCGTTGTAGCGCTGTACGTGTGGTAGCAAGATTGCGT
This sequence comes from Vibrio sp. JCM 19236, assembly GCA_000830455.1. Classification (GTDB taxonomy): domain Bacteria; phylum Pseudomonadota; class Gammaproteobacteria; order Enterobacterales; family Vibrionaceae; genus Vibrio. The sequence goes on from BBSB01000023.1 coordinate 15,560, forward strand.
TACATACACCGTGTGGTAGGTCGTAGAAACCACCTAGCTGGTGTGCCATAGCGTGAACATAACCCAGAGAGGCGTTGTTAAATGCCATGCCAGCCATGAACTGAGCGTAAGCCATTTGCTCGCGAGCTTCGATATTATCGCCGTGCTTAACTGCTGTGCGCAGGTTCGCTTGGATAAGCTCGATTGCTTTGATAGCAACTGCGTCGGTAACAGGCGTTGCTGCGGTTGATACATAGGCTTCTACCGCGTGAGTCAGTGCATCCATACCCGTTGCTGCAGTTAGAGAAGCAGGCTTCTCTAACATTAACTCAGGGTCGTTTACAGAGATCATCGGTGTCGTGTTTTTGTCTACGATAGCCATCTTAATGTGACGCTCTTCATCTGTGATGATGCAGAAAAGAGTCATTTCAGATGCAGTGCCGCTGTGGTGTTGATAGCGATAAGCGGAAGCTGAGGCTTAGCAGATAGGTTTACACCTTCGTAGTCTTTGATCTCACCGCCGTTGGTTGCCAGAAGCGCAACGCCTTTCGCACAGTCGTGAGGTGAACCGCCACCTAGAGAGATAACGAAGTCACACTCGTTCTCTTTAAGCAGTTTTAGGCCATCGTTAACGTTAGTAATTGTAGGGTTTGGCTGAGTTCCGTCGAACACAACGGTTTCAACGTTGCGCTCCGTTAGTAGGTTTTGAACCTTACCAACGATACCGATATTGACAGAATGCTATCGGTTACGATCAGACCTTTCTTGAATCCTTGAGCCTTGATGTTGTCAGCGGCGTCTACCAAGCATCCTGCACCCATAAGGTTGATAGACGGAATAAAAAATGCTGCCATTTTAGTTCTCCAGATTATTTTATTGATTTTAAAAACTGGATTTATCCTAGAAACGAAATGAAATGCTGTATTTGATGAAAATCAATAGTCTGGTCTGATGAGATGGAGTTAGATTTAAATGCATGATTTTTATCACGTTTTCAAATGTAACAAAAAAGCCTGCAGGGATAGCAGGCTTTGAATCGATGAATTCTGAGTAAATGGCGACCAGTAGAAATGTGACCGAGCTAATACTAGTCGTACATCAGTTTCTGTGCTTTTTCGCTGTTGAATTCCTTTAGCGATTTTCTCGCTAGGTGTCTAAATGGAAGTGCTTTAACTATTTCTTCAAAAGGCTGGATAGCGAATGCCCAGAAGATAGATCCATCAAATACAAAGATAATTGCCGCACATAGAGGAATAGAGATGATCCACTGACCGGTAAAGTTGATCTTAAATACGTCGGTTGTTTTGCCTAGCGCACGCAAAACGTGCCCGTGTACTGTGTTATAGCCACGAACGATTGGCAGGAAGATATATAGCGGTGCAATCGTTGCTAGGGCTGCGTAGGTAACAGGATCAAGGTTTGGATACAGATCTGCGATAAACAGGCTCAAGATGCCAAACAGAACCGCAGTAATTATGGAGATATACACTGCGATATCGATACTCTTGTCGACGTTCTCCACTAGGTCATCCATCTTGTTTGAACCAATTGCTTGGCTAATAGAGATAGCGGAAGAGTGTGCCCAAGCGGTAATAAACTGAGTACCAGAGCGAATCCACGGGAACACTAGGGTAATGGCTACGTAGGCGTTGATATTTAGCTGCGAGTAGAGAAGCTGATAAACCGTAGCGCCAATAGAAAGAATGGTAACGTTGGCCGCAACAGGGAAGATTTCAAGGAAGTGGTTCTTGATGCTCTTCTTGATTCCGTTTATATGATCTTTTAGACGTACCTCAATCTCTTCAGAATAGTGCATACAAGCAAATAGGTAGGCGGTGCGTATCATTATCGCAATCACACTACCGAGCGCGGCACCTTTCACACCGTGTCCTTCAAAACCAGCAAAACCATAGATGAACAGGTAAGAGAGCAGGGCGTTGATAGGCATCTCAATCAAATAACCCTTAAACGGCACTTTAGTGCGTCCCAATGCGTTAAATAGCGCGATGCTTACTTGAGTGACTGCTGTGAATATTACTAGGTACTGAGAAACGGACAGGTAGTCGTTGATTTCGCCATAAAGAGAGCTGTCGTCGGTCAGCGCTTCAATAAGTTGGTGGTCGAAGAACTGCAAAAGGATAAGAAAGAGGGAAGCGACACCAAAGTTAATGGCCATGCCAGACCAATACCCACGAGCAAGGGATGCTTTAACACCTGAACCTACCGCGCGGCTCAGTACTAGTTGAGTACCATTAGCCAATGCCATCTGAATACCCATGATGAACGCAACGATAGTGCTTGCAATGCCCATTGCAGCTAGCGAGATTTCACCAAGAGGAGAGACTAGGAAGGTGTCAATCATCAGCATGGATTGCATTAACAGGGCGTTAAGCGCGAGAGGCCATGCGATAGAGATGTTTTTGCGAACGTAGGATTGTTTGGGCACTAAAAAACCTTAAGCTAGTTGGATTTAATTTCCGAGAGCGGGAATTTTATCCGAAATAAAATATTTGTCATATTTTATTACTTGCTTAAGGCTTTTTATTTATCGACTGTCAATTTTCGAGCAGTTTTAGTCCAATTGAGATAAGCGTTGGTTGTCATCTGCAAGCAGAGTCATCGAGGCTACGCGAGCTTGAGAAGCGTTACCTGACATGATTGCGTTGTAGATAGCTTGGTGCTCTTCCAGACAGAAACGACCGCCTACCGCTGAATCGCCAAGGAAACGCTTGAACAGGTAGAAAGGATGTTGCTGAACGGAATGTAGAACTGGTTGCCCGTTGCTAGGAAGATCGTTTTATGGAACATATGATCGTTCATCGTCCAGTTGTGATAATCCACGTTGGTCGCGGCTTCAGTCATCTTCTGGAAGTAAGTCGATAGCTCTTTTCTCTGTTCTACGGTCGCGTTTTCCGCAGCTAGAGCACAAGCTTCAGGCTCAATAGCTTTACGCAGTCCCAGAAATTGAGAAAGGAATGGCTTGTTATCTTCAAGATCTTCAATCCACTCTAGAAGTTGTGGATCTAGAAAGTGCCATTGGCTACGCGGACAGATACGTGTACCCACCTTTGGCTTAGATTCAATCAGACCTTTCGCAGAAAGTAGTTTTGTAGATTCGCGAAGAGCAGTTCGGCTTACACCAAACACTTCACACAATTCGGTTTCACAAGGCAGTTTTTGACCCTGTTCTAGTTCTCCTGAAAGAACTTTGCGAGCAATTTGTCTCGCGACTTGCACATGAATACGGCGGCTTGAGTCTTCCACCAATGAAAACAGTGACATTGTTACCACCTAGCTATTAGTTTTTATTATTTTTATTACGGATAAAAAGCAGTTCATGACGAACTTTGGGTGCCGTTTGGTCACCTGTTACACATTGGAATGTTTCCAAAATGTAGCCAATAAGGAAGGGTGGTATATGCGAAACATACGCCATATGCGTGTACTAATTCTAACCATCCCCTTTTGATTAATCATAATACAATAGTATCTTACTTTCTCAACAAGAAACCTGTTCATCAGCTGATGAGTAATAAGAATTCAGACCTTTATCACGATAGCGAGCCACATATTTCATATCTGCTATGATTAAGGGGTGTACTTGTATGCCGTATGTTAAGGGGATGTTATTGATTTTTTAGGCGTAAATTAACGTAAATGATGTTAAAGGTCACGTTTAACGGGCGGTGGCATGTCTTTATATATATATGAGTGCTAACATTGCCCTTAGATAATATTTAATAATTACAATACAAGAAGCAAATTATGTTAGGTTCATTTAATTCTATCGCGGGCTCTAAACGTAGCCTGCACGTCCAGGTAGCACGTGAGATCGCACGTGGTATCTTATCTGGTGAGTTGGCTGAGGGGTCCATTCTTCCAGGTGAAATGGCTCTATGTGAGCAATTTGGTATCAGTCGTACTGCTCTTCGTGAAGCGGTTAAACTTCTGACATCAAAAGGTTTACTTGAGTCTCGTCCAAAAGTGGGTACCAAAGTAGTAGACCGCGCTTACTGGAACTTCCTAGATCCACAACTTATCGAGTGGATGGATGGTCTAGCGGACACTGACACTTTCTGTGGTCAATTCCTAGGCCTGCGACGTGCTATCGAACCGGAAGCATGTGCACTGGCTGCTATCCACGCAACTGCAGAGCAACGCATCGAGCTGTCAGAAACCTTTCAAGAGATGTCAGAGGTTGCTGCGGCACCTGAACTGGACATTGTTAAATGGACAGACGTAGATATGCGTTTCCATAGCTTGATCTTCAACGCGACAGGTAACGACTTCTATCTACCATTCGGTAATATCCTGACAACTATGTTTGTGAACTTTATCGTTCACTCGTCAGAAGAGGGCAGCACCTGCATCAATGAGCACCGTGAAATCTACGAAGCAATCATGGCAGGTAACCCAGATAAAGCGCGTCAAGCATCAGCGAATCACTTGCAAGCATCTAACCACCGCTTGCCACTTGCTAGCTAAAAAAGACCTCATGTCTTACGAAATCACTAAAAAGCATGCCTCGGCATGCTTTTTTGATCAAGTTTTTGAAATTTTTTTTAAACTTATTGCGATAACAATCATTACATCTATGTTACTAGGGTGCTATCTGCATATATAATAATACTTAAAGGCTAACTGAGCGCAAAAATGTCCGAATCCTTACTGCCCAACATCATCCAATTTATCGGCCAAATTGACCCTTTCGATAAGATCCCAAAACCAGCTCTTCGAGACCTCGCTTCTCAAGTACAAATAACTTACCTCAGCAAAGGCGAAGAGATTGCTTTGTTTGTGGAAGGCGAAGAGAAATTCCTCTACATAGTGCGTACTGGCTCTATGGAGCAGCGCAAAGCCGATGGTGTTCTGCGTGCAAGACTGGGCCAAGAAGACCTGTTTGGTTTTACCTTTCTAGAAACTCACATAAGCAGTGATGATGGCTATAAGGCGATCGCGATTGAGCCGACTTTGCTTTATCTCATTCCCCATTCAGCACTGCAGAATCTGTTTAAGGCATCTCCTGAGAGTGCGGAGCGATTCGCTTCAAAGGCTCAGGTACGATTGAAATCTGCACTGGACGTTGTTTGGTCGAACAAAGAAAAAGGCCTGTTCATTAAGCGTGTAGGCGATATTGGCAGTGGCCGAGTAGCGGTTGTACAAGCCGACCAGACCATACAGCAGGTAGCCCATGAGATGCGCATCGTGAAGCGCACCTCTTGCGCCGTCGTGTACGACAAAGATGAGTTGGTGGGTTTGATCACTGACCGTGATATGACCAAACGGGTGATTGCACTCGGAGCCTCTATCGATCAGCCTGTCTCGTCGGTGATGACCTATTCGCCATTGACTATCAGCTGACGATCTTGTTCTACATGCAGCCTCGGTAATGATGCAGTTCAACATCCGAAATCTACCAATTGTTGAGAACAATAAGGTTATCGGTCTGCTGACGACCTCTCACCTGGTGCAAAACCACAGGGTGCAGGCAATATTCCTGATTGAGAAGGTGAAATATGCACCAGTGTGCGCTCTCTAGCAGAGTTTACTCCCGAGCGTCAGGCTATCTTTGAGGCATTGGTGGAAGGTAAGGTAGCGCCTGAGATCATAGGCAGGTAATGACCCTTATCTTTGACTCCTACACCAGACGCTTGATTCAGATTGCGATAGACAAACTCGGTCCACCGCCATGTGAATTCTCGTGGATCGTAGCAGGATCGCATGCGCGTAATGAAGTACACATGCTGTCGGATCAAGACAACGCGATCGTGCTTGCTGATGACGCTACAGAAAACGATAAGATCTACTTCAAACACCTAGCCGCGATTGTGTGTAATGGCCTTGCTAGCTGTGACTATCCGCTCTGCTCAGGTGACTACATGGCGACCAACCCTAAGTGGTTACAACCGGTTAGCATGTGGAAGCACTACTACAAGAAATGGGTATCGAACCCTGAGTATGAGCGCCTGCTGAACATCAGTGTATTCTTAGAGATCCGCTCGGTTTATGGTAATAAAGAGTACGAGGGCATTCTTCGCGATGCATTGCATCAAAGCATTAATGCCAGCCGTGAGTTCCTACCATCATTGGTAAACGATGCGGTGAGCACTAACCCTCCACTGGGTATCTTCAACAGCTTAGTGCTAGAAAAATCGGGAAAGAATACCAAAACCCTGAATATTAAGAAGTATGCAATCACCTTGATTATCGACCTTGCACGTATCTATGGCTTGGCAGTAGAGAGTGAACATTCAGCAACAGATCAGCGCTTTAGAGATGCGTATGAAAAAGGGCAGCTGACTGAGGACTCTTACAAGAATATCTTGGGAGCTTATGAGTTCATTCTGTCATTCCGCTTTAGCCATCAGTTAGAGGCGTTAAAGCGTGGTGAGGCTCCAAACAACCACATTAACCCAGATAGCTTTGGTAGCTTTGAACGTGGTCACTTGAAGGATGCATTCCGCATTATGCTGACCTGCAAGAGGCGGCGAAGTTGAAGTTTGGGGCTCGTTAATATGTTCTCATATTTTCATCCAGTAGAGCGTATGAAGAGAGAGCAGAGCTCTTGGAAAGAGACTGGTGTTTCAGCTCAGTTTTTTAAAGAGCTGGTGGGTAGGCTTTCGCCAGAGATTCATTCCACGGTCAGAGATTTTGAATACATTATCTTAGATTTAGAAACTACTGGGCTCGATAGCGAGACCGACCGCATCTTGTCTATTGGCTGGGTGATAATGTCTGAAGGCAAGGTGGATTTAGCTAATGCGGTTCACTTCTATATTAACCAAGAGTCTTTGGTTAAGCCTGAGACAGCTGTGATAAACCATATTACGCCTCAGATGCTCACTGAGGCATATCGATACACGATGCCATGAGAACCTTCTTCGAAGCGGCGATGGACAAAGTGATCATCGCTCATGGATGTGTGGTGGAAACGCGTTTCCTACAGCAGTATCTAAAAGAGCACTATCACCTAAACGAACTGCCTTTGTGGTGGCTTGATACCATGTGTATTGAAAAGAACATGGCAAAGGCTCGTCAGCAACATCAAGATATCGATGTCACGCTAGCGGGCTCGAGAGAGCGTCATGGCTTGCCAGAATACGCAGGCATAATGCTTTGATAGATGCGGTAGCGACTGCTGAGTTGTTTATGGCCCAATGTAAACGACTCGAGCCCAAACAAGATGTGGAGTTTGGCTACTTGTATAAGTTAAGCCAATAGCAAAATGCCAGCTTTTCAGCTGGCATTTTTGTGTCTAGTTCAGTGCAACGTACTTTTTGTCTATCATACAGTTCCTGAGTACAGTCGCATATTGCTGCTCATTATTCACCATCGCTTGCTGGGTGGCTTTCTTACTGTCTCGCCTACCTTTTACTACTCCAACGGCAGCACCAACTTCGCACCATCACTGCCTGACTCGCCGGCTATCGCCATTACGGTTGCACCTTTGCGGCGCCTTTGGCTGCGCCTCTAGCACCACTGCCTTTAATTGTATCTTGCACATTGCTCTGTGTGCTGGTGGCGAGTTGCTGACACTCAACCAATTCATTCTGAGCGACTTCTGAAGACACTGTGTCATAGTCGAACGCTATCTTTGAGCGTTCATCTACGAGATGACCGCCACCTGCGATGCAGACGATTGGAAAGCTTAGGAGTAGAGGGGAGAGGCGCTTAAGTTTCATGATGATATCCAGATAATGAAATTGTCAGGACGATAAATCAGAAGCTCGTTGAAGCGTAATTGTTCCTATGCATAGCTGATATGCAGGCATAAAAAAGGCCAAACGGGAGGTTTGGCCAAAAGGAACTCTAAAATGTTTTTTATAGGAATTTGAATCGATTAGAAGCTGTAAGTTAGACCTACACGGCTACGTAGTTCACGAGTTGATTTCTGTGCGCTTGTGCTTACGTCACCGAACTCAACGTATGGTGCCCAGCTGCCGAAGTGACGACGAACAGAAACGTTTAGCTCATAGTTTTCTTCGCTGTTGTCATAGATGTCGTAGCCGTCTGCATTGTAGTAGTTAGCTTCGAAGCCGAAACGCCAGTCATCTAGACGATAGTTTACGTTACCAGTTAGACGGTGACGGTATTGAGTGTCGTCACCGTTGCTGAAGGTTCTGATGTCATAACGATAACGAGCACTTAGGCTTAGACCGTCAACGCTTTCTAGAGCGTAAGTAGCACGTAGCTGAGGCTTATAAGTCATGCCACTTTCACGACCTTCGATTGGCATACCTGGTTGGATAGTCCAGTTTGTGCCGTCAACTCTGTAACGGTAGCCTAGGTCAAGTTCCCAGCCGTTGTTCTTAAGGTCTTTCATAAAGTCGCCGTCAGCGCCTTTAAACTTAAGCTCACCACTGTAGTAGAAGTTACCAATGCTATCGCCCATCTTAATACGAGTAGCATGTTGCTCTGTGTGGCTCTTATACTCATGACGGATGTCGAATGAAGCTGCGCTTACAGAAGTAGCAGCAAGAGCTGTTAGTAGAGATAGAGTAACTTTGTTTAAAGCTTTCATTGGGGTAACCCTTTGTTCATAACGTTGGTGTTAATGTATGACAAATATATTAAGGGCTGTTTTGCGAATCTCGATGTGACCGAAATCACTTTAGGTAGGGGTTTTAGAACGGAATAAGTTTTTATATCGGTAGGCTATAGGTTATCTAGCTGATTTTATTAACTATTATCCATTGTGAACAAAGTTGCATAAAAATTCATAAAGTGAATGAATCTGTGTTGCGCGTCAGGTTGCATTTAGTTTTATTTGTATTACAAGTGGTTGGTGTGGCACGTCATTTGGTGATCTGGATCGCATAGGTTCGTAAAGTTGGGTAAGTACCGTGGCTTTCAAAGGGTAGAAGGCTACAAAAGAGTATGTAGCCTTGGTATTCTCGGGGGAGTTAGCTCAAATTAGAAGCTATAGGTGATACCAACACGGGTACGTAGCTGGCGATCATCAGTTTTCGAACCGTCTTTACCTTTGATGTTCCAGAATTCAACGTAAGGACGGAAGTTATCAATCTTATAACCAACCTTCAGACCAAGGTCCCAGTCCCAGTTTTCGTTGTTCGCTAGACGAACATCATCATAGTTGTGGTTGTAGTTTGCTTCGTAGCTAAGTTGTAGGTTCTTCCATGCTTCATCAGAGAACTTGTATGAACCAGTAAGGGTGATTTTACCTTGTTGGATCGTTTTGCCATCACGGCTGATGCTACCGGTGCCGTCAGAAGAAGTTGCATCTGATGTGCCATCAACAAAAGATTGGAACTCGTGACGATAACGTAGGGCGGTGGTTAGACCGAAGTCAGCTTTATAACCAATGCGAAGCTGTGGTTTATAAGTAGTTTTACCGTTACCAAAAGTGATAGGCATACCTGGTTGGATATACCAGTTTTTATCTAGGTTATAAGCAACACCCCAGTCGAACTCAGAGTCACCACGTTCTACTTGGTTGAAGAAATCAGACTTATCGTGGCTGTTGAACTTCTGCTCAACACTGAAGTAAAGCTTAGCTGGATCAGAGATCTTAACTGAAGAGCCGATTTTGATACGGTGAGCGAACTCTTCACTTTCGTGTTTGTATTCGCCACGATAATCAAGAGAACCCGCGTTTACAGAAGCTGCTGCAACAGTGGTAAGAAGTGCGATTGTTACTTTATTAATCGTTTTCATTGGTTGTTAACCTTTGCTTACTTTTAGTTATAAGTCGTAATGTATGACAAATATATTAAGTGCTTAGGTTTTCTTTGGATGTGACAGAGATCTCTTAGGACTGCATATTTATCTTTTTTTTGAATAGAAAAACGCTTTGCAATAGGTTGCAACCATGTAATTACAGGAGGTTTGGAAGTTCAAATTATTTTTCTAAAACAACCAGTACGATGTTCGATTGGCCAGAAAGATGAAGTGCTTGATGTATTTTTATAATACAAAAAGGCACAAAGTGTGATTTAGGTAAAAGAAAAGCGGCCTAGGCCGCTTTATGAAATTTGTAACAGTGATGGTTATTGGTGGGTAATTTTTATCTCACTGAAGCTTACGTCGAAGACTCCAGAGTAGTCAGAAGCTTTAAGTTGAGGATAGATACCCGCTTTAAAGTAGAAACTGTTGGAGTTGTTCGCCCAGTCTTCCGATAGGGTATAGAATTTACCGTCCCATTGTACTGTTTCCCCCCATTCAATGAAGCGAGAAACACCAGCTGCTTCAAGGCGTAAACCTTCATCATTGGCAACAATATTATACGACCACCGATCTCCGGCTTTTGCATAACCCAGCTCCACACTAAATGGACTACAGCTAGTACAAGATTCATTATTTTCCGCGAAACTGTCATTGAGGATAACGCGAATCGGTCGGGAATCGCCCTCCCACTGAAGCTTGACTAGCGCTTGCTTGATTTTCTGACCATGAATTTGGCCAACGATAACCTTGGGTTGCGATACATTAGGGTGCTGATTTACTACCAGAGTGCCTTGTAACTGGTGGTAATTGTTATCTTGGATTCGCCAGTTTTGGTTAGAAGTACTGCAACCACTAGCTGTTTGATAATTGTAGAGCTCTCGGAGCTCGGATCTTACATAGCTTGTGTTTGCAGTCGTGGCTAAACCATCACCATCTAGATCAACTCTAAAGTGAAGATGTCCGTAATTGCCATAATATACGTACTCCGGCAGATAGGTATCTTCAGAAAAATCATCTTTCTTTCCTTCACATCCACCAGGAACCAGCTCGGCAGCACTGGTACCGCCTGATAGAGAGCTATTATAGGTATCTCTATAGTAAGTTTGGCTGACCGGTAGCGTAATTTTCCATTGGTCAAGATTCCATGTAATTGGTGTTTCGTCTAAATCTTGGCCGCCACCATTTCCTGGGATGCTTGGGTTGCCATTGTCAGGATTTGTTGGGCTACTCCCACCGGAAGAGCTTGAACTATTACACCCCGATAGGCCAAGGCAACTGCGAGGAAAATAGTGTTTAAGTGTATCAATTTCATAATTTTATCTTCAGTTGATTTTGTTGGCCCAAATAAGGTTCGTTCCTAGATAGCAACAAGTTGGAAAAAGGGTGAATCTCAAACCATTCAAGCCTAAGTCTTGTATTCCAACGAGTTGAACGTTTATTAAGTGGCCTATTAGAATTGGGTGTAGCGCAAAAATCCCCATCAACATTGTTGATAGGGAATTAAGTTATTTAGTAGTCATGTTTGATTGTTTTCTAATCAAACTTAGAACAGGTCTGAAGCTAGGTCATCGAAATAGGTGTAAGTACCTTTCGAACCATTGTCTCCGTTGTATAGAGCCATAGCTGTTGGGTAACCACCTGCATTTTCTGCCTTAAAGCTAGGGTAATCAGTACCGTCAACATTTACAGTAACGTCCTCACCCACCCATGTAATAGTTACATCTACCCAGGTGTCTTTAGAGTAAGAAGCGAGAGTTTGTTGATTCCCTGCTGTATCACGGTATTTAATCTCTGAGGAAGTAAACACAACCTCTGTAAAACGGCCACCAGATGAGCCATCGTTATTAGTGCCTAAGAAAATATATGATGCTTTAACATAACCATCTGTAGGGATGTACACTGATGTTGATACAGAGCCTGAATTTGCTGCACCGTTAGCAAAATCACGGCCAACGATACCTTTGTTATTAGTGGTAGTGGAGTCAGCACCATCTTCAATACGTAAAGAATTAGTACCAGATTTAGCAAAGTCATCACTTATAACAGCTGTGTTATAAACGCCGTCAACATTCTTCAGTTGATATACGGGATTAGCAACATCAATTTGTGTACCAACAGTATAAGAATCGAAGTCATCGGTAATTTCGCCTGGATTTGTATCGCCAGGAGGAGTGTCGCCACCATTATCTTCGCCAGTGCCCAACACCATCACATCGATTGCGCGGTTGTAACGTGAAGCTGTCAAATCATCACCAACACCGTAATTGTCGAAATCATCTTCAAAGATAAGCTCGTTTTCTGCTTCGGTACCGCTGTAGATTTTTAGGTTGTCCGCGATTAGTTCTAGATCAGCTTTTGTCTTAGAGTCGCCAACTTTTAGTGAAATCAGTTCAACTGGTGACGTATTTGTTGCAGCGTATGGACCATAGTTGTCGTCGCCAATAGAAAAGCTAAATTCGTCTTCAGTCCAGCTAACTTTAACCTTCATTTCTTCGCCTGGAGTATACGTGCCTCCAGTTTCAACCAAGCTAGAGGAGTTGTCGCGATATTTAACTTTACCTTCACCCAGAGCAATCTCGCCACGAAGGTGTGCGTTGCTAGAGCCTGCAGTTGTGTGAATTTGAATATAGCATTAGCAGCTGCATTTTCGCCGTTAATGGCAGTATTGTCTTGATAGGTTAGATCCACGGTCAGGAAACCAACTGGAATGTTATCTACAGCCGTATCCGATTTACTCTCAGATGTTTTCAGGCGCAGGATACCTGTATCAGCGATAGAAGAATCTTGGATCTGAACATAATTCTGTGCATTTTCTACCGGAGGTAGACCACCACCGCCGTTGCCATCGTTACCACCGCCAGATGTGTTGTTCTCACTGCCAACATCAAAGTCGCAACCAAACAAAAATACACTTGAAATTGCTACTGCAATTGCTGTTTTAGAAGCTTTCATTATTAATCTCTCTTTTATTTCTCGTTGTGACTTAGCTGAGCAAGGGAAGGGGCTCGGCTAAGTCACTATTTATTATTTTGTGTTACTGATTAGAACGAGTAAGACACACCGATACGGGTACGAAGTTGGCGGTCGTCGCTAGTTGAGCCTGCACCTTTAACATTCCAGAATTCCATGTAAGGACGGATGTTGCCGAATTGGTAACCGATGATGCCACCGATATCCCAGTTTTCGTTGGTGTTGTTATAAAGACGAACGTCATCGTAGTTAGTGATGTAGTTCGCTTCGTAGCTTAGGCGAAGGTTCTTCAGGTCTGGGTTAGAAAAACGGTATGAACCAGTTAGAGTCCACTTACCTTCTTGGAAAGTTTTGCCTGCTGACTCAACTTTAGAACCGTCAACTAGTGTGCGTGTACCGTTGCTATCGCTGTTTGAGTACTCACGGAATTCGTGACGGTAGCGAAGGGCAGTAGTTAGACCGAAGCTAGATTTGTAACCTACACGAAGTTGAGGTTTATAAGTTGTGCGCTCGTTACCAAAGGTAATTGGCATACCTGGTTGAATGTACCACTGCTTGTTTAGATCGTAACGAACACCCCAATCAAACTCAGAGTCACCACGAGTGGTTTGTTTCCAGAAATCTTGTGGGTCGCTGCTTTGGAACTTTTGTTCAACGCTGAAGTAAAGTTTTGTCTTGTCAGCGATGTTTACGGACTCACCGATTTTTACACGTTGAGCATATGTCTTTTCATCATGCTTGTACTCAGCACGATAGTTAAGGGAACCAGCGTTTGCTGCGCCTGCTAGAAGAGTGGCTACCACTGCGAATGCGATTTTATTGGCTTTCATATTTTTTATCTTCTGTCGTTTGCGTTTTAGGTTTTGCATTAATGTATGACAAATATTTTATGGCAGAGTTACGCATTAATCTGTGATGGAAGTAGAATTTGATATCCAGAAGTCTGATGCTTTAAGTTTTTGGGCTTATGATCACGATAAATAAGCCAAAATGTTTGTTTTTTGATCTTATTTAGGAGTGTTTATGTGATATTTATCTTGCTTTTTCGTTTGTTTGTGTTCTTTTTATTTGGTGTTCTATGAAACAAGATTTATATGTAATACAAATAAAAAGAGATAAAGTTGAATAAATTTCAGGTTAACTCATACAAGACGATGTTGACTCTTCCAGCTAGGAACTTTGTGGGTTGAATCAATGGAGAAATATCGAAAGATTGCCTTCACTGTGAATGTCGAAACCGTCTTTTGGAGAGAACTTAATGGCTAGTTAATGTGAAAAGTGAATTGGGGAGAACGGTATCTCTAGCAGGTGAACCAACAGATTACTAAAACAACTAGCTAATGTCGTTTTTGGTCGATTTTGAATAAGTGAGAGTGTTCTTTTCGTTTTGATATAAATCGAACGAGGCGAAAACTACTTAGAGTGAAAAAGAAAAAGCATAGCAAGTAGGCTAATGGCTTTTGAGTTAACGCTCTGGTGGATTCAAAGTCAGGAGGAAGGCCAAAGCGTTAAATGTTTATCGATTCTAGAAAAGGTCTGAATCTAGGTTGTCGAAGTAGGTATAAGTCCCAACAGAACTATTATCACCGTTATACAGTGCGAAAGCTGTTGGTGCTCCAGTGTCGTTCTCAGCTACTAGACCCGTAAATTCCGTACCATCAACAGTTACCGTGATATCGGTACCGTTCCACGCGATATCTACGTCTACCCATGTATCCTTAGAATAAGAAACAAGCTCTTGCTGATTACCTTCGAAATCACGCACTTTGATAACAGAGGACGTAAAAATTACTTCTGTAAATCGTTTAGAAGAAGATGCTCCTGTATCAGTTCCTAGGAATAGATAGCTAGCTTTGTTGTAGCCATCGGTTGGTATGTACACTGATGTTGAAACAGAACCTGAGTTTGCAGCACCAGCGGAGAACTCTCTAGCTACGACGCCTTTAGTGCTTGCACTGTTATCAGCAATATAAAGAGAGTTAGCGCCTGATTTGGCGAAGTCATCGCTTACTGTAGCCAGTGTCTCACTTCCGTCGATGTTTTTAAGAACATAAGCACTATTAGCTACATCGATTTGAGTGCCAACTGTGTAAGAATCAAAGTCATCTGTGTACTCACCTGGCTCTGGCTCAGGAGTTGGTTCTGGGTCCGGTTCTGGAGCAGGCTCTTCACCTGTAGCACTCACAACCATAGCCTCAGAACTGTTGTTGTTGTATGGGTTACCAGATAGGTTTTGACCGATTGCGTAACCATCGAAGTTGTCTTCGAATACTAGTTCTTCGTTCGCGCCTTCAATGTTATAAACCTTGAAGTTGTCGGCTAGAAGTTCGAAGTGAGTGGTGTTGCTGTTGTCACCCATCTTGATAGCGATCACTTCTACCGGAAGATTCTTCGCAGCATAAGGGAATGGGCCATAGACAGTGTCGTTCACCTTGAAAGAGTACTCATCATCACCCCAAGACAACTCAACAGCTAGCTCTTCGCCAAGATTGTATTCACCTATCTTGTCAGATAGTTGTGGCTTACCACCTTCAATGGTGTTTGTGCGATAGAAGATTTCACCATTGTTAAATACTGCTTCGCCATACAATTCCGCGTTACCAGTACCATCAGTGTAAAGAGTTAGATAAGCGTTGTTACCGGAGTCGTCTTCAGCTTGCTCTGTATCTGCATGCTTTTGATAAGTAAGGTCAACAGTGATCTTACCTTTAGCAATTGAATCAACAGGTACATCTGTTGCTGAATCAGCTAGCTTCAAGCGTAGCTCACCCGTATCGTCATCTAGAGTATCTAGAATCTGAACTAGGTTATTAAATCCAGCATCCGCATTAGCTTTCTCAACAGCGTCTTTGATAGCTTCGTTAGTAGTTTCGTCTGCAGCTGTTAGGGTGCCGAATGAAGAAGAATCAACTGTAAGAACGCCGTCAACTACTGTGTATGTGCCGGTGACTTCTGTACCAGCGCCATTTTCATCGTAGTAAGTGAAAGTGATTACACCACCTTCAATATCATCGGTGTAAGGCGCAGTTTTGATTTCGTAGATGCCTGGAGTTGCATCATCGTCATAGTATTTTTGAGTCGTGCCATCAAAAACATACACGTTTGGAAGATCAACAGACTGAGTTGCTGCTGCCGCTGGAGTACCAAAATCCCAGTATGCGCCTACTAGGTCTGAAGTAGTACTACCACCACCGTCACCACCACTTGAAGTATTCTCAGGACCTACATCGAAATCACAACCTGCTAGTAGGCCAGCAGATAGGGCAACGGCTAATGCTACTTTTGATTTTTTCATAATATTTGTCTCACGTAATTGTGTTGTTATTCGCCCTCAATCCTTTGAAGGCGCTTCCTTGCTGTTTGGTTAGAAAGAGTATTTCAGGCCGGCACGAGTTCTTAGCTGGCGGTTGTCTTCTGCTGAGGAACCTTGGTCGATGGTCCAGAATTCCATGTATGGTTGGAAGTCACCAAACTGGTAGCCAACCTTAACGCCTAGATCCCACTCCCAGTCTTTGTTGTTTGCTTTACGCTCGTTCTCGTAACTCTTGTTGTAGTTAGCTTCGTAGCTAAGCTTCAGGTTCTTAAGACTTGGCTGAGAGAATTTGTATGAACCCGTTAGAGTCCACTTACCTTGCTGAACGGTTTTATCAGCGCGGTTGATTTTGTCGCCATTTACGTCGGTAAAGGTGCCGCCATCGCTGGTGTAATCTTGGAATTCATGACGGTAGCGTAGGGCAGTGGTCAAACCGAAGTCAGCTTTGTAGCCCACGCGAAGTTGTGGTTTATAAGTGGTTTTGGTCGCCGCGAAAGTGATCGGCATACCTGGTTGCACATACCAGTTGCTATTGATTTTGTAAGTTACACCCCAGTCAAACTCTGAATCACCGCGCGATGGGTTATTCCAAAAATCTACTGTCTTGTCATCGTTAGTTTCACTTTGCCACTTTTGCTCAACGCTAAAGTAAAGCTTTGCAGGATCAGAGATTTTAACGCTCGAGCCAAGTTTGATTCGGTGAGCCCATTTTTCATCATCGTGTTTGTACTCTGTGCGGTAGTCCAATGAACCTGCGCTTGCCGCTCCTGCGAAAAGTGTTGCTAACACTGCTAATGCAATTTTATTTGTTTTCATTTGATTAATTACCCTTCTTTGAGGTTTTGGGGTGTCTTGAATTAATGTATGACAAATACTTTAGGCAGGAATCGTGTAACAAACTGTGACGGCGGTGCAATTTATTGTTATGCGCACTGGTGCCGATAAAAAGCGAGATCTGGCTCTCAGAATATTGCGATATTGTATGTTTTTTGGCCGAAAAGTGGTGCTGGAAACCCCTTTTAATGGGGTTTTTAGGAATTTTTATGTGAGACCTACGTCATACAATTGGCAATTTAGTGTCAAGATATGTCAGGTTGTTGCAGGTTTTTAATGAGGTTGCTTGGGCTTTGGATGAGAAATTATCCGAGTTTTTGAGACGCTGTTTTGCTTTTTTTAGCCAAAATTAGGCGATAAAGTAATGCAAATAATATGGTATGCAGTACCTTTATGTGAGCATATATTCATACAAATCTATGATGATTTGAACGGAAAATCAGGTACTTAAAACGAACTTTTGATTAAAAAAGCCACAGTTTTTGCCGTGGCTTGAAGGGTTTGAAGGCTATTGGAACTAGATTTTAGCGGTTTCAGCTGGTCTCGCATCTAGGCTAGCGCAGTTGTAAAGCACTGCATCTATGTCGTTTGACCATCCATATACACCGAAGATTTCTGTATCACTCACCGTATCCCTATTGATGTAGTTCGCGCCAAGCTTCTGCGCTTGATTCACGAAATAGTCATCGGATAGCTTAATTGCATCATAATCATTAGGGCCGATGTGGATGAAGCTGAACAGGATCTTTGAGTTCGGGTTGTAAGCAACTTCTTTTACCAATTGGCACTGTTGAGCATCGGCTGGATCTTGATAAGTGAGTTGTACAGTTGAACCGTTGCTGGTCTCGATGTTTTTCGGACCCGGTAAGATGGCAGAACAGCCAGATAGGGCCAATGCGCCTGCGGCCATTAGAGCTAGTTTAAGTTGGGTGTTTTTCACAATCGTTTCCCCCTTGTAGATTGAGGGACAGACTTTTACACAGCGACTGACTAATAGGTATATGCGGAAATGGTAACTTAAGTTGATTTCGTTATGTGTTGTTGGGATAGCTTTAGATCAGGGAATCAAAGCCAATAACTTCTATCTCCTGCTCAATAAGCAATTGTTTTAGCTCATTGGAAGTGAGTATGTCTGTTTCATCTTTGCGCTTTGAATTGTATCCAGACAGTCTTTCTAGAATAGCATCGTCATTCAGGCTGGATGACACATAAACTCTACAATTCCGTTTGGGTGTTTGGCTTTGTGTTCTAACAGGCGCGATTTAAAGGCGTCTAGTGTTGCACCTTCATCATAGAAGCTAATATCGAATTCATCTGGTGTGTTCACAGCCAAGTTTTGCTGTCCTTCTTCTATAACGTCTACTCGTCGGCAGGGCAGACCCACTTGATTTGCAAACTCTATAAAGGCCTCTTTTAGGTTTGGGTAGATGGTAGCAAAGTGATGGCTATCGAGATGATTCAGTTTTAGCCCACTGTTAATGGCAGCCTGATATTGAGCAGTTAGCTCTCTTACTATTTGAGCTTTGTCTATTGCTCGCTTTTTACTAAGCGCAGAACGAGTTAGAAAGTTGCCTTCTTTATCTACCAAATCTGGTATTTCGTTCGAGTTAGTTAGAGGCTTGCCCGCTGTTAGGGTTAGGTGCAAACCTATCTCGGGCACTTGTCCGCTGTGGTATCGGTTAACGGCGTCTTCAACGCCAGGCTGATTCATCATAATTGTGGTGGAGCGAACTAAGCCAAAGCGCATACACCTTACAATAGCTTCGTTTACTTTTGGCGTTAGACCAAAATCGTCGGCATTTATGATGAGTTTCATATAGTTAGCTCCTTTCCGTTCGTCTTTACGTTACGACAATTTCATCGGTAGGGGAATATAGAATCCATAGAGAAGACTCTGCCTTTGAGACGAATTGGGTAGTGTAACGGAATTTGATACGGTTGCTTTGTCACGAGCTTTATAGAAGTGATAGAGTAAAACTCATACTTTTGAGGTTTAAGATAATACAAATAAGGCGTTAAACGCTCTGTCTACGGTTTGAACGTGTGAAAGTGAGTAAAGCTTCGAAGGAAATTGCTAAGCATCTAATTGCATGTAATGTCACATTAATGCCATTAAATACAACGGTTTATATGGGTTGACTCAAATAAATCCAGCTCAGGTTCAGATTAATTTTAAATTAATGCATTTATTTTAGTTGTCAAAATAATAAGTAATACAATATACTTATTGGCGTTGAGTAAGAGCAGCAAGCAAAGCATCTCAAGGTAGAAGTCGCTTTAGTTTCAATGTGCTCCTCAACTTTTTAAGGAAATGAATTTCGCTGAAGTGAAGTTCACTGCGATTGGAAAAGGCGCAGTGTTGTTCGGTTTGGCTTAATACTTACTGCTCCATAACTATAAATATATCTCTCGAGCAACTCCCTTCTAATGCTCGAGACGGTACACCACCGATCTTGCCCCTATGTATATTGCACGTACATAGGGGTTTTTTTATCTCTTCATTTGTACAGAACGATACTAGCGTCTAACTTTTAGTGCTGTTGTGGCACGTAATTGTAACAGTATGCTATTTTGTTAGCTGTTAGCTGTTAGCTGTTAGCTGTTAGCTGTTAGCTGTTAGCTGTTAGCTGTTAGCTGACTAGACTTGGGTTATCGATAGGCAAATATACTCATCTAGCAGGGGAGGGATCTGAGTTGTTGAAATCTCTTCTGCATGTGGTTAGGTGCCAAATATGAACCAAAGTTTTACTATTTATTTTGAGTTAATTGTCTGATTTTATTTTGTGTTTCGAACTATCCTAACTCAAATAAGAGACATTGATTGGTATGACAAATTGATTTAAATCAATATTCAATTGTAAGGATATATTGGAAATATTTCCTAATAGTTGTGTTTCTATCTGGTTCAATTTCGACGAATTTATAGCTGAACCGCCCGTCATTGCTACAATTCCTATGCAACAGCGTTAACCTAATAACTCTCCCTCCCAAGTATCAACCTTACTTATTGTTAGATCTAGATCACTTGTATGATTTATGAAGTGTCGCGAGTTGCGGAGTTTGTCACACTAATGAGTTATTGTAATACAAAATATTAATGGCTCGGATTACACTGAACTGGATTTGAAATAATTATTTACAGTTTAGGGTAAAGCGATGGATCTCAATACAATAATTGTTGGCGTCTACTTCCTGTTTTTGATTGCAATAGGTTGGATGTTCAGAACGTTTACAAGCACCACAAGTGATTACTTCCGTGGGGGCGGTAACATGCTTTGGTGGATGGTTGGTGCAACTGCGTTTATGACTCAGTTCTCAGCTTGGACTTTCACCGGTGCAGCAGGTAAGGCTTATAACGATGGTTTCGCAGTAGCTATCATCTTCTTAGCAAACGCATTCGGCTACTTCATGAACTTTGCATACTTTGCTCCTAAGTTCCGTCAGCTACGCGTTGTTACTGTAATCGAAGCTATCCGTATGCGTTTTGGTGCTGCGAACGAACAAGTATTTACTTGGTCTTCAATGCCTAACAGCGTTGTATCTGCGGGTGTATGGCTAAACGCACTAGCAATCATCGCTTCTGGTATCTTCGGTTTCGACATGACAATGACTATCTGGATCACAGGTCTAGTTGTATTGGCAATGTCTGTAACAGGCGGTTCATGGGCGGTTATCGCATCTGACTTCATGCAGATGGTAATCATCATGGCGGTAACTGTTACTTGTGCGGTAGTTGCTATCGTTCAAGGCGGCGGCGTTGGCGAAATCGTTTCTAACTTCCCTGTAGGTGACACGGGTTCTTTCGTAGCGGGTAACAACCTGAACTACCTAAGCATCTTCAGCATCTGGGCATTCTTCATCTTCGTTAAGCAGTTCTCTATTACTAACAACATGCTTAACTCTTACCGTTACCTAGCGGCGAAAGACTCGAAGAACGCTAAGAAAGCTGCGCTTCTAGCATGTGTACTTATGCTTGGTGGTGTATTCATCTGGTTCATGCCTTCTTGGTACATCGCAGGTCAAGGTGTAGACCTATCTGCTGCTTACCCAGATGCAGGTTCTAAAGCAGGTGACTTCGCTTACCTATACTTTGTTCAAGAGTACATGCCAGCAGGTATGGTGGGTCTACTAGTTGCAGCTATGTTCGCAGCAACCATGTCTTCAATGGACTCAGGTCTGAACCGTAACTCAGGTATCTTCGTTAAGAACTTCTACGAACCAGTTGTTCGTAAAAACCAAGCTTCAGAGAAAGAGCTAGTAACCGTATCTAAGATCACTTCTACAGTATTCGGTATTGCTATCATCCTTATCGCGCAGTTCATCAACTCACTAAAAGGTCTGAGCCTGTTCGATACAATGATGTATGTTGGTGCTCTAATCGGCTTCCCAATGACAATCCCAGCATTCCTTGGCTTCTTCATTAAGAAGACTCCAGACTGGGCAGGTTGGGGTACGCTAATCGTTGGTGGTATCGTTTCTTACATCGTTGGTTTCGTTATCAACGCTGACATGGTATCTCACGCATTCGGTCTAGAAGAGCTAACTAAGCGTGAATGGTCTGACGTTAAGGTTGCGATTGGTCTAATCGGTCACATCACTCTAACTGGTGGCTTCTTCATCGCATCGACTCTGTTCTACAAACCACTACGTGCAGAGCGTCAAGCTGACGTTGATAAGTTCTTCAACAACCTATCTACTCCTCTTGTGTCTGAATCTACAGCACAGAAGAAGCTTGATAACAAACAGCGTCAAATGCTGGGTAAACTAATCGCAGTAGCGGGTGTTGGTGTAATGTTAATGGCTCTTCTACCTAACCCAATGTGGGGACGCATGGTGTTCATCCTATGTGGTGCGATTGTAGGTGGTGTTGGTATGCTTCTTGTTAAAGCAGTTGACGGCACTGTAGAAGACCTTGAAGAAACGGTTGCTACTGAACAGTAATCACAATAAAGGTTCTATTAATTGCGAAAGCGGGCTATTTAGCCCGCTTTTTTGTGTTTGAGGAAACGAGTTATTTAAACCGAACGTTACCGTCATCTATTGAAAAGGAGCAACTGTCTAATAACCTGGTCGTGTTTAAATGCATTCGGGGAAATACAGCAAGTTAAAACTCACAGGCCTGTTTAATTGTACGACTTTCGGGGGCCTATCCACTTCCAAAGGCCTCAATACTCTGCTCATCACTTGAGCATCTCCCTTAATAAAGTGGTATAAGCACGCCCTAATCACACAAATTAACTCGCTAATTGTATTACTTATTGTTGCGGATTTGTTTTTCTTTTTGATAAGGGGAGTCGGCTGTGAATAGCCAAAATGAGCGCATATAAGCCCGTAATTGGAAGATAGTGTGACTTTAATCACGATGTAAGCCCTGTAAATAGTTATTTCGAACTGTAACAAGGTGTAATCTTGTCTGATTTGTCCGAATCTGGATGTAATCAAATGTTAGATCTAGATCACTTGTATGATTTTTTAATGAATATTTTGCGAGGCTACTGTCACATTAAAGACTTATTGTAGTACAAGTGGGTGGGGGTTCTGGTTAGACTTTTTATCAATCAAACAACAAATCAAAACTCACAAAGGTTTTACGATGGATCTCAATACCCTAATAGTTGGCATCTATTTCCTATTCCTGATTGCAATAGGCTGGATGTTTAGAACGTTTACTAGTACTACTTCTGACTACTTCCGAGGCGGCGGTAGCATGCTTTGGTGGATGGTTGGTGCAACTGCGTTTATGACTCAGTTCAGTGCTTGGACATTTACCGGTGCAGCTGGTAAAGCGTACGCAGATGGTTTCGCAGTAGCGGTTATCTTCCTAGCGAACGCATTCGGTTACCTAATGAACTACCTATACTTTGCTCCAAAATTCCGTCAGCTTCGCGTTGTTACGGTAATCGAAGCAATCCGTATGCGTTTTGGTAAGTTCAACGAGCAAGTATTTACTTGGTCTGGCATGCCTAACAGCGTTATCTCTGCAGGTATCTGGCTAAACGGTCTAGCAATCATCGCTTCTGGTATCTTCGGTTTCGACATGACTACTACTATCATCCTAACGGGTCTAGTTGTACTTGTGATGTCTGTAACGGGCGGTTCTTGGGCGGTTATCGCATCTGACTTCATGCAGATGGTAATCATCATGGCGGTAACTGTTACCTGTGCGGTAGTAGCTATCATCCAAGGTGGCGGTGTTGGCGAGATCATCAACAACTTCCCAACTGACGAAGGCGCGTCGTTCGTTTCTGGTAACAACCTGAACTACCTAAGCATCTTCGGTATCTGGGCATTCTTTATCTTTGTTAAGCAGTTCTCTATCACTAACAACATGCTTAACTCTTACCGTTACCTTGCGGCAAAAGACTCAAATAATGCTAAGAAAGCAGCTCTACTAGCTTGTGTTCTTATGACTATGGGTCCACTAATCTGGTTCATGCCTTCTTGGTTCATCGCTGGTCAAGGTATCGATCTAGGTGCGGTTTACCCAGAAGCAGGTTCAAAAGCAGCTGACTTCGCTTACCTATACTTTGTACAAGAGTTCATGCCTGCTGGTATGGTAGGTCTACTAATCGCAGCAATGTTTGCCGCAACTATGTCTTCAATGGACTCAGGCCTAAACCGTAACTCTGGTATCTTCGTTAAGACTTCTACGAGCCAATTCTACGCCCTCATGCGAACGAAAAAGAGCTAGTAATCGTTTCTAAACTGACTTCTACCTTCTTCGGTATCTGTATCATCCTGGTTGCACTTTTCATCAACTCTCTGAAAGGTCTAAGCCTGTTCGATACCATGATGTACGTTGGTGCCTAATCGGCTTCCCAATGACAATTCCAGCATTCTGTGGCTTCTTCATTAAGAAGACTCCGGACTGGGCAGGTTGGGGTACGCTAGTAGTCGGTGGTATCGTTTCTTACTTCGTAGGTTTCGTAATCACAGCTGACATGGTTGCTAACTGGTTCAACCTAGAGCCTCTAACAGGTCGTGAGTGGTCTGACCTTAAAGTTGCTATCGGTCTAATCGGTCACCTAGTGTTCACAGCTGGCTTCTTCTGCCTAACAACTCTGTTCTACAAGCCTCTTTCTGAAGAGCGTCAAGAGCAAGTAGATAAGTTCTTCAACAACCTATCTACACCTCTAGTAGCTGAGTCTACTGAGCAGAAGAAACTGGATAACAAACAGCGTCGTATGCTTGGTTCTCTAATCGCAGTAGCAGGTGTAGGTGTAATGCTAATGTTCCTACTACCTAACCCAATGTGGGGCCGCTTCATCTTCATCCTATGTGGTGCGATTGTAATGAGTGTTGGTCTACTACTGGTTAAAGCTGTAGACGATAAAGTTGAGCAACTAGAAGAAAGTGCCGCTCAATAATTAAAAATGTTTTTATTCAATGCGGGCTGTAATAGGTCCGCATTTTTTTCGAGAGTATTCCTCTCACATTCCCCCTGTACCTTTGGTACATATCCTTGATAAATAAGAGGCATTTATGAAAAAGAGTGCATTAGCTCTAGCAGCGGCATTAGCCTTTCTGGTTGTTCATTGACGAACGATACTCAATCTCAGGACGTTGTTAGCTTGCAAGATGTAAACCGCTCTATGCTACTGGAAAGCGACCGTCTTACCGTTATCGACAAAGCGTCGATCACTGATGCAAGAGAAGCACAAGTTGCTGAATTGCGTGAGCGTATCCTTAATGCAAAAGATGGCGAAACCATCGTTATCGCACCTGGCAAATATAATGGTCTGGGTCAACTAACGATCACAGCTAACAACATCACCATCAAAGCAGAAAAAGCGGGTACGGCTTGGGTTACTGGCCTTGTTCAGTTCGAGCTAAAAGGCGATGGCATTGTGCTTGATAGCCTAGTGTTCACTGAAGGTGGTCCAAACGAGCGCTTTGGTGGCGTACGTATGATGGGTAATAAGAACGTTCTTAAGAACTCTACCTTCTACTACTTCAACGATGACTATCCGTACGCACCAGACGAGCGTCGCTCTGAATACCGAAATACCTTTGGGTTTCTCTATGGGGTAAAGATGGTCAGGTGATCAACAACCGTTTCGAGGGTAAGCAAAAGCGCGGTACTCTTATCGGTGTTCAAAAAGATGAAACGCCTGACAACCACATCATCAAGCACAATATCTTCCTAGATCAGAAGCCAAACCAATATAACGAGTTCGACATTAAAGAAGCGATCCGTTACAACGGCAACAGCTGGGAAGCGATCCGTATCGGTGACTCTAAAGCATCACAATGGCCGTCAAACAGCCAGTTCGTTGATAACCTAATGATCGACATGGACGGTGAGCGTGAGCTTATCTCTATTAAGTCTGGCGGTAACGTGATCGGTGGTAACACCATCTTTGAAAGTACTGCACTTATCTCACTGCGTCACGGTAAAGAGAACACAGTTGAGAACAACGTGATTCTTGGTAACGAGAAGCGTCTGACTGGCGGTATGCGTATCTATGATGAAGACCATGTAATTCGCAACAACTACATCTCAGGCACTCGCGGTCGTGACGGTCTTATCGAAGGTAATGCGGATCTTCGTGGTGGTATCGTGATCAACACAGGTATCATCGACGTTGCGAACGGCGAACAACTTGACCAAGCGGTTAAGGGCAAAGAACTGAACAAGCAATGGACTCCGAAGAACATCACCATCGAGAACAACACGCTTGTAGATACAGAGTGGGGCATTGTTTACGGTAACCAAACTCACCGTGTTAGCCTGTTCAACAACGACGAAGTAGAAAACATCTTCGGTGGTGTTGATATCCACTTCAAGAAGAACCTAGTTGATAACTCTGCAAACCCTGAGTTTGTGTCTGTTCGCGCAACTGCGGATTTCCCACTTAAGGGCGCAACTTACTCAGATGAGGTTTATGTAGGTAAGGTAACTGAGTCTCAGTTAGTAGATAACTACAGCACTGAGCTTCCTGTTATGACCAACGACCGCGGCTTCGAATCTGCTGAAGGTGTGGGTGCGGATACCTCTAAACTAAACATCATTACAGCTGATGTTGCAGGTCCAACTTACGTACTTAAGTAACTGTTTGTAAATAGATAATTCAAGGCGAGCCCAGTGCTCGCCTTTGCTTTATCTAGAGAAAGTTAGAACTGATCATCTGGCATACAGAAGTGTCAAACATAAGCAAAATGAATGAATTGCTGACCTTAGGCATATGAAAAAACACTAATATCGACGCCTTTAATATAGAGGCATCGATGTGAAAAAGCTTATTCCTTTTATCTTTCTATTTAGTCTTTGTGCATCTTGGTCTGCTCGAGCAGATACCGGGGTGGGTCTGTTCGTAGGTAAGCCCTATTGGGGCTTTGATGTGAACCATAATGGTTTTCGCGTAAACGTGAGTTTGGACGACAGATTTGGCCTAGGTGCGAACAAAACCTTTCCTATTTCAGGTACACCTATGTATGTGTTTATCGGTGGTCAGTATGTGGATAGAGACAATCATTTTATCGCCATGACACCGGGTATTGGCGCTGAGTTCAGGGTTAAGCCGGTTGGTTTTATTTTGACCTTGTTCCTTCTATTTACTTAGATGAGCTGGATCTTGAGATCGAGGCTAAGGCTGGTTTTAGAATCAACTTTTTAAGCGATAGGCGCTTTTCTCCATACACCACCAGTTTGCACTTTCGCCATAAAATACCGTCATCGCGGAAGGCTTTGCCTATCCGCGATCTTTAAGACGTAAGTGTGGAACCTGTCCACACGAATATTCCATTTTATGCCTTGAATTTCCCTTGGTCAGTCAGAGACAACAGGCTATCAGTTATTACCTGGTGATAGACGCTGATAAGCTGTTGAGAAATCTCTGTGGTATCAAGGTAGAGCTCGGCAGGCTTTATCACCTCTTTATTGGCAAGTTTGAATAGAGAGTTAGATAACTGTTCGATAGCGAGATCTAGCGAAATCGGTCGCTCAATTTCTCGATAATGGAAATTTCGTATCTTGCTAATCAAGGTTCCGCCACGCCTTAGGGTTAGTTGTATGTCCGCTTTGTATTCTTCTCTATAGGTTGTGAGTGATAAGCGATATTGGGTAAGGGCTTCCACCGCTTCCATCACCGCCTGCCAGCGTTCGTTGTAGGTTTGTAAGCTAGTTTGATTTTTGCCAATGCAGGTGACCATAGCGGTATCACAGGCATAGAAGAGGTTACGTATCGCTTGTCCATGAGAAACTAGGTGGGTAGCTAGAGACTTTTCTTCATGTCTTGAGAGAAGCCTTAAACGTTCGGCCAATAAGCGTCTTTCCGCTCGGCTACCAAACACCGAACACTCAATTATCTTGGCCGCCATTACATTTAATTGGTTTTGGGTTTGTTCATACAACCGATTGTTTATCTCTTCGCCAGTGTAGAGTTTGTATACCTGCGATCTATGGCTTCTAACTGTATCTATGGTTTCAAAGGCTACATTGAGTGCACTTTGGGTCTCCATCAGCTTTTCTGAAAGTTCAGCATTTGCTTCGTGCATGCTGGTGATCAAAAGTAAAATATTGCTCGATATATCCATAATAACTTCCTTATCAAGATACCTATTAAGTAGTAAGCAAACACAATGCCAATCGAGCTAACTTGTTGTTTTACATGAGTTTGGTGTGATTGCTTTTAAAGAGTTGCTCTTTTATCGTGCATTTAAGCTCTGAGATAGTGCATTTGTGGGCATAACCCATTGAATGGTCTAAGTTATATCCAGGATTCTTAAAATAATAAGAAGGCGACATGGAAGAGTGGGCTGCGTTGGGAATAGCTTTGGTTGGCTTGCTAGGGCTTGCTTGCCAGTGGTTGGCATGGCGTTTAAAACTGCCCGCCATCTTGTTCCTTCTTATTGCCGGTATTATGGCAGGTCCTGTCACCGGACTTATTGAACCGCAAGAGGTGCTAGGAGAACATTTCTTTGCACTAGTTTCTCTGGCAGTAGCGTCATACTTTTTGAGGGGAGCCTGACCCTCAACTTCACCGAGATAAAAAGCGTCAATAAAACCGTTTGGAGTATTGTCTCTATCGGCGCATTGATTTCTTGGGTGGTTACCAGTGTTGCCACTCATCATCTACTTGGCTTTGATTGGTCAATGGCTTTGCTATTTGGTAGCTTGACCGTAGTGACCGGCCCAACGGTAATTGTGCCATTGCTTCGCACTGTAAGGCCGACCTCTAAGCTGGCTAATATTCTGCGTTGGGAAGGGATCTTAATCGATCCGCTAGGTGCACTATTTGTGGTGATGGTGTATGAGTTTATCATCAGCGATAGTTCGTTGCAGAGCCTGCACGTGTTCGCACTGATCTTGATAATCGGTTTTGGTATTGGTATCGCCTCGGGAATGGCGACTGCACATGTTATTCGTCATCGCTGGCTACCTGAATATCTGCAGCCTTTTGCTGTGTTGGTTCTGGTGCTTGGTGTATTCGCTATCTCTAACCATTTCGAATCTGAGTCGGGGCTATTAACTGTAACCGTGATGGGGATGTGGTTAGCCAATGCCAAGGATGTGGACATACGTCATATCCTGCACTTTAAAGAAAACCTCACCATCATGTTTATTACCGGCTTGTTTATCTTGCTGGCAGCGCGCATAGAGCCGGATAGCTTTAGCACCTTAGGTGTCAGCGCTATAGTCTTGTTCGCAGTTATACAGTTAGTGTCTAGACCCCTTTCTATTTTCATAGCGACACTTCGCAGTAACCTCAATTTCAAGGAGAAAATCTTCCTTGCTTGGGTTGCTCCGCGAGGCATAGTTGCCGCCTCGGTATCTGCACTTTTTGCGATCAAACTTTATCAACATGGCGTAGAAGAGGCTAGGTTACTGGTGCCACTTATCTTTATGGTGATTATCGGTACCGTGGTTTTGCAATCTATCTCGGCCAAGCCTATGGCAAGAATGCTGGGTGTTGCAGAGCCCGCGCCAAAAGGGTTCTTGGTTATTGGGGCTAATGATGTGGCAAGAAGCATTGCTTTGGCACTGAAAAAATATGATTGCCGAGTGGTGGTGGCTGACTCTAACTGGGATTACATCAGCCAGGCCAAGATGTCGGGGTTAGAGTTCTATTTTGGTAACCCAACCTCATCGCACGCAGATGAATATTTAGATCTTATTGGAATAGGGCATGTAGCCGCTGTTACTCCTGATAAACACTTCAATATCATGTCCTGTATGCAATATGTCTCAGATTTTGGCTCACAGCGCGTATTTTGCTTGAGAGATGTAAAGAACAATGACGGTGACAAGCACATAGTAGGCAGGGGATCGTTTGGACAGACTCTGTTTGGCGGTAAACACAGCTTTAAGAAACTGGCGAGTTTGATAAATCAAGGTGCAGAAATAAAACACACCAAGCTAAGTGAGAATTTCACCTATCAGGATTATCTAAAGCAGTATGCCGACACCTTAATCCAGCCTGTGTTTGTGGTTACCGCTCAAGAGCGCATCCACCTAGTCGGAGACAGCACCGATTTTGCGCCAAGCGAGGGAGAAACTGTGGTTTCTTTGGTCAAAAAAGGTCTGGAGTGGTGAGGATAGACGTGGTTCGAGATAAAAATCTCAGCTGAGTTTTGTTAGTATGCCTGCCAAAGAATTATGAGAGACGATTATGAGCCGTAAGAAGCGAGTCAAAGATAGCCTGCTAGCGAAGCACAAAAAGAAGAATGCCCGCATGCACAAGAACAATAAGCCAAAGTACATCTCTAAGGCAGAGCGCGCAAGATGGAAGAAGAGCAGGCGAAACTGGACACGGAACAGAGTGAATCTGTAGATAAACCAGAAGAATAACCTTTAGTTACATAGGTTTGCGAGCCTTATCGGTTGATGAGGCTTTTATGTTTTTGAAGCATACTGATTCATGCGGCTGATAGGTGATAACTCAAGTTGAAGCCAATTAAAGTCTAATAAATACAGTCGCTTATGGATGAATTTAGTGATATACCGCACAGAAAACGGATAATTGATGATCGTATAGATATTCACCTGCTAGATTAATGTTAGTTTGAATCTTAGTGAGTGTTATCAATATGTTGTCGCTTGATAAGCGAATAGTGATCAGGTCTTTCGTCGCAACGAGTCTGATTTTATTTGGTTTTATTATCGACCCTTTAGGTATTCGGAATTCAGCGGAGCAACACTATGAAGACCATATACTCCGACTTTGGTCTCCTTTCTATTCAGAAACTGCCTCAGAAGAAATAACAGTAGTTCTTATTGATGATGCATTTATCGAAGCAACAGAGAAGTACCCTGTAACGTATAGAAATCTCTCACGAATTCTTAAAGGTATTTCTTCCCATAATCCAGAAAGAGTGTTCTTTGATATTCTTCAGATTCATGAACACTCTCCACATATTGAATATTGGTTTAATACGATTAAAATCGCGATTTTCCAGTATATATGGCGAGTGTCCCTGAATATGATACATCTGATAGAATATCTAATAACGAACTAAGGAAAACGCTTAATCAAGTTTCTAAATTTAGTGCGGTTTCATGGAGTGATGAAGGAAGGTATTATCCATTAAGAGTGGAATGGAATGACTCTAAGATGGAAACAACTGCATATTCACTATATCTTGATTGGTGCAATAATAATTCAAATTGCATTCTTAATGATGTTGAAAACTGGGACGACTCAATAATAGTTCAATGGAGTAATAAATCATTCTCTAAACAGGACAATTTGTTTCCTTTGAAAGGTAATTGTGGTGAGCAAACAGGTGGACAGTGGTCTCAAGCCTTTGACTTGGGAATAGTTAGCTTGTTTCAGGGTTTGTACTCTGATGATGCTTTAGATGAAAAACTTCGCAGGCGTTGTCCACCATTCCCCACAATAGCAGTGTCAAAATTATTAGAACCGGGCTCAAAAGGCTCTAGTGAGCTAAAGAACGTGATCGAAGGAAGAACAATACTAGTAGGGTATCATCTTACAGGTAGTTCTGATCTTGTTGTGTCTCCCGTTCACGCAGTATGCCCGGGGTTATGTTCCATGCAATGGCACTAGATAATTTAATCACTCTTGGAAGTGACTATTGGCACGTTCCAGATAATATTGGGTTGTTTAAGTTGAATGCTGTAGATTTAATAGAAATAATCGTCCAAACCTTAGTCTTGTTTTTTGTCATTTATTTTAGATTTCACAATTTGGAAAACGAAGAGTCAAAACTATTAACTACAAAAGAAAAACTAGTTCGAGCTCTTATTCCATCAGCTATTATATTGTTGGTTATAATTTCATCTGTATTTGTATCTCAGTTCTTACTGAATGTAGGTATCTCAAACTGGTACGGGCTACTCTTTATTATATTTATTGATCTACCTATATTCTTTTACCAGGTCTTCGAGCAATACGCCCTCATGTAGATAAAAAGATTAAAACCTTTAAAGGGAAACTAAAGCTATCTTCAGTTAGATAGCTTATTACAACAAGGAGTGACAATGAAAAAGTTAGGTTTTATTAGCCTAGGGATAGTGCTGAGCGCTAGTTCAAGTTTAAGTATTGCTACAGAACAGGTAATCATTTTGGATTATTTAGTTGATCCGGTATTTGTTTGTTACCAAAACGATGAATGTAACGATATCGAAAGAGGTAAATTGCCGGATCCAGAAAAAACTAAGTTAGTTGTCAGTGATTATGACAAGTCTGAGCAAATGCTTGGCGTCGATGTTGAAGGCAAGAAACTTTGGTTTGATCAAACCGAAGTCCTTCTCAATCAAACAGCTAAAGCATCGATCATTTGCAGTACTCAAACACTAACTGCAAGTGAAGATAAGAAAGCATACGTCTCATATGGCTTAGGTGAGGGGTGTCATTAATGAAAAAAATTACAACGTTGGCAACGCTAGTTTTACTATCAGGCTGTACTACGAATTACTTGAGTACTCTTACTGGAAGTACGTACGAATCATTCGATGGTAAATTCATCGATACAAAAAACACCTCACCTCAATTGGCACAGAATGAAGGTCAAGCAACCACCGAAGAGCCTAAATCAGATAATAGCTATATAGTTATGACTCGTGCTGCTGCAGATAAAACGCTTATTGCAAACCCTTATGTAGAAAAGTATCTGGAGGGAATTCTATTCAAGTTGATCGCTAGTTGGGGTCAACCACTTGATACTCCTGTTTATATTAAAGTCTCAGAAGGTTTGGCTTACACAGCAAGTGCAACCCAGGACACGATCGTCATTACACAGGGTGTATTGGCAGATGCCGAGTCTGAGGATGAGGTTGCTTATATTATTGCTCATGAGTTATCGCATATATTGCTAAGGCATAATGAAACGAACGACTACTTCAGAAAGCAAGAGGCATTGGTAAGTAAGGCTGCAAATATAGGTATGGCCACAGCTTTAGCTAAAGATGTGAAGGTCAATAAGTCTTCAGACGGCGTTACACTGACTTCTAGAGGTTCTAAAAGCTCAAGTAAGTTGTTTGCTGACTCTTATAGAACGGGTTTGACGGTAAATAGCTAAGCCGTGATTTGCTGAGTTCAACAATGAGCAGGGGACAAGAAGATGAAGCAGATCTTTTGGGTATGGATCTCCTAGTAAAAGCAGGTTATAGCCCGAAAGCATTTATGCCGGTTCTTGAGCGTCTAGAGAGCAGCAGGTATTCACCAAAGAGCAACTGGAAGCCAAGCAACAGGAATTTGATAGCTTTGTCGCTATTGCGGGTGATACGTCCAAGCACTTACAAGGGAGTGATTGGGAAGCTGTCGCGGCTATAGGTGCGACTAAAGGGGCGTCAATGTTGCTACAGGAGTTTTCTAATCGTCATAACTCCGAGCTTGAACGTAAGAAAGACATGGCCGCTTATGTGAAGAGAGAGTACCGTTCTGAAAGGCGCAGACCTTTAACGATCGAGCCTTTTGAGCAAAATGTTAAGTCGGGTAAAGGTAGCGAGATACAGCAAAACTATTGGTTTGCTTCTCAAGCTATGAAAGCTATCGAGCACGGTGATTTGGATACAGCAGAAAGTCTTGCCCGCAAAGCTGTTCGAGGGCCGACCAAGCATCATGCTTACCCCCGTTTGGCCTTCTATACAGTGAGAAAGATGCAACAGCAGGATGAAAAGGCTGCGTTGAACCTTAAGCTCATAAAAAACTGGGACTACGCTTCAGTGCAAACTTTTTCTGTTGCAGCGCAGTCTTTCCGAGAGCAGGAACAGCATAAAGAGGCTATCAAAATCTTAGATAAAGGTAGTGAGATCATTGGTTCTAACGTTGCATTTTTACCTGAATATATTGCGACTCATAGTGCATTAGGCGATCAACAGTCTATAGATTCTTTTCTAGCAGAGTGCGACGGAGTGAGTGAACAAAACATTAAAAATCAATGTTATGCGTATGCAGGGAAACCGCTTCCTGTTCAAGAGGAAAGTAGCTTACTAGATCAAGTAAGCTCTATAACGTCACTGGTAGATCTTTAATTACCTTAGTAGCCAAACCGCCAAATCACGATTGTGTGATTTGGCGGTTTTCTTATTTCTAGGTTCTTGGTTTAATGCTGTAAGGAGGTATTTATAAAATATGGACATTTACCAATTCTTGCGTGACAACCAAGTCTCGTTTCAAAGCTTTGAACACCCACCTGTGCTTACTATTGAAGAAGCTAACCAGCTAGATATTGAGATACCGGGTTTGCCGACCAAGAATTTATTCTTGCGTGATGGTAAGGGTAAGAAGCACTGGCTTTGGGTTGGGGCAGAAGATGAACACGTGGATCTTAATACTCTTTCACAAACGCTCGAGGTGAAGCGTTTAAGTTTGGGCTCCAGTAATCGCTTAGCTAAGTTTCTCTCTTCTGAACCTGGGCGAGTATCACTTCTCGATATCTTTAGAGCTGAACCTCAAAAGGTTACGCTTTTGATCACGCAAAAGGTGTGGGATTCTGAGACGTTACATTGTCATCCCTATGCGAATACCGCCACGCTTGAGGTCAATACCGAGCAGCTGAAGCCACTGCTATTATCAATGGATAATGAGGTTAAGATCTTGAACTAAAAGGATGTTCTCTTGATAAGAATCCCTATCGTAAAGAAGCTAACCGCCAGTTACTTTATCGATGTATTTGCTAAGGAAGTTCGGGACAATGCTTCTTTATTGGATAGCTCGCAGGTGTCTAGCGCATTAGATACGTCAATGGCGCAATACATTCCGCAGAGTGTCTTCTCGCGCTATCTGTATAAGGTGCTAGAGGAGCTCGGACCTAAGTGTTTTATTGAGTTAATAAACACCGAGTGTCAAAAGTTGGTCGATGGGTTTTTAACTCAAAATAAAGGGCTCGATTTTCTAGCCAGTTATTCTCTGCATAATCGTATTCACTGCGACTACCAAGGTGAGCGAGCAGTGGTTTCAATGGATTCTTGTTATCCATTAGCAAAGCAAACCAAGCTTAATCTTGCAGATGAAATTATGGCGGTATATTTCGTGATGTATGCCATTCAAAACCAAATTAAAGGTAAATCAGCGCCGATTGGGATCAGATTGCAAAGTCAAAATACTCCACTTTTAGACTCGCTTGATCTCAAGGTACCTTTGTATCTTGAGCACGATGCCACTCAGATAGTGTTTGATGAATCCAGTGCAGATATCAAAGCGCTGGTGGATAGCTTTAATTCACTGGAACCGACCAGTTTTGCTGATAATATAGAGCTCGCTATCGAAAGCTATATTGGACGAAGTGCATATTCCTTTGAAGACTATTGTGAGCTTTTGGAAATACATCCTAGGGCGATGCAGAGGTATTTGAAGGAAGAGGGTGTTACTTTTCGTGAACTCAAAGAGAAGCAAAATATCAAGTTCGCGAAGCGGGTGCTGAAAGAGTACGAGTTCTCCGTTCACGATGTAGCGATACACCTAGGATACAGCGCTCCATCGCAGTTTATTCGTGCCTTCAAACGCCTTGAAGGCACAACTCCATTGCAGTGGTTAAAGCAGCAAGCTTAATCGATATATACCGGCTTAATTGGATTCGCTAACGCATCAAACAGATACTCGATATCTTCCACGCGAGTGCGGCCATCAGATAGAGGGGGCAGGTTGTCAGGTGAAAACCAATCAATGTCTGAGACTTCTATGTTAACGTTTGGCTCGCCACCCTTAAGTTCACATAAGAAAAACATCTTATAGATATGAAATGGATAGGGTGGAGAGTAAGGGTGAACGGCTCTGTCCTTTACCGATACCAGTCGCGGTGAATCCACGATATAGCCAGACTCCTCCAACACTTCTCGAATAACGCCTTGGGTTGGTGTTTCACATACATCGCCCCAGCCACCAGGCAGAGTCCACTTGCCATCTTCTCGCTCTTTTACCAGCAGGATCTTTCCGTTTTGGATAACACCGGCACGCAGGTCTATCTTGGGAGTTGGGTAGCCAACCTCATCTACAAATAGGCTAGAAACCTTTTCTACAGGCTGATCGCTAAGCTCAGCAAACATCTGATGTGAGATATGCGCGACCTGGTCAAATCGCTCTAAATCATATTTATCTTTGGAGTAGGTTTTCCCTGCCTGGCTTATTGCATTTAACTGCTTCGCCCAATCTAGCCATTTACTCATAATCTTCGCTTAATCAATTAGTTACTCACTAACACTATTCCCATTACTCGCCTCGAGCAAGCAGTTATAGAAAGCACTTGCTGCCGGTGAGAGGGAGCGCAAATGGCTTTTCAGAACTACCGAAAATTGACTGATAAATTGCCATTTATCTGGCTGTAACGCTTCTAGCTGTTCGCCGTAGTGATTGTTCTCTATTAGGTGGGTGGGAAGAAACTGATATGGGTGCCGATAGGTAAGCATTAGTCCCGATTCCACGTGCCAACCATCCAGCAGTTTGAGGTTTTGGTATTTGTTGACCTCCAAAAGGCGATACATGGTGTCTGCCGCATAGCCACCAACATTTACCCTAGCACCCTCTAATGAGTAGTCCTTATCGTGGAAGGTCTTGGCCACGTCCTTGCGTGCGTATAAATAGCTGCGTTCTGTGAATAATGGCTCGATGTGAAAGTAGGTGTGATTTTGCAGGCCATCGAGCACCACTATCATCATGTCCAACTGGTTTTTAGCTAGCTTGTCGTTGAGTTGGGTGTAGTCACCAATCTCTAAGGAAAGCTCCACGTCATCGCTAAGTTGGTAGAAATTCTCTATGGCTTTTGATAGGGGATTTGACGACAGGGATACGGTATTATCCAAACAACCAACTCGTACATGGCCGGTCAATTTGGATTGGACGCCTTAAGTTTGGCTGCGTAATTATGCAGCATTGTTGTGATCTCGTTTGCATAACTATATACCTTGCGTCCCTCATCGGTGAGCTCGAATCCACTGCGACCACGATTGCATAGGGTCACCCCTAGGCTTCTCTCTAGAGTTATCAACTCTTTACTGAGTACAGGTTGGCTAAGTCCAGTGCTGAGGGTTGCATTGCTGATGCCCCCACTGGCAACGATTTCACTAAATAATTCGAGTCGGCGCAGGTCACGCTTATCCAGTGTGTCCACCTTGTTGACCATGAATCTTTTCCATATGCATTTACGAATGTTTAGATTCAATAATATACATTTATTTGGATGTAACAAGGTGGTAACTTAAATTATGTGGATTTAATGACTATTTATGTGGGAGATATGGATGTCAGATTCAAACAACTCAAAAATGGATGATTTTGAGCTGGTACCAGTGCCAGATTCGGCTAAACGCTCATGGTGGGTGATCAGCCTGATTTGGCTAGCGATTGGGATCGATATTTCCGGTCTATTCCTTGGGGCTATTTTAAGTGAAGGTATGGCCATTCATGACGCACTATTCGCGACATTTGTGGGCTCTTCAATTTTGGCTGTTTTGGCGATGCTATGTGCAACATAGGTTTTCAGGCAGGTGTATCGACGCCACTTGTGAGTACAGCAGTATTTGGCCGCAATGGCGGTAAGATCTTGGGTCTTGTCACCGGTGTGTCTCTAGTTGGTTGGTTTGCGTTCCAAGCCGATTTCTTTGCACTGATCCTAGTTGAGGCTCTGGGTAAGTCTGGCTTTGAAGTAAGTCACTTTACAGCGCTTGTTGGTGGCGGGCTATTAATGATGGTGACTGCCATCTACGGCGTACGCGCTCTAGGTAAGCTTTCGACTTGGTCTGTGCCTTTGATGGTTACCCTTATTACTGTTGGTCTTTATATGGCGGCAGGTATGGAGTCGATGGGCGAGGCTGAGATTGTAGCGCCTATGTCTATGGGTGAGGCTATCTCGTTTGTTATGTCTATCTGGATCCTAGCGGCAGTTGCGGCTCCTGATATCGCACGTTACGCAAAGACTCGTAAAGACGCATCCTAGGTGCTGGCTTTGGTTTCCTTCTTGGTAACAGTGCCACTATCGTTGTAGCGCTTCTTCTTACTCACCTAACTGGTACAGATAACCTAGTCGAGGTGTTCTTCACCCTTGGCCTTGGCATGATGGCTATCATCATCTTGGTGTTTGCACAGTGGACTACCAACAGTAGTAACCTAGTTTCTGGTGCTCTAGGTATGGCGGTAGCGCTTCCTCGTGTACCTCGCCCAGTTTGGGTTGTGTTAATGACGGTTGTAGGTCTAGCGATTGCACAATTTGGTATGGTGGATAAGTTTACGGCCTTCCTAACGCTACTGGGCGTAACCATCGCACCTTCTGCGGGTGTATATCTTGCTCAGTACTACTTCATCGACAAAAACGAATTCAACTTTGAACGCATCGAAGAAGCGCCAGCATGGCTAGTAAAAGGCTTGGTTGCTTGGGCATTTGGTAGTGCCATCAGCGCATGTACCGCAGGTGAGTTCTTTAACCTATTCTCGCTAACCTCTATCTCAGCTATCGACGGCATCCTTGCATCATTCGTAGCTTACTTTGTACTGGTAAAGGTTGGTGCTACACAAAAGAAGAAGGAGATCGCTGGTGTTAATTAATGAGCAGATGATTGACGATATTGCTCTTGGCGCGACCGTGCTTGGCACAGGCGGCGGCGGTGACCCTTATAGCGGTGCTTTGATGGCCAAAGTGGCTATCAAAAACGCAAAAAAGCCAGTAGAGATAATCTCTCTGGATGAGGTTCAAGACGATTGGATGACGGTTCCGTCATCATGATTGGCGCACCGACGGTATCTATTGAGAAGATTAACTCTGAGTCTCAAATGCTGGTGGCATTCGAGGCAATGGAGCAGGCACTAGGTAAAGAGATCCAAGCAACGTTTCCAATCGAGGTAGGCGGCTTTAACTCTCTGATCCCGATTCTGGTAGCGGCGCAAAAAGGCATTCCTGTAGTGGATTGTGATGCTATGGGTCGTGCATTCCCTGAATCTCAAATGGTGACCTTCTATCTAGATGGTCTTCCATCAGCGCCAAACACATTGGCTGATGAAAAGGGTAACGTGGTTACTTTGCATCCTCTTGATGGCGTGTGGTCAGAGCGTTTTGCTCGTCCGATTACTGAAGAGATGGGTGGCAGTGCGGCTATGTGTGACTACCCAATGAAAGGCACAACCTAAAACGCAGCGCACTTGGCGGGACGCTGACTGAGGCGATGAAAATCGGTCAAGCGATCCGAAACGCAAATAAAAACGGCGAAAATGCCGTGGATGCTGTGCTTGAGATCGTTGGAGGCACACGCCTAGTGAGCGGCAAGATTGTCGATATAGAGCGCACCACAGCAGGCGGTTTTGTCACTGGTGGCGTAATCATAGAGAAGCTTAATAAAGCAGGCACAGAATCTCAGCCAAAGGATGTGTATGTACACTTCCAAAATGAACTTCTGCTGGCTCATAAAGGGCGAAAAGCTGAGGATCTAAGCGAAGAGTCTTTGCTTGCGACCACGCCAGACCTTATCTCTATCCTTGACCATGAAACCGGACAGCCGGTCACTACCGAGCAGCTAAGGTATGGTCAGCGTGTGGATTTGATTGCCTATCCTTGTGACCCTAAGTGGCGCACCGCAAAAGGCATTGAGGTCGCAGGTCCTAATTACTTTGGTTATGACGTTGAGTATAAGACCATAGAGCAATTAACCGAGGGAGAGTCGGCATAATGCAACAGTTTCGTTTGGGTATAGATGTTGGCGGTACTAACACAGACGGTGTATTGCTCGACTCAAATCTTGAGTGTGTGGCTAAGGTAAAAGTACCTACCTCACACGACATTTTCACTGGTATCGATGGCGCTATCACGGCTCTACTTGAGCAAAGTGGTGCTAGCGGTGCACAAATTAAACATGCAATGCTAGGTACAACCCAATGTACCAACGCCATTGTAGAGAAAAAGGGATTAGACCGAGTTGGTATGATCCGCCTTGCTCTGCCTAGTGGTAGCAGTGTCCCTCCTCTTTGCGGTTGGAGCGATTCTTGGCAAGCCTTGCTAGGTGAACATTTCTATCAGGCTCATGGTGGCTATGAATATGACGGTCAGCTGATTGCCGATATCCAAGAACAAGAGATCCGCGATCTGTGCGCTAAGATGCGTGGCAAGGTCGATTCTATTGCTATCTGTGGTGTGTTCTCTCCAGTAAATGGTGAG
The DNA here is from genome assembly GCA_000830455.1 of Vibrio sp. JCM 19236. Classification (GTDB taxonomy): domain Bacteria; phylum Pseudomonadota; class Gammaproteobacteria; order Enterobacterales; family Vibrionaceae; genus Vibrio. The sequence continues at coordinate 54,882 of BBSB01000023.1, forward strand.
CAAGAGAATCAGGTAGCGGAGTGGGTTCGACAAGAGCTTCCAGAGGTAAATATCTCTGTTTCTCACCAAGTGGGTAGCCTAGGTATTCTAGAGCGCGAAAACGCCACCATTCTGAATGCAGCGCTTCAAGGAACGGCTAAACGTTTTGTGCAAGGCTTCTGTAATGCACTAGAGTCGCACCGCATTTTGGTACATCCATACTTTGGTCAAAACGATGGCACCTTGATGTCACAAGAGTTTGCCCTTAAGTACCCAATTTTGACGGTGGCTTGTGGCCCAACCAACTCTATTCGTGGTGCAAGCCATCTGTCTAAACTCGATGACGCTATCGTGGTCGATGTGGGTGGTACTACGGCGGATATCGGAGCACTAGTTCATGGCTATCCACGCGAATCGAGCATCGCGGTTGAGCTTGGTGAGGTGAGAACCAACTTTCGTATGCCAGATATCCTAGCCTTGGCTATCGGTGGTGGCACTATTGTTCGCGATAAACAGAACGGCTTTAACTTAGGCCCAGATAGTGTTGGTCACGAGCTTCTAGCAAAAGGTAAGAGTTTTGGTGGCGACACCCTTACGCTAACCGATGTAGCCCTGACTCTGGATAAGATGCAGTGGCATGCGGATAACAAACCTCAAGCGGTAGACCTATCGCAAGAATCAGCCTCTACTATCTACAAGCAGATGATAGAGGTAGTGGAAGAGGGTATCGATAAGATGAAAACCTCGGCGGCTGAAGTGCCAGTTATTTTGGTTGGCGGCGGTAGTGCATTGCTTCCGGATGAGTTTGTTGGCGTAAGTGAAGTCGTTCGTCCGCAGAATTTTGAAGTAGCCAATGCTATCGGTGTTGCCCTTGGTGAGATTTCGGGACAACTAGACAAGATAGTGCCGATTTCGCCAAATGAACGTAAGCAAGTGTTGGATGCCTTGGAACAAGAAGCCCAAAATCTTGCTGTTGAAGCTGGCGCTTGCCCTGAAAGCGTTGCGGTTATTGAGCGCAGTGAAATTCCGCTTAGTTATCTGCAAGGCAACATGGTGCATGTGAAGATCAAAGCGGCGGGTAAGATTGCCTGATTTATAGTTAGCACATTCTGATAATGAAAAAGCCCTAGGTCATTGAGCTAGGGCTTTGTGTTTTTCTGAGAGTAATAGATCTCAGATATTAGTCGTGCGTTACCTTAAGGTCGTAGATGGTAGCCGCAGTCATGTCGTCTGCATCACCAGTACGGTTTTGCACGTAAACACCAGCTTTAAAGTAGTTCCAGCTGTCTTCTAGCTTACACCATAGATGTCTAGGTCTACAGAAACCTTACGTGGTGCTTTGCCTTCTTGGTAAAGTTCGAACGTCAGCATGCTGCCTTGAACATCGATAGCGTAAGAGAACTTTTCGCCTAGTGCGATACCATCATCGAATGACTCAGGAGTGTTCTTCTCACCTTGGCGCCAGAAGTTTGGTTTAGTCGAACCTAGAACAGGGAAGGTGATGTCACCGTCACGAAGACCAGAGCGACGATCTGGTTCTACGTTAAACCAGATAGAGCCTGTTTTGTGGTTTGGCATCTTGCGATAGTAAACCTTGATTGGCTCATCTTTAGGCGCGTGGATTTGACCAATGATTACACGGCCTTGCTGCCAATCAACACCGGTAGTCGTCACTTCATCAACAGACATAGTGACTTCCATACGACCATTTACGCCGCCAACTTTAGCGTGGTCGCTTTCTGGAGCTGAACCAAATACCCAGTTGTTCTTATTCGTGCCACGAGTTTTGATTGAGGTGTCGCCACAGCGAAGCATTTGACGAAGCTCAGAGCGGATGTATTTAGTATCTTCAGAAGTCTTAACACCAGACACAGGAGAGCGGAAAACCACGCCGTCGCCAGCTTCATTTACGTAGAAGTATTCTGGATGCTGTGCACCATTTGCGATCTCTTTCTCGCTGAACTCTGTTGGTTTGTCACCGCCGGTTAGTGATACAGGCAACGTCGTTTTCCAACAGCTTAGGTCTAGAACCTCGTTTGGAGTAGGGGCAGCAATAGCTGATGAAACGGCAAATGTTGAAAGAACGCCAATTGCGATCTTGCTGAATGAAGACATGAAGTTTTCCTGTTTGTCTTGTGTTTTTGTATGACAAGAATGCTAATTGCGTGAAAAACCTTTGTCTGTGACATAGAGCCTGTAAAAAAGCGAAATATGTAACTGTATGTAACACTTAAGAGTCACTGGTAATATAAGGCATTGTTTTTAATGATTAATGTGGTTTTTGGGTGTTGTTCGTAACTTTATGAACTGTAATGTCTAGTTACATATGAAGGCTTTTTTGAAGTTTTGATGGTTAAAATATCGACAAGAAACCAATCGGAAATCGTATTTCAGAATAGAAATCCCAAATTTAAATGTTACCTCCATCATATTGATATTCCAGCTGAGCATATACTCAAGAAGCTCTGCGGGCAGAATTTAATCAGCTCCACCTTTTACTGTATGTTCAGTTTATAAGCTAGGCGAGGGTAACTGGTTAAGGTTGTCTCTACTGGAGGGCTTACAGCGTTATCTATTTAATTTGCTTAGTAACCTAGATTTTGCTGACTGCTTTACGCCTTAGATCCCCATCCTATTTTCTAATTGGCTCACTTTATATGACACAGATGCAATATAAAGTCATACAAGGGCGCCTTGACTCGACGTTTATGGTGATACTCCTGCAATTAAGTGTGGGTCACTTCACAGAACTAGCATCAATGTGGGTTCAGAGTGTAATTGGATGATTCCAGTGCACTTGATTATTTCTCAACTATGCATACAATGGCCTTATTGTAATACAAATGGTTTCCTAAGTAGGGACGACACAGTCGGGCCTGTGAAGGTTGAGCCAATTATCAACTCATATAGAGAATATCAATATGTCTACTAAAGTTGCATTTATCTCAGGCGCTACTGGCGGTATCGGTTTTCAAGTTGCTAAGCGTCTAGGTCAAGACGGTTACACAGTTATCCTTAACGGTATCGAAGATGCGAAAGGCGCTGAGCGTCTAGCTGAGCTAAAAGAAGCAGGTATCGAAGCTGAGTACCACGGTTTTGACGTAACTGATGAGCACGCTGTAACTGCTGCTATCACTGCTGTTGGTGAGAAATATGGCAAGATCGACGTTGTTGTTAACAACGCTGGTGGCCTAGGCGGTCGCAGCCCAATCGAAGGCATGGAAACTGATTTCTTCCGTAAGGTAATGGCTCTTAACCTAGACAGCGCATTCTTCGTATCTCGTGCTGCTATCCCATTCCTTAAGAAGTCTGACAATGCGTCAATCATCAACTTCACTTCTAACGCTGCTTGGAATGCAGGTGGCCCAGGTGCAGGTATCTACGGTACTTCTAAAGCTGCGGTTCACACTCTTACTCGCGCACTAGCGAAAGAGCTTGCTCCGGCAAACATCCGTGTTAACGCTGTATCTCCAGGTACTATCGATACTCCGTTCCACGCACAAATCAAAGAAACTAAGCCAGAAGTATTCGCTTCTTGGGCTAACAGCATCATGCTTGGTCGTCTAGGTCAGCCAGAAGAAGTAGCTTCTGCTATCTCATTCCTAGTAAGCAAAGATGCGTCGTTCATCACTGCTGAAACGCTACAAATCGGTGGTGGTCAAGCTCTAGGTATCTAATTACCGAGTTTGAAGATTAACGTCGAAGAGACTGCAGACCTGAAAAGGCCTGCAGTTTTTTATACCCGAGAGAAATTGCGGTGAGGTTTACCCGCCTGATTAAATTTCGCTTCCACAGAGAACTGTACTCGCTTTAGCTTTGACTTTTGTTGTTGTCTATCTAACACGATATGCAGGGTTTCTAGAGCTAAGCCGAATGCTAACACTACGTACAGGTAACTTTTATCTAGCTTGAATCCCACGCCCTCGAATACCAGCATTCCCCCAAGCATCACTAAGAACAGTAGCGCCAATAGCTTTAGTCCAGGGTAGGCGGTAATGGTCACTTGTATCTTTTCTGCCATAGCTACCATGATCAAAGCCGATATGACGATAGCTGCCATGATTATCTCGATTTTATGAACCAAAGCGACCGCGGTGATTACCGAATCGAAAGAGAACACAAGATCGATGGCGATGATTTGCAGCAAAATCATAGTAACGCTGGCGCTTACCATTCCCGAGTGCACCTGACCTTTCTCTTTAAGCCAAGCAATCAACTCATTTATGCTCTTAAGCAATAAGAACAATCCACCGCCAAACAAGATAAGGTCCTTGCCTGAAAAAGACAGCTCAAACACTGTGATAAGTGGCTTGGTGAGTGTCATTAGCCAAGAAACTGAGAACACCAGACCTATCCGAGCAAATACCGCCAAACCAATACCTAGATTTCTTACCCTTGCTTGAAGGTGCCTTGGTAGTTTCTCCACCAAGATGGATATAAAAATAAGGTTATCTACCCAAGAATGACTTCTAGTAGAAGAAGGGTGCTGAACGCCACAGCATAATCCATAAACATCTTAATGCCCCATTTGATTGAGTTCGATAAAGCCAACAAGGCAAGTAAAGGTTGTTTAGGGCAACGGCAGAAAGAATTAGGCCCATAACACGACTGATTATCTGAGCGCCCGCGTTACCAATGACGCGGTGAACACGTCTAGCACCCAGTAGTAATAGTGCGGTAGCGCCAAGCACGAGCAATAACACCAACCCAGTAATGGATTGATCCATATAGGAAAAGCGGTTTTTGTCGGTAAGCATAACGATAGCCATCATGGTCCCGGAGATGCAATCGAAGGAATCGCTAGAGGGTAGACTGCACGCTCTGCCAATTTTGCACGGCATAGCTCTTCTTCAAGCAGTTTCTGTTCTTGTTCCGGTTTGCTCTGTCCAAATATCATGGTCAAAGCGAAAAGTAGGAGCACCAAGCCACCGGCTGCCTGAAACACGGCAGGGGAATAGCCATAGCGTCGAGAATAAACTGACCGGCAACCAAGAAAAATAGCAGCACCCAGAATGCGAACAACACCGACTTAATTGCTAAGTGACGGCTCTGTGCAACGCTCAGAGATTGCGTTTGGCTCAGATAAACAGGCACTGACCCTATAGGGTCGACAACTGCCCACAGGGTAATAAATTGAGTAAGAAATAGAGTGAGCATTTTATTTTAGCCTCACTCTATTTGGTGCAAATTGGGTATCGGATTGTTTCTTTTTATGCCATCTATGTGCACAGAAAAGAACTAGTTTAACGACTATAAAAATCATGGTTGGCTCGGCTTGTTAATGAACAGGCCGGCCATTCTACAAATCGAGATATCAGTGGCATCATCAAAGGATTAGTTAGGTATAAAACTCCTATCACAAGAATATAAGATCAATAAATTCAATGGTTTGATGTTTTATTTTTAAATTTTTTGTTTTGATTAATGTTCTAAATACTCGCTGATAAACTAGAAAATGATACAAGCCTAATCGCCTGCTTATGTATCGGAAAACAGAAGTGAACATAATGCTGCTTCATTTATTGCAGAGGTTGTTATGTCTATTTCTTTTGAAACCATTTTCGACGTAGTTAAGGAACATCACCTAGTGCTTGCGGTGCTGTTTTTTATTGGGTATCGCGTGCTTAGGAGATTTACTTCAAGCACCATTAACGTGTTGGCTAAACACAAATCTGTTTCTGCCAGCAGAACCGCATTTATCATCCGATGCTTTAATATCTTTTATCTTCTGATATTGACGGCAACCTTCCTCATAGTCAGTGGCATTGGCTATGGAAACTTTGCAATTTTCATTTCATCGGTATTCACTGTGGTGGGTGTAGGCTTCATTGCGCAGTGGTCGATCTTGAGCAATGTAACCGCAAGCTTCCTTATCTTTTTTGTTTTCCCATACCGTATCGGCGATTACATAGTGGTAGCTGATGGTGAAGGAAATGAGGGGACGCTGCTGGAGATAAAGATATTCCACACGCTTATCAAACATCCTGAAGGAAACATCATTACCTACCCAAATGCACTGCTTTTGCAAAAGAGCGTGACTAAGGTTGCCAGTAACAACATTGCGAAAAGAAACAGTGATAAGAAAAGTGAAGAGAAAGAGGAGAGTGAGCTGAATACAAACCTTGAGCCACCGAAGAATCGATATCCTCTTCGCCGTCGCAAGGGACGAAAAAGAGCCGACACTCCTATGGCGGCTCAGGTAGAACTCTAATCTTGGTGTTCTTTTCGAAGTTTAAGCTGTTGGATTAAATTATCTAGATTACTGTCAAAGAACAGTGGACCCGCTAGCTCCAGTGCAGCTGCAGATGAAGTGTTCTGGGTTGCCTGTAGATAGAGCTCTTTTGCGCCATCGGTATGACCTAACGCCTCTTCTGTTTTGGCCAGCAACAAGTAAGTAAGGGATGTCTGCTGGTTGTAGGGAATAGAAAGTAAGACCTGAGAAGCTTTCTCAGGTTTACCCTCAGAAAGGGCAAGAATGGCATAGGCTTCACAAACTCTCGGGTTATTGTCTTTTTCTAAGATAGTCGCTAGCTGTAGTGAATATTCTTGGTTGAGGTCTTCAATCAGAGTCTCCTGGTTTTCCTTACCACTCGCGAAGACAGCCATAACCTCACTTATATAGCCTACCGCTACCGTGTAGGCGTTATCTGGCGCAAGCTCTTGTGCCTTTCGGAAGTATTCTACCGCGCCCTTAAAATTAGCTTTGTTGTAGGTAACACCAGTTGCAGTCATCAGGGCTTTTACCGCCTCAGGCTCGTCAGGGAATACCGATACATTTTGCTCGAGTTCTTCTTCTGGCACCTTGATATACATAGCACGAAGCAAGTCATCAATAATTGCGGGAAAGGTTTCGTGAAAACGCGCGAAGTTGGTGGAGTAGCGTCGATTAAGGTGCGTTTGGTCCGACACACGATTATGGTATTGAACCTGTAAGCGCTGCTTTTTCCCATCACGACTTGGAACCGTTGAGATGTTCAGCTCAATGGCGGCCAGTTTCCTATGCTCTTCTGATTTGACCACCCGAATATTGCTATAAAACCCAATATGTTCAACCAGCTTTATCACTAAGCCATACAGCTCTGGCGTATTAAAGACATCATCACTGACATTAAGCACCGCATAACGAAATTCATAGTGGGCAAGGTGCTTGTGACCCTGCACGCCTGCACGACTGTGCTCTTCTCTTGGCAGCAGTAATAAAGAGGCGAGCAATACTACAACCACAGACAGAACCACTATTACCGTCTGGGATTTTATCGATTTAATCGACTCTTTTTCTGGGATCAGTTTGATTTGTTTCTTCGCTGTTGTTTCAGTCGAAGGGGGAGTCTGGCTTTCTGGTTTTTGCAGTGCGAGCTTTTCAATCTTAACCTCACCGTCGAAGCGATAACCACGCTTGGTTACCGTGACGATATAACTGCATCCTTTGGTGCTGTGTTTTTTGAGGAGCTTTCGCAATTCAAATACTGCTTGAGTGACGGCTTGGTCGGTTAATACTGTGCCGCCCCACACATGTTCTATGAGTTCGTCTCTGGTATGCGTAAGCCCTGGATTGGTACAGAAAAACTCCAGTAGTTTGGTCAGGCGATTATCAATCGTGATCTCGGCATTAGTGAACTGGATTTGTCCTTCGTTAGGCACAAATCGCCATTCATCCACGATAAAACTGATGTTCTTGTCTGGCATTTACTACGCTTCACCCATTTTGCTAATTTCCCACTGTAAACATAGACGCAATTAAATGATTTTTCAGACAATTTATCTCTAACTGGGGATGATTTGAGCACACTAACCCCAAGTTCAAGATAAGCAAAGTATTACATCGACTTTAATGAGATGCTTTTCTTCTAAAAGAGTAGCGAATTTTAAATTTCTCAATCTATTTTTGTTTTGATTATCTGCTCTAATGAAGAGGTAACTATATGAATTAATTGCCGTTATATCTTTGTGATAACAGCCTGATTAGAAGTTATCAACTGCTTAGCTTTCATTTATGTCAACACTCCAGTTTCACCCCAATATGCACCCCACACAGCAAGTAGTGGAGCAAGCCTGATGAGTATAGAAAGGGCCAGCTTACAGATGTCGCTTGCCGCAGGATGCGAAACATATAACTAAAGGAATAGAACTTACTTTAAACCTTTTAAATTTGAGTCTTTTAAAATGAAACTGAACAAGCTAATCCTTCCTATCGCAGCCGTTTTCTTTATCACTCAGGCGCAAGCTAACCCATATATTGGTGCGAGCTACCTTTACTCTGAGTATCAAGTAAAGAACGAAGATACCGACTTTACTGATGAGAACAGTGGTTACAACCTTTACATTGGTTATCAACTACACCCTATGTTTGCGATTGAAGCAGGTTACGCAGATTTTGTTGATACGCACAAAGATTTCGAGCACGTTTATTCTGATGCGTGGCTAACCAGTGCTAAGGTGATGTTACCTATCACTATTTTCGATCTTTATGGTCGTGTAGGTGTGGGTCACTTCCAAACCAACCTAGGTGACACCAATGACATCTACTACGGTGCAGGCACAGGTGTGAAGCTTGGTCCAGTTCGAGTAGCGCTTGAATACACCATGTATGAAGCAAAAGTTATCGAAGACAGCTTCTCATTGAGTGCAGAGTTCCACTTCTAATAAAACAAAACGGCAGCCAAGTAAGGGCTGCCGTTTTTCTTTATAAGGGATTACTTTTTCCAAGCAAACTTCTCAAACACCTTATCTACTGGAGTGTGAGCTACGTGATTTACATAGTTACTGATAACCTTTTGCGAAAGTCCGAGGATCACCTCAAGAACTTGCTTTTGTTCATATCCCGCAGCATAAAACGCCTCGAGATCCTGCTCTGAAACATTACCTCGACTTCTCACAACGTTCAGAGTGAAGTCTTTTAGTGCCTGTAGCTTAGGAGTTGGCATAGCTTCGTCGTTGCGAAGCGCTTCAGTAAGTGCAGGATCCACCTTCATAGAGTGTGCAATACCTGTATGTGCCGGCACACAATAGTGGCACTCGTGCTCAACGTTGATGGTCTGCCAAACGACAGTCAGTTCTTCTGCATCAAACGAGGTTTGTGTAAACAGTTGGTGCAGTTGTGTATAGGCCTTTAAGATTTCAGGCGACTCGGCCATCACAGCATAAAGTCCAGGAACCATCCCCATCTGTTTTTGTGCGACTTCTAGGATAGCTTTGCTTTTCTCAGGAGCGGTTTCGGCAGTGTGTAGTGTGAAATCTTTCATGGTGTTTTCCTCTATAGAGTGCGTTTTTGCTTACGAATAATTTAATTAAATAGGTTAGTTAGTTTCTGGCTCTAGGAGCACTTTGTTGACAAACAGTCGAACTGTTGGGGCTACTACAGCAAGCAGCAAGAGTGCTGACGGTACTATCAGGCCAATCGCTTCAAGCCAAGCATTCAAGAATGAGGCATCTTGAGGGAGGCTTTTTGCAACCATGATGGCTGGCATACCTAATAGCATGCTTGGTAGAACCATAGAGACCATTAGAGGATATTGAAATTTACGTGGAAACTTTTTCATCGTTGACTCCGATTGACTAACTTATGTGGCTATTCTAGTCTCGGGTTAATAAATCAAAAATAGACAACCATGAATCTCAATCGTGCAATTATGAAAGCTAAAGATATATCCAACCTTTACCTGTTTTGTCAGTCAGTGGAGTGCGGTGGTTTTGCTGCGGCAAGTCTGCAAACTCATGTTTCTGCGCCAACCTTATCTAGAGCGGTAGCCAGTTTGGAGCAGCAACTGGGAGAAAAACTGGTGCACCGCAATGCTAAGCAGTTTCAACTTACTACGGCGGGTGATGAGTATTATCAAAGGTTTTCGTCACTCTTTTCAGAACTCAATGATGAGTGGATCCGCCTGTCCAACAGCCAGCCCGTTTTAACCGGTGAAATTCGTGTTTCTTGCCCAGAACCGTTTGCAGATGCGTTTTTACAGAAGTTGGCGATAGAATTCATGGATTTACACCCAGAAGTGTCCATCTCTATCCAATTTAGTGCTGGTACAGAGCGTTTTTTGATGAACAGATTGACTTAGCGGTAGTAACCAGCCCACCTCATGCGGAGCATCTAGTGCAAAGAAGGTTGTTTGAGTCGCAGCTTCTAATGGCAGCATCTCCAAGCTATGTAGAGAAACATGGCATGCCGAGAGCCGCTGAAGACTTGGTTTCCCACAGATTGCTTTCAGGAAACAATTTACCTATTGGGAACTAAGAGATGGTGAGTGTCCGGTTCGTATACCATACAAACCTAAGTAGCTATCAGCAGTCTCAGGCTAAACATAGATGCGACAGTGGCAGGGGCAGGGATCTGTTTAATGCCAAAGGCTGCATTCGAAGTAAGGGCAGAAAAGGGTGAATTGGTTCAGGTTTTACCTGAGGTGGAATGCCCAACGGGTAAGGCTTATTTGGTATGGGCTGACAGGAAGCTTATCGCAACTCGAGTTGTCGCATTTCGGGATATGGTGTTTGAGCGATTTGGTCAAACTGAGGCATTTCTAGCATCGATAAAGAGTGAACCAAACGACAAAACGCCAGGCTAAGCCGGCGTTCGAGGGCTATCGATTTATCTTGTAGAAGTATGCGTTGAGCCAAGCCAGAGCAAGAATAACCAATGTTAATACTGGTGGTTTAGATTGCAGTGGCAATACCTCTGCTGGAACGTTTGGAAGTAAGTGCACGTAGACCGCAACTAGCATGATAACTGTGGTCAAGCTGGTTGTTGCCAGCATAGCTAGGTCTTTCAGTTGATCACTTAGTCGGGAACCCGCGATTAGGATAAGCAAGAGAATCGCACCCGCACCCATCTCACCTAGTTGTCCTGCCCAACGTGAAAGGGTAGGGAAAGGCAACTCACTCAAGGCAATCTGGTTAGCAAACATGGTTGTGAAGGGGGCGAAGAATTTAACTGTGCCAGCCATCAACATAAACGCACCAAGTAAGCCTGTCAGGATTTTATGTGATTTCATAGAAAGTGTGTCAGCCTTGTCGTAAGAGCGGAACAAGAAGATGCCGGTGATTAGTAGCATGCTGCCGATAAGGGATAGTTCTAGGATTAGTTGCGAAGTGCTCATTGTTATTCCTCATTGCTAGGTTGCGTTTCGATGAGGGAATAATATCTGCAGCCATTTCATTCAAAAATAGCCAGTATTGAATTTGAATAATACATAAATGAATGCTTGGTTTTGTGCAAGGGAAACAGTTATGGATTGGCTAGCAGTTTCGACCGTCTCGGTATTTACTTAGACTATTGAATACATAACAACGGACTCGGAAATGGCGAAACATCTAAAGGCAACGGAGCACGATATTGGTGGGCTGTTTGTGAAACGAGTCCTGCCTCATATAGAGAAGAAAATGGTTGGTCCCTTTATTTTCTTAGATCATATGGGGCCGAGCAGCTTTGAGTCGGGTCAGGGGATAAACGTACGTCCGCACCCACACATAGGGCTCTCTACACTTACTTATCTATTTGACGGAGCCATCCTTCACAGAGACTCGCTAGGGAATAATCTAGAGATTCAGCCAGGTGACGTAAATTGGATGACCGCAGGTAAGGGCATAGTTCACTCTGAGCGAGAAAGTTTCGAAACCCGCTCTAGGCCACATAGCATTAATGGATTGCAGTGTTGGATTGCACTGCCAGAAGAGTTAGCTGAAATAGAGCCTCTTTTATCCATATTAAAAAAGAGCAGCTTCCAGTTTCTATTTATGAAGATGTGATGATTCGTCTTATTGCGGGTGAGGCCTATGGAATGAGCTCTCCGGTTAAGACTTACTCGCCACTATTTTATCTCGATATCACGGCAGACAAAGGCAGTTTAGTAGAGCGTCCCAATCGACATCAAGAAGCTGCTATCTATTGTATCTCAGGCTCAGTAGAGGTGGGCGGAATCAACCTTGAGTCAAACCAGTGTGCTTTGCTCGAGCCAAATGATGACATCATCTTCGCAAGTTGTGGGCGAGTAGTCGTATTAGGTGGCGAGAAGTTTGAAAAAGCGCCCCATGTGCATTGGAATTTTGTTTCTTTCAGCCGTGAGCGTATACAGAAGGCGAGGGAGGACTGGAGCGAGGGACGCTTCCCAACAATCCCAGGTGATAGCAAAGAACACATCCCGTTACCGGAGCGAAAACCTAAGTAGATTTGCCTCTCGTTTCTGACCAAACGGCAAATTCATTGCCACTCGGCTCGGTAAAGTGAAAGCGGCACCCTCCAGGAAAGTCGAAGATCTCTTTTACTACTGAGCCACCATTGGCAACCACCTTGTCTAGGGTAGATTGAATATCGGAGCTATAAAAAACCAACAGGGTACCACCAGTGTCTGTTCGATTGCAGGCACTGGCTTTGTAGAAACCACCGTCCAAGCCTTGGTTTGTAAATGCCGTATACTCAGGCCCGTAATCTACAAACTCCCATCCAAAAACAACGGTAAAGAAGGTTTTAGTCGCATCTAGGTTTTCAGATGCGAATTCGACATAGTTGAGTTTTTCGTGTTGATTCATGTTATGTCCATTTATCTGGTATAGCTAAAGAATGTATCAGATCGCTCCGAATCTCTATAAATCTGTAAAAATGTCTTACTGAATTACATTTGCAACATGACGTTCTGTTATCTGTAACCATATGTAAGTATGCGTGTGTGAGTATAAATATCTGATTTAATTGAATAATTTTCATTGCTAAATTTTGGGCTCGATAGGGAAATACCTGTCGTTGGCTAAAATAATATATGGAAATACAATGAATAAAATCAGTTACTTAGCAGTGGCAATCTCTGCTGCGACTCTAATGGGCTGTAATAGCAGCTCAAGCTCTAATGATGACAACTCTTCACCACAGTTATCGACTTTTACCGTTATTGATGGCTACATTCACAACGCAGTAGTTTGTGCGCGTGAATCTATCGAACAGACCTGTGCTTTTCAACAACAACAGACGCAAAAGGCCAGTTTGAATTGCCTGAAGAATACGCAGGCATGTTGATTACGGCAGATGTAGTTGGTGGCTTGTCATCAGACTCGGATACGGTAGGTCTGAGCCCTCGCAGCTACACAATGGCAGCTTATGAGAACAACGCTTTGATTACTCCTTTTAGTTCTATTGCTGCTATGAGTGATGCGAAAAACCTAGAGGATGTTGCGGCTGAGCTAGGTCTAACCGTAGATGAGCTGACCAGCGATTATGTAGCTTCCAGTGACTCTAAGGTGCACTTATATGCGCGCACGCTAGCATCCCAACTTGCTTATCAATCTGCTGATGATCAAAGTGACAACCTGATGGCAGTGGCGAAGAAGACCAAAGAATTGGTGGAAAAGATTGAATCGGAGCAGGGCACTGATTTTGATTTCTCGACAATCACGGTAGATGTTGAGGTGGACGGTGAAGGCAATGTGAGTGTTGACGAGATTCCTCGTATCTCAACAGTGTCTGACTTCCTGGAGATCAAAAAAGATGATGTCGCACAACCAATTTATCTTGCGAGTTTAAATCCAGCTTGGTTTGCGGATGAGCAGGTTATGAGAATGACATTTGATGATGGTGTTGGAGTTGATCTTGATAATCCCTCTAAGCCTTGGGATTATGAAATCGATGGTCTTAGCCTGATAACAGATGGTGAAGAGTCTAATGAATTCATCTATGTATCCAACAACATTGCACTTGGCGTGAGCATCGAGGATCAAGATTTAGGTGTGTATGGACAGACTTCTCTAGAAACAAATGGCACGTTTGTTGAGGATGAACTGGTTGGTAGAACCTTATATATGGTTGCCGATGATTCCACTGGTTATGATCCTGATCCGATGTTTGTTCACATGAGCTTTGACGAGTCAGACGTAACTATCTACGAAGATGGTACTTCGTTTACAGTTAGCTATGACATTGATGACTCAGGGCTCTTAATATTTATTTGAAAGAGCATAATCCTACTGACAACACTATGACGATGTACAAGTCTGTTGAAAACCAGCATCTTTTAGTTGGTTACAGCACAGATACAGAAGCATTCGTTTTGAACTTCTATGATGAAGCATTTGCGAAGAAGATCTACCAAGATTGGCAAGCTCTAGCCGAGTAATCATTTACTAAAAAAGAACCCCACTAAAAAGTGGGGCTCTTCGTATCTCAGTATTTAGTTATAACAGGCTTCGAATTAACCTTCGAACTTGCTATGAGATACGTCTAGCTGATAGAAAGTTGCTTGAACGTAGTCGTCCATGTCGCCGTTGATGTTTTGGTTGTAAACACCAGCTTTGAAGTACATGTACTTGCCGCCAACGTCATAGCCACTTTCGCTCATGTCAACAACTTGAACTACGTCATCATGGCCTTCACGCATAACAGTTACTGTCATAGTGTTGCCACAACTTCAATGCGGTAGCTGAACTTCTCGCCTAGTGCGATACCGTCTTCACCAACTTCTGCAGTCATGTCGCCAACTAGAGGGTAGAAGTCTTCTTTAGTTGCGTCTTGGCTTTCGTGAGCAAAGTAAACCGCACCTGTTGGTTGGTTTGGAAGCTTACGGTAGTACAGACGAATTGGCTCATCGTTCTTGTCGTGGATCTGGCCAATGATGAAGCGACCAACTTCGTTTGCATCACCAGTGGTTGTAGTGTGGTCAACCTTTAGAGTTGCTTCTAGAACGCCATCGATACCAGCTGCAGCTTTCTGATCAGCGATTGGTGCAGAGCTGAATACCAGTTGTTCTTGTTCACGCCTTGAGTCTTAATAGACTGGTCACCGCGACGCATCATTTCACGTAGCTCAGTACGAGCGTACTTAGTGTTTGCAGAAGTACGAGCGCCTTTCACGTAAGACTTGAATACTAGACCGCCGTCGTCAGCAGTGTAGAAGATTTCTGGGTGCTGATAGCCGTTAGCTAGGTTCCACTCAGAAACGTCATCTGGCTTACCGTTCTCATCGTGGTCAAACGGTTGAGACAGGTACCAGTGGGTCATGTCGAAGTTTTCGCTTGGTGCATTACCTGCAACTGGAGTAGCTGGTAGGTTAGTTGGTACTGGTAGTGCTGTGCGAGTATTACACTTAACTGTGGTTTCACATGGGTATACCGCTGGCTCACCCCAGTTACCTTTACGTAGGTCTTTACGAGCTTCTTTACGCGCTTTCTCAGCCGCTTTCATGTCAGCAATCATTGTAGCTTCGGCAGCGACTACAGCTGAAGTAACGATGTGGCTAGCTGGACATGCGTTCACGTCACAGTTTAGAGCTGCAAGCTCAGTCACACTGTTCCAACCGTTTTTGGTGTTACCGTGACCAACGTAGCGAACGTAGCGAGCGTTAACTGCTGGTTCGAATTGGAAGCGCTCTAGGCCAAGGATTTTGCCTGAGCTAACTTGGTTTTCAAGAACAGTAGTCCAGTTCTCACCGTCTTCACTCATTTGAATGTCGAAACGGCTTTGACGCTCGTTGCCCTTACTGAATGCTACTTGTACTGCGTCAAAAGATTGAACTGAGCCATAGTCAAGCATTGCCCACTCACCATCACCTGCAGAAGACCAACGTGTAGTTAGGTCTTGGTCAAACAGACGGTCAGGACCGTTGCCATCGTGACTGCTAGCAGTAAGTGCTACAGGAGTCAGGATTGGCTCTCCAGTTTCTTTGTTGTTGTCAAACTGATGTACTGGCGTTGACGTACAGCCAACAGCTAGTAGAACTGAAGAAGCGATTAAGCTTTTTAAGAAGATATGTTTCATTTCACTATTTACCTAATGCAGTACAAATCAAAAGGGCGATTTGTAGTATAAAATCCAATTTAAAATAGATGCATAAGAGACAGTGCGGCTCTTATTCGAATCACAAGATTCCCTACTTCAAGAGGTTCTTGGCTCTGTCTTGCTAATAAGAATACATATTTTAATAATACAATTGTAAGTAAGTGTGCAGAAATGGGATCGAAGTCTAGAGCTTGAGCTGTTATGTGACGTATGCACGCTGGTATCGCTTATTAATCCATCTAGCAAATGATTTGGATCAATTCCTATATGTAACTTACTGAAGGAAATTAATATGTTACTGGTTGTATAGGTGGCGATAAGAGTGGGTAAATCTAGCTATTTTGTGACTTACAGGAGCGTTCAGGATCAAAAAAGCCAGACTATCGAGCCTGGCTTTCATTAGAACTATCGACGAGATTTGTTCTCTCGTTTTACTAGTTCGAATTCAAATTCATCTGGGTAAAGAATGATTCCTTCACCGTCTTGGTCAGGATACACCACCAGTGATAATTCATCCTCTTCTAGGCCTCGTGTCCAACGAGACTTCCACTTCGCGATAGAAATAGGCTCAGCGGTAAAGCCTTCCCATTCTCCCGTAGCCCACTGCAGAGCATGTTCATCGGATGGCCACACAGGCACACACTCTTCATCGTCGGTATTGAGCATCACACTGCCGTATTCATCGATAAGGAGCCAAATCTTTTTAGATTCGATGGCAGACTTGAAGAAAAGGTTGAAGCGCTCTTGAGGATCTTTAGGGATAGTAAGCGTTGTCATACTGAGTCCAACTTAGTAGTGAAGGTTCGCCTTTAGTTTACTTGGCTGAAAACGAATTTAAAAACCTTACGTATACAAATGTGCGATGCCTTGGTTAGAACGCTTATTAAATATCCTGATTTTGATAATAGAATTTTATCGTTTTTAGAAGGATAGATAATTTTTGTTTTACACCATTGGCGACTACTATTTTCTCGTTGAACAAAAGGAGAGCAACGATGATTACACCCCCAAACACAAATCATACGTACCCACGTTCGTTTAGTCATATCGGCATCTCAGTGCCTGACCTAGAAGCCGCTGTTAAGTTCTATACCGAGGTACTGTTGGTATCTGATTATGGAGCCGACCGAGATCGTAGAGGACGATTCCGCGATTGGTGAAATGTGTACCGATGTATTCGGTGCTGGCTGGGAGAGTTTTCGTATTGCTCACCTATCAACAGGCGACCGCATTGGTGTCGAGCTGTTTCAGTTCAAGAATCAAGAGAATCCAGAAGATAACTTCGAGTATTGGAAAACCGGTGTATTCCATTTCTGCGTGCAAGACCCTGATGTTGAAGGTCTAGCGGAGAAGATTGTTGCGGCTGGTGGTAAGAAGCGCATGAAGGCGCCTCGCTACTATTATCCGGGTGAGAAGCCGTATCGCATGATCTATATGGAAGACCCGTTTGGTAACATCCTTGAGATCTACAGCCATAGCTACGAGTTACATTATTCTAGTGGCGCATATAACTAGGGTCTGTTGACCTTTTGCGGTTGAATTTTGCTCGAGTCAGAAACGATTTAATCGCGGCGAGAAAAATGTAGCCTAGTCATCTAAGCAAAAGGGGCTCAACAAAGAGTAAATCGTTTCTGGCCGAGCCCTTC
>BBSB01000022.1:0-79420 GCA_000830455.1 Vibrio sp. JCM 19236
GAGCCCAGAAAATCTGGCTCTTGTCTCATAAGTGGAATAAATAATGTTTACTTATTCTGGGGTGTTTGTAGTTTCTCCATCACCTGATCCAAGCTAAAGCTGGCTGCTTTCTGTCTCGGTGGGAACTCTTTAAAGGTCTCGAGATACTTACCTACATAAGCCTGTGCTGGCACTAGCATAAAGGCGCGGTCTAGCATCCAGTCGTAGTAGGTGTTGGAGGTAATATCAGCCACCTCATATGGGTCCATTCTTAGGTTGAAGATCTTAGGCACACGCAATGGAGTAAAGGGTTCAGCCAGATATTCAACGTACCCTTAGCGCGTTGCTCTAGGAACACGATCTTCCATTTGTTATAGCGAAGTGCGGCCAAATCTCCGTCATCGGTAAAGTAAAAGATCTCATCTCGACGCCCTTCCGCCTCTTCACCCGTCAAGTGTGGCAAGAAATTGTAACCATCTAAGTGAACCTTAAAGCTCTCACCGCCGACATCCATACCTTTAAGTAGTTTCTCTTTTACACCATCATCACCAGCAGCGGCTAGGAAAGTTGGCATCCAGTCCATATGGTGCATGATCTCGTTAGAGACGGTTCCTGGTTGGATTTTGCCCGGCCAACGCACCATAGCTGGTACGCGATATGCCCCCTCCCAGTTGGTGTTCTTCTCACCCCTAAATGGAGTGGTACCCGCATCAGGCCAAGTGTTCATATGTGGGCCGTTATCGGTTGAATAGAAGACTATGGTGTTGTCTTTAATGCCAAGATCGTCCACCGCTTTTAGCAGTTGTCCTACGTGACCATCATGCTCAACCATACCATCGGCATAATTACTGATGCCAGTTGAGCCTTGAAGCTCAGGTTTCACATGGGTTCTGAAGTGCATTCGAGTAGCATTCCACCACACAAAGAATGGCTTCTTCGCTTTAACCGATTTCTCCATGAACTGAATGGCCGCTTCTAGGGTCTCTTCATCCACGGTTTCCATGCGTTTACGCGTCAATGGGCCGGTATCTTCAATCTTGCCATCGGCATAGGACTTAATCACCCCGCGTGGACCGAATTTTTTACGGAATTCTGGGTCTTTCGGATAATCGATGTTCTCTGGCTCTTCTTCGGCATTTAGGTGGTATAGGTTGCCGAAGAACTCATCAAAGCCGTGTGCGGTAGGTAGGTGCTCATCTTTATCACCTAGGTGGTTCTTACCAAATTGTCCGGTTGCGTAGCCATGTGGTTTTAGAAGCTCCGCGATAGTCACATCTTCGGCCTGCAAGCCTAGGTCTGCCCCTGGAAGGCCTACCTTACTTAAGCCGGTTCGCAACACACTCTGACCGGTAATAAAGGTTGAGCGACCCGCCGTGCATGACTGTTCTCCGTAGTAGTCGGTGAACATCATGCCCTCTTTAGCGATACGGTCGATATTAGGGGTCTTGTAGCCCATCAAGCCAAAGGTGTAAGCACTGATATTGGATTGCCCGATGTCATCGCCCCATATAACCAAAATATTCGGTTTTTCTGCCGCAACGCTAGTACCTGCTGCCCCTAGAAGAACCGAAGCTATTATCGCTAAGCGACGTTTAGCTCCTTTAAACGCAGTCATAGTAACTCCTTGTTTGTTTTATATAACTAGCCAACCAAGATATAGACTAGAAACGCTTAGTTGGCGAATAGTTAATCAATCGCCAACGCCCCGTTCTCCTTACGCTTTGATTGCCAATCTAGTTCACAATTTTGGTGCTACCGTCCATAAGTGCCATATTTTTATTTCATAAGTATCAATCACTTACGATTTAGATAACCTTTAGTTATAGGGGTATAAAGCGACTTTGTCGGGGTGCAGTATTTACACTGCTGGCCATCAATATGAGTCGAGCGCCATATGGACATAACAATGAACTTGTTATTTGCTAGGGATATCAAAAGCGCTCCTCTCGTTTTGTTTTCAAATCCTAAAACGAAATTGAT
The DNA here is from genome assembly GCA_000830455.1 of Vibrio sp. JCM 19236. Lineage (GTDB taxonomy): Bacteria > Pseudomonadota > Gammaproteobacteria > Enterobacterales > Vibrionaceae > Vibrio. The sequence goes on from BBSB01000022.1 coordinate 1,960, forward strand.
GGAGTCTTTTGACAATGCAAATCAGTAAGATCGCAATGACAGCAGGTATGCTAGCCGCATCTGCTTCTGCTGTAGCGGCTGATAAGCCAAACATCCTAGCCATTTTTGGTGATGACATCGGCATCTGGAACGTTGGTGCTTACAACCAAGGCATGATGGCTACGACACGCCAAACATCGACCGTATCGCAAACGAAGGTGCGTTATTCACCGATCACTATGGTCAACAATCTTGTACTGCGGGCCGTGCAGCCTTTATCACAGGTCAAGAACCTTTCCGTACTGGTCTTCTGACTATCGGTATGCCAGGTTCTACCCACGGTATCCCAGACTGGGCACCTACCCTAGCTGACCTTCTTAAAGAACAGGGCTATATGACAGCTCAGTTCGGTAAGAACCACCTAGGTGACCAAGACCAACACCTTCCAACTAAGCACGGCTTCGACGAGTTCTTCGGTAACCTTTATCACCTAAATGCCGAAGAAGAGCCAGAGACTTACTACTATCCAAAAGACCCTGAGTTCCGCAAGAACTACGGCCCTCGTGGTGTAATTAAGTCTTACGCTGACGGTCGTATCGAAGATACAGGTCCTATGACGCGTAAGCGCATGGAAACTGCTGATGAAGAGTTCCTAGAATCATCTCTAGCCTTCATGGAAAAAGCCGTTAAAGCTGATAAGCCTTTCTTCATCTGGCACAACACCACACGTATGCACGTTTGGACTCGTCTGCAAGAGAAGTACAAAGGTAAGTCTGGCATCAGCATCTATGCAGATGGCATGCTAGAGCACGATGACCACGTAGGTATCCTTCTGGACAAACTAGACGACCTAGGCGTTGCTGATAACACTATCGTTATCTACTCAACCGATAACGGTGCAGAGACAGTATCTTGGCCTGACGGCGGTGCAACTCCGTTCCACGGTGAGAAAGGTACCACTTGGAAGGCGGTATGCGTGTTCCTCAGCTAGTTCGCTGGCCTGGCGTTATCGAACCAGGTTCTCGCTACAACGACATGATGGCGCACCAAGACTGGCTACCAACCTAATGGCAGCTGCTGGCGTTCCTGACGTAAAAGAGAAGCTTGCGAAAGGCTACGAAGCTAACGGTAAAGAGTGGCGCGTACACATCGATGGCTACAACTTTAAGCCTTACTTCGAAGGTAAAGAAGACCAGGGTCCTCGTGACTCACTACTTTATTTCTCTGCAAACGGCGAGCTAAACGCAATCCGTTGGGAAGATTGGAAACTGCACTTTGCTACCCTAGAAGGTAACATCACTGACGCAGTTCGCTTCCAGTCTAACTGGCCGAAGATCATTCACCTACGTGCTGACCCATTCGAGAAAGCACCACACGAATCTGGCATGTACCTACGTTGGATGGCAGACAACATGTGGCTATTCGTTCCAGTACAGGACGAGCTAGGCAAGTTCTTCGCAACCCTAGACAAGTTCCCACGTCAAAACAGCCAGGTGCTAAACCCTGCAACCATCACTCAAACTTCTTTGGGTGTTAAGGCGAAACTTGACCAGATCGACGAGCTGAAGAAGCAAGTTGCATCTATGCAGAAGTAATCGCCTTCTGACTCTTAAAAATGCTCGACCACTATTTAATACTAGGGTCGAGCATTTTTGTATCTGGGATCTGCTGACCCTAGGCTAGAGAAACTTTTTCACTCTATTTCCGCATCGCCACATTTTAAGACACTTTTTGTCCTTTATATTCCTAGAATGCCATTCGAAGGTTGCGATATCAGGATTCATTTCAGGTTGGCACGAACTGACAACTTCTGTTCTGGTATCTCTGTTATCGTTCACCCCTTCAACGGTTCTCATGATTTGAGAGAGTATTTGTTTGCATAAGGTAGGCGTGACTGTGTCAGAAAGTTCAAGTTTATATGTGGTGGTTCTAACCGATAAAGCGGGTATTGAGTTCGTTAGGTTTGGCACAACGCTGAACTTTGAACTGAGAAAAGAGCAGCACCTGCGTGGTCTGAAAACAGGCTACTTCTACTCCAATGGTCAGAAACAGGATTATCGTTTCTTCCACGACACGCGACTGCTAGGTCGCATCTCTCGACGTGAGAAGAATGCTCTTCTGGCGAAAACAGCTATTCGAAATCGCCTAGTAAGAAAGGCCCGCAATGGCGAGCTCAGAATCTCGGTCAAAGAACTGTATGTCGGCTCTGCTGAGACGGTAGCCTTATTGAACGTGTTCTGATTCATGCCTTTATCTACACCTCTCGTATCCTCAACCACTACAAAGACAGAGGTGGTGAAGTAGCCGGTGTGGAATACCGATACCCAAGCAATTATCTAGTAAAGAGTGAGGTACGAGAGACTGTACTGAAACTTCTTAAGAACTTTGATTCCTCGGTTGAGGTGGATAATCGCGCCCTAGAAATGGTGGACTCTTGGTATATCAAAGGCGACACCCAAGCTTCATGTAGTAAAGAGGTTCGCAAAAAGCTGGCGACTGAGAATGCGCGCAAAACCCGCACCGCTAACCTATTTGGTCTGCTAAAAACGGCGGTAGCCAGCGGAAAAAGCCGAGGCTCGCTTTCCAACATCATGATAGAAAACCGTGCCAATCAGCTAGAACAAAAATCTGTTCAGAAACTTGAAGAGGTCTCCTACCCAGAGGCGATGGAGCTTAAGGCACAGATCACATTGATGGAGTCCAAGATGGAATACTACAGGGATATCGCGGTCATGAACCATCAGGACTACTGCGATCTGGGTGGAGATGCCATGCTGCTGTCCCTGCAGGAAAGCGCCAATGACCCAGACCTGTTACAGGACATGAGGCAACGTAAAGAGCTTAGAGACAATAATCTAGAAAAGATCCAATCCCTGGCTAGCACGGTTCGCGAGCACCGCCAGAGACTCAATGGTTCTAAATATCTGCAACTCTAAACCGACTAATTATTGACCGTGGCGCAAATTGATAAAACATTAGTTCAGTTGTTTGGTATCTTTCGTGTCACAGAACAAGGCCACACTTCAGCATAGATAACCGTATAAAAGGTTACGCCTTTAGTGTCGGCAATCAGCGCTTTTATTCCGGTTAAATAAAAGTCCCCCTGTTGAACTTGTTCCAGACAAACAAACAAAAATAACAACGTCAAACTTTGGTTTATAACTATAAATGGCTTAAAACTATCAGGCTCAGCGATATGCTGAGCCTTTTTTACGCTTTTATAATACGCGCTTTGGTGTCGTAGAACACAGTGGAACCCCCCACCTTATCCATAAGCCCCATATTTGGCACGTCTGTCGGTGCGCATAATCGGGTTTAGATTAAATCCGGCCTTACGCTGCTTACTTCCCTTAATCAGCTTTCCATCCACTTCATAGTCGGAGGCGCCATAGCCGTTGTGACCAAAACCAACGATAAAGCTAATTGCGTCCGGTGCTATGCCCTCACGCAGTTTCACCTGTGCTTTACGCTTGCCATTTACGCTCTCGATCCATACCATGTCGCCGGTTTTAAGCCCTTTAGCCTCGCCGGTTTGTTTATTGATCTCGGCAAAGTTAGTCGGCGTGATTTGACGGATAGAGTTCGCTGACGACAGGCGTGAGTGACTCTGCAGAGCCGATTTTCGAGTCAATATGGTCATATCAAGCTCTGTATCTAGATCTGATAATGGCTTATCTAACGCAGTCACAGACTCAGCATTTAGCGCCTGTCCCTTGAATCGCTTGCCCGTCATACTATCGACAGTCGTAGCCACTTTCTCTGAGTACATGGAAATGCACTTATCGAACTGATGCGTCAGTTGCTTGCCGTTACGACGATTATCAACGGACTCAAATAGACCGCCTCGACTGATCGCAAACAGTACATCCAACCACTCATTCGCTTTGAGCGTATCTTTGTGTTCTTGGTAGAAGCTATCAAGGCCTGTGATTCTCAGTTCTTCATCGGTGATCTCTGGAACCTGACCAAAGTTATGAGCAAGGTTAGCCACACCCTTGATGTAGTAATCAGACATAGTGTTTAGTGACCATAGCTTACCGTAGCCATCAGGAATAGCGTCCTCACCAAAGCCAGGCATACCCAATTCAATCGCCACATCAATCAAGAACTGCTCATAGCTCATGTGGAAGCCTTTCTCGGTTTTGTCCGTCATTGGCTCCACTACAGGAGTACGCACTGCCGTGCCTTTAACCAGTGTTGCCTCCATCATTGGATGGTGCACATACTGCTCAAGGTACATGAGATCTGGGATGATGTAGTCTGCATAAGCTGAACTGTCACCCACCACGATATCCGATGCGATCAACAAAGGCACTTCTTTAGGGTCAGAGATCTTGGCAATGATCTCATCTCGGCCGGTGCTTGGCGTTGAATACAGAGGTGTGCACATATGCCAAAGCAAGATGTCTGCTTTATAAGGGTAGCCATCGATAATAGATGGAATAATCTCACTAAACACATCCTTGGTAATTGGGAACCAAGGGCGCTGAGCCGGATATGGGTTCTCACCATTGGCCAGTTTTCGCTTATATTCGCTAGAGTCTTCATAAGCCATCTGCTCACGGGTAATGTGTAGGCCTTGAGGTTTCGCTTTCAGTCCAGGAATGGTTTTCAGATCATAGGCACCGCCGTTGTAATCGACACCACCACCGCCAACGGACAGACCGCCAGTCCAGTTCATATTACCCATCACAACGTTGATCTGATTGATCAAAAAGCCGGTGTAATAGCCGTTTGGATGCTGAGCAATGCTCGATAAAACTCTACTGCTGACTTACGTCCTGCCTTAGCGATGCCCTTAGCTAGCCACTCAAGCTTCTCGACCTCTACGCCCGACTGCTCACTGTACTCCGCCATGCTTTGGCTAAATACAGAGTCACGAAGCAGGGAGAAAGAAGTAGCCAGTGCCTTGCCGTTTAGCTCACCTTTAAACTCAATATCTGCCTGGTCTAGGGTATCAAATGGCACGATATTGCCGTTCTTATCCGCCACTAGATATTTGCCGTTCTGACGAGCAAACTTGCCGCTTTCCAGATCAATCAAATAAGAAGAGTTGGTATAAGAAAGTTCACCAAAGCGCTTGGCAGACTCTAGGCTTGGACGACTCAGGTAACTGCGGTTGAAGCCATCACTTTCAACCAGGGTGCGCAAGATAGCCGCTGCAATGGCACCATCAGAGCCTATCTTAGGGCAAATCCAATGGGTATTCGGTGAGGTTTGCACCGTGCGCGGAAGTACAGGGTCAACCACAGTGATCTGCGCTCCTTTAACTCGCGCTTCTGCACTGTATTTACCCATAGTCTGCATTGGGAAGTTAGCTTCACCTGGTGCTGTCCCGAAGAACACCATGAACTCAGACTCGGTAATATCGGCTTGGCATTGTGCTTGCCCGCATAAACCTCACCAGTTGCGATGTGGTGAGACAACTCACAGATATTGGTGTGCTCGTAGTTATTCACGGTACCGAATGAGCTACAAAAACGCGACTGGAAGTCTTTGCGACTCTTAACGATGCGCCCTGCTTGTAGCACAAACTTATTGGTCTCAAATCCGTACTCAGGGTTTTGCTTGTCGATCAAGGTATCGCGCTGTTGATAGAGCTGTTTGAAACCCTTCACATTCAAGTTTTGGCTGTCAGCATCTGAAGTATCAGCGAATATCTTGCCACCATTTACCGTTTCAGAGATCAACTGCTCCCAAGAGATTGTCTTCCACTTACCTTCACCTCGCTTGCCCACTCGTTTTAGCGGTGCACTTAAACGGTATTCATCGTAAAGGGTCTCGATACCCGCATTACCACGCGCGCACACAGTACCGACTGCAGCGGCAGTTGCACTGATTGGTGTAGAAATATCTGTGTAATCTATCTTGGTATTTGGGTGATAAGGGTTACCAACGATACGTTCAATCTTACCGCTGTTGTTGTTCACTTTAACGCGCAGTCCGCACTCAGAGTGACACTGCAAGCAGGTGGTGTGCTTAACACAATAGTCCGGAGCAATATGGTGTTTACCTACTTCATTCAAGCGCCATTCAACGTTGTCCGAGTTACCATAAGCCCGGTAGTTAACAGGCTCACCGTTTTTACTCATGGTAATGGCACGGGCGAAGATACCTGAATAGGCCGCACCACCAGTTGCAATACCAACACCGGCAGCACCTTTTAGAAATTTACGTCTATCCATAGGTTAATCCTCAATTTTTTGAATAAGAGCGGGAACAGCCAGTAGCAGAGCTGCAAACAAGCCGCCGGTTAACAACAAAGATGCGACCGTAAAGAAAAGCTCGTGTAGGTCTGGAGCAAACAGCGCGATGCCTCCCCCACTGCGACTCACGCCTTCTCCGCCTACAAGCAAGCAGTAGCGCACAAAGTAGGCTCCGACTGCAGACAATACAAAAGCAATCAAGGCCATAGCGCGTGAGCTACTGATCAACAGGATCGCCAGTGCTAGAACGAAGCCCCCGAAGGCTGTCCACTCAATGCCTGCGAAATGCGTATCCAAAAGCGCTTTAGAGAGTTGAACCTCTGCGCCAGAGAAACGAATCGCCCACCAATTGGCTAAAAATAAAAACGCGATATTGGTAAACAGCAGTGTTCTAAGAATGTTGCTTCTGATAGTGCTTCCATCGTGAGACAGAACATTGAATAGCAGAGCACCAACTGCCACCCCGGATAGAGAGGTCAAGACGACCGTTAGTGGAGAGTTCCACAGCGCCACACCATGCTCATTCATCATCCAGATGCCTGAATAAGCGGGTAGGAAAAGGCCTAAAACCACGATCCCAGCCCGAAGTGGGTTGAATAGCTTCTCAGCAATCGGGTGAAAAGGTGCGAATATGGTCAGTAATAACAGCCCCATAAACACAGGAATAGCCGACACACCGTACTTGATGATAGAACCGTTCCAGTTTTCCCATCCGGCGATAAATCCATAGATCAAACGACCTTGCTGCTGTACCTCAGCCAGTACGTTGAAGGTTGCGCATAAGGCCAAAGCCACTGCTACTAGCTGCGGCAAATAGGCTTTGCTCGGCTTTTCGGTGCATAACGCCCAAGCTACGCCTAAGCCACCGGCCATACCGGCGAGCAAGGAATAGTTAACGAACAGCAAACCAAAAGGCATCTGGTTCGACACGTTGATAATATTAATCATTGATTGCCCCCTTGAAGGTCAACTCAACATCATCCATATTGCGCTCAAGATCTAATAGCCAGGTGTTAGGCTCTATCTCACCATTAGCGATCTCAGGATGATTTAGACCGATATAGAAAACGTTTGGCTTAGTGCCTGCGCTTGGTTTAAGAACCGATACATCGTTCTCTGCAATGAGCTTGCTTGCTGGGCTTTGAGGATCGTTCAAGTCGCCAAAAATTCGGGCACCACCGACACAAGTCTCGGCACAAGCTGGAAGTAGCCCTTCTTCTAATCGATGAGCGCAGAAGGTGCACTTGTCTGCAATCTTGGTCTCAGCGTTGATAAAGCGAGCGCCGTAAGGGCAGGCTGTTACACACGAACCACAGCCCCAACATTTATCGGAATCGACCAGAACTAGGCCATCTTCTCGCTTATAGGTCGCTCCAGTTGGACAAACAGGAACACAACTTGGCGTTTCACAGTGATTACATAGGCGAGGCAAGAATGAACGGCGAGTGTCCGGATAGCTCTTCACCTCAATATCGCTAACCCAAGTTCTAAACTGACCAACGGGCGCATTGTTTTCGAATTTGCACGCCACGGTGCATGCCTGACAGCCAACACAACGTCGTAGATCAATGACCATACCCCATCGTTTGCCTGAGCCAGACTGCTGTTTTAGTGAGTTTTTCGGCTGTGATGCCATTGCTGATGTGGCAACGGTAGCCGCTGCCGTGGCTATAGCTCCGGTGAGGAGTTGTCGCCGAGATATCTGTTTATCCGCCATTAAGTTACCTTGAAACACTGAAGTTACTCTCTGAAACTTAACGGCAATAAAACTGCAATAAATTGATCTGAACAGGTATATCGTCAATCGACGATGAAAAATAAGATTGCTTTAAAAGTAACCTAGAAGCATATGAAACAACTTTAAATCATTGTCTTGATTAGGGTTTTAACCATTTTGATTACAAGGCAAAATAGGCTCGTCATTTCTAATTGGAGCTAGAGTATGCTCAAAGGTACTCATCACGTTGCAATCATCTGTAGCGACTATAAAACCTCAAAACGCTTTTACATTGAAGTGTTAGGACTGGAGCTCCTTGCGGAGAATTATCGAGCCGAGCGCGACTCTTACAAGCTCGATCTTGCGCTTCCCGACGGCACACAAATAGAGCTGTTTTCTTTCCCAAATCCACCCGCAAGATCCAGCAGACCGGAGGCGCAGGGATTGAGACATTTGGCTTTTCAAGTAGAAGATTTGGATGCTGCGATAGACAGGTTGACTGGCTTTCACATTGAAGTAGAGCCGGTGCGAGTGGACGAATTCACTGGCAAACGCTTTACCTTTTTCCAAGACCCAGACCAGCTGCCACTAGAGCTGTACGAGGTTTAATAAGGGAGAGTATCTGGGTCGACATCGATAAAGTGCGGTTCAATAGCATGAGGAAAGCGCACGGCCTTAATGTGACTATCGCCATTCATCAAAGCCTTGCACACACGATGCATGCCATCCATTACTCTGCCCTCGCTGCACAATAAAATGGGATAACTTAGGTCGGTTTGCTGAATTAACTTGGCATGCTCTGCTACATTGCGACAGGTGGGCTTGGCACCGCCTAAGTCATACCAGAAGGCCTCATCGAGCTCTTTAATGCTTTCTAGTGGAACGGATATGACCTCGAGTTCACGGGCCAACTCTATCAGCTTGATGACATCCCAAATGAGCAATTGCCCCTGCTGGGAACGTCTAAAATGGTATTGCTGCCTCATGGTTTGTAACGCAGTTCCGTTTGATTTGGCCTATGCTAAAACCGATCATAAACAAAGCAATCAAGATAGGTACACCCCATAGCAGTGTGTTTTGGATACTCAGCTTAGGTTGGTAAAGCACATGCTCGCCATAGCGCTCAACCATAAACGCCTTCACCTCTGCATCACTTTGCCCATTTTTAACTAACTCAAACACCCGTAGACGAATGTCTTTGGCCACCTCAGAATTGGACTCAATCAGGTTCTGATTCTGGCACATAGGGCAGCGCAAGGTTTTGGCCAGATTAATCGCCTGTTTTTGCTGCGTAATGGAATCAAATTCAAACAGTTCCACCGGATGCACTTTGTAGCTTTCAGCAAAGCTGAAGCTAGAAACTAGAAACAGTACAACAAGGGTTAACAGGGGTTTCATTGAGAAAGACTTTCCTTAAAGCGAGGTAGTGGAATAAGTCTACCTAGCCGTATACAAATAAGCCCGATACCGGCAAACACCATCAACAACGCGCCCACACCTATCCAGCGAACAAAGGCCTTAAATTGTACTCGAACCGCGTAGTTTTGAGTGTCGAGCTTTTCTCCAAGTGTGATGTAGATATCACCGTTCCAAAAGCTGGTCATCGACGGCTCGGTCATATTCATCACTCGCACTGGATAGTGTCGTTTCTCAGGTTTTGCGAGATAGCTTTTTGAGCCACTAATGATCGCAATCTGCCCCTGCTCTGCGGTAAAGCTCGGCGCGATATAGAGCTCGGTTTCTAGATAACGTAGCTGAAAATCACCAAATTGAGTGCTGAGTTCAGGTCCAAGGCGCACGGTTTTTTCATAGGAATAGAAGCTGTTCATGCTCGCACCCATGCACGCCACAGCTACCCCGATGTGAGCAAGGCTTACACAGAGCTTTTTAGCAGAAATACCGTCTCTAATCAGAGCCCATATATGACCGATGCTCACCCATAGCCCAAGATTTAAGGTAACAAACGCCCACCATGACCACTCAGCACCAACCTCACGATTTGAATGAATATAGAGATTGAGCAAAAAAATGGAAAGCACCATGCTGCAGAACAGAGCTAGCTTGCACGCCCGCCAGTTCGGCTTCCCTTGTTGCCCTTGCCACTTAACAAACGGCATCACACCCAAGAGCACTAAACTAATCAGTGCTAAAGGCGCAAACAACAGATTGAAGTACGGCGCCCCCACAGAGATATTACCTAGGCCAAGCAACTGATAGACCATGGGATAGAAGGTGCCAAATACCACCACTAAGGTTGCTACGACTAGGATATTCACCCTACTAGCACTAGGCTGTTTTTACTCTCAAGTTGCTTGATATCCTCTGATTGTATCTCTCTAGATTTCACTACCAGCAGGGTATAGGAAGCGATAAAGATAAGGCTTAGCATCCCCAACAGTGTCAGTCCTTTGCTTGGGTCTACCGCAAATGCGTGTACTGAGGTCAGCACCCCAGAGCGAACAATAAAAGTACCTAGGATGCTCAAGCAGAAGGTGACTATTGCAAGGGACAAACTCCAGAACAGCATCTGTTTTTGAGTGCGGCTAAGAACAAGAGCGTGCAACAGCGCTGTAGCTGTTAACCAAGGCATCAGCGAGGCATTTTCTACGGGATCCCAGAACCACCAGCCTCCCCAACCTAGCTCGTAGTAGGCCCACCAACTGCCAACTGCAATGCCTAGGGTTAAGAACACCCACGCCAGCATGGTATGTCTACTGATACGCATAAAGGCTTGCTCTGAATAGTCTCCACATACAAGCGAAGCTACTGCCAACGCAAGGACAGAGGCAAAGCCAACATAACCAACATACAGAAGTGGTGGATGGATAATAAGCCAATATCCTGAAGCATAGGGTTGAGGTCACGCCCTTCTAAAGGCACTAGGGCATTGAGTTCAAATGGATTAGAAGCCAGTAGGGTGAACCAGCTAAAGATGGCAATCACCGCCATCATTACAGTGGTCGCTACAGGTTTGGTATTTACTCGCCTTACACTTATCAAGTACCCCACAGCGAGAGTACCCATACCCAGAACAGCATTGAGCCTTGATGCCCACCCAGGTTGCTGCGAGCTTAAAGCCCATGGCGAGCGCGCTATTCGAGTTGTCAGAGACATAGCTCAAACTAAAGTCATCGATGGCAAAGGCGTACATTAGAACGCCCACCGCTGAGCTTGCCAGAGCCAGAACCAGAGGCGCGCCACCGATGAGTAGCCTTGAGGCGAATCTAGATTGAGAAATTGAGCCTTAATGCCTATCAATATAAGTAGGGAACTCAGTACGGCTACCGCTGTTAAGAGCCATAAGCCGCTGTTTGCTAACAACAAATGAAATCCTTAATTTTTACTATATCCAAATCACCTCGTAATCTCTTAAAAGGTAACTGACCTGTGCTGTAGAAAGTTTCTGCGGCATGGACGCCGCAGTAAAGCCATCAAGGATGATTTAACGGCGTCTTTCGGAAGTACAGGTTAGTTAAACCACAAAGAAATTTGGATATATCACCAAGCCCATACTGAGCTTGGTGATAACGTTTAGATAAGCGTCATCTGTCCTGCGTACAGAACAAAGGTACGTAACATCAATACGCCTATCAGGCTAAGGCTAGTCACCACCAACACAAAACTGTGGCTGTGTTTGGTCTTGGCTGGAGAGAAGTAGTTCATGGCAAGTGGCAACAACATGCCCAAACCAATTACACCAAACCAAAACCAGTTGGACCAGAAACCGCCGCCAATTGCATTCCAAGCTGCCGCTTCATGCTGTCCACCAGCGAAGATAAGCCCAGTGAAGAAGGTCACTAGAACAAACAGCTCAAACATCACCACAGGCGCTCAAAGCCGTGAATCCACGCCACACTCGAGCTGTGTACGTCCTCTTTAAACACTAAGATGCCGAACATCAAACAGGCCGCGGCACCAGACGAGAGGCTGGAGAACAAGAACAGGATTGGAAGCACTGGGTTGTTCAGCATTGGGTAGGTTTTCAATGCGGATAGTAGGAAGCCCGTATACGCCGCCAAAGCAATAGCTAAGAAGCCAAGGAACAGTTCGATACCATTCTCATAGCGCTTGAACCATTGCAGTAGACCATCCACAAAGCTCAACTTGCCACCAAGTAAGCCAACTATAACCTCACGGAAGATGATACCGATCCAGACAAACAGCACTGCCATATATACCTGGAATAGGATCACACCCATGGACATCACAGAGGTCGGGTTGTAGTAGATCATGATCTTCCAGAAATCTAACGGCTTGGTTAGGTGGAAGATCAGGATCAATAGGCCCACTATGATGCCAAACGGTGCCAGCCAAGCGATCGCCTTCATGATGCCATTTTGTGAAGCATCACCTTCAATCACCTTGCGCTTCAGATACAGCCCGACAATTACCGCACCCGCAGACATACCCGCTAGAAACAGGTAGATGGCGATGATCCAGTCCCAGACTAGAGAATCAAAATGAAATGCGCTACTCATTACACTTCTCCTTTCGCGAATGGAACTTTGTACAGCTTAGGTTTAGTACCTAGCGTTACCTTGTCACGGTAGACAGGACGGGACGCTATAGCCTTGGAGACATCACTGCTTGGGTCATTGAGGTCGCCAAAAATAAGCGCCGTAGTTGGACAGCTTTCCACACAAGCAGGCTGTTTGCCTTCAGCGAGGTTGGTGTCGCGACAGAAGTTACATTTGTCAGCCGACTTGTTTTCAGGATGGAAGAAACGAACCTGATAAGGACAAGCCGCCAAACAGTAGCCACAACCTACACATTTATCATGATGCACGTCGACGATACCGGTGGTTTCGTCTTTGTAAGCCGCGCCAGTTGGGCACACATACACACAAGGTGGATTTTCGCAGTGCTGGCAAGATGTGCGAGTGAATCGATACTCCACATCTGGGAATTCACCCACAGGCTCAGAACGTTTAATCTCGAGGCGAGAGACGCCTCTGGCACCTTGTTCACTTCACGACATGCCTCTGTGCACGCGGTACAGCCAATACAGGCATTCTCATCGTGCAGCATACCTAGCTTGACGCTGTTTTCCGCTTCTGTGGTAGCAAATGATTTCTTGCTGGAAGCCACGCTCGCCACTCCTGTACCTGTGGTAAAGATCACAGCTCCCGCACCAGCAAGGAAGTTTCGTCTAGAACAACTCATATCCCTACTCCTTCTCTTCGCGGGTCTGATTAAAATCAGAGTGACAATCTACGCACATGTTCACCAACTGCTTGCGCTCATACGAGAGCACCTTGGCGTCGGTGGCGTGCAGTGTGTGGCAGTTTGAGCAGGTAAGGTTCTTGGCATGCACATCGTGGGTCCAACTCGCCTCTCTTAGATTCTCTGAGCTATGACAATCCATGCAGGTGTTATTGGCCTGTAAGATGGCGTCAGTAGAAAGGTGTGTCTTGCCCGTACCCGCTTGGGATTGCGCATCAGAGAACTTAGTGACCGTGGAAGCCCCATCGCGGTGATCGGGACCTATGTTGCCGTGACAATCAGTACAGTTGGCCTCTTTGCCTAGCTTTTGCATAACACCCTCGCCGTGAGATCCGGCTAAGGTTTGCTTAGAGTCCTTGTGGCACTGAATACATTTATAGTCTTTGTCACGAATATATTCGACTTTATGACGGTCAGATGTTGAATCACTTTGGACACCATCATCGGCCATAACATTATTTGAGAAACCAAGTAGACAGGATGCAAATAGCAGACTAAGCATCATGGACTTGATCAATATAATATTGCCCATTGTATCCTTTCCTTAAAATCAAAATATTCCACGCGGAATTTTGATTAGAAACTAAAACCCCTTGAATTCCTTGCACTGAACTCAAGTGAAATTAATTCTTATTTAGGATAAGCCACAACGCTTTTACCTTATAAAGTCTACGCCTAAACCCCTGATACAGATAATAAAAGGCGTCTATTATGCGAGCAAAATCACTACCTAAATATTGATTTAAATAAGTGTGATAAAGGTCTCTGATAGAAATTGATGTATATCAAATGAAACTAAATATGAAAAATAATTTTTAATATTTACAGTAAAATTAATATATCCGAGGCAATATTTTGGATACCTAGAACCTATGTGGATATATAGGTTTTACTCCAATTCTTTTTTAGGAATCGTGACCACAACGCCGTTCATAAAATCAAGAATATGGAGACAAACTCGTCATGAAACAGTGGAAGCTTGGGTGGATAGCACCGTTAGCGCTTTTCGGTGCCTTGAGCGGCAACGCCTTTGCCGAATCGTATAGCCAGGAGATTGTTGACCCTCGTAATGAGGCGTATGAACAAGTGCATCCTGATCAATTTCATAGCTGGAAAGCCACCAGCGAAAGCGAACAAGTCAATGATGCTCTAGCGGGAGATCCAAACATGGTGATCCTGTGGGCAGGCTATGGCTTTGCTAAAGACTACAACAAGGCCCGTGGCCACTATTACGCTATCGAGGATCTGCGCAATACCCTACGTACCGGTGGTCCAACTGACGCAGAATCTGGTCCTATGCCTATGGCGTGCTGGAGCTGTAAAAGCCCTGACGTAGCGCGTCTTATCGATGAGCGCGGCGAGGACGGTTACTTTGAAGGTAAATGGGCGCGTCTTGGCGGTGAAGTGGTTAATGCCATAGGTTGTGCCGACTGTCACGACACCAAGAGCGATGGCTTCAAGAAGGGCGAACCTGCTCTTAAGATCACCCGTCCTTATGTAGACCGTGCCATGACTGCCATTGGTATGCCGTTTGAGGAGCAGTCTCGTCTTGATCAGCAAGCCTCGGTATGTGGTCAGTGCCACGTTGAATACTACTTCGTAAAAGAGGCGAAGAACGCGGTTAAGTTCCCATGGGATATGGGCACTAATGTGGATGAGATGGAGCAATATTATGACGCTCTAGGCTTCGCGGACTGGACCCACGGCGTATCTAAAGCCCCAATGCTAAAAGCTCAGCACCCTGAGTATGAAACATGGCGTGATGGCATCCACGGCAAGAATGGCGTGGTCTGTGCAGACTGCCACATGCCTAAAGTAGAACGCGAAGATGGCACGGTTTACACCGACCATAAAATTGGCAACCCATTCGATCGCTTTGAAGACACCTGTGCTCAGTGCCACACTCAAACCAAAGACCAGCTTCATAGCATAGTGGCCACACGTAAAGGTCAGGTGCTGAACATGAAGCTAACCGCAGAGAAGCAGATCGTTGCGGCTCACTTTGAAGCAAAAGCGGCATGGGATGCAG
Organism: Vibrio sp. JCM 19236; assembly: GCA_000830455.1. Classification (GTDB taxonomy): domain Bacteria; phylum Pseudomonadota; class Gammaproteobacteria; order Enterobacterales; family Vibrionaceae; genus Vibrio. Next base: position 17,114 of record BBSB01000022.1, read on the forward strand.
GCGCGACTGAAGACGAAATGAAAGATATCCTACAAGATATCCGTCACGCTCAATGGCGCTGGGACTACGCAATCGCATCACATGGCGTACACATGCACGCTCCTGAGGTTGCCCTTGAAGTGCTAGGTACTTCGGTTGACCGTGCAGCGGATGCTCGTGCGAAACTGATTCGTCTTCTGGCAACCAAAGGCATCACTGATGAGGTTCAGATCCCAGATATCTCTACTAAAGAAAAAGCACAAGCAGCTCTTGGTATGGATATGGACGGCATGAACGCTGAGAAAGAACACTTCTTGAAGACAGTTGTGCCGAAGTGGGACGAGGAAGCTGAGAAGCGTGAGGCGACTTATTAGTTAGTTTGTATAGTGGAAGTTCCCGGATATTCGTTATCACGAATTCCGGGATGACGAAGTGGAGGTGAGATTGCCTTCAATTCGTAAAGAATCCTACTGCAGTAATTAATCGTCATCCCGGAACGCCGAAAGGCGTATCCGGGATCTTCCCACTAACCAAACCCAAAACAAACATGCAAATACTATTCATCACCCTAGCCTTAATCGCGTTCTTCATCTTACGAATCGCGTTTAAACACCAGTCCCAGCCTAACCTAAAGGCAGGAGGCACTGTGGCGAGTATGGTTCTGCTAACAACCCTAGTCTGGCTATCTATAAAGCAACCCAATCCAGAGTTCGAAACCCCGCCAAAACCCGTCTCTTATTCCGAACTTCTAACCCAAACCCAAGACAAACTAAGAGACAACCCAAACGATTCAGAAGCCTGGTTTCAGCTCGGAAAGCTTTATATCCAAGACAACCAGTTTCAATCTGCGCTCACCTGTTTTGACTACACCTTAAAACTCACCAAGGTGCCACACGCTGGCCACTATGCCGCCTTTGCAACCGCGCTCTATTATCAAAACAAGCAACGCATCACTCCACAGGTTCAGCACTATCTGGATCTTGCCCTTGAAAACGACCCTTTCAACGAGACCGCACTGCAATTAATTGCCTCCGATTATTTCATTGAGGCTGACTATCAAAACGCCATTAATACTTGGACTAAGATACTCGATTCTCAGAATCTCGGCGTGGATAGAGCTAAGGTTATCAATAACATAAACCGAGCTAAGGCTATGCTGCCACACTCATAATCACAGACTGATTCTTCTACACCACTTTCACTAAACCTTATCTTGCACCAATCACGTGCAAATCTGTGGTAGAAATCCCTATGAATTGGCTTATACTGCACGCCATTTCTATATCCCAGATTTATATAAGGTGAACGAAAGTGGAAGAAAAACTACAGCCCAAATACGGACTGGGCACAGCCGTTTCTTTGGTTGTTGGTATCGTAGTTGGTATCGGTATCTTCTTTAAGGCAGGTCCTGTCCTGCAAGCAACCGGCGGTAACGGCACCTATGCCATCATTGCTTGGGTAGCGGCAGCGCTACTGACCACCATTGCGGCTATCGTGATCTCAGAGATTGCCTCGATGGGCTCTAAGACTGGCGGTCTGATGTCATTCAGTGAAACCGCGTGGGGTGAACGTTTTGGCTTCTTTGTCGGCTGGGTACAAACGGTTCTTTATATCCCGCTTATCCTTTCTATCATTCTTTACTACTCAGCGGTATTTACCTGCGCCTTCTTGCAGATTGAGCCAACCATTCCAGTGCTTGCAGGCTTAAGCGCCCTTTACTTCGTAACCTTTGCCGCTGCTAACCTTCTAGCTGAATCTCTAGGTGGACTACTACAGCGCGTTGCGACAGTTATCAAACTAATCCCACTGCTAGGTATCGCTCTGTTTGGTTTCTTCCATCAAGGCGAAACCGTTCAAGCAGGTCAGGCAGCAATGGAAGCCATCACTGATGTGAGCTTTGCTACTGCAATCGCAGCAGCTATGATCTGTGCTATTTGCGTTCGATGGCTGGATTTTCGTAACCACTATCGCACACGAAATCAAGAACCCTCAGCGCAACCTACCTCTTGCTATGGTCGGTGGTCTTGCCATCATCGGCCTTGTTTACGTGATGTTCACTACGGGTCTTCTGTCAGTGGCGAGCGGTCAAGCCTATGCGGCAGGTGAGATGGATGTGTCTGGCGTGGCCAACATCCTATTTGGTGAGGGCCTAGGCCGTACCCTAACCTTCTTCATTGTTATTTCTGCGCTTGGTGGTTTTAATGGTTTGATGCTGCTGGGTATGCGCATGCCATACTCGCTCGCGATGCGTCGTAACTTTGCAGGCTCAGAGGCGCTACTATCAGTTTCTCCTCGCACTAACCTTCCGGTTCGCTCTGGTCTCACTATGCTGGCACTGCTAGCCACTTACATGACCATTGGCTTTATCCTAGCCGGTACTGGTATTCACACAGGTATCTTCGACCTGTACGGTGATCTACCAATTGCACTGATGTGGATCATCTACGCTGTGCTATTCCTTGGTGTGTGGCGTCTGCGTAAGATCCAACCTGATGCTAAACGTCTTATCCGCGTTCCTGCACTGCCAGTATTCGTACTGCTAGCTATCGCAGGTACGGGCTATGCGCTGTATGGCTTTGTACCAGCAAACATCACCTCGTTCGCTCTATCTTGTGTAGTCGCAGCGCTTGGTCTGATTGTTTACGCTCGCTCAGAAGCGCGCGACTAGTCAACTGATATCAGAGGGGCAAAGTATGGACTCAATCCAGCTTTGCTTCTCTTTTATGAATTCAATAAACAGCTTGGATTTCTGCGGTAGGTTTACCCTATCCTGATACACCATAAACAAGCTCTTATCCTGCTCTATCCAGTCGGGTAGCAGCATCCTCAAGTCCTTCATGTTCTGCGCTCGATAGAGAGAAGCGGGCAACAAACTCACTCCATAGCCGCTTATGGTCATAGTGCGCGCCACAATAAAGTCATCACATAGCATGGCTGGCTCAGAGTTAATCTCATACCTCTCTCCTTCTTTGGCAAACTGCATGGCAAGATATAGCCTCGATGTGTGCTCGAATACAGGCAGATCCAAGAGTTGGCTAGGATGCTCTAGTTCTTCTTTCACAGCAACTTTTTGTGCGGCCAACACATAAGTCACCTTGGACAACTTCATCGCTATTAAACTTGAATCCACCAAAGGGCCAAGACGAAAGGCAAAATCGATATTGTCTTCCGCTAGGTTTTGAAAGCGGTTCGAAGCTCTAAGATCCAGCTTGATATTGGGATAGCGATCTAAAAATTCAGCCAACAAAGGAGCAAGTAAGTCCTGACTCAAGGCGCGAGGTGCGGAAATAGTCAGCTTGCCCATAGGACTGCTCATCATGGTTTGGGCTTCATTACTGAGTTCATACACGGTATCCGCTATCAAACGTGCTTTGGGCAGTACCTGCTCACCCAGTTCGGTCAATGAGAGTGAGCGCGTGCTTCTATTCAGAAGCTTGCCCCCGATCTCTTGCTCCAAGGATTGCACCTTACGGCTTACGGTTGTGGTTGGCAGATTCAGCTTGCGTGCGGCTTCTGCAAAGCTTTTGCACTCCACCACGGTAGCGAAAATAGGTAGTGCGGATATCTCTTTCATTGCTTGTTTCACTTCATCCCATATTCGATAGTAAAGCCCAATTTAACCATCTAATCAAACTTATTGGGATGACCTAATATTTATCTCAAGCAATCAAGCAGACAAACAAACAGAGGTTCATCATGGATATCTTGGTACTAGGCGCAACAGGCAACACAGGCACAGCAGTAATCGAGCAACTAAAACAAACTGACGCTAAGTTTGGTGCTATGGTTCGAAGCGCATCAGCAGCAGAGAAACTTGGCCTAACACAAGACCAAGTACGTGTGGGCAACTTTGACGACAAGGCCTCTATGGTTGAAGCGATGAAAGGCATCAAGCGCATCTATGTTGCTATGCCAGCGCACCCAGATAATCGTCTTTGGATAGAGAATGTACTTGAAGCGGTAAAAGAAGCCGGCGTTGAGCACATGGTTAAGCTTTCAGGCATGGGCGCTAAGAAAGATGCTGGCTCTGCCATCATCCGCACTCACGCGGAGACTGACGAGTTAGTGGAAGCATCAGGCGTAACCTATACCATTATTCAGCCTAACTCTTTCTTCCAAAACCTATACGGTAGCCTTGAGACCATCAATGGCATGGGTCAGTTCTTCTTGCCACTAGCCGATGCAAAGCAAAGCGTAGTGGATATTCGTGATGTAGCAGCCGTAATCGTTACTGCACTGACACAAGACGGACACGAGAATCAAACCTACCTAATTTCAGGCCCAGATTCTCTAACCTTTGCTGAGCAGGCTGAGATCATCAGTAAAGCCGCAGGCAAAAAAGTGGAATACGTTGCGGTTTCAGAGCAGCAAGCCGCCGAAGCGATGAAAGGTGCAGGCATGGGAGAGTGGCTTGCTGACAACCTTGCGGAAATCATGCTTGGTTTGGTGAAGGTCACTACGCCTACACAACCGATACTGTTGAGAAAGTAACAGGCAAGAAACCTCGCACTTTTGCAGACTTTGCTGCTGAATTTGCTCACTCAGTACAATAATCGAACTTTGGTCCTTGAAAACGGCGCTTTATGCGCCGTTTTTGTTTGTCTGCTGTTAAGCGATTGATAAGTGGATATGCAATTTTATACATTGAAAATCAAAAACTTAGATTGCAGTTAGATCTTTTCCTATTTGTGACGCAACCCATTAAACTCCGCGCTTAATTTTTACCAACATTTTTGAAAGGACGACTAATGTCAAAGCAACTAGCCAACCCAGCACCACTAGGTTTGATGGGTTTCGGTATGACTACCATTCTACTTAACATGCACAATGCAGGCTTCTTCCCACTAGATTCAATGATCCTTGCTATGGGTATCTTCTACGGTGGTATCGGCCAAGTTATCGTAGGCACCATGTGTTTCAAACGTGGTGATACTTTTGGTACAACTGCTTTCACCTCTTACGGTCTTTTTTGGCTAACCGTTGTTGGCCTAATCGCTATGCCTAAAATGGGCTTCCCAGCGAGCCCAGCACCATTCATGGGTTGGTTCTTCGCAATCTGGGGCGTGTTCACAGGCTTCCTTTACATCGGTTCTCTGCGCTACCCAACCGCTAAGCAAATCGTGTTCTCTTCACTAACTATCCTATTCTTCCTGCTTGCAGCAAAAGAGTGGACAGGTAACGGCACTATCGGCTTTATCGCGGGTATCGAAGGTATCTTCTGTGGCGCTTCAGCTATCTACTTCGGTCTAGCTCAAGTGCTAAACGCTGAATACGGTCGCGTTGTACTTCCAGTAGGCGCACCAAAATTTGCAGCTAAGCCAGAAGTGGCTACTGCATAATAATTAGAAGCTCCACGTTCTGATTTAAAAAGCCCAGCTCAAGTATTGAGCTGGGCTTTTTGTTATGCGCTTCTTTTGAAGAAAGATACCAGAGATTTGGCTAGGGTTTGCTTACCCTCTTGGTAGGCATCAAAGACATCATCGTCTCTGCCTGCTATGGCAAGTCCTCCGTAGACTATGGTGAGAAACAGTGTCGCTACGGCGGTCAACATAGCCACAAAGCCTAAGATCCTGTACTCGATAAGCACCAAGCAAAAACCGCAAAATCCAGCCGATATTAAGGCGCGTTTTGTGTTTCTTCTCATCTCAATCCCTCCCTCGTATCCATTGAATACCATTTTACTAGGATTGAAACGGTGAATATTTGCTCTAAATCACTGTTAATACGTGAGAAATTATTCGTTACAAAATTGTAGCGAAGTCTTATTTTTTAATTTTCATTATTTAAAGTTGCATCCAGTAAGTTATTTTATTTGAGGGGGCTAAATAACCAAAAGGAAAGACAGATGATCACTTGCTACGTGCGCTATGTTATCGACCCAAAGAAGATTAAAGAGTTTGAGGTCTACGCCAAGATGTGGATTCCCTTAGTGGAAAAGTTTGGCGGTCAACACAACGGTTACTACCTGCCTTCTGAGGGTGCCAATAATATCGCCTTGTGCCTGTTTACCTTCCCTAGCCTCGCGGCTTACGAAGAATATCGCACTACCTCAGTTAATGACTCTGAATGCCAAGCAGCGTTTCAATATGCGGAGGAGTCTGACTGTGTTATAAGCTATGAACGCAGTTTCTTTAGACCCGTTTTTGAATAATGCCCTATCATCCGATATTTGAATTTTCGCACAATCACACCCTTGAACTGCTTGCCCTCTATCGCAAGCAGTGGTGGTCGACGAGTCGAACCCTAGAACAAACTCAACTCTGTGTTGAAAACTCAACCTTTGTGTAGGCATAGTGAACGAAGAGCAACAGCTGATTGGCTTTGCTCGTGTTCTATCAGACAAGGTGTTTAAGGCGCTGATCTTCGATGTAATCGTAGATAGTGACTATCAAGGACAGGGGATCAGCACTCTTATTTTGGACTGCATCAAAACGCACCCAAGCCTTGCCAAAGTGCAGCACTTTGAACTCTACTGCTTACCCGATATGTTCGATTTCTACCGCAAGCAGGGCTTTAGTGATGACGTCTCCGGTGTACAACTAATGCGCCTGACCAATCCTATTTTGGATAACAAATAATATCTTGAAAGACGGTCTTTTCTGACAGCGCTTCATAGCCATGAGGCTGGTCTGCAAAGAAACGAACCGTCTCTCCCTCTTTGAACAGATGCCACTCGTTGTCGAAGAAAAGATTCAGCTCCCCCTCAAGTACATGAATGTGCTCAATCACACCCACTGAGTGTGCCGTCGACATCTGTTGATGCCTATCTATCAAGCTTATCTCAAACATCTCCATACCTGTGTCCGCTTTGTACGGGAACAAGGTTTTGACTTTCATCTTGGCGTCATCGGGAAAAACACTTTCACTGGATTGAAGCTCAGGTTGATGGGCAAAAAAGGCTGAAAACGAAATATCTAATCCACTGGAGATCTTCCACAGCGTTGCGATGGTGGGGCTAGATTCCTCTCGCTCTATCTGACCTAGCATGGCCTTCGAAACCCCAGTTAATTTTGAGGTGGCATCTAGCTGAGCTTTCTTTCTTTACGGCACGCCTTTAGGTGACTGGCTATCTGAGTCTTAAAAACTGTATCTGTCATGGCTCTAATTTATTCTTGTGCGTTATAGCGCACAGTGCTACATTCTATTTGTGCGCTTTAGCGCACAAGTTAGATAATACTACAGAAACAGGGATCAAACTATGAGTCAGAGAATCAATCTTGGGCACCTCTCTGCCGGCTTCACCTCAATCCTAATCGGCTATACCGCCGCGGTGATCATCATAGTACAGGCCGCCAACAATTTAGGTGCTACTGAAACTCAATTAGAAAGCTGGTTATTAGCCCTTGGCTTAGCCATGGGTATCTGCTCAATCGCTCTGTCTTGGTATTACAAACTGCCAATTCTGGCTGCTTGGTCGACGCCAGGCGCCGTGCTTATCGCGAGCGATGGACACGGTTATGGCCTTTCCGTTGCGGTGGGAGCCTTTATCGTCTCTGGGTTTCTGCTAGTGCTGACTGCATTTGTCAAACCCGTCAGCCGAGCCCTAGCACAAATTCCCTCGCAGCTCGGCACTGCCATGTTGGGCGCAATACTACTTCCATTTTGCATGGGTGCATTTGAAACCTTACCAAGTAGCCCATGGCTATTCTTTATCATGCTGGTGACCTTTTTTGTGGCTAAGCAATTTGCATCAAAATACGCCATGGTCGTTCTTCTGGCGGTCGCTCTAGTTTGTGCGGGTTATATGGGCAGCTTCAATGGCGTAGATTTGAGCCTAAGGCTGGCAAGCCTGAATGGGTAACGCCAGAGTTTGATCTGCACGCCATCCTAAACCTTGCCCTTCCTCTGTATATCGTGACTATGCTATCGCAAAACCTACCCGGCTTTGCATGATGAAAAGCTTTGGCTATGAGCCGCCAGTAAAGGCAACCCTAGCCACCACGGGAACGGCTAATATTCTGTTTGCTCCAATCGGTGGATTTGCCATTAATCTCGCTGCTATTACAGCCGCTATATGCATGAATGAAGAGGTAGATAAAGACACCTCTCAGCGCTATAAAGCGAGTATCTGGGCTGGGGTTTTCTATCTTATTGCTGGACTGTTTGCCACCTCAGTAGTGAGTCTTTTTTTGGCCTTTCCAAAAGAGCTTACTCATTTACTCGCAGGCTTTGCTCTGCTTGGCACCTTGATGATGTGTCTGCAGACCGCATTTGCTGAAGAGGGCTATAGAGAAGCGGCTCTGCTTACCTTTTTGGTGACTTTATCCGGTGCAAATTTTCTTGGAATCAGCTCTACCCTTTGGGGACTGATGATAGGTATGGTATATCTAAAGCTATTCACTAAGAAAAAGGTCAAGGATAACCATGAAAATCAGGCTGTTACATCCTAGCGAAGCAGAGATTCAAAAAGAGCTCCTATTCACTGCCCTTTGGAAACCAGAAGACGAAACACCGCATACCAAAGCAGATTTGGAATTGCCCCATATCAAGGAGTATTACCAAAACTGGGGCAAACAGGGAGATCTAGCTTTGGTAGCAGTAAATGGCGATGACGCGCCGATTGGGCTGATCCAGATCCGCCATAAGACCTCTGTCACCAAAGATCATGCCGAGCATCCTGAGCTAGCAATGGCGGTTTTTCCTGAATATCACGGCAAGGGCATTGCCAAGGCACTGTTCAATGAACTCTTCACGCGCATCGAAAACACCGAATCCGGTATCCGCCTCGGGGTTCATCCGAAAAACCAAAAGGCGATCGGCCTGTATGAGAGATTTGGATTCCGAGTGTACGACACACCAGATAAAGGCTACCCACAGATGGTCTGGTTAGCGGAAACGCTTTAGCATCTGCTTTAAAAGGCCCGAACGCAGCATATTCGCGCCCACTATCAGGCCAAGACCTATGTATTGATGCAGGCTGAAACGCTCATCAAATAGGGTAAATTGCCAAACAGCGGTAAATACCAGATTGGTATAGATAAGCGGGGCCAACTGTGAGTTGGTCTCTGCTAGCCGATACGCGCTGTTGCGCGACAACTGTGTGCCGATAATGGCAAAGGTCATTACCATCACTATCAGCATCACGATATGACTGGTGCTGAAGGTAAAGTTAAGATCCACAGCGCCTTGCTCATGGAACAGAGCTAGGATTGGCACAAGCATCACGCCCGCCAACAGAAAAGACCAACCGCTGCTTTCCATACCGCTCATGCTGCTTTTAGATGCCTGTGTAGACTCAGCTGAGAAACCGCATTGAACATGCCCGACATAAGGCCAATCAAGAGCTCTGGTTTAAAGGTAAAGCCATCCGTATTACCCGCCAGAAATATCACACCCAAAAAGGTAAGACCAATTGCCCACAGAGTTGCTGACTGCAATTGAACCTTAAATAAGCAACGCTCAAACAGTGCTATGAATATTGGTCCTGTGCTGAACAACACTACACTTTCCACCAGCGACAGCTTGCCCAAAGAGTAAAGGAAACAGAACTGACAGGCCGCCACTCCGACAGCGCGGATAATCAGCACGCGCCACATATCTCGCTCTGGAAGACATCGCTTTGCCAGCAAAATCAGAGAGAGCATGATGATGGCAGGCAAGAAGAATCTAAGAAGTAGCACACTGCCAGTCGCCATGCGAAGTGTTAGAAATTTTGCAGTTAAGCCCGTAAGAGAGGTACAAAAAGTCGACAAGAGCATAAATGCAGTGGCGCGTTGGTCAGTCTTTATCAAGTTACTTACTCCTAAACCCGATGAATTTAAGAGCAGTATAGGTCTCAAAGAGCTTGAGAATAACTGAATAATGCTGAACTATACTGTTAGAAAAACTTACATATAGCATCCAATGAGAAAACAGGTTCCCCTAAAATCAATCTACGCTTTTGTTGCGGTTAGCGAAACGGGAAGTATGTCCGCAGCAGCAGAGAAAATAAATGTTAGTCACTCTGCCATAAGCCAGTCTATAAAGGCACTTGAGTCTCAACTGGATACGGTACTATTCACTCGTATAGGACGGCGTGTTGAGTTAAATAAAGTTGGTAGAGAGTATTATCGAAAGGTAGCTCCTGCCCTTGAAACCATACTGGATGCTAATCAAGATTTACTTAACAAAAATAGCCCAAGGCTGACCATCAATATGGTCAACTCCCTCACCCTGCATTGGTGGATCCCTAGAGTAAATCGCTTGCAAGCGCTGGCTCCTGAGTTGGATATCCGGATTTCCAACCGCGTGGGCGTATTTGACCTAGATGCTGAGGGCGTAGACATCGCCATCATTCACGATGCCATCGAGCCTTGGAAAGACTACCACTGTGAGCACCTAGCCGATGACGAGCTCATCTTGGTATGCAGCCCTACTCTTCTAGAACAGAACACAACACCGCAAGAGCTGTTTAATCAGCATCCAAGGATCAATGTGAACAATGCTAGACGTAAGCACGATTGGAAGATCTGGTGTGACGCCTACGACCTTTCGAGACCAAAGCCCGATCCTAAACTCACCTTCGTAGCATCGGTTCAAGCCATTCAGGCTGCTATTAGGGGGCTAGGTATCTTGGTCACCCATAGACACTTCGCAAAGGACGATATTGAGCAAGGGATGTTGGTCGAAGTGGGAAGCGCGGTTACCAATCCGACGCAAGGTGTGTATGTGGTGTGCCATGAAAAGCAATTGGAGAACCGGAATGTATCCGTATTTCTCCAATGGCTTAGGGATGAGTTTTCAACAAATTAGTCTCTGTTTTCTCTCTTATGCTTAGGTACATAGTTGAGGATCGAGATAGGCACTTCCTTGCGTGGTTGGAAGCCTTCGATCTCACGACGTTCGATAAGGTGCCTAATCGGCTCTCAATCATGCACAGGTTCTTGAAGTTGTCCTTCGACACAAAAGAGATAGCCTCACCTTTGGCATCGGCACGACCGGTACGACCGATGCGGTGTACATACTCATCCGCAGGGTACGGCAGGTCATAGTTGATTACGCGAGGCAGTTCTTGGATATCGATACCACGTGCGCCCACACCCGTTGCAATCATGTATTGGATCTTGCCTGCTTTAAAATCCGCTAACAGCTGAGCACGCACCTTCTGGTTACGCCCGCTATGAAATGCCTCAGCAGCAATACCACGTTTCTCTAGCTGGCTAGCAAGCTTAGCCGCACCGTGCTTGGTCTCAATAAAGATAAGCGCCTGATCCCATTGGTATTCATTGATCATATGCGCAAGCAACGCAGACTTCTTATCCTTATCTACTGTAACCAGCCACTGCTCAATATTTGATTTTGATGCGTTGTGCTTAGCGATAGCAATCTCTTCCGCGTCATCAATTGCAGTGCGCGCAAGCTCGCGAACTGGATTTGACAGGGTCGCTGAAAACAGCAGGTTTTGAACATCATCAGGAAGACGAGCAATGATCTTATTAATGTCCTCGATAAAGCCCATGTCCAACATGCGATCGGCTTCATCCAGAACCAGAGTTTCCACTTCCTCAAAGTAAACCGCACGCTGACCATAGAAATCAATCAAGCGGCCAGGAGTAGAAACCAAGATGTCCACTCCTTCAATCAGAGCCTGCTTCTGAGGTGCATAATCCACCCCACCATATATAGCGGTTGAAGTAAGGTCGGTAAACTTAGCGTACTGCTTAATCTTCTCATCAACTTGGATGGCAAGCTCACGTGTAGGAACCACAATCAGTGCACGCACGCGCTTCTTTTTCTTAGTGGTACCAGTGCTCAGCATCTCCAAAATAGGCAGTACAAAACTCGCCGTTTTACCCGTTCCCGTCTGCGCTGCCGCAATCAAATTTCGACCCTTCAATACGATAGGAATCGCTTTCTCTTGGATAGAAGTCGGCTTGTCATAACCGGTTTCGACAACGGCATCGGTCAACGCCTTGGAAAGGCCTAGTTTAGAAAATGGCATAAATCACTCTGTGGTTTGCTGAACCCTTTAGATGCAAAGAATTCTAGCCTAAGAAATGGGGAGGTATAGTACCATAGAGAAAGTTCAACTAATGCAATATCATTGCTAAATAATCATTAGGTGGTAACACTCTAAATGTTTCCACTTGTAAATCACTCCAAGCATTTATCTAATACACACTCTGTTACTCTATGTACTCTATTGCTTGATATAATCGAAGTTAATTGACTTGTGAAAAATTAATACCATGAGAAACCTTATAATTTCTACCTTAGTATGCGCACTCTTAAACCCCTTCTAATCCGAATTGCTCCAATGACAACCTTTATGAGATATCTATGTATTGAGCTAGTGGCGTAAAATACTACAAATTTTTAATTAATAACGGCAATGACTTCTCTATAGATTATTTACAACCAAGAACCTTAATGCCTACGGTATATTGGTATGAGAAAACCGAAGGATCTTACCATATGACAAACCCAAGCGGTTGAAGTTTGAGCATAATAGTAGATGATGAAAATTTTCGTTATATTTAGATAGAGACGACTAATGAATTTCAATTAACTATCATAGATAATAATGCTGTACAGTGGATATTTAACGGACATGCGGATTATGACCGCATATATGAAATGTATTTTAATGGGCCGAGCATGTAATATCAAGATATTGAAAACTCAAATATAACCACTTCAATCCCTAAAAATATTAGTAAGGGATTTTTGTGTATAAATAATTGCAAAGAGAGCTACTCAAAAACTCAATCGGTTTAAAAGAAGTCCATCTAGACGCTCTAGAATACATCACTATGAAAAAAGTTGGCCTTTAAAAAAAGTAAAATCAAATACTTAATAAAGTAAAAGTAGTGAGGACATCCTTATCCTGAAAAACAGGCCCTAGCTTTTTTTAAATTTAATTATCTGCATTGCTTCAGTATATCCAGATGAGTCTATCTTTCCCTTCATCCCTGCCAGTGCAACCATAATTTCCGACGCTCTTTTTAATTGGCCTCTTATATACATAAAATCCTCAAACTTAACTGGATTTATGATAATACGGCATTCAGAATTATATTGAAATGTCTTTGTTTCTACCACCATTTCATACCCGTTATAGATTGCTAATCTATTATTTTTCATGGTATTGCATGCATCTCGAACAACTGAATGTAAAACAATAGAACCGTATTGATTCATCTCTGCTGTATAACCACCGAAGTTACTCCCTGAAAAGAAAGCTACTTCTTTCCCTCCTAATGTTTTAGTTACATGCCAGCCTGCCATACTCTGGATTGGCAAAGCTAGAACAATTAGTGTTACTAAGTATTTTCTCATCTCTTACTCTAAATACTCTGACCCTTAAATCTGATCAAAAATTAAACAGTAAGGAAATTATGTGTGAACTTCTTTTATTTTTGTTAGCTTCCGCCCATCAACTTGATCACAAAAAGATATTGACACCCACACCTTTCTGATGTAATCAGCAAGAAAATAAGGCGCGCGTCAATAGCAAGATATGCTTAAATTTTACACCTGATATCACTACAACATTTTTATATAAACTATAATTTTCCATCCGTAATTTTTTGCTAAAATTAGTGTTTTTTCAGAGGTTTACATTGTTTAAAAAAATAAACTTACTACTTTCAACATTGATTATTTCGCTTCCCAGTATGGCTGGGTGGTCGGTAAATTTAGACGACAAAGGTATTTATCATGCTTTTTCACCTATCATAACTGCAGGTAATTTTGAAAATGTCACTATTTTTGAGGATGGAAGTATAGAACTACTCCAATCAAAAATGGAAGGCCCTTGCCCATATTCTACAAAGAAAACTGTAGCCTCGTATGATGAACAGTTGATTTCTATGAAGGTTAGTGTGAATAGGTCTGATCTATTTGGTTGTATATTTCGATTCTCCCCAGCAACCAATAAAGGAAAAGATTTCATAGTGCGTCGCTTTAAAATGAAGGAGCACGTAGAATTTAGTATATTTGACGGTATTTCGATATTAATTGATACTGCAGGATATCAACAAGCATTAGAAAGCGCTAACAATCTCAACAAACAAGTACTTTAAATAATTAATCATAGTCTAATTAAAGGTCATCCGGAATTGATAAAATAAAACTCTATATTAATCTCGAATAAGCACAGAAATTCGTGATGTTATTTTAGAAATTTCTAAGGCTTTACTATGATTAAGCTAGTTGTGCTTGGTGTGGTGGCAGCACCGAGGTATCTGGACTTTCGTGTGGACGGCAAAATAGCGGTCATGAATAACTTTGCCAGCGCGCTGCGCTCTGGCGTTGATCTCGTGCATGCAAAGGCCGTTATTCAGGGGCAAGAGGGAGAGACGGGCAAAGCTGACCTTGGCAATGGTACCAACCTCGACCTTGCTTATGGCTATCCTGATATGAGTTACGGCAATCTTGATAGCCATATCACCAAGTTAGGTGGCTGGTTAGATGCTGAGGTTGTCAACCGGCAAACGAACAAGGATTGGCCGCGCGAAGTAATGACTATGGATCGCTCTCAAGTTGGCTTGGATGGCGCAAAGCGTGTCATTCAGTTTTTCTTTATGAGTGACTCCAAAGCAGGTCTGGTGAACAGCAAGTTCGAATGTATGGTTCAGTATCAGAACGCGACAGGAAGCAGTGCACCTATCATTACTACCTATCTCGATGCGTGCTAACCCAATAAAAAAAGAAGCTACCAAACAAGCAGCTTCTTCATACAAGTCACTTTAAAGACTTTGCTGATGCGACTGAATCAATTCATCCATCTTAGCCTGCGCCAATTCATTAGCCTCAGCAAAATTCATACCCGAATCAAACTCACTGATCACCTCGTAATAGCACTTCAGTTTAGGCTCTGTGCCGGACGGCCTAACAATCACTCGCGATTTATCCTCTAGATAATAAATGAGTACATCACTCGCCGGTAAATCAATCGCTTCGGTTTTCCCATCGTCATAGAGACGAGTTAAGGTTTTCAAATCTTCGGTAACTTCAACCCGCTTACCCGCTATTTCTTGAGGTGGATTCGCTCGTAGCTTATCCCCTATTGGGGGCGCTTTCGGATCTAGAGCAATACTACGCTGCGCGTTTAGGTAGAACCCATGTTGCCTGTAGATATCTTCCAGTTTGTCCCAAAGCGTTTTCCCCTGAGCTTTCAACTTGGCTGTCAGTTGAGAAAACGCCACCAGCGCCGATAAACCATCTTTATCCCACACCTTACTGCCGACGGTGTAACCCAGCGCCTCTTCATAGGCAAACAGGAATGGCGTTTCCTTGGTCTGTTGCTGCATTGCAATGTTGGTGAGCCACTTAAAACCGGTCAAGGTTTGATAGTATTGAGCGCCATGGGTTTTAGCGATGCTGCTGAGCAGTCGCGAGGAGACAATGGTGTTTCCCACCAAAGATCTCGGCTGATCTTCGAGCAAGTATTCTCCTAATAACGAACCCACTTGGTCACCGGTAAGCATTTGATACTCTCCATCTGGACGTTTTACCGCAACCGCAAAGCGGTCGGCATCTGGATCGTTAGCGCAGGCGATATCGGCATCGACCGATTTCCCCAAAGCCATCACCATGTCCATTGCACCGGCTTCTTCTGGGTTTGGAAAGTTTACCGTTGGAAAGCGACCATCAGGTTCCCGCTGCTCGGCAACATTAGAGACTTTTTTAAATCCA
Organism: Vibrio sp. JCM 19236; assembly: GCA_000830455.1. GTDB lineage: Bacteria > Pseudomonadota > Gammaproteobacteria > Enterobacterales > Vibrionaceae > Vibrio. The sequence continues at coordinate 32,711 of BBSB01000022.1, forward strand.
GCATCTGCGAGCAAGGTTTCCGCCATTTCCGCGCCTACCCCATGCATTGCGGTATATACAATCGAAATATCGGTATTGCCATCGGGTATTAGCAACGGATTTTCATTCATGGTCTTGCGATAGGTTTGGTAATACTCATCTTCTAGCCAAACCAATAGCCCTTTTTGTTGCGCCTCATCCAAAGGCATCAGCTGTAGAGGAAGCACTGTGGCTTCATCAATCTTGTTGGCAATACCTGCATCGTGGGGAGGAATAATCTGAGCACCATTCTCCCAATACACTTTAAAGCCGTTGTACTCTGGAGGATTATGGCTAGCAGTAACCACTACGGCGCCAGCAGCATTGAGTTCAAGAACACCGAAAGCAGCGATAGGCGTTGCCGCTACCTTGTGAGTAAGGTAAACCTTGATGCCAAGAGCAGCCAATACCGAAGCAGTATCACGGGCGAATTGCTCTGAATCAGGCGACCATCATAACCAATGACTATGCCGCGAGATTGTGCATCAGCGACCTGCTCAATTAGATAGTTACCCAAGCCCATCGCCGTTTCTTGAATCACCAATCGATTCATACGATTGGGTCCTGCACCTATCATTCCGCGCAGGCCAGCGGTACCAAAGGCCAAGCGAGATCCGAATCTGTCTATCAGTTCTCTCTCGTTGTTGGTATCCACTAGATGTTGGAGTTCATCTCGAGTTTTCGGGTCTGGATCTCTTGCTAGCCACTGACTAATTTGTTCCGACATATTACATTCCTCACCAATTTGACCCAGTTGAAGTGAAAGAATAACTGAGCCTGAATGTTCCTATTGAATAAGTGTAAATGACTATCAAGTGTTATTCAGGGTGGGGTTTAGATAAATAGCCACCACCGTAAGTCAGCAAGTTTAATCTTATTGATTCTCATTCGCGTATACAATTAACTAAACAGTCTTACTTGGAGAGAGCGTATGTCAGAGCAGCAACTTTATGACCGTTATCTACCTGGGTATACGGACGCTCACAGCGAAGACGAGCGACAAAGATTATGGTTTTTGGCTTCACCGCAAGTCAGATACAAGATACATCGAGGTCTGCAACAACGGCATTGCGAAGGAGATGATTGCATCCGATTTCGCGACCAAGAAAGATCAGAACTCGGACCCGTGGCATGGCCAGATCTACTTTCATTGGACGTTGCCCTATGGAAATCACGTCAATGGAATCCAGATCTCTCTGATCTCAGAAGCTCAGAGACTCTAAGTACCAAGCAGCCTGTTTCCGCTAAAAACAAACCCGATAGCTATATCAATAGTTACAGCGGAGAGCGAATGCAGCTCTTCTACGAGTCGCGTTTTGTTTATGCAAGGATCTATAGCGCCACCCATTACGTACTGATGCACGCCAAATTACTGGCAGAGCAGTGGAGCCAAGAACGCTTTCGTCATCACTTGCCTATCGAACTGTACACGCCACCAACAAACGAGCGCTCTTTTACTACTAGCTTGGTCAATATCAATGGCTACCAATCTCTAAGAAAACACTTTTTGCAAGACTTTAGCGACTGGTCTGAAAGCCAGCAATTCAACTGGCTGATCGAATTAAATAACGAGCTTAACAAGCAAACCGCCGCAGCTTACATCATCGAGTATGAAGATGATGATGGGATCCCTTGGGTAGATTTCGTGTGCAAGAACGACGGTGCGCTGAATCTAATACGCCCAGCCCACTTTGTGGAAGATATTCAAAGAATTGCCGCCGATAGTACCTTTATCGAACAACGAGCACTCAAACTGGCATCAAAAATAGAAGATGAATGTAGGGGCGAGTGCATGTAGTTAGCCCTTGGCATGTTTGATAAAATCGAACATCCAAACGCCCATATTCTGGGTTTTTAAATCATAGGGGGTGGAGGCGATGCTATCGCTGAAACAGTTGTCGTACGCACTGGCTGTCTCTAAAACACTGCATTTTCGCAAGGCAGCGGAGACTTGCCATGTCAGACAATCAACCCTGAGCACAGGCATCAGTGAGCTTGAAAAGCAACTCGGTATCAAGATCTTTGAGCGTGATAACAAGAAGGTGCTCATCACCCCGCTAGGGCGAGAGGTGCTAGATAAAGCCACCATTATCATGAGCCAGTTAGACGAGTTGGTTCGGTTAGATAACAGCAAGGGCAAACCTTTCTGTTTCCCGCTGTCGGTAGGCATGATACCAACCATAGCCCCCTATCTATTACCTAAACTGCTCCCTGTGTTAAAACAAGAATACCCCGACAGCAATATAGACATCGTCGAAGAGCAATCTCATGTATTAGTAGAAATGGTTCACAGTGGAGAGATAGACACAGCCGTATTGGCCATGCCCTACCCCTGTGACGGACTGCTGACCCTTGAGTTCTGGCAAGAAGACTTTTATTGGATTGCCTTAGACGGAGAAGTAAACACCAAGCAGACTGAGATCACCTCACAGCAACTGCAAGAGACGAACCTAATGCTGTTAAAAGACGGCCACTGCCTTAAAGACCACATCCTAGATGCGTGCCGTTTCTCCGATGACACCAACAATCAAGAGTACAGGGCCACCAGTTTGAATACTCTGATCCAGATGGTTATGAGTGGTTTAGGCACAACCCTAGTGCCAGAAATGGCGATAAAACAACTGGTTACCCACTACCCTGTCCTATCCGCTATCCACTTAAATGAACCAGTCCACACCGACGTATCGCTTGGCATTCAGGCCAAATTATGTCGATATCACCACACTACAACTGCTAGCTAAAATATCTAAACAATCTTTGATGGAACACTGATCAGACTCTTTTTCGGGGCCATTATTCATCGATTGATAAAACCTGCGCGCCGTACAATTATTAATCGATTTTATCGATTGCAGTAATCACCATTATCATTTTTACAAATCACCAGTTCTCCCCAATACTTTCCCTATCTGAACATAGGATTCTGAGTACACAGGTCGATGTTTTCGCCGCAAAAACTGGTTCTAAGAACCCACGATAATAGTTTGCTAGGAACGTCAACTCAGCCGTTGCTACAGAAGAAGCCTTAGTCAGCAATTGCTCGATTGGATTGTTGTAAGAGCAACGAATACATTCAGTAGCCTGTGTTTCTTCACCAGTTGTAACGAAAGACACCCGCACTTTGCAACGAATGGGAGCTCATCATGTCACAAGACAAAGCACACTCTTCTGGGAAATGCCCAGTAATGCATGGCTCGATGACTACAAGGGACCGCACCGAGAAAGACTGGTGGCCCAAGTCTCTTAATCTCGACATCCTCCATCAACACGACGATAAAACCAACCCTATGTCCGGTGCTTTTGACTATCAAGAAGAGGTCAAAAAACTGGATTTTGTAGCTCTGAAGCAAGACCTTATTGCTGTTATGACCGACAACCAAGAGTGGTGGCCAGCAGACTGGGGTCACTACGGCGGCTTAATGATTCGTATGACCTGGCACGCAGCCGGTACCTACCGAGTCGCTGATGGTCGTGGTGGCGCTGGGACAGGTAATCTCAGATTTGCCCCGCTCAATTCATGGCCGGATAATACCAACCTTGATAAGGCGCGACGCATCCTATGGCCGATCAAGAAAAAATACGGCAACAAGCTCAGCTGGGCTGACCTAATCGCCTACGCTGGCACCATGCTTACGAGTCGATGGGTCTGAAAACCTTTGGCTTCGGATTTGGTCGCGAAGACATCTGGCACCCTGAAAAAGACATTTACTGGGGTTCAGAGAAAGAGTGGCTCGCCACTTCAGATAACCCTAATAGCCGTTACTCGGGGGAACGCGATCTTGAAAACCCACTTGCGGCGGTAATGATGGGGTTGATCTACGTGAATCCACAAGGTGTAGACGGACAACCAGATCCTGCCAAAACCGCGCACGATGTACGTGTCACCTTTGCTCGCATGGCAATGAACGACGAAGAAACCGTAGCACTGACCGCCGGTGGTCACACTGTAGGTAAAGCGCACGGTAACGGTAATGCTGATGAGCTAGGGCCAGAGCCTGAAGGCGGTGATATCCATGACCAAGGCTTCGGCTGGCTCAACAAGAAGTCACGTGGTGTGGGTAACCAGTCTGTTACCAGTGGCCTTGAGGGCGCATGGACCACAGAGCCTACTAAATGGGATAACGGCTACTTTGACCTCCTCCTAAACTACGAATGGGAACTCAAGAAAAGCCCGGCCGGAGCTTGGCAATGGGAGCCGGTAGGCATTCAAGAAGATCATAAGCCTGTAGACAGTGAGAACCCAAGCGTTCGCCACAACCCAATCATGACAGATGCTGATATGGCGATGAAGGTAGACCCAGAATATCGCAAGATTTCTGAGCGCTTCCATAAAGACCCAGCCTACTTTGCTGAGACCTTTGCCCGAGCTTGGTTCAAACTGACTCACAGGGATATGGACCTAAAGCACGCTATATTGGTCCAGACGTGCCACAAGAAGATCTTATCTGGCAAGACCCTGTGCCGAAGGGCAACAGTGGTTATGATGTGGCAGCAGTGAAAGCTAAGATCGCATCTAGCGGTTTATCAGTGAGCGATATGGTTTCTACCGCGTGGGACAGTGCGAGAACCTTCCGTCACTCAGATAAACGCGGTGGCGCTAACGGTGCACGCATTCGTCTTGCTCCACAAAACAATTGGCAAGGTAATGAGCCCGATCGTTTGTCACGTGTCCTTTCCGTATTGGAAGATATCGCCAGTGACACTGGTGCTAGCGTGGCCGATGTCATCGTTCTCGCCGGTAACCTAGGTGTGGAGCAAGCAGCGCAGGCGGCAGGCGTCAGCGTCAATGTGCCTTTTCATCCAGGACGCGGTGATGCCACAGACAATGACACAGATGTAGAGTCGTTCGAGGTACTGGAGCCGCTTCACGATGGCTTCCGCAACTGGCAAAAACAGAGCTATGTTGTGACGCCTGAAGAGATGCTGCTAGATAGAGCACAACTGATGGGGCTATCGGCTTCTGAAATGACGGTGCTTGTAGGTGGTATGAGGGTGCTTGGTACTAACCATGGCGGGAGTCAACACGGTGTGTTCACCGACCGAGTCGGCCAGCTCACTAATGACTTCTTCGTAAACCTCACCGATATGGGATACACCTGGGACCCAGTAGGTGAAAACGCCTATGAGATCCGCGACAGAAGCACCAAAGCCGTTAAATGGACTGCGACCCGTGTAGATCTAGTATTCGGTTCAAACTCCATCTTACGCGCCTACGCTGAACTGTATGCCCAAGATGATAACCACGAGAAATTCGTACACGACTTCGTGGCCGCTTGGAGCAAGGTGATGAATGCAGACCGCTTCGATTTGTAATCGATGAGTCTGATACACCCGATAGTCAAAACCCCGCATTTTCAAGCGGGGTTTTTTATGGTTCATCGCAGACTAGCGGGAACAACTACTACTTCAGTTTCGTGTGCTCATTCTGCCAGTGATGCATGGCAAGCCGCCGTAAATACCTCCCTGTAGGCTTGGTCTCGGCATCCTTGCCTCGAACACTTGCCCCGCACCACTGCCTGCCACTCACAACTTTAGGATATCAGCGATGACTTTGAGCCATGCTAAGAGCTGGAGTTCCCACTGATGCTACTACCGGAGAGTGATTGATGGAGCAAGGTGTCGCTCGCAAGGAGGCGAGCGCCAAGCGCCCACGGATGGGTTCACCGCGGCCTTGTGAATCAATCGCTTGGAGGGAGTGACTGGCTCAGAAGGCATTTTTACGCTCCCATTTAATCCGCGAAGAACCTTTTTATTACCTTAAGCCTTCCAATCTCCCCCTAGAGATTTGTACAAGCCCACAGTCACCTGTGAAGTTTGAAGCTTAGCTGCCACCTCTTGGTCTAGAAGCATGCGCTTTTGTCGCTGCGCATCGAGCACACTCAAGTAATCAATCAGTCCGGCTTTATACAAAGACTTAGCCTTAGTCAGCGCAGTCTCAGCAGACTGATATTGCCTTTTCGATGCTCTTCTGATGCTCCTGACTTCTGCCATAGGCAAACAGCAAGCTATCCACCTCTGCAACCGCGCTATTTACCGAGTGTTGATAGCCCATAGCTGCAGATTCAAATCTGGCTTCGTTCATTTCCACCATGGCCTTGCCTCGACCACCATCAAACACATTCCAATGGATGCCAGCAGCACCCACCCAGCCAAATGAATCACTACTGAACAGGTCATCAAAGCTGTCCGCTGAAACGCCCGGAGCTCCAGTTAAGAAGAACTTCGGGTAGCGGTTGGCAACGCTGGTTGCCCACTCTTCGTTCACCGCTGCCATCTCGCGCTCGGCAAAGCGAATGTCTGCGCGGCGTTTTAGCAAGTCCGAAGGCAAACCTACAGGGATAGTTCCCTCAAGCTCAGGGAGCTCAGCCTCATTTGCCAAACGAATGTCCACCTTAGATAGAGGTTCGTTTAGAAGCGTTGCGATACGCTGCTTATGCACCTGCTGAGCGATTTCAAGCTGAGGCAATAGCGCTTCTGTGGCTGCGGTTAGGGCCTGCGCTTGGGCAAGATCAAGCTCTGAGCCATAGCCACTTTCCACCATCTTTTGCACTAGCTCTTCAGTACGTTGCTGGTCTTCAAGGTTATCCAGCATTAAGGCATGGCGTTTCTGCGCACCGCGATACTGCAAGTAGTTATGAATTAAGTCGGCAGTGACTAAGGTGGTTAATCCATCTTGATAAATCTCAACCTGCTCTTTTCTTATCTCAGCAGCGTTAGCTTGCCTATCGAGTCTACCGAAGATATCGGCCTCCCAAGCGATAGAGGCACCCACAAAACCGCCCTGATGCTGATTATCCAGAAGTGTCATGCCGCCAACTTGAGGTGGCAGGCAGATACGCTATCACCGATTGGGTTCAGTGCTGGTGACAGCAAAGAGTCGTTTTTACTTAACTGATAGTTGTAGTAGCCGGCACCGACGCTTACCGTCGGCACTTTAAATGACTCCACCACCGTCTGATAGCTCTTTGCCATCTTCACACGCTGCGAAGCCATCTGAAGAGTTAAACTCTGGTTCTGCATATCATGTACTAGGGTGTTCAATACTGGGTCATTCAGTCCAACCCACCAGTGCCCCTCGTGAATTTGACCTTGAGTTTGATCATTGATGTATGCCTCGGCCATGCTCACTGTTGCTCCTGATAATCAGGCCAACAGCGCAGCCTGAGAGCAAGATTCCTAGCGCAATAGGAGTAAAGGTTCTTAGGTTATTCATCATCAGTTCCTATTGAGTCAGTAATTCCGCTTGAGGCTCATTTACCTCTTCTTTAGTGGTCAAGCGATATAAGGCAGGCATCACAAACAGTGACAATACGGTTGCTGCAACCAAACCACCGATAATGGTCGCCGCCATCTGGTCGAATAGAAGGTCGCTCAGCAGTGGATCATGCCTAGAGCCGTGGTCAACGCGCCCATGCTGATCGCATGGTACGGTTGACCGTTGCATGCTTGATTGCATCAGACAAACTCTTGCCGTTAGCGCGCTCAAGCTCGATCTGATCCATCAACACGATACCGTTTTTGATGATCATGCCAGACAGGGTAATCGCTCCTACCAAAGCCATAAACCCAAATGGTTTACCCAGACCTATCAGTGCGAACGTTGCTCCACATGCGGCAAGCGGTATGGTGGACAATATAATGATCGGCTGTTTAAAGCGGTTAAACATAGCCACTAGGATGATCACCATGATCAGCAAAGCCTTTGGCATCTGCTTCATGATATCTGACACCGCTTTGTGCTCATCGTAATATTCACCGCCCCACTCCATGCCGTAACCCGGTGGTAAAGCGATAGCTTCAATCTGGTCTTTCAGAGCATTTCGAACGCGAGCAGGTGTCGTGTTACGAGCCACATCAGCCTGTGCAGTAATGGTCTTCACTCGATCGCGACGCCAGATCATGCTCTGCTCCATTTCAAGCTCAAAACCATCTACTACCTGCCCAGAGGGACGCTGTGCAGACCCAGAATGGATTTCACCGGTAAGGTCTCAAGAGAGGCCATATCTTGGTTATCGGCGCGCAGCCTGATTGGAATAAGTTCATCATTCCAGTTCATCTGACCAAGAGGCATACCATCGGAAGAACGCTTCATGGCAAAGGCAATATCGGTACGGTTAATTCCGGCTTCACGAGCACGTTGCTGATTGATAATAGGCTTAAGCACCTTGCTCGGCTGACGCCAATCATCACGGATATACTTGGCATCAGGGTGAGTAGCAAAGATAGCCTTAGCCTGATTGGCTAAATCATGCAGCACCGCCTCATCTGGACCAGAAAAGCGTGCTTCCACTGAGAACTTATCTGCTGTTGCCAGTTTTAGGTTTCTAAATCTAGGCTCAGCATCAGGAAAGACTTGTGCTAGAAACTCATCACCACGCTCAATCAGGCCATCGATACTATGAAAATCCACTGTGTTGATCAGGATCTGTCCATAAGAAGAATCAAGGGGCTCAGGCTCTACGGTTACCGAGAAGCGAGGAACACTGGCACCGATAGAGGTTGAGAAACTCTCAACTTCAGGCTGAGCAATCAGCCACTGCTCAACGCGCTTAAGGTCTTCTGAGGTACGCTCTATCTTCGCCCCATTTGGTAGCCAATAATCTAGGAAAATAATTGGTCTGTCCGACTGAGGGATAAAGTTCACCGTAACCGAAGGGATAGCGATAGCAGTAACCGCGACCAGAGGTATCAGACCCGTTAGTGCTTTTGCTGGATTGTCTACCGTCCAGCTAACCGCCTTCTTATAGAGGGACTCTTTTTCAGCTTCTTCCTTCAAATCTGGCTTTAAGAATAGCCAGCAAAGCAGCGCTGTAATGGTCATTGCCACCAGCCAAGAGAACATCAAGGATGCCGCTATGATGTAAAACACAGAACCAGAAAACTCGGCCGCATCGGTTTTAGAGAATAGCACTGGACTCGCTGCCATGATCGCAATGACAGTTGCGCCAAGCAGGGGAATAGCCGTCTCTCTTACCGAATCGATAGCCGCTTGTGTGCGCTCCGTGCCCTGTTTCAACTTCGCCAACATCATGTCAGTGATCACAATGGCGTTATCCACCAGCATACCCAAAGCAAGAATAAAGGTACCCAAAGATACGCGGTGCAGGTCAATGCCCCGCGATGTACATGTAGTTAATGGTCAGTAGTATGGTTAGAAGTAGGCTCACACCCACTATGCTGGCGCTCTTAAAGCCCATGAACACCAGAAGCACTACAAATACGATACCGACACTTTCTAGCAGGTTGCCAACGAAATTATCGATAGATTTTTGCACCTCTTCCGGTTGGTAAGCGATAGTCGAAATATCAACACCAAGCGGCAGCGTCTGTTCAAAGTTATCTAGGATATTGAGAACCGTATCGCCAAGGGAAACCACATTGATCCCCTCGACCGGGCTAACGGCTAGGGTGACTGAAGGCTCGCCATTATAGCGGTTCTGGTTAAGCGCAGGGGTTAGGTAGTCCATGCTGATATCAGCCACATCACCCAGTCGGATAGTGCCAGAGCTTAGTTCACCAACACCACCACGGATCAGCAGATTTCGAATATCATCCAAAGACTCAAACTCGCTGCCTTGGTTGATTCGAATACGCTCACTACCGGCATCAAAGCTACCCGCTTCAAATACCATATTCTGGTTGTTTAGCTGATTCCAAACTTGAACAACTGACAGACCATATTGCGCTAATCGCTCATCTGGCAAATCGATGTTAACCACGCGTGGTTCAACCCCATGGAGTTCAATCTTCTTAATACCATCAACCGTCTTAAGCTGGCGTTGCAACTCTTCAGCATAGCGACGCAGCTCTTCTGGCTTAGCGTCCGTACTGTGGATAGCAAACAGCATGCCATAAACTTCGGAGACTCATCCTGCACTATGCTTATCTGCGCAGTAGAAGGGAGCTGAAGTTTTACGTCATCGACCTTACGGCGAAGTAAGTCCCACTCTTGCGGTAGTTCGTCTGAGCTCATGCTCTCTTTAAGGTCCACAAACACCATAGACACGCCAGGACGCGACAGTGAGCGAAGACGATTCAGGCTGCCCATTTCTTGAAGCTTGGTCTCAATGGTATCGGTAACTTGATGCTCAACTTCTTGTGCAGACGCACCCGGATAAAGAGTCATAACTACAGCCGTTTTCACGGTGAAGCTTGGATCTTCTAGCTTCCCCATATCGAAGTAGGAGTAAAGACCCGCAATCACGCTCAGAGCTGTGAAAAACAGCACAAAGGTTCGTTGGCGAATAGCAAATTCGGTAGATTAATCATGCGTTACTACTCTGCTCTTACTACTAGGTTTTGTGCTACATCGCCGTCTTTCACATAGTGAGAACCGCTTACGATGACATAGTCGTTATGGCTAATATCACCAGAGATACAGGCTTGATAGGCGTCGATTGCTTTTATTTCTACCGGAGTGCTTACCACCTTGGCATCACGCACTAGGTTCACATGCAGATGCTCTTTGTCACCCACGATCGCAGAATAAGGAACGCAAGAGGCGAACTCATCGGCAACTACCTCGGTTTGCACGGTTACTGTTTTTCCAGGGAACAGCGCCTTGTTTTCAGTATCTAGGGTATAAACCACCGAATAGGTCTGTTTGATAAGGTGGGGAAGCGGTGCAATCTCACTCACCTTTGCACCAACCACCTCTTTGCCTTGATACCAAGAAACCTTGGACTCTTGCCCCAAGTCGAACTGGTCTATGAGACTTTCAGGAACATCGACTTCCACCTCTAGGCGGCCATTGTTCTGCAGTGACGCCACAGCGATACCTGGCAGAATCTGTTCGTGGTCATCGTAGTTAACATTGCCTATCACTCCGGTAAACGGAGCCTTAAGTTCGGTGTAGCCAATGGTATCTTGTGCACGCTGAATGTTCTTATTCACTACCTGAATAGCGGCAAGGCTACGCTCATAGCCGCTGGTAGCACGGTCTAGGTTTACCTGTGCAATGGCGTTATCCGCCGAGGCTTGCCTCACGCGAGCCAGTTCTGCTTTAGCCAGTTTATGCGCAGAAACTGCTTCTAGTTTTTTGGCTTTGAGTTCTTGCAGAACCAGTTCGTAATCGTGAGGGTCAAGCCTTGCGATCACCTGCCCCTTCTCAACGTTGTCGCCCTGTTTGACTAATACTTCCTGTATAGTGCCAGGGACTCGGAAAGATAGATTTACCTTCTCTTGGGCATGAACAACGCCATTGAAGGAGTAGGACGGGGAAGCGCTTGCTACTTGGATGACCTGTAGCGGTCGTGGGTCGGGTGACGTGGTGGCAGTTTCGGTAACCTGCGCGCCTTTACACCCCATTAGAATTAGGCTGCCCATTACTGGGATTAACGGAAATGCATATTTCATAAGATATGGCTCCTTGTAGATTGGAGCCATCATAGAGATAAAACGGCATTCGATAATCTGCCGCACGCAATACTTACTGTCTCATTATTTATGACAATTGATAGGTTTCTGGCATCACCTTCATAAAGTATTCAATGAGTGCTCGACTAGCCGCAGTAAGCGTACGAGATTGAGGGTGAAGGATGTAGCAATCGCACCATTTAACCTCAGAATCAGTCAGCACTTGCACCAACTCTCCACTGACTAGACTCTCTTGAGTAATGATGTTCGGCAACACCCCGATACCCTTGCCTGAAAGGATGGCATTCTTGATTAAGCTGAGGCTGTTAGAGATGAGTTTAGGTTCAATATCTATTGTCTCGCCGTTGTGCTCATATTGGGAATAGACATCCCCTGTCGGCCAGCGCAGACACAGCACTTGATGCTGATTGAGATCTTCTAGCGTTCTGATTTCATTATGTTTACTAAGGTATTCCGGGGAGCTCACCATGCTCGCTTTAACTGAAAAAAGCTTACGCGCCACGATATCCGAGTCCCGTAGCTCACCTCCGTGAAACGCAAAATCCAGTCCTTGCTCAAACATCTCATCAAAGCCATTGGTGATATTTCGAATATCGAGAGTTACTTCTGGATATTGCTCCATAAAATCAAACAATAATGGCTGAAGGAACTCTAACGAGTCAGGTAAAAGCCCAAGTTTTACTTTACCCGCTACCTTCTTGGTATCTCGATAGAGAACTTGGTTGGCGTTTTCTAACATCTCGAGCGCTTTTAGCAGTTCTTCGTAGTAAACCTCGCCATGGTGGGTCAGAGATAGGCTTCGCGTGGTGCGATGAAACAGCTTTATGTCGAGGCTATTCTCTAACTCATTGATACGACGACTGACGTTCGCCCGAGGAAGTTCGAGGGAGTTCGCCGCCGCAGTAAAGCTACCCAGTTCTACCACCTTTACGAATAGCTTTAGGTCTTCAATCTTCACTTTATTTCCTATGTGAATGAATGCATACCGCGTACCTTATCAACACTGCGTACAGCAAAACCTTGATCTGAATCGCTACATAAGAAATAACCGAGGCTCAATTCTAGTTTGTTGACCTCGGTAACTTAGAAGTAGCAGGTTCCCGCGTTTTACTGAACCACGACTTGTTGATAGATATCCTGCTCAGCGATTGGCTGGAAATCACCGGCTATGTTCCTTCAAGTCCGTTCTGCGCATGTCTGTCGATTCTTGGGATAACACTAACCGCTTTCTCTTTGTTCCAGTCAATGTTCCCAAGCGCAATGTACACATCTTGTGGTGCCAGCACAGACTTGAAGCGATACACTAGATTAGTTAAGTCTGAGATAGACTGGAAATAAGTGCCTACACCATAAGAGTCCTCTGGCTGGTGTGTTTCATAATGGCTTCACCGACCGCTTTATCCTCACTAGGTAGAGCCATACCCGGAACGAAAGCTGTGGTTCCAAGTGCTGAGTACATGAAGCCATAAGCGGCATTGATGTCGTCAGTCCCTTTAACTTTTGGGAAGGTATCTAGCCAATATTGTGCCTTTTGGAATCTATCTTCCGCGCCCCAAGTATTTGAAGGTGCCATCATTCACATCGATGCTTCTCTCTTTCGCCTTGCTGATCTGAGTCTGCATATTTGGCGGATTGGTCATGACTTGATACTGCTTACCATGAAAGATTTTGACCTCTCCATCTTGGATCTCGACGATTGCTGAATCTCCAGTCGAGTCTGCAATCGACAGATGCTTAGGGCTGGCTGAATAGCTGTATCCACCTTTAATTGCGACCAATTTTACTGACTCAAGTGCTTTAACCGCTTCATCAACCGTTGCGAAATTATCTAACACATAGCTAACCCAGTGATCGCCATCTAGCTCAGGCATATCATCAGAAGTGGAGACTTGGTCTATCTCACCTTGATCGAAATATAGAGTACGCGCAGTTAGTCCCTTTTCATTCAGTCCGTCCATTGGGAATCGGTTGTTAGCAAAGGCTGCAATGCTGCCATACTTGGTGCGCCACTCGATGGCATTCACATTGTCGTCAACGGATCCTCGGCGCTCTATGCCGCGAGGTGTCTTAACTAGAGTCGGTGCTGATGCAGAGAAGTAGTCTTCGTTGCGACCCACCATCACGAACTCAGAGTCGGTATTCCACAGCATGCGTGTACACGCACTCACGCTAGTCGGGATAAGAGCGGTGGTAGTAAGCGCTGCCGCAAGGCAGGAAATAAGTAATTTTTTCTTCATTTTTGATGTCCTCAGTAGTGAATGAATTGAGGTCATCTTAAGCTTCGTTTGCTAAAGTTCATCCCAGGGAAAGGGGGAATTCCCCCATTAAAGATTCACAGAGGAACTAGATGGATGAGCCAAATCACTCTCTCTCAACTTACCGCCTTTGTGACTGTCGCCAAGCTGAAAAACTACAGCAGAGCGGCAGCTGCATTAAGAAAAGATCGCAAAACAATCAGTGAGCAGGTTGAATATTTAGAGCTTAACCTTGGCTACAAGTTGTTTGAGAAATCAGGGCGAAAGTTAGAGCTCACTGACAAAGGGGAAAAGCTATCTCACAGCGCACAGCTACTCTCAGCCGATATCAGTACCTTCGAAAGCTTTGCTCTAAGCTTATTCGATACTGACCTCGAAACACTCTCGGTTTGTTTTGATGAATCCATACCCCAAATATGGCTAACTAGTTTAAGGCGTAGCTGCTTGATAAGAAAATCAACCTAGATCTAATCAAGGTTTCAAGAGACCACGGTGAAAAACTGCTCAAGACGGCACAGTGTCAATTTGGGATGTTCCTGGCCAAAGCAGGTGATCAATTCAGAGCTGTATTGGAAAAGTTTACCTCCAGTATCTGTGTCCGCGTTTACCCATCAAGACTCCTTACTTTTTACGCAAGTGCCTTGCTCGATTCGGGCTCTGGCGAGTCAAAAGCAACGTATCTATTCCAGCGTCACAAGCAATACCGACAAATACCCGCTATTACTGTCTGACAGCCGTGTGTTTGAGAATGATCTAGACCTTTTGTTGGGTGGCTTAGAGGATGAACCGAGTTGGGCTTTTTGCCCAATCATCTCCAGCAAAAAATCCCTGACTGTATAAAGAAAATAGACCTAGATGTGGCCGACGAGGCCCAGTCAATCCAACTTCAGCCAGTATTACTATGGGCAATCCCATATCCGGACTATTCTAAAATGATCCTTGAGGCTATAGAGAAAGGAAATTGAGCCACTACCTTGATACACGGAGCGGTGTCGCTTGAATCGTGATAACATACCGCGAAATTTAATGACTAGGTCAAAATCCATAAACCTTTAATTGCGGAATGGTGTTTTCAACTTGGTCTTTACCACCTGATATGACATCAGTGGTGCAAATTAGAAAAGGCAATATATTTAAGATGGTAAACAACAACATCCAATGGTTTCCAGGCCACATGCACAAGGCACGCAAGGAAATCGAAGAAGTTATCCCTCAAATTGATGTGATCATCGAAGTGCTTGATGCACGTATTCCCTACTCTTCTGAAAACCCTATGATTGCTAGTATCCGTGGCGAGAAGCCATGCATCAAGGTACTGAACAAGCGCGATCTGGCGGATCCTGAGTTGACCGAGCTTTGGATCGAACACTACGAAAAAGAGCAAGGCGTGAAGGCGATGGCCATCACTACTGAGAATGTTCAAGAAGTGCATAAAATCATGGAGCTTTGCCGCAAGCTAGCGCCTCATCGTGAAGCCATGGGCAAGAACATTCGCACCATGATCATGGGTATTCCAAACGTAGGTAAATCTACTATTATCAATACCCTAGCTGGCCGTACTATTGCTCAAACGGGTAACCAACCTGCGGTAACCAGGCGTCAGCAACGCATTAACCTGCAAAATGGTGTAGTCCTTTCCGATACCCCAGGGATCTTGTGGCCTAAGGTAGAAAACCCTCACAGTGGTTTCCGCCTAGCCGCAACTGGCGCGATCAAAGATACTGCGATGGAATACGATGAAGTGGCTTTCTACACGGTTGAGTATCTGGCGAAGCACTACCCTCAGAAACTACAAGAGCGTTATCAGTTAGACGAACTACCAGATAGTGAGCTAGAACTGATGGAAGCGATCGGCAGAAAGCGTGGCGCATTGCGCTCTGGCGGTCATATCGACCTACACAAAGCCTCTGAGATCCTGCTTCATGAACTGCGTCAGGGCACACTGGGTAACATCACCCTTGAGCTTCCTGAGATGATTACTCAGGAGCTTATCGAGGTAGAAGAAGAGACGGCTCGTCGCGAAGAAGCCAAAGCGAAGAAAAAGGAAGAGCGCCGCAAGCGCTATCTGAAGAACAAGCGCTAATTTTTAACCTCTCAAATCTAACACGCCTATATAAAACTGATGAGAGTTACCTACCTTAGCTCTAGTTTACACTATTAAACTTATAACTAGAGACAATGAAAGGTAACTCCGATGTTACGTGCTAACAGTCCGATCATCAGACACAGCTAAATTTTCCCAGTCATTCAGAATGAATAATAGTACATCGAAACTGAAATCCCTATACGCTCCTTCTAATGCTTTAGATAGGAATAAAATACATCACATCTAAATGCGCAAAACATTTTCCCGCGACTCAAAAACACCGATCAACCAACCCCATACTCACAAATCTGTGTTGGCACCACTTTAATTTTTTCAACAAACCTCGCCTACCCCTCATCACTAACAACATTTAAAATTCGCCGATTCAATACGCCATTCGTAGTTAACAAGCCAATTGTTCATTGTATAGAGGTTATAAGTGAAATTTTCATCGGTATCAACAGCGACTGTACTATTTGCCATCTCTATTTCTTCTATGGCTTCGGACATTTCTCTTCTAACAATTGAAGAAAAGAGAAATCTAGAAAATATCGTTAACTCTTATGACTACAATAAAGAATATGCGGATATTAACAACGAAATGAGAGCGTATTCACTTCGAATGTGGGAGTACAAAAACAAAAAACTAGAATACAATCAACTAACTAGTTATTTAAAAATAAGATCGATCTTATTGACACTGAGATTAACCAAGACGAATCAATAGATAAATTTGTCGTGTCTCTAAAGAAAAAAGAAAAGTATATCAAAAGAGTTACGTCAATATGATGACATTGACTCAGAGTTAAAAAAGATTGAAAGTAAATAACAAAAAAATTGAAAACGAAAAAAGAGAGATAAATAGTAAAAAACTAGAACTTTTTGATAATATTATAAAACGAATAAACTCTCAACTAGGTAAGAGTTCGCATACTGGAATATATAGCTCAAATACAACTTGCAACCAAAATCTTACTATATCTGAATGCATTACAAGAAAAGAGCCCGAAATAAAAGACAGCATAAGATTTAACGACGACTTTCTCAACGAAAATAGTAAGATAACGTCACTCACGGTCAATAGTGCAACCATAGATTTTAATGGGAAATTAACTTACACCGTTAGTTATAGCTCTAACGCAGTGATAACAAAAAAAATATATAAAAAAGTCAATGGATTACTTGGACTTGAATCTATTCCATTAATTTTACATTCGAACATGAGGGCAGAATGGTATGTTGACGGAAAATATATTGGCTCAGGAACCAAGATAGACTTAGAATTAACTACTGGTCAGCATGGCATCCTTGCAACATACCAAGGTGAAACCAAATCAGTAGTAAGACAAATTAATAAGCATGGTGAACTCTACTTTAACTTTGCTGCTACGAAAGATAAAGTTGCTGATAAAAACCAAAAATTTGAAATAAAAGACGACAGCAATCAGAACTCATCAGAAACACGAAAGGGATCACTTGAAAGTAGAGATAAAGAAAATTTAAACGATAAAGCGAATAAAACTGTCAATGAAGATAACAAAAATAGTAATTTATCGAAGTTTCAAGGGTATTTTCAGAAATAATATTAGATGGTACAGATGGTGAATTTTTGCTGGTTAATAAAGACGGAACCCCATACGTTACAGATTGGGCTAACGGACTTCACATATGCTCTGAAAAACAAAAACAGTCGTATTTTAAGTTTCTCTGAATACAAAGACACCATCACTACCAACAAAAATCTTTTCCATTTATTTAAATACAACATAAACACTATAGACTATCACACAGTATCATGGATAGGAAATAAATTAATAAAAAGAAAATCTGCAGTAGGAATTACAATATGTAAATTAGAACAACCTGTTAAACCTTATTTTAGATAAAATATCATAACAAAATTTATAACCTCAAAGTAAATTCAAACCATTAAGTCATGAAAAAATATTAGTATCTACACTCATTTTATCCATGTTAAATGGATGTGGCACAGACTCTTCAGAAACCGGTTTAACCGACGGGGGTACTGACCCAATATCTCCTACAAATCCCAACTGTTCCAATGATAACCTCTATGAGGTTTCCTTACTGGGAACTGGTGGAGGGAAATGGCATACCTTTTTAGTCAATGATTGTAACGATCTTTCTATGGCTTACCTACAACCAGGTATAATTGTCCCTACTGAATACTGGTATGAAAAACCTGAAGGTACTTACCATCGCTCACAATCAAGCGATGGACAACTGGAAGTGACTAAAAATCAAGAAAGTTGGAAATATAAATGGTTCGAACAACATCAGGAATTTGAACTAACGATAAACAATAGTAGCGCTTCTCAATGGATAACCGTTGACCACGAAGACTATGAATATATTTACAATATGTACTTTAACGGTTCTAAAATGTATGAGGAAGCAATTGAAAACGCAACCCTGACTGAGGTAATCCAATAAACAACAAATATATTTATGCGCTAAAAAATTAAATAATGGTATATATTCTATTTTTTGATGAAGACTATATACCTTCATATTTTAACTAAGAAATAACAAAAAGACTCAACACTCTTTAAGACCAGAACTATAACAATTAATTGAAAATTAAACTCAAAGACTGAAATTTGAATCTCATACTGATGATTTAATTTTTAAACTAGACACTTTACTTTATTAAAGCCCTATGAGTAGGGATATTTCGGTAGCATTTTTAACATCTTAGTATCTAGTATAAATGGGCACATTTCATAATATAACTGAACAATCGACATGATAATTACAATCAGTAACACTAACTAATTATCACTCTGATTTAAATCTTAAGAACCTAATTTAACCGATCACTTACCACATATAAGGATCCGATAATTTACCACCTGAAAAATCGTATGCTCCGCACGCTAATTTCACATGATTTTCAATGAGATAATAGTTGCAACAAAATCATTATTAAAAAGACATATGGGATTGTTAGCACATTGTTATGTTGCGATTACGTACCAAATTAAATAAATAATTAACAACAAAAAATCAAGTCAAACTGATTAGCTCTATATAGACTAAGTAAATAAAAGAGCACTAGGACAAACCAAGCCCACAAAAGGACTAGACAAGTTGCAAACTGGCTTACCAAGCTTTTTT
Source organism: Vibrio sp. JCM 19236 (assembly GCA_000830455.1). Classification (GTDB taxonomy): domain Bacteria; phylum Pseudomonadota; class Gammaproteobacteria; order Enterobacterales; family Vibrionaceae; genus Vibrio. The sequence goes on from BBSB01000022.1 coordinate 51,584, forward strand.
AAGTCAATAATAAACAAGAATAATCGTTATTTAACCTAATCTTCAATATCACTGTTGCTAACTATAATTATTGAATTTTCTAGTCAATCACATCGTAATAAGTCGTCTAAAAATAGATTTACCACTTTGTAAATTTCAAACCTAATCAAATGCGAGAACTTATGGGATTAACGAATTCAAAGAAGCTAATTTTTCTTTCAGCGCTTTTACTAGGCTTATCTGGATGTGTATCTCCACCCCGAAATCGAGAAAAAATAGCGGCAAAAGAATGTACATCAAAAAGATGTGTAGAAATATTTAAAAATCGTAACACTGACAGGGTAGCATTTTTAAGAAGCCTATATGAAATACAAGATAAATCCTATGCCAGAAGAAAAGAAAAACAACAATTAAAATATAGATTTTCTAAGAAACATCATAGTTTGGAAGGTGAGAAAAAACGATTAGCCATTGACCTTTGCTCACCAGAAATTGAACAACAAGGATTTGATATTGTTCATCAAGTTTTATATGAAGATGCAGATTTAGATAAAAATCAGGCTTCGTGTAATGTACACGCCGATGGCTCTCATTATTCTATAACGGTCGACGGTAATTCAGGCAAGACCACGTGGGTTAGATATAACGTCGGTTATTGAGGAACAGTATCACTCTTATAGTTCCCGAAGATAAGACCCTAGTTGGCTCGATTACTATCGAGGCAAATGCATGACGACATAGTAAATAAAAATAATAGTGATTCGACTCATTGTAATTGCATGTATGCAGGGGAAGATTTATTGGGTGTAATCTTGAACAATAGAAAGTCACATTACGTTAAATTCCCACACCTATTGAACTATACGATTTCTTTCGAGAACCTACCAAACACAAAGTAAAATAGTCAGAAATAAATATAAAGAGATCCCAACACATGATTTTTAAAAAGAAAGTAGCCGAAGAAAAGATTAAAGATGAAGTCACTTACCATGCTCTAATTCTTGAAAGTCGCATGTTTGAAGCACTCAAATCAGGTCGTATAGTTCGATTTGATGCCTTTCATCCAGACCTGCTCTACTATCGTTCTCTTGCACTCTCTGAGTTTCCAAATCTGCAGTGGTGGCAGGAGGAGGAATTAGCAACCATCTGTATGATAGTTCCAGACTCAGCCAATGAACGAAAACTATGTTACAAAATAAAAGATCAAATTAAGGCAAGAGGCATCGAAGTTAATATAACTACAGAAAAGAGTGAAAAATGAACCAGAATAAAAATGATAATAGCAAAATATCAAGACATGCATCTTAGACATGATGTGTCAGAAACAGATATAGAAGCAGGAATCAAGGCTATTCAAGAACTAAGAAAAGACCGCTTACTAAAACAATCTGAAATCGATTTGCTTTTGGCGCTATACAGAATTAAAGCGAAGATTGATGCAGATATACGAACAGAAATGAGAAAGAAACAAGAAAAGTTTAAGCACTAACCCAGAACTCTGTGTAATTGCCTAAACTATGCCGTAAAGGCTAAGGATAGATAATATGAACAAGAAAGAGTTTGGAGCTTTCGCTAAGGAAGCAGCTAAAGGAATTAAAATCACAGAGGACTTAACTGAATTCAACCAAATGCTGAAGAAAATCACCGTTGAGGCCTTACTCTAGGCTGAAATGGATGAGCACCTTGGCTATGAAAAGCACCAACGTTCTAAGTCAGCTAACGCGTCAAAACCGAAGATTGGGAGTTTGAAATTGATATTCCTCACGATCGTCTTGCTCTTTTGAGCCCGAACTAGTCAAAAACACCAATCACGATTTACCTCTATGGATAACAAGATTCTATGCTTTATACGCAGGGTAAACATACTCGACATCGTAAATGCTTTCGACAATTGGTATAGCTCAGAAATATCCCCCAGCCTCGAATAATACGTCACTAACGCAGTGATGGAAGAAATAGTAGAGTGGCAATCGAGACTACTTGATGCCTTTTACCCTATCGTTTATCTCAACTGTATCGTAGTCAAAATTCGCCAAGGTAAGAGCGTTATCGATAAGTCGACTTTCCTTGCTTTCGAAATCAATACTGGTGGTCAGAAAGAGATTTTTGGCATGTGGATAGCCGAAAATGAGGGGGCTAAGTTTTGGTTTAGTGTTCACTCAACGTGGCCTATAAGATATCTTTATTGCGTGTGTAGATGTCATGAGGGACTTGACTGATACCATCAATACGGTCTTCCCACAAACGCAATTTAGCTATGTATCGTCCATATGGTTCGGAACTCATTGGTTTACATGTATTGGAAAGACTACAAGGCGGTTACTACCGATCTGAAGCATTTGTGTCGTTCTACTACAGAAGACGAAGAGTCACTCGAACTGGAGCGTATTGCCGAAGTCTGGGATGGTCAATATCCCCAGATATCGAAGTCTTGGCGTAATCATTGGCAGAACCTCAACACGCTGATTAACTATTCGTAGAGCCATTTACACGACTAACTCTACAACGTGATACGTAGGACACTTAAAAAGCGGAAGATCTTCTCCAATGACGAGATACCGCAACCAAAATGGTGTATCTAACGAGAAAGGCGCCAGCAAAAAGTGGACGATGTCAATTCAAAACTGACGCCAGGTTATTAGTCGGTTTATTATCGAATTCGAGGAACGTCTCGAAAAGCACGTTAACTAAATGGCAGTTACGCAGAATCTGTTACAGTTTCTACGATCAGTCATTTATGGTGTCGTTTGTCCATAAACTGATTTACTCAACAATGCCACATTCATAAATAAAAAGGAAAACTTAATCCGTTACAATTAATTAAACATTAATTGTAGTCATTCATATACTTTATAACGATATCTATATATTACTACTGGCATTAAAAAGATAGCCTTGACCATAAGCATCAATTGACTCTCTAAATGAGTTTTGTTCTGGATTTTCAACACCTTCAATAATGACTTTTTTATCCATAAAACGAAAATATTTAACCAAAGAAATAAGTAATTCATTGGAATTTTCTAATAGATGCCAAAATACCATTCTATCAATTTTAACTACTTCAATAAGTTCCAAGTTGTTAACTAAACTTATAATATTGGCTTGACCACTACCAAAATCGTCCATCCAAAAGCGAAAACCTAATCGTCTAAGCTTTTCTATACACCGATAGATATCTTTGTCATCTAATTGTGCCAATTCCGACTCAGATAACTCAAAGCATATAGATAAGTTATTATTATGCATTATATTATAGAGCTCTTCGCTAATCAGAATGGTGTATTTGCTATTTAATAGTGAACTGATAGATAAATTCAACGAAATCAAACTATCGCAACTATCTTTAAGAAAGGCGATTTGTTTTTTTAACAAATTTACATGCTCTATATCACTTAATTCAGCAAAATGTTGCTCAACTGTTTTACCAAAAAGTTGACTAGGCATTGACAGTAATTCGTATCCGAAAACCTCCTTGTTTCCAGTTACTATTTTTTCAAACCGGAAATCATACATAGCTTATTTACTTACCATTAAATCCATAAATCTTGAAGATGAAAAAAATCTAGCGCATCAAGTTTGAGATAATAAACCTTTATCGGTTTACTAGAATCAACGTGAAACAACTCAAATCCACAGTCGCGTACGAACTTATAATGCTCAAGACTACGCGTGCATTTCACAACAGTGCTATCGAATAAATTGCACTCTCTAAAAGCATCTCTAAACAAAACTCGGTAGATATCTTTATACGTTTGATAGAACTGAACCTTTGCTAAAGGCAGAAAAATAACAATTTTTAGCAAAAAACTCAGGTTTTTTATTTATTACCATTGCAATTGACGAGTCAAGATTCATGTAAGACGCAAACGAGTAATGATATAAATTATCTTTCGACATATTATGTACTACAGTTATCATATTATCTGAAAACGTCGCATCATGCTCGTAGATGTCAATTAGTACTTCTGGAAACTGTCCTCTAAATCTATTAACATACTCAGAAAAAGACATATTATCAATACAAAAATATCTTTTAGCTACGACACCTGAGCTTTGATTAAAGCCACTATTTTCCATCTTCTCATAGTGATTTCGTATATGATCCTTAATACTATTAGATAGCTTAAATGATACAGCTGTATCAATAAACTTTAGTCTATCATATTTGAAAAATTCACAGATTAATAATTGGCGTCTGAGAGATGGAGTGCTTCTTCCGTTAATCCAACGACTGAGAGTCACTGCATCTAATTCTGAAAAATCTTGATGGTATAAATTTAACTTTGCCAAAAATCAATGTTTGTCAAATTTTCAAGTTTCAACTTCTCTTTTATAAACACAGAAAATTGATTCATTATAAGCCTCTTGTAGAAATCAAATTACCTTTTAAATCTACAAACTTTACTTCTTTTGCAACCAAGGGGGTTGGTAATGAAATAGTTTTAGACGCTCCCGGTAACAAACGATACCGAAAAATACAGTTCCTCTCGCCATCCTTAGCACAGTTGTTGACCACTGCGCTAATCGTAGTATTTCCTAAATTGGTAAACTTTGCCTTATGACTAATGGTTCTTTCAAATTTATAATTTATTGAAGGAACTGCAGCAGAAACTATAAAAAACGTTTTATACCCAAGTAACATACTGACACCTTGTTGCTCAGGTTTTTCATAGGGTTCAGGTAAAAATCTATACCATAAATTATATCTTTAGCCCTAGAGCAACTGTCCAATTCACATCTATAAGAAAACTTTACTCTTTTCTGTTCACCCGGCTCTAAAACCAAATATGCAGGAGACAGATGCAGCCCCCAACTGCCTACATTTGACTTGTCTAAATCTACTATCTTTCTAACACCTGCTTCATACTCAACTTTCGTAGAACTAAGCTTGATGAACATTGTATAGTTATCCGTATTAACAACATCGACGTAAGCCTCACCACTTTTGTCTGCTACCTCTAATAAACTGCTAATCGAAACCGCTACAGAATGAAAAGAAGTAAACATTAACAATAAAACTATCTTCCTATACATATCAAATCGCCGGGTTCAATAATATCGATATCATTAAAATATTGTAAGTTAAGCTCAACCAATGTGCTAGGTGAAATGCCTAATCCATCCGCTACTTTAACTATCCAGTCATCTTGTTTTACCACGTAGGTAAAGGAACAATTTTGTAAACTGGCGATTTTGACTGGTTGTGCATTGTCTGAAACTTCAATTTCTTCGACATCAGCAGATTGAGCTACCTCTTCAGTTTGATCTGCAGGCTGTTCAGGCTGTGGATATTCATTCTTTTCTTCGTAAACATCATTTGTATCAACCTCGGACTCGTCGATCTGTTCAACCACGTCAGGATCAACATCTAGATTTGAACCAACATATTCAAATTCGGTTTTATCTGCCATTTCTCTTTCTGGCGATAATTTCAGTCCGATACCCATTAAAACTTGATTTTCTACATCAGTCGACTGGAGCGTCGAATCTACATAGAAGTCTAAAGTATCTCCCAATTTGTGCTCGATCCCGAACGAAAAATTTGGTAGTAATTCATATTTTTCGCTACCATACATACCACCTGAAAAATATATACTATTATCGGATGAAACAGGGAGTACGTAGGATATTTTTGAACCAGGGTTAAATTCGTTATTAACATATCTTCCACTTAAATATATTTCTATATTCGTTTTAAAGTGATAACCAAAATTAACTTCACCATAGTTAACAATATTATCATTTGACTTTCCATCAAGAGCACCTGGGTTATAAAAACCAGTTCCAATCTTGTAAACAATATAACTATCATTCAGAGCTTCCGATTTACTATCTGGAACGTATTCTTCAGAAGCATACGCCAGATTTGTAAAAAGCAAACAATTAAAGATCCAACTCCAAGAGCAACGCGACAGTATCACTATAATCACCTTCTACAATAGTACCTGACTCAGTTATGCCAGGCTCAATAATTTTTTGTTCATCAAATTTGAAATTAAGATTAAAATTCAGGTTAGACCCTGTATATTCTATTCGTGATTTATCTTCTTTTAACAGCAAACCATTCTGTACAACTACTCTTTCCTCGCATAGAGTGCAATATACACTATATGGTATTTGATGCGTCCCATCTCCATTTTTCAGATAGAAGTTTTTAGTATCTAATCCAGACGACCGTAAAGTTAACAAAACACCAGGGTCTAAGTATCCATCCACAAAAACTGAATATTTTGTACGCCCTTTTACTGTGTGACTATTCTTGTCATAATCTAGGTCAAATACACCATCACCTTCAACTACAATTGAATCGATATAAGCCGGTTGATAATCGACAATGAAACTAACTGGATCTGCTTCATAATAATTATATGTATATACTCCGTTATCTAGTATACTTGCATAACCCAACGTATAACGATAAAGAGCAATATATTTTCCTTTGCTAACATGGGCATCTTTAAAAGCACTAACCAAATTATCAAATCTAAAATCTGAGTTATAAAATTCAAATGCTTCGACAATAGGACGGTCGCTGCTAATATATGAACGCGCCAGACAACTACCGCCAGTGTTATTTTCTAGTGATATAATCCCAGCACTAACATCAGTTCTACTACAGTTTCCGACTCCGAGATCATTGACAGATGTTCCGGAATTACTATATCTAAAGTTCAATTTAGTATGTTCAAAATTTACCAGAACTTGCTCACCCGTAACCGTATTCTTAAAAACCAGTTCACTAATAGTATTTTTGACAAATGCTGGCGCCCAACCTTTACTGGCAGCATATTAAAACGAGAAGTATTGGACCAAGAGGATTGCTTAATCGTATCTCCGCTTACAATTGAATCACTCCAAACTATTTTATTTCCGACTAATTTTATTGCCACCTCAGACGAAAATGCATTGACTGAAAACAAAAACAATAACAACAGGCTAGATCGAAACATACTCTTTTATTTCCTGATTGCCATTAATTATAGTGACATCAATCTTATCCTTATGCATAAGTGATTCTGGTAAACTATATTTTTTTCGACACCAGGTAAAAGCCTATATTCAAGGATACATGAGTCACTGTATTTCTTGGTACACGTATTAATTACTGCATTTAGCATAGTATTGCTATTATTAGAAAATACAAAGTGCTCAGCATCAACTCTCTTAATAGAATATTTCAAATTCACCTTTTTTGCCGGCACCAAAAAGTACAATTTATAACCAAAAGCAATGGCAGCTGAGTCTCGCTTCGACTCAGAATATGGTACGGGCGCGATATCAATACTATATATCTGGTCCTCATTTAGGTTACATGAATCCCCTTCCTTTGGTTCACATGTATACTTAATACCAACAGCCTTTCTCTCACCATCCTTCATTATTAATTGTGGTGGTGTTATTGATAAATGCCAGCTGTTCATGTTGTCTCTGTTTAATGGTGTGAATTTCTTTATCCCTTTTTCATAAGTTACCTTAGACATCGTCAGTCGAACAAACATGTCTTTTCCGTCATTATTGATCATTTTAAGTTCGCCTGAACCTTGTTCATCCGCGACCTCAAATATACTACTTACAGCCAATGCATGGGCATTACTAGCTGTAAAAATACATATGGTTGTAAGTAACATTACATATTTTTTAATAAACATAACTATATCCTTCAAAATCGTAACTCTGAGTTGCATATTTCTCGATTTCAGACCAAACCGATGAATTAACATATAATTCTAGTTCGTTCAATTTGTTCCTTGGCACAGATATAAATAAAAACTCATTATCTTTACCAAATTCGTATTTTACTAACTTCATCCCTTCATTTGACAGTTTTGACTCAAGGTATTTAGGTACATCTTTATTTAGTTTTCCTAAATAAACATAAGTAACTTCTTCGTTTTCATCACCGAGTTTTACTATCTCAAGACCGGACATCGGGTCATCAATAACTTTTGGAAAACATCTACTTTTACCCTGATAATAATTAAGATCATCTCTGCTAACCAAACAATACTCTCCATTGGATACAATTTTGTAATCAGTATCTTCATAGACTGTAACGGAGTATATGCCATCACCTATTCTAGAAATATTGACACATCCATCGCCAAGACACTCTATATCATTCAAGCTATCCTCATTCATGTTTTCAAAATATGTCATGAATGAAATGACTTTTTGAGTTTTATTCTCTATAACGTTTAAAGTACCAGGAAAAGAAAAATCGGTACCTCGATTTTGCTTAGCCGAACTATAACCAGAAACTTCGTTGTCAACACTATACTGATACGTTGTATACTCTGGAACAGTTATTAATGTGTCTTCGTTGTAAACTGGTACAGCTCTTGTGGAATTATCACTCCTTAGTACAACTTGGCCAGTTTCAACTCTACTAGCTGCTTCATCATCACCCGTATTTTTCACTATTATGTAAGATTCACTATCTGTGTCATCTGTAAAATAAAGATTCTTCCAGTCACTAACTAAAGTTGTGGACAAATTTATATTGGCGAGTTTTTCCTGGTTACTATCATAACTAAAATATCCGTCACTCTGATACTTACCATTCGAAAATAAATAATTACTAGACAAACCAAAACTAGAGTCGACACCATTCAACGTAGAAGTAACAGAACCGTCGACTACAATAAATTCATTTTCCATTAGAGCATCATTTGACAATGTCTGTATTAATGTACTTCCAGATCTATCTGAAGTTTGAAAATTCCCAGTGTATGCAGAATCATTTTCTAATGGAATAGAGACGCTCATAGACAGAATATTTTCGATATAATTGTCTTCGATATGATAATCTTCTGAATTTTCATTTATACTTCGTGAATATGTCATTGAAAATTCAGTATTCCTAAATATTGTACGAGAATATGTTAAGCTCGAAGTTAAATTCCTGTATTCGCGATTATCTCGCTCTCTAACTGAGTCGTTCACATACATATTTACCAAGCCATCAAATAAATCAATGCCATAATTAGCAGACCATTGTTGAGAATTTTCAGTACCATACAATGCAGCCATCAGTTCGTTATCTGTAACAAGATCTAACTCTTGATAATTCATTGACAAACGTCCGACACCCAAATGATAATTAAAATACTCCCCCCTCTGCCAGAGGCTATATAGGCAGATGTGCTAACATTATTTATCTCTAGTCCTGTGTACAAGCCTAGCTCACTACCAAGGGGCGAAAATCGGGCACTCGCTCCCCAGATCAATCCGTTATCGTGTCTAGCTGCATATGCCAACTCACCAACCGATGCATAGTCATCAGCAAAATATTCATCATCCAATTCAAACGCCATTATCGAAACATTAAAATCAGAATTGTCGATTGAAAATTGATTTAAATTATTGTTTATTTGTCTATATTGGACTTCTTCAGGAAAACCTTCAGCCTTAATTCTGATTTCAAGCTGATAGTTTCCTTGTGGTAGTTCCGAAAACGTTACAAAATTTTGACCTTGATTGTAATAGTTAGATTTTATAACCTTTCCATCTCTCAGAAACCTAACCAAACCTTTTGATTTCATATCAAAGTAGACACGCTTGAATTGTTCTTTTTTCTTCTTTAATAAGTTATTGCTCGTACCAAAAGACACAAAATATCGATCATTTGCTGTTGTAAAATCTAATATACCACTTGCATTATCATTATTTTCCCCACTAAATTCAGAATAACCAAAATTCAAACGGTGTCCTGAGAAATTATGATAGTAAATTACTTTATCTACATCCGACTTAGTTCCTGACTCACTTCCAGATATATTAACTCCTGTATCAACAAACCCATGGCCCAAACCAAACAAAGTTTCATTAGAATAAGTATAATTTAGCGAGTCTGTATAATAACTAGAATTAAGAGAGTTGGTAGATATAACCCCATTTAACGATGGCGATATATTTGTGTAAGGTTGTTGTTCAAAATCTTCTGCTAATAATTCAGAACTAACAATTACACTTAAACTTTTTGCATCATAATTGAAATCAACATCAATGGATTCACATTTTGAAAAGCTACATTCCTTACCTACTATTTTGTTAAATACCAACTCTACAACTTCTTTTTTAATTCCTGAGTAAAGTAATTTCTCTTTTAATAATTTTTTCATTTTTTACTTTTTGAAACGCCATCATAATTTGCTACTACAGACATGTCCTCATAAACATCATTTGGAAGCGACACAGAAATTGTCAATTCTTGCTCTTCATAAAGAAAACAAAAACTCTTTAGGTATATATTTAGCTTGAATATTGCATGAAGCAAATAGTAATAGAAAAAACACATTTCTCATAACTCTAAACCCGCTACAAATACTGCTTGACCATTACAGTTAGTTTTTTCCGCTATATTTCTATCCAACACATCAAACTCAATCCTAAAAGCAAGTCTATCCGAATGAAAACCACCCGTACTTTCACTAAATGACGGAAAAGATAAAGCACTTCCTTTAATTACTTCCTGATCTGAAAGAAAATAATGAGCGAAACCCTCTGCGACTGGTAATGAATCAGCTGAAAAAGGGATACAGATAGAATTTTCACTTTTAAGCTCAACAAAGTAACTAACATCACTCATAACATCAGGTACTGTACTAATAATATTTAAATTTGTGATTGCAGGCTCAAACTTACCTTCACCTAGATCATAAGAAATTGTAAAGTAATTTTCATCAAACTTTAGTTCCTTAATACTATATGAAAAAATTCCCCGCGTTTAATTGATGCGGACAGAGGTAATACCTTGAAGGCAAAGTCATCTGAGAAACACAAAGAAGAGTAAATTATAGTTATAATTAAAAGATGTACTTTCACTTCAATAAAACTCACAAAAAAGGACGCCGAAACGTCCTTTGTTGTCTAATAATATTCTTTTAGCTCAAATGGACTAAAAACTAGCTTTGAACAGAATATTAAACAGAACCGCCGAATTCCATATCAACAGTAACAAGTGCACTTGCAGTAATTTTGTCGCCAGGAAGACGCTCGGTAAACACGTCAGCAACACCTGAATTGATACTCCAGAATGTAACACCTGCCGTCGCATCATCGAGTGAGAAGTCAGAATAGCTGTAAGCTACATTTGGGTTCACTACCTGAGCAGCGGCAGATCTTCACCCTGTTTAATAATCGCTTTAACACCTGAAACATCAGCGCCTTTTTCAGACTCAAACATAACATCACCAATGGTGTAGTCTACTTTAGTAATTTTTACAGCCGCGCCATCTACTGCGTCTGTCAAATTGATTAGGTCACCAACTTCTGCAGTCGTTTCGTCATAATAGTGAACTTCTAGCGCTACTGTTTGGTCAGTTGCAAAGCTACCATCTGCTTCAATGGTGAAAGCACCTGCTTTCAAAGGTGCGCCGCCTGCACCTGTAAACGTAATCCACTTACCAGGCATTACAGTAGGCAGTTCCGAAACCCACTCGATACCTGCTGTAGTAGAATCAACTGCGCCATCAGTAGGTGCATCGGTCCATGTCAGTGGAGCCGCAAAAGAAGAAACGGATGCCACTGCAAGTGACATGGCTAATAGTGTTTTTTCATCATTTTTACCTATAAAATATTTACTATATTGACTGTGCTACAAACTAATGCACCGCACTAAAATCAACTGGTGGGCATGCAACTTAAACAGAACCACCAAAACAGTTTCAATCTCCTTTTGAAGGAACGTATTCTATTTCAGGTAACTCAATTCAAATAGGCGCCACTGGAAAAATATACACTCCACACGCCTACCGAACCGAGATTTTTACGCCATGCAGCGAATATCTATCATTAATAGCCTAAACAAATGGCTTTCAATACGTTTTATATAGACTACCGTAAATCATTGAATTTAATCCTTGTGATTAATTCCTCTCAGGCTGAAGCTAATCATCTTACTAAAGATAAACACATGATATTTCGTAAATTTTAGATAGGTAATTGGAGTTAGACATAACTATCCACTACATACCTAAAAATTATCTCTACAGAGCTATAAAATAAATAGTAGTCTTAACTTTTGTTTCTAAGCGATCGTGGTTAGGTTTTAGTGGACATAATTTGTCTTTTTAAAGAACGGTGAGAGTGATTAATTCTAGATTTAGATGCACAATCTTATATTAACATAATTGAAGTTTTGCTTAAGAATCACTTAGATACACGATTGAAATGGTTTTTATCAAATCACAGCAAACGGTAAACACTTGGAAAATTATAGACTTGGTACCCCCTAAACTAACCAAAGTTCTTAGGTTGATACCTAATGTCAGTTTATGGGGCAAACTTGACTTTTATCCAAAATAATTTGTTGCAAGTGACAATTATCTGCTCAACGCTTATCAGTTGACTTGTTTGTAGTAACTTTGAACTTTACTTCTTTTTATAAAAAAGGCGCTTGAGATTAATCTCAAGCGCCTTTTCTCCAATATAATGTCTAATATAACTATCAGTCAGACTGACAATTTATGAAAGACTCATATTCATCATGCTCTGCAGAAGTGACAAGCCAATTACTACCTGTCCACCGCAAATGGGAGTACTCCCAATTCCCCGACGATACTTTATACATGGCGGAAGAAGATAACCATAGTTCTTCATCATGTGTAATACCTTCTGCTGTAAAAGGAAATTGACCCTGCGTATTATTTGTAGATACCCAGTTTGAACGCCCTCCGACATTCAATTCAGCCAATAGATCACAAAACATACCACTTTGGTGCCACTCCCGAACGTAAGTACCATTAGAGGTTTCCGTTGTTTTATCAGCATCACCACTTCGGACTTGATGGAACTTAAGGAAGCCTCTGTCAATACTAGAGTACGAAGCAACCCTAGTTCCGTCAGCTGATGTTACAGTTGACCACTCACTTTGCGAAATCTGTCGTAACAAGCCTGCATCCTCTAATAGCTCGGCTAAATGCTGACCAAACATACCTATCCATATGGTATTTTTATAAGGACTAGAAGCATAATCTTTGTAAGGTTGCGTCGCAACAAAACACTCGTCTGTCGGATGTATAGTGAAATCGTAGTCTAGGTTCCCATAGGGTTTGTCGTTACAAAAAACATATCTAGCCCAATGCGACTGCAAAGTCATTGGCATGCCGCCGTAACTTGCACTAACGTCAGCGTAGTAATGCGGTAGTGAATTTAAAACACCGTCAATCCAAGTAAAATTAACAGTCGCGTATCCATTTGAGTCAGTTAAGACTTCCTTATACCAACCATCACCGCTTTTTTCTCTCCATCAACTATTCCCGCGTCGTTCGCATATGTTTCAAAACGAACTAGCCGATTTGCAGCTGGAGATCCATCACCTTGTTCTACATAAGCTTCGAAACTGGTTTCCTTGTTGTAAGACTGATCGTTGATTACGGGTTCGAAAGACTTTAGAGTTCCACTAACAAAGGTAACCGTAGTGGTTTGACTAGTCGTTCCTGCATTTGTTGAATAAGTAGATGCACCAATAGTTGCGTACTGATTTTCAATGTAATCTTCCGGTCCTTGCCAAAATACCTTATTAGTTGCGTGCCCATTACTATCGGTTTTTACCTGCACATTCTCAAAATATGTATCGGCTATATTACTTGTATCAAATTCTACAGACTGCCCCTCTATTGTGTTGTTATAAGCGTCCTGTACACTCGCTCGGACTTCATCAAAACTACCGCCAACAGAAGGTGCATTATCTTTAATCACGAGCATATCACTTATAACTGCAGTCTCTTTATCTCCGATAAATGTAACGTTTTGTCTAATTTCTTGGTCACCCCAAGTTAATCTAATCTGCGCAGTCTCAGCTTTAGTACTCTTAATTTCAAAAGCAGCATGTCCTTCCGAGTCAGTAACATCATTTAAAGCTTCAATACCAATTGAAGAATCACCTGATGCAACCTCAGCAAATACATTTGCTCCGGTAACTGCAACCCCATTCATACGCACAGAAACTGTTATTTTTGCCACATCGACATCATTTGCGACAATATCTTCTGTCCTAGACAATGAATCAACAACTTCAAACTCCCCTAAAGCCGCACAAGTAACGTAAGCACCTAAAGGCGGAATGCTTCCTGACAAAACGGTTGTTCCTGAAATGTCAGCGGCTGAATACGAACTGCCATCTTTTACTAAGTAAGCATTTCCTACAGGCCAATTATCATAAAGTGAGACACCAACACCACCAACGCTAGCAAGTTGTTCCATCTCATCAGTACTAGGAATATGCCCCTTAGGCCCGCATAACTGTTCTGCCAAGCTTACATTATAAGTAGTAACAGCCCAGGTTGCTGAGCTACCTGTCTCTAAGAAGATACCAAAATACTCTTCACCTTCACTAACAGCTTCCTCTCGCGTCATAGGGTGATAGAAATGCAATTTATCTACATCTATATCCCCCCAAGACCCAAGACCAGCAGGGTCAATAACCTTGACTTCAATTAACCCTATACTATATCCGCCTCGGTGATCGGATATTGCATAAGTTACTATATGTGAACCTGCAACGTCAGCTTTAAACGTAAACCTGGTGTTTCCGATGTTTTCAGGTTCGGTAGAAAAGACATCTGCATTCCAGGTGTCAACAAACACAAGTTGTAGTGGGTCATTGTCTGGATCAGATATATAGTCGCGAACATCAATTGTAACGCTAGCCGAAACATCAACAACATCTGAATAGGTAAAATCATCGGCAACAGGCAATGAGTTGACACCATCGGATATAGCAATAGTTACCATTCCTATAATCATATCTACATCATTGGTATAGCCATATACTATTCTCGATATACCTTCATAATCAGAGCTAAACTCAAGGGTGTCGTTTGCAGCAATTTCTACCTTCCCTTGCCCCAAAACACTCACTGAACTTTCTTCCAACCTGTAACCTATTGGAATTTCCGCTTCCAGTTCATCTTTAAGTGAAATGCTTACTTTAGTAGATAACAATCCCACTCTGGATAATGGGGTAAAATAATCTAACTTAGAATCGCCGATTCGAGGAGCAAAAACAACGCTATACGCTGAAGCGTCTGCCGAGGCATCGCGCTCATTTTTTACGTAATACTGGAAACTACATAGCGCTAACTCTCCGTTGGCTTGAAATGCTGTTCCATTGCCATCCGAATGGTAATTTTCACAATTTGGATTATTTGTGATTAGCTCAACGTCGTCTATATAAGAGTTTGCTACACTACTTTGAACGCTATTCATTAAGTATATAATCACTTTTTTCAGCATCAACCTTAGTATAAACATCTCTAGCTTCTAGCGTTACCTTAATTGCTGGTGACTCAATGTCACTTTCTTGCGTGTTACACCCTGATAGCGAGCAAAGTGAGAAAAATACCAGCATGTAGCTAAACAAATTTTTCATATATTCTCCGAAATTAATAAGAGTATCTAAACAAAACAAGGCTCAGCCGAGGCTAAACCTTGTTTGGTTAACCTTGTTTAGTTATCCTTAACGACTCGGTTTTCCTTTACCTTTTGCAAACTCGACATCTACCGTTACTAGAGCCGACGCTGTGATTTTATCCCCAGGCACTCTTTCCGTAAAAACATCAGAGGTACCAGAAGTGATATTCCAAAAGGTTTGTCCCGCAGATTCTTTATCTAATCCTAACGCGCTATAATCATTAGCAATATTTGGACTGACAATTTGAGCGGTAGATGGATTTGGTCCCTGTTTGATGATGGCTTTTACTTTCGACACATCTGCCCCTTTTTCAGACTCAAAAGATACATCGCCTATTGTGTACTGCACCTCACTCACCCCAACCGTGGCAGATGAATCGCCTACCACTTTAATAAGCTCACCCACTTCGGCGGTATCCGAATCATAATAATGAACTTCCAATGCGACACCTTGCTCTGTCTTAAAGCTCCCATCACTTTCAATTGAAAACTTTCCACTTTTAAGCGGGGCACCGTTTTCTCCAGTAAAAGTTATCCACTTGCCAGCCATAATTGTTGGCAATTCCGAAATCCATTTGACTCCTGCTGTCGCAGCATCTGTGTCGCCGGCTTCAGGAGCATCACTCCATGAAGGCATAATAGGATCTGGTGTCCATGGGAGGTCAGCTGCGAACGTGGACGATGAACCGACCAACATCGCTGAAGCAATTAAAACTCTACTTAATTTCATAACAATTCCTCAAGTTATAAGCCGACAAGCTTACACCAGTCAATCAACCAAAATTTGCATCACAAAAGAAAATAATCTCTAACACGCTAACACCACACCACTCTCGCAAGCAAAAATAGCGCATAACATTGTGTAAATTGGGCATTTTAGGTGATTGCCAAATGACAAAATATTTTAATTTAATTCCATACTTCGTGGTTTTGATGGAAGAGCTATCAATCAGCGTCGCAGCAAAAAGACTTGGCGTCTCTCAACCTGCAGTAAGTAAAGCGCTAGTACGCTTGCAAGAGATATACGACGATCCATTATTTGTTAGGACAGAAAAGGGATATCATCCTACTCAACTGTCTCGTGATATCGCCCCAAGATTAACAGAGTCTTATTTGAACTTTAGATCAACGTTTCCAAACGCTAGAAAATTTGACCTAGGAACCTCTGAGAAAACTTTTAACATTGGTATGGTTAATGGAGTTACAACTTCAATAATTAAGTCCATTTCTGATTTCGTTTATAAGCAATCTCCCAATATTATAGTTAACGTAGAGCAATTTAATACTGATGACCCTTCATCAGAATTACGCCACCATAAATATGATTTTTGCTTTTCTTATGATATTCCCAAAGACAGTGCATTAAGATATATAAAAATAAAAAAGAAAAGTTGGTAATTGTTTATGACAAAAACCATCCGCGTATACAATCTAATTCTTCGTTCTCTGAGTACTTTAAAGAAAAATATGTTTTACATAATAAACGGCAACAGTCTGATCTAGAATTAAAAGTGACTAAATTAACCGGCATTGAATATAAAGTTGCACGTATAGCTCCTGGTATATTTGAAATGCTAGACACAATAAAAGGAACTGAATTATTGTGTATTACTCAGGAATCTAATCTGAAAAAATTCAACCATCATGATCATTTTAATTATTTACCTCTTCCGTTTGATTTAAATTTAGGCCATGTGTACCTACTATGGCATAGCAGTAGGAATTATGAGAAAAGTCATAAGTGGTTAAAAGAAAAAATAATAAAACTAACCGAATGATTTCTCGAATTAAAATGGGTTAGTCGACAATCAACCAAAAGGAGTTCCTTTGAACAAAGTTAATAAAACAGCGCTAGCTATCAGTACACTTTGTACAATACAAAGCGTAGCTGCAGCAGAACAACCAAACATTCTTGCAATCTGGGCTGATGATCTTGGGTTCTACAATACTAGTGCATACAACAGGGGCATGATGGGATATCAGACTCCCAATATCGATAGGATCGCTAACGATGGTGCAATTTTTACTGACATGTATGCGCAACAATCTTGTACTGCTGGACGCGCGGCATTTGTAACCGGTGAACACCCGTTTCGTACCGGCTTGTTGACTATAGGTATGCCTGGCTCATCACACGGAATTCCGGATTGGGCTCCCACAATTGGTGATGTGTTGAAAGATCAAGGCTATGTAACTGCTCAATTCGGCAAGAATCATCTTGGTGACCAAGACAAGCATCTGCCAACCAAGCATGGTTTGATGAATTCTATGGCAATCTTTATCACCTCAACGCTGAGGAAGAGCCCGAAACTTATTTTTATCCTAAAGACCCAGAATTCCGTAAAAATTATGGCCCAAGAGGAGTCATAAAATCTACTGCCGATGGCAGCATCGAAGATACTGGTCCTCTGACTCGTGCAAGAATGGAAAGCATTGACGAAGATTTTACCGAAGCAGCTATTACGTTTATGAAGAAAGCTGTTAAAGATGATAAACCTTTTTTCGTTTGGTATAACTCAACACGTATGCATGTATGGACTCGTTTGAACGACCACTATGATGGAATTACAGGTCAAGGAGTTTATGCTGACGGTATGCGTCAGCTTGACGACAATGTTGGAATGCTACTTGACACCTTGGATGAGCTAAAAATCGCCGACAATACTATTGTCATCTTCTCTACGGATAACGGTGCTGAGAAATTTACCTGGCCAGATGGTGGAACTTCGCCATTTCACGGAGAAAAAGGCACAACCTATGAAGGTGGTATGCGTGTACCTCAGATTGTTCGTTGGCCTGGGGTAATCGAAGCTGGCTCGGCTGAAAATGCTCTCATGTCCCAAGAGGATTGGCTACCTACTTTGGCTGCAGCAGCGGGCAATCACACCATTGTTGAAGATCTCAAAAAGGGAGCTGAGATCAATAATAAACACACAAGAGTACACCTAGATGGCTTCAATTTCCTACCGTATTTCAAAGGTAAAGATACAAATAGCCCCCGTGAATCTATTTTTTATTTTTCTGCTAACGGAGAATTGAATGCGATACGTTGGAACGATTGGAAACTTACTTTTGCAATGATGAATGGAGATATGCAATCGGCTGTCCGCGACGTTCCTGCGTGGGCTTCAATAACGAATCTCCGTATGGATCCATTCGAAACAGCAGCAAAAGAGTCAGGTCTTTATACTCGCTGGATGATCGACAATATGTGGTTATTCGTGCCAATTTCAAAAGAAATAACTGCCTTTTTAGATACTATAGACCAATATCCAGCACAAAAAGGACAAGGATATAGTGCTGCGTCTGTGAACTACAACTCGCTCAAGCTACAAAAACTGGTTAATCAATTACAAAATTCAGATATGCACTAATCAATTGAGGTTAATGCTCCCACGAATTGTCCAAACCTCAGTTCTTTTCAGAGCTGAGGTTTTTTATTTTTGGAGCAGTTGTTCTATATTTAACCGGTGTTGCACCTTTTCTTCATGGAGGAAGAAATATGCTACGTCGTTTGCTCTACCCACTGATCGGTCTTTTCATCATCGCCTGCATCTTTTTTGGCGAAGAAATGTGGCTATTTATCACAGGGGATCCCATCCGAGATATCCAAGAAGGTGCACAAGATATAATCAAGGCTTTTAACCGCTTTATCAGTGGTTAGTTAATCCCACAATTACCCTCACCCACGCTGCTTTGGCTTAACCGCCAACGCCACCACAGGTACCATATGCAGTATCATCATGCGTATCACATGGCTGAGCATGATAAGCGCTGGCTCTAAGCCAAGATAAAGTGCGGCTACCGTCATTGCCTCAATGCTTCCTGGCATCCACGACAACGAGAGCACAATAAAGGCTTATCTAGCCAGAATGAAAAGGCAAAAGCGCACGCGAAGGTTACGGTCAGGCTAAGTAAGGTCACGCACAGACTGGAGAAAGTGAAGTATCTGAATTCAGTCAGGGTTATCTTGCTCAATCGCATCCCCATCACGGCTCCCAGTGCCGAGATTGCCACCATCATGATGATGGGAGAGATAGTCAAATCCAATTCTGGAAAAAAGCTATTTAAACCAATTCCTACCAGCATACCCGTCACCATATAGGGTGCAGGGATACCAAGCTTATCGAGCAAAACTCCTGTGCCTCCCGCAAGAAAGAATGCCAGTAGAAAAGCACTTATATTGAAGCCTAGAGGTTGGTCGAGAAGGCCACCGCTCGATTGCTGGGAAACCAAAAGCCCCGACAGCAAGATAAGGAATATCAATCGAAAGGTATGTACGAAGATGACCTTGGCTGACGGCGTTTTCTGTGATTCATTGAGCACCATAACCGCCGCCATAGCTCCCGGAATCGAAGCCAATAGACTATCGCTCTTACTCCAAGAAAAGCGTTGCAGTAGCCAGTATCCGCAGAGCACCTGAAGGCTCATACACACTACTAGCCCTATCAACATAGTCAGTGGAAACCCAGTGGCAAAAAATGACGGTGGGATCAAGCCTCCCACACTGAGCCCCAGAGCGAGCTGAACAAAGATCAGCGTATGAGTAGGAACCTTGGTTTTATCCCCCACTTGCTCAAAAGAATAATGGCAATAATACTGCCAAACATCTCTCCTAGCGGCACCGACAACAGCACAAATAGCGCCGACACTGCAAAGGCGATAGCTAGAGTTGAGACAGAGTTTAGTGAAGGCTTCAAATCAAACCGTCCAATGTTAAAAGTGAAGCGCTAGCATATCAGAGCAATAATTATGCGTCCGATTTCAAGTGTGACAATGAGATACAGAATGAGTTAGTGAGTGTTTACAAGCTATTGATAATACTGACACTACTGAGATATCTTGTAGCTAAACCTCACGAAAAATAAGCAAACAATGAAGGGATCTATCTTAATCACAGGTTGCAGCAGTGGCATAGGTTATCACTGCGCAAAGGAACTGCACCAAGCAGGTTATCAGGTGATCGCTAGCTGTCGAAATCCTGAAGATGTCGAAAGGCTGCAAGACGAAGGAATAGTCTGTGTCGAGTTAGATGTGACCAATCCCGAATCAATCCAAACTGCCCTTGAACAGACCCTTGAGCTTACCGGTGGCAAACTCGATGCTCTGTTCAACAACGCAGCCTATGGCCAATGTGGTGCCCTAGAAGACTTACCTACTGATGCCCTTCGAGCTCAATTTGAAACCAATGTTTTTGGCTGGCATGAACTTACTAAGGCTGTGATTCCAGTAATGCTCGAACAAGGCCATGGCAAGATTATCCAGAACAGCTCAGTGCTTGGATTAGTGGCAATGAAATATCGCGGCGCTTATAACTCAAGTAAGTTTGCCCTTGAGGGGTACACTGACACCCTACGCCTTGAGTTAATGGACACCAACCTATCTGTTAGCTTGATTGAACCCGGTCCAATTGTGAGTAAATTCCGCGAGAATGCGCTCAAAGCATTCCAAAGTACGATAGATGCCGATAACTCCAGACACAGAGCTAACTATCAGAACACCATTGAGCGCTTATCAAAAGAATCACCTACCAATGGCTTTACCCTACCGCCAGAGGCGGTGACAGACAGAGTTATTGAGATCCTAGAAAGCAACAAGCCGAAAGCCCGCTATTACGTTACCAAGCCAACCTATATCTTCGGCTTCTTACGTCGCGTTCTCTCGGCCAGATTGTTAGACAAGCTCCTAGTAAAGAGTGACTAGATCACTCTTACTTGGTGTTCGATATTTTCAGCAAGATCTCTTCAAGCTGATCCCAAGGCATAGGCTGTGTGTCGATTACCTCTATTCTGGATTCAAACCCATCTAATGTAAGTTCGTTGACAGACAACACACCATCAGCCTTATTGAACGCATAGCACCCTTTCTCGGTGTTCATAACCGCTTTTATACGGTCAGCAGTAAGCTCGTTTAACATTGAGAATAGATTATCAAAGTTAAACACCAGTTCCGCACCGAATAGCCACCCACATGAGAAATAGCCCTGTCCTTTGTTTTCTTTTCGAATGTGGCTTTGGTCAGGTGGCAGTTGGAACTGCGGCTCTAGCGAAGCATGATGATGGTGATGCTCTTCAATATCATCATTCTCATTTTGTTTAATGTGCATATCCAAAAGTGAGAGTTCAATATCACCACGTGTAGCGGTAACAATAGTAGTATTGATGTCCTGTGCTTCAAGCCAGTCATACATATCTTTGATTTGAGCTGTCGATGCCAGTTCATGCTTATTGGCTACGATGATATCCGCTACTTCCAATTGTTGCTTAAAATTGGAGTTAGTAGTGTATTTCTCGTCTTCGTAATATCTAGCATCGCTCAGTGTCAGGGTTGTGCGTATTTCGATGTATGGACTGAATTGAGCAGATGACAGAGTAGCCATGATTTGCTTGGGATGCCCTAATCCAGTTGGCTCTATGATTAGCCTATCTGGATTCTCACGTAATAGTGCAGTAATCGCTACGCTAGTAGGAACACCTGCTGTACAACAAATGCAACCGCCGGGTACTTCTTTGATAAGAGCACCGCTATCAGACATCATAGCCCCGTCGATACCTATCTCACCAAACTCATTCACGAGCACCGCCCAGTTTTCGTCGGCTGGTTTGTTCTTCAATAGATTGAGAATAGTGGTGGTTTTTCCAGTTCCGAGAAAACCAGTGATAATGTTGGTAGGTACTTTACGAGTCACAAGGATACTTCTTGATTTGAGAGTAAGGACTCGAGTCTACAAAAAGTACCGTAAAAAGAAAAAAGCCCGGTAACAATTACCGGGCTTTAGAGTCTGTCGATCATCTAGATTAACGAATATTCAGTACCGATGACCAAATATCCTGTGAGTGCGCCATAAGCGAAGAAAACATAAAGAACATAGCTACAACTATCAATGCTGACATTATCGCGTACTCAACTACTTTCATTAATCTCACCTTTATTACGTGCTAGAAACTGAGGCGCGATTATACTGACAATGATTAAAATTTGAACAGGTTATTATGCATCTATTTTCGCAATCTAAGATACCATTTTTGGCTAGTAAATGCGCATTGGTATGAAGTGTATCAGCCAATTAATAAATCATACAATTAAATGGTGGCCACGGAGATGAGTTCAGGGAAGAGCTTTGCTCTAGAAAACACAAAGGCGCAACGAATTGCGCCTTCTTAACGTCTCGTTACTCAATCGTGAGTCTGCGAATCTCGCGGTCATTTCAACCCGGAGATATATTAACGAGTGTTGAAGTATTTGAAGCTCTTCAGCCCTGGAACAATAACCTTATTGTCGTGAAGATTAAACGAGGGACATAATGTGTGCCTCTGAGTAACCTTACACCTAAAGCATGGCTCAAAATTGTGAAACTGCAAGAATTACCAATTAATGAAATTTTAATTACCGTTTTGATCATGGAATAAATCAGACAATTCAGGTTTAATATGCAACGGATTAACTACAACAATTAAAAAAAGAGACCCCATAAGTGCTTCGTAGATTCAATCGCTTCCAGCATATTCCACCCTCACAGGCGGCGCTAGCGCTGGGTATTATTGGTTTAGGTCAAGCATGGTCTCTCTATATTCCTACTGTTGGTGGTGCCATACGTCCATATCTGGTCGTCATTGGCGCACTCTTGTTGATCCCTGTACTTCTCAAATATTTCCTTAATCCGAAGATATTTCTGACTGATATTCGCCACCCGCTAAACGGTAGCCTTATGGCCCAATGAGCATGGCACTCTTGGTTTTGTGCGATTATGTGGCCACTGTTTTTCCAGAGCCTGCGCATTATCTTTGGCTCGCCTCATTAAGCCTCCATCTACTAATGATGGTTCTGTTTTTCGGCTTTCAGTTTGCTGACTTTAAAATGGCGAATATCGTACCTAGCTGGTTCTTATATCCCGTTGGGGTAATCAGCAGTACCTTGCAGGCTCAGGTCTGGGGCATATCACCTTCTCACAGAACATGGCTAACCTATGCATCGCTATCTATTTTGTGATGCTTCCAGTTGTGCTGTATCGATTAGTGTTTTTAGGCAAACTGCCAAGGCGTGCGCGCCCTACGCTCGCTATTATGGCGGCACCTATCAACTTGACCTTAGCAGCCTATCTGGTGAACTTCCCTGAGCCTGACCCTATTCTTGCGGGAGCGCTTGCGGGTATCGCTATCACCATGACGGTACTGGTGTTCCTGTGTTACTTCAATCTGCTTAGACTGAACTTTCAGCCCTCTATTGCAGCAGTAACCTTCCCATCAGTGATCAGTGCTATCGCTATGTCGCGCCTGACCACTTGGTTTAAAGACTCTCACCCAAACTGGTATTGGCTACATAACTTCGGCATGTTTGAACTCACCATAGCCACATTGCTGGTTGTCTGGGTATCCGCTGGCTATTTAGTCATGTACTGGCCAGAACGATTCAAAACAAAAACGGAGCACTAAGTGCTCCGTTTTTTCATTCGTTAATTTGCTATTTATTAGCGCAGGCCGTGCAGGAACTCATGGCGAGTTGCGGCATTGGATTTGAAGATACCGCCTAGTGCTGTAGTAGTCGTTTCACTGGTTGCATCCATCACACCGCGAGATTTCACACAGTAGTGAGTCGCATCGATAGTGACCGCTACATCATCGCTACCTAGTAGTGCTTGCAGCGCAACTAAGATTTGCTGAGTCATGCGCTCTTGAACTTGAGGGCGCTGAGCGAAGAAGCGAACAATACGGTTAATCTTAGAAAGGCCGATGATCTTACCACGAGGAATATAAGCTACCGCTGCGCGACCATCAATCGTCACTAGGTGATGCTCACAAGTGCTAGTTAAAGTGATGTCTTTCACTCGAACCATCTCGCTCACGTCCATCTTGTTTTCGATAACAGTGATCTTAGGGAAGCGAGTGTAATCAAGACCAGAGAAGATCTCATCTACATACATCTTAGCGATGCGGTGCGGAGTCTCTTGCAGAGAGTCGTCGGTGAGATCCAGTTGAAGTAGACCAAGAATCTCACGCATATGATATTCAATGCGCTCTTTCTTCTCCTCTGAACTTAGATCGTTTTGCACCATAGGGGTTTCAAGGCCACGGGCCTCAAGTGCTTGTTTTACCAACAAAGCCGATTCACTCAAACCTGACATCGTTTAGCGTCTCCTGTACAACTCTTTGCTCAATACGGCCAATAATTCCGCAATGGCGTGAGAGGATACTCGTATTTTGCATAAATTACATCTTCTATTTACCGTAAGCGGTATTGTGGCTGGCGACATCATGCTAAAGTTTCATTTTTAATACATGTGAAACAAAGGATAAATCATGGGCTGTTGTGACACTCCTGGTTGATGCCAATTGAAGAGGCAATGCCAATCATTCTAAAAAATACCCCTGTTGTTACCGAGACCGAAACTCTGGCAATAGAGGATGCAATTGGCCGAATATTGGTACACGATGTCAGCTCTCCCCTTAATGTCCCGCCTTTTGATAACTCAGCAATGGACGGCTATGCGGTTCGTATTGCCGACCTAAATCGCTCACTGACCATGCCGCTTGCAGGTAAGTCATTCGCCGGCGCACCATTTAATAACGAATGGCCTCAAGATAGCTGCGTGCGCATCATGACTGGCGCTCAAATCCCTGAAGGGTGTGACGCCGTGATTATGCAAGAAGATGTAACCGCGGATGGTGAGAGCATTACTTTCAATGTTGATCTAGGCTCGGTGAAGCCTCAGCAACATATCCGCCCTACCGGTGACGACATCAAGACCGGCCAACTAGCGCTTGAAAAGGCACACGCCTTTCAGCACGTGATCTTCCTATGCTGGCCTCTTTAGGCGTTGCTACGGTAGACGTATTTCGTAAGCCAATCGTGGCTGTATTTTCAACGGGTGATGAACTAAAACCGGTTGGTACTGAGCTACAAGCCGGTGAGATCTACGACAGCAACCGCTACGGTATGCGCCCACTGTTCGACAAGTTCGGTTGTGAAGTGATTGACCTGGGTATCATCCTGACAACGAAGAGCTTCTTCATCAAGCGTTTGAAAAAGCCAAATCCGTTGCTGATGTGGTGGTCACCTCTGGCGGCGTAAGCGTTGGTGAAGCTGACTACACCAAGGATATCCTTGAGCAGCAGGGTGAAATCAGCTTCTGGAAACTAGCAATTAAACCAGGCAAGCCATTCGCATTCGGTTCACTGGGTGACGCGCTATTCTGCGGCCTTCCAGGTAACCCAGTATCAGCCTTTGTGACTTCTTATGTTTTAGTTCAGCCTTTGATTGCAAAACTGAGCGGTGAGAGCCAGTGGAAAGAAGCACCAAGCATCTCTGCTATCTCTAAATCTGCATTCAAGAAGCGTCCAGGTCGCGCCGATTATCAGCGTGCTATCTTCTCAGTGAATCAAGACGGTCAACTTGAGGTAGAAAGCACAGGTAATCAGAGTTCAGGTGCATTCCGCTCGATGAGCCTAGCTAACTGTTTTGCCATCCTCGAGCGTGAGCGTGGACATGTAGAGATTGGTGAAACTGTTCAAATTCAACCATTTAGCTCAGTGATGTACTAATGGATATATTAAGCGACGAAGAACTGCTTCGTTATAATCGTCAGATCATCTTGCGTTCGTTTGATTTCGAAGGACAAGAAACCCTGAAGCAGAGTTCAGTTTTGCTTATTGGTGCCGGTGGCCTAGGTTGTGCCACCAGCCATACCTAGTTTCAGCAGGTATTGGCAAACTCACCATTGTCGACTTTGATGATATCGAGCTGTCTAACCTGCAGCGTCAGATCCTGCATACTGAAAAAGATGTGGGTCGTCGTAAGGTAGACTCTGCTAAAGAGAGCCTTACAGCCATCAATAGTCTGTGTGACATCCAAGCAATCCATGAAAAGCTGAACGATGCCCAGCTAGAGGCGCTTATCCAAGAGCACACTCTCGTTATTGATGCCACCGATAACCTAGATACCCGCAATCAGATAAACCGTCTCTGTTTTACCCACAAGACACCGCTCGTTTCCGGTGCTGCGATTCGCCTTGAGGGTCAGGTAATTAGCTTTACCTATGGCGAAGATGAACCTTGCTATCAATGTCTAAGCTCTTTATTTGGTGACGCCAATCTGAGCTGCGTGGAAGCAGGAATTCTATCTCCTGTGGTCGGTGTGATTGGCAGTATGCAGGCGTTGGAAGCGATTCGTGTGCTGACTAAGCTGGGCGAGCGCTCCAGTGGCAAGCTTCTGATACTGGATGCACTGAACCTAAAGTGGCGAGAGTTTAACCTTCCAAAGCAACAAAACTGTAAGGTTTGTGGCACATAATTCCCAGCTAAACGTTTGCACTGGTCACACCTTACATTCTTGTAATAAAAACCATTCACAAACGCTCTGGATTAGCTTAGATTAGTCCAAACACCTCCCCACTGGGACGCAAAGGAGGCCATATCCTCCTTTGTTTTAATCTTGATTAGGATGAACAAGAATGAGCAATAAACTACAACAACTTCGCTCTCAAACTGTTGTTGTTGCCGATACAGGTGACATCGAGGCGATTGCAAAATATCGTCCAGAAGATGCAACAACTAACCCTTCTCTAGTTCTTAAAGCTGCAGGCCTTGACCACTATCAACCCCTAATTGATAGCGTTGTAGCAGAAGCAAAACAGAAGTTTGACAATATCGATGCACAGGTAGCATTTGCAAGTGACTACCTAGCAGTGAAAATCGGCCTAGAAATCCTAAAAGTGGTACCAGGTCGCGTATCTACAGAAGTAGACTCTCGCCTATCTTACGACACTGAAGGCAGCATCGAGCGTGCACGCAACATCATCAAGATGTACGAAGCGGAAGGCATCAATAAAGAACGCATTCTTATTAAGCTGGCTTCTACTTGGCAAGGCATCCGCGCGGCGGAGCAGCTAGAGAAAGAAGGCATCAACTGTAACCTGACTCTACTATTCTCATTCGCTCAGGCTCAAGCTTGTGCAGAAGCAGGTGTTTACCTGATCTCTCCTTTCGTTGGTCGTATCATGGACTGGTACAAGGCGAAAGAAGGTCGTTCGTTTGAAGCGGCTGAAGACCCAGGCGTACTGTCTGTAACTAAGATCTACAACTACTACAAAGAGCACGGCTACAACACTGTAGTTATGGGCGCAAGCTTCCGTAACACCGGCGAAATCCTTGAGCTGGCTGGCTGTGACCGTCTAACCATCAGCCTCAGCTTCTAGAAGAGCTAGAGCAAGCTGAAGGTGTTGTTGAGACCAAGCTTGTAGACAATGGCGCGACTAAAGAGCGTCCTGCTCCGCTAACTCACTCTCAGTTCCTATGGGATCACAACCAAGACCCAATGGCGATTGAGAAACTAGCAGAAGGCATCCGTCAGTTCGCAGTTGACCAAGAGAAACTGGAAGACATGCTAAAAGCACGACTAGCTGGCTAATCCCAACTAGAACCCAAGATATAGAGCCTCAGCAATGCT